>NZ_PEFJ01000001.1:3535000-5014901 GCF_002754495.1 Acidovorax sp. 62
CGGCGGGCCACCAGATAGGAACCCACCATGAGCAAGACAAGAGGCAGCGCGGTCTGCAGCGCGGCAAAGGTCTGGATGCCAAACCGGGTCAATACCCCGGCCAACAACGCTGAGGCAATTTCTGAAGGAATGCGATCGGCCACACGCTCCAGCAGGCCGGTGACACCCACCAAGACCACCAGCACCGAGCACACCATGAACGCACCCACCGCCTCGCCCATGGAGAAACCACCCGCCACGCCTGCCGTCGCCAGCACTGCGGCGCCAGGGGTAGACCACGCCACCATCACCGGTTTGCGCAGAACAAGCGAGGGGAGCAATGAACACAGGCCCATCCCCAGGCCGAGGGCCCAGATCCAGGAAGTGATTTGGGCAGGCGTTGCCCCAAAACCTTGGGCCGCTTGAAACACGATGGCGACCGAACTGGTGAAGCCCACCAGCACGGCCACAAAGCCTGCGACAAAGGCCGACAGGCTGATATCTTTGAAAAATTGCATGGGGGCGCATTCTGGCACCCCGCTGCGGACCACCCGGCCCAACAGCCGGAGGACCGAGGCAAACGGTGTCAGATTTCGATTTTGGAGCCCAGCTCCACCACCGAGTTGTTGGGCAGGTGCAGGAAGTCGGCGGCGCCGCTGGCGTTGTGGTGCATCTGGGCAAAGAGCTTTTCGCGCCAGTGGGCCATGCCGCTGCCAATGGTGGGGATGACGGTATCGCGCGACAGGAAATAGCTGGTGGTCATGGGCTCCACATCGCAGCCCCGCCCACGCAGCGCTTCCAGCGCCCGGGGCAGGTCGGGGTCGTTTTTAAAGCCGTAATGCACCACCACCTGCCAGCAATCGTGCCCCAGCGACTCCACCTGCAGCCGCTTGTCCAGGCCGATCCAGGGCACCTCATGGTTGCGCACCGTCACAAAAAGGTTTTGCTGGTGCAACACCTTGTTGTGCTTGAGGTTGTGCAACAGTGCATTGGGCACCGCACCAGGCTCGGCCGTCAAAAAGATGGCCGTCCCATCCACCCGGGTGGGCGGGCTGATGAAGACGGATTCCAGGAAGTCCTTGAGGTCAATCGCATCTGCGCGCAGCTTCTCATTGAGCAGGCGGCGGCCCTCTTTCCAGGTCATCATCAGCGTAAACACCGCGCCACCAATCATCAGCGGGAACCAGCCCCCCTGCAGCAGCTTGAGCAGGTTGGACGCGAAGAACGCCAGATCCACCATGAAGAAACACCCCGTGGCCGCCACGCACAGCGCCAGCGGGTAACCCCAGCCGTATCGGATCACGAAAAACGTCAGCGTGGTGGTGATCAGCATGTCCAGCGTCACCGCGATACCGTAGGCCGCTGCTAGATTGCTCGACGAGCGGAACATCACCACCGCCAGCACAATGGCCACAAACAGGCCCCAGTTCACCAGCGGCATGTAGATCTGGCCCGTGTCGCGCACGCTGGTGTGCTGGATGTTCAGGCGCGGCAAGTACCCCAGCTGAATGACCTGCTTGGTCACACTGAAGGCCCCGGTGATCAAGGCCTGCGATGCGATGACCGTGGCCAACGTAGCCAAGCCCACCAGGGGGATCAAAGCCCAATCGGGCGCCATCATGAAGAAGGGGTTTTTGACGGCCTCTGGCTCGGCCAGCAGCAGAGCACCCTGGCCAAAGTAGTTGAGCGTGAGTGAAGGCATGGCCACGCTGAACCAAGCCAGGCGGATGGGACGTTTGCCAAAATGCCCCAAGTCGGCATACAGCGCCTCGGCACCCGTAACGCACAAAACCACGGCCCCCAGAATGATGAAGCTGGTGCCAGGCTGGTGCCACATGAACAGCAGCGCGTGGTGCGGGCTCATGGCCCACAGAATTTCAGGGTGCCCCTGGATGTGGAAGACCCCCAAGACCGCCAGTGTCAAAAACCAAACCAGCGTGATAGGCCCAAAGAACTTGCCAATACCGCCCGTGCCCCGCTTTTGCACGGCAAACAGGCCAAACAACACGACCAGGGTGATGGGGATGACGTACTGCTTGAAGTGGGGAGAGACCACCTCCAGCCCCTCGACCGCAGACAGCACCGAGATGGCCGGCGTGATCACCCCATCCCCATAGAACAGCGAAGTGCCAAAAATCCCCACCGCCAGCAGCACACCGCGCAGCTTGGGCTTGTCTTTGACCGCTTGCGATGCCAGGGCCAGCATGGCGATCAGCCCGCCTTCGCCGTTGTTGTCGGCCCGCAGCACCAGCACCACGTACTTCAGCGAGACGATGACCGTGAGGGTCCAGAAGAAAATCGAGAGGATGCCGTAGATGTTCTCGTGCGTGAAGGGCACATGCCCCGAGCCGAACACCTCTTTGACTGCGTACAGCACACTGGTGCCGATATCGCCATAAACGACGCCGATCGCGCCCAGCGTCAGGGCTGCGAGCGAGGATTTGGAAGAGCTTTGCACTGAAGCGACCCCGCCGCACTCGTGCGCCGGACAGGGTTCCATAATTTGGGAGAGCGCTATTTTGCGCTGCATGGCTACGCCCCCCATCAAGGCGTATCCAGATGTTGCACCGCAGCAACTGCCCTCTGGCGCCTGCCGTCAAACAATGGCAAGCATTTGAAGCGGGCACGCCACAGCGGCCCCTTCACACCCCAGCGTCAGTCGTAGACCTCGGCATCCGGGTCGGTGGCCTCCAGCTCGTAGCTGGCCGCCAGCATGGCCAGGCGGGCCACCACCCCATACATATAGAAGCGGTTGGGTGCGCTCACCCCAGGGCGCACGCCAGGCTGGGGCATGTGCGTGCTGTGCTCAAAGGCCAGCGGCACAAAGCTGGCGCCGGGGGAGTTGAGGTTTTCGTCCACGCCGCGCTCAGCGTGCATGCGGTAGAAGCCGCCCACCACATAGCGGTCCATCATGTAGACCACGGGCTCGGCCACGGCATCGTTCACCCGCTCCTGGGTCAGCACGCCTTCCTGGATGATCACGTCCGAGACCGTCTGGCCGTCCTTGATGACGGCCATCTTGTTCTTGGTCTTGCGGTTGAGCGCATCCAGCTCCTTGGCGTCGCGCACCGTCATGATGCCCATGCCATAGGTGCCGTTGTCCGGCTTGACCACCACAAACGGCTTTTCGTTGATGCCGTATTCCTTGTACTTGCGGCGCACCTTGGTCAGCAGTGCATCCACTGACGCCTGCAGTGCGTCCATGCCCGAGTCTTCAGCAAAGTTGAGCCCACTGCACTGGCTGTACATGGGGTTCACCAGCCAAGGGTCGATGCCCAGCATCTTGCCAAAGCGCTTGGCCACCTCTTCGTAGTTCTTGAAGTGCGTGCTCTTCTTACGCACGCTCCAGCCGGCGTGCAGGGGCGGCAGCAAATACTGCTCGTGCAGGTCTTCCAGAATGCCCGGGGCACCGGCCGAGAGGTCGTTGTTGAGCAAGATGGTGCAGGGGTCAAAGTTCTTGAGCCCCAAACGCCCCTTGTTGCGCACCACGGGCTCCAGCGTCACCGAATCGCCGTTGGGCAACTCGATCAGCGTGGATTTCTTGATCTCCGGGCTGATGGAGCCCACCCGCACATTCAGGCCCGCCATGTTGAAGATGCGCTGCAGCTGCACCACATTGGCCAGGTAGAAGGTGTTGCGCGTGTGGTTTTCCGGAATGATCAGCAGGTTGCGCGCCTCGGGGCAGATCTTCTCGATGGCCGCCATGGCCGCCTGCACCGCCAGCGGCAGCATTTCCTTGGTCAGGTTGTTCCAGCCACCAGGAAAGAGGTTGGTGTCCACCGGGGCCAGCTTGAAGCCCGCGTTGCGGATGTCCACCGAGGTATAGAACGGGGGCGTGTGCTCCATCCACTCCAGGCGAAACCAGCGCTCGATGGCAGGCATGGAATCCAGAATGCGCTGTTCAAGCTCGTTGATCGGACCGGTGAGGGCCGTGATGAGATGCGGAACCATAAAAGCCCTCGGGGGACACAGTTGAAACCGATTGTAGGGAGGTGGGATTTCGGGATATGGGGACGCCCGCCACTTTCGCAATGCCAACACCTGGCATCCTGCGCAAAAAATGCCGGTGCCCTGCCGCCAGCGATCAACGCCGCCAGAACGCGGGGGTGAGCACCGCCATGAAGCTCAAAATCTCCAGCCGCCCCAGCAGCATGGCCAGCGTGCACACCCAGATCTGAAAATCCGTCAGCACCGCAAAGTTGGACGCAGGCCCCACGCTGCCCAGCCCTGGCCCCGCACAGTTCACGCTGGCCAGCACGGCAGAAAACGCGGTCAACGGGTCCAGGTCGGTCAGCAGCAGCACCATGCTCAGGCCGATCACCGTGGCGCCGTACACCAGCATGAAAGCCAGCACCGAGAAGATCACCCGGTTGTCCACCACCGCATCGCCCAGGCGCACCGGCTGCACCGCGCGCGGGTGCACCAGCCGCGTCATCTCGCGGCGGGCCTGCTTGACCAAAATGAGCATGCGCACCATCTTGATGCCGCAGCCGGTGGAGCCCGCACTGGTGGCCACGCCCGACATGAGCAGCATCAGTACCGGCGCAAACACCGGCCAGCCCAGGTAGTCCACCGTGGCGTAGCCCGTGGTGGTGGCCAGCGACACGGTGTTGAACATGCCGTGCCGCAGGGCAGCCAGCGGCTCGTACACCCCCTTGGCCCACAGCAGCAGCGACACCACCAGCCCGCCGCCGACCAGCGTGCCCAGCGTGGCGCGCAGCTCCGGGTCGCGCCAAAAGCCGCGCCAGTCGCCCTTGCGCAGGGCCACAAAGTACAGCGCAAAGTTGCAGCTGGCCACGAGCATGAAAACGATGGCAATGGCTTCGAGCAGCGGCGACTGAAAATGCCCAAAGCTCGCGTCGTACGGCGACAAGCCACCCAGGCTCACCGTGGTGAACATGTGCATCACCGCATCCAGCGGCGCCATGCCGCCCAGCCAGTAGGCCAGCGCGCAGGCCACCGAGAACAGCGCATACACGCCCCACAGCCCCTTGGCGGTGCCGGTCATGCGCGGCGTGAGCTTGGCGTCCTTCACCGGCCCGGCGGCCTCGGCCTTGAAGAGCTGGCTGCCGCCCACGCCCAGCAGCGGCAGCACGGCCACCGCCAAAATCAAAATGCCCATGCCGCCCAGCCACTGCAAAAAGGTGCGCCAGATGTTGACGGAGACGGGCAGCGTGTCGAGCCCGCTCATCACCGTAGAACCGGTGGTCGTGAGGCCCGACACCGCCTCAAAGTACGCATGCGTGAACGACAGTGGCCGCCCGATGAAATGCCCCGCCAGCATCAGCGGCAGCGCGGCAAACAAAGGCAGCAGCAGCCACACCAGCGAGACCAGCATCACCCCGTGGCGCGGCTGCAGCTCGCGCCGGAAGACGCGAAAGCTCCACCACAGCCAGCCCCCGGCAAACGCCGTGGCAGCCATGGACAGCGGGTACACAAACCAGATGCCGTCCTGCATCCACCACGACACGGCCGTGGGCAGGGCCAGGGACGATGCAAAGATCATCACCAAAATGCCCAGCACGCGCAGGACGGGAAACATGTCCGTCATGGTCGTCGCCCCACTGCGTCAGAAAAACGTCGCACTCACGCGAAAGAGCTTTTCCACCTCGCGCACCAGGCGCTTGTGCGGCAGGAAGAAGACCACATGGTCGTTGCTCTCCAGCACCGTGGCGCTGCGCGGGATGATCACCTGCGGCTCGGGCAGCACAGCGCCGCCCTCGCCCGCAGGCGCCGTGGCGTCCGGCAAGCCCCGCACGATGAGGCCGATGTGCACATCGCGCGGCAGGTGCAGCTCGCTCACCTTGCGGCCCACCACGCGCGAACTCTTGCGGTCGCCCCGCACCACGATCTCCAGCGCCTCGGCCACGCCCCGGCGCAGGCTGTGCACGGCCTGCACATCGCCCTGGCGCACAAAGGCCAGCAGCTCGCCCAGCATGGCCTGCGCGGGCGACAGTGCAATGTCGATCTGTGTGCCGTGCATCAAATCGGCATAGCTGCGGCGGTTGATGAGTGCCAGCACTCGCTGTGCGCCCATGCGCTTGGCCAGCAGGCAGGACATGATGTTGTCCTCATCGTCATCGGTCACGGCCAGGAACAGGTCCACCTCTTCCACGCCTTCGTCGCCCAGCAGGTCTTCATCGGTGGTGTCGCCCTGCAGCACCAGCACGTCGTGCGGCAGCACCGAGGCCAGCTCCACGCAGCGCTGCGGGTCCGACTCGATGACCTTGAGGTGAAACCGCCCCTCTTGCTGGCCCAGCTGCTGCGCCAGGCGCAGGCCCACGCGCCCGCCCCCGGCAATCATGATGCGGCGCACGGGGTGCGCATGGCGCGCATCGCGCCGGTGCAGGGCCGACAGCACATGCGCAATGTGCTCCTGCGCCGCCAGCACGAACACCTCGTCGCCAGGCTCAATGCGCGTGTCGCCCGCGCAGGCCACAAAGCGATCGGGCTCGTCAGGAAAGCGGCGGTAGATGGCCACCAGCCGCACCGCTACCTCGGGCGCACTGGCGCGCAGCGCGGCAATGGTGCCGCCCACCATCGGTGCCCCATGGCGCGCGCGCACGGACACCAGGCAAGCGCGCCCGCCCGCAAACTCACGCACCTGCATGGCCTCGGGGTAGTCAATGAGCTTGCCGATGTAGCGCGTGAGCGATTCTTCGGGGCAGATGATGCGGTCCACCGCAAAGCCCTCGGTGCCCAGCAGGCGCGCATCGCCCTCCAGCCCCGTGGAGCGCACCCGCGCAATGCGGGTGGGCACGTTGAACAGCAACTGCGCAATCTTGCAGCACACCAGGTTGGTCTCGTCCTGCGCCGCGCAGGCGATCAGCAGGTCGGTGTCGCGCGCCCCGGCCTCGGCCAGCACGGCGGGCTCGATGCCGTTGCCCACCACGCCGCGCAGGTCAAAGCGCGACTCCAGGTCGCGCAGGCGCTCGGCGTCGGTGTCGATGACGGTGATGTCGTTGCGCTCGGACACCAGGCTGTCGGCCACGCTCTCGCCCACACGGCCCGCCCCGAGGATGATGATTTTCATGGGGGGTCAGCGATTGAGACAAAAAAGGCCGCTAGCGCCTGATGGATAAGCGCGAGCAGCTACCAAAACAGGAGCAAATGCCACACAGCGGCCCAGCGCCACTCAGGCGCGCACTTCGCCTTCGCCCAGCACCACGTACTTGAGCGAAGTCAGGCCCTCAATGCCCACCGGCCCGCGCGCGTGGAACTTGTCGGTGCTGATACCGATTTCCGCCCCCAGCCCAAACTCAAAGCCATCGGCAAAGCGTGTGCTGGCATTCACCATCACGCTGGCCGAATCCACCTCGCGCAGGAACTGCTGGGCGTGCATGTGGTCGCGCGTCAGGATGGCATCGGTGTGGTGGCTGGAATAGTGGTTGATGTGCGCAATGGCTTCATCCACACCCGCCACCACCTTCACGCTGATGATGGGGGCCAGGTATTCCTCGCTCCAGTCCTGCTCCGTCGCAGGCACCAGCTTGGCACCAGCCACCGATTGCAAGATGGCCAGCGACTCGAGGCAGCCGCGCATCTCCACGCCCTTGGCGGCATACACCGCGCCGATCTTGGGCAGAAACTCTGCCGCCACGCCACGCGCCACCAGCAGGCCTTCGCTTGCGTTGCAGGGGCTGTACTTGTTCGTCTTGGCGTTGTCGGCCACCTTCACCGCCATAGCGATGTCGCAGGGGTCGTCCACATAGGTGTGGCAGTTGCCGTCCAGGTGCTTGATGACGGGCACCTTGGCATCGCGGCTGATGCGCTCGATCAGCCCCTTGCCGCCACGGGGGATGATCACATCCACAAACTGGGGCATGGCAATGAGCTGGCCCACGGCCTCGCGGTCGGTGGTCTGCACCAGCTGCACCGCATCTTGCGGCAGGCCCGCCTCGGCCAGCGCCTGCTGCACCAGCTTGGCGAGGGCCCGGTTGGAATCAATGGCTTCGGAGCCACCGCGCAAGATGCAAGCGTTGCCGCTCTTGATGCTCAAGGACGCGGCCTCGATGGTCACGTTGGGGCGGCTCTCGTAAATCATGCCGAACACGCCAATCGGCACGCGCATCTGCCCCACGCGGATGCCGCTGGGCTGCTGCTTCATACCAATGATCTCGCCAATCACATCGGCCATGGCGGCAAGCTGCTCACAGCCCTGGGCGCAGGTCTCCAGCACCTTGGGGCTGAGCTTCAAACGGTCCACCATCGGCTCGGCCAGCCCGGCAGCGCGCGCGCGCTCCAGATCGCGGGCGTTGTCTACCTGCAGCGCTTCGGTCTGCTCACGCAGCAGACGGGCCAGGGCCAGCAATGCTTTGTTTTTGATAGCTGCCGGCGCTTTCGCCATCAGCGCAGAGGCCGTTTTTGCCTGGAGACCGAGGGTGTGCGTGTATTCAGCGACGTTGAGGGCATTCATCCTGCGATTTTGCCGCAGTTGGCTTTACCCTTGCGCCCTGCCCCGTTGCACACCACCGCACCACCATGACCGACACCGCATCAGCCCAGCTCACCACCCTGGCCCAAGCCCTGCAAGCCTTTGAACGCGGCGACCACACCGCCGCCGCCCTGAGCACCCTGGCCCGCCAGCAAACCACCTTGCTCACCGCCCTGCCCCCGCGCTACAGCGAGGTGCTGCTGAACCTGCTGGACAGGCTTGAATCGAGCGCATTGTTCTCAGAAGAAAGCTGCTCATTCAGCCAAAAAGACCTGGTGGCGAACTTAACGGTGTGGGTAGAAAAAGCCCAAACCACACTGAGCGCCAACTGACCCGCCAGGGCCGAGCGCAGCAATGGCCCGAGCGGCTGCTGGGATGTTCTCGGCTGCCCACCCCCTGTGGCTGCGCCTGCGGCGGGGCGGTTGCGGGGTGGCACGCGCGTCGAAGCGCGCGTGCTTCGTTGACTGACTCGCCGCGGCTGTTTGAACGGAGCGCTTCAGCGCGCAGTGAGTTTCGCGGCGCACCCCGCAACCGCTCCGACGCAGGTTTGCCCCTTCGCTCCGCGAAGGGGTCGCAGACTTGGGGTCGCCCTTTCTTTGGTGACTTTCTTTCGGCGACGCGAAAGAAAGTTACTGCGCCGCCGGGCGCACTCCCCGGCTCCCGCCCTCGGCACAAGCAAGCCACAAGATCAGCGAGCAAGCCCAGGCTTCGACAAGCTCAGCCCGAACGGGCGGGGTACGAATGGTGACAGAAACCCCAGACAATCACTCTCAATTTCATAGCTGCCAGCGCTTATTCCAAAAGCGCTAGCGGCCAAAACCCCTCAAACCTCCGCCCGCCCCAACCACTTCTCCCGTGCAATATAAGCCCGCACCCCCAGCCCCATGAACGGCTGCGGCGGCATGCGCGTCGGCCCACCCAACGCCAAAGCATGCGCCAGCAACGGGTTGTCCTGCCCCAGCGCCAAATCTGCCGCCAACGCCCCCAGCGCAGTGAACTTCACCACCCCCGCCCCATTGCATCCGGCGACGCCATGCACCTGCGGCGCCAGCCGCCCCCAACGTGGCGCGCCATTGCGGGTGATGGCAATCGAGCCTTCCCAAAAATGCTCCAACGCCACATCGGCCAGTTGCGGAAAACGCGCCGCAAACACAGCCGCATGCTCGCGCCGCACCCGCTCGCGCACCGCAGGGCTGACGCGGAACTGCGGCGCATATTCAAAGCCCTGGCGCACCAGAATACGGTGGTCGTCCGTGTAGCGCAGCGTGGCACCCGTCACGGCGCTGGCGGGCGTCACGCCCCAACCCTCGGGCGCGCCCAGGCGGCTGCGCTGCTCAGGCGTGAGCGGCGCGGTGAGCGAGCCAAAGGTGACCAGCGGAAACGTCTCTGCCCCCCAGGCGCTGCCAAACAGCCCCAGCTGCTGCGCAAACCCATTGGCCGCCAGCAACAGTTGCGGCGCACGCACACGGCCCTGCGGCGTGTGCGCCACCACCTGGCCGCCCGACAGATCCAGCCGCTGCACGGGTGTGTGCTCGTGCAGGGTGACGTTGGCGGGCAGCGCATCGGCCAGGCCCCGGCACAGCGCGGCGGGGTTGAGCAGCACGGTGCCCGGCGTGTAGAGCCCGGCAGCAAAGTAGCGGGTGCCCAGGCGCGCGGCCAGGGCGTTGCGGTCCAGCAATTCGTGCGTTGCACCCAGGGCGCGCAGCTCCTGCACATGGTGCTGCAGCGTGCGCTCGGCGGCGGGCGACACGGCGCAGTGGTACTTGCCTGCGCGGCGCCATTGGCAGTCGATGCGGTGCTGCGCCACCAGCAGCTCCAAGTCGTTCATGCCCGCCGTGAGCAACGCTTGGTAGTGCGCGGCCTGGCGCAGATCTTCGAGCGAACTGCCGATGTTGTGCGGCACATCGATGGCGAAGCCCGAGTTGCGGCCCGAGGCGTTATCGCCCACGGTGCCTGCATCTACCACCACGATGTGGGCGTGCGGGCGCAGCTCGGCCAGGCGGCGCGCGGCGGCCAGGCCCGCAAAGCCCGCGCCCAGCACCAGCCAGTCGGCCAGCACATCGCCCTGCAGCGCAGGGCGCGGCGTGCGCGGGGGCAGGATGGCGGACCAGCCGTTGGTGGCGTCGTCGTTGGGCAGGCGCAAAGGCGGGGAGGCAGCAGCGGCCGCCATCACCGTGCCGCGCTGGTCAGGCGGCACAGCTGAAAGGCCAGGCGCTGCAGGGCCTGCCAGCCGTCTTGCGGCCAGTCGGGCTGCTTGAGGCCTTTGACGATGCCGTCCACCGTGTGGGCCGAGTGCAGCAGGCGCGCCAAAGCGGCGTCGCTGGCCTTGGGCAGGATACGTTCAAACAGCCGCTCCTTGGGGCCCCAGATGCGGTTCTCGCGCAGCGCCATGGGCAGGGGGCGGCCAGCGTTCATGGCGTCTTTCACGCGCTTGAGGGCCCGGATGTCTTCGGCCAGCGCCCAGTGCACCAGCACCTCGGCCTCACCCTCGGCCTGCAGGCCGTCGAGCATGCGCTGCACGCGGGCCGTCTGCCCGGCCAGCACCGATTCAGACAGCTTGAACACGTCATAGCGCGCCACGTTGAGCACGGCGGCTTCGACCTGGGCTTGCGTCAGTTCACCCGCCGGGTGCAACAAAGCCAGTTTCTGGATTTCCTGGTGCGCGGCCAGCAGATTGCCTTCCACGCGGTCGGCAAAGAACTGCAGCGTGCGCTGGCCTTCCTCGCCCGCCACCACGCGCTGGCCTTGCTGGGCCAGGCGCTGGGCAATCCATTGCGGCAGCATGCCGCGCTCGATGGGGTCGATCTGGATCGACGTGCCATTGCCCTCCAGCGCGGCAAACCAGGCACCGGTTTTGGTGGCTTTATCAAGGCGCGGCAGCATGACGATGGTGAGCGTGCTGTCGTTGCCCCGGGCCGATTCGGCCACATGCTGCAGGGCCACGCTACCGTCCTTGCCGGGCTTGCCCGAGGGGATGCGGATTTCAACAATCTGCTTGTCGGCAAACAGGCTGAGTGAGCCGCCTGCGGCCAGCACGGCGCTCCAGTCAAAGTGGGCACCGGCCACGGTGTAGCTGCTGCGCTCGGTGTAGCCCTGGGCACGGGCGGTGGCGCGGATGGCGTCTGCGGCTTCCTGCTGCAACAAGGGCTCATCGCCGTGCAGCACGTAAAGCGGCGACAGGGCCCGTTGGAGGTGGGTGGAGAGTTGGGCCAGGGCGACTTGCATGGGCAAAGTTTATCGCCCTGGCTGGCCGGGCAAAGCGGGCGCCGGGCCCGTGCGACCATTTCATAGCAAAAACAGGCTCTAGGGATCCTCTGCACAAATCACCGCGCCGTGTGCATCTGCGGCCTCGGGCGGTCTGCCGCGTTGCAAATGCTCGCAATAGCTACAGCTATTGCTGCGCTTTGCGCCTTGCAGCCCATCCCGATCCGCAGCGCACACTTTCCGCTCGATTCGTGCAGAGGATCCCTAGCGCTTTATCTATAAGCGCTAGCAGCTATTACTTCAATAGCAAACCCTTGCCCCGCACTGCCTCAGAAGCTCTCCCACTCATCGTCATTGCCCTTGGCTGCCGCTGCAGCAGGCGCTGGGGCCTTGGCCGGGGCGGGCGCCTTGGCACTGCTGGTGAGCTTGGCCGCTGGCGCCGCCTTGCTGCCCGCCACTGTAGCCCGGGCTGGGGCCGGGGCAAAGCGCTGGGCAGGTGCAGGCCGGGGGGCCGGGGCGCTCGCGCTCGCGCGGGTGCTGGCGCCCACGTTGAAGACGCTCACCACTTCGGCCAGCCGCTGCGCCTGGTCGCGCATGGAGGCAGCGGCTGCGGTGGATTCTTCCACCAGCGCGGCGTTTTGCTGGGTCATCTGGTCCAGGTTGGCCACGGCTTGGTTGACTTGGCCGATGCCGTCGCGTTGTTCGGTGGACGATGCGGTGATTTCTCCAATGAGGTCGCTCACGCGGCGCACGCTGGCGACGATTTCGTCCATGCTTTTGCCTGCCTGGGTGACTTGTTCGGAGCCGCTTTCAACGTTTTCGACCGATTTGCCGATGAGGGTTTTGATTTCCTTGGCGGCTTCGGCGCTGCGCCCGGCCAGGCTGCGTACTTCGCTGGCCACCACGGCAAAGCCTCGGCCTTGCTCGCCTGCGCGGGCAGCTTCCACGGCCGCGTTCAGCGCCAGGATGTTGGTCTGGAAGGCGATGCCGTCGATCACGCCGATGATGTCGCTGATCTTGCGGCTGCTTTCGGTGATCTGCTGCATGCTGGTGACCACCTGGCCCACCACTTCTCCGCCGCGGGCTGCGGCCTGGGCGGCGGTGCCTGCGAGCTGGTTGGCCTGGCGGGCGGTGTCGGCCGATTGGGTGACGGTGGCTGTGAGCTCTTCCATGCTCGATGCGGTTTCTTCGAGGTTGGCGGCGGTTTGTTCGGTGCGGGCCGAGAGGTCGTGGTTGCCGTTGGCGATCTGTACCGAGGCGCTGGAGACGGAGTCCACGCCCTGGCGCACTTCGCTCACCACGCCGCGCAGGCGGGTGGACATCTCAGAGAGGGCGCGCAGCATTTGGCCGAGTTCGTCTTTGCGGCCCGATTGCAGTTCGCGCGTGAGGTCGCCTGCGGCGATGGCGTTGGCGGTGTCTACCGCTTGCTGCAGCGGCGCGGTGATGGAGCGCACCAGCCACCAGGCCAGCAGCGTGCCCACGCCAAACACCAGCAACGCCGTGATAGCACCGATGACCCCGGCGCGGATGCGCTGGGTGGTGGCGTCTGCGCGCACCGCGTCGCGGCGGCGTTCCAGCAGGGCGATGAACTCGTCTTGCGCACCTTCGTACTGGTTGATCAGCGCGGTGAACTCCTCCTTGGCAAAGCGCTGCGAAGCGGCGATATCACCCGCCCCGCGCAGCTCGCGGATCTTGCCAACACCGGCCAGCACGCGTTTGCGGATTTCCTGGATCTTGTCCATGGCGGCTTTGTCCGCCGGATCGGAGATACCGGCACTGATGCCCTCCTGGATCTTCCCGATCCCGGCGATGGCTTCTTTGAGTTGCGCGCCGTATTGCTTCTCCAGCGCCTCGTCGGTGGTGATGGCGATGCCATGCACCATCAAATTGGCCGTCCCGGTGGCACCACGCCAGCGGATGACCGAGGCCAGGCGCCCATCGATGTCGGCCACGGCGTCAATGGCGCGCGACATGGCAGTGTTGCTGCGGTTTTGCGCCAAGCCCGACACCACGGCCATGGCCACCATCAACCCCAAAAACGCAAACCAGAGCTTGCGGGAAACGCGGATATTGTCGAGCTGCATGTTGTCTCCTGCGGTGTGCTGCGCTTCGCGGAATGCTTGCCGGGCCATGCGCCCTTGCCGAAACATTCCATTACAAACAGGTGACAAGCCTAAGCGAGACGGCGGCCCAATGGCACCTGCCAGGCACGGGGACAAACCCTCAGCCCCGGCAGGCATTCGTGCAGCCCCCCGCAGTCAACAGAGCCCCATGGCGGCATGTGGCGTCAACTGCGCAATCTGCCGCACTGGGCTACGCAAATTGCGCGCCAGAGCATGCAAAGTGCGCAGCCTGGGCGCTGTTCTTTGGCGGGGCAGTGCAGGACAATTCCACGACTCCTCCCCCAACACATCCCAGAGCCCGCAATGACCCAACAGCCCCCGCCCTCCCACCCGGCCCTGCGCCCCGCCCACCCCACCAGCCTGATTGGCGCGCCCACCGACATTGGCGCGGGCGCACGCGGCGCATCCATGGGCCCTGAGGCCCTGCGCGTGGCGGGGCTGCAGGCGGCGCTGGAGTCGCACGGGCTGCAGGTGTTTGACCGGGGCAACCTGAGCGGCCCCTCCAACCCCTGGCAGCCCCCGGTGGACGGCTACCGCCACCTGCCCGAAGTGGCGCAGTGGAACCGGCTGGTGTACGACGCCGTGTATGCCGAGCTGCAACTGGGCCACCTGCCCATCCTGCTGGGCGGCGACCACAGCCTGGGCCTGGGCAGCATCAGCGCCGTGGCCCGCCACTGCGCAGAAAACGGCAAAAAGCTGCGCGTGCTGTGGCTTGACGCGCATGCCGACTTCAACACCAGCGAGTTGACCCCCAGCGGCAATGTGCACGGCATGCCCGTGGCCTGCCTGTGCGGCTTTGGCCCGGCCGAGCTGACCCAGCTGGCGGCCATGCCCGGCGGCGGCCCGGCGCTGCACCCTTCGCAAATCCGGCAGATCGGCATCCGCAGCGTGGACGAGGGCGAAAAGCGCTTTGTGCACGAGCAGGGCCTGGAGGTGTTTGACATGCGCGCCATCGACGAGGTGGGCATGCGCCAGGTGATGGAGCGCGCGCTGGCGGGCATGGACGCCCACACCCACCTGCATGTGAGCTTTGACGTGGATTTTCTGGACCCCGACATTGCGCCCGGCGTGGGCACCACCGTGCCCGGCGGCCCCACTTACCGCGAGGCGCAACTGTGCATGGAGATGATTGCCGACAGCGGCCGCCTGGCCTCGCTCGACATCGTGGAGCTGAACCCAGCCCTGGACGTGCGTAACAAAACCGCTGTGCTGGCGGTGGACCTGGTGGAGTCGCTGTTTGGCAAGAGCACGCTGATGCGCACGCGGCCTGTGTGATGGCCAGCGTGCGTGCTTAGACAGCACAAATTACTATCAAAACAATAGCTGCCAGCGCTTACTCCATAAGCGATGGCAGCTATTTTTACTTCAATCCCCGCCTACACAGGGCAAAGCAAGGCTTGTCAGAGCCCCGGCATCACCGCCCGCACCTGCTCGGCCGTGGGCAGCGGCGCCACGGCGCCAAAGCCCTGCACAGTCAGCGATGCCGCCGTGTTGGCATAGGCCACCGCAGCGGCCAGGTCGTCGCCCAGCGCCAGGCGCGCGAGCAGGTTGCCGTCAAAGCAGTCGCCCGCCCCCGTGGCATCCACCAGCGCCACGCTGCGGCCCGGCACCCGCTGGCGCGGCACGGCGGGGTCGGCGCTGCTCAGCAGCACCCCATCGGCCCCCAGCTTGACGACCACCGTGGCCGCGCCCTGCGCGTGGCCCCAGTCGGCAATCGCATCGGCATCGTGCAGGCCCAGCAGCGCAGCCATGTCATCGAGCCCCGGCAGGAAGATGTCGCACAGCGACACCGCATGCGCAATGCAGGCCCGCGCACGCGCCAGCGGCCAGAGCTTGAGGCGCAGGTTGGGGTCAAACGCCACGCGTGCACCGGCGGCCCGGGCCACGCGCATGGCCTCATAGGCCGTGTCGCACGCCGAGGCCGACACCGCCAGTGAAATGCCCGACACATGCAGGATGCGGCACTGCTGCAGCACGGTGGCGGGCCCATTCGTCGATGCATCCTGCAACCACGCAGGTGCCATGCGGCTGGCAGCCGAGCCCGCGCGCAGGTAGCTGAACTCGTGCCCGGCCGCACCATGCGTCACAAAGTAGATGCCCGTGGGGTGCTGCGCATCGCGCTCCACCGCCGTGGTGTCCACGCCCTCGCGCGCCCAAAGGTCCAGCAGGGCCTGGCCAAAGGCATCGCTGCCCAGGCGTGTCAGGTAAGCGGTGCGTGCGCCTGCGCGGGCGGCGGCAATCACCGCATTGCTGGTGTCGCCCCCAAAGCCCTGCAGGTACTGCGGCTCGCCAGGGCGGGTCTGGTTGAACTCCACCAGCGCCTCGCCCAGCGCCACCACGTCCCACACGGGTTGCTTGGCTGCGGTCATGGCTCAGCCGCGCGGCTTGTAGGCCGTCACGTCGATCTCGACCTTGGCGTCGATCATCAGGCGCGATTCGACCGTGGAGCGTGCGGGGCGGTGGTCGCCAAAACACTCCATGTACACGCGGTTGAAGCTGCCGAAGTCCCGCGCATCGGCCAGCCAGACGCTGACCTTGGCCACATCGGCCAGCGTGCAGTCGGCCAGGGCCAGGGCGTCCTTGACGCGCTGGAACACCTGGCGCGTCTGCGCCTCGATACCGCCGACAACGACCTGGCCCTGGTCATCGGTGGGCACCTGGCCCGAGACAAAAACGAAGTCGCCTGCGCGGGTGGCGGGCGAGAGGGGGCGTGCGAGGCGATCGGACGCGAGCGGCGCTTGGCCGAGGGTTTCTACTGGCATGGAAAACGCTCCTTTGAGTAAAGATATTACACACTTCCTTCCAGAAATGCCCATCTCGTTCGCAATTCTGGCATCGAATGTGCTTATTCGTGTAATCCTATTACTTCGAGGTGTGCAATGCAAACGTCTGGAACCAACCTGGTGCAGCATCCGCTGCCAACGCTTGAACTGCGGGGCCGCCGCAACCTGCTGGGTGCAGCGGCGCTGACCGCCGCCCTCACCCTGGCCTGCAGCGCCAGCTGGGCCCAAACGGCCACCGCCACCCCGTCCAAGGGCGGCGCCGCCAACCTCGCCATGGTGGGCGAGCCCCAGGGCCTGGACCCCATGGTGAGCACCGCCGACCTGGTGGGCACCATCATGCAGCACGTGTACGAGCCGCTGTACACCTTCGACGCCAACTGGGCCATCGCCCCCATGCTGGCGGAGGGCCTGCCCACCGTCTCCAAAGATGGACTGACCTACACCATTGCCCTGCGCAAGGGCGTGAAGTTCCACAACGGGCGCGAGATGACGGCCGATGATGTGGTGGCCTCGCTGCAGCGTTGGATGGAGCTCAACCCCCGCGGCAAGGCCGTCGGCAAAGAAGTGGCCTCACTCACCGCCAAAGGCCCCCTGGCAGTAGAACTGAAGCTGAAAAATCCTTACGCACCACTGCTGGCCCAGCTGGCCTTGCCCAGCGGCATGGCCGCCATCATGGCCAAGGAAAGCATTGCGCCCCAGCTCAAAGACTTCGTCGGCACCGGCCCCTACCAGTTCAAGGAACGCCGCCCCGACCAGTTCACCGTGCTGGTGCGTTTTGACGGCTACGCCAGCCGCAAGGAAGCCGCCAGCGGCTACGCCGGCAAGCGCGAGGCGCTGCTTGATGAGCTGCGCTTTGTGCCCGTACCCAGCGCCAACACGCGCGTTGAAGGCGCGCTCTCGGGCCAGTTCCAATACGCCGACCTGCTGCCAGTGGAGGCCATTGGCCGCATCGAAAAAGGCGCCCCGGCGGTGGTGCCCATCGTGACCAAGAACTTTGGCTTTCCGTACATCGTGTTCAACACCAAGGAAGGCGTGCTGGCCTCGCAGCCCATGCGCCGCGCGGTGCAAACCGCCGTGGGCACGGGCGAGCTGCTGGCCGCAGGCTTTGGCGACAACCGCTTCTTTGTGGTGGAACCCAACTTCTTCCCCAAGGGCACGCCCTACTACTCGGACGCGGGCAGCAAGCTCTACAACGAGCGCAACCCGCAAGCCGCCAAAGAGCAGGCGGCCAAGGCCAGCTACGGCGGCCAGCCCGTGCGCATCATGGCCAGCCGCCAGTACGAGTTCCACTACAACATGGCGCTGGTGATGTCCGAGCAGCTCAAGAAGGCGGGCTTCAAGACCGAGCTGCAGGTGGTGGACTGGGCCACACTGGTGCAGCGCCGCAACGACCCCAAGCTGTGGGACGTGTACTTCACGCACTCGGGCCTGTTCCCCGAGCCCATGCTCTCGCCCCCGCAGCTGGGTGACGGTGCGCCCGGCTGGTGGGAGTCTGACGCCAAGAAGTCCAGTCTGGCCGCCTTCAACCAGGAGACCGACCCGGCCAAGCGCGGCCCGCTGTGGGGCAAGGTGCAGCAGGTGGTGTACGACGAAGTGCCGTTCATCGAGGTGGGCAAGTTCAACGGCTTGTCGGCCCGCTCGGCCAAGCTGCAAGGCTACACGCCGGCCATCTGGCCGTTCTTCTGGAACACAGGACTGGCCAAGTAAGCAGGGGCAGACAGCACCATGATGCGATTTCTGTTGAAGCGCCTGGGCGGCGCCGTGGTGGTGCTGGCCCTGGTGGCAGTGCTGGTGTTCTGCCTCACGCGGCTGGCCTCGGGCGACCCCGTGGCGCTGCTGCTGGGTGACCAGGCCACCGCCGCCGACATTGCCCAGGCCCGCGCGCAGTATGGGCTGGACAAACCCCTGCCCGTGCAGTTTGGGCTGTGGGTGGGCGAGCTGCTGCAGGGCAATCTGGGGCAGTCGCTGTTCCTGCAGCGCCCCGTGGCCCAGGCCCTGCTGGAGCGGGCCGAGCCCACGCTGTTCCTCGCGCTGTTTGCCGTGGGCATTGCGGCGCTGGTGGGCGTGCCCTGCGGCATGGCCGCCGCTGTCTGGCGCGGCAGCGCCACCGACCAGGCTGTGAGCGGCGTGGCCATGCTGGGCGCGAGTGTGCCCAGCTTCTGGCTGGGCCTCATCCTCATCCAGCTGTTTGCGGTCAAGCTAGGGTGGTTTCCCGCCTCGGGCTACGGCGACCCCACAGCCACGCTGGGCGAGCGATTGCAGCACCTGATGCTGCCCGCGTTGGTGCTGGGGCTGCTCAATTCGGCGCTCATCATCCGCTTCACCCGTGCCTCCATGCTCGACATCCTGGGCGAGGACTACGTGCGCACCGCCCGCGCCAAGGGTCTTCCCGAGGGCACCATCATGGTCAAGCATGTGCTGCGCAATGCGCTGGTGCCCATCGTCACTGTGCTGGGGCTGACCATGGCGCTGATGATTGGCGGCACCGTGGTGACCGAGACCGTCTTCAACCTCCCCGGTGTAGGCAACCTGGTGGTGCGGGCCGTGCTGCGGCGCGACTACCCCGTGATCCAGGGCACGCTGCTGGTGATTGCTGCCATCTACGTCTTCATCAACCTGGCCATCGACTTTCTGTACACGCTGGTGGACCCCCGTATCCGCCTGGAAGCCCCATGAACCCGAGCCCTTCCTTCTGGCACCGCCTGCGGGCCGTGCTGCGCCGACTGTTCGCCCGCAAGGTGGTGCTGGCCTCAGCCATCGTGATTGCGCTGGTGGCCAGCATCGCTGTCGTCTTCCCCTGGGTGTCCGATGCGGACCCCAACGCCCTGTCCATCAGCGAGCGGCTGCACGCGCCTTCAGGCACGCACTGGGCGGGCACCGACGAGCTGGGCCGCGATGTGCTGCTGCGCATCGTGCACGGCGCGCGCTACTCGCTGCTGATTGGCCTGGTCACCGCCGCAGGCGCCGTGCTGCTGGGCACGCTGCTGGGCATGTTTGCGGGGTTCTTTCGCAAGCTCGACGCCCCGCTGATGCGCGTGGTGGACGCGATGATGTCCTTCCCCGACATCCTGCTGGGCATCGCCCTCGTGTCCATCCTCGGCGTGTCGCTGTGGAACGTGATGCTGGCGCTGGTCATCGTCTACACCCCGCGCGTGGCGCGTGTGGTGCGCGCCACCACGCTGGTGCTGCGCGAGCTGCTGTTTGTGGACGCGGCCCGCGCCCTGGGCGTGCGCACGCACCTCATCCTGTGGCGCCATATCCTGCCCAACCTGATGTCGCCCATCCTGGTGCAGGTGACCTTCATCTTTGCCTACGCCATCCTGGCCGAGGCGGGCCTGTCCTTCCTGGGCGTGGGCGTGCCGCCTGATATCCCCACCTGGGGCACCATGATCGCTGGCAGCCTGGACTATGCCGACAAGGCGTTCTGGACCATTTTTGCCCCCGGCGTTGCCATCGTGCTCACGGCCCTGTCGCTGCAGATGCTGGGCGACGGCGTGCGCGACCTGCTCGACCCCAAACTGAAAAAGACCGTATGACCTCCCCCACGATGAGCGCAGCGCCCCGGCTCGAAGTCAGCGGCCTGTCCACCTCGTTTGCCACCGATGCGGGCCGCATCCAGAGCGTGGCCGATGTGTCCTTTTCCATCCACCCCGGCGAGACGCTGGCGCTGGTGGGCGAGTCGGGCTCGGGCAAGTCCGTCACCAGCCTCACCCTCATGGGCCTGCACGCACGCACCTCGCAAGCGCAGGTCACGGGCCAGGCCTGGTTTGTGCAGCGCGACGGCCGCAAGGTCGATGTGCTGGCCCTGCCCGAGGCCGACAAGCGCACGCTGCGCGGCAACGAGCTGGCGATGATCTTCCAGGAGCCCATGACCAGCCTGAACCCGGTGCTGACAGTGGGCGAGCAGATTGCAGAGTCGGCCCGCCTGCACCTGAAGATGGACCGCAGCACCGCGCTGGCCCACGCCCGCCGCATGCTGGAGCTGGTCGAGATCCCCGCCGCTGCGCAGCGCGTGCACGAGTACCCGCACCAGCTCTCGGGCGGCATGCGCCAGCGCGTGATGATTGCGCTGGCCATGGCCTGCAACCCCACGCTGCTGATCGCCGACGAGCCCACCACGGCGCTGGACGTGACCATCCAGGCGCAGATATTGGCGCTGATGGGGCGGCTGCAGAAAGAGACCGGCATGAGCATGCTGTTCGTCACGCACAACCTGGGTGTGGTGGCGCAATACGCCGACGCCGTGGCCGTGATGTACGCCGGGCGCATTGTCGAATCGGCCCGCGTGCACGACCTGTTTGCACGGCCCGAGCACCCTTACACACGCGGCCTGCTGGCCTGCCTGCCCGGTGTGGCGCGGCGGCAAGCGCAAGCAAATGACCATGCAATAGCCGCCGGGCGGCGCAAGCTGGTGGCCATTCCGGGCCAGGTATCGAGCCCCCTCGCGCCCCCACCCGGCTGTGCCTTTGCGCCGCGCTGCACCCGCCAGCAGGCCGACTGCACCCACGCTATGCCTGCGCTGGAAGCCACCGGCCCGCGCCGCATGGTGCGCTGCCTGCACCGCGAGGAACACGCCGAACCCACCGAGGTGAGCGCATGAACGCCGTCCTGAACACCCCACAGCCCATGGCACCGACCGACACCGCCGCACCGCTGCTGGAGATTGCCCACCTGCGCAAACACTTCGGCAGCGGCCCGCACCCCGTGCGCGCGGTGGACGATGTGAGCTTCACCATCCGCCGGGGCGAGACCCTGGGCCTGGTGGGCGAATCGGGCTCGGGCAAGAGCACCATTGGCCGCCTGCTCACGCGCCTGGTGGACCCGACCAGCGGGCAGATGCGCTACCACGGCGGCCCCGCACCGCAAGACCTGGCCCAGCTCTCGCAGTCGCAATACCGGCCGCTGCGCTCGCAGATCCAGATCATTTTTCAGGACCCCTACGCCAGCCTGAACCCGCGCATGCGCATCCGCGATGTGCTGGCCGAGGCGCTGGATACGCACGGCCTGGCCAAGGGCGCCGCACGCCTGCCGCGCGTCCACCAGCTGCTGGAGCAGGTGGGCCTCAGGCCCGAGCATGCCGAGCGTTTTCCGCACGAGTTCTCAGGCGGGCAGCGCCAACGCATCGGCATTGCCCGCGCGCTGGCGGTGGAGCCCCAGTTCATCGTGGCCGACGAGCCGCTGTCGGCGCTGGACGTGTCCATCCAGGCGCAGGTGGTGAACCTGCTGGGCGAACTGAAGGAGCAGCTGGGCCTCACGCTGCTGTTCATCTCGCACGACCTGGACGTGGTGGAGTACCTGTGCGACCGCGTGGTGGTGCTGTACCTGGGCCGGGTGATGGAGATCGCCCCCACCGAGGCCCTGTACGCCCAGCCCCAGCACCCCTACACCCAGGCCCTGCTGGCCGCAGCGCCCATCCCCGACCCCGCCCAGCGCCGCAGCATTGCGCTGCTGCAAGGCGACCTGCCCAGCCCGGCCAACCCGCCCTCGGGCTGCGTGTTCCGCACCCGCTGCCCCCAGGCCGAGGCGCGCTGCGCCAGCGCCGACATGCAGCTGCGCGAGGTGGCCCCCGGCCATCTGCACGCCTGCTGGAAAACCGCACCCTCTCACCCCGCACCATGACCGAAGAATTCCTACTCGACCACCGCTGCAAGGGCTACCCGCTGCACGCAACGCCCTGCCGCCCCGCCGACCTGGGCCAGCGCGGCTGGAACGTGCTGGCGGGCGACCTGCCCTTGCCCATCGCCGTCATCCGCGAAAGCGCGCTCAGCCACAACCTGGCCTGGATGCAAGCCTATGCCGAGCGCAAGGGCGTGGCCCTGGCCCCGCACGGCAAGACCACGCTGTCGCCCGAGCTGTTTGCCGAGCAGCTGCAGGCAGGCGCCTGGGGCCTGACCTTTGCCACCGTGTACCAGCTCAGCGTGGGGGTGGACGCCGGGGCGCGCCGCGCCATCATTGCCAACCAGGTGCTGTGCGATGCCGACCTGGACGGCCTGCACGCGCTGCTGCAGCGCCACGCCAACCTGCGCGTGTGGTTCCTCATCGACAGCCTGGCGCAGCTGCGCTGCATTGAAGCCTGGGCCGAGCGGCGTGGCCACACCGCGCGCGGTGAACGGCGCCTGGACACCCTGCTGGAGATGGGCGTGCCCGGCCAACGCACCGGCTGCCGCACGCTGGAAGAAGCCCTGGCGCTGGCCCAGGCCATGGCGCAATCGCCCGCCGTGCAGCTGGGCGGTGTGGAATGCTACGAAGGCGGCGTGGCCCGCTGCGACAGCGAGCACGATGCACGCGAAGTCACGGCCCTGGTGCGCCGCGTGACCGAAGTGGCCCGCGCGTGCGATGCGCAGGACCTGTTTGCCGATGCGGAGATCCTGCTCACCGCAGGCGGCTCGGCCGTGTTCGACCTGGTCATCCCGCTGCTGCGCACCCAAGGGCTGTCCAAGCCCGTGCTGGGCGTGCTGCGCTCGGGCTGCTACATCACGCACGATCATGGCAACTACCAGCGCTTTCTGAAGCATGTGGAGCAGCGCGAGGGGCTGGACGCCTCGCTGCGCCCTGCGCTCGAAGTGTGGACCATGGTGCAATCGGTGCCCGAGCCTGGGCTGGCCCTGCTCACCGGCGGGCGGCGCGATGTCTCGTACGATCTGGAGATGCCCGTGCCCGTGCGCTGGGCGCCGCGCCACGAGCGCCGCGCTGCCAGCACCCCCACCGGGTGGACGGTGAGCGCGCTCAACGACCACCACGCCTACCTGCGCTACGACCCCGCGGCAGGCCCCGCCCCCGCCGTGGGCGACCGGGTGGCCCTGGGCATCTCGCACCCCTGCACCACTTTTGACAAATGGCGCTGGCTGCCGCTCGTGGACGACGAAGGCACCATCACCCGCGCCATCAGCACCCGTTTTTGACCATGTCCAAACCAACCCCTACCAGCCTGCTGCAGCAACTGCGTGAGCGCCAGCCCGACCTGCCCGAGGCGCAGCGCAGCGTGGTGCGCGTGGTGCTGGACGACCCACGCGCCGCCGTGGTCGCCACCGTGGAACAACTGGCCCAGCAGGCGGGCGTGTCCATGCCTACCATCGTGCGCACCTGCCGCAGCTTTGGCCACGACTCGGTGCGCGAATTCATGGTCGCCCTGGCGCAGGACTTGGCCGTGTCGGGATCGCACCTGCACCGCAGCGTGCTGGCCGATGACAGCGCCCAGGACGTGACCAGCAAGATCGTGCACGCGGCAGTGTCGTCGCTGACCGAGCTGGGCCGCAGCATCGACGCCGAAGTGCTCGACCGCGTGGCCGAGCGGCTGGCGCAGGCGCGGCGCATCGACTGTTACTCGGTCGGTGCCGCCTCCACCTTCATGGCCAGCGAGCTGCAAAGCCGCCTGTTCCGCCTGGGCTGCACGGCCAACGCGATTTTTGATGCGCACCAGCAGCTCGTCTCGGCCAGCACGCTGGGGCCCGATGGCGTGGCCTTCGTCATCTCGCACGTGGGCCGCATGCCCTATGCGCTGGAGGCCGCGCGGTTTGCCCGCTCGCAAGGCGCCACCGTGGTGGCGCTGACGCAGCCCGGCACGCCGCTGGCGGAGGTGGCCGACCTGGTGCTGGCCGTGTCGGTGCCGCAGGACGCGGTGATGCGCGTAGGCACCGAGGCCTATCTGGCCCACCTGGTGGTGATTGAAATCCTGACCGTGCGCCTGGCGCAAAAGCTGGGCCCCGTGGCCACCCGCGGGCTGCAGCAGTTCAAGCAGCTGCTGCACAAACACGGTTTTGACAGCGCCGAATACGTCGGCGCGTTTGACAGCCACGCGGGCAGGAGCACCTCTAGCGTCCCTGGCATCGCCAGCCACCCCAACGACCCATCGCGCGGCCTGGCCGCAGAGGAATGACATGGCGCACGCAACGCTGCTGAGCAATGGCCGCATCGTGGATGGCACCACCCGCCCCGGCTGGGTGGGCGACCTGCTGATTGAAGGCGAGCGCATCACCGCACTGGCCGAGCCAGGCCAGATCGACCCCGCCGCCCTGGCCCGTGCCCGGGCCTGCGAACACTTCACCGAGGTGGACTGCACCGGCCGCGTGATCGCCCCCGGCTTCATCGACGTGCACACGCACGACGACGCCGCCGTGCTGGACGCGCCCACCATGCTGCCCAAGCTCTCGCAGGGCATCACCACTGTCATCGTGGGCAACTGCGGGATCTCGCTGGCGCCGGTGGTGACCGACAGCCCGCTCGCCCCGCTCTCGCTGCTGGGGCGCCTGCAGTTTCGCCACGCCAGCATGGCCGACTACGCCCGTGCCGTGGACGCCGCCCAGCCCGCCGTGAACGTGGCCGCACTGATGGGCCACACAGCCCTGCGCATGCGCCACCTGGCCGACCTGCGGCAAACCGCCACCGCCGACGAGCGCGCCGCCATGGCCGCCGACATGGAAGAAGCCATGGCCGCCGGGGCCCTGGGCCTCTCGTCGGGCATCTTCTACAGCGAGGCCTATGCGGCCGATGTGGAGGAGTTGGTGGCCGTGGCCTCGGTGGCGGCGCGCCACGGCGGCGTGTATGCCACGCACATCCGCGACGAGCTGGCGGGTATCCTGCCTGCGCTGCAAGAGGCCGCACTCACGGCCCGCCAGTCGGGCCTGCCGCTGGTCATCTCGCACCACAAATGCGCCGGGCCCGCCAACTGGGGCCGCACGCGCGAGACGCTGCCGCTGATCGACCAACTGGCGCAGGGCCAGGAGATTGCGATGGACGTGTACCCCTACACCGCAGGCTCCACCGTGCTGCGCGAAGACCTGGTGGACGGCATCATCGACATCCTCATCACCGGCAGCCAGCCCCACCCCGAGATGGCCGGGCGCTACCTGGCCGACATTGCGCGCGAGTGGGGCGTTCCCCAGCAAGAGGCCGCCGTGCGCCTCAAACCCGGCGGGGCCTGCTACTTTCAGATGCGCGAGGACGATGTGGAGCGCGTGATAACGCACCCGTTGTCCATGATCGGATCGGACGGTCTGCCGCACGACGAGCGCCCGCACCCGCGCCTGTGGGGCGCCTTCCCGCGCGTGCTGGCCTGCTACTGGCGTGACAAGGGCCTGCTGCAGCTCGAAGAAGCCGTGCACAAGATGACGGGCCTGTCGGCCCAGCGCTTTCGCCTTGGCGGGCGCGGCCTGCTGCAGGCAGGGCACATGGCCGATGTGGTGGTGTTTGACCCAGAGCGCGTGCGCGACCTGGCCACGTTCGAGCAGCCCCAGCAGTTCAGCGAGGGCATTGAGCAGGTGTGGGTGAACGGCGTGCTGAGCTACACCGCTGCGCAGCGCGCCACCGGGGCAAGGGCAGGCCGCTTTGTGCGGCGGGCCCACAGCACAACAGCCCCCTGATCTGCGCCCAAGAAAGAACAGCCAGCTATCAAAACAATAGCTGACTGCGCTTTATGAATGCGCCCTAGAGGCGTTTTTCTATAGAAAACCGAGATACCGCACCGTCACTGCGGCAGCTTGGCCACCGACAGGCGCCGCAGCAGTTGCTGCACGATGTCGGTCTGCATGTTGCGGTAAAGCAAGGCTTCTTCGGCCTCTTTCGACAGCGCCTGGGTTTCGCTGTACGTCATGTCGCGCTGCTGCTGGATCTCCGTCTCGGGGATCAACTCCACGCTGCCCTGCGTACGCAGGCGAAACTTCACCCTCAATCGCAGCTGCACTTCGCGCACCTGGCCCGAGGCGTTCTGCCCCACCACCACGCGATCGCGCTGCTCCGAGAGGAGGTCGATCACCACCTGCGCGGTGGGCAGGTCGGCCGCATTGCGCAGCACCTTGAGCTGGCTGCCCGAGCCATCGAGCGTGCGCTGCAACTCGCGCGCCAGCGATGAGCCCGTGGGCGCCGCAATGTAAAGCGACGAGAAAGCGAACTCCGGCACGCCACGCAGGCGAAAGCCGCAGCCCGCCAGCACGGCAGCAGGAACCAGGGTCAGCAGAGTGCGTCTTTGCATATCAGTTGTTTGTTGCGTTGGCTGGGCCCGCAGGCCCCTCATGGAATGCAGCCCGCAGCGCCTTTCTTTTAAGAGGCGCGGGCTGCTTCACCTCACACGACCACGTTCACCAGGCGGCCTGGCACCACGATGACGCGCTTGGGCGCGGCACCGGCGGCCTGGGCGATAAAAGCCTCGCTGGCCAGGGCCACACGCTCGATCTCGGCCTTGTCAGCTTGCGCGGGCACCAGGATCGAGCCACGCAGCTTGCCATTGACCTGCAGCATGAGTTCGATCTCGTCCTGCACCAGCGCATTGGCATCCACCTGGGGCCAGGCGGCGTCCAGCAGGTCACCCAGGGCACCCGCGTAGCCCAGGCTTTCCCACAGGCTGTGGGCGATGTGCGGGGTGGCGGGGTACAGGCTGCGCAGCAGGATGCCAAAGCCTTCGATCAGCGCCACCTGGGCGCCGGCCGAATCGGTGGCCTTGAAGTCTTCGAGCGCGTTGATCATCTTCATCGCGCCGGAGACCACGGTGTTGTACTGCATGCGCTGGTAGTCGTAGTCCACCTGCTTGAGCACGTTGTGGATCTCCAGGCGCAGGGCCTTGGCTTCCTTGCCAAACTGCACGTCTTGCAAGCTGCTGGCACCGGCCACGCTGGCGATGGCGGCATCGCGGTCAATGGCGGCGAGCTTGACGCCGAAATTCCACACCCGGCGCAGGAAGCGATAGCTGCCTTCCACCGCCGCGTCGTTCCACTCCAGGGTGGCCTCGGGCGGGGCTGTGAACATGGTGTACAGGCGGGCCGTGTCGGCGCCGTACTTCTCGATCAGGTCCTGCGGGTCCACGCCGTTGTTCTTGGACTTGGACATGGTTCCCACGCCCTCGTAGTCGATGGGCGTGCCCACGGGCAACATGCCGTCGCCGCTGGTGGCTTCGTTCTTGAGCTTGGCACCGATGATCTTGCCGCCTTCATCGAGCACATGCTCCACGTCGTGCGGCCAGAAGTAGTCCTTGCCGCCCTTGGCGGTGCGGCGGCTGTAGATGTGGTTGAGCACCATGCCTTGTGTGAGCAGCTTGGTGAAGGGCTCATCGACCTTGACCAGGCCCAGGTCGCGCATGACCTTGGTCCAGAAGCGGGCGTACAGCAGGTGCAGGATGGCGTGTTCGATGCCGCCGATGTACTGGTCCATCGGCATCCAGTAGTCGGCACCACCGGCCACCATGGCGTCCGCATTCTTGGGGTCGCAGTACCGCATGAAGTACCACGAGCTGTCCACGAACGTGTCCATGGTGTCCGTCTCGCGGCGGGCAGCCTTGCCACACACGGGGCAGGTCACGCCCGCGTGGAAGCCTTCGTGCTTGTGCAGCGGGTTGCCCGAGCCGTCGGGGATGCAGTCTTGCGGCAGCACCACGGGCAGGTCTTTTTCGGGCACGGGCACGGCACCGTGCTCGTCGCAGTGGATGATCGGGATCGGCGTGCCCCAGTAGCGCTGGCGGCTCACGCCCCAGTCGCGCAGGCGCCAGGTGGTCTTCTTCTCGCCCAGGCCCTTTTGCTCCAGTGCATGGGCCACGGCGTTCACGGCTTCCTTGTACGACAGGCCGCTGAAGCTGTCGGAGTTGATGGTGACGCCGCGCTGCTTGTCGCCGTACCAGTCGTTCCACTGGTGGTAGTCAAAGTGCTCGCCATCGACCAGCACAACCTGCTTGATCTCGATGCCGTACTTGAGGGCGAACGCGAAGTCGCGCTCGTCGTGGGCGGGCACGCCCATCACGGCGCCGTCGCCATAGCCCATCAGCACGTAGTTGCCGACCCAGACCTCGACCTTTTCGTCGGTCAGCGGGTGCGTGACGAACAGGCCCGTGGGCACGCCCTTTTTCTCTTGCGTGGCCAGCTCGGCTTCGGTGGTGCCGCCGCTCTTGCATTCTTCGATGAAGGCCTTGAGCGCGGGGTTGGTCTTGGCGGCATGGGCGGCCAGCGGATGCTCAGGCGCCACGGCGCAGAAGGTCACGCCCATGATGGTGTCGGCGCGCGTGGTGAACACGTACATCTTGCCTTCGCCGATCAGCGCGCCGTCATCACCCCGGATGTCGTGCGGGAAGGCGAAGCGCACGCCTTCGCTCTTGCCGATCCAGTTCTCCTGCATCAGCTTCACACGCTCGGGCCAGCCAGGCAGCTTGTCGCCGGTCACAAAGCCCAGCAGCTCTTCAGCGTAGTCGGTGATCTTGAGGTAGTAGCCAGGGATTTCGCGCTTTTCCACGGTGGCGCCGGTGCGCCAGCCCTTGCCGTCAATCACCTGCTCGTTGGCCAGCACGGTCTGGTCCACCGGGTCCCAGTTCACGACCTGGGTCTTGCGGTAGGCAATGCCCTTTTCGAGCATTTTCAGGAACAGCCACTGGTTCCACTTGTAGTACTCGGGGTCGCAGGTGGCGACTTCGCGGCTCCAGTCGATGGCCAGGCCCATGGCCTGCATCTGCTTTTTCATGTACGCGATGTTTTCGTACGTCCACTTGGCCGGTGGCACGCCGTTCTTCAGCGCCGCGTTTTCGGCGGGCAGGCCGAAGGCGTCCCAGCCCATGGGCATCAAGACGTTGTGGCCGTTCATGCGCAGGTAGCGCGTGAGCATGTCGTTGATGGTGTAGTTGCGCACGTGGCCCATGTGCAGCTTGCCGCTGGGGTAGGGCAGCATGGAGCAGGCGTAGAACTTCTTCTTGCTGGTGTCTTCCGTCACGCGGTAGGCGTCGCGGGCAGTCCAGTGGCTGTGCGCGGCGCGTTCAACCTCTTGGTGGGAGTATTTGTCTTGCATGGGAGCTTGAAGGTGAGAGGACGGTGCAAGCCCACTCTGGGCTGCAATCGGTGGATTTTAGGCGGTGAAGCGGACCGACACGGGGCAAACGGCACGGCGAGCGAGCAGTGTCAGGGCCAAGCCGCTCCTGCACCTGGATGCCCAAGCGGTCTCGCTGCTGGCAGATCAAAGCCCTACCCGAAGCCTTATTGGCCTGCAGCGCTTGATTGATAAGCGCAAGCAGCTACAAATTAGATAGCAATCAAGGACACTAAGGCGCACCGGCCTTGGCAGGATCGGCCACAAAGCCAATGCGCTGCAGCCCGGCCTGGTGGGCTGCGCCCATGACTTCCACCACGCGGCCATAAGGCACGGTGGCATCGGCACGCAACTGCACTTCGGTGTCAGGCTGGGCCGCGCCAATGCGTTGCAGGCGCACGGCCAGGGCCGCTTGCGACACGGGTTGGTCGTCCAGATACGCCTGGCCTGCGGCGTCCACCACCACGGTCACAAACTCGGGGGCCACGGCAGGGCCGGTGCCCTCGGCCTTGGGCAAATCGAGCCGGATCGAGCTGGCCAGCAAAGGGGCGGTCAGGATGAAGATCACCACCAGCACCAGCATCACATCCACCAGCGGGGTCATGTTGATGTCGCTCATGGGCTGCGCGCCCGTGGTGCGTTCGAGTCGGCCGAAGCTCATGGCTGTATGCCGTCTGAGGACGAAGGCCCGGCCTGGGGAGAGGGCATGCCCGGGCTTGCCAACAGCTCACGCAAATCCAGCGCAAAGCCTTCCAGATCGGCCTCGATGCGGCCAATCAAACGGCCAAACACGTTGTAAGCCAGCACGGCCGGAATGGCCACGGCCAGCCCGGCGGCGGTCATGACCAGGGCCTCGCCCACAGGGCCGGAGATGCGGTCGATGGTGACGGGGCCGCCCCCACCCAGCGCCGTGAGCGCATGGTAGATGCCCCACACCGTGCCCAGCAGGCCCACGAACGGGGCCGTGGCGCCCACGGTGGCCAGCAGCACCTGCCCGTATTGCAGACGGCCCAGCACGCCGTGCAGGGCATCGCGCAGCACGCGCGTGAGTTGTTGCGACAGGGGGCCGGCCGAAGCCAGGGTGGCTGCAGGGCTTGGAACCACAGGAGACTGGGCCACGCCCTGTGCGGCCACCACCAGGGGGAGCACCAGCGCCTGCGGGTCCAGCGCAGCCAGCCGTTGTGCGGCCACGTCGAGTGAGGGCGACTGCCACACGGCCGCGGTGCAGCGGGCCACATCGCTACCTGCGCGCAGCACCAGGCGCGCCTTCCAGAGCATGACCACCCAGCTGGCCACCGACATGGCCAGCAGCAGCACGGCGGCGCCCTGGGTCACTGCATCACCCTGGCGCCACCAGTGAAGGGCGTCCATCGCGGGGCCTGCGTCAGTTCTTGAGGTTCAGCACGTCGAACATGTCGAACATGCCGGTCTTGTGGGCCGCCAGGAAACGCACGGCGCGCAAGGCGCCCTGCGCATACGTGGCGCGGCTGGAGGACTTGTGCGTGACCTCAATGCGCTCGCCAATGCCGGCAAACAGCACGGTGTGATCGCCCACGATGTCGCCGCCACGGATGGCAGCAAAGCCGATGCTGGAGGGGTCGCGCTCGCCCGTCACGCCTTCGCGGGCGTATACGGCGCAGTCCTTGAGATCACGGCCCAGGGCGTCGGCAATCACCTCCCCCATCTTGAGCGCGGTGCCCGAGGGCGCATCGACCTTGTGGCGGTGGTGGGCTTCGATGATCTCGATGTCGTAGCCCGTGGCCATGGCCTTGGCGGCCATTTGCAGCAGCTTGAGCGTGACGTTCACGCCCACGCTCATGTTGGGCGAGAACATGATGGCCGTGCGCTGTGCGTAGGTGTCGAGTTCGGCCTTTTGCGCATCGGTGAAGCCGGTGGTGCCGATGACGGCCTTCACGCCCAGTTCTGCGCACACCGCCAGGTGGGCCAGGGTGCCTTCGGGGCGGGTGAAGTCGATGAGCACGTCGGCGTTTTGCAGGCCGGCCTTCAGGTCGGCCGTGATGGCCACGCCGCTGGCATAGCCCAAAAAGGCGCAGGCATCCGAGCCCACGGCGGGGCTGGAGGCCTGGTCGAGCGCTCCGGCCAGCACGCAGTCGTCGCTGGCACGGATGGCTTCGATCAGCATGCGGCCCATGCGGCCCGAGGCGCCGGCCACCGCAATGCGGCAAGGGGTGGAGGGGGTGGCCGCAGTGGCAGAGGGGTTCACGGACATGTCAATCCTGCAATAAAGGCTGCCATCAAAACGGCAACAAGTCTGGCCAACGCAGGGGCTGCAAGCGGCAGCGCGGCGCGCGGGCACTGGGCAAAAAGCGGGGCCCGTTCAGACCGGGCCCGCGCGGGCAATCAAGTCAGCGCCGGGGTCTGCGCCCCATCAACGAGCAGTCGATTCCAGCGGTGGGTAGCGTGCGGGCTGTGGCTCGGATGGCGTGGCCGCAGCCGGTGCCTGGGGTGCCGCGGCCTCAGCCTTGCGGGCGGGGTAGCGGGCCAGTTGGGCTTCGGTGGCCTCCAGCGTAGGCACCTTGGGCTTGCCTTTGTGCGAGCCCAGCGTGGCCACGAACTCCGTCTCCGACGGCATCTCGTCGCCCTCATGGCGCGCCAGGGCATCGCCTTGGAAGAACACGGTGAGCTTGCGCGATTCCATCTCGGCCGAGGGGCGTTTGATGGTAAAGACGTATTCCCAACGGTCCGCGTGGAACAGGCTGGTCATCAGGGGCGTGCCCAGCAGCTCGCGCACTTGCTGGCGGCTCATGCCCGGCTGCAAGGCCTGCACCTGTTCGCGCGACACGAAGTTGCCCTGCACGATGTCGATCTTGTAGGGGGTGACGACGCTGGCCACACGGCGGCTGGCGCCGTCCAGGCTGCCGCATGCCGCCAAGGCAGCGAGCGCAGCGCTGGCCAAAAGAATGCGACCCAGGCGGGCGTTGCAACAAGCTTTGTCTGGCATGGGGAAAAGGGCAAAGGATATGATCAAACCATTGTAGCGGTAGCCTTCCCTTGCATGGGCGGGCCCCTCTCCCGCAACCGCACAGCCGCAAGGAGCCAGCAGCCATGACCAACATCGACGAACTCAAGAGCACGGGCCTCAAAGCCACCCTGCCCCGCCTGAAGATCATGGAGATCTTCCAGAAAGGCGCGCAGCGCCACATGACGGCGGAAGATGTGTTCCGGGTGCTGCTGGAAGAGCGCTCGGACATCGGGCTGGCCACGGTGTACCGCGTGCTCACGCAGTTTGAGCAGGCGGGCATCCTGATCCGCAGCAACTTTGAAAGCGGCAAGGCCGTCTACGAGTTGAACGAAGGCCAGCACCACGACCACTTTGTGTGCACTGCCTGCGGCAAGGTGGAAGAGTTTTACGACGCTGAAATCGAAAAGCGCCAGCAGGCCGTGGCCAAGGCCAAGGGCTGGGTGGTGCAAGACCACACCATGGCCTTGTACGGCCAGTGCGCTGCCTGCGCGCAGAAATGACTCCCCCCTGAGTCGCCTTCGGCGCCTTCCCCCTTAAGGGGGACGCTCCCAGCGCGGCGGGGCGGCCCTTGCGCGGGAGCACTGGCATGGGCCGCGCCAGTTTCGGCGGCCTGAGCGCAGCTCAGCCTCCAGTGTCGCGTTCCATGGCTCGGCGGTGGCGATCCACAAACTCCTGGTAGGTGTCGATGCCGCGCAGCTGCAGGATGGTGTTGCGCACCGCGGCTTCGACCAGCACGGCGATATTGCGACCGGCCACCACCTGGATGACGACCTTGAGCACGGGCACACCCAGCACATCCTGCGTGAGCGGCTCATAGGGCAGGCGTTCGTAGTCGCGCTCCAGCGTCTCTTTGCGCACCAGGTGCACGATGAGCTTGAGGCGCATCTTGCGGCGCACCGCCGTCTCGCCAAAGATGGCACGGATGTCGAGCAGGCCAATGCCGCGCACTTCCAGCAGGTTTTGCAGCAGCTCGGGGCACTTGCCCTCGATGGTGGTCTGGTTGATGCGGAACAGGTCCACGGCATCGTCGGCCACCAGGCCATTGCCGCGCGAGATCAGCTCCAGGCCCAGCTCGCTCTTGCCCAGGCCTGACTCGCCCGTGATCATCACGCCCAGGCCCAGAATGTCCATGAACACGCCGTGCATGGTGATGCGGTCGGCAAAATGCTTGGACAGGTAGGCACGCAGCACATCGATGACGAAGGCCGAGGACTCGTGCGTGGAGAACATCGGAATCTGCGCGCGCTCGCACATGGACACCAGCGCATCGGGGGCCACCTGGTTGTCGGCCAGCACCAGCACAGGCGGCTCCAGCGTCACGATGCGGGCAATGCGGCGCTTGCAATCGTCGGGCGATTCGCTGCTACTGAGGTAGGCGACCTCTCGCTCACCCAGAATTTGAACCCGGTAGGGGTGGATGTAATTGAGATAGCCCACCAAATCGGCGCCCGAGCGCGCGGAGCGCACAGCCACCTCATCGAACCGGCGCTCAGAGGCGCCCAGGCCTGCGACCCACTCCCATTTGAGGGAGCCACGAAATTCTTCAAACAGGACGTCGGCGCTGACTACGTTAGGTTTCACGGCAACTCACAGCAGTTCACAGCGACAGGGCGCTGGGTGGAACGGGAAACGCGCCGGACAGATCGGAAGGATCAGGCGGTCTGGGTGGATTGCCATCCGGCAATCATGCCGTGCAGCTCGGCCGCATCGGTCGATGCCTTGAGCCGCTCGCGCAGGGCAGAGTCGCTCAGCAGTTCGGCAATTTCAGAGAGGATTTCCAGGTGCTTCTGGGTGGCCGCTTCGGGCACCAGCAGAAAAATCAGCAGATTGACCGGCATTTCGTCCGGGGCATCAAAGCCGATGGGCTGCAGCAACTGGAACACCGCCGCCATGGGGGCCTTGAGCCCCTTGATGCGACCGTGGGGGATGGCCACGCCATGACCGAGGCCGGTAGACCCCAGGCGCTCACGGGCAAACAGGCTGTCCGTGATGAGCGCCCGCGAGAGGCCGTGCTGGCTCTCGAAAAGCAGCCCCGCTTCTTCAAAAGCACGTTTTTTGCTAGTAGCGTCCACGCTCACAAGGACTTGAGCGGCGGGGAGGATGGAGGCGAGTCGGTTCATGGAGGTAACAATTATGCACACACTGGCGAAAACCCTGAGTAAAGCCGCGTGGCCCAGAAAAAAACCGCCCCCATGGGGCGGTTGCTGTGTGGGCACCTGACGGGCAGGTGCATCAAGCGTGCAGTTCGCGCTTGGCCGCTTCGTGGTGGTGGTCTTGCAGGCGATCCTTGTGACGCACTACCTGGCGGTCCATCTTGTCGACCAGTTCATCCACAGCGGCATAGAGGTCAGAGTGCGAGCTTTCGGCAAACAGGTCGCTGCCCTTGACGTGGATGTTGCATTCCGCTCGTTGGCGCTTTTCCTTTTCCTTTTGCTTCTCAACTGTCAGCAGTACCTTGACATCAACCACTTGGTCAAAATGGCGCGTGATCCGATCGAGCTTGGTGGTGACGTAGTTGCGCAAGGCAGGGGTAACTTCGAGGTGGTGACCGCTGATCGTCAAATTCATAGGTAAGTCTCCTGTGGCTCTCGGTGAAAAACATTTGCCGCACTGGATCAGAGTGGCGGCCCGGCGAACTAGATGCATCCGTTGACGTGACTTCACTATGCCCCTGGACTGTGCTAATTGCAATCCCATTCCGATGTGCATCGGCGGGTTATCGGGCCGAAGGTGCCAAACGGCCAAAAACCCCTCACAATGCGTGAGTCAGCACAGTTCTGAAGGGGCGTGAGCCGCTGCAGCACCCCCTTTGTGCTCAAGGGCGCAGAGCCCCCGGCGCCCCATGCAAATGCAGGCGCCCCGCCACCCACACGGCCCCCAGGCTGGCGGCCATGCCCACCACGGCGGCCATCCAGTAGTTCTGCACCAGGCCCTGTGCGTCGCGGCCAATCAGCACCCCACCCACCAGAGACGCCACGCCCATGGCAGCCGACTGCACCGAGGCATTGAGCGTCATGAACGTGCCGCGCAGCGCAGGTTGGGCGGCCGAGGTGACCAGGGCCATACCGGGGATCATGCGGCCGCTCATGAAGGTGAACATCAGCGTGGACACCAGCAGCACCGCCCACAGCGGTACGCCCCGCACCAGGGTGATGCCCAGCAAGGTGGGCATGACGGCGAAGGCCAGCCAGCGGAAGGTGATCACCTTGCCCCGGCGGTCGGTCAGGTGGCCAAAGAAACGGGCAGTAAAAAGCGTGACAACCCCGCCGCACAGGTACACCAGCGGCATCTGGTCGGCCCGCACGCCCGCATTGGCCTGCAGATAAATGGTGATGTACGGAATGACCGTGAACCCGGTGAACATGAGCAGCGCCGAGAACAGAAACGCCCAGCGGTGGTTCACATCGCGCAGCACCTGCCCGATGCCTCCGAAGGCGGTGCGGGCCTGCCCTGCCGCCAGGTGGTGGTCCATGGTGGGCAAAGAGCGGGCCGCACACACCAGCAAGACACCGCACAGCACGGCAATCGACACAAACGGCATGTGCCAGCCCCAGTGCTCGGCCAGGATGAGCCCCAGCGGCACGCCCGCCACGGTGGAGACAGAAAACGAGGTCATCACAATGCCCATGGCCCGGCCGCGCCGCTCAAACGGCACCACGTCGGCCACGATGGTCTGGCACAGCGCAGACAGCACCCCGCCAAACGTGCCCGCCAGCACCCGCGCCACCATGAGCGTGGCATACGTGGGCGCCACACCGCAGGCCAGCGTGGCCAGCCCGAACAGCGCATACAGCACCAACAAAAGGCGCTTGCGACCAAACCGGTCGATGTAGGTCGATGCCAGCAGCCCCGACACCCCGGCCGACAGCGTGTACGCCGACACCAGCAGCCCGAACTGCGCATCGCTGATGCCAAACAACTGGGTGAACTGCGGCCCCAGCGGCATCATGATCATGAAGTCCAGGATGTGGGTGAACTGGATGCCGGCCAGGGTCAGCAGCAGCCAAAGCTCGCGCCGCGCAGTGAGGGGGGTGGGTGCAGAAGGTGGGTTCACAAACAGTGCCTGAGCCAAAGCAGAGAGGGGCGCCAAATGTGCCACAACGGTGCCACAGCGGCTGGCGGTTCGCTGGTCGGGGCGCGGGCGAGCAAGCCAAGTAAAATCCTGCTGCTGCGGCACATGCCACGAACACCCCGGCCCGCCCGCCGTGCTCCGCTGCAGCGACCGACCCTCCGTTGCCTTCGTATGCTGCGCGCCCACCGGCGCAGATTGCCCAACCGACACCATGACACAGCCCAGCAACCCCGCCCTGCACACCTCTGCCCTGACATCGCTGCCCCTGCTGGCACGCGGCAAGGTGCGCGACAACTACGCCGTGGGCGACGACCGCATCCTGATGGTCGCCAGCGACCGCCTCTCGGCCTTTGACGTGATCATGGGCGAGCCCATTCCGGGCAAAGGTGCGCTGCTCACGCAGATGGCGCTGTTCTGGTTCGACAAGCTCGGCCACATTTGCCCCAACCACCTCACAGGCGACGCCCCCGAGAGCGTGGTGAGCCCCGCCGAAGTCGAGCAGGTGCGTGGCCGCTCGATGCTGGTGCAGCGCCTCAAGCCCATCCCGGTCGAAGCCGTGGTGCGCGGCTACCTGGCCGGCAGTGGCTGGAAGGAATACCAAGAATCGCAAGCCGTGTGCGGCGTGCCCCTGCCCACAGGGCTGACCAACGCGGCCAAGCTGCCCGAGCCCATCTACACCCCCGCCGCCAAGGCCGCGATGGGCGAGCACGACGAGAACATCACCTTTGAGCGCACCGTGGAGATGATTGGCCTGGACTTGGCCACCCGCATCCGCGACCTGAGCATCGCCATCTACAAGGCCGCCGCCGAGATTGCGCTGACCAAAGGCATGATCATTGCCGACACCAAGTTCGAATTTGGCCTGGCGCCCGACGGCACGCTGGTGCTGATGGACGAAGTGCTGACCCCTGACAGCTCGCGCTACTGGCCCGTGGAAGGCTACGAAACCGCCCTGGCCGCTGGCGCCAACCCACCCAGCTACGACAAGCAGTTTGTGCGCGACTGGCTGGAGCAAGCCCAGGTGAACGGCAAGCCCTGGGACAAGACCGCCCCCTCGCCCCGCCTGCCCCAGGCCGTGATCGAAAAAACCGCCGCCAAGTACCGCGAAGCGCTGGAGCGGCTGACGGCCTGATCAAGCCCCGCCGGGCGCTATGCAAAAGATAGCTGCCTGCGCTGATTGCACGATGCATTCAGCCTAAAAAGGCTTGAAACTGCCGCCAAACAAGCGCAAACAGCTATAAATACAATAGCGCCACAGAGCGATGCAACCGCACAAAAAAAGGAGGCCCAGCCTCCTTTTTTTGTGCCCGCACCTAGCGCATGCCTGGGTGGTCAGGGGTCAGTACAACGGCCCTACTGCGGCTCAGTTCAGCGCCATGCTCAGCTTGCGGCGGTAGCCGTTGAGCATCACGGTGACCTCGTCCTGCTCCAGAGCAGCCTTGCCCATCACTTCGATGCCACCCGCCGTTTTGCCCGCCGCGGCTGGGTCGGCCTTCGGCTGGGGTGGGGTGAGCAGCTCCAGGATGGCCACATAGGTCTTGCGCGGTGCCTCGGCATTCCAGGCCTTGTCGCGCATGATGATCTCCAGCAACTCCTCCATGGCCGGGGCCCATTCGCCCTCGGCCATGAGCACGCGGGCCTTGGCAAAGCGGGTGTCAAAGTCGCGCTTGTTCTGGGCGATCAGCGCATCGAACTGTTCCAGAGGCCAGTTGCCCCGGTCGTCGTTCTGCACAAACTGCAGGGCATCCAGCCAGCGCCACAGCGCATCAAAACGCAGCGGCTGCGGAATGCGCTTGAGGGGCTCTTGCAGCAGGGCCTCGGCCTCTTCGTAGCCGCCGGTGGCGATCAGCAGGCGCAGGTAATCTGCGCGGGCATCGTCGTTGGCCGGGTCGGCGGCCAGGGCGTCGGCCATCTTGGCCAGTGCAGCCTGGGTGTCACCCGCCTCCAGCAGCTCATGCGCCTCGTCCACCTCGGCCTCGGCCGCCAGTGCGCCTTCGCTGGGCACATGCTTGTCCAAAAAGGCCCGCACCTGGCCCTCGGGCAGCGCGCCCATGAAGCCGTCCACCGGTTGGCCGTTCTTGAGCAGCACGCAGGTGGGAATGCTGCGGATGCCGAACATGCCCGCCAGTTGTTGCTCCTGGTCTGAGTCGATCTTGGCCAGCTTGAAGCGGCCGGCGTACTCCACTTCGAGCTTTTCCAGCACCGGCCCGAGGGACTTGCAGGGGCCACACCAGGGCGCCCAAAAATCCACCAGCACGGGCACGGTCATCGAGGCGGCAACCACCTCGGCTTCAAAATTTTCTACGGTGATGTCGATCATGGGAAAGCGGGCCGGGTAGGCCTGTGAAAGGCTCGTCAAGAGCGCCGTTGAAGGGCAAGTTCGCGCTATTTTGGCGCATCCCCATGACCCAACGCCCCGCGCGGCAAAGCAAAAAGTAAAATCGCGGGTTCCACCCATTGCGGGCGGATGCCCGGGGCCGGTCCCCAGGGCAGCCGCTTCGCCACCCCACACACCATGAAACCCATTCAGATCGGCGTCGTCATGGGTTCCAGCAGCGACTGGGACACCATGCAGCACGCAGTGCAAATTCTTGAGCAGTTCGGCATCTCGCACGAGGCCCGCGTGGTCTCGGCCCACCGCATGCCCGACGACATGTTTGCCTACGCCGAAGCCGCTGCAGGCCGGGGCCTCAAAGCCATCATCGCGGGCGCCGGTGGCGCCGCCCACCTGCCCGGCATGATTGCAGCCAAAACCACCGTGCCCGTGCTGGGCGTGCCCGTGGCCAGCCGCCACCTGCAAGGCGTGGATTCGCTGCACAGCATTGTGCAAATGCCCAAGGGCATTCCCGTGGCCACCTTTGCCATCGGCACCGCAGGCGCTGCCAATGCCGCCCTGTTTGCCGTGGCCCTGCTGGCCAGCGAGAGCCCCGAGCTGCGCCAGCGCCTGGAAACCTTCCGCGCCGAGCAGACCGAGGTGGCCCGCAACATGACCCTACCGCCCGCCGCATGACCGACGCTGCACAGCCCCTCTTGCCTGGCTGCACGCTGGGCGTGCTCGGCGGCGGCCAGCTAGGCCGCATGTTTGTGCACCAGGCGCAGGCCATGGGCTACTTCACCGCCGTGCTTGATGCCGACCCGACCAGCCCCGCCGGGCTGGTGAGCCACCACCACATCCAGACCGGCTATAAAGACCCGCAGGGCCTGGAAGAGCTGGCCCGTGTGGCCGATGCGGTGACCACCGAATTCGAGAACGTGCCCGCTGCCGCCCTGGCCACCCTGGCCGCGCAGCGCCCTGTGTCGCCCGCAGCCAGCGCAGTCTCTGTGGCGCAAGACCGCGCGCGGGAGAAGGCGCACTTTGTGGCCTGCGGCGTGCCTTGCGCGCCGTATGCAGTGATCGAAACGGCCGGCCAACTCGAAGCGGTTTCCGCTGATTTGCTGCCGGGTATCCTGAAAACCGCCCGCATGGGTTACGACGGCAAGGGCCAAGTGCGCGTAAAGACGGCCGCCGAGCTGGCCGCCGCCTGGGATTCCGTCGGCCAAGTGCCTTGCGTGCTGGAAAAGATGCTGCCGCTGCAGCTCGAATGCTCCGTGCTGGTCGCCCGTGGCCACGACGGTGCCATGGTGCACCTGCCCGTGCAGCGCAACCTGCACCGCGATGGCATCCTGGCGGTGACCGAAGTTCATGAAGGAAATCTGCCCCCAGCGCTTGCTACACAAGCAGTAGCAGCTGCAAAATCTGTAGCAAATGGCCTGCAGTACGTGGGCGTGCTGTGCGTGGAATTCTTCGTGCTGCAGGACGGCAGCCTGGTGGTCAACGAGATTGCCCCCCGCCCGCACAACAGCGGCCACTACAGCCAGAACGCCTGCGACGTGTCGCAGTTTGAGCTGCAGGTGCGCACCATGGCCCGCCTGCCGCTGACGCAGCCGCGCCAGCACAGCCCCGCCGTCATGCTCAACCTGCTGGGCGATTTGTGGTTTGCCCACGGCAACGCCGCGCAGACCCCGCCCTGGGCCGAAGTGCTGGCCTTGCCCGGCACCCACCTGCACCTGTACGGCAAGCACGACGCCAAGCGCGGCCGCAAGATGGGGCATCTGAACATCACCGCCGCCACGCCCGAGGCCGCCCGCGCTACAGCGCTGCAAGCAGCGGCGCTGCTGGGCATTGATCCGTTCTGACCATGATTCTTGACGGCACCCAGCCTGCTTCCATCGCCGCCGCCGCGCGGGCGGTGCGCAGCGGCGCCCTGCTCGGCCTGCCCACCGAAACCGTGTACGGCCTGGCCGCCGATGCCAGCAGCGACACGGCCGTGGCACAGATTTTTGCGGCCAAGGGCCGCCCCAGCGACCACCCGCTGATCGTGCACGTGGCCGACGCCGCAGGCATTGCCCACTTTGCCAGCGACGTGCCTGCATTTGCGCAAAAGCTGGTCGATGCGTTCTGGCCCGGCCCGCTCACCCTCATCCTGCCGCGCCTGCCCGGCGTGGCTACGGCCGCCACCGGCGGGCAGGACAGCGTGGGCCTGCGCTGCCCGGCCCACCCTGTAGCGCATGCGCTGCTGGTGGCCTGCGCCGCGCCAAGCGATGCCGCCGTGCCCGGTGATGCCCCCGTGTGGGGTGTGGCCGCGCCCAGTGCCAACCGCTTTGGCCGCGTGAGCCCCACCACGGCCCAGCATGTGCAGGACGAGCTGGGCGAGGCGCTGCTGGTGCTCGACGGCGGCCCTTGCCAGGTGGGGATTGAAAGCACCATCGTCGATTGCACCCGGGGCGTGCCCGTGCTGCTGCGCCCCGGCGCCATCACACGCGAGCAGATCCAGCAGGCCTGCGGTGTGGCGCCGCTGTCCAAAGAAGACCTGCCCAGCCACACCCCGCGCGCCTCAGGCACGCTGGAGGCGCATTACGCCCCAGCTGCCAAGGTGCGGCTGATGGACGCCAAGGCGCTGCAAACCGGGCTGGACCTGCTGGGCGCTGATGCGGCCCACATTGCGGTGTACGCGCGCGCTGCGCTGCGCACCCAGTCCTCCAAGCTGGTCATGCGCCGTATGCCCGACGACGCCAGCGCCACGGCCCAGCAGCTGTTTGCGGCGCTGCGCGCCTTTGACGACCAGGGTGTCAAGCTGATCTGGATTGAAACCCCGCCCGCCACCCCCGACTGGGAAGGCGTGCGCGACCGGCTGCAGCGTGCCGCGGCAGCATAGGCTTGAAGCCCCCCTGAGCCGCTTCGCGACTTCCCCCAAGGGGGACGCCGCCAGCGCGGCGGGGCGGCCCTTGCGCGGCGGCCACTGGCCTCGACAGTGCCAGTGGCAGAGCTCACGGATCCGAAACATGCATATTGCAAGTATGGTTCCCAAAGTCGCTTTACATGCGTTGACTCGGCATCGTTAAACTACCCCCCACTTTTCTGGAGAAATACATGGCAGCAAATTGGATGCGCCGCACCTTCATGGTCGCCGCATGTGCGTCGGCCGCGTTGCTCGCGGCTTGCGGTTCCAGCACCACCGAATCGGCCATCTCGCCCCAGCGGATGGTTGCCTTCGGCGACGGCATGAGCGATGTGGGCCAAAAAGGCACACGCTACACCGTCAATGACGGCACCGTGAACAACTGGACGCTGCAAGTGGCCGCTGGCTACAGCAAGGGCCTCACCGCTTCGTCGGCTGGTGGCAAGAGCTACGCCGCGGGCAACGCCCGCGTTACAGCCAAGCCCGACGCCGCAGGCAACAGCAGCACGCTGACGGTGAAAGAGCAGATCGACAGCTTTTTGGCCAGCAACACCTTCACCAATGACGACCTGGTGATGGTCAACGGCGGCATCAGCGACGTGATCGCCAACATGGCCGCTGTGAACGCAGGCACCATGACTACCGAGCAGATGGTCACCGCCTCGCGCCAGGCAGGCACAGACCTCGCCGCACAAGTGCGTCGCTTGGTCAATGCCGGAGGCAAGTACGTGATGGTGGCGGGCACTTACGACCTGAGCAAGACCCCCTGGGCGACCGAAATTGGCCGCACCACGGTGCTGAACCAGGCCAGCAGCGCCTTCAACGAGGGCCTGCTCGTCGGCATTGTGGACCTGGGCTCTAACGTGCTGTACGTGGACCTGGCCTACTACGTGAACCTGTACACCAGCAGCCCGTCGAGCTACGGTTTCAGCAACGCTACGGCAGCGGTGTGCAACTCGGTGGACTCCACGAACGGCATCGGCATTGGCACCGGCAAGGTGAACTCGTCGCTGTGCACCACCTCGACCCTGCTGTCGGGCGTCGGCCAGGACACCTACGCGTTCGCTGACACGGTGTACCTCACCCCCTCGGCGCACCGCCAATTCGGCACCTACGCCTACGACCGCCTGCGCGCTCGCTGGTAATCAGCCCTCTGGGCACCACAAAAAAACCGACCCAAGGGTCGGTTTTTTTATGCCTGCTCGGCGCAGTATTTAGCGCAGCGTGCTGCGGCCTCAGAACCGGTAACCAATGCCCACCGCCAACACGTTGGGGTTGAGCTTGATATGGATCGACTGGCCCGAGGACAGGTGCGTGGTGGTCTTCAGGAAGCTCTTGTAGTACGCCGCGTCCACAAACCAGCGCTCATTGAAGTTCCAGACAAAGCCCACCTGGGGTGTCAGGCCCCATTTGTTGTCGATGGAGGCGGTGGTGGGATTGGCGGGGTTGCCGCCGGTCACGGCCGTCAGCGCGGCGGTAGAGCGGTTCTTGAAGAACCGGCTGTAGGTCACCCCCAGGCCCAGGTAGGGGCGGAACTGCGCATTGGCCTCGCCAAAGCGGTACTGGGCAAACAGCGTGGCAGGCACGACCTTGGTCTCGCCCAGCTTGCCCGTGCCTGCAATGGCGCCATCGCCGTAGAAGTTGTGCTTGAACGGCAGGCCCACGGGCAGGTCCACCGCCCAGTGGTCGGTGACCATGTAGTTCAGCCCGCCGGTCAGGGCGCTGGCCGAGCCCACGTCCACCGTGGTGCCTGGAAAGCTGGGGGTCGACAGGTTGCCACTGGTGACCTGGGGCGCAATGTGGGTGACCCCAGCGCGGGCGCTGAAAGTGCCCGCCACCTGGGCGCTGGCACTGGTGCCTGCCAGCAGGGCGGCAAGGGTCAGAGAGGCCGTCAGGACGGTCTTGGAGAAATGCTGCATGAAGCTTCCTTGGTATGGTGCTGCGGCCATCTCAGAGCCAGCCTGCCTGGGACAACGAGCGCGAGACCAATTGCCCCATCAGCTGGTGCACGTAGGGCGAGGGGTGAAAGCTGTCCGAGAAGCCGTAGAACTTCCACCAGTCAGCCCCACCCGTCACACCCACCGGCGGCGCAGCCGACAGTGCGGCGGCCGTGCAGGTGGGGAAGCTGTAGGTGGGCAAACCGTCGCTGCCACGGCCAGTCGCTGGGCAGGCAGGCGTGGTGGTGTTGCTCAGCTGGTACTGGGCTGGGTGGTCTGCCTGGTCTTTGGAAGATTCGTTGAAGTTGACAATGGCCACACGGCTGTCGCCCGCAAAGCTGGCGCTCAGCTGGGTGTTGAAGGCCTGGATCCAGGCGTCAAACACCGCCGTGGCCTGCACGCTGGCCGCTGTGCCCTGGGCGGCGGCAATCGAAGCCACCACGAGCTTAAAGCGCGGGGTCTTGAGGATGTCAGGCACGTTCAGCACGGCGATGCGCGCGGCGCCCTTGTCCAGGGCGTTGGCCTTGAGCGTGGCGGCAAACTGCGCGGCCAAGGCCTTCATGTACGCACCACCGGCCTGCGCCAGGCCAGACGAGCCCCCTGCCAGCGCGGCATTGACGGTAGCGGCGTCCAGCACCGTGCCCAGCAGCGCCTTGTAGCTGGCCCCGCCGTCGGTGCCGGCACGCAGGTAGGCACCAATCAAATCAGCCGCATCGTTGGAGCCGCCATCCACCAGCAGCAGGTCGGAAGCGACGTAGCCCGCAGCGCCCGCGTCCTTGATCTGCTGGGTGATCGACACCGGCGATGTGGGTGCGTTGACGTTGTTGATGCGCCCGCCGCCCACTGCGTAGTTGGTGCAGCCCGCCTTGGTGGCAAAGCTGACGCCGTCGGTCGATGCGTAGCGTGCGCACAGCGTCTGGCTGTAGCTGGCGGCCACACGGTCCACCCACAGGGCCGTGGCGCCGGTGCCGGTGGGCGCAGTGCCCTGCACGGTGAACTTGTAGCCAAACGTGCCGCTGTCGGCCAGGCTGTCACCCACCACTTTGATGCCCCGGATGGGGGCCACAGGGGTCGTGTCTGCCCCGCCCCCGCCACACCCTGCCAGCAGCGCTGCCGCCGCCAGTGAAACCCACAATGCCTTGCGCTGGAAATTCATTGGTATCTGTCCTGCTATAAACAAAAAAATAGAACGACCGTTCTATTTTCAGACGATTCTACGCAGGAATAAAAAAAGGCCTCACCGGGAAAACACCGGTAAGGCCAGGGTCGCAACGTGGGGGCCTGCTAACGCAGGCCTGAGCGGGCTACTTCACAGCATCAAACACGCCGCGCGCCTGCGCATGGCACAGCGGGGGCTCGTATTTGCCGTGGTAATTGCCGTAGTACGTGGCAAAAGCCGCCGAGGTGGCATCGGTAGGCGCCTTGCCGCCGGGGCCGTAAGTGGTCTGGATGGCCGCATCCACATCCACCGAGGTCACATTGGTCACACCGCGTTTGTCAAAGTCGGCCTTCATCACCGCCTGGTGCACGGCAGGCGGCACGGTGGGGTCGCCCGCACCGCCGCACAACAGCACACGGGCTTTGGGCGTCCAGCCGAGCAGGTCGTTCTTTTTGCCCGCTTGGTACAACGGGTTGTTGCCGCCTTGCTGTGCCCCGGTCAAGAACGCGGGCTGGAAGAGCGCGTCACGGGCCTGATTCGGTGTGCCGCCGGGCAGGTTGCCCGACGTGACCAGGGTGGTGGTGGTCAACGTGGGGTTGGGCAGCAGGTTTTCGATGTAGCTGGCGTAGGGGGCCTTGAAGGCTTCGGACGGGCTGCCATAAATATTGCCGTAGATCTTTTGCCAGGAGGTCACGATCATGGGCACAAAGAACTGATACCCGGCGATCGCCTCGGTGAGCTGCAAAGAACCCGACAGGTTGTACGGCCCGGCCAGGTGGGCGCCCGCCACCACGTTGAACTCGCCCGCGTGGTCGCGCTCGGCCGCCCGGTGGGCGGCCATGGAGGCATGCCCCCCCTGCGAGTACCCGGTGAACATGACCTTGCCCGAGAGCTTGGCGCCCACGGTGTCGGCTGCGTTGCGGGCAGCGCGTGCCGAGTCGATGATGGTGGTGGCCTGCGAGTCTGCGTGCAGATAGGGGTGAAAGCCGTAGGTGGACTTGGCATAGCCCAGGTAGTCGGTGGCCACCACGGCATAGCCTTGGGCGGCATACATGGCGACCAGCAAAAAGGTTTCGGGGTCTTGCGGGTTGGCCAGGGTGCGGGTTTTCAGCACCTCGGTGCCCCGCGCGTTGACCACCAGTGGCGCAGCGGCAGCGCAAGCCCCCGCAGGCACCAGCATGGCCCCCGAGGCGTTGCTCATCTCGCCATCCTTCACGCCCGGGGTGCGGTAGTTCAGTGCCACCACCTTCACATCGCACTTGGCCTTGCCGCTCAGGGCCTGCAGGCCACTGGCGGCCGTGGCAGCATCGATCTGCGCCACCGTGAGCGTGGTGAGCACCGTGGGCGGGTCGATGAGCTCGCCCCGCACAGAATCGTCAGAGCCGCCGCAAGCAGCAAGCAAGGCCGCCGCAGCGGCCACACAGGTAAGGCGCAATGGAGTCATGGACATTCCCTCTCATGGATGGTGGATGGGTCACGCAGACCGCGCATGGTGCGCGCACCTGCGCTGCAGCATCCATAGGGGATAACGAGGCACCCGGGCCCCAGGTGACACCTAGGCGACAAGGCCACGCACGGCCTGCCTGTGCCGCGGGCTCAGCCCGCCGGGCGATCGCCAAAGCGCAGCTTCATCCCCAGGATGGCACTGGCCAGCACCAGGGTGATGGCATTGGCGATGACGATGGGCCAGGCCTGCAGCACCACGCCGTAGGCCAGCCACAGCGCCACGCCCGAGGTGAACACGCTGTACATGCCCAGCGAGATGCCGCTCACATCGCGTGTGCGAAACGTGTGCAGGGCCTGGGGCAGAAAGCTGCAGGTGGTCAGCGTGGCGGCAAGGTAGCCAATCAGGTCAGACAAAGGCATGGGAGGAAGTGGCGTAGAGCAACAAGGGGCAGCGCCAACCACTTTGAACCAAATTGGCCTCTAGCGCAATCAGATAAAGCGCTAATAGCTATTAATTTAATAGCACATCAATCCCGAGCCGCCCAGTCTGTGATGGCGTCCAGCACAGGCCGGGCGGCATTGGCGTTGGGGTGGTTGACGATGGCCACCAGCACATAGCGTTTGCCGCTTTGGGCGTGCACGTAGCCCGCCACAGCCATCACGTCGCGCAGGCTGCCGGTCTTGAGGTGGGCGGCGCCCCGGCTTTGGCTGCGGCGCAGGGTGCCATCGACCCCGGCAATGGGCAGCGACGCCACCAGCTCGGGCATGACGGGCGATGCCCAGGCGGACTGCAGCATGCGCCCCAACCCCAGGGCCGTCACGCGGGCCTCGCGGCTCAGGCCCGCGCCGTTGTCGGGCACGGGGGCGTCCACATCGGCAAAGCGGGCTTGCCACCACTGGCGCAGGGCCTCGCGGGCGCCGTCCATGGTGGCCACGCCGCCCTTCTGGCGGGCCAGGGCCAGAAAGACATGCTGCGCCATCACGTTGTTGCTGTACTTGTTCACGTCACGCACCACCTCGGCCAGCGCGGGCGAGGTGCTGACAAACGCGGGCTTGAGCCCGGCGGGCACCTTGCCGTCGCGCACGGTGCCGGTGAGCTTGCCGCCCAGCTCGCGCCACATGCCCTCCACCGCACGGGCGGCAAAGTCACGCGGCGCCGGGTAGGCCACGGGCCACACACGCTCGCCGCACGACGCGGGGTAGGCGCCCTGAAAGCTCACCTTGAGCGGGTCGCCCAGCTCGGCCCGCAGCGCGCCGCGCCAGTCGCCGCACTCGGCCCCGGCTGCGGCCAATGCCACCGTGGCGGGCCGCTGCACCCCGGCCAGCGGCGGGTCGTACTGGATGCGGGCCACCCCGGCGGGCCCATCGGGCACAAAGGTCATGACGCTGGACTTGTAGTTCAGCAGCAGTGCATCGGGCGACGCGTTGTAGGGCCGCAAGGGCTCGCCATCGAAGCGGCCGGGGTCTTGCTCGGGCACGTCAAAGGCCGAGCGGTCCAGCACGATGTCGCCCACGATGACCTGGATGCCCTGCGTCTGCAGGCGCCGCATCAGCAGCCACAGGCGCTCCACCACCAGCTTGGGGTCGCCCTGGCCCTGGATGTAGACGTTGCCCTTGAGGCTGCCGCCCTGCACCGGGCCCTCCACAAACACCGGCGTGCTCCAGGTGTAGGCGGGGCCCAGCTGGTCCAGCGCCGCGTAAGTGGTGACCAGCTTCATCACCGACGCCGGGTTGACCGGCACCTGCGCCCGGTAAGACAGACGCGGTGCGGTGCGCGCACCGCCTTGAGCATCGGCCACCAGCACGCTGATGGCGTCGCGCGGCAGCTTGCTGCGGGCCAGCGCCGCCTCGATCTCAGGCGGCAGCCCCCCAAGCGCTGCCCCCACCGCCTGGGCCTGTGCCCCCACGCCCCAAGCAGCCCCGCAGGCCAGGGCACCGCACACCAACCCCTGCCGCACGGTGCGGCGCCAGGGGGCTTTGTCTGTCATTCGTTGGCTCATGCTCCGAGTCTAGAAGTTCACATTGAGCCCCCACGCGGGCCGCCAAATATTTACACTAAGCAACACATGGCCCCGCGCCCTGAGACAGCGCAGGCACCGCAGCGCACCGGTGGGACGGCCCCTCAGCCACTCGCCAGGCACTGCAAATGCCAGCCATTCCCCGCAAAACCAACCAATACCACAGGGTGCTTCGATGAAACAGCTCTCCAACCTTTCTGTTGCCAAGCGCCTGGCGCTGGGCTTTGCCCTGGTCCTTCTGCTGTCCATGGGCGTGATCACGCTGAGCATCTCGCGCCTTAACGCCCTGGCCGACGCGACCGAAGAAATGGTGCAAAACCCGGTGAAGACCGAGCGTCTGGTCAGTGACTGGTCGCGCAACCTTCGCACCGGCATCACGCGCACCGCCGCCGTCGCGCGCAGCAGTGACCCGGCGTTGGCCGACTTTTTTGCCGAGGACAGCAAGGCATCGTCCAAAAGCTCGGGCGAGCTGCAAAAGGCCGTCGAGGCGCTGATGTTTCTGGACTCTGAAAAGAAGCTGTTCCAGGAAATTGGCGAGCTGCGCACGATTTACCTGAAGAACCGGGACACCATCTTTGCCCTCAAAAAAGAAGGCAAGGTGGACGAAGCCAATGCGCTGCTGGAAAAGCAGTTCATGCCCGACGCCAACAAATACGCCGCCAAGATGGACGAGCTGCTGCGCAACCAGCGCGAGCAGGTGGACAAGCTGGGCCAGGCCATTCAAGACAACCGCACCACCAGCCGCCGCCTGCTGGTGGCCCTGGGGGTGTTGAGCGTGGCGCTGGGCGCGCTGTTTTCGTGGCTGCTGGCCCGCTCGGTCACCGTGCCGCTGGCCCAGGCGTCTGACCTGGCCAAGCGCGTGGCCGAAGGCGACCTCACGGCCAAGGTGCCAGAGCATGGCAAGGACGAAGTGGGCGAGCTGATGTCGTCCCTGGCGCTCATGCAGAACAACCTGGCCAACGTGGTCAACAACGTGCGCCGGGGCTCGGAGTCGGTCTCCAACGCCAGCGCCGAAATCGCCCAAGGCAACAACGACCTGAGCGCCCGCACCGAGCACCAGGCCAGCGCGCTGGAAGAAACCGCCGCCAGCATGGAAGAGCTGAACTCTGCCGTGCGCAACAACGCCGACAACGCCCGCCAGGCCAACCAGCTGGCGCTCACAGCCTCGAACGTGGCCGTTCAAGGCGGCGCGGTGGTGGGTGAGGTGGTCGAGACCATGAAGGGCATCAACGACGCCAGCCGCAAGATCAGCGACATCATCAGCGTGATCGACTCCATCGCCTTCCAGACCAACATCCTGGCGCTGAACGCGGCCGTGGAAGCCGCCCGCGCCGGTGAGCAGGGCCGCGGGTTTGCCGTGGTGGCCTCTGAAGTGCGCAGCCTGGCCAGTCGCAGCGCCGAGGCCGCCAAGGAGATCAAGAGCCTCATCAACGCCAGCGTGGAGCGCGTGGAGCAAGGCACCTCGCTGGTCGACAAGGCGGGCGCCACCATGAACGAAGTGGTCAGCAGCATCCGCCGCGTGACCGACATCATGGGCGAGATCAGCGCGGCCAGCAACGAGCAAAGCGCAGGCGTGGCACAGGTGGGCGAGGCCGTCACGTCGATGGACCAGGCCACCCAGCAAAACGCCGCCCTGGTCGAAGAAATGGCCGCCGCCGCCAGCAGCCTGCGCAACCAAGCCCACGACCTGGTGCAGGTGGTGGCCGTGTTCAAGCTCACGGCAGACCAGAGCCACACCCCCATGGCGCACAGCAGCGCCCCTGCAGCGCGCAGCCTGCCCACCCCGGCACGCCCCGCTACCAGCACCAAAGCCCCCAGCAAGGCACCCGCCCCCAAAGTGACGCAACCCCAGGCAGCCAAAGCGCCCGCCCTGGCCGCAGCACCCAAACCCGCCGCCAAGCCCGCCAGCCGCGCGCCGCAGCCTGGCAACGACGACGAGTGGGAATCCTTCTGATCCCAGGCTGAGTTAGAGGGCGGGCGGCGGCCCTCTGCCGCCGCAGGTATCCTGTCGGGTGTTTTGCAGGCACACCAGGGGGCTGAGGGCAATGGGGGACAATCCACCGCCTTCTGCCCTTTTTGCGGTGCGCCACGCACCCGCCCTGACCGCCCCGGCCCATGAACCTGCTCGCCTTTGACTCCAGCACCGACACCCTCTCCATCGCCGTCCAGCGCGGCGATGCGGTGTGGCAGCACACCGCGCCCGGGGGGCCGCAAGCCTCTGCCGCGCTGATTCCGGCCATTCAGCGGCTGCTGGCCGAGGCCGGGCTCAGCTTTGACACCCTGGAGCTGATCGTGTTTGGCCGGGGGCCGGGCTCATTCACCGGGCTGCGCACCGCCTGCGCCGTGGCCCAGGGCCTGGCCTTTGGGGCACGCCACGGCCAGGGCGTGCCGGTGCTGCCGGTCGACACTCTGCTAGCCGTGGCCGAGGAAGCCCGCCACCAGCATAGCTGCACCCAGGTGCTGGCGGTGCTGGATGCGCGCATGAACGAGGTCTACAGCGCCCGCTGCACCTGGAGCGACGCCACCCAGCGCTGGCAGGCCGACGCCGACTTTGGCCTCTGCGCCCCTGAGGCCTTGGCCCTGCCCGATGCCGATCTGGCCACCTGGGCCGTAGCGGGCAACGCCCACACCCCGTACGGCGAGCGCCTGCTGCCCCAGGCCCGCCATGTGCTGGCCCTGCCCACGGCCACCGCCTTGCTGCGCCTGGCCCCCGCCCTGTTGGCCGCTGGCGGCGCCGTGCCTGCCAGCGAAGCCCTGCCGCGCTACATCCGCGACAAGGTGGCCAACACCACGGCCGAGCGCGAGGCGATGCGCGCCCAGGCCAGCCTGGCCGCCAGCACCCAACCCAGCCTGCCTGCCCCATGAGCGCCGTGCCCGCCTCCCTGGCCCACCCTGCCGCCGAGCCCCCCCCGGCGCCTGTGGAAGTGCGCTTTGAAAAGCTCACGCTGGCGCACCTGGACACCCTGCTGGACGTGGAGTTCAGCGCCTACTCGCACCCCTGGTCGCGTGGCAACTTCACCGACGCCATGGCCTCGGGCTACGAATGCCAGTTGCTGATGGCGGGCGAACACCTGCTGGGCTACTTTGTGGCCATGCTGGGGGTGGAAGAGGTGCACCTGCTCAATATCACCGTGGCCCCCACCTACCAGCGCCAGGGCTGGGCCCGGGTGCTGCTGGACGCCCTGGCCCTGTGGGCGCGCGGGCGCCAGGCCCAATGGCTGTGGCTGGAGGTGCGCGCCAGCAACCTGCGCGCCCAGCATGTCTATGAAACCCACGGCTTTCGGCGCGTGGGCGAACGCAAGCGCTACTACCCCGCCGCCCAAGGGCAGCGTGAAGATGCCGTCGTGATGAGTCTGCCGCTGTGAATGATCGCACTGAGAGGCTGAGAGTCTTATGCCTATGCCCGCCTTGCACGCCAAAACACCGCTGCTCGTCGTTGCAAATGCGCGCCATAGCCCGCGCTATGGCTGTGCTTTGCGCCTCGATCAGCGGTGTTTTGTCGCACCTTTCGGACACTGGCAAAAAACTCTCAGCCTCTGAGCCCCTTGTTGTGAGCCTACCTGTATGAGCCTGAACCTCGATGCGCGCCAGCGCGCCATGCTGCAAGAGATGGGGGTGACCGTGTGGGCCCGCGCAGAGGCAGCCACGCCTGTGCCGGTGGCCACCCTGCCCCCCACCGCTGCGGCCAGCACGGCCCAGCCGCCCGCACAACCCCCATCGGCCACCGCACTCCCGCCTGCGCAGCACCCTCCGGCCCAGCGGCCGGAGGCCACAGCCACCCCAGCGGCCCGCGCTCCCATGGCCCCCAGTGCCGCGCCCGCAAGGTCCGCCCCTGCCGCTGCACCCGCCGCAGCCGCGGGCCTGGGCGCACCCGCCACCGCAGCCCCGGCCCTGCGCCTGCATGCCCCGCAGCCGCTGTACCCCACGGCCGACCCAGCGCAGACCCCCAGCACCCTGGGCGCCAGCTGGCTGATCGTGACCGAAGGCGTATCGGCCACCGAGCCCCTGGGCGGTGACACCGGCAAGCTGCTGGACAACATGCTGCGCGCCATGCAGTTGCACCGCCACCCCCGGGTGTTTCTGGCCGCCCTGGCCCGCCCCACCCCGGGCGCACGGGCGGCCGAAGACGATGCCCCCACCGATGTGGCGCAAGCGCTGGAGCAAGCAGTGCACACGCTGCAACCCGCCATGGTGCTGGTGCTGGGCCACGTGGCCGCACGTGCGGCCCTGGGCCGCACCGAGCCCCTGGGGCGTCTGCGTGCCGTGCCCCACACCGTGGGCGGGCGCCCGGCCGTGGTCACCTACGACCCGGCCTTCTTGCTGCGCTCGCAAGACGCCAAGGCCGCCACCTGGGCTGACCTGTGCCGCGCGCTGGCGCTGGTGCGCAAGGGTTAAGCACCGGTAAACGGTCTCGCGAGGGGGCGCCCACAGGCACGTGGAGCCCCGTCCACCCCTCGCTTTTTTTTGCGGCCAGGCCGCCGCATGCCATGGGCGCGCGCGGCCGTCGGGTGCCATAATCGCGGGCTCAATCAACAAACGGAGACAGCTCCTTGGAAACCTACCCGAGTTGGTAGCTTTCAGCTCCCTGGCACGCCACGTGGGGTTGAAAGCAACCCTATCCCCCCACACCGCAGATGCCATATGACAAGGGAGTGAGCCTATGCTCAACATCTTCACGCTCGCCAACGGCCGGCTGTTTCAGGAAGAAATTGAATCGCTGGAAGAGCTGACCAAGTTCCAGCCGATCTGGGTGGATCTGGAAGCCCCCACGCTCGAAGAAAAACGCTGGATCAAACAGCACTACGGTCTGTCCATCCCCGAGGATGCGATGGACGAAGACATCGAAGAATCCGCCCGCTTCTACGAAGAAGACAACGGCGAGCTGCACATCCGCAGCGACTTCTTGATCGACGACGACGAGGACCCCCGCTCGGTGCGCGTGGCCTTCATCCTGAACCAGCACAACGCCAACCTCAAGAGCCGAGGCGTGCTGTTCTCCATCCACGACGAAGACGTGCCCGTGTTCCGCCTGCTGCGCATGCGCGCACGCCGCGCGCCCGGCCTCATCGAAGACGCCAAGGAAGTGCTGCTCAAGCTGTTCGACGCCGACGCCGAATACTCGGCCGACACGCTCGAGAACATCTACGACGAGCTGGAAACCGTCAGCAAGCAGGTGCTGGCCGGCGATGTGACCGATGCCCTGGCCGGTGAGGTGCTGGGCGCCATCGCCCGCCAGGAAGACTTGAACGGCCGCATCCGCCGCAATGTGATGGACACGCGCCGCGCCGTGAGCTTCATGATGCGCTCCAAGATGCTCAACGCCGAGCAGTTCGAGGAAGCGCGCCAGATCCTGCGCGACATCGAGTCGCTGGACAACCACACCGCGTTCCTGTTCGACAAGATCAACTTCTTGATGGACGCCACGGTCGGTTTCATCAACATCAACCAGAACAAGATCATCAAGATCTTCTCGGTGGCCAGCGTGGCGCTACTGCCGCCCACGCTGATCGCCAGCGTGTATGGCATGAACCTCAAGTTCCCTGAACTGGAACTGCTGGGCGCGGCAGCCTACCCCTACGTGCTGGCACTGATGGTGACCAGCGCGCTCGGCCCGATGTGGTACTTCCGCAAGCGCGGCTGGTTGAAGTAGCCCCCCTGTGGCGCTGCGCGCCTCCCCCCCCGAGGGGGGACGCCTCCGGTGGACTGGCGAAGCCAGATCCACGGTGGCGCTGGTATGGGTGCGCGCCAGTTTCTACGCCTGGCTTTCTTTGGCAGTGCCAAAATATCCATCAAACTGACCGCTAGCGCTTACTGAACAAGCGCTAGCAGCTATGAATTTCATAGCTTTTGCAGAAAACCCAGCATGATGTGTTCGGCGTAGCGTGTTGCCACGGTGTTCACAAACGCCGGGAAGTCCACGTGCGCGGTGTCGTCGGCGCGGTCGGAGATGGTGCGCATGGCGGCAAAGGGCAGGCCGTAGTCGTGGCAGACCTGGGCGACGGCGGCGCCTTCCATTTCCACGGCCAGCACATCGTGGCCAGCGTCGCGCAGCGCAGTGCGCAGGCCCTGGGCCTCGGCGGCGGCGCTCACAAAGCGGTCGCCGCTGGCCACCAGCCCGTGGTGCACCCTTGGCTGGCCCGTGATCAATTTGGAATCAAATCGACCTCCAGCGCTTTCTACATAAGCGCTAACAGCTTCCAAAAGCATAGCAGTCAGTGCTGCATCACAACCCAGGCGGGTGCGGGCGTAGCCGGGCAGCTCCCAGCGCGGAAAGATGGGCGAGGCGTCCATGTCGTGCTGCACATAGTCTTGCGCCACCACCACGTCGCCCACTTGCACGCCGTCGCCCACGCCCCCGGCCACGCCGGTGAACACGATGCGCGCCACGCCAAACCGCTCGGCCAGTGCGGTGGCCGTGGTGGCCGCGGCCACCTTGCCAATGCCCGACAGCGCCAGCACCACGGAGCGCCCCTGCCAGTCGCCCCGCCAAAAGGCCCGCCCGGCATGCACGATGCGCTGGGGCTGCGCCAGGTGCTGCAGCAGGGAGCTTTGTTCTTCGGGCAGGGCGCTGAGGATGGCGGTGGTCATAAAGGAAATGTTCCGGGATAGGTAACGGCGCAAGCCACTGCGCCATGACAAACGGCCCCAGCGGGGCCGTTCCTTTTTCAAACGATGTGCATGTGCAACCGCTTGTGGCTGCGGCCGCTACGCTTCACGTTGCTACGCAACATGAGCCTTCGCCGCAAGAAGTGCCCCTTCGGGTCACTTCTTGTCGCGCAGCTCTCTGCGCAGGATCTTGCCCACGGGCGTCTTGGGCAGCTCGGTGCGGAACTCGATCACGCGGGGCTGCTTGTAGCCAGTCAGGTTGGCCTTGCAGAATTCCTTGACCTGGGCTTCGGTCAGGGCCTGGTCTTTCTTGACGATGACCAGCTTCACGGCCTCGCCGGTCTTCTCGTCGGGCACGCCCACCACGGCGCATTCGAGCACACCGGGCAGGGCTGCCACCACTTCTTCAACCTCATTGGGGTACACGTTGAAGCCGCTGACCAGCACCATGTCCTTCTTGCGGTCCACGATCTTGAAGTAGCCGCGCTCGTCCATCACGCCCACGTCGCCCGATTTGAAATAGCCGTCTTCGGTCATGACCTTGGCGGTTTCGTCAGGGCGCTGCCAGTAGCCCGCCATCACCTGCGGGCCCTTGATGGCGATCTCGCCCGACTGGCCCAGGGTGGTGACTTCGCGGCCCTCGTCGTCCAGCAGCTTGATGAGCGTGCTGGGCAGGGGGGCGCCGATGGTGCCGGTGAATTCCTTGGCGGTGACGGGGTTGCAGCTGACGATGGGCGAGGTCTCCGACAGGCCATAGCCTTCGCAGATAGGGCAGCCCGTCTTGTCCAGCCACAGCTTGGCCACCGCGCCTTGCACCGCCATGCCGCCGCCCACCGACACCTTCAGGTTCTTCCAGTTGACGGTGTTGAAGTCGGGGTGGTTGGCCAGGCCGTTGAACAGCGTGTTCACCGCAGGCAGGCTGTGGAAGGTGTGCTTGGACAGCTCTTTGAGCACCGCAGGCAAGTCGCGTGGGTTGGGGATGAGGATGACTTTGCCGCCCGTGCGCATGCCCAGCATCATGTTCACCGTGAAGGCGAAGATGTGGTACAGCGGCAGCGCGCACACGCTGGTGGGCTGCTCGCCTGCGGTCAGCGACTTCATCACCGGCTCGTTCCAGGCCTCGGCCTGCAGCACGTTGGCGATGACGTTGCGGTGCAGCAGCACCGCCCCCTTGCTCACGCCGGTGGTGCCGCCGGTGTACTGCAGCAGGGCAATGTCGTCAGGCTTGATGTCGGCAGGCTTGAAGCTGCCGCGCTCACCCTGGACGATGGCGTCGTTGAAGCGCACCGCGCCGGGCAGGCTGTACTCGGGCACCAGCTTCTTGACGTTGCGCACCACGTAGTTGACCAGCATGCCCTTGAGGAAGCCCAGCTGGTCGCCCATGGCGCACAGCACCACGTGCTTGACGGGGGTGTTGGCAATGCACTGCTGCAGCGTGGAGGCAAAGTTCTCGATGATGACGATGGCCTTGGCGCCCGAGTCCTTGAGCTGGTGCTCCAGCTCGCGCGGGGTGTACAGCGGGTTCACGTTGACCACCACAAAGCCTGCACGCAGCACGGCGGCCACCACCACAGGGTACTGGGGCACGTTGGGCATCATGATGGCCACGCGGTCGCCCTTGACCAGGCCCTGGCCCTGCAGGTAGGCGGCAAACGCACGGCTCAGCGCGTCGGTCTGCGCAAAGCTGATGTCCTTGCCCATGAAGCTGTAGGCCACACGGTCTGCGTAGCGGCCAAAGGCCTCGTCCATCAGCGCCACCAGGGAGGCGTATTGGGTGGGGTCAATGTCAGCGGGTACGCCTTGCGGATAGGCGGCCAGCCAGGGGCGGTCGGTCATGCGTGTCTCTCCAAACTTCTCTGTCGGTGGAGCCCGGTCTTGTGGTGGCCGGTGGTGCTCCGTGGTTGCTAAAAAACTCTGTGATGTCGCCCGAAGGCCATCCCTGCGGGCGGCGTTCTCGGGGAGGGCCTTACTCCAAGGCCTTTCCAATGTCTTCGACCACCTTCTTGGCGTCACCGAAGACCATCATGGTCTTGTCCATGTAGAACAGCTCGTTGTCCAGGCCCGCATAGCCTGCGGCCATGGAGCGCTTGTTCACGATCACCGTTTTGGCCTTGTAGGCTTCGAGGATGGGCATGCCGTAAATCGGGCTGCCCTTGGTGTGGGCTGCGGGGTTCACCACATCGTTGGCGCCCAGAATGATAGCCACGTCGGCCTGCCCGAATTCGCCATTGATGTCCTCCATTTCGAACACCTGGTCGTAGGGCACTTCGGCCTCGGCCAGCAGCACATTCATGTGGCCCGGCATGCGCCCTGCCACGGGGTGGATGGCGTATTTCACGGTGATGCCTTTTTCAGTGAGTTTGGCCGCCAGCTCTTTGACGGCATGCTGCGCGCGCGCCACCGCCAGGCCGTAGCCGGGCACGATGACCACGGTTTCGGCATTGCCCAGCACAAAGGCCACGTCGTCGGCGCTACCGGTCTTGACGCTGCGCTGCACCTGCGCGCCCGCCGCCGCGGTGGCCGTGTCGCCGCCAAAGCCGCCCAAAATCACATTGAAGAACGAGCGGTTCATGGCCTTGCACATGATGTAGCTCAGGATCGCGCCCGAGCTGCCCACCAGCGAGCCCGCAATGATCAGCATGGAGTTGTTGAGCGAGAAGCCGATGCCCGCTGCCGCCCAGCCCGAGTAGCTGTTGAGCATGGACACCACCACCGGCATGTCCGCCCCACCAATCGGGATGATGATGAGCACGCCCAGCACGAACGACAGCGCCAGCATGGCGAAGAAGGCGCTCCAGCTTTCGGTGGCCACAAACAGCAGCCCCAGCCCCACGGTGGCCAGCCCCAACACCAGGTTCAGCAGGTGCTGCCCGGCAAACTGCACCGGTGCGCCTTGGAAGAAGCGGAACTTGTACTTGCCCGAGAGTTTGCCAAACGCGATGACCGAACCACTGAAAGTGATGGCCCCGATGGCCGCACCCAGGAACAGCTCCAGCCGGTTGCCCACCGGGATGGGCTGGCCCTTGGCCACGATCTGGAACGCCCAGGGCTCGGCCACGGCGGCCACGGCAATGAACACCGCCGCCAGGCCGATCATGCTGTGCATGAAGGCCACCAGCTCGGGCATCTTGGTCATCTCGACGCGGTTGGCCATCACCGAGCCCGCTGCGCCGCCCACCAGCAGCGCACCCAGCACATACACCATGCCCTCGGCCTTGCCGCCCGACAGCTCCACGATCAGCGCCGCTGTGGTGAGGATGGCAATGGCCATGCCCACCATGCCAAAGAGGTTGCCCCGGATGGAGGTGGTAGGGTGCGAGAGCCCTTTAAGGGCCTGGATAAAGCAGACGCTGGCGACCAGGTACAGCAGCGTGACAAGGTTCATGCTCATGCCATCTGCTCCTTATTTGATAGCCTCTTGCGCTTTATCCACGGGCGCTTTACGCTCTTTTTTCTTGAACATCTCCAGCATGCGCCGGGTGACCAGGAAGCCGCCAAACACATTCACCGCCGCCAGTGCCACGGCCAGCACCCCCATGGTTTTGCCCAGCGGCGTCTCGGTGAGCGCCGCCGCCAGCATGGCCCCGACGATGACGATGGCCGAGATGGCATTGGTCACCGCCATGAGCGGGGTGTGCAGGGCGGGCGTCACCGTCCACACCACGTGGTAGCCCACATAGATGGCCAGCACAAAGATGATGAGGTTGATCAACGTGGGCGAGACAGCATCCATGGGGTTCTCCTGTGGGGACGGGGTTAACCGGGATTGGCCGAAGACCAGGGGCCTGAGGCCGCTTTCCTCTTGGCAAAGTAGGCATCCACGGCGTCCAGCAGCTTTCGCTGGGCGTCGTTGATGGGGGGCTCAATGTCGGCGGCGGCGCGCATCACAGCCTGCAGCGTTTGCACGTGGTAGTCGGTGAACTTGTCCGCACTGCGGGCCAGCACATCCGGCAATTCGCTCAGCGCCAGCGCCCGGCTGCGCAGCAGGTGGGCGCTGGCCACCCACAAATTGGCGGCATCGGACTCGTTCATTTGCAGATGCTGCTGCAGCAAGGACTGCACACCCGCCTTCTGGGCCGTGGTGATGGCACCCGTGGTCTGCACCGTGGCCAAGGCCAACACGGCCACCACGTCCACGGGGTGGTCCAAGGCATACAGGGGCGGCGTGCTCACCTTTTTGCGCCATGCCCGGCGGTGGAAAAAAGTCAGTGGGTTGAGCCACCCCACATCAATGCCAAAGCGGCGCAAGGCCTCCATGGCCATGGTGAAGGTGATGACCAACCCCAGGATCTGCAAAATAACTCCCACGTTCCAACCCTCCGCTTTTTGATTGTTTGTTTTCTTGTGGTCCACACCGCCGCCCACCAGGGCAGCACCCCAGCACGCTTACAACTTCGATTCGGGAATCGGGAACGCTGGCAGGGCCAGGTAGCCGTCCATCATGCTGACGCTCTGGCGTGCGGCCTGCGCCACCTTCTGGGCCCAGTCCTGCGCGGGGTAGCCTGCGCGCAAAAACTCTTCGTTGTTGATGGTCTTGGGGCGCACCAGGCGCTGGTCGGCCACGATGTTCACCTCCACATACGCGCCGCCTTGGGTGGCGTAGCGGTAGTTGAGGTGCGACACCGGGCGCGTGAAGGCCACCTTGTGGTCGGCCATCCAGCGCACCAGCTCGGGCTGGTTCTTGTCCAGCCAGTCGCGGTTGTTGGCCCAGCGCTTGAAGCGCAGGCAGTCCACACGCACCGGGCTGGCCTGGGCGGCGTCTTCCACCCACACGCCGTCCTGGCGCGGGCAGGTGCCAGTCCACAGCGTTTGCTCACGCGGGTAGTTGGTGCTGTTGGTCTGCACCAGCGCCACCGCCAGCAGTTCCTTGTCGGCACCGCGCAGCCCCACGGCACGGGTCTGCAAGGGGATGGTGCCCGGGGCGGGGCGCACGGGCAGGGCCACGGTGCTTTGGCCCAGGTCTTCCCAGGTGCCTTCCGGCAGGGCCAGCCGCGCACGGCCTACGGGGTATTCAGGGGTGGCTGCAGGCTTGACGGGGGCACAGGCCACCGTGGCCAGCACGCCTGCCGCCACCACGGCACGCAGGCCCCACTGGCGCAGGGCGCCCACCGCACGGGCGGGCTCAGAAAAAAGGGAGGCAGTGTTCAAACGGGTCAGCCGGGTAAATAAGGTCATGCGTGTCGAAAGGGTCATGCGCGTTTCAGGGTGCCTTCGTGGGCCATCAGGCAGGCGGCCACGATGTCGTCCTGCATGTCCACATACAGGGCACCTTCCTTGTTGATGATGAGTTTCAAAAAATCCAGAACGTTGCGAGCGTACAGCGACGACGCATCGGCCGCGACCAAGGCGGGCAGGTTGGTCTCGCCCACCAGCGTCACGCCGTGCTTGACCACGGTGCTGCCGGGCTCGGTCAGCGGGCAGTTGCCGCCCTGCGGAGCGGCCAGGTCTACGATCACTGAGCCGGCCTTCATGGCCTGCACCATCTCGGGCGTGACCAGCACGGGCGCCGGGCGGCCTGGAATGAGCGCCGTGGTGATGACCACATCGGCCTGCGCCACGCGCTTGGCGACTTCCATCTTTTGCCGCTCCAGCCAGCTGGGGGGCATGGGCCGGGCATAGCCGCCCACGCCTTCGGCGGCCTCTTTTTCTTCGGCCGTTTCGTAGGGCACGTCAATGAACTTGGCGCCCAGAGATTCCACCTGTTCCTTGACGCTGGGGCGTACGTCCGACGCCTCGATCACCGCGCCCAGCCGCTTGGCCGTGGCAATGGCCTGCAGGCCCGCCACGCCCACACCCAGCACCACCACGCGCGCGGCTTTCACCGTGCCTGCGGCCGTCATGAGCATGGGGAAAAAGCGCTGGTAGCGGTCGGCCGCGATCATCACGGCCTTGTAGCCCGCAATGTTGGCCTGGGAAGAGAGCACGTCCATGCTCTGGGCACGGGTGGTGCGTGGCGCGGCCTCCAGGGCGTAGGCCGTGACACCCGCCGCCGCTAAGCGCTGCAGACCGGCGGCATCAAAGGGGTTGAGCATGCCCACCAGGGTGGTGCCACTGCGCAGCCAGGGGGCTTCGGCCTCCGACGGGCAGCGCACCTTGAGCACCAAAGGAGCACCCCAGGCGCCTGCGGCGTCGGTGATCTCGGCCCCAGCGGCCTCATAGGCCGCATCGGTCACGCTGGCGGCCAGGCCCGCCCCCGACTGCACACGCAGGCCGTGCCCCAGGGCGGTGAGCTTTTTGACGGTCTCGGGCGTTGCCGCGACCCGGGTTTCCCCGGCCACCGTCTCTGCTGGCACTCCTATGAACATGTCATCTCCTCACGTTGGGGAACCCGGTGGTCGTTCAGATTTCTGAACGGCAGCTTACATGAAGTTGTTTTGGCGGCATGGGGGGTTTACCGCACTTGGCGACGACTTTGCTGCGTTGTGTCAGCCAATGAACGCAAGGAGCCTGTCGGGCTTGGAGCGTCGACAGCGAAAACCAACGGTTTCGACAAAATCGGCCCCAGCGAGGACAGTTTTTGCCGAATTTGCAGCCCCATAGCCGAGCTATGGGGCAAAAAGGCGGTAAAAAATGGACCGCTGCGGTCGGTTTGCAGCCGACGATTTCCAAGTCCGACAGGCTCCTGGCCCCAAAGAAAAAGCCCGAAAGCACCAGGTGCTTGCGGGCTGTGCGGGCGGGCAGACCACTGCGGGTAGCGCCCCGGCGCCTCACCCGCGTGTCCCCATCAGTTCACCACCTGGGCCAGAGCGCCCGAAGCGTATTGCGCGGCAATGGTCTGCAGGCTCAGGCCCTTGATCTTGGAGCCCTGGCCTTCGCAGCCGAACTCCAGGTAGCGCTGCTTGCACACCAGCTTGGCGGCTTCGCGGGCGGGCTTGAGCCATTCGCGGGCATCGAACTTTTCAGGGTTCTCGGCCAGGAACTTACGCACTGCGCCGGTCATGGCCAGGCGGATGTCGGTGTCGATGTTGATCTTGCGCACGCCGTGCTTGATGGCTTCCTGGATCTCGGCCACGGGCACGCCGTAGGTTTCCTTCATCTTGCCACCGTACTGGTTGATGATGGCCAGCAGCTCTTGCGGCACGGAGGACGAGCCGTGCATCACCAAGTGGGTGTTGGGGATGCGGGCGTGGATTTCCTTGACGCGGCTGATGGCCAGGATGTCGCCTGTGGGCGGACGGCTGAACTTGTACGCGCCGTGGCTGGTGCCGATGGCAATCGCCAGTGCGTCCAGTTGCGTGGCCTTGACGAACTGGGCGGCTTCCTCGGGGTCGGTCAGCATCTGGCTGTGGTCGAGCTTGCCTTCGGCGCCAATGCCGTCTTCTTCACCCGCATCGCCGGTTTCCAGGTTGCCCAGACAACCCAGCTCGCCCTCGACGGTAACGCCATACTTGTGTGCCAGCTCCACCACCTTGCGGGTCACATCCACGTTGTAGTCAAAGGACGAAGGCGTCTTGCCGTCTTCCATCAACGAGCCGTCCATCATCACGGAGCCAAAGCCCAGGTCAATAGCGCCCTGGCAGATCTTGGGCGAAGTGCCATGGTCCTGGTGCATCACCAGCGGGATGTGCGGAAAAGCCTCGACCGCCGCCTGGATCAGGTGCTTGATGAAGGGCTCGCCTGCGTACTTGCGGGCGCCTGCGCTGGCTTGCAGGATGACCGGGGCCCCCACCTCGTCTGCGGCCGCCATCACGGCCTGGACTTGCTCCAGGTTGTTCACATTGAATGCAGGGATGCCATAGCCGTTGATAGCGGCATGGTCGAGCAGTTCGCGCATGGAGACGAGAGGCATGGTCGTTGGGTCCGTTGTGGGTGGGTGAGGGGGCGCCAGGGCCCTTCACGGGCTGGCAATTTTTCAGGCGGCCGTTGGCAAATGCTTGGTAACCGCTTGGTAACTCTGTGATTTTACCTGGGCGCGGGGAAAGGCTCTTTCAGGAAATCCAGACGGTAGCAGGTGGTGAATGGCACTGGCGCAGGGGCTTGGCCAAACCGGGCGCGGTGCACTTGGGCCACGCGGGTCACGATTTCATGGCCCAGGTGCAGGCTGTCCACCGCCACCACGGGGGCGGGCGCGCCGCCTTGGGCAGGGTGGGGCCGCGCACCGTCGTCGCACACCTGCAGCCAAGCCGCCTGAGCCCCACTGTCCTCGGCCCTGTCTTCTGCCATTTGCACCGCAATGTGGGTGCCTGGGGGCGTGTGCTTGAGGGCGTTTTCGATGAGGTTACGCAAAACCAGGTCCAGCAGCACGGCATGCCCTTGCACACACAGGCTGGCCGGGGCGCTGACTTCCAGCTCATCGCCCCGCTGCCAGGCCGCCTGGGCATAGTCCGCGCACACACCACGCGCCATGGCGGCCAGGTCCACCTGGGCCGTGGCGCTGTCCAGCTCGGCACGGCTGGCGCGGGCCAGGGCCAGCAACTGGTTGAGCACATGCCCGGCCCGCAGGGCGTCTTGCCGAATGCGCGCCAGAGCCTGCGCCTGGGCGTCCGGCGCCAGGCCGCCGTCCAGCGCACTGGCTTGCAGCGCAATCGACGACAGGGGGGTGCGCAGCTCATGGGCCACTTCATTGGCCAGCCGGCGCTCGCGGGCCATGGCGGCCTGCTGGCGGTCCAGCAGGGTGTTGATGGAGGCTTCGACAGACTCGAACTCTTTCCAGGCGTTTTGGGATGCCAGGCGGTGGTCCGTGGCCGGGTCCAGCGCGGCCACGTCGTCCGACAGGGCATACAGCGGCTTGAGCCCCCGGCGCAAGGCCAGCCCCAAAGCCAGCGCAATGACAGGCAGCAGCCACAGACCCGGCTCGATCATTTGCTCGGCAATGTCTTCTGCCAGCTCATCGCGCTCGTGCACCGCCACCAGCACCATGATCTTGCGGGTGCGCTCCACGTTCCATTGCGAAAAACCGCGCCAGGCCACGGGCGGTGTGCCCAGTTGCAGGTCAATAAACCCCTCGCGTGCATCGAACGGGGGCAATTGCGCCGAGCCGCTCACCGCCACCAGGCGCCCCTGCGCATCCCACTGCGCCACACTCAAGGACTGCTGGTAGTCGTGCGCCTTCAGGCCTGGTAGCGGGGTACGTTCGGTGGCATGCACGCCGTCCACGGCTTCAAAAGCGCGCAGGTTCAGCAGCAAGGCAGCCACGCTGGCCAGGTGCCCGTCGGTCAGCTCATCGGCCTCGTGAACGCCGGTTTTGTAACCCAGAAAGACAAAACTGCCCCACACCACCACCAGCGCGCCCAGGGACCACAGCAACAGGTGGCGCGTGAGGGAGGCGCGCCCGCCGGATGTGGGTGCACGGGGGGCGGCAGGGGCGGTCATGCGGGCTCCTGGGGCATGAAGTAGCCCACACCGCGCATGGTCATGATGCTGGCGCTGCCCAGCTTGCGGCGCAGGTGGTGGATGTGCACTTCCACCGCATTGCTTTCAATGGCGGCGTCCCAGCTGTAGAGATGCTCTTCGATCTGCTGGCGCGAGAGCACCCGGCCACGCGCCTCCAGCAGCACGCGCAGCACCGAAAACTCGCGCGGTGACATGTCCACCGGCTGCCCCTGGAACCGTACCGTGCGGGCAGCCGGGTCCATCTCGATGCCTGCGTGGCGAATGGTCGGCGCCGCACGGCCGGCGGCACGGCGCAGCAGCGCCCTCAGCCGCGCATCCAGCTCGTCAATATCAAACGGCTTGGCCAGGTAATCGTCGGCCCCCATGTCCAGCCCCGCAATGCGCTGCTGCACCTGGTCCCGCGCGGTCACGATCAGCACCGGCGTGGCGGGGTCCGGCAGCGCAGAGCCTGCACTGCCCGGCGCCGAGCGCAGCCGCTGCAGCAGCACCCCGCCATCGGCATCGGGCAAGCCCAGGTCCAGCAAGATGGCGTCAAAGCGCTCGGTGCGCAGGGCATTCCAGGCACTGGCGACATCGCCGCACACATCCACGGCATAACCGCGTTGCTGCAGCGTGGTGCGCAGGCCGTCGGCAATGCCTGCATCGTCTTCAATCACGAGGATTCGCATAGGGACATTGTCGCTGCACACCACGTCGGCCCCAACGCGCCCCACGCCAAACTTTGGCAGCGGGAGCCCAACCACCGCTGCCGTTTGCATTTTCTTGCACTTTAAGAAGCTGTTAAGGCCCCATTCCTACAGTGCGCGCATGCCTCACGCCTCCCCTCACTCCAGTCCGGACTACCCCAGCAACCGCACCCTGCTGGCATGGACCCTGGCCTGCTTTGCCTGCCTGATTGCCTGGGATGCCTCAGGAAAAGACCTGGCCATGGCCCAGCTTTTTGGGTCAGAAGCCGGTTTTCCGCTGCGAGAGCAGTGGTTTGTCGTGCATGTCATGCACGAAGGCGCCCGCCGGTTGGGCTGGGTGGTCGTTTTGCTGCTGGCGCTGGGCGTGTGGTGGCCCAAAGGCATCCTGCGGCAGCTCCAGCTGAGCGAGCGGCTGCAACTGGCCAGCAGCGCCTTGGTGGCCTTGGCCGTGATCAGCATTTTCAAAAACATCAGCAATACCAGCTGCCCCTGGGACCTGGCGGAGTTTGGCGGGGTGGCCCGGCACGTGTCGCACTGGGCGCTGGGCATTCTGGACGGCGGCGGCGGGCGCTGCTTTCCGGCGGGCCACGCCTCGGCAGGCTTCGCGTTTGTAGGAGGCTACTTTGCGCTGCGGCGCAAGCACCCACGGGCCGCATGGGTGTGGTTGGGCGCATCGCTGCTGGCGGGCTTCATTCTGGGCGGCGCGCAGCAGGTGCGCGGCGCCCATTTCATGAGCCACACTCTCTGGACCGCCTGGCTGTGCTGGACGGCTGGCTGGCTGTGGGACATGGCATTCCAGGCCTGGAGGCAGCACGCAGTCTTTCTCGACAGCACCCCTGCAACCCTGGGGGCTTCGCAGCACCGTGCTCACTCTTGATCAAAGCCTCTTTGAGGCCATCAACGCGGGGCCTGCAACCCCCTTGTTTCTCATTGCCTTGGCCCGCTGGGTCTCCGTCACCCTGCCTTTGCTGGTGGGTGCGGCCCTGGCGCTGTGGTGCGCGCTGGGGACACACGAACACCGGTGGGTGATCGCCAAGGCGTTGGTGGCCATGGCCGTCACCTGGGTCGGCGTTCACCTGCTGCGCTGGGGGGTTCCGGCGCCTCGCCCGGCCCAGTTGGGTTTGGGCATCCAGTGGCTGGAGCATGGCGCCAGGGCGGGCTTCCCGAGCATGCATGCAGCGCAGGCCTTTGCCCTGGCCACCAGCCTCGCCTTGTGCCGCATGCCCCGGTGGGCGGGGGTGGCATTTTTAGGGGCTACCGCCATCGCCTGGAGCCGCGTCTTCCTGGGCGTGCACTTTCCGCTGGATGTGCTGGCAGGCGCCACCACCGGCATCCTGGCCGCAGGCGCCACGGGCTGGCTGGTGACGCAAGCGCCGCTCAGCTGGCAACGCAGATTTTCAGCATATTCGTCCCACCCGGCGCGCCCATGGGCTCGCCGCAGGTGATGGCGTAGACATCGCCCTTTTGCACGATGTTGCGGCTCTTGAGGTGGCGTTCTGCCTGCTCCAGGGCCGTGTCGCGGTCAGCGCTGGTGTCCATCAGCAAGGGGCGCACATTGCGGTACATGGCCATCTTGCGCTGCGTGGCGATCTTGGGGGTCAGCGCATAGATCGGAATGTGGATGCGGTGGCGGCTCATCCACAGGGCCGTGGCGCCGCTGTCGGTCATGGCGACGATGGCTTTGGCCCCCAGATGGTGGGCTGTGAACAATGCGCCCATGGCGATGGACTGGTCGATGCGGCCAAAGGTCTGGCCGGTGAAGTCGGCGTCTTGCGGGTGGTCTTCTGCGGCTTCGGCAGCAGCGCAGATGGTGGCCATCTCGATCACCGTCTCCAACGGGAACTTGCCTGCAGCGGTTTCCGCACTCAGCATCACGGCGTCGGTGCCATCCAGCACGGCGTTGGCCACGTCACTCACCTCGGCACGGGTGGGCACGGGGTTGGTGATCATGCTCTCCATCATCTGCGTGGCGGTGATCACGACCTTGTCGAGCTGGCGCGCCATGCGGATCATTTTCTTTTGCAGTGCGGGCACAGCGGCATTGCCCACCTCCACCGCCAAGTCGCCACGCGCCACCATGATGCCGTCGCTCACGCGCAGGATGGCTTCGAGGTGCGGGATGGCTTCGGCACGCTCGATCTTGGCGATCAGGCCGGGCTTGTGGCGGTACTCGGCCGCAGCCACGTTGCACAGCTGGCGGGCCATTTCCATGTCGGTCGCGTTTTTCGGAAAGCTCACCGCCACGTAGTCGGCCTGAAAGCTCATGGCCGTGCGGATGTCTTCCATGTCCTTGGCCGTGAGGGCCGGTGCCGTGAGGCCGCCGCCTTGCTTGTTGATGCCCTTGTTGTTGGACAACTCACCACCGAGCTTGACGGTGGTGTGCACCTCTTCGCCACGCACAGCGTCCACCGTGAGCACGATCAGGCCGTCGTTGAGCAGCAGCAGGTCACCCGCCTTCACGTCACGGGGCAGCTCCTTGTAGTCCAGGCCCACACCGTTGATGTCGCCCGGCTCGGTGCGCGAAGCGTCCAGCACAAACTTGGCGCCCGGCTCCAAAAACACCTTGCCGTCAGCAAACTTGCCCACGCGGATCTTGGGGCCCTGCAGGTCGGCCATGATGGCCACTTCGCGCCCTGCGCGCTGGGCCGCAGCGCGCACGGTGGCGGCGCGGTCGATGTGGTCTTGCGCCTTGCCGTGGCTGAAGTTCAGCCGCACCACGTTGACGCCCGCTCGGATCATCGCCTCCAGCAATTGCGGGTCGCTCGAAGCGGGGCCCAGGGTGGCAACGATCTTGGTGGCGCGGCGAATGGCCATGGTGTGTCTCTTTCGCGTGGATGTAATCGGGTTTCAATTTTCACACGAAACCAGTTACATCCCCGTTACCAGAAAACCCTGACACGCCGCCTGGAAACTCGCCCCGGTGACGGGTCAATCGCGCATCAGCGCTTCGATCTCATCGCCATCCACCGGCACATCGCGGGTGATCAACTCGCAACCGCTGTCGGTGACCACAGCGTCGTCCTCGATGCGGATGCCGATGTTCCAGAACGACTCTGGCACCCCTTCGGCCGGGCGCACGTACAGCCCTGGCTCGATGGTCAGTACCATGCCGGGCTGCAGCACGCGGCTGGGGCGGTTGGTGATGGTCTCGCCCGAAAGCGGGTCTTTGCGCTCGCTGGTTTGCCCCACCTCGCCGGGCTCCACGTAGCTGCCGCAGTCGTGCACGTCCATGCCCAGCCAGTGGCTGGTGCGGTGCATGTAGAACTGGAAGTAGGCACGCTTTTCGATCACGTCCTGCGCGGTGCCGAACTTGTTCTTGTCGAGCAAGCCCACGTCGAGCAAGCCCTGCGCCAACACGGCCACCGTGGCGTCGTGCGGGTCGTTGAAGCGGGCTCCGGCCTTGGTGGCGGCAATGGCGGCCACCTGGCTTTGCAGCACCAGGTCGTACAGCGCGCGCTGCGGGCCGGTGAACTTGCCGTTGGCCGGAAAGGTGCGGGTGATGTCGCTGGCGTAGCCGTCGAGCTCGCACCCCGCGTCGATCAGCACCAGCTCGCCGTCCCGCACCGGAGCCGCGTCGGCACGGTAGTGCAGCACACAGGCATTGGCACCGGCCGCCACGATGGAGCCATACGCGGGGTACTGTGAGCCACCTTCGCGGAAGGCGTGCAGCAGTTCGGCATCGAGGTGGTATTCGCGCACATCCTGCCCCGCGCGCAGCATGCGGGCCGAGCGCTGCATGGCACGGATGTGGGCCTGGGCGCTGATCTGGCTGGCGCGGCGCATGGTGTCCAGCTCGTGCGCGTCTTTGATGAGGCGCATTTCATCGAGCAAGGTGCAGGCATCGCTTTGCTCGGTGGGGCACAGGGCCCCGTAGCGCACACGGGCCCGCACGGCGTTGAGCCAGCCCTCCACGCGCGCGGCAAGGCCTGCATGCGTGGCAAACGGGTACCAGACGCAGCTGCGGTTTTCCAGCAGGCGGGGCAGCTGGGCGTCCAGCACGGCGGCCGACTGTGCAGCGTCCACTCCCAAGGCCTCGGGCGCGGCGGCGGGGCCCAGGCGGTAGCCGTCCCAGATCTCGCGCTCCAGGTCTTTGGGCTGGCAAAACAGCGTGCTGTGCCCCTCGGCCGTGAGCACCAGCACCGCGCCGGGCTCGGTAAAGCCGGTCAGGTAATAAAAGTAGCTGTCGTGGCGGTAGATGAAGTCGGTGTCCCGGTTGCGCGGGCGTTCGGGCGCGGTGGGAACGATGGCGATGCCGCCAGCACCCAGCATCGAGGCGAGGCGGGCACGGCGCTGGGCGTAGATGGATTGCGTTGCATTCATGCGCACATTTTGAGCCCAACCGACACCGCTCCCGGGTTGTCGCAGAGAATCCACTCCCGTTGGTCCAGATACTCACGGCCCAAAACCTGCCGACCCCTGCTGGCAAAGTCCCTGATGCGGACGCCCGGGGCACCACGGCCTTCTTCCCATTTGCACCTATCCATGTCGAACTTTTTTCTGACGACTTTCGTGCCCGCCCTGGGGGTGGTGATCACAGCCCTCTTGCTGATCTACGGCGTTTACTACCGCTGGGTTGATGTGCCGCAGAAGTGGCTGCTCACCCCAGCTGCTGTGGCGGGGTTGGTGGTAGTGGCGGTGCTGTGCAATGGCTGGCTGGGCGTGAAGATGTACCTGTCACAAAGCGCCCAGCAAGCCTGGCACGACAGCGCCGCCGTGCGCGCCAGCCGCGAGCGCTTTGTGCTGCCGCAAGACTTCCAGTACGGCGAGTTGCTGATCCCGGCGGGCAGCCTCGTCAACCGCACCGACCCGTTTGACCGGGGCGAGCCCACCCGCCCGCTGGCCCTGCATGGCCTGGATGCGGTGCGATTCCCGCAGCCGGTGGAGGTGGCGGGCGTGCAGGTCAACGCGCTGCAAGCCCTGCCCATGCGCATGGAGTTGGCAGAGAACCAGCGCCTCGGCCCGGTGTACCGCTATGACACCGCCAGCCAAAGCTGGGTGCCCAACAAGGTCGTCCCCTACATCAACTGCAAACAAGGGCAGATCGCCACCTTCCAGGTGCCGCACATCGACTACGACGTGCGCGCCGAAGTGGGCAAGGCGCCACCGGACGGCCCCAATGCTCGCTTTGCGCCCAGCCAGTGGCTGTTCAAAACCTGCGAAGCCGCGCCGCCCGTCACCGTGCAGCCCGCTGCGCCAGTTGAAGGCGACACGGTGTGGGTGCTGCCCGCCCCCGTAGCACCTGCTGCCCCCGAAACCGCAGAGGGCGCCAGCGCAGCCGCCAGTGCCCCGGCGTTGCCGACCCAACCAGCCGCATCGGCAGCGACCGCCGTGCCACCATCCCCCGCCGCATCCAAATGACGGTCTGGGCCACCGATGGCCCAGGCGATGTCAACGCTGAAGCTGGGCCAAGCGCTCGGGCGTGCCCACATCGGTCCACCGGCCGGTGTAGAGCGATGCGCTGACGCGGCCGAGGTCCATGGCGCGGCGCAACAAGGGCGCCAAGGGCTGGGCCACGCCGCCAGGGTTGCCCGGCGGGATGTCACACCACGGCAGCCCAAACAACTCGGCGCGCAGCAAGGCGATGGTGCTGTAGGTCAACCGGGGCGTGGGGTCGTCTGCAGGCAGGTTCAACGCCAGGCCTTCAGGCGAGAGGCCAAAGTCACCGCGCAGGTGGTGCCCAGGGTTGGGCACCAGCCACAGGTGGGCCAGGTGGTTGCTGGCCTCAAAGGCCTGCACGGCAGCGGCGTCAAACGTGAAGTCGGGCGCAAACACATCGCCCGCCGCCAGCCAGAACACCGACCCCAATTGCGGCAGCGCACGGGCAATGCCACCCGCCGTCTCCAGCGCCCCGCCAAAGTCCACGCCCTCGTGCGAGTATGAAATTGATAGCTGCTCGCGCTTATCCAGTGCGCCCTGGAGGCCAAAATGACTTAAAAATCGATCGCTGATCTGCTCGCCCAGCCACGCCGTGTTGATCACCGCTTGGCGCACCCCGGCCTGCGCCAGAGCCTGCAAGTGCCACTGCAACAGCGGCTGGCCCTGCACCACCAGCAAGGGCTTGGGGCAGATATCGGTCAGCGGGCGCATGCGCTCGCCACGGCCTGCGGCCAGCAGCATGGCGGGCACCTGGTGAGCGCCGGAGGGAGAGGAAAACTGGGGCGACAAAAGGGGCTCCAAAGCGATGGGGATCAGACCACGGCAGCGCCGGGCGCAGTTGGCGATTGAGGGGCACTGGGCTCAGGGGCCAACTCGCCCCGCTGCAAGGCATGGCGCAGCACGGTGGTTGCGTCCAGCAAAGCCAGCAGCGCGTTCATCAACGCATGGGCCTTGGCGCTGTGGTCGGCGCCAAAGTTGCACACGTACACGTCCAGCGTCACGGCGGCCTGCTCGGGCCAAGTGTGCACGCACAGGTGCGACTCGGCCAACAGCACGGTGGCCGTGACGCCGCCGGGGCCATGCACCGTGGCCGGAAAGGCATGAAACACCTGCCCCACCGCCTGCAACCCCGATGCCTGCACCGCCTCCAGACAGGCGCGCCCCAGGGCGGCGGCATCGGTCAGCCACAGCGGCGCGCAGCGGCATCCGTGAAGGTCGGCGGTGAGGTGCAATCCGTGCATGGGGCTGCACTGTAGTGCATCGACTGCCCCCAACGCGGGGTACCGACACGGTGCGCAGGGCAAGCCGAGCGAAGTGAGCGCTGCGGCCCCGGTAAAATAGGCGGTTTCCCTGATTCCACCCACCTGAACCCCAGACCCCATGGCCAACACCCAGCAATCTCAACAGATGGCAAATGCGATCCGCGCATTGGCCATGGACGCCGTTCAACAAGCCAATTCCGGCCACCCCGGCGCCCCCATGGGCATGGCCGACATGGCCGTGGGCCTGTGGGCTCGCCACCTGCAGCACAACCCCACCAACCCCCACTGGTTTGACCGCGACCGTTTCGTGCTGAGTAACGGCCACGGCTCGATGCTGATTTATTCGCTGCTGCACCTCACGGGCTACGACCTGCCCATGAGCGAGCTCAAGAACTTCCGCCAGCTGCACAGCAAGACCGCAGGCCACCCCGAAGTGGGCGTGACCCCCGGTGTGGAAACCACCACCGGCCCGCTGGGCCAGGGCATCACCAACGCCGTAGGCTTCGCGCTGGCCGAAAAGCTGCTGGCCGCTGAGTTCAACCGTGACGGCCACGCCATCGTCAACCACAACACCTACACCTTCCTGGGCGACGGCTGCCTGATGGAAGGCATCAGCCAGGAAGCGATTTCTCTGGCAGGCGCCTGGAAGCTGAACAAGCTGATCGCTCTGTACGACGACAACGGCATCTCCATCGACGGCCAAGTGGCCCCCTGGTTTGCCGACAACACCGCCCTGCGCTTTGTCTCGGCCGGCTGGAACGTGATTGGCCCCATCGACGGCCACGACGCCGACAAGGTGGCCGACGCCGTTGCCGAAGCCAAGAAGCAAACCGAGCGTCCTTCGCTCATCATCTGCAAGACCCACATCGGCAAGGGCAGCCCCAACCGGGCCAACACCTCCAAGGCCCACGGCGAGCCCCTGGGCGCCGAAGAAATCAAGCTGACCCGCGAAACCCTGGGCTGGACGGCGGAACCCTTCGCCATCCCCGAAGATGTGTACGCAGGCTGGGACGCCAAGGCCAGCGGCCAAAAGGCCGAAGCCGCCTGGAACGACCGCTTTGCCGCCTACAGCAAGGCCTTCCCCGAGCTGGCCGCTGAGTTCACCCGCCGCATGAAGGGCGACCTGCCCGCCCACTTTGCCCAAGTGGCCGTGGACACCGTGGTGGCCGCCCACACCAAGGGCGAAACCGTGGCCAGCCGCAAGGCCAGCCAGATCGCACTGGAAGCCTTCACCGCCGCCCTGCCCGAGCTGCTGGGCGGCTCGGCCGACCTGACCGGCTCCAACCTCACCAACACCAAGAGCACGCCCAACCTGCGCTTTGACCAGCAAGGCGCTGTGGTGCAGACCGAAGTGGCCGAAGGCAAGAAGATCGGTGGCCGCCACATCAACTACGGCGTGCGCGAATTCGGCATGGCCGCCATCATGAACGGCGTGGCACTGCACGGCGGCTTCATCCCCTACGGCGGCACCTTCCTGACCTTCAGCGACTACAGCCGCAACGCCATCCGCATGGCCGCGCTGATGAAGCAGCGCGTGATCCACGTGTTCACCCACGACTCCATCGGCTTGGGTGAAGACGGCCCCACGCACCAGTCCATCGAGCACGTGGCCAGCCTGCGCCTGATCCCCAACCTGGACGTCTGGCGCCCTGCCGACACGGCCGAAACCGCCGTGGCCTGGAGCGTGGCTCTGAGCAACCGCACCAAGCCCACCGTGCTGGCCCTGTCGCGCCAAAACCTGCAACACCTCTCGGCCGTGGCCCCCAAGCGCGTGCTGGGCGACATCAGCCGTGGCGCCTACGTGTTGTCCGAGCCTGCCGACGTGGGCCTTAAGAAGAAGGCCCAGGCCGTCATCATCGCCACCGGCTCTGAAGTGCAGCTGGCCATCAAGGCCCAGCGCCTGCTGGCCGACAAGAAGATCGCCGTGCGCGTGGTCTCCATGCCCAGCACCACGACGTTTGACCGCGAAGACGCCAAGTACAAGAGCAGCGTGCTGCCTGCTGGCGTGCCCCGCGTGGCCGTGGAAATGGGCGTGAGCGACGGCTGGTGGAAATACGGCTGCGCCGCCGTGGTCGGCATCGACACCTACGGCGAATCGGCCCCTGCGCCCGTGCTGTTCAAGCACTTCGGCTTCACCGAAGAAAACGTGGCCGACACGGTGCTGGTCGCCATCGGCGCTGCACGCCTGAAGCCCGCCAAAAAGGCCCGCTGACACTCTTCCTGCCCGCTGCGCCCCGCTGCCAGCGGGCGCGGGGCGGCAGGTTTCTGATTTCGACTTTGCAACCTTGGAGAGACTACTAGCTATGACGATCAAGATTGGTATCAACGGTTTCGGCCGTATCGGCCGCAACGTGCTGCGCTCGGCCATCCAGAACTTCAGCGACATTGAAGTGGTGGGCATCAACGACCTGCTGGAGCCCGACTACCTGGCTTACATGCTGCAGTACGACTCGGTACACGGCCGCTTTGACGGCACCGTGGCTGTCGAGGGCAACACCCTGATCGTCAACGGCAAGAAGATCCGCCTGACGCAAGAGCGCGACCCCGCCAACCTGAAGTGGAACGAAGTCGGCGCCGACATCGTGATCGAATCCACAGGCCTGTTCCTGGACAAGGCCTCGGCCCAGAAGCACATCGATGCGGGCGCCAAGAAGGTGCTGCTGTCGGCCCCCTCCAAGGACGACACCCCCATGTTCGTGTTTGGCGTGAACCACACCAGCTACGCTGGCCAGGCCATCGTGTCCAACGCCTCGTGCACCACCAACTGCCTGGCCCCCGTGGCCATGGTGCTGAACAACAAGTGGGGCATCAAGCGCGGCCTGATGACCACCGTGCACGCAGCCACTGCCACGCAAAAGACCGTGGACGGCCCATCGAACAAAGACTGGCGCGGCGGCCGCGGCATTCTGGAAAACATCATTCCTTCGAGCACTGGCGCTGCCAAGGCCGTGGGCGTGGTGATCCCAGCGCTGAACAAGAAGCTGACCGGCATGTCCTTCCGCGTGCCCACCTCCGACGTGTCGGTGGTGGACTTGACGGTGGAGCTGGACAAGGCCGCCACCTACGAAGAAATCAAGGCCGAAATGAAGGCGCAGTCCGAAGGCGCGCTCAAGGGCGTCTTGGGCTACACTGAAGACAAGGTAGTGGCTACTGACTTCCGTGGCGACACCCGCACCTCCATTTTCGACGCCGACGCAGGCATTGCCCTCGACGGCACGTTCGTGAAGATCGTGAGCTGGTACGACAACGAATGGGGCTATTCGAACAAGTGCCTGGAAATGGTGCGCGTGATTTCCAAGTAATTCATGCCCTGCCGAAGATTTGAGTTGAAGAAGCGATAGAGAAAACTACCACCTTTAAAGCCGGGGCTCCGTCAGGGGCTCCGGCTTTTTTTTGCCTGCGCGGCGAGGGATGCGGAAGGCCCCTCCTGGACATTGCGCCTTAGCCAGCACCTAGGGGCGCGCGGCAAGGCAGGCTGCCAACGCCAGGGGGGTGGTGTACCGCCCATCGCATACGAACGCTCGTTCAACTCAACGGATCAAACCCCAGACCGTTCGGGCTGAGCCTGTCGAAGCCTTGCGCAGCACTTCGACTGCGCTCAGTGAACGGTTTTATCTTTTTGAATGCCTACGGCCCTCAGGCGGCGAAGTTCTCTGTGTCCACTTCACTGGCACTTTGGGCGTTGTAGCGCCCGCCCACCACGGCCTGCGGTGTGTACAGCGCCTGCAGCCGCTCGATCAAGCTGGGCGACAGTTGCACCTGCGCAGCACCCAAATCGTCGTGCAGGTGTTCCACACTGGTCGTGCCCGGGATGGGGATGATGTGCTCGCCCTTGTGCAGCAGCCACGCAATGGCCAGTTGCGCCAACGAGCAGCCCACCTCCTGGGCGATGGCCCGGTAGCCGTCCAGCAGCTTCAGGTTGGCCGCGTAGTTGTCAGGCGCAAAGCGCGGCATGCTGCGGCGAATGTCCTTGGCGTCCAGGGTCGATACGTCCGTCAAATCGCCACACAGGTAGCCACGCGCCACGGGGCTGAAGGCCACAAAGGCCACGCCCAGCTCGCGGCACGCATCGAGCACCGCAATCTCAGGGTTGCGCGTCCACAGCGAGTATTCGGTCTGCAGGGCCGCAATCGGGTGCACGGCATGGGCCCGGCGCAGCGTGGCGGCAGACACCTCTGACAAGCCAATGCTGCGAATCTTGCCCGCACGCACCAAATCGGCCAGCGCGCCCACGCTGTCTTCAATGGGCACGCTCTTGTCCCAGCGGTGCAGGTAGTACAGGTCGATCACATCCGTCTGAAGGCGGCGCAGGCTGTCTTCACAGGTCTGGCGCAACGTGGCGGGGCGGCCATCGATCACACGCACCAGCTTGCCATCACCATTCACATCCACGCCCTGCATGCCGCACTTGCTGGCCAGCGTGAAGCGGTGGCGGTGCGACTTCATCACCCGGCCCACCAGGGTCTCGTTGGCCCCAAAGCCATACAGCGTGGCGGTATCGAACAGCGTCACGCCTGCGTCGAGCGCGGTCAGCAGCACGCGCTCGCCCTGCTCGGCACTCACAGGTGCACCGTAGGCGTGCGAAAGGTTCATGCAGCCCAGGCCGATGGCCGAGACGGAGAAGGGTCCAAGGTTTCTTTGTTGCATGGTGTGAGCTTACGGCAAGTGGGGCAACCCAGCGGGTGGCTCGGGCTTGGGGATAGGTGTGGCGATCACTACTACGGCAATGCGCAAGCCCCGACAAACGACAGCTATTTCCATCCGCACGCATCCGGTGAAAATGAAGGCTGTTTTACCCACAAAGCCGTCTTCGACTCCTCACTATGAACCCAGCCCGCGACAGTGCCCTCATCGACCAACTACGTGCCGAAGCGGCCGAGACGCCTTGGCTGGAGTTCAAGAGCAACAACACCGATCCTGAGATGATCGGCAAGCGCTGCTCGGCCCTCGCAAATTCGGCGCGCATCGAAGGACGAGATATGGCCTACATGGTGTGGGGTATAGAGGACGAGAGCCACGCCATCATCGGCACCGACTTCAACCCCGAAGCCAAAAAGGTGGGCAACCAAGCTCTATCTTTGTGGCTAGCCAACAGCTTGCAACCCAGCATTGCCTTCAACTTTCGGACTGTCGTGCATCCGCAAGGCCGCGTCGTGCTATTAGAAATTCCGGCAGCTACAGGCGCACCGGTGGCATTCAACGCCGTGCCTTACATTCGCATCAGCAGTGCAACGCCTCGGCTTACAGACTACCCAGAACGCTACCAACAACTGATCGAGCGACTGCGACCCTACCGATGGGAGCAGGGCATTGCCCGCCAGTACGCCAGCGGCGACGAGGTGCTTAGCCTGCTCGACTACAGCCAGTATTTCCGACTGACAGGCCAGCCGTTGCCAGACAACCGAGCGGGCATCTTCGACAAGTTGGAGGCAGACCGCCTGATCGTGCGAGACGTGGGCGAGCGCTGGAACATTACCCATCTTGGCGCTATCCTGTTCGCAATGCGTTTGAACGACTTCGAGGCCAGCTTGGCGCGCAAGGCCGTGCGCTTTGTGGCGTACAGCGGCAAGAATCGAGCGAGCCCCGTGGCGCACCGGCTTGACGGGCAGCGGGGCTATGCAGTGGGGTTCGAGGGGTTGATCGACTACGTGAACAACCTGCTCCCCAAAAACGAGCACATTGGTGCCGCCCTGCGGGCAGACCGCCCCTTGTTTCCCAGTATCGCGGTGCGCGAATTAGTGGCCAACGCGCTGATCCATCAGGACATGACCATTACCGGCGCTGGCCCGCAGATCGAGCTGTTCGAAGATCGATTGGAAATTAGCAACCCAGGCGCCACACTGGTGCTACCTGATCGCATGATTGACCTACCTCCACGTTCGCGCAACGAGGCACTTGCCTCGCTGATGCGCCGCATGCGCATGTGCGAAGAACAAGGCAGCGGGCTGGACAAGGTGGTACAGGCCTGCGAGGTATTCCAGTTGCCGGCCCCACTGTTCCGGACGGAGGGCGACGCAACGCAGGCGGTGCTGTACGGGCCACGCAGTTTTGCCGAGATGACCCAGGACGAGCGGATGCGCGCTTGCTATTTCCATGCGGTACTGAAGTTCCTTAGTGGGGACAAGATGAAGAACGCCAGCCTGTGCGTCCGATTGGGCATTGCCACAAAAAACGCAGCCCAAGCGACTGCCGTGATCAATCGAACGCTGGATGCAGGCCTGATCCGGGTGGCAGATCCGGACCACCCAAGAGCAGGCTATGTTCCACATTGGGCGTGAGACTTCTTGATCGGGTTTTGATTTATCAGGGCAGATGAACCACGAAAGAGCAAACAACTTCTTATAAATCAATAACTTACGAAATTTTTGCGGATTATTTTTCTTGATCGAATTTTGATAACTGAACCGCTGCACCCATCGCACAAGCAAGGTTGCACCTGGCAAAAAAGCGTATGGCACCACGCCCCGGCCAGGCAAAAACCGTTGAACGTGCTGCCCATTTCAGAAATCTCAGAGGGCAAGTCGTCGAATGTCGTGGAGGAACTGCACAAAGTTCAACAGGGACGTGTGGTCATCCCCACTAATGCCGTCCGGATCGAAGTGCATCACGTCGTTACGAATCAATCGAACCTTGTCCAGCTCTTTCACAAACACCTTTCGATCAACTCGCAGTCCCGTCTTTTCCCAGTGAGCAGGTGTCTCAAGTAGCTTTATGTACTCACCAAATGTCAGATCCGCTACCGACTCAATTTCGCGCTCCGGATCTGCAGGGTCTTTCACCGTACTAAGCTCCAACGCTGTGAACTTCCCATCGATTAACGTGCGGATATGGTTCTCAATCTCGCCAAGTAGAAGGAACGGCTCGGAGAGCTGTTGAAACTGAAGGCTCAAGTCTGTAGTGGTAACAATGCCGCTGATAGTTCGGTCTGATGCCCGCACAAGAACATAGGAGTGCTCAACAATTGCCGCGATAACCCGGAACAGCGAGTCTGATTCTTGGACCTCTTGGTGTCCAACCATACAGTCACGGACAAACTCACACTTACTGTCTGACAGCGCTAACTTTGGGGCGATGCTTTCCCAACTCACTACCCCCTTGACGTCACGGTCAGTAGTCATCACGGGGAGTTGCGAGAAGTCGTGGCGGAGCATCAACGTTACAGCTTCACGCAGCGTGCAATCGGGAGGCACTGATGTGGGCTTCGTGCTAGCCGCGAGCAATCGGCTAACTCGAAACGCTGGTTCCGCAGCAGCGCCAGCGACAAGAGCGGTGATATCAACGAGCGGCTCCGGTTGTTCTGCCATGACTTCGTCATCTCGCCCCGCAGCGGCAACAGCCTGCCCGTCTCCGGCAAACTCATCCACCGACTTTACGATCGGCTGCGTTACTCCATCTTGCACCGCTACTAGAAACCTAATGCGGGAGTCAATATGGACTCCCTCGAAATCCGGCATGGTCACTAGGTGACATTCTTTGAGGGTTCGCCGAATGCGGTACGTGACCTTATAGCCTCTGCGCTCAGCATTGAACCAACCGATGAACTCTCGTACGGTCAGCGACTCAACGTCCTTCCCTGCGGCTAAGTCTTGGCTAATTGTTTCAAGGCGGCGTTTTCGTTCGACGGTATGCATGGCTCAATTGTGAGCCCTGGGCACTTAGCGCCACTAGCTGAATTACTTAAAGGCGTTTTGATTTTGAAGTTTTACCAAGCTTGTGTCAGATCCGTACCCCGACATGACGAGTCGGACCGAGCAAGCGATACCAACCGTGGGAATCCACTCACTCGCAGCAGCGATCCCCCGCGCCACCCACACCAAGCCCCACCCGCCATTGCATGGACAATCCCCCCATGTCTGGCAACACTCCTTCCCACACTTCTTCCCCCCGCCCCGTGCTGATTGCCGGTGGCGGTATCGGTGGCATGGCCACTGCGCTCACCTTGCACCAGATCGGCGTGCCCTGCATTGTTTTTGAAACGGTGCCAGAGCTGCAGCCGCTGGGCGTGGGCATCAATCTGCAGCCCAACGCCGTTCGCGAGCTGCACGACCTGGGCTTCGGCAACGACGTGCTGGACACCATTGGCCTGCAGGCGCGTGAATGGGCGCTGGTGGGGCGCAATGGGAACGAGGTGTATGCCGAGCCACGCGGGCTGGATGCGGGCTACCACTGGCCACAGTATTCGGTGCACCGGGGGCAGCTGCAGATGATGCTGTTCAACGCCGTGAAAGAGCGCCTGGGAAACGATGCTGTGCAACTGGGGCAACGTGTGGTGGGCTACCGGCAGGATGCGGAGGGCGTGACGGCCATCATCGAGACGCGCGATGGCGAGCGGCGCGAGGTGGCGGGCTCGCTGCTGATTGCGGCCGATGGCCTGCACTCGGCCGTGCGGGCGCAAATGCATCCCACGCAGCCGCCCATCCAGTGGGGTGGCGCCATCATGTGGCGGGGCACCACGCCGGGGGTGCCGGTGCGCACGGGGGCTTCGTTTGTGGGCGTGGGCTCGCTGCGGCACCGCGTGGTGTGCTACCCCATCACGCCACCCGACCCGGCCACGGGCCTGGCCACCATCAACTGGATTGCCGAGATCACGGTGGACAACCAGGGCGGCTGGCAGCAAGGCGACTGGAACCGGCGCGTGGCGCTGGAAGATTTCATTCACCACTTTGACGGCTGGAACTACAGCTGGCTCGACGTGCCCGCCATGCTGCGGGGCGCCAAGGACGTGTTTGAGTACCCCATGATCGACCGCGACCCGGTGCCCACCTGGGTGGACGGCCGCGTGGCGCTGCTGGGCGATGCGGCGCATGTGATGTACCCCGTGGGCTCCAACGGCGCCAGCCAGGCCATTGTGGATGCGCGCGTGCTGGGCGCTCAATTGGTCGCGCATGGCGTGGGCCCGCAGGCGCTGTGCGCCTACGACGACAAGCTGTGCAAGGACATCTCGGCCCTGGTGCTGCGCAACCGGGGTTCTGGCCCGTTTGGGCTGCTGGGGCTGGTGGACGAGCGCTGCGGCGGGGTGTTCGACCACATCGACGACGTGCTGCCACGCGAGGAGCGCGAGGGCTTCATGGCCCGCTACAAGGCGGCGGCGGGCTTTGCAATCGAGACGCTGAATGCGGCACCGCCCACCATTGCGCCGGGGCAACGTGTGGCCGGGGGCTGAAAGAAACCCTGGCAGCGGGGCTGGCGGCATGCAGCCCACCAGCAATTGCTATTAAATTTATAGCTGCTAGCGCTTATTAGATAAGTGCTAGCAGCCTATTTTCTTGAAATCAAGCTGCGTTGAGCTGCTGCTCCAGCTGGTGCAAGACTTGGTAGCAGGCAAACACCCGGCCCACGCTGGCGTTGGGCTCGCGGCCTTCCTTGATGGCGGCGAAGAACTCGCGGTCTTGCAGCTCGATACCGTTCATCGACACATCCACCTGGCTCACGTCGATCTTCTCGTCCTTGCCGTTGTACAGGTCGTCGTAGCGCGCCAGGTACGTGGCTGTGTCGCCGATGTAGCGGAAGTACGTGCCCAGCGGGCCATCGTTGTTGAAGCTCAGGGAGAGCGTGCAGATGGCGCCATTGGCGGCCTTGAGCTGGATGCTCATGTCCATGGCAATGCCCAGCGTGGGGTGGATGGGGCCCTGCATGGCGTTGGCCTGCACGATGGGGCTGTTGGCCTGGTAGGCGAACAGGTCCACGGTGTGGGCAGCGTGGTGCCACAGCAGGTGGTCCGTCCAGCTGCGGGCCTGGCCCAGCGCGTTGGTGTTGGTACGGCGGAAGAAGTAGGTCTGCACATCCATTTGCTGGATGTTGAACTCGCCCTTCTGAATCTTGTGGTGCACAAACTGGTGGCTGGGGTTGAAGCGGCGGGTGTGACCACACATCGCCACCAGGCCCGTCTGCTTTTGCAGGGCCACGACTTCTTCGGCACCCTTCAAGCTATCGGCCAGCGGAATCTCGACCTGCACATGCTTGCCCGCCTTCAGGCAGGCGATGGTCTGCTCGGCGTGCATCTGCGTGGGGGTGCACAGGATGACGGCGTCCACCTCGGGCAGCGCCAGGCTGTCAGCCAGGTCGGTGGTGACGTGGCCAATGCCGTACTTGGCGGCCACCTCACGGGTCTTTTCCAGATCGCGGCTGATCAGCGAGACGACTTCCACGCCGTCGATGTTTTGGATGCCGTCCAGGTGCTTGATACCGAAGGCGCCAGCGCCCGCCAGGGCGACTTTGATGGTTTTGGTGGTCATGTCAGTTGTTCTCCAGAATCAGGTGGCCGACGGCCGTGTTGGATGCGGGCACATGGTAGAAGCGGTGCGCCAGCTTCGGGGGCTTGCCACCGGCTACATCGGCCATGGCGCCGCGGGCGATGAGCCACATCACGAGTTCGATGCCTTCGCTGCCCGCTTCGCGTACATAGTCGATGTGCGGGATGCTGGCGGCGGCCTCAGGGTCGTTGATGAGCTTGTCGAGGAAGTCGTTGTCGAAATCCTTGTTGATGAGCCCCGCACGCGGGCCCTGCAGTTGGTGGCTCATGCCACCCGTGCCCCAGATGTGCACATTGAGGTCTTCGTCGTAGCTCTCCACGGCCTTGCGAATCGCCTGCCCCAGGTTGTAGCAGCGGCGGCCGCTGGGCACGGGGTACTGCACCACGTTGACGGCAAACGGAATCACCGGGCAGGGCCAGGCCCCCGTCTTGGGGTCTTGCTGGCCGCACATCAGCGACAACGGCACGGTGAGGCCATGGTCCACGTCCATCTTGTTGACGATGGTGAGGTCAAAGTCCTGCTGGATGACCGACTGCGCAATGTGCGCGGCCAGGTCCGGGTGGCCCTGCACCACGGGCACGGGGCGTGGGCCCCAGCCTTCGTCGGCGGGCTGAAACTGCGCGGCCGTGCCGATGGCGAACGTGGGAATCATCTCCAGGCTGAAGGCCGTAGCGTGGTCGTTGTAGACCAGAAAAATCACGTCGGGCTTGTTGTCCTTCATCCACTGTTTGGAGAAGTCGTAGCCCGCGAACACGGGCTTCCAGTAGTCTTCTTGTGTCTTGCCCAAGTCGAGTGCGGCGCCAATGGCGGGCACGTGCGATGTGAACACGGAGGCGGTAATTTTGGCCATGGTCAAGTTCCTTTTTTGCCCGCAGCGCCCTGTGGCTGGCGGTGGGCCTGCGCGTCGCCGTCTTCACCGATCACGCGGTTGCCCTCGGCCGAGCGGCCTCCGCCGATCATCATGGCGCGGTATTCGTCTTCGGTCATGCCGGTCATGCTGCCCGCCATTTGCTGAAAGCTCTTGCCATCGGTCGCGCCGATCTTGGCCAGAAAGTAGATGTTGCCGCCCAGGCGGATGCACCAGTTGAGGTCGCGCGCCAGCACGGCCTGCTTTTGCTCTTCGGTCATCGCCCATTCATCGAGGTAGGCGCGTTCGTTGGCCTTGAAGCGCTCGCGGTTCTCGGCCTTCATCAGGCTCATGCAGAACTGGTTGAGCCAGTAGCCTTTGCGGCTTTGCTCGGCATCAAAAATGGTCGTGCCGGGCACGTCCAAATAGGGTTTATCAAGGGACATGGTGTCAGTCTTTCACAGTGACTTCTTCGGGCCAGTACAGGCGCATGGGGTTGTCCACCAGCAGCTTTTGCTGCTGCTCGGTCGTGGGCGCGATGTGCGGGATGAAGTCCACCAGCAGGCCATCGTCGGGCATGTGGTCCTTGAGGTTGGGGTGCGGCCAGTCGGTGCCCCACAGCACGCGATCGGGAAACTCCTCCACCACGCGGCGGGCGAACGGAATCACGTCGGTGTAGGCGTTCTGCTCGCCGTTCAGGGCCTTGGGGCCGGTCACGGAGAGGCGCTCGGGGCAGCTCACCTTGCTCCACACATTGGGGTGCTGGCGCATGAACTTGAGGAACAGCTCAAACTCCGGTCCGTCCACCGGCTTGTTCACATCGGGGCGGCCCATGTGGTCCACCACCACGGTGGTGGGCAGTGCGGTGAAGAAGTCCCACAGCTCGGGCAGGTCGACCGCCTCAAAGTAGATCACCACGTGCCAGCCGAGCTTGTGGATGCGTGCGGCAATTTCCATCAGCTCGTCCTTGGGCGTGAAGTCCACCAGGCGCTTGACGAAGTTAAAGCGCACACCGCGCACACCGGCGTCGTGCATGGCTTGCAATTCATCGTCGGTGACCGAGCGCTTGACGGTGGCCACGCCCCGTGCCTTGCCGCCCGAGTGCACCAGCGCATCGACCATGGCGCGGTTGTCCGCGCCGTGGCAGGTGGCCTGCACCACCACGTTGCGCGCAAAGCCCAGGTGGTCGCGCAGGGCGTACAGCTGGTGCTTGCTCGCATCGCAGGGGGTGTACTTGCGCTCGGGGGCGTAGGGAAACTCCGCGCCGGGGCCGAACACATGGCAGTGGGCGTCCACCGCACCGGCAGGCACCTTGAACTGCGGCTTGGCCGGACCGGCGTACCAGTCGAGCCAGCCTGGGGTTTTTTCAAATTGCATGGATTTGCTCACTTGCTAGGTTTGTTAAAAATCGGGCCGGGCACCACGGCTGCGCACCGTGCGGACGTGCTGCCGCGGGGCTCTGCCATTCCATTCAGGTTCAGGTGGCACGGGCCTTGGTCAATCGGGTTGGATGTTGGCTTCTCGCACCAGCTTTTCATAGCGCTGGCGCTCCGCCTTGATCAGCGCCGCAAACATCTCGCTGCTGCCTGGGATCACTTCGCCCCCCACCTGGGTCATGCGCTCACGCACTTCCTTGGTCTGCAGGGCTTTTTGCACCTCGGCGTGCAGCTTGGTCACCACGGCCTTGGGCGTGGCGGCCGGGGCCACCAGGCCGTACCACACCGAGGCCTCAAAGCCGGGGAAGCCCGACTCCGCCATCGTGGGCGCGTCCGGGAAGATCGCAGACCGGTTGGGGCTGAGCACGGCCAGCACCCGCAGCTTGCCGCTTTTGACATGCGGCTGCACCTCCAGGGCGTTCACCGCAATCAGCGGGACCTGCCCGCCAATCACATCGGTGATGGCAGGCGAGCCGCCACGGTAAGGCACGTGCTGCAACTGGATGCCTGCGGTGCGCTCAAACAGCTCCAGCGCCATGTGGGGCGTGGAGCCATTGCCCGGGGAGGCGAAGGAGATGCTGCCGGGCTTGTCTTTTGCGGCCCGGAGCAAGGCCGCCACGTTGGCATAGGGCGCCTGGGCATTGGCGGCCAGAACCACCGGCACACGCCCGACCAGGGACACGGGGACCAGGTCGCGCTCGGCATCAAACGGTGCAGGCTGGTACAGGGCCATGTTCGCAGCCAACGCATTGGCGGCCATCAGCAAGGTGTGCCCATCGGCCTCTGCCGCAATCACGGATTTGACGGCGATGTTTGTGCCCGCACCGGGCTTGTTTTCCACAATGAAGGGCTGGCCCAGGCTGGCAGAAAGCGCCTGCCCGATGGTGCGGGCCACCGCATCCACCGCGCCCCCGGCGGCATAGCCCACGACCACTTTCACGGGCTTGGCGGGGTAAGCAGCCTGCGCAAAGCCCCAGGTGGGCAGCAGCAGCGCAGCACACAGGGCTGCAGCCTGCACCACGCCACGGCGGGTGCCTTCGGTGTTCCACATGGTCATCGGGTTGTCTCCCATGGCTTCAACGTTGTGTTCAGACACCACATCAGTCCATCTCGATCTTGGCGCGCTGGATGATGGCCTCATGGCGTGCGGATTCGCTCTGGATGTAGGCCTGCAGCTTGGCCCGGTCCAGGGTCAAGGGTTCGTAGCCAAACGAGTCGAACTTCTCTTTGACATCGGGGGTGGAAAGCGCCTCGGCAATGTCTGCACGCACCTTCTCGGCCACGGCCGGTGGCAACCCCTTGGGGCCGGCAATGGCATTCCAGCCACTGACCTCATAGGGTGCTGCGGGGCCACCGGCCTCGGCCACGGTGGGCACATTGGGGTAGGCCGACAAACGGTAGGGCGCTGCCACCGCCACAAAGCGCACCTTGCCCGCGCGGTACAGGGGCCCAGCTGTTCCCGCCGTGCCCAGGGTGAAAGGCAGCTCGCCATTGGCCACCGCCACATACAGCTGGGTGGTTTCCTTGAAGAGCACATGCTCCATCTTGGTTCCGGTGCGCTGCTGTAGCTCCTCAATGCCCAGGTGCACGGGGTTGCCAATGGACCACGAGCCATAGTCGAGCTTGCCGGGGTTGGCCTTGGCATCGGCCACGATGTCAGCCACGGTCTTGTACTTGCTGTTGGTGGGCACCACAAAGAACATATAGCTCTTGAACATGGTGGCCAACACGTCAAAGTCTTTGCCCGCGTCGTAGGGCAGCTTCTTGAACATGTACGGGTAGGCGGCCAGGTGCACGCTGTCGAGCTGGATCAGGTCATGCCCGTCCTTGGCCCCGCGCTTGAAGGCATCGATGGCAATGAAGCCATTGCCGCCCGGCCGGTTTTCCACCACCACCGGCTTGCCCCACTTGCGCGAGAGCTTGTCGGCCAGCAGGCGCGCCACACCGTCGGGCCCACCCCCGACTGGGTAAGGCGAAATGAGCCGCACGGGCTTGGTGGGCCAGGCAGCATCTGCTGCAGCGCCTTGGGCATGCGCCGTGCTGGCGCAGGCCAGGGCCGCGGCCAGCGCCAAGCCGCCCACAAGGGCGCTGCGGCGGGTGGCTAAGGAGTGGTCGGGTTGGGGGTACATGTTCACAGCTTGTCTCCTGGTCTTGGAATCGTCGGTATTGTTTTTGCTGTCTTGAACCGGGTCAGTCGATGTAGCGCAGACCCTTCTTTTCGAGCGGCTCGCGCATCTTGTACATGTCCAGGCCCAGCACGCCGCTGGCCAGTTTGGCGCGCTTTTCGCCTTCAAAGCTTTCGCGCTTTTGCGCGGCTTCCAGTGTTTGCACCGCGCGGGCTGCGGGCACGCAGACCACGCCGTCGTCATCGGCCACGATCACATCGCCGGGCGTGACGAGCATGCCAGCGCACACCACAGGAATGTTCACGGAGCCGATGGTTTCCTTGATGCAGCCTTTGGAAGAGATGCACTTGCTCCACACCGGGAAGTTCATCTCGTTGAGCGTGCGCACATCGCGCACCCCCGCGTCGATGATGAGTGCGCGTGCGCCACGGGCCTGGAACGATGTGGCCAGCAGGTCGCCAAAGTAGCCATCGGTGCATTCAGCGGTGATGGCAGCCACCACGATGTCGCCGGGCTGGATCTGCTCTGCGGCCACATGCATCATCCAATTGTCACCAGGGTGCAGCAGCACCGTGACGGCCGTGCCGCTGACCTGCACACCCGTCTGGATGGGGCGCATGTAGGGCTTGAGCAGGCCCACGCGGCCCATGGCTTCGTGCACGGTGGCTGAGCCCAGGGCGGCCAGGCCATCGGCCGCTGTGCGGTCTGCGCGGGTGATGTTGCGGTAAACAACGCCGAGTTCGTACATGGTCACAGTCCTTTGGCTTGCAGGCGGGAGTTGAGGCGGGAGAACACGCGGCGCACATTGCCTTCGTAGATCTGGTGCTTGTCAGCAGCGCTCAGGATCTTGGAGGCTTCGATGTAGCGCTTGGTGTCGTCGTAGTAGTGGCCGGTGGTGGGGTCGATGCCGCGCACCGCGCCGATCATTTCGCTGGCAAACAGCACGTTCTTCACCGGGATCACGGTGTTGAGCAGGTCGATGCCGGGCTGGTGGTACACGCAGGTGTCAAAGAACACGTTGTTCATCAGGTGCTCATCCAGCAGCGGCTTCTTCATCTCCTGCGCCAGGCCACGGAAACGGCCCCAGTGGTAGGGCACCGCGCCGCCGCCGTGCGGGATCAGGAACTTGAGCGTGGGGAAGTCCTTGAACAGATCGCCCTGGATGAGCTGCATGAAGGCCGTGGTGTCGGCGTTCAGGTAATGCGCGCCGGTGGTGTGGAAGCACGCATTGCAGCTGGTGCTCACGTGGATCATGGCGGGCAAGTCGTACTCCACCATCTTTTCGTAGATGGGGTACCAGTGCTTGTCGGTCAGCGGCGGGCTGGTCCAGTGGCCGCCAGAAGGGTCTGGGTTCAGGTTGATGCCGACGGCACCGTATTCCTTCACGCACTTTTCCAGCTCGGGGATGCAGGTGGCCGGGTCCACCCCGGGCGACTGCGGCAGCATGGCCACAGGCACGAAGTGGTCGGGGAACAGGGTGGAGACGCGATGGCACAGCTCGTTGCAAATGGCAGCCCAGGTGCTGGAGACGTTGAAGTCGCCAATGTGGTGGGCCATGAAACTGGCGCGCGGGCTGAACAGCGTGATGTCGCTGCCGCGTTCTTTCATCAGCTTGAGCTGGTTGGTCTCGATGGACTCGCGCAGCTCATCGTCGCTGATCTTCAGGTCTGCCACTTTGGGCATGGCGGCGGGGTCCTTGATACCGGCGATCTGTGCATTGCGCCAGTTCTCCAGCGCCTTGGGGGCCGTGGTGTAGTGGCCGTGGCAGTCGATGATGAGGCTCATGGGTTTGCTCCTAGGAAATCGAAAATCAGTGACAACAGGGATCGCAGTGCCGTCAGTGGGCTGCCGAGCCCGCCACGGCAGACAAGGGGGCCGCTTGCGTGGGGTAGATCATTTGCTTGGCCCATACCGCAGCAGCCGCGATCAGGCCGGGGATGGCCACCACCGCAAAAATCTGCCCAAAGCCCATGTGGGCCGCCGACAGCTGGGCCACGAGGAACGAGCCCGCAATGCCACCAAAGCGGCCAATGCCCAACATCCAGGCGACGCCGGTAGCGCGGCCACTGGTGGGGTAGAAGGCCGCAGCCAGTGCAGGCATGGAAGACTGGGCCGTGTTCATCAACGTGCCCGCCACAAACACCACCACCACCAGCAGCCCCACATTGCCCAGGGCATGGCCAATGGCATAGATGACCAGTGCGGTGAGCAGGTAACCCAGGGCAATGATGCGGTCGGCGTTGAAGCGGTCCATCAGCCAGCCAAAGAACACCGCGCCCACGCCCCCCAGGGGGAACAGCGCAGACACCAGGGTGGCGGTGTGCGGCTCAATGCCGCCTTCCTTGAACAAGATGGGCATCCAGTTGATGAGCGCATAGAAGATCACCAAACCCATGAAGTAGGTCACCCACAGCAGCAGCGAGCCCCAGCGGTAGCGGGCGGACAGCACCACGCCCAGGCCGCTGGCGCCTTGGGTGGCCTGCGCCTCACCGGCCACAAAGCGCCCCACCTGCGCGGCAGAGGCAGAAATGCGCACCAGAATGGCCCGCACGCGCTCGGTGGCTGCGCCGCGCGCCACCAGGTAGCGGGCCGATTCAGGCAGCAACAGCAACATCAGCACGCCCAGCACCAGGGGTGCCACCCCGCCCAGCTCCAGCACGCTGCGCCAGCCCCACAGGGGAATCATCCACGCTGCCAAGAAGCCACCAAAGGCCGCACCGAGCGGAAAGCCGCAAAACATGGCGTTGGTCAGCAATGCACGGCGGGGCGATGGGCAGTATTCGCTCATCAGCGTCACGGCGTTGGGCATGGCCGCGCCCAGGCCAATGCCGGTGACAAAGCGCAGCACGGTCAACTCGGTCAGCCCCAGTGCAAACGCCGAAGCCAGGCAGGCTGCGCCAAACAGGAAGACGGAACCGGTCAGCAGCCGCTTGCGGCCCAGCTTGTCGGCCAAAGGGCCAGCCACCAAAGCGCCAGCGGCTAGGCCAAACAGTGCAGCGCTCAGCACGGGCGCCAGGGCGGGTTTGCTCACCCCCCACTCGGCCACCAGAGAGGGCGCGATGTAGCCGATGGCGGCGGTGTCAAAGCCGTCCAGCAGCACGACCACAAAACACAGCGCAAAAATCAGCCATTGGTAGGCTGAAAACGGGTGCGCATCAAGAAAAGTCTGGACGTCGGTGTCCTTGCCGTGTGCCTGCATTGCAAATGTCTCTGAGTTGGTTGTGATTTTTTTGAAATGGTGCGGGCCGCTTGCTCAGGCTGGGTCCATGCCCTGGCGGCGCTTGGCATCGGCGGCCTGGGGGGACGCCATGAAGGCCAGCAGGGCCTGCGCTGCCGCAGGTTGGGCAGATGCGGCGCCCACGCCTGCGCAGAAGGTGGTGGTGATCTGGATGGCGGCGGGCAGCGGGCCCACCAGGGTGATGCCGGGCACATGCAGCAGCTCGCTCAGTTGCTGAAAGCCCAGTGCCACCTCGCCGCGCGCCACCAGGGTGCCCACAGGCACGCCCGGCGGGGCCTGCACGATGCGCGGCGCAATCTCTTGGGCAATGCCCCAGCGCTCAAACAGCTGGGCCAGAGCCACCCCGCTGGGGCCGGTGGAATAGCTGATGCTGGGGGCGGCCAGCACCGCTGCGCGCAAGGCGTCTTCAGAGCTAATGTCTGGCACCGGCGCACCGGCCTGCACGGCAACGGCCACACCGGAATGCACCAGATCGACCTTGCTGGGCGCGCTTACATGGCCTGCCGCCACGAGCTTGTCGATGGCATCCGACGCCAGGATCACCACGTCAAAGGGCTCCCCCGCCTGCACGCGCTTGGCAGCGTCCACGCCACCCACGGATTCGATGCCCACGCGGTCGGATGACTGCTGCGCGTACAAGGCCACCAACTCTGCCAGCACCTGGCGGGTGGCCATGGACGAAATGCCTTTGATGTCGATAGTCATGTTGTCTCCTTGAAGGCCCGGGAAAGGCATCCCGTGGCCACCGTGGCGCACACCCAGCGGTGCGCCACATCACCCCTCTACCGGAGGTGAAAACACCCGCATTGTGAACAGGGCTGCCCCGCTGCGACAGCCGCCTGCGGCACTACCAGATATATCATTCTGCAATTGGTGATGCAGAGATATGCAAAATTCTGCTAGTTTGCAGACCCCTTTTGACAAGGCAAAGGCGATGGACCTCAAGCAAATCGAGTACTTCGTGCGGGTGGCCGAGCTGGGCAGCTTCACCCGGGCATCGGTGGTGCTCAACATCGCCCAGCCTGCGCTGAGCCGGCAGGTGCGCCTGCTGGAAGTGGAGCTGCGCCAAAACCTGCTGGTGCGCAATGGCCGGGGCGCCACGCCCACCGAGGCGGGCAAGGTGCTGCTGGAGCACGGGCGGGGCATCCTGCACCAGGTCGAGCGGGCCCGCGAAGAGCTGGGCCGGGTGCGCGGCGCGCTGGCCGGGCGCGTAGCCATTGGTCTGCCCAACAGCGTGGCCCGGGTGATGACGGTGCCCCTGACCCGTGCGTTTCGCCAAGTGCTACCCGAGGCGCGGCTGTCCATAAGCGAAGGCTTGTCGGGAGCCATCCTTGAAGGACTCAACAGCGGGCATCTGGACATCGTGGTGCTCTACAACGGGCAGCCCGCGCGCGACATCGACGTGGAGCACCTGCTGGACGAGGACCTGGTGCTGGTGCGCGCCCGCCCTCCGGGTTTGTCGGAAGACCCGCCTCCCGGCCCCGTGGCCTTGAGCGAGGTGGCCGCGCTGCCGCTGGTCATCCCGTCGCGCCCCAACGCCATCCGCATGCATGTCGAATCCGAAATGGCGCAGATCGGCTGCCGCCCTGAGATCGCGCTGGAGATCGATGGGGTGTCGGCCATCCTGGACCTGGTGGCCGACGGCGCGGGCAGTGCCGTGCTTTCGCGCAATGCATTGCTCAACTCGCCGCGCCCGTCCGCCTACACCGCGCAGGCCATTGGCACACCACCGCTGCGCATTGCGCTGTCGCTGGCCACGAGCTTGCAAAGGCCGTCCACACAGGTGCAAAAGGCGGCGCTGGACCTGGTACGCCAAACTGTGGCGACCGTGTTCAAGGGCTAAGCGCCTGCTGGTGGGCCCTCACACCGGCGCCAGCCCCAGCCACCACAAAACGCACTCAGGGTAAAAAACGAGGCCACAGTGGTCACCAGCAGGGCCGCCGAGCTGATGCCTTCGTGCCCATGGCGCTGCGAAAGAATGGCGTAAATGCCCAGCATGGGCATGGCGCAGCTGAGCAAGGCTGCTGTGCGCAGCTGCGGGTCGTCCACCGGCACCAGCCAGCCCAGCACCAGCAGCATGGCCAGTGGGTGCAACACCAGCTTGCCCACGCTGATTTGCGCCACCGTGCCCAGCGTGCCCTTGATGTGCAGCCCCACGAGGCTGCCACCAATCACAAACAACGACAGCGCCCCGCTGGCCTGCGCAAACAGCTGCACCGTGCGCGACAACGCTGCAGGCAGCGCCACACCGGCCCATGACGCCAGAATGCCCGCCGCAATGCTCAGCACCATCGGGTTGCGCGCCAGCCCTTTGAGGCTTTGCCACAGCACCGCATGCCAGGCACCCTTGCGGCGGTCGCCCAGGTCAGACAAGACCAGCAGCACCGGGATCAACAGCAGGTTCTCCACCACCATGTTCAGCGCCAGGCTGACACTGGCCACCGAGCCCCCCAGTACCAGCAGGGCCACCGGGTACCCCACAAAACCACTGTTGGGGCACCCCATGCCCATGGCCACCATGCTGCTGAAGCTCATGGTCTGGCGCCGCCCCCAGCGCATCCACGCAAAGCCCAACAGCAGCACCAGGCCACACGCCAGCGCGTAGGCCCCCAGGTACTGCAGGTTGAGCACTTCTCTGACAGGGCGCTGCGACAGCGAACTGAACAGCATGGCAGGCAAGGCCAGGTGCATGACAAATTTGCCAAAGACACGCATGTCGGCCTTGGCAAACAAGCCCCAGCGCGTCACGCCATAGCCCAGGGCAATGATCAGGTAGATGGGGCCCGTGATGGACAAAATATCAAGCACGCCAAAGATCCTCCGTTGGCCTGAAGGCACCTGCGGTATGCGGCGCGCGAAAAACGAACCAGGCCATCACGGCCTGGGCCCCACGACATGCATTGACCATGGCAAAGGTTCGATTTGGTGGCTTTTCAAGCGCTCAACCCGCTCATTGGCGGGCAATGCGCGCACGGGCGATGACGTCGCTCCAGCGGCGAATATCGGCAGCCAAGTGCTCCCCCGCCTGGGCGGGTGTGCTGCCCTGCGCATTCAGGTTCAGCTCCAGCAGGCGCTTCTTCACGTCAGGTTGCGCCAGCGCGGCGTTGACTTCGCGCGACAGCCGCTCCACCACGGCAGCAGGGGTTCTGGAGGGCACGGCCAGCCCATTCCAGGAGGTCACATTGAAGGAGGCAAAAGCACCACCGCTTTCACGCACCGTGGGCACCTCGGGCAGTTGCGCCGCACGCTGCGCCCCCAGCACAGCCAAAGGCCGCAGTGCCTTGGCACCAATTTGCGGCATCAAGCCCCCCAGAATGTCCACCATCACGTCCACCTCGCCACCCCGCACAGCGGTGATGACGCCAGGGGTTCCGTTGAACGGCACGATCTGCGCATCCAGCCCGGCGGTGGCTTTGAACAGCTCCGCCGCCAGGTGCTGCGTGGTGCCAATCTGCGGGGTGCCCAGGTTGAGCTTGCCCGGGTGGGCACGGCCATAGGCCAGCAGATCGGCCAGGGTCTTGAAGGCGCTGCCTTCACGCACCACCAGCGCCAGATCAAAAGTGGCCAGCAACGACACTGGCGCAAAGTCCTTGAGGGTATCGAAGGGCAGGGTATGGAACAGCGCCGCACTCACGGCCGTGCCGCTGCTCACCAACAGCAGGGTGTACCCGTCGGGCTCGGCACGGGCCACCAGGTCTCCGGCCACCACGCCGCCCGCGCTGGGCTTGTTCTCGATCACGATGCTTTGCCCCAGCGGGCCCGCCATCTTTTGCGCCACGGTGCGCGCCGTGATGTCTGCCGCACCGCCTGCGGCATTGGGCACCACGATGCGGATCGGACGTGAGGGAAACGGAGCCTGGGCGCGCGCATCCGAAGCCAGCGAAACAGCCAGTGCGGCCAGGCAGGTTCTGCGTGGGATCGTCATGGCGTGCCGTTACCTTGCCACACCCAGCAAGCGCGCCAGCAACTCGGGCTGCGCACTCAAGTCGTCGGCCGCCCCGGTGTGCACTACCGTGCCCCGGTCCAGCACCGCAGCGCGGTCGGAGATGGCCAGGATGGCCTGCGGATGCTGCTCCACGATGATGGCCGACAGGCCCTCTTCGCGCGTGATGCGGCGGATGGCGCGCAGCAGCTCTTCCACGATGATGGGCGCGAGGCCCTCGAGCGGCTCGTCGAGCAACAGCAGGCGTGGGTTGAGCACCAGCGCGCGGCCCACGGCCAGCATCTGCTGCTCGCCGCCCGACAGCTGCGTGCCCAGGTTGGTCTTGCGCTCGGCCAGGCGCGGGAACATTTCGTACACGCGCTCGGGCGTCCACTGCCGTGCAGTCGAGCCTTTGCGGCCCGGGCGTGCCACGGCTGTGAGGTTCTCGTGCACGGTGAGCGACTTGAAGATGTTGCGCTCTTGCGGCACCCAGCCGATGCCGGCGGCCGCACGTTCGTGGGACGCCAACTTGTGCAGCGCAATGCCGCCCAGGGTCACGCTGCCCGCGTGCTGGCGCGTGGCACCGGCCAGCGTGTTGATGAGCGTGGTCTTTCCCGTGCCGTTGCGCCCCAGCAGGGCCAACGTGTCGCCTTCGTGCAGGGCCAGTGACACGCCTTGCAGCACCACGGCTTCGCCGTAGCCTGCGCTCAGGCCCTCGATGCGCAGGAGTTCTGTCTTAGACATGCGCATCCTCCCCATGGCCAAGGTACACGGCCTTCACCTGCGCGTCGTTGGCAATAGTGTCCGGGTCGCCCTCGGTGAGCACCGTGCCGTTGACCAGCACCGTCATGCGGTTGGCGAAGCTGAAAACCAGGTCCATATCGTGTTCGATCAACAGCACTGACACATCGGCGGGCAGGGCCGCCACGGTCTGCAGCAGTTCTTCACGCTCGCCGGCGGGCACACCGGCCACGGGTTCGTCGAGCAGCAGCACGCGTGGCTCGCAGGCCAGCGCAATCGCTATTTCCAGCAGGCGGCGCTTGCCGTAGGCCAGCACGCGCGTTTCCTCGGCCATCACCGAGGTGAGGTGGAACTGCTCCAGCAGCTGCTCGCAGCGCTCGGTGACGGCCTTGCGCGCACCCAGCGGCTGCCACCACTTGCCGCCCAGGCCTTGCTGTTGCGACACAGTCAGCGCCAGTGTCTCCAGTGGCGTGAGGGTGTCGAACAGTTGGTTGATCTGGAAGGTGCGCACCATGCCGCGCTGCACACGCTGGTGCGGCGCCAGGCGGGTGATGTCCTGGCCTTCGAGGGTGATAGAGCCTTCGGTGGGCTCCAGCACGCCGGTCAGCAGGTTGATGAGCGTGGTCTTGCCCGCGCCGTTGGGGCCAATGAGCGCATGGCGCGCTCCCTTTTGCAGGTTCAGCGTGACGTTGTTGGTGGCCGTGATGCCGCCAAAACGCTTGACCAGGCCCTGGGCCGCGAGCACGGTGTTGGAGGTGGTGGTGTTCATGTCAGTGGCCTCCCGCTTTGGAGGCAGCCCCGGCCTTGCGGCCGGCGCCAAACCAGGTCCAGGGACGGAACAGGCGGTCACGCCCCACCAGCACCAGCACCACCAGGAACAGGCCGATCCAGAAGGTCCAGTACTGCGGCGTGATGGACGAGATCACGTCCTGCAGCAGCTTGAAGCCGATGGCACCCAGGATGCCGCCATAGAGCCAGCCCACGCCGCCGATCACCAGGATCAGCATGACGTCGGCCGAGCGGTGGAACTCGAACAGGTCAAGTGAGGCAAAGCCCGTGGTCTGCGTGAGCAGCGCGCCCGCAGCCCCAGCCAGCGCAGCGGCCAGCGTGTACACCTGCGCGAGCTTTGCAGTCACCGGGATACCGATGGCCATGGCGCGCAGCCGGTTGTCGCGGATGGCCTTGAGCGTGGCCCCGAACGGCGATTGCACGATGCGCCGCGCGATGAGGAAGAACACCAGCAGCACGGTGAGCGAATACCACGCGGCCGTGCGGCCGTACAGGTCGAACTCGAACTGGCCCAGCACAGGCCCCAGCACCACACCCTGCAGGCCGTCGGCACCACCAGTCAGCCAGTCGAGCTTGTTGGCCAGCTCCAGCATCACCAAACCCACGCCCAGCGTGACCATGAGGCGCGTGAGATCGGTGCCGCGCAGGATAGTGAGCGACGCCACGGCGCCCAGCACCGTAGCCGCAGCAATGCCCACGGCCAGGCCCACCAACGGGTCAGGCATCACATGCTTGGCAAACAGCGCCGCCGCGTAGCCACCCAAACCAAAGAAGGCGGCGTGGCCCAACGAGACGATGCCGGTGTAGCCCAGGATCAGGTCCAGCGACAGGGCAAACAGCGCGACGATGGCGATCTCGTTGATGATGAGCGCGTGGCTGGGCAGGGCCAGCGGCGCCACAAAGGCCAGCAGCCACAGCACAGGCTCCCACCAACGAAAGCGGCGGGCGCGCAGCAACGACTCTGCGGTGGAGGGGGATGTTGCGGGATTCATTGCTCGGAGTCCGACGAAGAGGGCGAATACGCCAGTGCACCCGTGGAACTGGCTTTGCCAGGCCACCGGGTGCGTCCTCCTCCCACAGGAGAGGGGGAAGACGCGAAGCGGCTCAGGGGGTGCTTCATCTATTTGCCCCCCTTGCGCACAAAGAGGCCTTGGGGGCGCCAGATGAGGATCAGGATCATGAGGCTGTACACAATGAAAGCGCCCAGCTTGGGGATGTAGTACTTGCCCGCCACGTCGGCAATGCCCAGCAGCAGCGCAGCCAGCAGCGGGCCGGTGATGGACGAGGTGCCGCCCACCGCCACCACGATCAGAAAATAGATCATGAACTTGAGCGGAAAGCTCGGGTCGAGCCCCAGCACTTCAGCGCCCAGCGCACCGCCCAGGCCAGCGAGGCCGGACCCGAAAGCGAAGGTGGACAAAAACACGATGTTCACGTTGATGCCCATGCCAGCGGCCACGCGCTGGTCGTCCACGCTGGCACGCAGGCGGCTGCCGAAGCGGGTCTTGGTCAACACGTACTGCAGTGCGATGGTGAGCGCCGCACACACCGCGATGATGAACAGCCGGTAGTGGCCCATGCCCAGCATCAGCGCACCCTCGCCAATCTCGGTGCGGCCCTTGAGCCATTCGGGCAGCTGCATGATCTGCTGCGTGGAGCCCACAAAGTAGTCCACGCTGGCCACCGCCATGAACACCAGGCCGATGGAAAACAGCACCTGGTCCAGGTGGGCCTTGTGGTAGAGCGGCCGGTACAACGTACGCTCCAGCACGCCGCCCAGCAACGCCGAGCCCAAAAAGGCCAGCGGCAGGCAGACCAGGAAGGGCACGTCCAGGCGCTGCATGAGCAACACGGTGATGTAGCCCCCCGCCATGGCAAAGGCGCCGTGCGCAAGGTTGATGAAATTCATCAGCCCCATGGTCACGGCCAACCCCACCGCCAGGATGAACAGCAGCATGCCGTAGGCAACGCCGTCAAAAAGAATGGTCAGCATGAAATCACTTCACTGAAGACAAAAAAGGCCCACAGTGCCCAGGGCTGTGGAATTGGGGCGAATCACCAAGGCTGAGCGCTCAACCTGCACGCCCCGGCTTCGACAGGCTCAGCCCGAACGGATGGAGGAAGGCCACCGCCCCTCGCAACCGGCGCGCCCCAGGCGAGAGCCGCCGTGCAAGGGCCGCCCCGCCGCACTGGCGGCGTCCCCCTGTAGGGGGAAGGCGCGCAGCGCCTCAGGGGGTTACTTCGTTTTTCCGGGGTCCTTCACGTCCTTGATGACGTCGAATTCCACATTGAAAAGCTGACCGTTCACCCTCTCCACCTTGCGCAGGTACACGTTCTGCACGATGTCGCGGGTCTGCGCGTCGATGAACACAGGGCCGCGTGGGCTCTCGAAGATCTGGCCCTTCATGGCGGCCAGCAGCGCATCGCCGCCGCCCGCGCCCTTGGTGGTCTTGAGCGCTTCATAGATCACGCGCATGCCGTCATAACCGCCCACGGCCATGAAGTTGGGACGCAGGCCCTTGTTGGCTTTCTCGAAGGCCTCGACAAACTTCTTGTTCAGCGGCGAAGGGTGCGCAGCCGAGTAGTGGTGCGAGGTGACAACGCCCAGCGCGCCGTCGCCCATGTCGTTGAGCTGGTCGTCATCGGTCACGTCGCCAGTGGCAATCAGCTTGATGCCAGCCTTGTCCATGCCGCGCTCCAGGAACTGCTTCATCACGGCTGCACCCGCGCCCGAGGGCACGAAGACGAACAGCGCATCGGGCTTGGCGTCGCGCACCTTCTGCAGGAAGGGAGCGAAGTCAGGGTTGCGCAGTGGCACACGCAGGGCTTCGGTCACCTGGCCACCGTTGAAGGTCAGGCGCTGGTTGAAATACTTTTCTGCATCGATGCCCGGGCCGTAATCGCTGACCAGGGTCACAACCTTCTTGATGCCGTTCTTGGGTGCCCAGTCGGCCAGGGCCACGGACACCTGGGGCAGCGTGAAGCTGGTGCGCACCACATACGGTGATGCCTCGGTGATGCTGGACGTGGCGGCAGCCATCACCACCAGGGGGGTCTTGGACTGCGTGGCCAGCGGGGCGGTGGCCATGGCCGAGGGCGTGATGCCCATGCCGGCGAGCACGTTGACCTTTTCGTTGACGACCAGCTCCTGGGCCAGGCGGCGGGTTACATCAGGAAGACTGGTGTCGTCCTTGATGATGAGCTGCACCTTCTTGCCACCCACCATGTCGCCGTTCTGGGCCATGTACAGGCGCGCCGCGGCTTCGATCTGCCGGCCGGTGGTGGCTTGTTGGCCGGTCATGGGCAGGATCAGGCCGATCTTGAACGTGCCATCTTGGGCCCAGGCGCCCGGCATGCCAGCGCCCATGATCAGGGCGCCCGCAGCCGAGGCACGCAAAAGAGTGCGTTTTTGCATCGTTGTCTCCTGTGGAAATAATCGTTGTATACAGAAAAATGCAGGCCGCAGTGTGAAACCAGTCCAGCTATTGCACAAGCGAGGTTTCCAACTTTTAGTTATCGCCAAATGCAATAGCTGCCATCTCGGCGATAGCTTGCCACGCTACATGGTCAAGGCATCGCCACGGCTGCGGCGCGCTCGCGGATCAGGTTCACACCGGGCAGGCCATTGAGGTGGGGGCTTTGCACGGCCGCCAGCAGGTTGCGCCGGGTGATGCGCGAGTGCTCTCGCATGATGGCCTCTGCGCGTGCGCCTTCGCGCCGCTCAATGGCGTCCAGCACCTGGCGGTGGTGGTCTTGGGCAATCACCAGCATGTCGCGGGAAGCGTTGGAATGGGTCTGCACCACCACAAAGGCCGAGGGCGAGGCAAACGGCAGGCTTTTGATGCGCTCTAGCTCGCGCACCACCAGGTCACTGCCCACCATGCGGGCCAGCAGGTGGTGAAACTGCGCGTTCAGCGTCACATAGCGGGCAAACCCATCGTCGTCCAATGCCTGCGGTTGCAGCACTTGGTCAATGGCGTCCAGGCACTGTGTGGCCTGGACCAGCAGCAACGCATCGGCCCCGCGCTCGGCCGCCAAGCGCGCAGCCAAACCCTCCATGGTGCCGCGCAGCTCAATGGCATCGGCCACATCGGCCTCTGAAAACGTGCGCACCGCATAGCCCCCGCTGGGCAGGCCATGCAGCAGGCCTTCTTGCTCCAGGCGCAGCAGGGCCTCACGGATGGGGGTGCGCGACACCCCCAGCCTCTCCACCAGCGCCAGCTCTGCAATGCGGGCGCCTCCGGGCAGGTCCCCCGCCAAGATCATTTTGCGCAACCGCAGTTGCGCACGCACCGCCTGCGAGGCCCCAGCGTCTGTCGAAGGGTGTGCAGAGGAAAGGTCTGATGGATTCATGGGGGTTTGCATACAAAGTCGCACTGAACGCCATCAATGTATACACAAACCCATCCAAAAACATCTCGCCGCACTTTGAAATACATGCAAAACAACAACTTACGATGTATGCCAAATTGCAATAACAGCCAGATCGTATTTTTCTGTATACATAAAATCCAACGCTTTGCACAATGCCATCGCTGACACAGGGCCTTTCGCCTTGGGCGAAAGCGGCATTCAGACCGCAGGCCCCGCCCCCCGAACAAGGAGACAAACACGATGTTCCCCAAAAACGCCTGGTACGTGGCCTGCACGCCCGACGAGATCGCCGACAAACCCCTGGGCCGCACCATTTGCGGCGAAAAGATGGTGCTCTACCGCCCTGCCCCCGACCAGGTCGCGGCGCTGGACGATTTTTGCCCCCACCGGGGTGCCCCCCTATCGCTGGGCAAGGTGTGCGATGGCCACCTGCAGTGCGGCTACCACGGCCTCAGGGTGGACTGCACGGGCAAGTCGGTCTCCATGCCCGGCCAGCGGGTGCAGGCCTTTCCCAAGGCGCGCAGCTTTGCGGTGGTCGAGCGCTATGGCTTCATCTGGGTGTGGCCGGGCGATGCCGCACTGGCCGACCCGGCCACCATCCACCACCTGCCCTGGGCCAACAACCCCGCATGGGCCTACGGCGGCGGGCTGTACCACATTGCCTGCGACTACCGCCTGATGATCGACAACCTGATGGACCTGACGCACGAGACCTATGTGCACTCCACCAGCATCGGCCAAAAGGAAATTGACGAGGTGCCCTGCAAGACCCGCGTGGAGGGCGACGAGGTGATCACCAGCCGCTTCATGGAAGGCATTGAAGCCCCACCATTCTGGAAGATGGCCTTGCGCATGAATGGCCTGCCCGACGACCAACCCGTGGACCGCTGGCAGATCTGCCACTTCACGCCGCCCAGCCACGTGCTGATCGAGGTGGGCGTGGCACTGGCAGGCCATGGCGGCTACGAGGCGCCCGCTGACAAAAAGGCGTCCAGCATCGTGGTGGACTTCATCACGCCCGAGACCGAAACCTCGATCCACTACTTCTGGGGCATGGCGCGCAACTTCAAGCCGCAAGACCCGTCGCTGACGACCCAGATTCGCGACGGCCAAGGCAAAATCTTTGCCGAGGACCAGGAGATGCTGGAGCTGCAGCAAGAGAACCTGTTGCGCTACCCTGACCGCAAGCTGCTCATGCTCAACATCGACTCGGGCGGTGTGCAGTCGCGCCGCATTCTGGACCGCTTGCTCGCCGCCGAGCAGACCTTCAAGGAAACCGCATGACCGCCCAGGAAACCTTGCTCGTTCGCGTCACCCAAAAGCAGGCCGAGGCCGAAGGCATCACCAGCTTTGAGCTGGCCCGCGCCGACGGCGCACCGCTGCCGCCGTTCAGCGCAGGCTCGCACATCGATGTGCACCTGCCCGCCAACGCGGGCGGCCTGGTGCGGCAGTATTCGCTGTGCAACGCATCGCACGAGCAGCACCGCTACCGCATTGCCGTGCTGCGCGACGCCGCCTCGCGCGGCGGCTCGGTGGGCATGCACGATGCCGTGCACGAGGGCGACCTCATCACCATCAGCACACCCCGCAACCTGTTTGCGCTGCACCCCGCGCCGCACACGCTGCTGGTGGCGGGCGGCATTGGCGTCACCCCCCTGATGTGCATGGCAGACCGGCTGCAGCGCACCGGGGCCAGCTATGCGCTGCACTACTGCACCCGTTCGCCCAAGCGCACGGCTTTTGCCAACGAACTGGCGGCATCGCCCATGGCGCCGCACGTGCACTTTTACGCCGACAGTGGCGGGCACAGGCTGGACGCCCTGGCCCTGCTGGCCGATGCACCGGCGGGCACGCGCCTGTATGTGTGCGGCCCACCAGGATTCATCGAACATGTGGTCAACACCGCCAAGAACCTGGCATGGCCGCAAGACCACATCCACCTCGAATACTTTGCCGCCCCCGAGCAAGACACGTCGGCAGACCAAACCTTTGAAGTGCGCCTGGCCAGCACCGGGAAGACCTACACCGTGGCAAAAGACACCTCGGTGGTGCACGCCCTGCGCGTGCACGGCGTGGACATCATGACCGCGTGCGAACAAGGGGTGTGCGGCACCTGCATCACCCGCGTGCTGGAGGGCGAGGTGGAGCACCGCGACATGTACCTGACCGAAGAAGAGCGCGCCAGCCACGAGCAATTCCTGCCCTGCTGCTCCCGCGCGCGCAGCAAGCTGCTGGTGCTGGATTTGTAAGCCGATGCGGGCCGTATCAGCAAGTGCGACAAGAGGGAGCAACGGCGCCAGAGAGGCGGTGTAGGCCGCTTTAAAGCGGCTGACAAAACTCTTCAGGCGTCGTTGCTGCGTCTGGTCGTACGGCGCGTACTGCCTGCGACGCAGCACCCAGCCATCACCGCTTCGTGTTCGCGGGCAATAGCGTCTGAGACACATGGCTCGGTGGTAAAAACACTATGCAGCGGTTGCAGTCATCCACGCATCTACGACGAACGCGCACTATCGCCCAGGAGCGGTCTGTCGCGAGAGACGAAAGCGGATGCTCAACGTTGAATCTCAGCCAACTGGTTGGCCGTGGCGTGCGTGACTAGGCCCACTTGACTGCTGAATGCCACGGAAATCCACGGAGTCCGTAGCGCTTCACCTCAGGGTCGTCCAACTTGGCTTGAGAACATAGATTCGCCCAGCCGACTCCTGATTGATTGACAACACCAGTTAACCAATCCCGAAGATCCAACTCGCAGTCAGTCGGGTTTTCATACATCATCCAAAGCTCTCCGACATCCACTTGTAGCGATGCAGCAGGGATGTGCGTGGACAGAAATTCTTCCCATTCGGCAATGGGGTCAGCGCTTTCGGGGCCTAATGCCCTTGCTAGAGAGGTTCTCCGGGCCGCGTAAGTGCTCTTTGCCTTGCTCGCTGGAGCGAATAGTGTGGGGATCAGTTCGATTCGCTCATCACCGTTGTCGTTGGTGCATGGAACTGGCATAAACATCAGGTCGGTTGGCTCAAAAAGTGCAATCCAAAGGACGGGGACTTGGTAGTTGGCACCTAGAAGACAACTCTCTTCCGCATCCGAGGAGGTTGTTGCTACAACATACGTGTGGTTCATTAGGTAGGCGCGATTGGCCATACGTTCTCCTTGGAAAGCCAACGTAATATAGATCGCACTGAGCCACAGGAATTGGTTAGAAACACCAAAGCGTGCATGCGGAGCTGGGCAGCAATATGGACTGTTGGTCAGCAAAGGATCGTTTTGAATGTCTGTACTGAAGGGCAGCTCAGGGCCCTGAGCCGACTTTCAGAAGCGTTACCCAGAAGCTGCCTTTGACTTGCTGCACGCTACTGTTGGAAATCTCGGTGCTTGCCGACTCGCGAGCTATAGTTTGCTGAGTTGACGTCTGCCGGGTTTCATGGAATTTTTATACCTGGACGTTTAAACAGGTCGTCCCTTGCCAACCTAAGCTGCAAGCCACCTCCAGGAGAAATCAGTGTCCAGAATATCCCGCACGGTCCAGTTTATCCCGCAGGTTTTGCGGGATACGTCACGTTGAACGTCATGAGCAACGTCAGTGCGGCTGCGCTACGAGCCTGCCTTAAAGCATTTCTGGGAGAGCAGGACTACCGCAAGTTCCTGGAAGCCGGTGCGGCTGATCCAATGAAGTTCTGGCAGGAAAAGTCATGGGAAAAGTTCGTAACAGAGCATCCCGAGATGGCCATGCGTTCGGATGAACGAGCGTCTGCGCTAGATGTGTGCCCGGCGCATGAAGCCCCCTTGATGGCTGGCTTCTCGGATTCACCAGAAGGACATAGCTTCATGAATACATCCGAGATGCGGCGCGTTTTTCCGCGCGCGCCCTTGATGCCTCTGCTCCCGGCTGGGGTTTATCGCGTCAAGTATTGCCAACAGTGCATTTCAACGAAGGCTGAGTACTTCGCAAGTCGTAATCAGCAGAAGGGCGCGCGTGCATGACGTTCAACCTTTCATTGCAGCCGACCTGCGCCAGCTGCGCTGGCTGGTCGGCTGAATTCCAGCGTTAGGCGGCGAAACCAACGCTCACTGCCCATGAAGATCACCATCAAGGCATTCAACCGAGAGAAGCACTTTGACATCGCCATTGATGAAGACACTGGCGCCTACTTGGTCGGCATTCCTTTCAATATGGGCCCGGCCGAGCACGCAAACTACTACGGCATATCCAAAGAGCAGTTTGAACTCGGCGTTAGCGATCCTGGAGCGCTTGGCTACCTAGTTGATGGCCAGCGGTTTCATGGGTCCGGCGGTCTCTACTTCTCTACGGCTTCAAAGGCCGGGTGATTGCCTTGCACGAGGCCCAACGTTCTCTTCTGCCTAGACATGTCGGCTCACTCAGACTTCGCGCCGTCTAACCCTTCCTTGAACGTCCGCTTCCATTTGCAGTGAACGGCTGCTCCTGGCCGATAGTACTAATTCGCGAATGCGTTGCGCATGAGCCTGAAGCGGACCTTCGCGCTGCCTCAGACTCTCTCAGCGACAGATCGCCCGCTCTACCCCACCCGCTTGGCGGTCTCAGACTTTTTTGGCAAGGAACACTTCGCTGAGTTTTTTTCGCCGCTTCAGTGCGACGTCCCTTCACTGCGCGAAATCTTGTTCCACACGTTGTATTTGCCCACGGGCTTGCTCATGGGCAGGCGCTTGATTTCCTTGAAGGTCTGCGCGTCGTACACCACCACGGCGCCGTCCATCTCCCACACGCTGGCCAGGGCGTAGCGACCGTCCTTGGTGAACTCGATGTGCGCCAGCGTCTTGCCCGGCTCCCGCACCTGGGCCACCACTGCCAGCGTGCGCTTGTCGATGATGGTGAGCGTGTCTTTTGCGCTGGGGCTCATCATGGAATCGGTCCAGGCATAGGGCGTCTTCTCATGGCTGCGCATGAAGAAGCCGGGGCCGGGCGTGGCAATGGTGCGCACAGGCTTCCAGGTCTTCATGTCCACCACGTCGATGGCGCCCCCTTGCAGGTTGGGGCTGGCCAGCACGGTGGTGCCGTTCCAGGCAAAGGTGATGCCCGAGCCCAGGTGCGGCATGCCGGCAATGGGCAGGTCGGCCACCTTGCGACGGATGTCCAGGTTCACCACCTGGGCGGTGGCACCAGGGGCCGCCGCCGCTGGGGCTGCTGCATCAGGCTTGCTTGAAGCGCCAGCGCCTTCCGCCTGCCGTGGGCGCGTGGCGCCCAGCACGTAGGTGTAGGTCTGGTCAAAGAAGAAGTCGTCCAGCGGCTCCTCCAGCGCCGTGCGCCGCACGCCTTGGAAGCCCGGCTTGGCAATCGACTCGCCCATGCGGTAGTCATGCACATAGCCGTCGTGGATGGGTGCGGCCGCCGGGTCGTACGAAATCTCCCACAGCTCGGGCACGTCCTTGAGGGCCACCACAAAGCTGCGGCGCGGCGTGGCGTCGTACACCGCCGACACGCGCGATGCCTGCTTGCCGTCCAGCGTGGTGGCGGGGTAGTTACGCACCAGGTTCAGGTCGGCATCGAACAGCACCACATTGCGCGGCAGGTAGTTGGCGGCCATCACCCAGCGCCCGTCGCCGCTCACGGCCACGTTGCGCATGTTCAGGCCCGCACGCACCTCGGCCACCACGCGCAAGCGCCACAGGTCGTACTTGGTGATCCAGCCATCGCGCGAGCCAAAGAACACATAGCGCCCATCGGGCGTGAACTTGGGGCCGCCGTGCAGGGCGTAGCGGCTGGCAAAGCGGGTGATGACTTCGAGCTTGTCGCCATCAAGCACCGACACATGGTGGTCGCCCCCTTCCACCACCACAAACAGGTTCATGGGGTCGGCAGACCACACCGGCTTGGCGGGCTCATCGGCTGGCGCGGGGGTGACCACGCGGGACGCACGGATGTCCTCGTCGCCCCAGGTGGGCGCAACGGGCGCTGGGCTGCGCACCCACTGCGCCAGTGCCTGGATTTCGGCGGCGCTCAGCGTGGCGGCAAACGCGGGCATCTGCGTGGCGGGGCGGCCCTGGCCGATGACGCGCAGCACCTCGGCCGGGCGCACGCGCTCCAGGCTCTCGGGCAGCAGGGCTGGGCCCATGGCACCCGTGCGTTGCGGGGCGTGGCACACAGCGCAGTGCTGCTGGTACAGGGCCGGTGCATTGGGCAGATTGGCCGTAGCGGCCGTAGCAACCGCGTTAGCGCTGGGCGCGGGGGCTTGCGCCCATGCAGCACCAGCGGCTGCCCACACGCCCGTGGCGGCGGCAAGGCACAGCGCGATCCAGCGCGCGGTGCGGGCCAAGTGGTCACTGCGCATGGCTCACCTCCATGAAATGCACGGGGTGCTGGGCCACTGGCACAGCCACGGCCAGGTGCTCGGTGCCGGTCTCTTCATCGCTCAGGTAGCAGCCGGGGTCAGGCGCCCAGGCATTGCCGGTGAGCTGCTGCGCACGCACCCGGGTGTTGCCGCCACACAGGCTGAAGTATTGGCACGCCGCGCAACGCCCTTCCACCGGCCGTGGGTGGGCCTTGAGGCCCGCCATCAGCGGATCGCTGGTGTCCGCCCATATGGCAGAAAACGGCCGCTCGCGCACGCTGCCCAGGTCGTGGTGCCACCACATGGTGTCGGGGTGCACATGGCCCAGGTTGTCGATGTTGGCCACGTTGACCCCGCTGGCATTACCGCCCCAGGCCTGCAGGCGCTCGCGCAAGGGGGCCTGCCAGCGCGGCATGCGCCGCTGCACCCACTGCAGCAGATAGGCACCGTCGGCGTCGTTGTTGCCGGTCACGTAGTCTTCGTCGCGCCCGTCCAGCGCGGCTTGCCAGGCGCGCTCAAACAGCAGGTCCAGCGCCTCGCGCGTGGCGGTGAAGTGCGCGTCCTTGCTCCGGTGGATGTTGCCGCGCCCCGCGTAGTTGAGGTGCGAGAAGTAGAACTTCTGCGCGCCCTCCTCGCGCATCAGCGCCAGCAAGGCAGGCAGGTCGTGCGCATTCATCGACGTCATCGTGAAGCGCAGGCCCACCTTCACGCCGCGTGCGTCCAGGTGGCGCACGGCGGCCAGGCTGCGGTCAAACGCACCGTCGAGGCGGCGGAACTTGTCGTGCGTGGGCTTGAGGCCATCGAGGCTGATGCCCACATAGTCAAAGCCTGCGGCGGCCACGCGGTCGGCCATGGGCTCGTCGATGAGCGTGCCATTGGTCGACAGGCCCACATAAAAACCCATGGCGCGCGCACGCGCCGCAATGTCGAACAGGTCTGGGCGCATCAGTGGCTCGCCGCCCGAGAGGATCAGCACCGGCACGCTGTAGGCGCGCAAATCGTCCATCACGGTGAACACCTCCTCGGTGCTCAGCTCGCCCGCGTAGTCGTGGTCGGCCGACAGGGCGTAGCAGTGCTTGCAGGTGAGGTTGCAGCGGCGGATCAGGTTCCAGATGACCACCGGGCCGGGGGCCTTGCGGCCTTGCGTACCCCGGCGCAAAGAGGGCACAGGGTATTGGCCCGTGGCTTCGGCCTGGGCCAGCTCGCGCATGTATTGGCTGATGCGAAACATGGTTAGTCTTCCTTCAGGCGCAGGCCTGTCTTCTTGAGCACTGCACTGGAATACAGAATGTCGTGCTGGCGGCAGTGCGGCCCCAGCAGCTGGGCAAGGTGGGCGGCCTGCTCGGCCACTTCATCGCGGCTGCGCCCATGCAGCATGGCGAACAGGTTGTAGGGCCACACGGGCAGGCTGCGAGGGCGCAAGTAGCAGTGGCTCACACCCGGCAGCAGCGCCACCTGCTGGGCCAGCGCGTCCACCTGCTCATCGGCCACGTCCCACACACTCATGCCGTTGGCGGTAAAGCCCAGCTTGTAGTGGTGGGGCACAGCACCGATGCGGCGCACCAGACCGGTGTGCAATAGCTCACCCAGCCGCTGGCGCACGCGCTCACCGCTCACGCCCAGGGCAGCGCCCACAGCGTCGTAGGGGCGAGGCACCAGGGGCAGGCCAGCCTGGGTGGCGGCAATCAGCGCCCGGTCAAACGCATCCAGCGCCATGGGGCACCTCCAGCGGTGTTGGCAGCGCTTCACCGGGCGGCAGCAGCGGCAGGCGCAGCTCCACACGGTATTCACGCTCTTTGGGAAAGGCGTGGACCTTCAAGCCCGTGGTGTCTTCAATGCGCTGCAGCACCTCGCGGGCCAGCGCGGGCGACTCGGCTGCCACCACAAACCACATGTTCAGGGCATGCTCGCGCCGGTAGTTGTGGGCCACCTCGGGCAGAGCGTTGACCTGTGCGGCCACGGCGTCAAACTGCGCCTCGGGGGCCGACAAAGCGGCCAGCACAAACTGCCCGCCTGCGCGTTCGATCTGGAACAGCGGGCCAAAGCGGCTGAGGTAACCATCACCCAGCAAACGCTGCAGACGCTGCAGCACATCCTGCTCGGTGGTGCCCAGGGCCTGCGCCACGGCGGCATAGGGCTCGTCCACCAGCGGAAAGCCGCCGTGCAAGTAGGCCATCAAACGCAGGTCGTCAATGGACGGCATCGGCCACCTCCTGCACAACCCCCTGCGGCGCCACCGGGGTGGCAGACCCAAAGCGGCGCCCCCCCGTTTGCTTGAAGCGGCGGCGCGAGAACAGCACCGCGCGCGGCACAGCGGCCAGCCCACTGCGCTCCAGCGCGCTGGCCAGCACCTGCTCCACCGCCTGGCGGTGGGCGCCATGCACCATGAAATACAGGTTGTACGGCCAGCCCGTGGCACGGGCACGGCGGTAGGCAAGGGTCACCCCCGGCTGGGCGGCCAGGGCGCGGCCTGCGGCATCGACCTGGGCATCGGGCACGTCCAGCACCGTCATGGCGTTGGCGGCAAAGCCCAGTTCGTGGTGCCGCACCACCACGCCGAAGCGGCTGAGCACGCCGGTGTGCACCCACTGCTGCAGGCGCGCCTGCACCTGTGCGGCGGTGGTGCCCAGGGCCTGTGCCCATGCGGCGTATGGCTGCTCCACCAGGGGCAAACCCGCCTCGGCCAGCGCGGCCAGGGGCCAATCGGCATCGGCCAACACCGCCGTGGCCGCAGCGCGCGGGCCATGGGGGGCTTGTGAGGCGGGCAGCGCAGCGGAGCCCACAGCGACGGAGCCAATGCACGTCCCCGCTGTCAAGCCAGCCGCCAAGTCAAAGGCCAGGTCAATGCGGTAGGGCTGCAGCATGGGCAGGCGCAGTGCGCTCAGGCCCGTGGCAGCTTCCAGCGCCACCATCGCCTGCTCTACCTGAACCTCACTGGCGCCGGTCAGCACAAACCACAGGTTGTAGGTGTTTTCGCGCTCGTAGTTGTGGTTGACGCCAGGGTGCGCCGAGACCACGGCGGCCACGGTCTCCAGCCGGTCGGGCGGCACGGCCATGGCGGCCAGCACCGAGGCACCGCCGCTGCCCGGCGCAAACACGGCGCCAATGCGGCTGAGGGCGCCCTCTTGCGCGAGTTGGCGGTAGGCCTGCAGCACCTGGGCGCTGGGCATGCCGAGGGCCGCGCCCACCACGGCAAACGGTTCATCGCACAGCGGAAAGCCACGCTGCCAGGCGTTGAGCAGCGACAGCCGCTGTGCGGGGCTGGGATGGGAGCTGGAACTGGGGCTGGGGCTGCCCTGGGACGGCACAGCAGGGTCGGGCACGGCTTGCATGTCAGAACCCCATGCGCTGCGCGCGCGCCGTGAAGAAGATGCCACTGGGCGCATCCACCGCCAGCGTGGCCAGGGTCTGGCGCGTAGCGGTGTCGATGACGCGCACCAGGTGGTCGTCGCGGCAGCTGATCCACACCGCGTCGCCGCGCGGCGTGAACTCCATGTGCAGCACCGCCTTGCCGGGGCGCAGCGTGTCCACCACGCGCTGGCTGGGGGTGTCGATGACCTGCACTTGGTCGTAATCGGGCACGGCAAAGTTCACCCACACCTGGCGGCCATCGGGCCGGGCCATCACGAACACCGGTTGCCCGGCCACCGGGATGCGGCCCACCTCTTGCCAGGTGGTGGTGTCCACCACCAGCACCTCGTGGCGGCCAATGGCGGGCAGGTAGGCATGGCGCCCGGCCACGGCCCAGCCGCGCAGGTGCGGCATTTTGTACACCGGCAAAGGCTGCTGGCCCCGGCCATAGCCCGCCAGAATGCGCCGCACCACGGGTTTGGGCTCCCACAGGTCCACCATGGCCAGGCCGTCTTCGCCAAACAGGCCTGCGATGTAGTAGCGCCCGTCGGGGGTGACCAGCGCGTCGTACGGCTGGCGGCCAATACCTTCGAGCGTGTGCACGCGCGGGTGGGCCGGGTCGGCGCAGTCGGCAATGCAAATGGCGTCGGCATCGAACAGGCTGTAGGCAAAGCGGCGCTGAGGCAAGTCCACCAGGCCCACCACGCGCGAGCGTTGCCCGTTGCCGTAGGTGGCGGGCAGGTCGGCCAGCAGGGCCAGCGTTTTCGCGTCAAACACCTTCACGCCGCCGGGCACGTAGTTTTGTGCCGCCACCAGCGTGCCATCGGCGCTGATGGCGCCGCCAATCGAGTTGCCAGCCTGCATCACCCGGTGCACCGTGCGCTCGCGCAGCAGGTCCACCTGCGTGAGGCCGCCATCGCGCCCGAACACATAGGCATAGCGCCCATCGCGCGAGAACACCACCGAGGCGTGCGACAGATCGCCCAGCCCGGTCACCTCGCCCAGCAAGGTGCGCTGGCTGGTGTTGACCACCGTGATGGCGCCCCGTGCGCGCTGGATGACCACACCCAGATCGCCCGTGCCGCGCAGGGTGTCGGCGGCAGGTGCTGCGCCATCGGCCAGGGCCGCGCAGCCACTGGCCCACAGGGGAGAGGCCGCCACCGCAGCGCTGGCCGCCAAGGACAGCCAGCCGCGCCGGTGCATGGCAGGAAGGGGAATCGGGTTCATCGCGCGGGTCTCCGGGGTTCTTCAGGAAAGCCATCGGCCAGTTGCTGGGCCACCCACTGGGCTTCGTCCTGGGTGAGCATGGCGCTCCAGCCCGGCATGGGAGTGCCAGGGCGGCCGCCGTAGATGGTGGAAGCCATGGACAGCAGGGGCTTGCCCTCCAGCGCCTGGGGCGTGAGGGCCGGGCCCAGCCCGCCCGTCAGGCGCATGCCGTGGCACGAGCCGCAGTCTTGCCGCACCATGCGCACCAGCGCGCCCTGGCGCTCGGGGCTGGGGGCAGCGGGGGCGGGTTGCGCGACAGCCATGCCCGCCAGCCCCAGGCTGGCACACCAAGCCAGGCAGGCGGCGCCCAGGCGCGCACGCACCGGGCTGGCCTGCGGGGAGAGGGGGTTGTGTGTCATGTCTTCACCGTGGGGAGCGTGGGCGGCGTGGCATGCGCAAGACAAGTGCTTGCCCTGCGCCGGTCGTCACCGCCAATGAACGCATCGTCTCGCGGCTTGCAAGCGCCGACCTTGAACTAAGTCAAGGTCGGGCGGTGCATTGCGTTTAAACATCGGGCCTGTTCCCATCACACAACGAGATCCACGATGAGCCCGATGAACGACGCGACCGGCACCGCCGCAGACAGGGCCTGCGCGGCCCAAAGCCCATGCCCGCAGGCGGGTCATGTCACGCTGGTAGGCGCGGGCCCCGGCGACCCGGATCTGCTCACCCGCAAGGCCTACCGCGCGCTGCAAAGCGCCACCCTGGTGCTGTACGACCACCTGGTCGGCCCCGCCGTGCTGGACTGCATCGCCCCCGGAGCCGAGCGCATCTATGTGGGCAAGGAGTCCTCGCGCCACACCCTGCCGCAAGAGCAGATCATTGAACTGATGGTGCGCCTGGCCCAAAGCGGCCGCAGCCTGGTGCGCCTGAAGGGCGGCGACGGCTACATCTTCGGGCGCGGCGGCGAAGAGGTGCAGGCCCTGGCGCAAGCGGGCATTGGCTTTGACGTGGTGCCGGGCATCACGGCGGCGCAGGGCGCGGGCGCCTCGGTGGGCATCCCACTGACGCACCGCGACCACGCCTGCACCCTGGTGTTTGCCACCGGCCACCTGCGCGAAGACCGCACCGTGGGGCTGGACTGGGAACTGCTGGCCCGCCCCCGCCAAACCGTGGTGATCTACATGGGTGTGGGCGCCCTGCCCGCCATCTGCAGCCAGCTCATCGCCCACGGCCTGCCCGCCGACACACCCGCTGCCGTGGTGGAAAACGCCACGCTGCCCAGCGAGCGCTGCCTGGCCGCCACCCTGGCCACCCTGCCCGCCCTGGCCGTGGCCGAGAAGGTGCAGCCCCCCGCCCTCATCATGGTGGGCCAGGTGGTGCAGCTGCACGCGCTGCTGACGCGCCCCGACATCGCCTTGCAAGCCCAGCCTGCCGCACCAGAGGCCGCCCGCCGGGCGCCGGAGCTGGTCACTGCCTGAGCGGGCTAAACGCTATTGTTTGTATAGCTGCTAGCGCTTATTCAAAAAGCGCTAGAGGCCATTTTCATGCTTAACCAGGCCCTGCTGGGCCTGCGGGTGCTGCGCCACGTCCATCGCCCCGCGGGCCGGTAGGCCGGGCCGCACGGCAACGGAAGCCGACGCTCTCCTACACCGCCGCTGGCAGCGCGGTGCTACAACCGTGGCTGGCCTGTGCGCCCCCCTCGCCAGCGCACCTTCAGCACCGCACCACCCCGCCATGCCCGACGCCCCCCGCCTCAAAATCGGCCTGTCCGCCTGCTTCCAGCACGCCGACCCCACCCGCCCCCTGTTCACCAACAAAACGCTGCAGTACGTCGAGCAATCCATCGCGCACTGGATCATGTCGTCCGGCGCCATCGTCGTGATGGTGCCCTGCCCCACGGGCGAGACCGCACGCGGCGACGTGACCCTGCAGCACTATGCGGAGTGGCTGGATGGCGTGGTGATGCACGGCGGCGCCGACGTGTGGCCCGGCAACTATGGCGAAGAACCTCTGCGTGAAGAATGGGTAGGCGACCGCGTGCGCGACATCTACGACCTGGCCCTGGTCAAAGCGTTTGCCGAAGTAGGCAAGCCCATCTTTGGCGTGTGCCGGGGCCTGCAGCTCATCAACGTGGCCTTTGGCGGCGCGCTGTACCAGGACATCGAAACCCAGCACCCCGGCGCACGGCAGCACCGCAACGCCACCACCTACGACCAGCACTTCCACGACATCCAGATCGTTCCCGGCTCGCGCCTGGCCCAGCTTTACCCCGAGGCGCCCCGAGCGCGCGTGAACAGCATCCACCACCAGGGCATCAAGCGCGTGGCACCCGAATTTGAGGTCGAAGCCCTGAGCGAACCCGACGGCGTACCCGAGGCCATCCGCCTCAAGCCCGCCCCCGGGCGCGGCTACATCGCGGCCACACAGTGGCACCCGGAGTTCCACAAGCAGGGCTCAGACACGCTGGACGACACGGCCATCCTGCAGGACTTTTTGGCGGCCTGTGTGGAGGCACGCAAGCACCCGGTGCGGCCGGGCAAGCCGGTGGGACTCAAGGACCGGGCGACGCGGTTGCTGAAAACGGCACTGCGCAAGGACCGCCAGCGCGTCGAAGAAGGTCACTGAAGCGGCGCTCAGCGGCCTATCAGCGGCACTGCTCAAGCACCTCTTTTTCGGTTTTGACCTCGACGCCTTTGCAGAAATAGAACGGCACTGCGCAATGCAGGTATTTGCGTCCCACATCTTTGGATACGGCCATGCTGGACACGATGGCCGGTGTCGAAGACATCTGGGCCGCAGTACAAGCATCGGCCCGCTTGCCCACCTCACGCAAGCAGTCGTCGTGCGACAGGTTGAAACGTTTTCGCGCATCGGCACATTGCTGCAACGCGACCTCCCGCCAGAGGTTGAGCATCTCGGTGCGCGGAACCGGGTTCGATTCCACTGTTTTCAGACTGTAAGGTGCTTGCGCATGCGCAACTGGTAGCGCGCCCCACAGCGCGATGGCCAACATTGCGGCCATTCGGTTTTTGACGTTCATCATTCCCTCCCTACTCCCCTGCCTAAAGGTCACTAATTCGTTGGCCAACGATTGTGAAGGCCCGCGCCCACAGCCGCCGCAACACCCCCATGCGTCAACTGGATACCTGCAACACCGGCCCCACCACCCCCTCCACCTCGGCCCTCAGCCACCGGTGCGCCGCATCCTGCTGATACCGCGCATGCCAGATCAAATACATCGGCATGGCCGGGCACACCACCGGCACGGGCGCGCTGGCCAGGCCTGCCAGGGCTGTACGGGCCAGCAGCGACGGGGCCGTGGTGAGCAGCGCGGTGCCGCGCACAAACGCGGGTAGCGCCGCAAAGCCCGGCACGCGCACGGCGAAGCGGCGGCGCACGCCACGGGCCTGCAGTTGGCGGTCCAGGTCCAGTCCCCGGTGCGCTTCATACGCCACGGTGGCGTGGTCGGCGGCCAGGTAGTCGGCCTCGGTGGCGGGGGCGCTGCGCACGCTGGCGTCGTAGAACACGCGGTACTGGTCTTCAAACAAACGCTTTTGCACGATGTCGGTGCCATCCGGCGGGCGGGGGCTGATGACGAGCTGGCACGCGTCCGAGCGTAGCAACTCGGCGCTGGGCGCGCCGCTGGGCACGATGCGCAGGGTGACGCCCGGTGCGGCAGTGCGCAGGCGCGCGGCCAGGGCGGGCAGCAGCAGATCACGCTGAAAGTCGTTGGCGGCAATCGTCAGGTCGGTCTGCCACGCTGTTGAATCAAACTCAGCCCCGTGGGCAAACAGTTGCATCTGGTGCAGCATGTCGCGCGCAGGCTGGGCCAGCGCCTCGGCCCGGGCGGTGGGCACGATGCCGCGCCCGCGCTTCACAAACAACGGGTCGCCGGTGATGGCACGCAACTTGTCCAGCAGGTGGCTTACCGCCGACTGGGTGACGCCCAGGCGCTCGGCCGCCGCCGTGATGCTGCCCGTCTCCAGCACCGCCAGCAGCAGCTTCAGCAGGTGCCCGTCCAGCTGTGATCCATCGAATTTGCTCATGCATTCGATGATCTTTTCCCCCTTCATCTTTGGCAATGGCGCCTTGACACTGCGCTGACTTACATCAAGACCTGGAGACACCATGCCTTCCAAACAGCCCCCGATTCCCGGCACCACGCCGTTCGACGGCGACCAGGCCCGCAAGGGCTATGCGCTGAACAAGATGTGCTTTTCGTTCAACGACGAGGCCAATCGCAAGGCCTTTGTGGCCGATGAAGAGGCGTACATGCGCAAGTACGGCCTGAACGAGCAGCAAGCAGCCGCCATCCGCGCCAAGAACGTGCTGCAGCTGATTGCCGCAGGCGGCAACGCCTACTACCTGGCCAAGTTCGCGGGCATCTTCAAGCTGGACATGCAGGACATCGGCGCGCAGCAGACGGGCATGACCAAAGACGAATTCAAGGCGATGCTGGTGGCGGCAGGACGGGACTGACCTGCGCTGAGCCCACCTCTTTCCAGCACCACCCCACCCGTTCACGCTGAGCCTGTCGAAGCGCCGCACCACCAACGCGCCCCGGCTTCGACAGGCTCAGCCCGAACGGATGGGGGCAGCAGCAGCCCCAACAACCCCAGCAGCCACAACGCTGCGCAACGCGCGCGGCGGGTTAGCCCACCACGCCCTCAAACACTGAACTGGAGACTCACATGGCACAACTCATCGGCGGCCTCGGCACCTCGCACATCCCGGCCATTGGCAACGCCATCCACAAGGGCCTGCAAAACGAGCCTTACTGGAAGCCATTTTTCGACGGTTTCCCCCCCATCCGCCAATGGCTGGGCGAGAAGAAGCCGGACGTGGTGGTGATGTTCTACAACGACCACGGCCTGAACTTCTTTCTCGACAAGATGCCAACCTTTGCCGTGGGCGCAGCGGCGCAATACAACAACGCCGACGAAGGCTGGGGCATCCCCACGTTGCCGCCCTTCCCGGGCGAGGTGGACCTGTCGTGGCACCTCATCAACACGCTGATCGAGCAGGAGTTTGACGTGACCACCTGCCAGGAGATGCTGGTGGACCACGCCTGCACGCTGCCGCTCAAACTCTTCTGGCCCGAGGGCGATTGCCCCGTGACGGTGGTGCCGGTGTGCATCAACACCGTGCAGTTCCCGCTGCCATCGGCCAAGCGCTGCTACGCCCTGGGCAAGGCCGTGGGCCAGGCGATCCAGAGCTGGGGCAGCGACAAGAAGGTGGCGGTGATCGCCTCGGGCGGGCTGAGTCACCAGCTCGACGGCGAGCGCGCGGGCTTCATCAACAAGGCGTTTGACCTGCAGTTCATCGAGAGCCTGACCACCAACCCCGAATGGGCCACGCAGTTCAGCGTGCACGAGCTGGTGGAAAAGACCGGCACGCAGGGCGTGGAATTGCTGATGTGGGTGGCCATGCGGGGCGCCCTGGCCACTGCGAGTGCGGGCGTGCGCCGGGTGCACAGCAACTACCACATCCCTATCTCGAATACCGCCACGGCGGTGATGGCGCTGGAGGCGGTGTAACGCAGCGGTGTAGGTCGGGTTAGCCCAATGGGCGTAACCCGACAGGGAACGGCTGGAGCGATGGTGTCGGGTTACGCTGCGCTAACCCGACCTACGATTTAGCACTTTTTTGGCCTCTAGCGCCTGTCCATAAAGCGCTGGCAGCTATCAATTTTGAACCATCACGCCCCCGGGACTTTTACCCCAGGGCTGGTGCCGAGCCTCTAATTACTGTAAATTCATACAGTGAATTTACAGTCCAAACTCGCCATCCTGGCCGACGCCGCCAAGTACGACGCCTCTTGTGCATCCAGCGGTGCTGCGCCGCGCAACTCCGTGGGCGGGCGCGGCATGGGCTCGACCGAGGGCATGGGCATCTGCCACAGCTACGCGCCAGACGGGCGCTGCATCTCGCTGCTCAAGATTCTGCTCACCAACTTCTGCCAGTACGACTGCCTGTACTGCGTGAACCGGGTGACCAGCAACGTGCCCCGCGCGCGCTTCACGGTCGATGAGGTGGTGCGGCTCACGCTGGATTTTTACCGCCGCAATTGCATCGAGGGCTTGTTCCTGTCCAGCGGCATCATCCAGAGCCCCGACTACACGATGGAGCAGGTGGTGGAGGTGGCCCGCGTGCTGCGCGAAGAGCACGACTTTCGCGGCTACATCCATCTGAAGACCATCCCCGATGCAGCGCCGGAGCTGATGGAGCGCGCAGGCCGCTATGCGGACCGCCTGTCCATCAACATCGAGCTGCCCACGGCCGAGGGCCTGAAGGCGCTGGCCCCTGAGAAAAACAGCGCCGCCATCGACCGGTCCATGGCCCGCATGGCGGTGCACATTGGCGAATCGCGTGCGGCGCGCAAGGAGCAAGCCGCGCAGGCCATCGTGTCCATGCCGCAGTCGCGCACCACGCGCCGGGCCAGCGCGCCGCTGTTTGCGCCCGGCGGGCAGAGCACGCAGATGATCGTGGGGGCGGATACGACCAACGACCGCACCATCCTCGCCACCAGCGCGCGGCTGTACGGCGTGCACCGGCTGCGGCGCGTGTACTACTCGGCCTTCAGCCCCATTCCCGACGCAGCCCGCGCCCTACCGCTGGCCGCACCGCCCACGGTGCGCGAGCACCGGCTGTACCAGGCCGACTGGCTGATGCGCTTTTACGGCTTCACCCACGACGAGATCGTGCCGCCTAGCCAAGGCGCCCCAGGCTGTCAGGTGGGCATGCTGGCGCTGGACATGGACCCCAAGCTGGCCTGGGCACTGGCGCACCGCGAGCGCTTTCCGGTCAACCTGAACACCGCCCCGCGCGAACTGCTGCTGCGCGTGCCGGGTTTTGGTGTACAGACGGTGGACCGCCTGCTGGCCGCCCGCCGCGTGCGCCGCCTGCGGCATGCGGACCTGGCGCGGCTGCATGTGCCATTGAAAAAAGTGCTGCCCTTTGTGGAGGCGGCCGACTACCGCCCTGGGCGTTCGCTAGACGCAGCGGACCTGGCTGCGCAACTGGCGCCGCCGCCGGTGCAGCGCAGCCTGTTTTGAGCGCGAGAGGCCCGCATGCAGCGCAACACCATTACGCTGGACCATCCCACTGACTGGCAAGGCTTTCGCACTGCCGCGCGCGCCCTGGTGCAAGCCAACGTACCCCCACAGGCCGTGGACTGGCGCTGCCAAGCCGATGCGGCCAGCGACCTGTTTACGCACGAGCCTCACAGCCACAACGTCCTGCCACCACCAAGCCCCGATGCGCCCGCGCTGCGCGTACCGCCCGACTTTGTGCACCTGTGCGAGCAACTCATCCTGCACCGCGACCCCGCCCGCGTTGCGCTGATGTACCGCCTGCTGTGGCGCATGGCGCAGGGCGGCCATGACGCCGACGCCGCGCGGCACGACCCACTCGACGCCGACCGCATGCTGGCCCACCACATGGCCCGTGCCGTGGCGCGCGACAAACACAAGATGCACGCCTTTGTGCGCTTTCGGCCTGTGGTGGAGCCCGATGGCCAGACCCTGCACATGGCCTGGTTCGAGCCCGACCACTACATCACCGTGGCCAACGCGGGCTTCTTCATCCGCCGCTTCACGCAGATGCGCTGGACCATCCTCACCCCCGATGCCAGCGTGCGCTGGGACGGCCAACAGCTGCACACCGGCCCCGGCGCGCAGCGCAGCGACGCGCCACCGCCCGACGCAGGCGAGGCGCTGTGGCTCACCTACTACCGCCACATCTTCAACCCCGCGCGGCTCAAGCTGACCATGATGAAAAAAGAGATGCCCACGCGCTACTGGCACAACCTGCCCGAGGCCGCGCTCATCACCGAACTGGCACAGACGGCGCACGAGCGCAGCGCGAAGATGGTGGAGGCCGAGGCCACCACACCGCGCAAGATGATTGCGCCGCTCAAGCGCCCAAGACCCATGGAGCTGGAATGAGTCGGCCTCTCCGCACATGAAACCCCATTCGGGCTGAACCTGTCGAAGCCTTGCGCGGCGCTTCGACAGGCTCAGCGTGAACGGTTCAAGTGGGTTGGCGCCGCCCCTGAACGCCCGAGGCCTGACGCATCGCACTGAACTGCGGCGCGGGCTGCGCCACCGTCCACCGCCAGGGCAGTGCCTGCGCGCGCCACACGCCACCCAGCACCAACAACCGCAGCACACGCTGCGCGCCGGGCCATGGGGCGCGCTCGGCCTCGCCCCACAGCAGCTCGGCGCGGGCGGCCACGTGCAACAGGCCGCCGTCTTCGTAGTCCACCCACAGCAGCCCGGCCAGCGGGTGCTGGGCGAGGTTGCCCAGGGTGTTGAAAAACAGGTTGCCGGGGTAGTCGGGCAGCCACAGTTCCAGGCCTTCTGCGGTGTGCTTGGCCTGCACAAAGCCGGGCTCGCCACCCCGGTGGGACATGTCCACGCCCTCGCCCCGCTGCTGCCCGGGCCGGGGGGCCGAGGCGCTGGCAATGAACAGCGTGTCGCTGCGCGCAATGAGGGCCAGCGCGGCGGCATCCAGCGACGGGCCCAGCGGCTGGGCAGGTTGCGGTGGCGTGACGGCGGCGCGCAGGCCCGGTGCGCGGGCCTGGATGTACTTGGGGCAGTTGCCAAAGCTCTGCGCCACCGTGATCGACAGGCCCTGCTGCGCGCCCCAGCGCACCACATGGCCGTTCATACGGTTGCGGCGGCGCGTGTGCGGCTCCAGCCCCAGCACGCCCACGGGTGCGCCGGTGCCGTGCGCGGCCAACGCCGCGAGGGCAGGGTCAGCGGGGTCGGCCGGGTCGATGGCCGCTGCAATGTCCATGCGCTGCGCGTGGGGCGTGTGCACAAAGCCCGGTGGGCCCGCCAGCATGGTGGCCCAGGGCTGGCCCTGTGCGTCGAGTGCGCCCAGCAGCAGCGTGGGCAGTTTTTCGAACAGCTCGCGGTGCTGGTCAGGCATGTGGTCGCGCACCACCACTTCGCCCACGGCGGCCATGCGCTCGCGCACGCCTGCGCGGGCCTGCAGCGCCTGCTCGCCGGCGTGCCAGGCGCTGGAGGCGGGGCCTTCGCTGCCGCCTGTGGGCAGGGCGGTCATGCGGCCTCCGCAGGCTGAGGAGTCACACCGCTGAGGTGGTCCAGCAACGGCACATAGCCGGGCAGCGCCTGCAGGCGTGCCACCCAGGCGGCGACGCGCGGGTAAGCAGCAGGCAGCGGCAGACCGGCCAGATGGGCCTGCGAGGTGTAGCTGACCATGGCCACATCGGCCAGGCTGGGCGTGGCGCCGCCCAGCAGCCAGTCGCGCCCCTGCAGCGCGGCTTCCATGAAGTCCAGCAACCGTCGGCCTTGGGCCTGGGCGACCTCGTTGATGGGCTTGCCCGTCAACGTCGCAAAGCGCGGCCCACCAACGCCCGCCGCCAAAAAGCCCGCAGCCAGGCTGAGCCAGCGCTGCAGCTGCGCCTGGCTTACGGGGTCTTGCGGCATCCATGCACTGCCGGGCGCGTAGCGCTGCACCAGGTAGACCAGGATGGCGTTGCTGTCGCTCAGCACCACGTCGCCATCCACCAGCACGGGCACCTGGCCCAGCGGGTTGAGTGCACGGTGCGCGGGCAACTGGTGCTCGCCTTGCAGCAGGTTCACCTCCACCAGCCGATGGGGCAGGCCTAGCAGGGACAGCAGCAGCTCCACACGGTGGCAGTGGCCGGAAATGGCGGTGCGGTGCAGCGTGAGCGGGGCGGCGGGAAGGTGGGTGGCGGCCATGGGGTGCATCCTTGTCAAAACAGGTTCTGTGAAGGGCTCAACCTTATCTATTGCACTTGGCGGCGGGAATAGCGATAGTGCGTCTTTCAGAATTTCGAGAGACGCAACAATGGACCACCTCGACACCCTGCGCTGCTTTGTGACCGTGGCCGATGCGGGCGGCTTTGCCGTGGCGGGGCGGCGGCTGGGCTGCTCGGCAGCGGCCGTCACGCGCGCCATTGCGGCGCTGGAAGCGCGGCTCGGTGTGCTGCTGTTTCAGCGCAGCACGCGTTGGGTGCGGCTGACGGAGGCCGGCGAGCGCTTTCTGGCCGACTGCCGCCCCATCCTGAGCGACCTGGCCGAGGCCGAGCAGACCGCCAGCGGCGCGCAGGTGCAGCCGCAGGGGCTGCTGTCCATCACCGCGCCGCAGATGTTCGGCATCCAGCATGTGGCGCCCATCGTGTTGGGTTTTCTGCAGGCCCAGCCGCGCGTGCAGGCGCGCACGCTGTTTGTGAACCGCCTGGTGCACCTGCTGGAAGAAGACATGGATGTGGCCGTGCGCATTGCCCACCTGCCGGATTCGGGCCTCACCGCACTGCCCGTGGGCGCACTGCGGCGGCTGGTGGTGGCATCGCCCGAGTACCTGGCACGCCACGGCGAGCCACAGCACCCGCAGGACTTGGCGCAGCACCAGGCGATTGCGTTCTCGTTCGATGCCCGCGCCGCTGCGCCCTGGAAGTTTGGCGACGGGCTGGTGGGCCAGCCGCAGATCGCGTGGATCAGCAATGCGAACGAGGTGGACATTGCCGCCGCAGAGGCGGGCCTGGGCCTGACGCGCTGCCTCGCCTACCAGGCGGCGGCCAGCCTGCGCGCGGGGCGGCTGCGCATTGTGCTGGCCGGGTTTGAGCCCCCGCCGGTGCCCGTGCACATCGTCTACCCCGCCGGGCGGCGGGCACCCGCCAAGGTGCGGGCGTTTGTGGAGTTTGCGCGCGAGCGGCTGGCGGCCGAGCCGGTGCTGCAGGGCCGGGGGCTGGTGCGGGGCGGAAGGCGCTGATTCTTGATATTTTTTGGCCGTTACCGCGCGTCCATCATGCCCAAACAGCTATCAAATAGAGAGCAACCTAGCGAAGAGAAGGGCTGGTGAACCAGATCGCGGCGATGACCAACCCCAGCGCCACACACAGCACCAGTGCAGACGCCGTCTGGCCCGGTGTTTCGTTGAACTCGAAGTGAAGGATGCCGGACACCGTGTCGGCCACCGCATCGGCAGCGCGGGCGCGAAAGATGAAGCCCAGCACCGCAAACGCCGCCCCGCTGTACTGCACCCAGTGGCGCATCACCGGGTCCATGCCCGGGCCGTCGTAGTTCAGTGAATGCGCCACGCCATACAGCCACCAGCCCGCCACGCCGATGAGGGCGCCAAAGAACAGGCCGATCAGCGCATAGCCCAGGCGGTCCAATAACCCTTGCACGGCGGGGTGGCCCGATCAGTGCTGGTGCCCGTGGGCGCCGTGCACGTGGCGGTGGGCGATTTCTTCGGCGCTGGCAGCGCGCACGGCCGTGACCTTGCAGCTGAACTTGAGCGCTTCGCCCGCCAAGGGGTGGTTGCCGTCCAGGTGCACTTCAGGGCCTTTGATCTTGACCACGTTGAACACGGCGGGCTGGCCATCAGCGCCCACGCCCTGCAGTTGGCCGCCCACCTTCACGCCGGGCGGGAACTCGCTCTTGGGGATGGTGCGCACCAGGCTTTCATCGCGGGCGCCAAAGGCGTCTTCCACGGCCAGGTCGATGTTGGCAGTGAAACCCACGGCCTGGCCTTCCAGCGCGGCTTCGACCTTGGGGAAGATGTTTTCATAGCCACCGTGCAGGTAGGCCAGGCTGCCGGAGTCCAGCGGCTTGCCTTGGGGCGTGGTCACCTTGTAGGTGATGGTGACTGCGGAGTCTTTGGTGATGGTCGTCATGCGGTGTGCGCCTTGGGCTCGGTTGCGGGGGTGTGCAGCCGGGGCCACACACCAGTGAAATCAAAGCCCGCATTGTCCACGACGCAGCGCCCCCACCAGCGCCCCGCCCCACCCACCAGGGCTGGCGGTGGGGTTACCCACCAGAGCGAGGCTCAGCGGGTAAGCGTGGCTTAGCCTGCGGCGGCGCCGGGCACCTCGTCCTCAGACTGACCCGGGTAGCGCGCAAACCGGCGCGCCTCAGGCCCGTGCACGGGGTCGCTCTCAGGCCAGGGCCAGCCGCCGAACTGGGTGCGGCGGTAGTCTTGCATGGCCTGCATGATTTCCTGCTGCGTGTTCATCACAAACGGGCCGTACTGCGCCACGGGCTCACCAATGGGGCGGCCTTGGAGCAGCAGGCATTCCACCGCCGTGGTGCCGGTGTTGACCAGCTCCCAGCTCTGCCCCGCCACGATCTCCAGTGCGGCGTGGCCCGCCAGGGCCTGCGGGCCCACGGTGAGGCCGTTGCCCACAAAGTAGTACAGCATCCGGCGCGTGCCCTGGCCGGTGGCGGCGGGCAGCGTCCAGCGGGCTCCGGGCTCCAGGTGCAGCGTCCAGATGGCCACGTCCGCATCCGGCTGCGAGGCCCAGGATTCGGGGGGCGGGCTCAGCGGAGCATCAGCGCCGGGCAGCGCGCCCGCCACCACGGTGACGGTGGTCAGGCGCCCGTCGGCATCATGGTGTTGCAGGCGCGGGATGCGCTCGTTCCAGAGCATGGTGAAGTGCGGCTCCACCATCTTGTTCTTCGCGGGCAGGTTCAGCCAGATCTGAAAGAGTTCGAGCGGATTGGGCTCGGTGGCTTTGAGCAGCGGGAACATCTCAGAGTGCTGGATGCCCTTGCCCGCCGTGACCCACTGCACATCGCCCCCGCCAAAGCGCGCAACAGCGCCCAGCGAGTCGGCGTGGTCAATGAGCCCCTTGCGCACCAGCGTCACCGTCTCAAAGCCCCGGTGCGGGTGGCCCGGGAAGCCGGGCACGGTGTCGCCGTGGTACATGCTCCAGCCGTCCTTGCGGCTGAAGTCGCGGCCCATCTGGCGGCCCTCCAGCGACACGGCGGGCGCAAAGGCGCCGTCGCCTGCGGGGTAGGCATCGTCGTGGTGGGCGCAAAACAGAAACGGGTCCATCGTGGGCCACAGCGGGCCCAGGGGCTGGGTTTGCAGCACGGGCATCAGGGCGGTGGCAGCGGTGGTGGGCAACGACATACGGGGCTCCTTGTGAAATGCGCCGCCCCTGTCGGGCGGCACGCAGGGTGAATATGGGGCCCGCAGGCCAAAACATAAGTGCGACGGCTGGAACAGTGCAGTGCGCCAGACAAGACAGTGGGCACCGCCGAGGCTGCGCTCAGCGCACGCCCTGCTGCGTGGCCAAGGCGCGCAGCGGCGCGTCGTTAAAAATCCACAGCCCCCAGTGGCCCTGCACCGTGGCCAGATCGGCCTCGCTGCCGGGCTTGATCCAGGCCAGCCGACTCTGCGCGCCGGGCAACTCGATGGGCGGGATGTGGGCGGCGTCGGGGCTGATGGGTTTTGCCCAGCCACCGGCCAGAGCAAAGCGGTGGGTGTGCCACGCATCGGCGCGGCCCAGCAAGGCGGAGTGGACCAGCAAGGGCTCGATCACAAAGGCCACCGCGGCCATCCACAGCACCGCAGCAAAGGCCAGGGCGGGCTTGGACAAAGGCACGGAGGGCTGCTTCGTGGGCACCGGAACCGGTTGCGAGGCCAGATAGCGACGCCACGCCTGCCACGCCGCGGCCCACACGGCCAACGTGCCCACGGCCCAGGCGGCGCGAGCGGCCCACCCCGGCGAGGCGTGCAGGTGCACATTGGGGGCGGCCACCATCAAAAACAGGCCCACCACAAACACCAGGACTGCACCGCCGAGCAGGGTCAGAACCTCGGGCTGGCGGTTCAGGTCGGTGCTGAAGGAGTTTGGAATGCCCGGCCACGGCAAGGCCACATCCGGCAGGGGGGCGTAATGCTGCAGTGCGCGAACCAAACGCAGATTTTCGAACGCCCCTGACAACATGACATCGTTGCCGGGCCCCGACCAGGGTTGCGACAAGTCCCATCGTGTAAGCGCCGATTTCAGACGCGGGCGTGGCGGATCGCCAGGCCGAAACCAGAAGGCCGGCCGCAGCACGCGTTGCCGGCCTTTGCCGAGTTGCAGCACGATCTCTGCCCACGCCATCGGGCTGATGTTCCCGTTCAAGACATCTGTACGGCGCGTGGTGATACCGCGCACCTCGCTCCAATCAACCTGCCAGTTCTGCCCAAACAGGTGGTGCAAGCCCAGCGGCATCCGGTGCTCTTGGCGCAAGCCTTGCGGAGTGATGTAGAGCTTGAGGTGGCGATTCCACAGCCAGCGCATTCCCCAGAAGGACGCCCAAACGAACAGGTACAGACAAGGCAGCCACGCAGCGTCTTTTGCCCGCATTTTTTGCACAACGTCTGCGCCCATGGCCCGCCAGCCTTCCCAGCCCACGTTGGGATACGTGCGCAGCAGCGTCCATGCCACAAAGGCCAACGCTACCCCGATCAATCCACCCAACAGCAGCCATTGCACGCGCAAGCTGACGACGGGCACTTCATGCGATGTAGCGTGGCGATACACCAGCATCTCTTCGCTCTGGCAGTTTCGCTCTTCAAGGAGATCGGTGGGCGGCACAGGCGCAAGGGCGTTTTCAGTCGGCATGGAGTCGGGTAGAAGAGGACAAGGCCGGTGGATTATCTGGCGCGGCCTCCGGCCAAACCCCAAGGGTTGCGTTACAAGGTATTTCAGCCGCCCCGGCCTGAATCCGCCCCTCCAGCCGCCGTGTGCCCTAAGGCGCTGTGGGTGCCAACTTGCCTGAGGTTTGCGCAGGTGCGGCCCTAACCCACGGTAGCCAGCCCCCACCCAACATGCTAGCCATTTCAGCCTCTAGCGCAGTATCTACAAGCGCTAGCAGCTACACATTCAATAGCAAATTACCACTTGCCAGCGCAGCGCTCACCCCACGCGCCGGTAGCCAGCGCGCATGAAGGTGTTCCAGTGGCCGTCGGGCTGCAGGCCTGCAGAAGTGAGGGTGCGCTCTTGCGGGCTCAGCAGGGTGATGGTGTCGCGGTAGCGTGTGGTGCTGCCGTCGCCCGTGAAGCTGGGGCCTTCGGTCTCCAGCGTCAGCACGCGCTGGTCGGCGTCGAGCGTGCCGCGGTACACAAACATGTGCGCCATCATCGAGCCCACCCAGCTGCCGCGAAACACCTGCTGCGCAGGGTCGTAGCCCAAGGTCATCAGCATGCGGGCCTCAACGCCGCCGGGCATGGTGCCGGTGCCTTCGCACAGCACCCAATAGTCGCCCAGCGCCCGCACCTGCTCGGCGCCGGTGCCGCGCTCAGGGGGTTGGCCGGGGCCCATGTCGGCCTCGGAGGTACAGGTCCAATCGCCCACCAACTGGTGCAGCCAGCGGTGCAGGGCATGGGGTTCGGTGGTCATCATGGCGATCTCCGGGAGGGTGGTTTCAGCGAAGTCGTCACTGCGGCACCACCACCATCCAGCCGACGCCGAACTTGTCGGCCACCATGCCAAAGGCGGGCGAGAAGAACGTCTTGGACAGCGGCATCTGCACCTGCCCACCCTCGGCCAGTGCGTTGAACAGGCGCTGCGCCTCGGCCTCGCTGGCCGGGCTCAGCGCCAGCGAGATGCCCTGGAACGTGGGCTTGCCCGAGCCCATGCCGTCGGACGCCATCAGCACCGTCTCGCCCACCGTGAAGGCGGCGTGCATCACCATCTCGGGCGTGGGGCCGGGGCCAGGGCCTTCGCTGCAGCCCTGCCCGGCGGCGGGCTCGGGGTTGTCCTTGTAGCGCATCAGCATGGTCACCTGCGCGCCCAGCGCGCTGCGGTAGAAGTCCAGGGCCTCTTCACAGCGGCCTTCAAACATCAGATAGGGCTCAACTCTCATGGGATCTCCTGCGGGATGGAACGGACGGAGTGGCAACGGTGCAAACGTCATTGTGAACACCGTCCACAAACAATAGCAAAGATAATGGACAGTGTCCACATCCAAGCTGTCCATGACCGTAACCCCCCGCAACAAAGCCGCCACATCCAGTGAGCCCACCGCACGCACCACCTACCGCCACGGCGACCTGCACCGTGCGCTGCTGGACGCAGGCATCGAACTGGCGCGCCAGGGCGGCCCGGATGCGGTGGTGCTGCGCGAGGCCACACGCCGCGCGGGCGTGGCGCCCAATGCGGCGTACCGCCATTTCGCCAACCGGGACGACTTGCTGGGTGCCGTGCGCGCTGCTGCCGTGGCCGCCGCCGCGCGGTCCATGGAGACCGAGCTGACCCAGGTGCCCACCACCGGCACGCCCACAGAGCAGGCCCATGCCAAGGTGCGCGCCGTGGGCGCCGGCTACCTGCGGTTTGCGCACGCCGAGACAGGGCTCTTTCGCACCGCCTTCGGTGGCCGCTTCACGGTGCAGCAAAACCCAGACCCCGCCATGGGTGGCGCCACAGGACTCAACCCCTTCCAGCACCTGAGCGCTGCGCTGGACGACCTGGTGGCCGCTGGCGCCCTACCGCCCGCACGCCGCCCCGGGGCCGAATACCTGGCCTGGTCCACGGTGCATGGCATGGCGCTGCTGGCCATCGACGGGCCGCTGCGTAGCACGCCCCAGCAGATGCTGGACCAGCTGAGCCAGCGGTTGCTGGACATGGTGGAACGGGGGCTGTGAGCACACCGCGCACGCCGGGTCCACTCAAGAACTGCCTTGGAACAGGCTTCGATGATCTTAGGGGCTGGTAGCGCCCACAAACAATGCCCTTGCTGCTATTTAATTTGCAGCAGATATTGCCCGTTCCTCATCCGGCCGCCAGCCCATACAGCCGCGCCGTGGCCTGCACCCGCACCACCAGCGCGCGGCGCAATGCCGCGGGCCGCAGCACCTCCACCTGGGGTGACAGTCGCATCAGCTGCCCGCAGGCATGCTCCACCGACTCGATGGGGATCGTCACGGCCGTGCGGCCATCCTTGCGGCGGGACGGTGGCGCGGCGGCCACTGCGCGCGCCACGGCGCTGCTGAGGACGCGCAGGCCCCGCAGGCCAGCGGGCGTGGCCAGCAGCACAGCCTCACCCGTGTACAGGCCCGACTCAAAACGCTGGATCGACGCGGCCCAATAGGCGGGCAGATCAAAGCGCGCGGGGCGTCTGGCCGACTTGCCCTGCACGGTGGCCGCCAGGATGTTCGAGACCCGGTACGTGCGAGGCGCGCGCTCGTCCGCGCCCGTGGGCATGGCCACCAAGTACCACACGCCCGCCTTCAGCACCAAGCCCAACGGGCTCACAGTGAGCTCCACGGTGTCCGTCCAACTGGTGTAACGCATCGCGATCTGGTGGCCGCTCCACACCGCTGCGGCCACCGTGGGCAGGTGTGGCGTGGGGTCGCTCTCGCGGTACCAGTCCACCGGGTCCAGGTGCAGGCGGGCACTCACGCGCTGGGCGTCCTCGCGCCAGGCGGCGGGTAGCGCGGCCAGCAACTTCAGGCGCGCACCCGCCACATCGCCGCCCAGGCCCAGGTCCTGCGCGGGGCCGGGCAGGCCGCTCAAGAACACGGCCTGCGCCTCGGACGGCGTGAGCCCAGTGAGCGTGGTCTTCCAGCCCGGCAACAGCGCAAACCCGCCATGGCGCCCGCGTTCGGCATAGATGGGCACGCCGGCCGCGCTGAGCTGGTCCACGTCGCGGTAGAGCGTACGCACCGACACCTCCAGCGCATCGGCCAGCGCTGGCGCACTCATGCGGCCGCGCGTTTCCAGCAGCATCTGGAGGGACAACAAACGGCTGGCGCGCATGGGGTCTGGCAACGGTGGGGGAAAGATGGGCCAAGAGGCAGAAAGCGAAAGATAGCGCAAATACATGCCATGAGTTGGCAGGTATAGCTGCACACACTGCAGGCTTGTCTTTGCCTTGTTGCCACCACACCTTTTCAGGAGCCCGCATGCCCGCCACCGACCTCAGCCCCATCGTCGAACTGCGCCAGTACACCCTGCACCCGCAGCAGCGCGACGTGCTCATCGACCTGTTCGACCGCGAGTTCATCGAGACCCAGGAAGCGCACGGCATGCGCGTGCTGGGCCAGTTCCGAGACCTAGACCAACCCGACCTGTTCGTCTGGCTGCGCGGCTTTGCCGACATGGACACGCGCCGCCGTGCGCTGGCAGCCTTCTACAGCGGGCCCGTGTGGGCCGCGCACCGCCATGCGGCCAACGCCACGATGATCGATTCTGACAACGTGCTGCTGCTTCGCCCTGCGTGGCCCGGTGCGGCGTCCGCACTGCCGCATCACGCTCGGCCAGAACCGGGCGCTACAGACACCGCTGCAGGTGTGCTGGATGCCACGGTCTTCTATCTGCATGAGCCAGCCACCCCGGTGCTGCTGGACTTTTGCCGCCATCGCATGGCGCCCACGCTGCAGCGCGGCGGCGCACGCGCCATGGCGTGGTACTGCACCGAAGCCAGCGCCAACACCTTTCCCCGCCTGCCCGTGCGCACAGGCGAGCATGTGCTGCTGGGGCTGGCGCTGTTTCGCGATGCGGCAGCGCCGCAGGCTTTTGCCGACAGTGGCGCCTGGGCGCGGGAGGTAGCCCCGGCGCTCGCGCACTGGCTGGCCCGCGCGCCCGAAACCCACCGGTTACAGCCCACGGCGCGCTCGGCGCTGCATGCCTGACCGGAGCACAAGACACTCCATGCGGACAACCCCACCTTCCTCCCTTCTGCTGTATGGCAGTGCAGGTTCCGGCCATTCGTACAAGGTTCGGTCGCTGCTTTTGCTGACTGAAACCCCGCACCGCTACCAACCCATCGCGCTGGATACGCCCCGGGCCCAACGCCCGGCAGACTTCGTGGCCGCCAGTCAATTTGGCGAAGTGCCAGTGCTTATCGATGACGGCGCCGCCTATTGCCAATCCAACGCCATCCTGGTGCATCTGGCTCAACGCACCAGCGCCTTCTGCGGCGCACCCTCGGAGCGGAGTGCCATCTTGGAATGGCTTTTCTGGGAGACCAATCGCATCGGCTTCAGCGTGCCCAACCTGCGCTTTGCGCTGCGGTGGGTGCCACAGACCGCCGAGGTTCTGGCCTACCTGCGCGAACGTGCCATGGCAGACCTGGCCACGTTGAACGAAACACTCGCAAGCTCGGAGTTCCTGGTTCCCTCCGGCCCCACCATCGCAGACCTCGCCAGCTCGGCATATCTCTTCTGGCTGCCCGAGGCGGGCCTCGCCGCCGAAGACTTCCCCCACGTGGCGCGCTGGCTGAACTCGCTGCGCGCACTGCCCGGCTGGGTTCATCCCAACGATGCCATGGCATCGGCCTGAGAACCGCTCACCACCACCGAACACCATGCAAGACACCGTCACCGATACGACGCCCACCATCGGGTCCCACGCCGCACACGATTTCGACTTCCTCATGGGCCCCTGGCGCATCCGCAACACGCGCTTGGTGCGTCGCCTGGCGGGCTGCCACGACTGGGAGGTGTTCGACGCCACGGGCACCGCGCGCCCGCTGCCCGCGGGCATCGGCAACTGCGACGACTTCACGCCACTCGTGTGGAAGCCGGGCTATGTGGGTATGTCGCTGCGGGTGTACTGCCCGGCATCGCAGCGCTGGAGCATCTACTGGCTCGACAACCTCACGGGCGGCCTGGACCCTGCCACCGGCCAGCTGCTGCCGCCCGTGGTGGGTGGTTTTCAGAACGGCGTGGGCCTGTTTGAAGGCGAGGAGCTGTTCGAGGGTCGCCCGGTGCGCGTGCGCTTTCAGTGGTCGCAGATGCACACCGGCGCGCCGCGCTGGCAGCAGGCGTTTTCGGACGACGGCGGCGCGACCTGGGAGGTGAACTGGGTGATGGAGTTTGCACGGCCGGTGTGAGCGTCGGCAGCCCCCGCAGCACCCAGGCCCAAAAATAGGGGCCAAAACAGCCCATGCCGCGCGGTGGCTGGTCGTTACCAGCTACTAAAACAGGAGCATTGACTCACATCGTCTGAAGCGCCGGCTCCTGCACCGGGAAGTCTGTGGACGCCGCCACCGCGCGCCACTGCGCCGTCTCTTCCGCCACAAAGGCATGTTTGTCGGCAATGGTTTGCAGCGTGTCCGTGCCCAGCGGCAGGCGCAGCGGCGGGTGGGGGCTGGCCACCAGCTGCATCACGGCCTGGGCCAGGCGCACGGGGTCGCCGGGCTGGTTCAGGTTGATGCGACGCGCGGCCTCGCGCACGGCACCGGCACTCGGGGCGTAGTCGTCCAGCACCTGGGGCGACACGGCCAGCGAGGCGCTGTCCAGGAACTCGGTGCGGAAGTACCCGGGCTCCACCACGGTGGCGTGAATGCCCAGCGGCGCCAGCTCGGCATGCAGCGCCTCGGTGATGCCCTCGACCGCGAACTTGGTGGAGCAGTACAGGCCAAACCCGGCGGCCGACTGCACGCCGCCCAGCGACGAGATGTTGACCACATGCCCGGCGCGGCGCGCGCGCATGGCGGGCAGCACGGCGCGGGTCACATGCAGCAGACCAAACACATTGGTGTCGTACAGGCGCAGCACCTCGTCGGCGGTGGCCTCTTCCACCGCGCCCAGCAGGCCGTAGCCCGCGTTGTTGACCAGCACGTCGATGCGGCCGAAACGGTCGAGCGCCGCGCCTGCGACATGGCGAGCCTGGGCCTCGTCGGTCACGTCCAGCGCCAGGGGCAACAGGGCATCGTGCCCGCCAAAGTGCTTTTCGATCGACGCGGCGTCGCGCGACGTGGCGATAACGGCGTCGCCCTGGGCCAGCGCGGCCTCGGCGATGCGCGCACCGATACCGCGCGAGGCGCCGGTGATCATCCAGACGCGGGGGTAGGAAGAGGTGTTATGGGGTGTGGAGGAAGGAGTAGCAACGGCCATGGCGAATGAAGGAGTGAGTGGTGGTGTGGAAAAGGCCCCATCAGGGGTGGACGGGCGTCTTAACGCGCCCGCAGCGATGAACTTTAGGGACGGCATTGCCATTTGAATAGCCCATAATTCAAGGATTCATTGGCAACTCATGGTTGCTAATCCACATCGACTGCGCTCCCTCTTGGGCAATCACACCCCATGGCCATCAACGAACTGCGTGCCATCTTCAACTTTGCCAAGGCCGCCGAAATGGGCAGCCTGCGTCAGGCAGCCGCCGCACAAGGCATCACGCCCCAGGCATCCAGCCAATTGCTGGGGCAACTGGAGTCCCATTTGGGGGTGCGGCTGTTTCACCGCACCACGCGCAGCCTGAGCCTGACCGAGGAGGGCCGGCAGTTCCTGGCGTCTGCACAACCGGGACTGGCAACGCTGCAACAGGCCATACAGGGCGCGCGCAGAGGGGGCGAAGCGATGGCCGGGCCACTGCGCATCGTGGCGCCGCGCTCCATCTTGCTGGAAGTGGTCTGGCCAGTCATCACCGAATTCTGTCGCCGTCACCCGCAAGTGGAGCCCGATGTGCAGTTGGACGACCGCATTGGCAACTGGGTGGAAGACCGCGTGGACGTGGGCTTTCGCTCGGGGTACCCGCCCGAAGGGGGCGTTGTGGCGCGGCGACTGCTAAGCCTGCAACTCATCGTTTGCGCCTCGCCCGCGTACATCGCTCGCCACGGAGCGCCCACATGCATCGCTGATCTGGCCCTGCACCGTTGCAGTGGCTTTCGCCACGCTGCCACCGGCAAGCCCATGCCCTGGGAATTCCAGGTAGGCGATGACATCGTCGCTCGTGACATCCTGCCCGCGTTCTGCACCAACGACATCGAAGTCGAGGCCCGGGCGGTACTGGGCGGCCACGCAGTGGGCCAACTGGTGGGAACCACGGCCGCCCCACTGGTGCGCAGCGGACATTTGGTGCCACTGTTGCCCCAGCATGTAGCGCAGCACCTGGGTTTGTACGTGTACTACGGCAACCGCAAAGCACTGCCCGAAAGGGTTCGTGCCTTCATCGACTTGGCCGTGGAGATGCTGGCCAACAATCCCGCGTATGCCCTCACGCCCCAGGAACTGGGTCTCGCTCAGGCAGAACCGGTGAGGACGCCCCGCGCACGCCAGACAAAGTAATCCCCGCGCAGGGCCCCCCTGGGGGCCCTCCAGGTGAAACAACAGCATGGGCTGGATAGTCCAAACACGCCCCCCCTGCACGGCACCTCGGTCACCCTGGGGGCCTGCGAACAAATGCCACTTCCAGCCCGCTGTCCGTCACGGTGATTGCGCCCGGCTGCAGGCCCAGGCCGTCCAGCAGCGCCAGCTCTTGCGGTTTGACCTGGTGCAGCACCACTTCCATCAAAGACTGCTGGGCCAGCGCGGGGCCGTAGACATTGAGAAGATCGACCACCGCAGGCTGCAGGGTGGGGAACTGCAGCCGCGCCAGCCGCAGCTGGTGGGCGCGCACGGTGCGGTCGCTGGGCTCGTAGCGCAGCGCAAACTCCACCACCAGCTGCCCGCTGTGGGCGCGGCGCAGGGCTTGGCCTGCGGCGTCCACGGCCATGGCGGCGCTCAGGCGGTTGGCAGCAGGCAGCGGGGCCAGTTGGGGCGTGTGCACGGTCAAATCGAGCATGCCCTGCACCGGGTAGCGCAGGGGAAAGCGCTGGGCCACGCGCTCTTGCAGTTGGTCCAGCGACACCGTCCAGCGCGGCAGGGCCTGGGCCAGGCCTGGCAGGCTGGCCAGTGCGCAGGCGGCGGTCAAGTGGTTCAAAAGGGATCGGCGATGCATGGGCTGGGCCACCTGTTCAGAAAAAAGAGAGGGCGCGGGCCCCGGGGCAGGCCAACGCACCCAGGGTCTGAGCACCCTCTGGCCGCAAGGTTGCATGGGCGCCACCGCCCGCAACGCCCAAAAATTCGGGCCCTCAAAACGGTCTGCGCAGACGGCGCCGCCCGATACCCCTGCGTGGCGCTCTGATGTCTGCGGCGTCCTACACCCTATGGGCGATGACCACCGCATACTGCGCACGCCGGTAAAAACAACCACAAATTGCATCATTTGCATGCAAAACAGGCAAACGTCAATTAATTGTCAAAAGCAATGACACCCCTTCCCACCGCTACACGCGGGTGACCCGCAGGCCATGAACTTCCACAACCAAACCATTACCCAAAAACTGACGATCGCATTTTCGGTGCTCATCGCCATCTTGATCGGGGTGTCCATCCTGTCAGTGCACAGCCTCAGCGAATCCCAGCGCGAATTCCAGGACTTTGTCAGCGACGAATTCAGCCGTGGCGGGCTGGCCCGCGACGTGCGGGCGGCCGCCAGCGCCCGCGCCATTGCGGCACGCAACCTGATCTTGCTGAACAGCCCCGAAGACATCAGCGCAGAAACCGTGGCCGTGAAGGCCGCCCACGAGCGCGTGCAAGAGCGCCTGGCCTTACTGAAGAAGGCCCTGGCCGATTCCAAGGAAGCCCAGGCGCAAGAGCGCGAACTGTTCCAGAAGCTCGAAACCATCGAAGCCAAATACGGCCCCGTGGCGCTGGACATTGTGGGCATGGCCCTGGCAGGCAAGAAGGACGAGGCCACGGCCAAGATGAACGCCGAGTGCCAGCCGCTGCTCAAGCAGCTCATCGGCACCACGTCGGAATACACCAAGTTCATCGCCACATCGGGCGACAAGGAAATCCAGAAGGCGGCAGACAAGTTCAGCACCAAGCGCCTCACGCTCATCCTGGCCGCCATCGCCGCCGTGCTGGCCGCCCTGGCGCTGGCCACGCTGATCAACCGCAGCCTGATGCGATCGCTGGGGGCTGACCCGCTGGAGCTAAGCGCCGCAGCCAAGCGCGTGGCATCGGGCAATCTGGGCCCCGTGCCGGGCAGCGCCACCGCGCCCGCCAGCAGTGTGCTGGCTTCGCTGGGCGAGATGCAGGCGGCCCTGGCCAGCATCGTGAGCAGCGTGCGCGTATCGGCCACTTCCATCGAAGCGGGCTCGCAAGAGATTGCCACGGGCAACACCGACCTGTCGCACCGCACCGAACAACAGGCCAGCAACCTGCAGCAAAGCGCCTCGTCGATGGAAGAGATGACGGCCACCGTCAAACAGAACTCTGACACCGCGCACCAGGCCAGCCAGCTGGCATCAGCCGCCCGCTCGGCCGCAGAGCACGGCGGCACCGTGGTGGGCCAGGTCGTCACCACCATGGACGACATCACCACCAGCTCGCGCAAGATCGCCGACATCATCAGCGTGATCGATGGCATTGCCTTCCAGACCAACATCCTGGCGCTGAACGCTGCCGTGGAAGCCGCCCGCGCCGGTGAGCAAGGCCGGGGTTTTGCCGTGGTGGCAGGCGAGGTGCGCACGCTGGCCCAGCGCAGCGCGCAGGCCGCCAAAGAGATCAAAACCCTCATCGAGGCCAGCGTGCAGAAGGTGGAAGCGGGCTCCACCCTGGTCAACACCGCAGGCTCGGCCATGACCGAGATCGTGGGCGAGGTCAGCCGCGTGGCCGACCTGATCGGCGAGATCAGCGCCGCCACGCGCGAGCAGACCACCGGCATCAGCCACATCGGCGGGGCCGTGGCCCAGCTGGACCAGGCCACCCAGCAAAACGCCGCACTGGTCGAACAAATGGCCGCAGCCGCCAGCAGCCTGAACCAGCAAGCCCACGCGCTGGTGACATCGGTGGCGGTCTTCAGCCTGGCAGGTGACGGCATGCATGACGGCACCCCAGCGCTGCACGTACCGCTGCGCCCACAAGTGCTGCAGTCCCAGCCACTCGCACCAGCCTTGCACACACCTCGCAAGCCAGCCGCTACGCACAAGGCCACAGCCAAGCACCCAGCCCCCGCCGCCGTACGCCCACGCCCAGCCGCGACGCCTCAAACGATGGCGATTGGGAGTCGCGCTGAACCGTGAGGAATAGCGCAGTGATGGCCCTGCCATCAAGCGCCCTCAAACACAACGCCCCGGCGCCGCGCAAGACGGTCCGGGGCATTAATTTTTTGCCGAGCCAGAGCATAGGACCGCGCGAGGCCTGCGCAGCGTGAATCAGTTCACTTTTGCAGCAGCACGGCCTGCTGCGGCGGCAGGGCAGCGCTCAGCGCCCCACCACCGACCAGCCAGCCTTCTGGTTGGACTTGTCGTTTTCATATTCCCAGGCGGTGCCGCAGCGGTCGCACACATAGCGGGTGATGGTGACCGAGCCTTGCTCGCGGTCTTCCTTGCGGTTGCCGCGCTGCACCAGCTCGGCGTGGCCCGGGGCCTTGCGCCAGTTGCGCTGGATGCCCTGGCAGGGCTCGCACAGGGTCATGGGGTTGAGTTCGCGTTGGCGGGCTAGTTCTTTGGTCATGTGGGGGCAGCCCTCGGGGGCCGGGGTGTGGGGTGGGATTGCGTGCTGCAGGGCGGCTACTGTAAGGCACCCGTGCGCACATGAACACAGCGGGGCGCACCGTTGACAAGCCAAATTGGACTCTAGCGCTTAATACAAAAGCGCAAGCAGCTATCAAATCAGGAGCAATCTCGCGGCCCCAGCACCTTCGCCATGCGCGCGTTGCGCAGCACCACGCGGTCGGGAAACCGTCAGCCCGCCGCCATGCGCAGCCTGCGCGCCGCGTCTTCGTCGCGTGCGTCGTCGATCTCGCGCAGCACAGCTTGCATGTCCACATCCACGTGGTCGGGGGCATACACGCCGCTCAGCGGGGTCTCGTTGGTCAGCAGGCCGCTTTGGTACAGGCTCCAGATTTCAGGGCCGTATTGGGTGGTGCGCAGCTCGGGGGCGAACTGGCCAAAGAAATCGCGCAGGTTGGCCACGTCGCGCAGCAGCATGCGCTGGGCGTGGTTGTTGCCCGCAGCGTCCACGGCCTGGGGCAGGTCGATGATGACGGGGCCGTCCGCCGCGGGCTGGCCGTCGTCGCCGGGCAGGTGCGCCAGCAGGATGTTGAACTCCGACAAATCGCCGTGCACCACACCCGCACACAGCATGCGCACCACCTCGGCCACCAGCGTGGCGTGGTGGGTGCGCGCGTCTTCGGGCGTAAAGCGCACATCGTTCAGGCGCGGGGCCGCGTCGCCGTGAGCGTCGGTCACCAGCTCCATCAGCAGCACGCCGTCGTGAAAGTTGTAGGGCTGCGGCACGCGCACGCCCGCAGCGGCCAGGCGGTACAGCGCATCGACCTCGGCGCTCTGCCAGGCGGCCTCTTGCTCTTGCCGGCCAAACTTGCTGCCCTTGGCCATGGCGCGGGCCGAGCGCGAGTTCTTGACCTTGCGGTTCTCGGTGTAATCGACGGCTTGGCGAAAGCTGCGGTGGGTGGCTTCTTTGTAGATCTTGGCGCAGCGCGTTTCATCACCGCAGCGCACCACAAAGACCATGGCCTCCTTGCCGCTCATGAGTTGCCGAACCACGGTGTCGATCAGGCCTTCCTCGATGAGGGACTGCAGGCGGGGGGGTGCTTTCATCGGTGCATTTTGCGCCCGGCGCGCAAGCCCCTCAGCCGCCAGCGGTCACATCGCGCAACCGCTGGTGCTCAGGCCCCTGCCAGTCGGGCGGCAGCTGGTGCTTGGCCTGCAGGTAGTGGTGGGTGAACACGTCCAGGTAGGCCTGCAGCGCCTGCGCGGCCAGCGGCTCGCCCGCCAGGTCCAGGCACAGGCCTGCCACTTCCGAGGTGCAGAAGTGGTCCTCCCGGCGCGAGCGGCGCAGCTGGTAGCGCGAGATCTGCTCGGGCTGCAGGCTCAGCACCGGAAAGCGGTCAATGTACGGGCTTTTGCGGAACATCTTGCGCGCCTCGGGCCAGGTGGCATCGAGCAGGATGAACAGCGGGCGTTTGCTGTCGGTGGCGCCTTCAGGGGGCAAGGCCACCTCGGTCACCACCCGCTCAGGCGCCACGAACTCGCCAGGGAAGACCACGTAAGGCTGCCACTGCGGGTCGGCCAGCAAGGCCAGCAGGGCAGGGTCCACCTCGGTGCGCGCCCAGCCAAAGGCAAAGGTGTCGGGCACCACATCGGCAATCAGCCAGCCGGTGTTGCTGGGCTTGAGGGGCTCGATGTCTGCCATGAGCAGGCACACCCCGGCGCGCGTGGGCACCACAGGGCACACGCCGCACAGGCAGTGGCTGGGCACCAGGCGGCAGCCAGGGCAGCGCTCGCCACGCGGGCCGCCGCGCGCCAAAAAGGGCTTGGCGCTGCGCGCCAGCCGCGCCGTGCGCAGGCGGGCCACGGCATGGGGCGACGGGGATTCAGGGCGCGCAGGGGAAGCCGTGGGCGCTTGGGGGCCGCCAGGCGCCTGCGGGGCGAGGGGTGGCAACGGCATCAGCGCCGCCCCGCCTTCTCCAAAGCAAACAGGGGCACCTCGGCGTGCTCGCTCAGCCACACCCCGCCGCCCAGTTCGGTGAAGCCTTCGGCCAGCGTGCGGCGGTACAGGCTGGCGGGGTGCTTGTGCATGCGCGGGTCGGTCACCTGCTCGTCCACCACGTCGTCTTCCCAGTCCTCGCGGGCCACGGCTTCGATGTAGAGCGCGCCTCGGCTCAGGCGGGCCAGGTTGCGCAGGGCTTTTTTCGCATCGGCCTCGTTCAGGTAGGGCAGCACACCCTGGCAAATCACCAAGTCAAACGGCTCGGCCGGGTCGTGGGCGCGGTAGTCCACCACCGATCCACGCTCCCACCCAAAACGCTCGCACAGGTAGCTGCTGAACTCCACGCCATGGAACTGCGCGGTGGGGAAATGCCGCGCCACCACGTCACGCCACAGGCCAATGCCGCAGCCCACATCCAGCACGCGCAGCACCGGCACGCGCAGGTACTGCAGATAGCTGCACACAAACGCACCCAGCCGCTCGGTGTGGGCCGGGTCTACCACGCTGGTTTTCTTGTCAAAGTAAAAGCGCTGGTAGTACGCCTCGTCAAACCTCGTTGCACTGGCAGATTGCATCCGCAGCCGTCCCATCATTCAAAACAAAAAGAGCCTCTAGCGCTTACCAATCAAGCGCCAGAAGCTCTTAAAAATAGAGCAAACCAATCAAGCAGCGGGCCGGTGCAGCACGCACAGCTTGTTGCCGGTGGGGTCACGCAGGTAGGCCAGATACAGCTTGCCGCTGGGGCCTTCGCGATAGCCGGGTGGGTCTTCGCAAGTCACACCACCGCTGGCCACGCCTGCGGCATGCCAGGCATCGGCCTGCTCGGGCGATGTGGCCAAAAAGCCGGTGGTGCCGCCATTGCCATGCGTGGCGGTCTCGCCATTGATGGGGGTAGAGATGCAGAACGTGCCCGTGGGGCTGCGGTAAAAGTAGCGATTCTTGTTGGCCACACCGGGTGGCACGCCCAGGGTGCCGAGGACGGCGTCGTAAAACTTCTTGGACACTTCCAGGTCATTCACACCCAGCATCACGTGACTGAACATTGTTTTGATCTCCAAAGGGGGCGCCCAATAGCGGGCAAAGGTTGCGCGGATCGTACCCGCAGCCGCCATCCTGGCCCAAGCGCCTGTTTACGATCTCGCAGGGGATCGTAAACAGGCTCTCAGCCCCGCCCTGAAACCACCGCGACAGCGCACACCATGACGACACCTTCCTCCGCAGCCTCCACAGCCCCCACCCACTTCACCCCCGTGCCGCTCGACAAAGCCTACCGGCTGCTCAACCACGGGCCCACCGTGCTGGTGTCGGCTGCGCACGCGGGCCAGCGCAACGTGATGGCCGCCGCCTGGGCCTGCGCGCTGGACTTTGCCCCGCCCAAGGTCACCGTGGTGCTCGACAAAGCCACCCGCACCCGCGAACTGGTCGAGGCCAGCGGCCACTTTGCCCTGCAACTGCCCACCGTACCCATGGCCGCGCTGACCGAAGCCGTGGGCACCGACAGCGCCCACACCCACCCCGACAAGCTTGAGCGCCACGCCGTGCCGCTGTTTGACGCACCTGCGCTGCCGAACATCGCCGCCCAGATCGCCGCAGACAACGCCCCACCCCTGGTGCAAGGCTGCGCCGCCTGGCTGGTGTGCCGCGTGATCCCTGAGCCGCACAACCAGCAGGCCTATGACCTGTTCATTGGCGAAGTGGTGGGCGCTTGGGCGGACGAGCGCGTGTTCCGCAACGGGCACTGGGAGTTTGACTCCGCCCCCGACAGCCTGCGCACGCTGCACTACGTGGCGGGCGGGCAGTTCTATGCCACGGGGGCCTCGGTGAAGGTGTGAAGGATGTCCTAAAACCCATACAAAAGCAGGCCGCAGCGCTTATTTATCAAGCGCAAAAAGCTATTTATTTCATAGCAAATTACTGCAGAGCCTTGAGAAACTCCGCATCCTGCCAATACCGCTCAAAGTCCTTGTCGGCCATGAATTGCGCCTGCAGCTTGCCCAGGCGGCGCGCCGCGCTGGCCGCCTGCAGCAGGCGGGGCTTGTTGCCCTGCACTGCGTGGTAGCAGGCCAGGTTGTAGGCCAGCGTGCCATTGGTCTGCTGCAGCACATCAAACGGCGGGGCCAGCAGCTGGGCCATCACGGCGTTGAGCAGGTCGCGGTGCTCGGACATGTGGATGGCAAAGGCCAGAGTCTGGCTGGCGATCACGCCCTGGTTGTAGGCCAGGCTGCTGTCGGCCTGCACGGGGCTGGTGTGCGGGTGCACCTGCGCTAGGTAGTGGCGCACCAGCGTGGCCGATGAACCGAGCTGGCGCAGGTTGTTGAAGCGGTTGAGCACGTCGGCATAAGCAGCGGTGATGCGCGGTGCCAGCGATGGCGCGTTCTCGGCATATTGCGGGTGCTGCACCAGGGCCTGGGCCTGCTGCAAGAAGGCAGACAAGCCTGCCGCGCCCTTGGGCACGGCGGCCTCTTTGGCGGCTTCCAGCGGTGCCATCAAGGCCAGATAGGCGGGCGGCGGCGAGGGTGCCTCACCTGCGGGGCGCGACACGCGCACGGGCGGCGCAGCGGGGCGCACCACCCATTCCCACTGCACCTGCGCCAGCGGCACCTCCAGGGGCGGGGGCGTGTTGCGCGTGCCAGGGTGGGCGCTGGCGGGGCGGCGCACCAGCACCTGCAGTTGCTCCACCAAGGCCGGGTCGATGCGGGTGGCCCCTGCAGCGCCGGGGGGCAGGCGCAGCAGCAGCTCCAGCGGGGCGGGATCAGGCAAGACGATGTCTGGCGGGGTGGTGCGCCGGGCGCGTGCGCCCTGGCTGGCCTGGCTCTGCGCGTGCGCTTGCACGCGGGCCATGGCGGCCTGCACCTGCGCGGGCTGCAGGGTGATGCGCAGCACCGCATCGCCATCGTCGTCACCGGGCACATGCCAGCGCACGGTGATGACCGAGGGCAGCTGGTGCAGGGCGGGCCACAGCGCATTCACGGGCACCGGGGGCAACATGTCGGGCATGGGCCGCTGCAGCGGCGGGCGCAGCCACTGGTGTGCGGGCGGCAAGGCGGCCACGCTCTGGCCCGCAGCGTGGGTGGCGGCGGGCTCAAACTCCACCGAGCCCTGCACCGCCACGTAGCGGGTGGAAGGCCCCTCAAACACTGGCCGCCAGGCGGGTGCGGTGCGCTGGGCCAGCGGCACGTCGGCCACGCCGCGCGGGCGCACCACATACAGGCCCACGTCTTTTTCGTAGTACTTGCGCAGCTCGGCCTCGCCCGCACGCTCGCCATAGGCGCGCAGGTGCACGCTGAACAGGGGGCTGGCCAAAGAGCTAGCACCGGGCAGCACGGCGGCGGGCTCCCACCACCGCATGTTGTGCAGAAAGCGGTACTCGCCACGTTCAAAGGGCACAAACGCCTTGAGCTGCACCACATCGCTGCTGCCCGGGCCCACGCGCAGGCGGGTGTGCGCGTCGCCAAACCAGTAGCGCCCCGGCAGCGAGCCCGGGTAGCCCATGATCTTCAGGGCCACGCCCAACGTTGCGCCAGTGAGTTGCCCGCTCACCCCCTCTTCCAGGTGGTACTTGCGCCGGTCAAAGCCCACCACCTCCACACGCGGCTGCGGCTGGCCGTAGCCTGCAAAGCTGTCCGCATCGACCTTGGCCCACAGCGCGGGGGCGGGCTTCAGTCCCTCAAAGCAGGTGGCCGACCAATGCAGCGCATCAGACGAATGGCTGCGGCGGCCGCACGACGTGTCTACCAGTTCACGGTGGCGGCTGATATCCATCTTCCAGCCCTTGCCGCCCTGCCACACATAGGCCCAGGCACCCTGGTCAGTCTTGGCAAACTCCACCACCTCGGCCTGCTGCAGCGCGGCCACCACCTGCGCGGGGGTCAGGCCGTTGCCATCGACCTGCGGGCCATAGGGTTTGCGCTGCGCACTGCCGGTAAACACCCAGTCCACATAGCCATCGTCAGAAAACATCAGCCCCGAGGCATACATGCCACCGCGCGCGTACAGGGTGTCCAGCAGCACGCCCTGGTCGGTGAACTTCCACAAATACCCGCCCGCAGCGGCCACCACCTGGCGCGTGCGCGGCACCACCCACAGGCCATCGACCTCGCCATGCAGCACCTTGCGCACCTCCAGCGTGGCCGAGCCCGCCGTATTGTCGGACAGGCGCGGAAACGCATCCGGAGCGGTCTTGGCGCCCAGCAAAGAAGACAGCAAAGCCAGCATAGAGAACACACCTGCAATACGAAGGGACGGAACACGCATGGTGAAGCGCCGGGGACCACCCGGCAAAAAGCCCCCCACTGGCAGTGGGGCGGCAAACAAGGCGCGCCCACTGCAGGCGCGCCGCTGGGCATTGTGACGGCACAGGGCCCCCTGGGGCAGGCCCCATTCGTGATACCGTGCAGCGCCCTGCCCTGCTGGGGCCGCTGACACCTTGCAGCGGCCCTGCACCGCCGGGCACCCGCTCGCCCTCCACCCCTCGTCTCTGTCACCCGACCACACCCATGTCCAGCGGCATCCTGTACGGCCTGTCGGCCTATGTCCTGTGGGGCCTGTTCCCCCTGTTCTTCAAGCAACTGCAAGCCGCCACGGCGCTGGAGGTGGTGCTGCACCGCATGGTGTGGTCGCTGGTGTTTGTGCTCATCGTGCTGGCGGTGCTGCGCCGGTTTGCCTGGCTGGGCGATGTGCGCCGCAGCCCCGCGCTGCTGGGCAAGTTCGCGGTGTCGGCGCTGCTGCTGTCTGCCAACTGGCTCAGCTACATCTGGGCCGTGAACAACGGCCATGTGCTCGATGCAAGCCTGGGCTACTTCATCCTGCCGCTGGTCAACGTGGCGCTGGGCTTTGTCTTTTTGCACGAACGCCCCCGCCGGGCCCAGTGGCTGGCATTTGCCGTGGCCGCCAGCGGCGTGCTGTGGATGGCGGTGCAGTCGGGCCATGTGCCCTGGCTGGCGCTGCTGATTGCGCTGACCTTTGGCTTCTACGGCCTGATGCGCAAGGTGGCCGTGCTGGGCCCGCTGGAAGGCATGTCGCTGGAGACCATGCTGCTCGCGCCCCTGGCCCTGGTGGCATTGCTGTGCCTGGGCCCCACCGGCCCCGACAGCACCGCCCAGCATTGGCCCGCGCACGACGCGCACACCTGGCTTTTCTTTGTGTTGAGCGGGCCCGTCACCGCCATCCCGCTGCTGCTGTTTGCGGCCGGGGCGCGGCGCGTGCCGCTGTCCACCATGGGGTTCCTGCAATACATCACCCCCTCCATCCTGGCGCTGATGGGCGTGTTTCTGTACGACGAACCCTTCGCCGGCCCGCGCGCCGTGGGCTTTGTGCTGATCTGGGCGGCGCTGGCGCTGTACACGGCCGAGGGGCTGTGGGCGGGGCGACGGGCAGCTGCGCACAAAAAATTGGCGGGCGAAGCTGAGTAGGCGACTGGGCGGGGTCAAAACCCAAGCAAAATCTATCTTCAGCGCTTGAAATACAAGCGCAAGCAGCTATCAAAATAGTAGCAATACGACCTCCCCATGCGCATCCTCCACACCTCCGACTGGCACCTGGGCCAGCACTTCATGGGCAAGAGCCGCCAGGCCGAACACCAGGCGCTGATCGACTGGCTGCTGGTGCAGGTCGATGCGCATGCGGTGGATGCGGTGCTGATTGCGGGCGACATTTTCGACACCGGCGCGCCCCCCAGCTATGCCCGCGAGCTGTACAGCCACCTGGTGGTGCGCCTGCACCGCGCAGGCGTGGCGCTGCTGCTGCTGGGCGGCAACCACGACTCGGTCGCCACGCTGGGCGAGAGCCGTGCGCTGCTGGCGGTGCTGAACACCACTGTGGTGGGGGCCGTGGGCGATGCGGCCGACCATGTGGTGGTGCTGCCCCAGCGCGGCGGTGCTAGCGGCAGCCATGAGCCCGGTTGCATCGTCTGCGCCGTGCCCTTCATCCGCCCGCGCGATGTGTGGCAAAGCCAGGCGGGGCAAAGCGCGCAGGACAAGCAACAGTCCCTGCAAGCCGCCCTCCAGGCCTATTACCAGGCGGTGGTGGATGCGGGCCGCGCGCGGCAAGCGCAGCTGCAGCAGGCACTGGGCCGCGTGGTGCCGCTGATTGCCACCGGCCACCTCACCACCATGGGCGCCAGCAGCAACGACTCGGTGCGCGAGATTTATGTGGGCTCGCTCGACGCCTTCCCCACGGCCGCGTTTCCGCCGGTGGACTACATCGCCCTGGGCCACATCCACCAGCCGCAAAAGGTGGGCGGGCTGCACCACATCCGCTACTGCGGCTCGCCCATTGCGCTGGGGTTTGACGAGGCCAAGCAGCAAAAAGAGGTGCTGCTGGTGGACCTGGACGCCACCGGGCTCGCAGCCGTCACCCCGCTGCCCGTGCCCCGGTTTCAGGCGCTCATCGCCGTTAGCGGCAACCTGGCCGCGCTGCCACAAGCCATTGCCACCGCCGCCACACAAGGCACGGCCGAGCAGCCCGCGTGGCTGGAAGTGACCGTGGCCGAAGACGACTACCTGCAAGACCTGCCCGAGCGCATCAACGCCATGGTGCAGGGCCTGCCCGTGGAGGTGCTGCGCGTGCGCCGCCAGCGCACCAGCGCCGCCGCCGCGCTGCAGTCGGCCGCCCAGGAGACGCTGGACGAGCTGAGCCCCCACGACGTGTTTGCCCGCCGCCTGGCCGCCGAGACCCTGGCGCCCGAGCTGCAGCAGGCGCTGCAGGAGCGCTACCGCGCCGTGGTGCAAAGCATCACCAGCCCCACCGACCCCACCGAGGAAGGCGCCGCATGAAGATCCTCAAGCTGCGCCTCAAAAACCTCAACTCGCTCAAGGGCGAGTGGGCCATCGACTTCACCCAGCCGCCGTTCACCGAGAACAGCCTGTTCGCCATCACCGGCCCCATGGGCGCGGGCAAGTCCACGCTGCTCGACGCGATCTGCCTGGCGCTGTACCACCAGACGCCGCGCCTGAGTAGCGTCTCCAAATCCGCCAACGACCTCATGACGCGCCACACCGCCGACTGCCTGGCCGAGGTGGAGTTTGAGGTGAAGGGCACCGTGTACCGCGCCTTCTGGAGCCAGCGCCGCGCCCGCGACAAGGTGGACGGCGCGCTGCAAGACCCCAAGGTCGAGCTGGCCCAGGTGGACCCGGCCACGGGCCTGGGCACCATCCTGAGCAGCCAAAGCAACGACAAGCTGCGGCGCGTGGCCGATGTGACCGGGCTGGACTTTGGGCGCTTCACCCGGTCCATGCTGCTGGCGCAGGGCCAGTTCGCGGCCTTCCTCAACGCCAGCGCCAACGACCGCGCCGAGCTGCTGGAGGAACTGACCGGCACCGACATTTATGGCGAAATCTCCCGCCGCGTGTTCGAGCAGGCGCGTGACGCGCGCGAGCAGTTGAACCAGCTCAAGGCCCGCGCCGACGGCGTGGAGCTGCTGCCCGCCGAGCGCATCGCCGCGATGCAGGCGGAACAGGAGGCATGGACACACACGCTGGCCGAGGTGCAGCAAGCCCACGCCACCACCAGCGCGCAGCGCCAGTGGCACATCGACGTGGACCACAGCGCGCAGGCCGTGTTGGCAGCCACCACCGGCCAGCAGCAAGCCACCGCCGTCCTACAAGCCGCCGCCCCCAGCCTGCAACGCCTGGCCGACAGCGAACCCGCCCAGGCCCTGCGCGCACCGCACGCCGCGTGGCAGCAGGCCCAGGCCGCCTGCCACAGCAGCGATGCCCTGCTGGCCAGCCTGCAAGCGCAGCACCGGGCCGAAGCGCGCCTGCACGCCCAACACCAACGCACCGCCGCCATACAGGCACAGCGCGTGGCCCACGCTGCGCAGGCCGAGCTGGCACAGGCCGAGGCCGCCCAGCAGCGCCACACCGACTACTGCAGCGCCCACGCCCAGCACGCCCACCTGGGCGAGCGCCTGGGCGAATGGCGCCAGCTACTGCAACAGCAACAGCAACGGCACACCCGCCTGGCCGAGCAGCAACAGGCCCTGCAAGCGCTGCAGACGGACATTGCCCAGCGCAGCGCACAAGCCACAGCACAGCAAGACCACGTAGAAGCCGCAACACAGGCCCAGGCCACTGCTGCCGCCGCACTGCACGCCGCCCAGGCAGACCACGCCGACGCGCTGGGCGGCCACAGCATTGCCACGCTGCGCGAGCGCTGGCAACACGCCCAAAGCCACGTAGCCGCGTGGCAGCAGGCCATGCAACAGGCCCAGCAGCGCCGCGAGCTGGCAGACCAGCACACCGCGCTGGGCACCGAAGTACTGCACCTGCAAGCCGCCGCCACAGAGCAAGAAGCCACACGCCAAGCCCTGCGCGCGCAGTACAACGCCCTCAAGGAACAGGTGGCCGACAAGCGCCAGCTGCTGGAACAAGAGCGCCGCATCCAAAGCCTGGACCAGCACCGCCACGCCCTGCAGCCCGGCCAGCCCTGCCCGCTGTGCGGCGCCACGGCGCACCCCGCCATCGATGCGTACCAAGCGCTGGACGTATCGGCCACCGAAGCTGCACTGCAGCACAAGCAGGCCGAGCTGGAGGCCATCACCACCCAAGGCCAGGCCGTGGCCGAAGCCCTGACCACCAGCCAGACCCGGCTGGCCGAGCGCCAAGCGCAGCAGCACGCCACCGCCCAGCGCATCGCGCAGTGGGAGGCCGACTGGGCCACCTTGGCCGCCCGCCTCGGGCCGCTGGGTGCCGAGCACACCCTGCACCCCGAAGACTGGCAGCACGCCGACCGCATCGCCGCAGGCCACACCGCCGCCCAGGCCACCCAGGCCCAACTGGAGGGCGCCCTGCACCGTGCAGAGGCCGCCGCCCAGCGCGTGCAGCAGGCCCAGGCCGCCGCCAGCCAGTGCGACCAAACCCTGCAAACCGCCACGCACCAACTAGCGCTGCAGCAGCAAGCCGTGCACGAAGCACAAGCACGCCAAGCCGCCCTGGCAGACGCCATTGCGGCGGCCCAGGCCGAAGGCACCGCGCTGCAGGCCCACCTGCGCGCCGCCCTGCAAGCCGCAGGCTACGACCTGCCCGCAGACCCCGCCCCCTGGCTGCAAGCGCGGGACGCCGAATGGCAGCGCTGGCGCGACACCCAGGCCGAGCTGCACACACTGGCCCAGCGCATCACGCGCCTGCAAGCGCAGTGCGATGCAGCCCAGGCGCAAGCCCAGCAATGGTCGCAACGCTGGGCCGCGTTGCAAGCCACGGCCCACGCGGCCACCGAGGCGGCATGGGCGGGCGAGCCCCACGACACAGCGCACGACATAGACCAAGACAGCGCCATCAATGCCGCCGCAGCCCTGCAAGCCAGCGTGGAAGCCATCGAACGCCTGCAACGCACCCTGGCCGCCCTGGAAGGCCGCCAAGCCCAGGCACAGGCCACGCGCACCCAGCAAGCCACCACCCTGGAGGCCGCCACCCACGCATGGCACGCCGCGCTGCAAGCCAGCCCCTTTGCCGACCTGGCCGCCTTTGAAGCCGCCCTGCTGCCCGAGCCCGAACGCCAAAGCCTGGCCGCCCAAAAGGAAGCCTTGCTGGCCGCCCAGCAGCGCGCCGACGCCCTGCTGCAGGCCGCACAGGCCCGCCACGCCCAGCTGCAGGCCCAGGCGCTCACCCCGCAAACACTGGATGCGCTGAACGCCCACCTGGCCGCGCTGGAAACCCAGCGCAGCGCCCTCAGCGAACAGATCGGCGCCCACCGTGCGCTGCTGGCCAAAGACGCCCAGCAGCGCACCAACCAGCAGGCCCTGTTCGCGCAGATCGGCCAGCAGACAGCCAACAGCGATGTGTGGCAGCGGCTGGACGCGCTGATCGGCTCTGCCAAAGGCGACAAGTACCGCAAGTTTGCCCAGGGCCTCACGCTCGACCACCTGCTGCAACTGGCCAACCAGCACCTGGCGCGCCTGCACGGCCGCTACCTGCTGCGCCGCAAAACCACGGGCGAGCTGGAGCTGGAGATCGTCGACGCCTGGCAAGGCGACGCAGCGCGCGACACCCGCACCCTGTCGGGCGGCGAAGGCTTCCTCGTCAGCCTGGCCCTGGCCCTGGCGCTGTCCGATCTGGTGAGCCACAAAACGTCCATCGACTCGCTGTTCCTGGACGAAGGCTTTGGCACGCTGGACGGCGACACGCTGGAGGTGGCGCTGACCGCGCTGGACTCGCTCAACGCCAGCGGCAAGATGATCGGCATCATCAGCCACGTCGAAGCGCTGAAGGAGCGCATCCCGGCGCAGATCCGGGTCGTCAAAGGCGGGGGCGTGGGGCATTCGCGGCTGGTGGTGTAGGGCCGCTGCCGGACACATCCGTTCGGGCTGAGCCTGCCCGAGCCTTGCGCGGCGCTTCGACAAGCTCAGCGTGAACGGCTCCAGTGACCTCCTGCCTTGTCATCCATCACCCTGCGGCGGCAGTTCCTGCATCGCGCCCATCTTGCTGATGACCAGCTCAATGAAAGCCGACACCGCCAGGGGCAGATAGCGCCTGCTGGGGTAGACCATGTGCACGCCGTGCCCCTGCCGGTGGTACTGCGGGAGCACGGGCACGAGCAGGCCCGCGCGCAAATCGCGCTGCGTCAGCGTGGAGGGCAGCAGCGCAATGCCCAAGCCCGCCAGCGCGGCTTTGCGCAAGGCCTGCGCCGCGTTGCCGCTGAAGCGGCCAGTCACCTGCACCTCGGCCGGTGCGCCCTCCGGCCCTGTCACGCGCCAGGTGGCCTTGCCGCTGGGGTGGCTGAACACCAGGCAGTCGTGGTCTGCCAGGTCTTGCAGCGTGGCCGGAACACCCCGGCGGGCGATGTAGGCCGGGCTGGCCATCAGGCCGTCGCTGCCCGCGCCCAGCACCTTGCGGGCAAACAGGCCCGAGTCCTCCAGAATGCCGCCGCGAAACGCCACATCAATCCGGTCTGCAATCAGGTCCGCGCGGCCGTCGCTCAGCACAAAATCCACCCGCACCTTGGGGTGAGCGACCAGGAACTCGGTCAGCCACTCCATGGCAAAGAAATCAAAAAAATCAGCCGGGGCCGCCACCCGCACCAGGCCGCTGGGCTCCTGGTTCACCGCCAGCAGCTCCTCGCCCGCATCCATCAGCCCCTCCACCGCGCCGCTGCAACGCTCCAGAAACACCTGGCCCGCGCTGGTGAGTGTGAGGTGGCGGGTCGAGCGCTGCATCAACCGGGTGCCCAGCTGCGCTTCCAGCTGCTGCACCCGGCGGCTCAGGGTGTTGGGCGGCACGCCCAGGCGGCGCGATGCCTCGGCAAAGCTGCCGCAGCGCACCACCTGCACAAAGATGGCCACGTCGTTCAGATCCAGCATGGTTGCGCGCCCTCACTCACTGATTCATTCGATTAATGGACGAGTGCAATCATATTGCGCTATCTAGTCAATCAATCGATGAATTTTTAAGCTACAGGCATCAGTTCAACATCTCCAAGGTTCTCTGTATGTCTGCACCCGCCACCGCCCCACGCGCCATCACACACCGCACCCGCGGCACCACGCACGGCCCCATCACCCGCCTCATGAGCCCCGGGGACCTGGGCCAGGTGCTCAAGCCCTTCATCTTTTTGGATCGGGTGCACTTTCAGCCCGGCGCAGCGCAGCAGGGCTTTGGCATGCACCCCCACTCGGGCATCGCCACGGTCACGTTCTTGTCGGAGGGCGATGTGCGCTACGAAGACAGCACCGGCCAAGCGGGCCTGCTGCCTGCGGGCGGCGTCGAATGGATGCGTGCTGGCAACGGCGTGTGGCACACCGGCGCCCCCGTGGGCGACACGCCGGGCCGGGGCTTTCAGCTGTGGGTGGCGCTGCCCGCCGCGCTGGAGAACGCCCCCGCCCACAGCCAGTACCTCGCCCCCGAACTGGTGCCCCAGGTCGGCCCGGTGCGGGTGCTGCTGGGCGAGTACGGCGCAGCACAAAGCCCCGTGGCGGCGCCCGAGGGGATGACCTATCTGGCCGTGCAGTTGGCCCAGGGCGAACGCTGGACCTACACGCCGCCCCCCGGCCACACCGTGGCATGGGCGGCAGTGGCCACCGGCGCGCTGGCGGCGGGCGAACCCATTGCGGCAGGCGAACTGGTGGCGTTTGAGCCCACCCACCAAAGCATCGACTTTGTGGCCACCGAAGCCACCCGCTTTGTGCTGGGCTCTGCCGTGCCGCACCCGCATGACCTGGTCATGGGGACTTACTCCGTGCACACCAGCCAGGCAGCACTGCGGCAGGGCACCACAGAAATCCGGCGCATTGCAGGGCAACTGCGCCAGGCCGGGCGGCTGGGTTAATCCCTTACACACCCCCTCCACATTCGACTTTTCACCGTTCCCTTTCCCTCCACCCACTTCACTCATTGACCAAGGAAATCACCATGAACATCGGCATCATCGGCTCTGGCGCACTCGGCTCTAACGTGGCACGCGCATTGGCCAGCAAAGGCCTGTCGGCCACCCTCTCCACCCGGCGCGGTCCGGAATCACTGGCCGCGCTGGTGGCCGAACTGGGCCCCACCATCAAGGCGGGCACCGTGGCAGAAGCTGCCGCCGCAGACATCGTGCTCATCGCCGTGCGCTGGGAAGACCTGGGCCAGGCCCTGGGCGGCCTGCCTGCGTGGAACGGCCGCATCGTCATCGACGGCACCAACCCCGTGGAATTTCTCGACCCCAACTCGCCCGCCGCCAAAGACCCCAGCAACCCGCTCGCGGCCTACGGCATCAAGGCCATCGACCTGGGCGGGCGCTCGTCCAGCGAAGTGTTCAGCGAATTCGTGCCCGGCGCCCGCGTGGTCAAGGCGTTCAACCACCTGGACGTGAACGTGCTGGCCCAGCCCCAAGTCTCTGGCGGCCAGCGCGCCATGTTCTACGCGGGCGACGACGCCGCCGCCAAAGCCGAAGTGCGCAAGGTGCTGGACGCCATTGGCTACTTCCCGGTGGACCTGGGCACCCTGGCCGTGGGTGGTCGCCTGTCAGAGCTGCCGTTTGGCGCGTTGTCGGCCAGCCAGTTCATCAAGATCTGAGGGGGAGTGCCCAGCCGGGCACCTGCTTGCTCCGGGAGCAGGTTGTGCCATGCAAATTCGGCGAATGTTTGCGGCCACATTGCCTGATGGGCTACACGCCTGCAGTTTGCCCAAGCCGTTTGGGCTGAGCGGGTTGAGCACGCCGAAGCCCCGCGCCGCGCTTCGACACACTCGGCCTGAACGGTTTTTGAAGCTTCAAAGGGCCGGGTCTATAGCCCATGGCGGCAAGCTATTTGTAGACCACGTTGTCGTCCACGCTGTACAGCACGCAAGCCTGCTGGGCCCGCTCTTCACAGCGCTTGAGGGCTTGCGCATTCACATCGTCCGCGCCGCCCGCCACCCAGGCCCAGTGCTTGCGGGTAGGCGCTACCGCAAACGCGCGGGGTAGCGACGCCAGCAGGTAGCGCTGGTATTGCTCCAGACCCGCCGGCGCATCCAGAGGCAGCTTGAGCGGGTCGGCCAGCGCCGCATAGCCACTGGCGGGGAACTGGCGCGCGCGCTGCTTCTCGGACAGCGCGTCCTGGTCGGGGCTGGCGACGCGGCGCTCGTCGGTGATCACGCCGCGCTCCAGCGCATTGGTGCCCAGCGCCTCGCAGCTGGTGACCTTTTGCGCCTGCAGCCCATCGCAGAAAAACACGCTGTGCCCCAGCGCGGGCGCCACATCGGGGTGGAAGAAGTTGGCCGCGCCCCTGTTCCTCTCGATCGCAATCCAGCGCTTCACCAGCGCTGGGTCGGCCTTGCCGTCCGAGTACTTCAGTGTCCAGGCGTACAGCCCGCCGCGGCTCACAGTTTGGGGGTCTAGATTACCTTGCGCGTTGTAGTGCCCGTGGAAACCCACATAGGTGCGGTCGGCCGGGTAGTCGTTGGTAAACACGCGCTGCTTGCCGCCCAAAAACATGCGCGAACACGAGGAAATGCAGTAACCCGACACCGCCGTCGTCACCCCCGCCTCGCGCAGCAGCTCGCCCACCCGGTAGCCCGTCCAGGCATCGCCCCCATGCGAGTTGCGCAGCACCACCAGGTCGATCTTGGGGTTGGCGGCAAAAGCGTCCTTCACCATCGCCAGATCCCCGCCCGTGACCGGACCCGACAAGATGAGGGTGTTGCCATGGCTCGCCAGCGCCATCGCACCGGCACTGCCGCCCGATAGCGCCGCAGCACCCACCGCCAGCGCTGGCAGCAGCCTCGCAGCCAGCCGCCGCAGCGTGGTTCTTGTCTTGGCAAACACCATGGTGGAATCCTTTTTGTCATGCAGCAATGCAGAGCGATGATGGTAGCGGGAGGCGTGTGCCTGCCGACCTGCATGCCTGCAGGCGGAATGCCGACAGTCGCCGCCACTGCCGCGCAACGCAACGCAACGCAATGCAATATTGCATGCCAAACAGGCTGCTAGCGCTTATACGCTTTGCGCTAGCAGCTACCAAAAGAGAAGCAATTGACTGCAAGGCAGATCCAGCGCAGGCATCGGCCCCGTGATCATGGTTGCTCCATTCATTCGTTCACTCCTATCGGTGAACGGCATTTTGGAAAATAACGATGGGCTCGGAACGGTGACGTGTGGACCGCACGCCCTGAACTTGTCGAAAGGCTTCGACAAAAGCTCAGCTTGAACGGCTTTTTGAAGCTTCAAAGGGCCCAATCCATAGCGAATAACGACCCACCTTGGGCGGGCGCACAAGGGACAGCCCTTTGCCATGGCGCCCCACATAATCCGCACGCCATCCAACGAAGGAGAAAAAATCTTGCGCATTACAAAACTCATCCCCGCAGCGGCCTTGGCCTGCGGCGCCATTGCGTTCAACACCCACGCCAGTGAAGTGCTGTCCGCCGAAGTTCAAAGCCCTGCCCTCGGCCGTGCGCTGACTTACAACGTCTACCTGCCCACCGGGTACGCACAAAACACCAACGTGCGCTACCCCGTCATGTACCTGCTGCACGGCAACGGCGGTGTGCGCAACGACTGGGTTGTGAAGGGCAAGATGCAAAAGACCGTGGACACCTTGGTGGCCGACGGTGAGATTCCACCCGCCATCTACGTGATGCCGGATGCCAACACCAACTGGTATGTGGACCTGAAGGAGAAGATGGAGACCGCCTTCATCAACGACCTGATGCCCCACATTGAAAAGACCTACCGCACCCTCAACACCCGCGATGGCCGCGTGATTGGTGGCCTGTCGATGGGCGGCTATGGCGCGCTGCGGTTTGTGCTGAAGTACCCCGAGAAATTCCAGGCGGCGGCCCTGTTGTCGCCCGCCATCTACAGCACCGAGCCACCGGCAGATTCTTCGGCACGCAGCGTCAAGGTCTTTGCAGAGCCCAACACGAATGGGGCGTACAGCAAGACCGTATGGCAGCAGTACAACTACCCGCCGTTGATGGACGCCTTCCTGGCCAAAGGCATCAAGGTGCCGATGTACATCAACTCGGGGGACGACGATGAGTTCGCCATCGAATCCGATGCTGCATTGCTCTACGCGCAACTGCGCAAGGCCAAGCAACCTGCCGAGCTGCGCATCGTCAACGGCAAGCATGAATGGATGGTGTGGGAAAGCACGCTGGGCGACAGCCTGAAATACGTGTTCAGCACCGTCAGCCGCCCGCAAGTCACGGCCAAGTAAGCGCTGGTTTCGACGGGGGTGATGCCCGGCTTGTCTGTAAGCGGAGGATGGGCCGGACTGCGGCGCTATTCACCGCACAAAATGCGGCGAATAGCGCCGCACACCTGACAGCCAAGCCAGCAACAGCCCCCCCACCCGCGGCCTGAGCTTCCGCCCCCTACCCCTGCGCATACCGCGCCAGCCGCTGCGCCAGCGTGCCGGTGTGCAGCTCAAACAGGTGGTTGTCAAAGTCGTAAAAGTACAGCGACTGCCCCTCGCCCTCCACCCGTGGGCGGGGCGGCCTCACCTCCGCCCCCAGCGCCCGCAGCCGCGCCTCGCAGACGGGCAGGTCTTCGTCAGCTACTGCAAAGGCGACATGGCGGTAGGTGCGCTCTGCCGGTGGCTCACCCTCCATGAACGCCAGCCACAGCCCGCCCAGCAGCACAAACTTTTCGCGTGAGAGGGAGAAGTTGCGGCCCTGGCTGTCGTACACCTCTTGCGCGCCCAGGCCTTCGCAGAAAAGGTGGGCGGTGCGGTCTACGTCGCGCACGATGAAGGTGAGGTGGCTAAGGCCGAGGATGGGAGCGGTTGCCATGGGTGGGAGCCGATGCTCATCAAAGTAGAAGGGTTCGTTTGTAGCGCACTGCCATTCAATGAGGCAGCAAACAAAGTCCTCGCCCCACAAAATAGGCAGATGCAATGCAGGTGCTGCGAGGGCAATATTTGCCACCGGGTTCAGCAAGCGTTGGTGGAGTATGCGAAAGCAGCCGTAAAGCAATGAGCACCAAGACACACCACACCTTTGAAACGCCAGAACAGCTCCACACATGGCTGCAGGCCTACCACGCCAGCGAGACGGAGCTGTGGGTGCGCATCTTCAAAAAGGCCACCGGCCAGCCCAGCGTGACGTGGGACGACTGCGTGGTGGCCGCCATCGCCTGGGGCTGGATCGACGGGATACGCAAGAGCTTGGACGACACCTCGTTTTTGCAGCGCCTGACGCCGCGCCGCGCGCGATCCAACTGGTCACAGAAAAACGTGCAGCACGCCGAGCGGCTGATAGCGCAAGGGCGCATGCAACCCGCTGGCCTAGTGCATGTAGAGGCCGCACGCAGCGACGGACGCTGGGCCACCGCCTACGCCGGCAGCGCCACCATGGTGATGCCCGAAGACTTTTTGGCGGCGCTGCAAAAGGACCCGGTTGCCCAGGCTTTTTACGCCACGCTCAAACGCCAGAGCCTGTTCACCATCTACCACCGGCTGCAGAGTGCCAAGCGGCCAGAGACTCGGGAGAAGCGGATGGCGGAGTTGTTGGCGAAGTTGGGGCGAGGGGATGGTCCTTGAGTTCGCCCCAGGTTACGTGGCAACTGCGCCTAAAGCCAGGAAATACGTAGCTTTTCAAAGATTAGGGGCAATAAACCTAACTCTTAATATTTTTTGCAACATTTTCCAACGCACTCGGCTTATTCGTTTTTTGTTTGGATAGTTGAGCCACTTTGAAATCAATTTTTGGTTCGATGAGTTGCAAAAATTTTGTGGAACGCAATGTGGATTTAAATGTTCCAAATTCTTTGCCATTTCCATAAGTATCGAGAGCTTGCAAATAATAAATTTCAACAGCAGCATCTACTATTTTTATCAAAGCGCTTTGAAATTGTTTTGTATTAATTCTCTCAACAGTAATATGCAACGATGTGGTATCAGAATATTTTTCAATGATTTTATTAGCAACGAAAATTATCCAAAATGTAGAGGTCACAGCTAGCAGACCCGCAGATGACGTGTCTGCCCCAAGTTCTTGTAGCTGTTCTATTCTTTTCTCTTCGCAAATATTCCCAAGCTGCCACGCTAGGAGGACGTCCTTAGTCTTTATTTGAGGGAAAAAGAGTTGAGAGTAAGGTTCGTCGAACAGTTCGGCTTTGTTATTAATAGCTTGAATCAGAAATTTATTGTGCCTTGCTGCAAGATATTGCGTAAGGCGATCTAGCTCTATTATTTTTGACGTATCTCTTTTTCTCCTGCTGCCGGATTGTTTCGGCGCATAGCTAATATTTAGCGCAGCAAACTCACGTCTCAGCCGTTCTTGCGTACTATCCACTGCTCGGACAGTCCATATTTTTATTGCATTCTGGGAGTTGTTGAATCTGACAATGTCATTTTTTACCGCATCTTTTGCAGCGACTACCCGAAGTAGGACTTTGCACTTATCTGTTGCCGCAGCTTCAGTCAACGCACTGGTCGTTTGACACCCATTAACTATGCTAAATCGTTTGAGTTTAAGTGCATCGCCTTTCTTTCCAAGAGGCTCTGCCGTATCGGCGATGATAGATACGCCATTGTTGAGTGCCCAAAAAAGCCCAGGCGTGTCAGTTGCAGTTTTTATGATTTGTTCATTTATGCCACCCTTTCTATTACCGAGAAAGAGTCGGACATTTCCCGCAAATAACTGATTAGTATATTTTTTGTTTAACCTTATTAGTTCTGATGCCGAAACATTCCCAATCCAAGCACGGCCATAATCACCTTGATCTTCGATATATTTTCCAGTAAACGTCAGAGTATCCTCACTAATTCCTTGCTCCGATTCAATTAAACCTTTGTATTGATCAAGAATATCCTCTTGCCCTAGGTAAAAAAACTGGAATTGGGAAAGGGCCGCTGATGTTTTTGTGTGCTCAACAGCTTTTTTAATGGATGCATTGGATTTCCCAAGACTAATAAGGCCAAAAGCTACCGTGTATTCTGGGTATTTGTCTTTTAACACATCAATTTGATCAGCGAGTTCGTGCTTTCCAAGATCTTTTAACCCTTTTGTTTTCTCGAAGAAAGGTATCGCTGCGACTACGTCACTCCACTTAGATTTTGGAGTTTGCTTGTCATGGTTGTCTCCGCAATGTCCTTGAACAATGTAGATTGTCTTGTTTGAATCATCGGCATAAGCCAAATCTATCCCATTGTCATTTCCTCCATCCATCGCCGCTGAGCTCAATGCATCATCCTCATCTAGATCGTGGAAATTAATGGCATACCAAGCCGTGAATGCTTTATGTGGCGAGATCCTTGCGCGCTTTGCCAACTCAGAGATTGATGCCAATATATCTTTAATCATTTGAATGCTCTTTCTATTTTTGAAAATTATTTATCTAAATTAGTATTAAAAATGTCTAAAGCTCTTGGCTGAGCCTTTCATTACTTGCCGCGCCAATTACTAAGCTGTGCGTCGCCCTAGTCGCCGCCACATAGAACACCCGCGCCGCTTCCTTCTTGTCCTGAACATCCGCAGGCATACCCCCCACGCCGGGCAACGCCACAAAGGGAAATTCCAAGCCTTTGCTGACCTTCATGGTCATCACCTGAATCGGATCTGCGCCGGGTCGATATTCACCACTCTTTTTGCGCACGCGGTACGGCAGCTTGCGTTGGGCCAGGGCGTTGGCGCACAGGTCCATGGTTTTCCTGTCCGCGCACAGCATCGCCATGTCCCCAAGCAAAGTCATATCCATGCACCTTCGTTTTGTGCAGTCAAAGTGCGTCACTTCAGTCTTTCGCACCACAGAAATCCAGCTCGGCCTGCGCCCCCGGCAAGGCTGATGTCAAGCCACGGGCCAAAAGGTCTTTGGCCGCAATGACTTTGTTCACCACTACGGCCACGTAGCCGAGCAGCGCCAGAAAGAACAGCAGGCAGGTAAACAAAGCCCAGCGCTGCTCTTTCAGCTTGCTCGCCAGATGCTCTGGCCACTCGTCGGCTGGCAAAAGCTCGCACAACGTTTTCACTTCCGCCTCGGTGAAGGAGGTACGCGCCGCGTTCGTTGCCAGCGGCTGATCGCAGTCGCTCTTTTTCAATGGGTTTCTGTTGAAGAAGAAGGGGGGCCACAAGGTCTGCGCGCTGGACTCGGTGGCGAGGAAGGTCCGCTCGCTCGCATTGAAGGTGAACGGCACTTGCGGGATCAACAGCAGCCAGGCGCAGACTATCGATCCGACAAGGGAAACGGTAAACACTGCAATCTGGGCAAAAAGGTAGGGGCGCGAGGGAAAGTCTTGCTTGCGCACCTGCCGCAGCCCAGTGTCGAAGTAGCGTCCACAAGCAGCGATTTGGCGCAAATCAACGCCGTGGAGTTGCGCCCACGCAATCAACTGGTGCGCTTCTTCCAGGCTGGCCGCCTGCACGCCAGAGAACATGCGAAAGGACATGAGGTTGGTCTGCTCGTCCACATACGCACGGATCTTGGGGTCTGAGATTTCTTCGCTGCCGTGCACCAGCAGCCACAGGCGCCGCAGCAGGGTGTGCAGCGACACCGTGCGCCAGATGACAACGGCAAAGCCAACGAGCAGTACGAGCGGAATCAAGGCGGCCAAGGCGCCGCCGAACTGCGTGATGGTGGCGAAGTCCATCACGCAGCAGAGGGCGCGCATCGCCCAAAGTGGTGCGGCCTCGATGCAAGCGAGTCGTTGGCTTTCTCTTGCGGCCTGTCAGCCAGGCGTTTTTCTCCACGGGTCATGCGCGGCAAGCACGCACCCAGTGCCGGTATCAATGTCGCCATGCTGCTGGCAGTTTCCCTGAGCTGGATATGTGTGTAATTGTTAAAACACTGTAGGGTCAGGGATCGGTTTGCGCAACTGCCAAAGTTGGTAGGTACGTCAATTTATGCAAAAACAGGCTCTAGCGCTTATTGAATAAGCGCTAGCAGCTATGCTTTCAATAGCAAATTGGCACGCCGACACGCTGCCGCCCCGCTGTGCACGCCGTGTGCAGCGGGGTGGCCGTGCGGGTGCTCAGGGCAGGCGGGCCAGGGTGCCTGCCTCTGCCGCGCGCACGGCGGCCTGGGCGTCGGCGGGGAGCAGCAGGCGTTGTTGCTCCAGGCGCCAGGCGGCGGCGCGCACGGCGGCGGTGTAGGCGTCTGGCGTGGGGTAGCGCTCTGCGATGGAGGGGCGGGGGTCTTTGCGGGCCAGGCGTTCTGCGCGGGTGGCGGCCAGGGGCAAGGTGCCGCCTTGCTGGGTGCAGATGCCGGAGGGGTTCAGGGGGTCGATGGGGGCGGTGGTCTTGGCGTTCCAGCCCACGTAGGTGGCGCGGGGCACGGCCACGGCGGGCAGGCGCACGGTGCCCAGGGCCAGGCCATCGGCGTCGGTGCGGGGCACCAGCACGGGGTAGTGGCCCAGCACGGTGGGCAGGCCGCTGGCGCTGTCGGTGCGCCACGATGGGGTGGCGTAGCCCTGGTAGCCCAGCAGGGTGCGCAGGCCTTGGTATTGGCCGGGGTAGCTGGTGTGGTCGGCGGGCACCAGGGTGCCGTCGGCCACGTTGGGGTAGTGGCTGGCCGGTGGCTCGGTGCCGTGGCGCACCCAGTCGTTCATGCTGGTGAGCAGGGCGCGCATGAGCGGGCCGACGTAGATGGGCGATGTGGGCAGCAGGCAGCCTGCCTCGGGCTTGGCCAGGGCGTCAAACGCGGCGAAGTGCGGGGTGCCTGCCACCAGGTAGGCGCGCACGTTGGCGGGCAGGGGCAGGTGCTGGGCCTGGGGGTCGGTCACGCTTTGGCTGCCGTGCGATGCCCACATTTCGTATTCCGAGTCGACCTGCATGATGCGCGGGCAGGTGCTGGTGGCGGTGCAGCGTTGCAGCAGGCCGTCGGTGCGGCCGGTTTGCGCATCGGTGCTGGTGGCGTAGGCCATGGGGAACTGGTCTACGGGGTACAGGTCGTCGCTGTTGGGGCCGGGGTTGCGGGCAGGCTGGGCAAAGCGGGCGTTGGTGTAGCTGCGGCGCCCACCGGGGATTTGCAGCAGCAGGCCGTCGTACACGGGGCGGTGGTCGGCGCTTTCGTTAAAGCCCAGGTACACAAAGTCGCGCAGCACGCGGCCTGACTGTGAGATGCCGGTGCCCAGCAGGGTTTGCATGGTGGGCTGGCCGCCTGCGGCCAGGGGGTTGGCGGCGCTGGTGTCGTGACGCAAGAAGTGGGCGATGTCGCGCAGCGCGGCCAAGCCCAGGCCCATGACCTTGGCGCCCCGGGCGGTGTAGGTGAATTCGTAGACGGCGTCTGCCGGTTGATTGGCTGGGCGGGTGATGGCGATGGTCTGGTCGTCCACAAACCGCCAGGCCAGGCCTGCGGGCTGGGTGCGGGGGTCTTGCACGCGGGCGCGCACGGTGAGCTGGGCGCCTTCGCGCGTGGCGGCGGGGTAGGCGAGCTTGACGGTCTGCTCAGCCTCGGTCTGCTTGGGGGTGAAGACCCATTCGTCGCGCGAGGGGCCGGTGACGCCTGGCAGCGTGGGCACGTTCAGGCCCAGCGCTGCGGCGCCTTGGCCGCCGCTCACGGGCAGGTCGCCCTGCCAGCCGATCCACGCCAGGGTGTAGCCCTGGGCCAGCAAGAAGCCTGCGCCTGCGTCGGCGGGCTCGCTCAGGCGGCCGTAGCTGGTGGGGGCGTCGTCAAACCCGGGGCCGATGAGCTTGCGGCCCCGGTTGGGGGTTTCGATGAGCAGGGTGCCGTTGGGGCGCTGGGGCTGCAGGATGACGACGTCGGCCACGCCGATGACGCGGCCTGCGGCGTTGCGCGGGGCCAGGGCGATGTCGGCAATGGCAGCGTTGCGGGGGTCTGCGGGGTCTACCGCAAAGGTGGCGCGGGCGGTGATTTTGCGGGCGGTGCCGCGCTCGCCAAAGCTGCGGGCCTGCAGGGCCGGGGCTTGGGTGCTGAGCACTTCAAACTGCGTGACCTGAGCCTGCACGGGGGCTGCGGCGCACAGGGCCAGCGCGCCAGCCACCCAGCCGCCCTGCCACAGGCTGGCAAGTGCGGTGCGGGGTGCCAGCCACCGGGCCAGCAGGGTGGCCTGGGGGCGGTGGGCCGTGGGGGCAATGGCCGCAGGGGCGGCCATGCGGACCGGTGCGGGCGAAGGAGTCAGGTGGAGGTGCATCGTGAAACCCTTGGGCTGGAACGGGTGGACAGATGGAATGCCAACGGTGTGGTGGGGCATGGGTGAGGCCATGGTGAGCAAGCTGGGGGGCGCACGCAATAGGTGCCGACACCGATCCACCAGATGCGCAACGCACGCCCGCCGCATGATGTGGTTTGGTGTGCGGGGCGCTGTGCGCGCAGGGCTACAAAAGAGAGACAGGCGGGCGCCATGGCACGCACGGTGCGCTGCGCCCCAACCTCAGGCAGCCTCAGGCCACACTCATGCCAGGCGCAGGGTAGGCTCTTGGCCCCGGCCAGGCTGACGCAGGGCACCGGTGCCCTGGCTTGCGCCCGCTTGTGCGCTGGCGCCGGGCACCCGGAAGACGGCCACCAGCTCGGCCAGTTGGCGGGCCTGGTCGTTGAGGGCGTTGGCCACGGCGGCAGATTCTTCGACCAGGGCGGCGTTCTCTTGGGTGACCTGGTCGATCTGGGCCACGGCCTGGTTGACCTGGTGGATGCCTGCGCGCTGCTCTTGCGATGCGGCGGTGATCTCGTCAATGATGACGCGCACTTGCTGCACGGCGCCCACGATTTCTGTCATGGTGGTGCCCGCGCGGTCGACCAGGCCCGAGCCTTCGCGCACTTTGCCTGCTGAGGCGTCGATCAGGCCCTTGATCTCTTTGGCGGCCTGGGCGCTGCGCCCGGCCAGGCTGCGCACTTCGCTGGCCACCACGGCAAAGCCACGGCCTTGCTCGCCTGCGCGGGCGGCTTCCACCGCTGCGTTCAGCGCCAGGATGTTGGTCTGGAAGGCGATGGAGTCAATGACGCCGATGATTTCTGAGATGCGGTTGGAGCTGTCGGTGATGCCACGCATGGTGTCCACCACGTTGCCCATCACGGCGCCGCCGCGCTCGGCAATGGCAGCGGCGTTGTGCACCAGCTCGCCTGCGCGCTGGGCGTTGTCGGCGTTTTGGGTGACGGTGCTGGTGAGCTGCTCCATGCTGGCAGCGGTTTGCTGCAGCGATGACGCTTGCGATTCGGTGCGCGAAGACAGGTCGAGGTTGCCCGAGGCGATTTCGCTGGCGGCGTGGCGGATTTCTTCGGTGCCGTTGCGGATGTTGCCAATGAGCCCCGCCAGGCGGGTTTGCATGGTGTGCATGGCAGCCATCAGGCTGTGCGGGTTTTTGCCCGAGACGGGCACCACCACCGTGAGGTCGCCATCGGCAATGCGGCCGGCCACGTCACCGGCCTGCGCAGGCTCGCCACCCAGGCTGCCCGTGACGCTGCGGATGATGAGCAGCATGGAGACATGGATGATGGTGCCCAGCACCAACACGATGGCCAGCAGCTTGGTGATGGTTTTGTAGAAGGAGGCCTGGATGTCGCCCACCAGCACGCCCGCCATGATGTGCCAGTCCCACGCTTTGTTGTAGCGCACGTAGGTGACTTTGGGCATCCGCTCGACCTTGCCATCGGGCTGTGTCACGCCCGCCTGGTAGGAGACAAAACCCTGGCCGTTCTTCTGGCCCATGGCGGCCAGCTCTCGGTAGTAGGCAACGCCGTCGGGGTCTTTGCGGTCGCCCACGTTGGTGCCAATGAGGCTGCCGCCCGTGGGGTGCATGAGCATCAGCGGGGCCGAATCGATGACGAAGAGGAAGTTCTTGCCGTTGTCAAACCGCAGCTTGGACAGCCGGGCCAGCGCCTGCTCTTTGGCGGCGGGCAGCTCCAGGCGCCCGGCGGCCACCTCTGCGGCATACGACTCCACCAGGCTGTAGCCCAGGTCCACCACATGGTTGACGGCGGCCTGCCGCTCGTCGGTGACCACAGAGCGGGCATGGAACGCGGCCCACGCACCGAGCAAGAAAAGCCCGAGCCACATCAGGATCAAGGCCAATGTCAGTTTGGTTTTCAGTCGCATAGAGAGATGGGGCCCCAGGGGGACTAGACGGGTTGGAAACAAATCAGGACAACGCGACCCGCCGGAGCAGACACCCAAGACCTAGGGTTAACACCAATGACGGAATGCGAGAGGCTGGATTGTTAACCAAATCTCGTAACCAAATATTTCTATTTGACATTCAAGCAACATTTTTTGTTGCGTTCTCAACCCCTTTTGCTGCGCTTCATTGCGCGCGATGGATTGGGCATGAAAAAAGCGGCCAGCGCTTGATACAGAAGCGCTGGCCGCTATAAAAAATGAAGCAAATGGTGCACCAACAGCCTCAGGGGTGCCAACCCCTGGGGCGCTCAGGTGGCCTTACTTGCCTTGCACGTAGGTGTTGCGGGCGGTGACAGCCAGGTCAGGGTAGTTGGCAAACATGCCGTCCATGCCCATGTCCAGAAACTGGCGGAACTCGGCCGCCGCCAGGGTGGCGTCTGCCTGGGCAAAGGTCCAGCCGTGCACCTTCAGGCCAGCGGCGTGGGCCTGGTCGATGAAGGCTTTGGTGAGGGGGTAGGTGGTGTTGTTGATGAGCACGCCCACGCCTTCGGTGAAGCCCGCCACCTCTTGCAGCGTGAGGGTGGTCACGCTGGTGCTGCCCACCACGCCCATGCGCAGCGAGCCATCGGCCGCCTTGGTGGCCACGCCCAGCAAGATGAGCGGCATCTTGTTGTTCTGCGCGATCTGCTTGGTGCGCAGGCTGCGCAAGGTGGCGTCGCTGAAGGATTGGATAAAGAGCTTGCTGCCAGCGTTGTAGCCGTTGGCGTTCAGCGTTTTCAGGATGCCGTCTTCCATCACCGGGTCGGCCTGCTTGGCTTCGGGGTAGATGCCCACTTCGCGGCCCACGGCGTTGCTTTGCTTCTTGGCAAAGTCCACCACCTCTTGGAAGGTGGGCACCGTGAAGGGGCTGGCGGCGCTGGGGGTGAAGCCGGGGTAGCTGGTCTTGCCCGTGCCGGTGGGGATCACCGTCAGGGTCTTGATCTCGGCCAGGGTGAAGTCGGCCACCTTGTAGCCGCCGTTGCGCTGCGCAAACAGCGTGGCTACGTTGGTGGTGCGGTTCAGGGTGTCGTCGTGGATGGCGACCAGTGCGCCGTCTTTGGTGATTTGCAGATCGGGCTCAATGAAGTCGGTGCCCATGCGGATGGCCAGCTCGTAGCCGCCCAGGGTGTGCTCGGGCAGGTAGCCGCTGGCGCCCCGGTGGGCAATGACCTGGGGCTGTGCGGGCGAGTCATCGCTGCCACCGCAACCGACAAGGACCAGGGCAGACAAGCAAACGGCGGCGAGGGATGTGAGGGCTTTCATGGCGTGATTCCGTGGTGGGAAAAACGCGCGACTCTAGGGGCGCGCAATGACATTGTGGTGACATTGCGCGATGGGGCTGACGCCGACCGGACAGGGCGGCGCGGGGCGTGCGCGGCCTTACCCGCAGTAGACCAGCCGCCTTACCGAGGCAGCGTGGTCACGGCGCCGCCGTCCAGCAGTTGCTCTTGGCTGCCGGGTGGGCAGGGCTGGTCGGTGTAGATGGTGCGCCCTTGCTGCACGCATTTGCGGGGGGTGGGTGCCACGGGGGCCGATGCGCCACTGCGCGCACTACCGACACCGCCTGCGCTAGCGGATGCCGCCTTGCGGTCCTGCGGCAAGGTGTCTGCGCCGGGGCGGGTGGCTTTGCGCCAGGCCTGCTCGGCCCAGGGCTGCACCTGCCCGGCCCATTGGTCGCGCGTCCACCACGCGGCGACGGCGGCGGCCAGCAGCAGCACGGCCAGCAAGGTCCAGAAGGCGCGTTGGCGGGGGCTGCGCATGGTGTGGGCTCCGGTGTGTGGTGTATGCGGTGGATGCGGCTTAGGTCGCTGCCGTGCGGGCGCCGGGCATAGCCGTGCCGCCTGCGTCCGCACCCTTTGCAGCGGCAGCAGCTGTGGCCTTGGGACTGGCGGCGTAGCCCAGTTGCTCCACAAACACGCTGGGGTGCTGGCGGTGCGACAGCAGGGTGAGCTGCTGGCGGGCGCGGGTCATGCCCACATACAAGGTGTTCTTCTCTTGCGCAAAGGGTGCTTGCGGGTCGGGGAAGGCGCCTTGCTCCAGATAGGGGATGAGCACATGCTCAAACTCCAGCCCCTTCACATGGCCGATGTGGGCCAGCACCAGGCTGGCGGTGCTGCGCAGCTCGCGCTGGCGCTGCTCGGCGGCGTTGAGGTGCAAAAAGTAGTCGCGCGCGCTGCCAAAGGCCTGGGCGGCGTGGCTCAGGCCCGCCAGGTTGGCCAGGGCGTCGGCACGGCGCTGGCGCGAGACGAACACCTCGCGCACCACGGCCTCGATCTGCAGGGCCTCCAGCAGGCGCGCCAGGGTGTCGGGGCCATGGGCTTCCTTGGCCACCTTCAGCGCGTTGCGCAGGCGCCGCTGCATGGCGGGCTCGACGTTGGGCACGATCTGGTTGGTGAAGAAGCTCTCGAGAAACAGCGGGTTGTCTGTGACGCTGCGGATGGCATCGGCCAGCAGGTCGTGCTGCGATTCGTGCTCGCGCCCCTTCACCACAATGCGCGCACCGCAGAAGAAGACCAGGGCGCGCATGAGCTTTTCTCGGGTGCGGGGCTCGGTCACGCTGTCGAAGTTGTCGGTGGCCACGGCCAGCAGGCCGCGCACCAGCAGCACCTCGGGGCGCAGCAGGTAGCTTTCAAAACCGCTCACGGTGTAGGGCACGCCGTCGGCCAGCAGGCGGTTTTCGATGGCGATGGACTGGCCCGGGTGGCGCAGCAGCACGGCCAGCCCGGCCATCTTGCCGCGCGTGGCGGTGCGCCACTGCTGCACCTGGTGGGCGATCAGGTCCACGCATTCGGCCTCGTCGTCGTAACCCAGCAGTTGTACGGCGGTGTCGTGCGCAGCCAAAGAGCCGTAGGGCTTGTCTGCCAAACGCCCGGCCTTGATGGCCAGCTTGCGACCAAAGCGGTGGCTGGGCGTGAGGGGCAGGCGCGCCACCGGGCGGCCGGTGTGCGCGGTGATGGCGTCGCCCATGAACACGGCATCGGCCCCGTGCGCACCGTAGATGACCTGGTCGCGGTCGCCCACGCCGCAGAACTGGCACGGGGCCGAGTCGAGCAGCTCGCGCAGCACGCGGAACGAGGCTGCGTTCATGTCGTGCATCTCGTCCACCAGCACCATTTGCAGGTTGCGCGGCCAGTGCGGCAGGCTGGCGGCGGTGTCGCCTTCCAGCAGACGGCGGGCCAGGTCGTAGGTGGCGTCGTAGGGGCCGCGAAACAGCGGCTGCTCGGCCAGTTCACGGCGGCGGATGCGTTCGTACGCGCGAAACACCTTGAGCTGCGTGTAGCCCAGCCCCAGATCGCCCGCATAGTCGGGCGTGGCGGGGCCGTCGTCACGCTCTAGGTCGTCTTTCATCGTGCCCTTGAGCCAGAGAGCCATGGCCAGAAAGTCTTCGATAAAGCCTGCATCGCCCGCGCTGGGCAGCTGCAGTTCTTCGGGCCAGCGCTCGTATTCGTTGGCCTCCACGCGCTGCACGGCCTCCCACACGTAGGGGCGCAAGGCCTCCATGGTGTCGATCTGCTCTACCGGCGGGGCATAGGGCTCTTGCAGCATGGCGGCGCAAAAGGCGTCAAAGCTGGCAATGCGAAAACGCTGAACCACGGGCGCGGGCAGGCCGATTTTGCGCAGCGCGGCCTGCAGGGCCTGGCAGGCGGTGTCGGTGTAGGTGAGGGCCAGGCAGCGCTCGGGCGGCATGCCGGTGGTCCACGCCTGGGCCATGCGCAGCGCCAGCGTGGTGGTTTTGGCGGCGCCTGCGTTGGCCTCGATGATGAGCGTGCGCTCGGCAGACATCTGCACGGCGACTTGCTCGTCGGTGGGGGTGATGTGCTTGGGTTGGTAGGGGTGAACGGTGGCCAACGGGGGTCCTCTTACTGGGTATGCCGGGCATGCCGGTGGGCATTCAAAAAATCGACACAACCTTTCATGCGGGGCCTGTTGCAGCGCCGCACACAGCCCGTGCCCTGGCTTCGACAGGCTCAGCCCGAACGGCTCGGGCTTGGGCCGCGGCTCAGTCCCTGACGGATCGAACGTGCACCGGCGCCCCCGGTACAGGGCGCGGGTTGCATGCAAACACTGTGGGCACCGCGCGAAGGTCAGCGCCGCCGGCCCACGCCCACGTCAATCTCGCCATACACGGTAACGCCGCTGCTGCCGCCGCCCATGTCCGTCACAGCGTTGCCCTGGGGGCCACTGCTGCTACCTGCGCTGCGTTTGTACAAGGGGCCAGGGGCATCGCCCCCGGCGGCTGGCGTGCCAGCGCAGCCTGCAAGCAGGCCCAGGGCTGCGCACAGCGCCCAGGCCCGTGCGCAGGCCTGCGCGGTCATGCGTCGCCGCCCAGGTGGTTGCCCAGGATGCCCGCCAGCTCGAACATGCCCGCGCTGTCTTTACCAAACACAGCACGCAGCTTGTCGTCGGCGACGATGGTGCGCTTGTCCTTGGGGTCTTGCAGGTTGTGGGTCTTGATGTATTCCCACATCTTCTTGACGGCCTCGGGGCGTGCCACGGGTTCGCTGCCAATCACAGCGGCCAGGGCGGCGCTGGGGGCCTTGCCTGCGGCGGCCTTGCGCGGGGCTTTGGCGGCGGTGGACTTGGCTGCGGCCTTTTTGGCAGGGGCTTTTTTGGCGGCTGCGGTGGTCTTGCCTGCCTTGGCGGCGGCGGTTTTGGCCGCAGCGCCCGGGCGAGGCGGGAACTTGCTGGGCGCGAATTCAAAGTTGACCTTGCCCGCTTCCTTGTCCCACGCCAGGTGGGCCTTGAAGTTGCGGCGCGTGCGCATGCTCACGAACTTGTCGAGCAGGTCGGTCTTGCCGGTCTCCAGCAGCTTGTGCATCTGCTCGCGCTCCACGGGCTGCTGCAGGATGATCTTGCCGCTCTTGAAGGTGCAGCTCGGTGTGGGCTGCGCGGCGGTGGGCACGGCTTTGCTGCACACGTAGTTGCTGCCATGCTCGTGCACTTCCGATCCGCAGATAGGGCAAGGGCCGAGCGCGGCGTCTTCAAACTCCACGATCTCGCCGGACTCTTCGCCCTTCTTGTCGTCGCCAAAGTCGAATTCGAGCTTGTAGTTGTGCGCTTCGTCGTCGTACTTGATGACGATCTCGGACGTGAAGGGCCAGCCCGCCTTGGAGCGGAAGCCTTCCAGCGGGCCGATCTTCTTGTCGCGCAGCAGAGCGTTGGCCTCGGCGGTTTCAAAGGTGCGGCCTGCGGGCGATTTGCCAAAGCTGAAACCGCAGCCTTCGGCGCCCGCCTTGCCCACGCAGGCAAAGCGGCGGTAGTTTTCCTTCACCACGCCACCGCAGTTGGGGCACGGCGATTCCAGCGTGGCGTAGTCGCCCGGAATGGTGTCGCGGTCGTATTCCTTGGCCTTCTTGACCATGCGCTCGGTCATGGCGGCGATCTCGGCCATGAAGGCTTCGCGGCTCAGTTGGCCCTTTTCCATTTGCGAGAGCTTGTACTCCCACTCGCCGGTCAGGTCGGCACGGCAGAGCTCCTCCACCTCCAGCCCGCGCAGCAGCGTCATGAGCTGGAAGGCCTTGGCCGTGGGGATGATTTCGCGGCCTTCGCGCAGCATGTACTTTTCGGTCAGCAGGCCTTCGATGATGGCCGCGCGGGTCGCAGGTGTGCCCAGGCCCTTTTCCTGCATGGCAGAGCGCAGTTCCTCATCGTCGATCTGCTTGCCCGCGCTTTCCATGGCGCCCAGCAGCGTGGCTTCGGAGTAGCGGGCGGGGGGCTTGGTCTTGAGGCCCTTGGGGTCCACGGCCAGGGTGTTGACGCTTTCGCCGGGTTTGACCGGCACCAGGTTCTGGCCCTTGTCGCCGTCCTTGCCGCCTTCGACTTCTTCGGCGGCTTCCTTGCCGTAGATGGCCAGCCAGCCCGGCTTGACCAGCACCTTGCCTTCGGTCTTGAAGCTGTGCGGGGCCACGGTGCTGATGCGGGTGGTGACGGTGTATTCAGCGCTGGGGAAGAACACCGCCATGAAGCGGCGCACGACCAGGTCGTACAGCTTTTGCTCGGCCTCGCTCAGGCCGCTCGGTGCCTGCAGCGTGGGGATGATGGCAAAGTGATCGCTGACCTTGCTGTTGTCGAAGATACGCTTGGACGGGCGAACGTAGTTGTTGTTCAGCGCGGTGAGCGCGTGCGGCGCCAGGTGGCGCATGCCGCTGTCGGCCAGCATTTCAAAGGTCTGCTTGGCCACCGGCAAATAGTCTTCAGGCAGCGCGCGCGAATCGGTCCGCGGGTAGGTCAGGGCCTTGTGGCGCTCGTACAGGCTTTGTGCCAGGGCCAGCGTGGTCTTGGCGCTGAAGCCGAACTTGCCGTTGGCCTCGCGCTGCAGGCTGGTCAAATCGAACAGCAGGGGCGATGCCTGGGTGGTGGGCTTGCTCTCTTCGGTGACGGTGGCCTGCTTGCCGCGCACGGCGTTGGCTATTGACTGTGCCTCGGCGGCAGACCACACGCGGTCCGCTCGCATCTCTGCATCCTCGCCCTTTTTCCACTTGGGGTCGAACCACTTGGCGGGGTATTCACCGGCCTGGGCGCCAAAGGTGGCGTGGATTTCCCAGTAGTCGCGGCTGATGAACTTGCGGATCTTTTCTTCGCGCTCCACCACCAGCGACAGGGTGGGCGTCTGCACCCGGCCCACGGTGGTCAGGAAGAACCCGCCGTCGCGCGAGTTGAAGGCCGTCATGGCGCGGGTGCCGTTGATGCCCACCAGCCAGTCGGCCTCAGAGCGGCTGCGCGCCGCGCTGGCCAGGCCCGCCATCTGCTGCTCAGAGCGCAGGGCGTTGAAGCCATCGCGGATGGCCTGGGGCGTCATCGATTGCAGCCACAGGCGGCGCACGGGCTTGCCCAGGGGTTTGGAACCACCGGCGTACTGCTCGATCAGGCGGAAGATGAGCTCGCCCTCGCGGCCCGCGTCACAGGCGTTGATGAGTTCAGACACGTCCTTGCGCTTGGCCTGCTTGACCACCGCGTTCAGGCGGCTCTTGGTCTTGTCCACGGGCTTGAGGTCAAAAAACGGCGGGATCACGGGCAGGTGCGCAAAGCTCCACTTGCCGCGCTTCACATCAAACTGCTCGGGGGCCTGGATCTCCACCAGGTGGCCCACGGCGCTGGTGACTACATAGCGGTCGTTCTCGAAGTGGTCTTCGTGCTTGTCAAACTTGCCAGCCACGGGGGTCAGGGCGCGCACGATGTCCTGCGCCACTGAGGGTTTTTCTGCAATTACCAGGGTCTTGGTCATTTTGGGGCTCTCGCCAGTCATTCTGGTTGCCCGGGTTGCGGGCGCTTCTACAATTCGGCTCTCACGCGCATGCACACGCATACACGCGCACGCACACACATGTGTGCACCATCAAGTTAACAGAGTTTTTGCCATGGCCCGCAATGCAACGCCCGCCGACCCCAACGCCCACTCCGGCCGCCGCATCCAGACCCGGCGCTCGGGCGTGCACGGCAGAGGGGTTTTTGCCCTGCAGGACATCGCCGCTGGCGAGGTGCTGGTGGAATACACCGGCGAAATCATCAGCTGGCAAGAAGCGCAAGACCGCCACCCCCACGACCCCAGCCAGCCCAACCACACGTTTTACTTCCATGTGGACGAGGACCGGGTGATCGACGCCAACTACGGTGGCAACTCGGCCCGCTGGATCAACCACAGCTGCGATCCCAATTGCTTTGCCGACGAGCAGGACGGCCGCATTTTCATCACCGCGCTGCGCAACATCAAGGCGGGCGACGAGTTGAACTACGACTACGGCCTGATCATTGAAGAGCGCTACACCCCCAAACTGAAGGCCGAATACCCCTGCTGGTGCGGCGCTGCCACCTGCCGAGGCACGCTGCTGGCCCCCAAGCGCGGCTGGCGCCCGCCCATGCCCGACCTGCCCCCGCCAGAGCCCCGCGCTGCACGGGGCAAAGCCAAGGCCACCAAAGCCACGAAGGGCGACAAGGGCGGCAAGGCATGACCGCCCCCATCCGCTGGCCCGCCGAGGCCGTCTGGGAGGCCGTGGCCCCACTGTTGCCGGGCTTCACGGTCGAGGTGCTGCCCAGCATCGATTCGACCAACACCGAGCTGATGCGCCGCGCCCGGGCCGGGCAGACCGAACCCACCCTGCTGGTGGCCGAGCAGCAAACCGCCGGACGCGGCCGCCTGGGCCGGGTGTGGCAGAGCGATGTAGGGGCTTCCCTCATGCTGTCCTTGGGCCTGCCGCTGGCGCCCAAGGATTGGTCCGGCCTGTCGCTGGCCGTGGGCGTGAGCGTGGCCGAGAGCCTGCAGCCCGCCCTGCCCCCGCTGCAGCCCGGCCACAGCCCCCGCATTGGCCTGAAGTGGCCCAACGACCTGTGGCTGAGCGGCGACCGCAAGCTGGGCGGCATTTTGGTGGAGACCGCCAGCTTCGTATCGCCCCAGGCCGCACAAGCCGCCCCCGGCGCCAGCCAGCATGGCACCGCCGCCCGCTACGTGGTAGTGGGCATTGGCATCAATGTGCTGCCCCGCAGCGCCGAGGGCATGAGCATGCCCCCCGGCAGCCTGCAGGATGTGGAGCCGGGCCTGGATGCGCCCGCCGCCCTGCTGCGCATCGTGCCCCCGCTGGTGGGCATGCTGCAGGGCTTTGAGGCCTGCGGCTTTGCGCCCGTGCAGCCCCGCTTTGCTGCGCGCGATGTGCTGCAGGGTCGCCCTGTGACGCTGAGCGACGGCCAGACCGGCACCGCCCATGGCGTGGGCGAAGACGGCGCGCTGCTGGTGCACACCGCCCAGGGCATGCAGGCCGTGACCAGTGCCGAGATCAGCGTGCGCCCTGCCGTGGTGGCCGCCCCGCTGTGACCCCCACCTTGAACTGAACCGAGAGAAGCCCCCACCCATGCTGCGCCTTGCCGTCATCGCCCTGCTGCTGGCCAATGCCGGTTATTACGCCTACACCCAGGGCTGGCTGCGCAGCGCAGGCCTGGCCCAACCCGAGCAGGCCGAGCCCCTGCGCATGCAGCAGCAGATCCGCCCCGAGACCCTGAAAGTGCTGCGCACGCAAGGCACCACCGCCGCCCCCACGCCGCCCGCCCCACCGGCGGCTGCGGCCGATGCCGGGGCCTCTGCCACGGCCGCAGCTGCCACGGCCGCAGCTGCCCCGGCCGCCGATGCGGGCGAATGCCTGCAGGCCGGCGTGTTTGACGACAAGCAGGCGGCGGCACTGCGCACCGCTGCCGCCAGCTTGCCCCAGGGCAGCTGGACGCTGGAGCCCACGCCCATCACCGGGCGCTGGATGATCTACATGGGCCGCTTTGACGACCAGGACACGCTGGACAAAAAGCGCGCCGAGCTGCGCGCCCGCAAGGTGGACTTTGACCGCGCGGGCGGCACGCTGGAGCTGGGCCTGTCGCTGGGCCGCTTCTCCACCGAAGAGGCCGCGCAGCGGGGCCTGACCACCCTGAACGCCCAGGGCGTGCGCACCGCCCGCGTGGTGCTGGAGCGCCAGGCCGCCCCGGGCTTCACCCTCAAGCTGCCCGCTGTGACCGATGCACAGCGCCAGCAGTGGCTGGCCACCCTGCGCCCCGCCATGGCGGGCAAGACGCTGGGCAGCTGCGGCTAGGAGAACAATTCAAAGAACCCAGGCAGCGGCCCGCTGCCTGTTCTGCCCGCTATGGATTCGGCACAGGCCCGAGCGGAGATTTCAAGTTCAAAGCGGCTGAATCAACCGGCCCCGCCAGTTTGCACAAGTTGACCATTGGCCCAGCAAGCCCATGGTGGCTTGCGGCACACTGCCCAACGCACACGGCTGAGAGCCCGAACCGGCCCTCAACCCATGCCGCGCAACGGTGGGCCACCCCGCCCGCCTTTTCAACGGTTTCACAGGGAGCAGCACCATGGGTTTATTCGATTCAGTCGTCGGCGCAGTTTTGAACAACGCAGGCCAGGCCGGGGGCACTGCCGCAGGCGGCGGCCTGGGCGGGCTGCTGGGCATGGCCGCCCAAAACCCGCAGCTGGTGCAAGCCGTGCTGTCCCTGCTGGGCAACGATGGCGCGCACGGCGGGCTGGCGGGGCTGGTAGAGCGCTTTCAGCAAGCAGGGCTGGGCAATGTGCTGCAGTCGTGGATTGGCACGGGCACCAACCTGCCGATCTCGGGCGAGCAACTGGCCAGCGTGCTGGGCCAGGGCACCCTGTCGCAGCTGGGCAGCCAGGTGGGCGCAGCCCCGGCCGACGTGGCCCAACAGCTCAGCCACCTGCTGCCCGGCCTGGTGGACCAGCTCACGCCCCAGGGCCAGGTGCCCCAGGGCGGCCTGGGCAACAGCAGTGACCTGATGGGCGTGCTGGGGCAGTTTTTGCGCGGCTGAAGCCCCAAGCCGCTCAAGCCTGCAGGCGCGGCGGGGCCGCCAGCTGCTCGGGCGTGGTGAAGTAAGCCGTGTGGCTGCCCAGGCCCGCGCGCGCCTGGGCCAGCACCTGCCGGGCCACGGTGCGCAGGTGCACCTCGTCAGGCCCGTCCATCAGGCGCAGGGAACGGCCCCAGGTCCAGAAGGCGGCCAGGGGCGTATCGGGCGACAGGCCCATGGCGCCAAAAATCTGCATGGCCCGGTCCACCACGCGCTGCTGCAGCCGGGCTGCCACCACCTTGATGGCCGCCACCTGCGCGCGCACCTGCCGGGCGTTGGCCGCTTCGGGCCCAGCGCCTTGTCCAGTGCCCTGCCCCGTTTTCACCCCGCGTTCTTCCCCGTGCGGGCCTTGGTCCAGCAGCCAGGCCGTGTGCAGCACCAGCCAGCGCGCCTGATCGATCTCGATGCGTGAGTCGGCCAGCCACTCTTGCACATTGGCTTGTTCAGACAGCGGCTTGCCAAAGGCGTGGCGCTCCAGCGCGCGCTCAGCGGCCAGTTGCAGGGCCAGCTCGCACTGGCCGATGGTGCGCATGCAGTGGTGCACCCGCCCCGGCCCCAGGCGCGCCTGCGCCATGGCAAAGCCTTGCCCCCAGGCGCCCAGCAAGGCGGTGGCGGGCACACGCACGTTGTGCAGGCGAATCTCGCAATGCCCCTCGGGCGCGTGGTGGTGCAGCACGCGGATGTTGCGCACCACCTCCACGCCCGGCGTGTCCAGGGGCACCAGCACCATGCTGTGGCAGTGGTGGGGGTCATGGTGGCGGGGGCCACCCAGGCTGTCGATGCTGGCGGCGTCTTCGTCCCCATCGGCATTGCGGCACAGCACGATGAGCAATTGGCACTGCGGGTGGGCCGCGCCAGTGATGAACCACTTGCGGCCGTTGAGCACCAAGACTTCGCCCTCGCGCCGCACCGTGGTCTGCAAGTTGGTGGGGTCGGACGATGCCACGTCCGGCTCGCTCATCGCAAAGGCCGACCGGCACTTGCCGTGCAGCAGCGGCTGCAGCCACTGCGCGCGCTGCGCAGGGCTGGCAAAGCGGTGCAGCAGCTCGATGTTGCCGGTGTCGGGTGCGCTGCAGTTGAACACCTCGGCCGCCCAGGGCAATCGGCCCATGGCTTCGGCCAGCGGTGCGTAGTCCAGGTTGGACAGGCGCGTGCCGGGCTCGTCATCGCGCAGCGTGGGCAAGAACAGGTTCCACAGCCCCTCTTCGCGGGCCAGGGCCTTGAGGTCTTCGAGGAACGGCGGCGGGTAGTCGCCCGCCTGCACGGCGGCATGCCAGGCGGCGTTGTAGGGCAGCACGTAGCGGTCGATGAAGGCGTTGAGCCGATCGCACAACTGCCGCGCCAGGGGGGAGGGGTTGAAGTCCATGCGGGCATTGTGAAAACCGCGCAGGCCCCTGTCAGAACGCAGGCGACACCCGGCTTGACGCAGGTCATCGCAAGGGCGCGGCACGCCCTTGCACGCACCTAAACGCTATTATTTTCATAGCTTCTAGCGCTTATTAGATAAGCGCCAGAAGGCATTTTTAACCAAAATCCAGGCTTTCCACGGTACGATCCGTGCATGACCACCCAGTACGAAACCCTGCACCCCGAAGACACCTACCGCGAGGCCTTTGGCGTGGAGCCCCCTGAGGTGCCCGCCGAGCGAATGCTGTGGCCGCGCAAGCCGGGGTTCTTCATCGTGCACCGGCCCGTGGCCACCACCCTGCGGGCGCCCGCAGCTGCAGGGCCTGAGGTGACGGCGGCTGCGCCCCAGGCCGTAGCGGCCGATGCGCCCTCCGCAGAGGCCCCGGCCCCCACCCCACCCGCCGACCGCACCCGCGTGCTGGTGCCCGCGCAATGGGGGTTGGTGCCGCACTGGGTCAAGTCGGCGTCAGACGCCAAGCTGCGCGCCCCCAAGCTGACCACGGCCAAGTCCGACCTGCTGGGCACCGGCACCGCCTTTCGCGAAGCCTGGCTGGCGGGGCAGCGCTGCATCGTGCCCATGCAGGCCTTTTATGCAGACGATCACCGCAAGGGCAAGCCCGTGCCCACCCGCATCGCCCGGGTCGACGGCAAACCCATGGGCCTGGCAGGCCTGTGGGCCCGCTGGCAGGGGGCCGATGGCGAAGAAATCATCAGCTACGCGCTCATCACCGTGAACGCCAACAACCATGCGCTGCTCAACCGCTACCAGCCCCCGGGCAGCGAAAAGAGCATGCCCGTCATCCTGAACGAGGGCGCCTACGACGCCTGGCTGACCGCCCGCACCGACAAGGCCAAAGAGTTTTTGCGCCAGTACCCCGCGCAGTCGCTGCTGGCCAACCCGGTCGAGAAGAAGGCCGACAAGGCGCCCAAGGGCTGGCTGGACTGAGCCCCGCACCCCATACACCCCAAGGCCTGCACGCCCCTCACAAGCGCAGGGCACAGACACAAACGCCCAGGGCCCGCAATGCAGGCCCTGGGCGTTTCACTTTTTGACGGAGTCGAGCGGCGCAGCAACCCAGCCGCGCCGCCTGCGCAGGGTCAGCGCGCCTTGAGCAGCGCCTCCACCTGCAACAGCACCAGCTCATTGTCGTCCGCCTTGTTCGGGTCACGGCTGCTGCTGAAAGGCAGGTTGTTGTCGTTGCCCACCACGATGTGCTGGTCGTCCACCACGTCCACGTTTTCAATGGTGAAGAACGGGAAGGTAAGCACGCCGTTGTTCAGCGGCTTCTTGGCCAGGCGCTGCGGGTCCTGGATGCTCATCAGGTCGATGTAGCCCACCTTGCGGATCTCGCCGCCCACGTTGGCATCGTTCAACTCCACCTTGTAGACGCGCTTGAACTGCGCCAGGTCGTGGAAGCAATCGGTGCGCTGCTGGCCCGTGGGGCAGGCCTTGTCGGCCGTGCCTTCGCCGTTGTCGCGCTCGATGATGAGGCCCATGCTGGCGTCGATCATGTTGAAGTCGCCAATCGCGTGGTGGTTGGCCTCCAGCACGTACTTCCAGTGGCGGCCCGTCCATTGCTCGGTCTTCACATCGAATTCGAGCACGCGCAGGTACTGCTTGCCGCCCACGTTCTCGTAGGCCTTGGCGGCGTCGTTCCACAGCGCGCCTTCGAGCAGGGCGTAGAGCTTGCTGCCGTCCTTGCTGGCGGCCATGCCTTCAAAGCCCTTGGAGCGCTTCACATCGAACGCGGTGGGCTTGGCATCGGGCGCGCCGGGCATCAGCACGCCGGGCGCATCGGGCGAGCGCACCACCTTGCCGTCCACCTTGGTCTCGAACACCGCCAGCACCTTGCCGTTCAAGTCTGCCTTGATGAGGAAGGGCCCAAACTCGTCGCCAATCCACAGCGCACCGCCCGCAAACTGGAAGCTCTCGGGGTCAAAGTCCGCGCCCGTCAGGTAGCGCTTGTCCGTGCCCTCTTGTGTGATGCGGAAAGGCACCTTCTTGTCGGGGTCGTGCAGGAAGATGGTCTTTTGGCGGCTGAACTGGCCGCTTTGGAAATCCACTTGGTAGTGGCTCAGGTGCAGCATGAAGTCCGGCGAATTCGCCTTGGAGCCCGCGCCGTTGTCCGTCAGCAGCCAAAAGCTGCCGTCCGGCATGCGTTTGATGCCCGAGTGCCCTTGCAGCGGCTGACCGTCAAACGGCAAACCAATGCCCGTGGGGCGCCCAGCCGACAGGCCCGCCACCGAGCCGAGCTTTTCCACACGCTGCGCGGTGGTGAACTTGCCCGCATGGCGCAGATCGGCCGGGGCATCGGCGGGGGCGGCAATCACCGTCATGGCAGGCATCACGGCGTGACCGGCCAGCGTGGCGGGAAAGGCTTGTTGGGCGTGGGCGGTGAAAGCTGGCGACAGGGCAACGCAAGCCAGCGCAACGCTGGCGGCCAGACGATTCAAAGAGAAGAAAGCAGACATAGTGGCAAGGGTGCACAAAAGGAAAGGCGCAACCTTGCCGGGGGGATGTGACGTGGGTGTGACGCCGCAACACCCGGCCGGGCAATGCGTCCAATGCTGTACGTTTACGCCGGGTGGTTGCCCGCGCGGTCCTGCACCACGCCATCGAGTTCTGCGAGCACTTCGGGTGCAAGCGCGAGTTGCGCACTGGCCAGGTTTTGCCGCAGGTGATCGACGGACGAGGTGCCCGGAATCAACAGCACATTGGGTGACCGCTTCAGCAACCATGCCAGCGCCACTTGCAGCGGCGTGGCCCCCAGCCGCAGTGCGATGCTCGACAACTGGGTCGACTGCAGCGGGCTGAATCCTCCCAGCGGGAAAAACGGGACATACGCAATGCCTTGGCGTGCCAGTTCGTCCACCAAAGCATCGTCCTGACGATGTGCCAGGTTGTATTGGTTTTGCACGCAAACCACAGTGCACAGGCGCTGGGCCTCAGCGACCTGGGTCGGGGTGACATTGCTCAGGCCAATGTGGCGAACCAGCCCCTGCTGCTGCAGCTCGGCCAGCACGCTGACCTGCTCCTCAATAGCGCCTTCGCTCGGGCCAAACGCATTGAACATCACGCGCAGGTTCACGACATCGAGCACGTCCACACCCAGATTGCGAAGGTTATCGTGCACAGCCTGAGTCAGCTCCTGCGCCGATGCTGCCGGCAGCCAAGCGCCTTGATCGTCTCGGCGCGCACCGATTTTGGTCACGATGGTCAGGTCACCTCGGTAGGGGCTGAGCGCCTCACGAATGAGTTGGTTGGTGATGTGGGGGCCATAGAAGTCGCTGGTGTCGATGTGATTGACGCCGCTTTCCACAGCAGTGCGCAGCACCGCCAGGGCGGCTGCTTTGTCCTTGGGTGGCCCAAAGACCCCTGGCCCCGCCAACTGCATGGCACCGTAGCCCAGACGGAAGACAGGGCGGCTACCGAGCAAAAACGTGCCAGCTTGTTCAAGAGAGTGCATGAAGTGGTCCTTGGTTACGAGGGTGAATGGGGATGGGTCGCAGTGTAGAAACGCACCAAAGAATTGATAAGCCCGCACAGTGCGCACAGCTTGTGCAGAATGGCGCACAATGAATGTGGACCTGAACGACCTCAAAGCACTGCTTGCCGTAGCGAAAGCCCAAGGTTTTCGCGGAGCGGCCAAGCAGCAGGGTGTCAGTGCATCGGCCATCAGCGAGGCCGTGCGGAGACTGGAAGGACAACTGGGCGTGCGCCTGCTGAACCGCACCACCCGCAGCGTGGCACCGACCGAAGCCGGGCAGCGACTGCTGGAGCGACTCGCCCCCGCGCTGCAGGAGGTAGGGGACGCACTCGATGCGGTCAACTCCTTGCGTGACCGCCCTGCGGGCACGCTGCGCCTGAACGTGCCAGTTGCCGCCTGCAAACTGGTGCTTCCGGCGCTACTGCCGGGGTTCAAAACGGCCTACCCCGACATCACGGTGGAGGTGGTTGCGGAAGACAGTTTTGTCGATGTTCTGGCCGCCGGTTGTGATGCGGGCATCCGCTACAGCGAAAGCCTGGAGCAAGACATGATCGCGGTCCCCATTGGGCCCAAGGTGCAACAGTTCGCCTGCGCTGCAGCACCGGGCTACATCTCCCGCCGAGGGATGCCCGCCCATCCGCACGCGCTACTGGAGCATGACTGCCTGCGTCTGCGTTTTCCAAGCGGCAACCTTCCGCCGTGGGAGTTTCATCAAGGCAGTGAAACACTGACCGTGAACCCCGTGCCTGCCCTTCTGGTGCAAGGGGGCGCTGCCGCAGACCTGGCCGTAGATGCGGCCATCAGAGGCATGGGCATCGTCTATCTTTTCCGCGACTGGTTGCAACCCCATCTGGACCAGGGCGCGCTCGTGCCCGTGCTACAGACGTGGTGGCCACAGTTCTCTGGCCCGTTTTTGTACTACCCCGGCCGCCGCCTGGTACCGGCACCGCTGAGAGCCTTTGTTGACTACGTGAAGGCGGCTTGACGTACCAGCGCGTCATCCCCTCACCGCCGCGACATCCACAGCGCAGCCCCCACCACCAGCGCCCCGCCCAGCCAGCCTTGCGGCCCCAGGCTCTCGCCCAGCCAGGCCACGGCAAACAGCGCGCCCCAGGCGGGCTCGGTGCCGGTGAGCAGGCCCACGCGGCTGGGGCTGGTGTGTTTGAGGGCCCAGTTTTGCGCCACCAGGGCGAACACGGTGCAGCCCAGCACCAGGTAGGCGGTGGCCCACCAGAAGGCGCTGGCGGCGGCCCAAGTGGGCAGCGGCGGCAGGCCTTGCGGCAGCAGCGCCCAGCCCATGGCCAGGGTGCCCAGGCCCACCACGGCCGACTGCACGGTGGTGAGCAGCAACACGGGCACGGGTGCCGCGCCCGGGGCTGCGCTGGGCGAAATATGGCGGGCCGCCCGCGCGGTGGCGCAGGCCATGAGGGCGCGCAGCACGGCGGCGGCCAGCATGAGGGCATCGCCCCCGCTCCAGGCGCCCTGCCAGCCCCCGGCCAGCAGCAGTGCGCCGCACAGCGACACGGCCACGCACATCCACACGGCGCGGCTGGGGCGCTGGCCCATCAGCGCCCATTCGGCCACGGGGGTGAAGACCACGCACAGGCTGATGAGGAAGGCGGCGCGGCTGGCGGGCGTGTGGGCCACGCCATAGGTTTCGCACACAAAGATGGACAGCAACAAGGCCCCGAGCGGCAGCCCCTTGCGCAGCGCGCCCCACCGCTGCGCGGCCGTGGTGCCGCGCAGCGCCACCGGTGCCAGCAAGGCCGTTGTGAGCAAGAAGCGCACGGCCAAAAAACCGAGCACCGGGTAAAACGCCAGCGCCCCCTTGGCCACGCCGTAGCTGGTGCCCCACACGATGGCCACCAACAGCAGGGCCAGGTCGGCACCGCGCAGCAGAGGAGATGGGGCGGTTGCCAGGGAGGGGGCGCTGTGCACGGCGGCGGGAGAGTTCATGCCTGCGATCGTAAATTTGCGCAGCCATGCTGATAATCCAGCCTTTCAGAACAACATTTGTTCCCTATGCGCACAAATGAAGCCTTGGCACCCATCGCGCACCTGGCGCACCTGACCGACATGGCCGTGTTTGCACGGGTGGTGGAGGCGGGCAGTTTTTCTGGCGCGGCGCGGGCGCTGGGCACCACACCGTCGGCCGTGAGCCGGCAGGTGGCGCGGCTGGAAGGCTTGCTGCAGGTGCGCCTGCTCGAGCGCACCACCCGCAAGCTGCGGCTGACCGAAGCAGGCCACGCCGCCTACACCCGCTGCCAGGCGCTGGACAGCGCCGCCCGCGAGGTGCTGCAACTGGCCGAGCAGCACACCCACACCCCGCAGGGGCTGGTGCGCATGAGCGTGCCCAAGGCCTATGGGCGCCAGCGCATCCACCCACTGGTGCCCCCGTTTTTGGCGGCGCGCCCGCAGGTCGATGTGCAGCTGGTGGTGACCGACCGGGTGGTGGACCTGTTTGCCGAAGATGTGGACCTGGCCATTCGCATCACCGACACACCCCCGCCCGGGCTGGCGGGCCGCCCGCTGGAGGCGGTGGAGCACATCGTGTGCGCCAGCCCCGCCTATCTGGCGCGCCGTGGTACGCCGCAGCACCCGGGCGAGCTGGCCGCGCACGACTGCATTTACCTGGGCGAAGACCCGAGCGACCGGCGCTGGCGGTTCACGCAGCGCGTGGTGCCAACCAAGGGAAAGAGAAACGACCCAGCAGGCCCAAAGCCGCTGCAGGATGGGGAACAAGCCACCGTGTCAGTGCACGGACGCTACGTGGTCAACCACAGCGAGATGCGGCGCGAGGCCGCCATTGCGGGCCTGGGCATTGCCAGCCTGCCGGGCTTTGCGGCGCAAGCGGCCCTGGCCAGCGGCGCGCTGGTGCGGGTGCTGACCGCATGGCGGCACGACACGGCCTATTCAGGCACGGCGTGGCTGCTGTACCCGCCCAACCGGTTTTTGCCCAGCCGGGTGCGGGCGTGGGTGGATTACTTGGCCAGCGCGCTGGCGGCAGGCTGAGCCAAGGGCAGCGCCCAGGCGCGTGCAGTGACGGCCAACAGGGCCATGGCGGTGGCATTGCTGGCGTGGGCCACGTGGGCCATGTTGGCGGCGATGCGGGAGACGATGGAGGATGCAGACAGAACGGGCATGACAGTCCAAAAACACAACAAGATGAAGACAAGCGAGAGCTTGCCCACGCGCTGTGACGGCGGTATGACAGACCGAGTGCCATGGCGTGACAGCGCGGCGCAGGCAGGCCAGGCGGCGAAGTGGGCACCCTCCTTCACTGCACTGTCTCTTCAGCACCCTAACGCACTACATTTTTGATAGCTGCTAGCGCTTATATATATAAGCCGCTAGAGCCTATTTTTCCCTCTACCCACACAGCCCTGTTCTCCATGGCGCCCCAGCACAGTTGCCAGTGCCAAGGGCCCAGGTTGTGTTCGTCAACGCACAGACGCCCCGGCATCCGGTCGGTACAAGTGAACCAGAGCAGGGCGGCACCGCCGCCGTGCCGTTCACCCGCCACAGGAGGCCGCCATGACCCACCCCATCCACCCCCCAACCTGCGCCTGGGACACTGCCTGCGCGGGGCAGCCCGCCGATGTGTCGCTGCTGGAGTTGTCCAGCCTGGGCGAGCACCTGCAGCACTGCGGCGCCTTGCGTGGGCCCATGGACAGCCTGCTCACGGGCGCCCTGTGGCTGCAGGCCGTGGTGGCTGAGCATGTGGTCACCGTGGTGCTGGTCATCACACTGCTGGTGGGTGCGGTATCGCTGGCGCTGTGAGCGCGGCGCGCAGGGCGCTGCGCGCGCAGTGGCCCTGGGTGCCAGCCGCGATGGAACGCATGCTGGACGCACGCGCTGGCGCGGTGCTGGAGCCGGTGCGCGCCGAGGTGTTTGGCCTGGCGCGCTTTGAGGAGCACGGCAGGCACCTGGGCAACACGCACCGCGCCCGCAAGGCCCCGTTTGGGCGGGCCACGTTCTACCCCCGGCTGCAAAGCAACATCCGCGCGTTGCGCTCGGCCCACCGCTACCTCTTTGACGCGCCCCATGAAGAGCACACCATCAGCCCCGCCGCCGAATGGCTGTTTGACAACTTCCACCTGATCGAGAGCCAGCTCAAAGAGATCCACGCCGGGCTGCCGCCGCGCTACTACCGCTCGCTGCCCGTGCTGCAAAACGCCCCGCTGGTGGGGCTGCCACGCGTGTATGGCGTGGCCTGGTCGTTTGTGGCGCACACCGACAGCGCGTTCGATGAAACCCTGCTGGTGCATTTTCTGAACGCCTACCAAGAGACCTGCGAGCTGAGCCAGGGCGAGCTGTGGGCGCTGCCCACCACGCTGCGCGTGGTGCTGATTGAAAACCTGCGCCGCCTGGCGGAGCGGCTGGCCAGCCACAAGGCAGCGCAAGAGCTTGCCAGCCTGTGCGCAGCCCGTTGCGATGACCTCACGGTGCCCACCCTTGAGGCCGCCTGGGCTGCCATGGAGCGGCGCGGCGTGGGGTCCGTGTTTTTGGTGCACCTGGCGCAAGCCATGGCGGGGCGCAGGGCAGGCCCGGCAAGTGGAGCACAGGCCACGGCCGCGCCCCAATGGCCCGTGCAGCAGTGGCTGGCAGGCGCGGTGCCCGACCTGGCTGCGCTGCAAACGCAGCAGCAGATCAACCAGGCCGCAGACCAGCTCAGCATGGGCAATGCCGTCACGGCGCTGCGGCTCATCGGCGCGGCCGACTGGAGCGACATCGTGGGACAGACGAGCCTGGTGCTGCGCGCCATGCTGCAGTCGCCCGTGTTTGCGGCAGAAGACGAGGCCACACGCAACACCACGCTGCACGGCATTGAGCGCCTGTCGGCCCGCAGCCACTGCGGCGAAGCGGCCGTGGCGCAAACGCTGATAGCGCACATGGGCAGCGGGGTGGGCACGGGCAGTGAAGCCGCAGCGCCCAGCCACACCCTGCACGGCGCCCAGCACAGCGCCCTGGCGGGCTACTGGCTGCAAGGGCCGGGCCGGGCCGCGCTGGAGCAAGCCCTGGGCGTGCGCCACCACGCCATCACCGCTGCTGCGCTGTGGCACGCCGCCGTGCGCGCCCTGCGCGTGCCCTGGTACCTGGGCGCGCTGCTGGTGGGCACACTGGCCCTGCTGGCCTGGTGGCTGGCACCGCTGTGGCATGCCTTGCCAACCTGGCCTCCTGGCCCGTGGCCGTCACCAGCGGCATTCATGGCTGCAGATGTGGAAGACGGTGGCGCAGACCTGGCCTGGCTGGCCGGCCTGGGCAGCTTCGCAGGCGTGGCGTTGCTGCTGCTTTTGCCAGCATCAGAGATCGTGGTGGCGGTGGTCAACCGCCTGGTGGGTGAGTCCATTCGCCCCAGCTACATGCCGCGCTACCTGCTGCCCGGCGGCATACCGCCCACCGCGCGCGTCCTGGTGGCCGTGCCCGCCCTGCTCAGCAGCCCCGGCGCCATTGCGCGACTGGCCCACCGCCTGCACTTGCACTACCTTGCCAACCCCGAGCCCTGCGCCCAGTTTGCCCTGCTGAGCGACGACGTGGACGCCCCAAGCCCCACCCTGCCCGCAGACGCCGAACTGCTGGCACAGGCCAGTGCACAGCTGCAGGCCCTGAACGCCCAACACCCGGTGGCCGCTGGCCAGCCCCCCCACTTTGTGCTGCTGCACCGCGCCCGCACCTACAGCGCCACGCAGCAGCAATGGATGGGCTGGGAGCGCAAGCGCGGCAAGCTCGAACAACTGGTGGCCGAGCTGGCCACCGAAATGCCCGGCGCCTTCATGCCGCTGGGCACACTGTCGCAACTGGCCGCAGACACGCGCTACGTGCTCACGCTCGACAGCGACACGCTGCTGCCCCCAGGGCGCCTGCGCAGCCTGGTGGGCGTGGCCGAACACCCGCAGAACCAGCCCCGCCTCGACGCCAGCGGCCTGCGCGTGGTGCAGGGCTACGGCATCTTGCAGCCGCGCGTGCTGGCGCCGCTGCCCGCGCAGCGCCACGCCACCCTGTGGCAGTGGCTGTTTGCGGGGCAACAGGGGCTGGACCCCTACAGCGCCATGACCTCGGACGTGTACCAGGACGTGTTTGCCGAAGGCAGCTTCACCGGCAAGGGCTTGCTGCACGTGGCCACCGTGCACGCCGTGCTGGGCGGGCGCTTGCCCGCCGACCAGGTGCTCAGCCACGACCTGCTCGAAGGCGCGCTGGCGCGCTGCGCCGTGGTGAGCGATGTCACGCTGGTAGAGGCTGAGCCCGAACACAGCGACAGCGCCGCTGCCCGCCTGCACCGCTGGACGCGGGGCGACTGGCAGCTGTGGCCCTTTTTGCGGCACGCCCGGCGCTGGGGGCTGTCGCCCATCCACCGCTGGAAGATGGCCGACAACCTGCGCCGCTCGCTGCTGGCCCCGGCCTCGCTGCTGCTGCTGTGGCTGTCCTTTGCAGGCGTGGGCCTGCCCCTGGCCGCCACCTTGGCCGTGGTGCTGGCGGCCCACATGGCCGCACCGCTGATGGGCGCGCTGGCGGGTGGCGTGCCCGCCCGCTTTGGGCTGGTGGGCCTGCGCTTTGCCCATGCCGCAGGGGCTGACTTGCTGCGCGCACTGGCCAGCGGCGTGTGGCACCTGGCGCTGCTGCCCCAGCAAGCCTGGCTGATGGCCGACGCCGTGGTGCGCACCGTGCACCGCCAGGCCGCCAGCCGCCTGAACCTGCTGCAGTGGACCACCGCCGAAACCGCCCAAAACAACCTGGTCACCCGCCTGGGCCCCACCCTGCGCCGCCACACCCTGGCACCCTGGCTGGCCTTGGCCACTGCGGCTGTGCTGTGGGCCTGGGGTGGGGACAGCGTGCCACCCGCACTGGCGTGGCCTGTGCTGGCGCTGTGGGCCCTGGCGCCGCTGCTGGTGTGGGGTGCCAACGCCACCCGCCAAAGCAGCAACGCACAGACGCTGACAGCACCCGACCGCCTGCTGCTCGAAGGCGTGGCGCGCGACACCTGGCGGCTGTTTGAGCGCTGCGTGGACGCTGCCAACCACCACCTGCCGCCCGACAACCTGCAGACCGCCCCCTACGAAATGCTGGCGCACCGCACCTCGCCCACCAACATCGGGCTGTACCTGCTCAGCGCCACCTGCGCACGTGAGTTTGGATGGATTGGCACGCAAGACCTGCTGCTGCGCCTGGAGGCCACCCTGGCCACGCTGCAAGGCATGGAACGCCACCGGGGGCACTTTTTGAACTGGTACGACACCGAAACGCTGCAGCCCTTGCTGCCGCGCTATGTCTCCACCGTGGACAGCGGCAACCTCAGCGCCCACCTGGTCGCCGTGGCCCAAGCCTGCAGCGCCTTGGCGCACGACACCTTGAGCCCATCAGGCCCACTGAATCCCGCCGCCAGCGTGCTGGCCGTGCGCGCCTCTCGGGCGCGGCTGCAGCCCTGGCTGGATTCGCTGCAGCACGGCACCCGCAGCCTGTTGCACCAAAGCGCGCTGTGCCAGTTGCTGGGCATGCCCAATGCAGAGCCCGTGCAACCAGCGTCCGACCCGACACCCGACCCCGCATCAAGCGACGCCTACAACGCCCTGCTGGCGCGCGCCCAGCAAGAGCTGCGCAGCATGGCGCTGCCGCACAACCCGGCCATCGTGCAGACCCCGCCCACCGCGCACGACGAGCTGCTGTGGCTGCTGGCCGACCACCTGGCCACGCTGCAATCGGCCGAACGCGACCGCGCCGCCGCCCTGCAGCCCGGCGGCGCGCAGGTGGCCGCCCAGCGCCTGATGGCGGTGGCCGAGGCGCTGGATGCGCTGGCGTGGGAGGCCGACTTCCGGTTTCTGTACCACCCACGGCGGCATCTGCTGCACATTGGCTACCGGGTGGAAGAGCAGCAACTGGACGCATCGTTTTATGACCTGCTGGCGTCTGAGTCGCGCACCACGAGCTTGCTGGCCGTGGCCAAGGGCGACGTGCCCGTGCGCCACTGGGCCGCGCTGGGCCGCCCGTTCTTTGCCAGCGGGCACCGCGCCGTGCTGCGGTCCTGGTCGGGCTCGATGTTCGAGTACCTCATGCCCACGCTGGTGATGGCCGAGCCCCACCTGAGCGCACTGGGCGAGGCGGGCCGATCGGCCCTGCGCGAACACCGCGACTACGTGCAGGCGCAAGCCCAGGCCCACAGCGCCGAAGCCCTGCGCCACCCCGCCACGGGCAGCGCCCTGCCCATGCCCTGGGGCATTTCAGAGTGCGCTTACGCCGGGCGCGACCACACGCTGGCCTACCAGTACGCCCCGCAGGGCGTGCCGCGCCTGGCGCTGCGGCGCGCACCCGTGGGCGAGCTGGTGATGGCCCCCTACGCCACGGCCCTGGCCACGCAGGTGGATGCGGGCATGGCTTGCAGCAACCTGCGCACCCTGGCCGCCCTGTCGGCACGCGGGCGCTATGGCTTTTACGAAGCGCTGGACTTCACCCCCGAGCGCCAGACGCACGGCGCACCCTACACGCTGGTGCACACCTACATGGCCCACCACCAGGGCATGACCATCGTGGCGCTGGCCAATGTGCTGCTGGATGGGGTGGCCCAGCGCTGGGGCATGGCGCATGCCCGCATCGAAGCCGTGCTGCCGCTGCTGCAAGAGCGTGCACCGCGCGAGCTGCCCTCACTGCGCCTGGCGCCGCCCCGCCTGCCGCTTCACACCCGCCAGCAAAAAACGCCCGACCATGTGCGCGCCGTAGTGCCCGGTGCACAGGCGCTGGAGCCCACCCACCTGCTAGGCAACGGCCGCTACAGCGTGACGCTGCGCCCCAACGGCGCGGGCTGGAGCCGCTGGCACCAGACCGGCATCACCCGCTGGCGCGACGACGCCCTGCGCGACGCGCATGGCAGCTTCATCTACGTGCGCGCCGCCGGGGGCGTGCCGGTGTCCACCACCAGCCACCCCGCACCCGATGCGCAAGCGGTGTACCGCAGCGTGTTCCACACCGACCGCGTGTGCTTTGACGCCCTGTGGCCCGGCCTGAAGGTGCACACCACCGTGTGGGTGAGCCCGGAGGACGACATTGAGCTGCGCCGTGTGGAGGTGAGCAACCTGGGCACCGAGACGCTGGAGCTGGAGCTGATCTCGGCGCTGGACATCACGCTGACCAGCCACGCCGCCGACGAGGCCCACCCGGCCTTCTCCAACCTCTTCATCACCGCGCACTGGCTGCCTACCGAGCGGGCTCTGCACTTTGTACGCACCCCGCGCCTGCAAACCGAAGCCACGCTGCATGCCGCCCACTTTGTGGCCCATGCCGAGGGCCAAGTGCAAGGCCTGCTCTACCAGACCGACCGCCAGCACTGGCTGGGCCGCAACCACACCCCCGACCGCCCCCTGGCGCACCTGCACCCCGTGCCCACAGATCCGAGTGAACCGAACCAGCCCACCGTGCTGGACACGGGCCTGGACCCTGTGGCGGCCCTGGGAGTGCGCCTGCGCCTGGAGCCCGGCGGGCAGGCGTGCATCACGTTTGGCACGGCGGCCTCGCCCAACGCCGTGACGCTGCGCGCCATCGTGGACAAGTACCGCCAGCCCAGCTATGTGGAGCGTGCCTCGGCCATGTCGGCCACGCTGGCCAGCATCCAGTGGGCATCGCACCGCCCGCACCGCGACTACCTGCCCGCCCTGCAAGTGCTGACCACCGCCTTGGTGCTGACGCTGCCCAAGGTCGATGCGCCCGGCACCCATGTGCTGGGCGTGCCGCAAGCCCCCTCGCGCGTGTGCGACCGCCGCGTGCTGTGGCAGCTGGGCCTGTCGGGAGAGCGGCCGCTGGTGCTGGTCACCGCCGGGCCGCCCCAGGGCATGGGCCTGCTGCGCACCCTGGCCCAGGCCCTGCGCGAATGGGCGCACGGCGGTGTGGCCTGCGACCTGGTGGTGCTCAGCAGCGAGCCCCATTCTTACCTGATGCCGCTGCAGCGCGAGCTGACGCTGCTGCGCGAGCACCATGACACCGACCTGCTCGCCCACAGCGGCCCGGCGGTGACCAGCTTGCGGGTGCTGCGGCTGGAGGAGCTATCGGCCCAGCAACTGGGCACCCTGGCCAGCCTGGCACGCATCACACTGCAGGCCGATGGCCATGCCCTCATGCACCAGGTCAAGGCCTGGGTGGCCGCGCACGGCGCCGCGCGGGGGGGCGCGGGTGCCAGCCCTTGGCGCGGCGGCGCTACCGACGACGTGCCCACCCACGCAGCGCACACCACCGTGCCCGCGCCAGTGGGGCAGTTTGCGCCTGGCACCGGCACGTTCGGGTTTGAGGTGTCGCCGCAGCTGCGGCCCACCCGGCCCTGGGTGAATGTGCTGGCCAACCCGCACCTGGGCACCCTGGTGTCGGAAACGGGCGGGGGCAACACCTGGGCGGGCAACAGCCGCCTGAACCAGCTCACAGCCTGGTCTAACGACCCCGTGGCAGACCCCACCGCCGAGTGGCTGCTGCTGCAAGACCGCCGCACCCGCGAGGTGTGGAGCCTGACGCCTTCGGCCTGGGGCGCGGGCGTGCCCTACCGCGTGGAACATGCGCAGGGCACCACCACCATCACCCACCGCCGTGGGCCACTGCAGGTGGTGGTGCGCTGGTGTGTGGACGCTGCCACCGCCGTCAAGCAGGTGCATGTGCAGGTGACCAACCTGGGCACGCAGCGCGCGCATTTGCGCACCGTGGCCATGGTGGAGTGGATGCTGGGCGAAAAGCGCAGCGACCGCGCCACGCTGGCCACCCGGCCCTGCTTTGAACCGGCCGATGACACTGAACCGAGCCCAGAGCGGCTGCTGGGCCTGCTGTGCACCCAGACCGAAGCGGGCGCAGGGCTGGGCGGGGGGACGGCGTTTTTCTGCGAAGCATCGGTTGGGGCGGGAGAGGAGGAGCGGTCCAACGACAGCACCGACTGGACCTGTGACCGCAGCGAGTTCTGGGATGCGCAGGGCCGCCTGGTGCTGCCGCTGCAACTGGGCCAGCGCAGCGGCTTTGGGCTGGACCCGTGCGCCGCGCTGTCCCGCCTGGTCACGCTGCGCCCGGGGGCCTCGTTTGCGCGGGTGTATCTGCTGGGCTATGCCGCCACCGAGGCCGCTGCCCGCACGCTCGCCCAGCAGGCCGCAGGTGTGGCCGCAGCCGAGCGCGAGCACGCCACGCTGGCGCACTGGAACGCCCTGCTGGGTGCCACCCAGGTACGCACCCCGGACCCATTGCTCGATGTGCTGGTCAACCGCTGGCTGCTGTACCAGACCGTGTCATCGCGCCTGTACGCCAAGGCGGGCTTTTACCAGGCGGGCGGCGCCACGGGCTACCGCGATCAATTGCAAGATGCCATGGCCCTGGTGTGGGCGCAGCCCGGCCTGCTGCGCTCGCAGATCGTGCTGTGCGCATCGCGCCAGTTTGAGGCGGGCGATGTGCAGCACTGGTGGCACGCACCGGGCGGCGCGGGCGTGCGCACGCACTTTTCAGACGACCTGCTGTGGCTGCCCTTTGCCTGCGCGCACTACCTCCAGCACACCGCAGACAGTGCCCTGCTCAATGAGCAGGTGCCTTTTTTGCAAGGCGCCGAGATCCCCGAAGGGGCAGAAGATGTGTACGAAACCCCGCACACCAGCGCCACCACCGCCACCACCGCCAGCATCTACGAGCATGCTGCCCGCGCCATCGATCACAGCCTGAACGTGGGCGCCCATGGCCTGCCGCTGATGGGGGGCGGCGACTGGAACGACGGCATGAACCGCGTGGGCGATGGCGGGCAGGGTGAATCGGTGTGGCTGGGCTGGTTCTTGTGCACCATCACCCGCGCCTGGATTGCGCTGGCCCGCCAGCAGGGCGACCTGGCCCGCGTGCAGCGTTGGGGCGATGCCCTGGCCGGCTGGCGTGCAGCGCTGGCCACCACCGCGTGGGACGGCGACTGGTACCTGCGCGCCTTTTTTGACGACGGCACCCCCCTGGGCACGCACACCCGGTCCGAGGGGCGCATTGACCTCATTGCACAGGCCTGGGCAGTGCTCTCTGGCGAGGCCAGCCAAGTGCGCCAGCATGGCGCCATGCTGGCCGTGCAGACGCACTTGGTTAACCCTGGTGCCGGGCTGATCCAGCTGCTGGCGCCGCCGCTGGTGCATGCACAACCCAGCGCAGGCTACATCCAGGCCTACCCACCGGGCGTGCGCGAAAACGGGGGCCAGTACGCCCACGCAGGCGTGTGGGCGCTGATGGCCGCTGCCACACTGGGCGTGCAAGACCCCCGCAATGCCGAAGCAGCCCGGGTACCCTACCGGTACTTCACCTACCTGAGCCCCGCCCACCGTGCACAGCACCCCGTGTGGGGCGCGCAGTACGGGGTGGAGCCCTATGTGATGGCGGCAGATGTTTACAGCCAGCCACCGTATGTGGGGCGCGGCGGCTGGAGCTGGTACACCGGCGCCGCGGGCTGGCTGCACCGGGCGGCGGTGGAATCCATCCTGGGCCTGCAGATGAGCGCCCACGAGCTGTTTTTGGCGCCCTGCATGCCGCACGACTGGCCGAGCGCCGAAATCACCCTGGTGCGCGGCCAGCGCACCCTGCGGCTGCTGCTGGTGCGGGTGACGTCGGCCATGGCGCTGTACCTGCTGCCGCCCAACGCACCCGCTGGCGCGCGCCTGCTGCAGGCCGGCGAGCCCCTGCGCTGGGCCGACCTGCCCGGCAGCGCGTGCTTTGTAGTCCCCCTGTATGCCCCAGCCATGGCGCCCCTTGCCTCCCTGGATCCCCGCGCACCTGGCGCAGCCCCCCAGCCCACGCCCCCTCGGGTGGACGAAGCGGGGTCGTTTTCGGCCTAGCAAAGCCTCTGCACCGTCTTTTTTGCGGGGGGCGTACCCTATGTGCGGTACCGTACAGACTGCGCGCGGCCCGGCATCGCACACTGGGCTTCGCGCAGCGTGGCGGCACCCGGGGAGGCGTGCCGTCCCCCCGGGGTGCTGCCACGCCTCCTCACGACGACGAAGGGGCCCGCCATTCACGCCACCGATAACCCCCTGAACAACCGGCTGTTGGCCGCCCTGCCCCCAGCCGATATGCAACGCTGGCTGCCACTGCTGGAGCCTGTGGATTTGTCGCTCGGGCTGGTGCTGTACGAGTCCGGCGCGCACATGCCGTATGTGTACTTTCCCACCAGTGCCATCGTGTCGCTGCTGTATGTGCTGGAGAGCGGCGCATCGGCAGAGATTGCTGTGGTGGGCTTTGAAGGCGTGGTGGGCGTGTCGATTTTCATGGGCGGCGGCTCGACCCCTAGCCGGGCCGTGGTGCAAAGCGCCGGACGGGGCTACCGGCTCAGCGCCCAGGCCATCAAGGCGGAATTTGAGCGCTCGGGGCCCGTCATGCACCTGATGCTGCGTTACACCCAGGCCCTCATCACCCAGATGGCGCAAACCGCCGTGTGCAACCGCCACCACTCACTTGACCAGCAACTTTGTCGCTGGCTGCTGCTGAGCCTGGACCGGCTGCCAAGCAGCCAGCTGGTGATGACGCAAGAGCTGATCGCCAACATGCTGGGCGTGCGCCGAGAAGGGGTGACCGAAGCTGCCATGAAGCTGCAAAAGGCAGGCCTCATCAGCTACGCCCGGGGGCACATCAACGTGCGCAACCGCCCTGGCCTGGAGGCACGCACTTGCGAGTGCTACGAGGTGGTGAAAAAAGAGTACGACCGGCTGCTGCCCAAGGGAGTCGCCAGCTAGACCGCTGTGCGCACTGCGCTGTGTGCGGTATCAGACAGTCACACCCAACACAAGCGCCCACACTGAACGCAGACTGGCACGGCGTGCTGCCACCCCATCATGGAAGGGGCAGGCCACCGTGCCAGTCCTCAGGCTGCGGCCCCTTCGGACTGCGCTGATTCCTTTGTGAAGCGCACTGCATGCACCGCCCTGAAAACAAACTCCTTCGCCAACTGCCGCAGGCAGCACGCCAACAACTGCTGGGCCACTGCGAGATGTGCGAGCTGCCGCTGTCCACCGAGCTGAGTGTGCGCGGGCAGCCGCTGCGCCATGCTTACTTTCCCACCGAGGGCTTTTTGTCGCTGGTGATCGATGTAGAAAGCTACCCCGCGCTGGAAGTGGGCATGCTGGGGGCGGAAAGCATGCTGGGCTCTGAACTGGTGCTGGGGTTGGCCGCCACACCCTGGCGGGCGCTGGTGCAAGGCGCGGGCGCCGGCTGGCGCATTGAGGCCACTGACCTGCGCGCGCAATGCGATGCCCTGCCCGCCCTGCAAAAGCTGCTGCAGGCCTGCCTGCTGGTGCGGCTGCACCAGCAAACGCTGGCCGCTGCGTGCCAGCGCTACCACCTGATCGCACCGCGCCTGGCCCGCTGGCTGCTGATGAGCCAGGACCGCTCGCGCACCGAGACTTTTCACCTCACGCAAGAATTCATGGCCCTGATGCTGGGTGTGCGCCGCGTGGGGGTGACGGAGGCCGCCAGCCTGTTCCAGGACAGCGGACTGATCTCGTACCACCGGGGTGAACTGACCGTGCTCAACCGCAAGGCGCTGGAGGCCGAGGCTTGCAGTTGCTATGCGGCAGACAAGGGCATCTATCAGCGCCTGATGCACATGGGTGCGTAGGCGCTGGAGGGGATGGCGAGCAGAACACGTTGAATGGGAAGGGACGCGATGAGGAAGGGCTTGCAGGAGACACAGGATGGAAAGGGCCAATGCCTCCCCCTTGCCCCTTGCAGCCTCTTCTTCACACTCAAGGCTTGATGAGCAACTCGTCCTGGATGCTGCCGATGCCCAAAACGCGGTAGGCCAAGGCCCTCATGGGCGAAACCGTGGGGGTGTACGGCCGACCGCCAGCGTCGTCTGCAGCCAACGGGCTGCTGAGTGCGGGGAGGTCGTCGGGGGTGGCCTGCGCGGCTTCCACCCCTTCATCGTACCTGCCATAGTCCATCGCGGCGTAGGCGACGCCCGGAACGAAGATGAAACTACTCACCTTGTGCACGCCGCGCACGCTTTGGGCCACAAACACGGCCAAGTCGCGCTCGGTGGCATCGTCCACCCGCCCGCTGAGCAAGACCACGCCCTGGCGCACATCCACGCCAATGTAGGCACTGTTTTGCACGGGCGAGAGCAGCAGCGCCGCTTTCACACGCGAGGTAAGCACGCCGTCTTCCAGGTAGGCACCCGCCTGCGGGCTGACGGGCGCCCAGGCCGTGGCGGTGTCCACACGCTGGCAGCCCTGCAGGGCCAGCAAGGCCAGCACGCCACCGCAAAGTGCGGCTGAACCTACCTGCCCGCGCGAGCGGCGAAGGCGTTGGATATGGGGTATTTGGCGGCGCATGGAAATGACCCTCAGAAGGTGAAAGCCACCGAGCAGCAGCCTCTGCAGCCACTGTCTCACGCGGGGGCACCGCCGTCTGTTCGCAGGCGCACCATGGGTGCGTGCTACGCCACTGGAGCGCCGGCATCGCCACAGGGAAGTTGCAAACAAATTGCTATATTTTTAATAGCGTTTAGCGCTTTATTAGCAAGCGCCAGAGGGCTATTTCATCCCTAACCCCACAGCCCCGCCGCGTGCCCCCGCGTAAAGGCCTCTTCAAACACCGAGTAGCCCGACCAGTCGCTGTGCGCAAACGCCAGCCGCGCGGTGGCCGGGGTGGGGATGGGGCGCTGGCGCTCTCCATTCAATAGCAGCTTGCGCTTACTCTGCGCGCCCTGCAGCCCGATTTGGCTCAAAAACTGCTGTACCCCCGGCACGGGGATGGACATGGCGTGCCCGTAGCGGGTGACCTGCACGCGGGTGGCGCGCTGCAGCACGTCGGGGTGCGGGCCCGCCAGCGATGCCAGGGCCGCCCTGCCCCAATGTTCGGCGTTGTGAGTGGCCAGTTGCTGGCGCGCATCGGCCACATCGCCCAGGGCTTGGTAGCAGGTGAGCACGGTGGGGCCGGGGCGGGGGTCGAGCTTTTGGTGGGAGGCATCGACGTAGCCCAGGCCACCGGGGTTGGTGTCGCCGTAGATGACGTTGTCCCACGCCGGGGCGGCGCCGGGGCGGTCGGTCAGCGGCGCATTCAGGTGGATGTTGGTCACGGCCCAAGGCGCCCACTGCAGGCGCTGGGCGGCTTGCGCCAAAAACGCGGGGGGGCTTTGCACCACGCGGGCGGCCACGAACACGGGCAGCGCCACCACACAGCGCGGGGCCTGCCAGCGCTCTACGTTGCCCGTCTGGTGGTTGTAGGCGTCCACCTCCACGCCACGCCGGGTTTCGGCAATGCGCAGCACGCTGGTGGCGGTGCGCAGCTGGCCTGCGGCCTTCAGCGGTGCGACGAGCTGCTGCGTGAGCCAGCCATTGCCCTCGGGCCAGGTGAGCACGCCTTCGCGGTCTTCGGCCACGGCCTCGCCGGGTGCGTGAAAGCCGTGGCGGCTGGCAAAGTAGTGCAGCCCGGCCCAGGCCGACACGCGGGCGATGCCTGCGCCGTAGTCGTCGCGGCAGCAGTAGTCCAGGTACCAGCGCAGGTGTGCATCGTCCAGGCCTTGCTGCTGCAGCCATGCTTCCAAAGTCATAGCATCTAGCGCTTGATGGGCGGGCGCCATGCCGGTTTTTGCATTCAAAGCGGCAAACTGCGGCATGGTGAAGCGGGCGGCGCGGCTGGCGGCGTCTACCGCCTGGGCAAAGCGGCGGTATTGGGCGAGGGTGGATTCGCCCACGCCTTGCACGGGCAGCAGGCCTTCTTGCCACTCGTGCTCGAAGTACAGGCGCTCTTGCGGGCTGTGGCACAGGTGGCGGCCGCCCTCGCCGCCGTATTCCCAGCGCCCGGCCACGCGCTGGCGCAGGCCCAGTTCTTCGAGCAAGTCTTGCACCTCGGGCGCATCGTCGCCGGGCACGGGCAGGTAGTGCGCGCCCAGGGGGCAGGCCACGCCGTTGACGGCGCCGCCCCGGCTGTTGCCGCCTGCGGTGTCTTCCAGCTCCAGCAGGGCAAAGTCGTGCACCCCGGCCAGGCGCAGGCTGCGCGCGGCGGCCAGCCCCGCCACACCGCCCCCGGCGATGATGACCTGGGCACGGCGCACCACGGCGGGCTCAGGCAAGGTGCCCCGGGCCAGCAGGTCGCGCAGCGCGTGGCCACGCTCCATGTCGATGCCTGCAAAGGCGTATTCCAGCGCGGGCGGCGGGCTCTGGCAGCCGCTGAGCAGCGAGGCTGCAGACAGGCTGGCCACCGAGGCCGCAGCCCCGGTCACAAAGTGGCGTCGTTGCATGGTCAGTCGGCCCACTGGGCGCGGATCTCCAGCAGCTGGGGCAGCAGCGGGATGAACAGCGCCACCAGGGCCGGGTCAAAGTGCTTGCCCGCCTGGGCGGTGATGTGGTCCATGGCCTCTTGCACGGGCCAGGGCTCTTTGTAGGGGCGGCGGGTGGTGAGGGCGTCAAACACATCGGCCACGGCCACGATGCGGGCCGACAGCGGAATCGCCTCGCCCGCCAGGCCGTTGGGGTAGCCACTGCCGTCCCATTTTTCGTGGTGGGCCAGGGCAATTTCGCGGGCCAGTTGCAGCACGCCAGAGGGGTGCTGGCCAATGATCTCGGCCCCGATCTCGGGGTGGCGGCGCATGGTGTCCCACTCGCCTGCATCGAGCGGGCCGGGCTTGCGCAGCACGGCGTCGGGGATGCCGATCTTGCCTACGTCGTGCATGGGTGCGGCGTTGAGCAGGTCTTCGGCCCAGGCGGGGCTGCAGCCCGCCGCCAGCGCCAGCCGCTGGGCAAAGTGGCTCATGCGGATGACGTGCAGGCCGGTCTCGTTGTCCTTGTATTCGGCCGCGCGGCCCAGGCGCTGCACGATCTGCAGGCGGGTCTGGCGCAGCTCGTCCATGCGCACCAGCGACAAATGCGTGCGCACCCGTGCGCGCACCACGGGCGGGCTGACGGGCTTGGTGATGTAGTCCACCGCCCCCGCGTCAAAGCCCGCCGTCTCGTCCTGGCTGTCGCTCAGCGCGGTGATGAAGATCACGGGAATGTGGGCGGTGGCGGCGTCGGCCTTGAGGGCGTGGCACACGGCGTAGCCGTCCATGTGGGGCATCATGATGTCCAGCAGCACCAGGTCGGGCTGCTGCTCGCGCGCCACCTGCAGTGCGCGCTCGCCGTCGGTGGCAAACAGCAGGCGGTAGTCGGCCTGCAACACATGGCGCAGCACCTGCAGGTTGGTGGGCTCGTCGTCCACCAGCAGCAGACGGGGGCGCTGGTCAGGGGCCTGGTTCATGCGGGGGTCTCCGTGGGCTCGTCGATCCAGTGGGTGCGCAGCTGCTGCAGTTGCACCAGCGCCTGGTCAAAGTCAAAAGTATCGATCGCTTCCTGCAGCCGCTCCATGGCATCGCCGGGCAGCAGCTGCGCCAGCACGTCCAAAGGCGGCTGAGCCAATTCCGATCGTGCCAGAGCCTGGGCCAAGGCCTGCGCCGCCGCCAGGGCCTGCGCACGCTGCGCAGGCGCCAGCGGCGCGTGCTGGCCCACGCCGGGGGCGGGTGCGGCGGCGGCATCGGCCTCGCTGGCCAGGGCCTGCTGCACGGCCTGCATGGCGGCGGGCAGGGCGGCCACCAGCGGGACCAGGGCGGTGCGGTCCAGCGCGCGGGCGGCTTCCTCAATGCGCTGGGCCAGGGTTTGCAGCGGCACCAGCGCCAGGTTGGCCGCGGCCCCGCGCAGGCGGTGGGCCAGGGCCCGGGCGCTGTCCAGGTCGCGTTGGGCCACCAGGGCCTGCAGTGTTGCGGGGGTGGCCTCGTGCTCGCCCACCAGGCGCGCAATGGCGTCGCGCAGCAGCGCGCGCTGGCCCCACAGGCGGGTGCCGCGCTCCCAGTCGATGACGCCCTGCGCCTGGGGGGCAGGCGCCACTGCGGGGCTGCTGAGCGCCGCCGCTGCGGTCAGTGCGCCCCAGTCCGAGGCCGCATCGGGCTGCAGGTTGAGCACCCGTGCGATCTCGCGGAACAGCCGCGCGGGCTCCAGGGGCTTGCTGGCAAAGCCGTCCATGCCCGCCGCGCGGGCGTTGCGGCGGTCTTGCTCCAGCACGCTGGCCGACAAAGCGATCACCGGCACGGGCTTGCGGCGCTGCGCCTGCTCAAACGTGCGGATGCGGCGCGTGGCCTCCAGGCCGTCCATGCCGGGCATTTGCAGGTCCATCAGCACCACATCAAAGCGCCCCTGTGCATACGCCTGCACAGCCTCTTCGCCGTCACGCGCCACGGTGACCTGGTGGCGGCCACGGTGGAGTTGGATTTGCAGCAGTTCGATGTTGGCGGGCACGTCGTCCACGGCCAGCACGCGCAGTGGTGGCAATTGCGCCGCATGGCTGGGGGTGGCCACGGCCTCGGTGGCCTGGCCGGTGGGCAAGGGCAGGCGCACGGTGAACGTGGTGCCCACGCCCAGGGTGCTGCGCACGCCGATGGTGCCGCCCATCAGTTCGACCAGTTGGCGGGAGATGGTGGTGCCCAGCCCGGTGCCACCAAACTGGCGGGTGGTGGACGCATCGGCCTGCGCAAAGGGGTCGAAGATGCGGTCCAGGTGCTGGGCTGCGATGCCAATGCCGGTGTCCTCGACCTCCATCACCAGCGAGCCGTCCTGGTAGTCCAGCCGCAGCAGCACATGGCCTTGCTGGGTGAACTTGAGCGCGTTGCCCAGCAGGTTCAGCAGCACCTGCTGCAACCGCAGCGCGTCACCACGCAGGTAGGCGGGCACCTGCTCGGTGGCCAGGCACTGCAGCTCCAGCTGCTTCTTGGCGGCATGGATGCGCAGCGAAGCCAAAATCTGCTCGCACACTTCCTGCAGCGAGAAGTCGGCAATCTCCAGCTCGACCGCACCTTTTTCGAGCTTGGCGGTGTCCAGAATGTCGTTGAGCAGGCGCAGCATGGAGCGCGCCGCATGCTGCACCGTGCCCAGGTGGCGGCGCTGCTGGGGTTCCATGGGGGTGTCGAGCAGCGCTTCGGTGAAGCCAATGATGGCGTTCATGGGCGTGCGGATTTCATGGCTCATGTTGGCCAGAAAGGTGCTGCGCGCGGCAGCGGCCTGTTCGGCACGCTCCTTGGCGGCGCGCAGCTCTTGCTCCATGGCGCGGCGCTCGCTCAGGTCGGTGGCAAATTTCACCACCTTGAAGGGCTGGCCCTGCGCATCGAAGATGGGGTTGTAGGTGGCCTGGATCCAGATGCGCCGCCCGCCTTTGCCCAGGCGCTGGTACTCGCCACCGTCCAGCTTGCCATCGCGCAGTTGCTGCCAGAACTCGGTGTAGGCGGCGCTTTGCGCATAGGCCGGCTCGCAGAACATGCGGTGGTGCTGGCCCACGATTTCGTCCAGCCGGTAGCCCATGAGTTCACGAAAATTGGCATTGGCCGTGAGCACGTTGCCTTGCAGGTCGAACTCCACCACCGCCAGGGCGCGGTCAATGGCGCGCACGGTGCTTTCAAACTCGGCGTTGCGCTCTTTGAAGACCGTCATGTCCATGATCACGCCGTCGATCCACTGCACCTCGCCATCGTCGCCCACCACGGGGCGGCCGCTTTCAGACACCGAGCGCACACGGCCCTGGCGGTCCAGCAGGCGAAATTCGACGTGGTAGGGCCGACGCTGCGCGATGGCGGCCGACACTTCTTCCCACAGGCGGGGCACTTCTTCGGGCAAGGTGAGCTGCGTGAAGTTGACGCGCCCCTCCAGAAAGTCCTGCGGCTGCCAGCCGGTCAGGGCCGTCACGGCATCGCTGATGAACAGCATGGTCCAGTCCGCGTCGTAGCTGCAGCGAAACGTCACCCCGGGGATATTGCCCATCAAGGAGCGCAGGCGCTGTTCGCTGCGTTGCAGCTCTTGCTCCATGGCACGGCGCTGGCTCAGATCGCCAATGAAGCCCACAAACACCGGGTCACCATCGAGCCGCACGCGCCCCACCGACAGGCGGATGGGCACGGTGCTGCCATCGCGCCGCAGGGCCTGCACCTCGCGGCTGCTGGAGCCCACAATGCTGCCGCCCTGGCCGCGGAGGTAGCGCTGCAGGTACCCATCGTGGCGCGAGCGGTCGGGCTCGGGCATGAGCATGGACACGTTCTGCCCCACCACTTCGCTGGGGTGCCAGCCCAGGATGCGCTCGGCCGCCGCATTGAACGACTGCACCAGCCCCCGCGCGTCGATCATCACGATGCCGTCTGCTGCGGTGTCGGCAATGGCCCGCAGGCGCGATTCGCTCTGGCGCACCTTCATGAACATCTGGCGGTAGCGCAGGCCAGCGTTGATGGCGACCACCAGCAGCCCGATGACCACCGCCACGCCCGCAATGGCCAGCGCCAGCGGCGTGCTTCCGGCGGAGGCTGCCAGCAGTTCCGGTTCGTCCGGGGCGTCGATGAAGCGCAGGGCGGCCATGCCGGTGTAGTGCATGCCCGCAATCGCCAGGCCCATCACCGCGCCCGCCGCCCAGTTCAGGCGCTGCCTGCGCCAGCGCACCGCGCGCTCCAGCCCAAAGCGCACCCACAGCGCCACAATGGCCAGCAGCACCGCCACCAGCACCGATGCGGCAAAGCCCCAAGGGTCATAGCGCATGACGGGGGCCCACTCCGATGCCGCCATGCCGATGTAGTGCATGGCCCCAATGCCCGCACCCACAAACACCCCACCCGCCACCAGCGCCATGCGGCCCACCTCACGGCGCATCAACAGCCCCAGCGCCACCCACGAAGCCAGCACGCTGGGCAGCATGGACAGCACGGTGGTCACCGCATCGAACCGCCCCCGGGCGCACACCGCAAAGGCCAGCATGCCAATGAAGTGCATGGACCAAATGCCTCCGCCCAGCGCCAGGGCCCCCGAGCCCCGGGCCAGTTGCCGGGTGAACCCCACATCGGCCCGGCGCGCCAGGGCGGCCATTTGCAGCGCCAGCACCGAGGCCAGCATCGCCATCGCCACCGACAGCGCCACCAGCCAGGGGTTGTGCTGCGCCCATAGCAAGGGATAGGCCTGCGCTTTGCTGATGAAAAATTGGTCCAGCATGGAATCCACCTGTGTGATCGGAGCCTGGTGCGGCGAACAAAACCCAGCAAGGCAGCCTGGGCCAAGCGCCGTTGCTGGCCAGTCCTGCGCAGCAGAGCGGCGCCATGGCGCCAGGGGCGTTTTGTGAACCGCGCCCAAGGCGCTTGTTTCCAGCGGTTACCGCCTGTTTTTTGGCATGGTAGCGGGAATAACTGCACCGCATCGACAAAGCCTGAGCGCCCCACGTGAACACGGCGCGGTGTACACGCCGGGCAGCCAGGCTCAGTGCGCCACCACCTTGCCCCACTCGCGCTCGTAGGTGTGCACCAGCACCTGGTTGGACAGGCGGTTGACCTCGGCAGGCACACGCGCCATGTCCAGCGGAAAGTCAAAGAGCAGCGGCAACGTTTGCGGGCTCAGGAACTGCAAGCCACCGGGCAGCGCATCGGGCATGCGCCAGGGGCGGCGGCTGGCCAGCACGTAGCCCCACTCGCCAAAGCTGGGCACATGGGCGTGGTAAGGCGCCGTGCGCAGGCCCACCGATTCGATGGTGCTCACCACCGTCCAAAAACTCTGGCGCGCCACCAGGGGCGAGGTGGTTTGCACCACGGCGTAGCCGCTGGCCGACAGGCGCTTGTCCAGCAGCGAATAGAAACTGTTGGTGTAGAGCTTGCCGATGGAGAAGTTAGTGGGGTCAGGAAAGTCCACCACGATCACGTCAAAAGTGTCTTCGCCTTGCTGCAGCCACTGAAAGGCGTCGGTGTTGACGATGTGCACCTTGGGGTTCTTCAACGCGCCGCCGTTCAGCCGCGCCAGTGTGGGGTGCTCGGTGAAGGTGCGGGTCATGGCCGGGTCCAGCTCCACCAGCGTGACGGATTCGACCGAGGGGTATTTGAGAATCTCGCGCACCGCCATGCCGTCCCCGCCGCCCAGCACGGCCACGCGCTTCGGACGGCCGTGCGCCGCCATCGCCGGGTGCACCAGGGCCTCGTGGTAGCGGTACTCATCACGCTCGGCAAACTGCAGGTTGCCATTGAGGAACAGCCGGTGCCCCGCCTTGCCTTGGGTGACCACAATGCGCTGGTAGGGCGATGCGGTGCTGTAGACCACGCGGTCCTGGTAGAACTTGTCTTCGGCCAGGGTGGTGATGTGGTCCGCCCCGGCAAAGCCCGCCAGCAGCGCCAGCAGCACCATCACGCAGGCCACCGCATGCGCGCGCAGGCGCCGCAGCTCGGCACGGAACAACCACACCGCCCACAGCGCCACGGCTGCGTTCATCAGCCCAAACAGCAGCCCTGTGCGGATGAGCCCCAGGTGCGGCACCAGCAGCAGCGGAAAGGCCATGGACACGGCCAGTGCGCCCAGGTAGTCGAACGTGAGCACCTGCGACACCAGGTCCTTGAGGGCGGTGTTGCGCTTCAAGATGCGCATGACCAGCGGAATCTCCAACCCCACCAGCGTGCCCACCATGAGCACCATGCCGTACAGCAAAAACCGAAAGGCCCCCGGCGCATACGCATTGGCCAGGAACAGCGTGGCGGGCAGTGCCCCGCCGATCAGCGCCACCAGCAGCTCAATGCGCAAAAAATGCGCGGGCAGCTGCCGCTCAAAGTACCGCGACAACCACGACCCCACGCCCATGGCAAACAGGTAGGTGCCGATGATGGTGGAGAACTGCAACACCGAATCGCCCAGCACATACGACGCCAGCGCCCCCGCCGCCAGCTCGTACAGCAGGCCACAGGCCGCCACCACGAAGACGCTGATGAGCAGGGCAATGTCGATGGGGCGGGGAGCCTGCTGGGGAGTGGAGGTCGCAATTGCCATCACGCCAACCACGCTTCATCCAATATCTGGGCTTGCTGCACCTCCAGCCGCCCTCCCCGGTCCGGGGCCTCGCAGATCTTCCTGGCCATATGCTTCTGTTCTGCCGTCACCTGTGCGGTCTCAACGGACGGGTTCAGGCTCAGGTGGATGTTCACCAAGTCTTGCCACCAGACCAGGGGCTTTCGTTCATGCAGGTCTTCTGTCATTGACGTCCTTCTGGCCGATATGTGTACCAAAACAAGGCTGTTTATGCACTCGAACCCTCACAGGGAGAGAAAGTGCCATTGCTTGGTCATGAGCGGTGCGAGCCCTTGCTACCGACCTCTGCGGTGCGATAAGACTGCATTTCGTGGGTGGGCGTACCCGGGAAGGCACGCAGGATGCGGTTGTCTTTGACCAGCGCGTCCAGGTAGCCTTTGCGCAGGCCGTCCACATTCCTGCTGAGCAACTCAGCAAGAACACTCAGACGGACATAGCGTCCATCACATACCGCCAGGATGACGGAAATCATGCTATCTCTATCCAATCGCGCCTTTTTCCTCGGTAAAGTCGCGCGCTGCAACAATTCGCTGCGCAGTAGAGGGGTCAGTTCGGACAGCGCGTCCACCACGGGTGCGTCCAGCAGCGGAGAGATCAAGCACCCATTTTCGTCGCGGCTCGCTGGTCCGAAGCCCGCATCAGTCGAATCATTTCCCCCATCGGCCGGGTTTACCCCGTTACTCCCAAAGCTGTCCTCGCTACTCCCAGAGCTACCCGCGTTACTACCGAAGCTCGGCTCGCTACTACCAGAGCTCTCCAAGAACGCGAACACCTGCTCCGGGGAAACCGGCGCTGCACCCGGCAGGTGGTAGACCTTGCCCTTGGATTGCCCCTGAGACAGCAACATTCCATCGCGCTCCAGCCGAGCGAGCGCCCGGCTCAGATCATGTGGGTGGTCCGTGCAAATCTCGGCCATGCGGGCGTGGTTCACCACGCGTTCAATCATGGCTGTGGCCAAAATGACCCTGCCCAATGCATCCACTTGGTCAAATGCCGCTCCGAACCGGGCGCGCAATGCCTCCAGCACAGGCTCAGGCAGCAAATCGAGCATGTGCAACTCCAGCAGAGTTTGTTCTGGGACATCCTTTTCACGCAACAAGGGCTGGCGCCAATGCCGACTTTGCCAGCCGCTAAAAATCTTGGGCATGCCCGAGCCACCACGCTCTCCCAGGCCAATCAACAAAAACATCTGATGCAGGATGCGATTGCGGCAATCGCTCTCGCCACCCCGGATCACCTGCTCCAGCGGCAATCTCAAACCACCGGGGTTTCGAAAGCCAAACATATCCGGCCGCTTGACCACCAGCACGGACACCCGCCCCGTATAGTCTGCATGCACCAGCGTGTTGACCAGCGCCTCGCGCAGGGCCACATGCACCGGCGTATCGTCTTGACGCTGCCCATCCTTCAAGCCAAAAGGCACCTTCAGGTCTGCTACCAGCTTGCGGTACACCCGGCGGTAAAAATCAAACAGATTGCCTGACCAGGTGCCATCTGGCACCAATCGGTCCACCCAGCGCAGCTCTGTCTTGGCCTCTGGCCGCTCCTGGTAGTCCACAAAATAGTGCGGCACCGCCTCCTGAATGGCCGACCAGCGGCCAAACATCAGCAAACCAGCCAGTGTCAATCCTTCCACACCGGTGGCCCGGTCAAGGCGCCAACCGCGCAGGCTCTGCATCAAGGCAAAGTCGTCCTGTTCCAGGTACGGATGGCCGGGCTTTTCGTCCTTGAGCATCTGGCGGTAGATGCGCAGGCTCTCCATGTCGACATCATCCATGCCAAAGTGCGGCAGGATGCGGGCATCCCGTTCATCTTCTACCTGCTCTGCCAGCATGCGCTTGACGGTTTCCTCATCGCAAAGCCGGTCGCCATCGTTGAGCCGCTTGTAGGTGTGCTCCAAAGGTTGGTTGTGGAGGAAAACAGGCCGCTGCTTGCGCGTGGCCTGGGGGATGCGAACCAGCACCACCGTTTTTCCCTGCAACACCAGTTCCTGCACATCGGCATCGGCCAACAAATTGACGCTGACCTTACCCGGATTGTTGAGATTGTTGAACAGGTCAGCCCGCACCTTCGCCGGGTTGGGGATACCCGCGATAGAAAATACCCCATCCTTCTCGCGAACTCCCAACAGCACCGCGCCCCCATGGGCGTTGGCCATGGCCGAGTAGGTGGGCCAGAAATCCTTGGGCACCTCGCCCTGGCCATTTTGACCTTGGGCCAGCTTGCATTCCAGCTCCACCGTTTCGCGCAGCAGGGCCAGATCTTCAAACGAGGTGGGCGAGAACATCAAACGGGTTCCTGGTTCAGGTTATCTGATTCAAATGGAATGCTATCGCTTGCTGGACAAACACAAATCGTCGGCAAATACGGGCATTCATGCGTACATCGCGCTTCGCCCAGCGCGGCTTCAATGTCGGCGCTCAAGAAAATAAAAGAAGCGGGCTGCCCGCATACGAGGACAGCCCGTTGGGGTCGGCCAGGGCATTCACCACACCGTTGGCGGCACAAGGCAGCCGACGGGAGGCGTCAATGGATCGCTGCCGCCACGATGATGCTGATGCCCAGGCACATGGCGGCCACCACCAAGCCCAGGGCCTGGTTCTGCTTTTCCACGATTTCGCGCCACAGGTCGTAGGGGGTGATCTTGTCCACCACGATGAAGCAGACCCAGAAGATGACGACGCCGATGAGTGCGTAGAGGATGGACCCGAGGAACGCTGCGGGCTTGAGCCATTCGATTCCGACCATGGTGGTTGCTCCTTGAAAAGAGGGAAAGACTGAGAGTTTGGGAATGACTGCCGCAGGCTACTTGTGCCCGCCGCCGGAGGAATACCCGCCGTACGAGCCGCCCGAGCTGCGGTAGCCCGATGAGGAGCAGTTCTCGACCCGTGGGTCGCAGCTGGAGCAGCGGCTCATGAGGATGAGCACGATGATGATGACCACCGCGATGAGGATGATGGTGCCGCAGCCCATGCCCGACTTGGCCACGAAGGGGCCGGTGTCGTCACGCTGGAGCACGTCCTTCTTGTCGTCGAGCTTGAAGGCCTTGGCCACCGTGTCGCTGCTGAGCTTGTCGCCCGACGACCAGGTGATTTCGTTGGCGCTTTGCTCCAGCGACAGCAGGCCCTTGCTGCTGGCGAAGTCGCGGTTGGAGGTTTTCTGGCCCCGGCTCACTTGCCAGTAGAACTCGCCCAGCACGTAGGTGGTTTCAGCCTCGTAGGTGTATTTGAGGTCGTACTTGGTGCCCATGTACGTGGCCGTGCGGCCACTGGAGGCCAGCTGCGGCGCGCCGGTGGTGGGGCGCACCATGCTCCAGCCCTCTTCGGAGTCGACCAGGAACGCGAAGCCGCGCTTTTGGTTGTAGAGCAGGTACTCGCTCCAGCCAAAGTGCTCGTCGTCGCCAGGCTCCACGCCCATGCGGTGCTGAAAGCCCACCACCTGCCAGTGCACGCCCTGCAGCTGCCCTTTGGTGCCCAGCGGGATGATGGGCTGCACGGGCTCGTCCTGCACCGCAGCGCGCAGCTCGCCGCCCACGCCACTGTCCAGGTTGATGAGGCTGGCGCACGAGCCGCAGGTGAGGCTTTTGGTGGTGGACAGCTGCACCTGCACCGGCGCGCCGCAGTGCGGGCAGTTGAACTGGCGGCCTTTTTCTTCTTTGGCCGATTCGTCCTTGAGGCCTTGCAGTTGCAGGTCTTCGAGCAGCACCGAGGTGCCGCGTTCCACATTGGGCGGCGTGTGGCCGTAGTCGATGCTGAGCACTTCGCCATCGGCGCTGCGCAGCTCCACCATGTCAAACGGCTGGCCCAGGGGCGGCAGTTTGGGCAGCTCGCCCTGGGCCGACAACAGCTGCGCGCTGCCACTGAAGGCCACGCTGTAGCTTTTGCCGTTGATGGCCGTGGTGGCCCCCAGGCGAAAGCGGCTGGCCTCGGGCAGCTCACGGCCCGGGTTGATCTTGCGGGTGAAGACGTAGGCGCCGTTGTCTTCGCCCAGGCTGGCCATGGTGCCGTCTTGCAAAAACGCCACCCACTCGGTCCAGACCCCGGCCTCGGTTTTGTACTGCAGCCGCCCGATCAGGGTGAAGGGCTGCTCTTTGCCATCGAGCTTGGCGCGCCCGCTGGCCATGAGCTGCAGCGGGCTGTGATCGTCGAACAGCTCGGCCATCTTGCCCAGGCGCGTGAGCACGTCGCCGCTGCGCACCACGGTGCTTTGGCAGTAGCCGCACACGGCGTGCGTGGATTGCGCGCTCTTGAATTCCACCGGCGCGCCGCAGCCGGGGCAAGGGGCGCGGTAGGCGCGCTGGGTTGGGTCTGTGGCCATGGGCAGGCGATGGGAAGGCGGTGAGCGAGTAGGCGTCACCTGCGAACAAGGGCTGAAGGCAAAAAATGCCTCCAGCCCTCATTCAACAAGCGCGAGCAGCTATTGATTCAATAGCAAATCCGGTCAGACCAGCTTTTTCAGCAGCTCTGCCTTCTTGGCGTCGAACTCTTCCTGCGTGAGGATGCCCTTGGCCTTGAGGTCGCCCAGCTTTTCCAGCGTGGCCATCACCTCGTCGGGGCGCACGCCTGCGGGTGCTGCGGGCACTGGCGCGGCCTGGGCGCCGCCGCCTTGCAGGCCCTGCTGCAGGTTTTGCGCCAGCACCTGGCCCAGCGCCACGCCCGCGCCCAGGCCCATGGCGTCGCCCGCAATGCCACCGCCATTGCCCGCACCTTCGGCAAATTTGGGGATGGCTTGCGCCGTCTGGTACTGCATGAACTTGGCCATGTCGTTGCCGACCATGCCCATGCCGATCTTCTGGTCGAGGATCTTTTGCAGCTCTTCGGGCAGCGACACGTTCTGCACGGTCATGGCTTCGAGCAACAGACCGATCTTGGCAAAGGCGGGTTGCAGCTCTTTGGCCAGCGCGTCGGCAAACGCAATCTGGTTGGCCGCCAAATCCAGGAACGGCAGGCCGCTGCTGGCGATGGCGTTGCTGATGTTTTGCAGCACCAGGCCACGCAGTTGGCCGTCCACTTCGGCCACGGTGTATGCCTCGCGGGTGCCAGAGATTTCGGTGTGGAACAGCTTGGGGTCGGCCACGCGGAAGGCGTAGTTACCGAAGGCGCGCAGGCGCACGGCACCGAAGTCCTTGTCGCGAATGGTGATCGGCTGGGGCGTGCCCCACTTCTGGTCGATCTGCTGGCGGGTGCTGAAGAAGTAGACATCGCTCTTGAAGGGCGACTCAAAGAGCTTGTCCCAGTTCTTCAGGTAGGTCAGGACGGGCAGCGTCTGCGTGGTGAGCTTGTGCGTGCCGGGGCCAAACACGTCGGCCACTTTGCCTTCGTTGACGAAGAGCGCCATCTGCGACTCGCGAACGATGAGCGTGCCCCCGTTCTGGATTTCCATGTCGCGCATCGGGAAGCGCCACGCCAGGGTGCCGTCGCTGTCTTCAGTCCACTGGATGATGTCAATGAACTGTTTCTTGATGAAGTCCATCAGGGCCATGTGTGCTCCCAGTAGCGCTTGCGCGCCTGCGCTGTTGAAAAGACAACCATCATAGCAACGGGGGTGTTGCGAAGAAAGAGCACGCGGCGTGTGGATTTAGGGCATGCGGCAACACGGCATTGCAGGGCCATTACGCCCGCTTATTCATAGTGACTATCTTTTGTTTAGCCAATGCCAATTGGTGTTTGCTATTGAGAATGCCTACCATTTGAACCAGTCCCCACAGCACACCGTCCCTCAAGGAGCCCGCCATGTCCCACATCCGCCGCATCGCCCGCCAGAACAAGACCATGCTCATGAAGACGGGCAGCTACTACCTCATCCACATTGGTGTCGCAGCCATGGTCGCCTATGTCGTCACGGGCAATTTGCTCGCGTCGCTCACGCTGAGTTTGCTGGAGCCTACGGTGCAGGCGGTGGCCTTCTTCTTTCACGAAAAGGCCTGGGCACGCAGGCAGAACGCGCCAATGACGCAAGCCGCCCCAACCGCCCCAGCAGCAGCCTGACCCGTGCGGAGCACCACCATGGCACGCACCCACTGGAATGACTTTGCAGGCTGGCTCATGCAGCACCTGGCCGATCAGGCGCGCTGCAGCGCCTGAGTCCTCCTAACGCCTAACGCGCCGCCGCCAGCGCCTGCGCCACCCACGCATCAAAGGTTTTTTGGTGGGCCTGGATCCACCCCTTCACATGGCGCTCAATGTCTTGGGGTTTGTTCTCGCCATCGCGCATGCGCAGGTTCTGTGCGTTGACATCCGACACCGGCAATTGCATGACTTCAAAGAGCTTGGCCGCAGCGGGGTTCTTTTGGGCAAAGGCCTTGTTGGCCACGATGCGCTGGGTGTTGACCGTGAAGCCAAAGTCCTTCCCATCCGGCAGCTTGGTGCTGAGCTTGGCTTGATCGCCCGGCAAGGAGGAGTGCGGCACCTGCAGCCAGACCACATCTTTGCCAGGCTGCAGCACACCGCTGACCCAGTAGGGCGTCCAGGTGTAGTACAGGATGGGCTGGCCTTGCTTGTAGCGCGCGATGGTGTCCGCAATCAGCGCGGCGTAGCTGCCCTGATTGTGTGTGACGGTGTCGCGCAGCTTGTAGGCGGTGAGTTGGTGCTCAATGACCAGCTCGCAACCCCAGCCAGGGTTGCACCCGGTCAAATCGGCTTTGCCGTCGCCATTGGTGTCGAACAGCTTGGCCAGCGCCGGATCGGACAGCTGTGAGATGTGGGTGATTTTGTATTGGTCCGCCGTCTTCTTGTCGATGAGGTAGCCCTGCAAAGAGTGGCGCACATAAGCCCCCTGCCGCCACAGTTTGTCATCGCCCCCCGCGTTGCGATAGAAGTCGGCATGCAGCGGGTCCCAATGGGTGGCCATGAAGGTCGCATCGCCGTTGGCCAGGGCCAGATGCCCGGTTGCGTATTCGGTCTCTTGGGGGGCTTTCACGGTGTAGCCCAGCGTCTCCAGCGCTTTGGCAACCAGCACGGTCTGAAACGCCTCCTCTGCGATAGAACTCTGAATGGGTTGGACCGTGGTGCCCTTACCAGGCAGCAGCCCCTGGGCCTGCGCCGCACCCGCCAAGCCCAGCGAGAGGACACCCACAGACAGCGCCGCCGCCAAGCGGTTACGGGTTAGGCGGTACACACCTGCCATCAAATTTTGGGGGTGCATGAAATAGCTCCTTCACGGTGAATGAATGCAAAAGGCCTGCGTGCCCGTTGTGGCAACGAGCACGCACGGCGGGGAAGAGGAAAAAGAGGGAGGCGCGCAGGCTGGCGCGCTCCATTCACGCCACAGCCTGGGCGGCAGGCAGCGGGTGCGCGCCAGCGGTGTCTGTGTCTGCAGGTGCGGTGGTGGCTCGGTGCGCTGGAGCCCTGCGCAAACGCGCCCACAGCCGGACCACCCAACCCACCGGGCCCACCTGCCACCAGTGGCGCGCACCACGGCGTGCTTGGCCCATGGCCTGGGTGATCCGGTCCAGGGTGATGGCCAGCAGCACGATGCCCAGGCCACCCACGGTGGCCAGCCCCATGTCCAGCCGCCCGATGCCGCGCAGCACCATTTGGCCCAGACCGCCCACGGCAATCATGGAAGCGATCACCACCATGGACAACGACAGCATCAGCGACTGGTTGATGCCCGCCATGATGGAGGGCATGGCCAGCGGCAGTTGCACTTTCACCAGCATCTGCCAGGGCGATGCCCCATAGGCCCGCGCCGCTTCGATCAGATCCGGGCGAACCTGGCGGATGCCCAGATTGGTCAGCCGCACCAGGGGCGGAAGCGCAAAGACGATGGTGACCACCACGCCGGGCACGTTGCCGATGCCAAAGAGCATCACGACGGGAACCAGGTACACAAACGCCGGAGTGGTTTGCATCGCATCCAAAAAGGGCCGCATCCAGCGCTGGGCCCGGTCACTGCGGGCCAGCACAATCCCCAGCGGCAGCCCGATGGCCAGACAAAACGCGAGCGAGGTCAGCACCAGAGAAAGGGTGACCATGGCTTCGGACCAGATGCCCAGCAGGGCCACCAGCAGCAATGACACCATCGCGCCGATGGCTACGCCACGGCCTGCGCATTGCCAGGCCAACAGGCTCAGCAGCGCCACCATCCACAGGGTGGGCACGCTTTGCAGCAGCCCTTCCATTGCGGTCAGCGTGCTGTCGATCGGACCGCGCACTGTCTGGAAAAATGGCCGAAAGTGCTGAACCACCCAGCCCAGACCCTGGTTGATCCAGGACTCCACCGGCAGGCTGCCATCCCACAGCGCGTGCAGCGCAAACCCTGGGTCGGCACTGTCAATACCCGCCGGTGCGTCCAGGGCGCCCGTGGGGGTTGCGGGGACCGCCCCCAGCCAATCTCCCCCGGCATCGGGCACGGCCACAGTCTCGCCCCAGGGGTTGACAGATGCCGCATCGACAGCGACATCGGGCGATGCCAGGGACGGCGCCTGCACAGACACCGCGTCGGCATTGGCCCAGGGGTTGTCGGCCACCGGTGCGTCATTGGAGGGTGGTGGTGTGGACGGCGCGGCGCTCAGTGGGGTGTTGTCGTAGGGGTTCTTTTCAAGCGTCAGGTCAGACATGGGTCAGGTTCTTTCAAGTTCTGGAATCGGAGCGTTTCGTCGGCCGTCAATGCACTGAGGCAGACGCCACATCGGCCCCAGAGAGAGGCCCCGAAGGAGGCACCGGCGGGGTGTCCCGGTCCAAAAACTTGAGCAAGGTGGTCTTGCTGATGGCGCCCCCAAAGCGGCCATCGGCCTGCACCACGGGCATGGCAAACGGCGCATGGGCGACACGACCAAACAACTCACTGACAGGCTCGTCGGCCACAACGGGCTGCACCCCTGGCAGGTAGGCGTGCGCCAACCCCAGTGGCCCTTGGTGCCCCGCCAAAGCCGAGCGAAGCGACTCCACCGACACCACGCCCAGGAACTGCTGCGCGGGGCTGACCACATACGCGTACTCACGGTCTTGGTCCTGCAGCATCTTCAACGCCGCGCGCGAGCCCCGATCGGCATGCTCAGCCACCACGGTGAGGGGCTTTCGCGCGATGTCCGCGGCCTTGAACACGGCAGCCGAGTCCACACCCCGAACGAAACTGCGCACGTAGTCGTTGGCGGGGTTGCGCAGGATGTCGTCGGGCGTGCCCACCTGCACCACCTGCCCGTCTTTCATGATGGCAATCCGGTCGCCAATGCGCATGGCCTCGTCCAGGTCGTGCGAGATGAAGACGATGGTGCGCCGGCGCACCTTTTGCAGGCGCAGCAGCTCCGACTGCATCTCGGTGCGGATGATCGGGTCCAGCGCCGAAAACGCCTCGTCCATCAACAGGATCGAGGGGTCCGATGCCAGCGCCCTGGCCAGCCCCACGCGCTGCTGCATCCCGCCGGAGAGTTCGTCCGGGTAGCTATCGCCCCACCCGGCCAGGCCCACCTGCTCCAGCGCCTGGGCTGCCTGTGTCTGGCGCTGAGCCCGATCGACACCGGCCAACTCCAGGCCCAAGGCCGTGTTGTCCAACACCGTCATATGGGGCATCAAGGCAAACGACTGGAACACCATGCTGATGTCTTTGCGGCGCAGCGCCCGCAGTTGCGCATCGGGCAGCTGCGCGATGTCCACCCCATCCACCAGGATGCGCCCGGCGCTGGGTTCAATCAGCAAATTCAGCAGCCGCACCAGGGTGGATTTGCCAGAGCCCGACAAGCCCATGACCACGAAAATCTCGCCCGCCTCAATCGACAAGTGGGCATCAAACACCCCGATGGACTGCCCGGTACGGGCCAGGACCTCCTGCTTGCTCAGGCCTTGGCGGACCAGCGCCAGGGCCTCTTGTGGATCGTCTCCAAAGACCTTGAACACGTGATCAATAACGATTTGTTTTGCCATGGACTTTCTCCTCCCGGTTGAACGACACAAGCCGCCCCACACGAGCGCAGGGTCCGAGGAGGGCGACAAGCCCACGCCTTGGCGATGCAGCAGCCAGGCAGCGCCTTGCGGCGTGCACAGCAGCACGAAAAAACGTGGGATTTACAAAGACCGACCCGGATGGCACGCGGCAGACGTGCGCAAGGGTCGAGAAGCGGACGGGCCGCTGCGCGAGACCAGCTCGCTCGACATGGTTGGAGCGGACGAAGGCCCGCTCCGGGTGCTGCCATTGCCAATGCGTTGGCAATACAGAGTCGCATGCACGACTCCCGGCGGCACTTCACTCAAGGGTTGAACACCTGCGTGGCAGGTAGTGAAACACGAGGAAAGTCTACGGATTCACACCCTCAAAGTCAAAACACGGGGTTTTACAAAAATGGTATTCGCGCGCAATAAAACGAAAAAGCCGCCCGAAGGCGGCCAGATGCAGGCGGTAACGAACATCAATGGCCCGCGAAATCCACCAAGGTAAACAGCGGCAATCCCGATGCTTTGAGTCGGTCCGAGCCACCCAACTCGGGCAAGTCGACAATGGCGGCCCCCTCGGTGACCGTGGCGCCCAGCTTCTCCAGCAGGCGGCGCCCGGCCATCATGGTGCCGCCGGTGGCGATCAGGTCGTCGATCAACAGCACGCGGTCACCAGGCTTCACGGCATCGGTGTGCAACTCCACGGTGGCGCTGCCGTACTCCAGTTCATAGGTTTCCTCCACCGTGGTGAAGGGCAGCTTGCCCTTTTTGCGGATGGGCACAAACCCCACGTTCAGCTCGTAGGCCACCACGGCGCCCAGGATGAAGCCCCGCGCGTCCAGCCCCGCCACCACATCGGGGCGCAGCGCCTTGTCCATGTAGCGGTGCACAAAGGCGTCGATCAACACGCGAAACACCTTGGGGTCTTGCAGCAACGGCGTGATGTCGCGGAACTGCACACCCGGCGCGGGCCAATCGGGCACCGTGCGGATGTGTTGACGAAGGTACTGGTTGACGCTGAATGACTGCATGGCAAAAACGGCCTGGGGCCGCAAGGTGAATCCTGAAACACGGGAAAAAGCGCCCCGGCCGGGCGGACCCGGCGCCAGGGCGCTAGCGAAAAGCCGCTGTGCGGCGCTGCGCCACAACGAAGGGGGCGTATTGTTCCAAATTGTGTGCGATGTCGGCCAGTTCTCTGCACAATGGCAGGCACGATGCGCGGATACCGGACATGACTGACGCAAAACAGGGCACAAGCAAGCCGTTCAGCCCAAAGCAAAGGCGGCTGTTGCCTCCTGATTTGCGTAAGAACCTGTTCTAAGTCCTAACGGACGTTCTCGCGCCCCTGGCTGCCTGCCCTCCACCACAGTCCATGCCCATCACCGTCCTTTTGATTGACAACGATAGGGAGCACGCCCAAGCGCTGGTCTCTGCGCTGGCAGACCCCTGGCTGGGCTGGCGGGTGGACGTGACCAGCAGTGTGCAGGCCGCCCGCGAACGGCTGCGCCAGCAGGCGGTGGACATTGTCGTGTGCACCCAGCAGGTGGACGACGGCGGTGCGTTTGACGTACTGGAAACGCTGCACGGCGTGCCGGCCCTGATCTTGGTGCGGCCTGGCCAGGAGGGCCATGCCGCCCACGCCATGCGCCACGGCTTTGCCGACTTTGCGGTGCAGGACCCCGGGATGAACTACCTGCTGGCCTTGCCCGCGCAGATTGAAGCCGTGCTGGAGCGCAGCACCAGCGCCCGCGCGCGTCGCTCTGCCGAGGCCATGCTGAACCGCCAGCACCGTTTGCTGCAGGCCATTTCGCGGGCACAGGCGGTGTTCATTGCCAGCGCCCGTCCCCAGGCGGCGTTTGACGCCCTACTGGAAGAGCTGATGGAGCTGACCCGCAGCAGCTTTGGCATGGTGGGCCATGTGCAGCACCACCCCGACCGCGCCCCGGCCCTGCATGTGCACGCGATGACGGACATCCGCTGGGATGAGGCCGCGCGCATGCAAACCGTGCGGCGCTCGCAAGACGCCCTGGTCTTTGACGAGCCAAACTCCTTGATTGGCGCGGTGCTGGCCAGCGAGCAGCCCCTGATCGCAGACAACGCAGCCACCGACCCACGCTGCCAAAACGCCCCCCCCGGCCTGCCCGCATTGCGCACCTGCCTGTGCCTGCCCATCCACGCCGCCCAGGACATGGTGGCCATGGTGCTGCTGGCCAACAGCCACCACGGCTATGCCGCCGAGGATGTGCCGTTCATGCAGCCGCTGCTCAACACCGTGGGGCAGCTGGAGATGGCGCGCCGTGCCCAGGAAGACCGGCGCCAGCTGGACGCTGAGCTGCTGCGCACCAGCGCCTTGTTGCGCGAAAAATCCAACGCCCTGCACGCCACGCTGGCCAGCGTGTCGCAGGGCATCGTCAAGGTCGATGCCGACGGCAAGATCCGCGTCTACAACCAGCGCTACCTGGAGCTGCTGGAGCTGCCCGAGGCCTTTTTGGCCAACCAGCCCAGCCACGAAGACATCGTGCGGTTTCAGACCGAGCGCGGGGACTTTGGCATGGGGTTTGAGCTGATCGAGGCCACGGCACGCGCCTATGTGCAGGCCGAATACGCTGCCCAGGGGCGCGGCCACAGCGTGCCCGACAGCTATGTGAGGCGCACACGGGGCGGCCGCTACCTGGAGGTGCGCACCTGCACCATGCCCGACGGCGGCCGGGTGCGCACCTTCACCGATGTGACCGACTACCTGGGCACGGTGGAGGCCCTGCGCCAAAGCGAAGCCCGCTGGCGCAGCCTCACGCACCTGTCGTCGGACTGGTATTGGGAGCAGGACGCGCAGCTGCGCTTTGTGCGACTGGACGGGCGATCGAGCGACGCCGTCGGCATCCAGGACAACTCCTTTTATGGCCGCACCCGCTGGGAGCTGGACAACACGTTTGTGAACGACACGCTGTGGGTGGAACACCGGGCCCAGTTGCAGGCCCGCGAGGTGTTCCACGACTTTGAAATCCAGCGCCAGACTCCTTCGGGCGAGATGATGTGCGTGTCGGTCAGCGGCGAGCCTTTTTATGACGAACAGGGCCAGTTCGCTGGCTACCGGGGCATTGCCCGCGACATCACCGAGCGCAAGCGGGCCGAGGCTGAAATCCAGCGCCTGGCGTTTTACGACGAACTCACCGGCCTGCCCAACCGGCGCCTGCTGACGGACCGGCTCGAGCGCGCCGTGGCCACCAGCGCGCGCGACGGCAAGCACGGCGCCCTGCTGTTTCTGGACCTGGACAACTTCAAGGGCATCAACGACACCCTGGGCCATGAATGGGGCGACCAGCTGCTGGTGCAAGTGGCCCAGCGCATCACCGCCAGCGTGCGGGCCAGCGACACCGTGGCCCGCCTGGGGGGCGACGAATTTGTGCTGGTGCTGCAGGACCTGCACGAAGACCCCACGCAGGCGGCGGTGGAGGCTGAGCTGGTGGCGCAAAAGGTGCGGCTGGAGCTGAACAAGCCCTACGCGCTGGAGGGCTCGGTGCTGCACAGCACACCCAGCATTGGCATCACCTTGTTTCGCGACCAGGCGCAGCCGGTGCAAGAGCTGCTCAAGCGCGCCGACCTGGCCATGTACCAGGCCAAGGCCCAGGGCCGCAACACCCTGTGCTTTTTTGACCCGGCCATGCAGGCAGCGGCCTCGGCACGCTCGGCCCTGGAGGGCGATATCCGCAGGGGCATTGAGCGCAACGAGTTTTTGCTGCACTACCAGCCAGTGGTCAATGAAAGCGGGCAGGTGCTGGGCGCCGAGGCGCTGGTGCGCTGGCGCCATCCGCAGCGCGGCATGGTGTCGCCGGGCGAATTCATCCCCCTGGCCGAGCAAACCGGGCTGATCCTGCCACTGGGCCAGCAGGTGCTGCGCATGGCCTGCACCCAACTGGCGCACTGGCACCAGCAGCCCGCCACCCGCTTTTGGACGGTGGCCGTGAACGTGAGTGCACAGGAGTTCCGCGACCCGGACTTTGTCGCCCAGGTGTGGCAGGCCTTGAAGGAAACCGGCGCGCCCCCCCAGCAGCTCAAGATCGAACTGACCGAGAGCCTGCTGCTGCACGATGTGGAAGACAGCATTGCCAAGATGCAGTCCCTGCGCCAGCGGGGCGTGGGATTTTCGCTGGACGACTTTGGCACCGGCTACTCGTCGCTGAGCTACCTCAAGCGCCTGCCACTGGACCAGCTCAAGATCGACCAGAGCTTTGTGCGCGACGTGCTCACCGACCCCAACGACGCCGCCATTGCCTGCACCATCGTCACCCTGGCCCAGAGCCTGGGGCTGGACGTGGTGGCCGAGGGCGTGGAGACGCAAGGCCAGCGCGAGTTCTTGCTGCGCAACGGCTGCCAGCAGTTCCAGGGCTACCTGTTCGGGCGGCCTGGGCCTGCCGACTTGCTCTAGTTTGCTATTGAAAATATAGCTGCTAGCGCTTTATCAATAAGCGCTAGGGCCTGATTTCATTCAATATTTTGCTACTAATCCGGCACGAACCTACTTGAACCGTTCACTGAGCGCAGTCGAAGCGCCGCGCAAGGTTTCGACAAGCTCAACCCGAACGGATCTTTCAAGTTCAAAGAGGCCAACCCAACATCCCACGGGCCATCGCCCGACCCCAAAGCCGAAGATCCGGGCCACAGGAGACGGCGCACTGCGTCCCAGGGCAGACCACCATCAACCGCGCAGCAGCTTGTCCTCGGCCAACGCCAGGGCGGCGGGGTGGCCCGACAGCACCAGGGTGTCGCCCTCTTGCAGCACGGCGCTGTCCACCACGCTGGACTGGTGCCCGTTGGCGCGACGCAGGTTGACCACGCGCACGCCCACGGCGGGCAGGGCCAGGTCACCCAGCGGGCTGCCCAGGGCTTTGGCGCCCAGCGGCAGGCTCACGGTGCTCATGCGCTCCTGGTCGCGTTCGTTCACGGTGTCGTCGTCGGCGCCATGGAAGTAGCCGCGCAGCAGGTTGTAGCGCGCGTCGCGCTGGTCCTGCACCACGCGCAGCACCCGGCGCATGGGCACGCCCACCAGCGCCAGGGCGTGGCTGGCCAGCATGAGCGAGCCTTCGATGGCCTCGGGTACCACTTCGGTGGCCCCGGCGTCCTGCAGCTTGTCGAGGTGCGCGTCGTCCTGCGTGCGCACCACCACGGGCACCTGCGGTGCGTGCGAGCGGGTGTTGGCCAGCACCTTGAGGGCTGCAGGCACGTCGATGTAGGTCACCACCACGGCACTGGCGCGCACCAGGCCCGCGGCCATCAGCGCCTGCAGCCGGGTGGCGTCGCCATACACCACCGAATCGCCCGCCGCTGCAGCCTGGCGCACACGGTCGGGGTCCAGGTCCAGCGCCATGTAGGGGATGTTCTCGCGCTCGAGCATGCGCGCCAGGTTCTGGCCGCACCGGCCGTAGCCGCAAATGATGACGTGCTTGCTGGTGTTGATGGATTTGCGGGCGATCGTGGTCATCTGCAGCGACTGCTGCAACCAGTCGCTGGCCACCAGCTTCATCACGATGCGGTTGCTGTGCATGATGAGGAAGGGCGTGGCCAGCATCGACAGCACCATGGCCGCCAGGATCGGGTTCATCAGCGCAGGCTGCACCAGGCCATGGTCTTGCGTGAGCGACAGCAGCACAAACCCGAACTCCCCCGCCTGCGCCAAAAACAGGCCCGAGCGCAGCGCCACGCCCGTGGTGGCGCCCATCAGCCGGGCCAGCACCATGATGATGACCAGCTTGACCAGCAGCGGCACGGCCAGCAGCGCCAGCACCAAACTCCAGCGGTCTACCAGGATGTGCCAGTCCAGCATCATGCCGATGGTGATGAAAAACAGGCCCAGCAGCACATCGTGAAAGGGCCGGATGTCCGTGCCCACCTGGTGGCGGTATTCGGTCTCGGACACCAGCACCCCGGCGATGAAGGCGCCCAGCGCCAGACTCAGCCCGGCCAGCTCGGTCAGCCAGGCCAACCCCAGGGTGATGAGCAGCAGGTTCAGCATGAACAGCTCTTCGCTCTTGCGGCGCGCCACCAGGGTCAGCCACCAGCGCATCACCCGCTGCCCGCCGGTGAGCAGCACCCCCACCAGCACCATCGCTTTGAGCAGCGCCCAGCCCAGCGCCACCAGCAATTGGTCAGACGACGAGCCCAGCGCTGGGATCAGCACCAGCAGCGGCACCACGGCCAGGTCCTGGAACAGCAAGATCCCCATCACGCGGCGCCCATGCTCGCTCTCCAGCTCGGCGCGCTCGGCCATCAGCTTGACCACGATGGCCGTGCTGCTCATGGCCAGCACGCCCGACAATGCCAGCGCCGTCTGCCAGCCCATGTCCCAGATACCGCCCACCGCGTAAGACAGCAAAATCCCGCCGCCCGCCACCACCGCCATGGTCAGCAGCACCTGCATCAGCCCCAGGCCAAACACCTGGCGGCGCATGGCCCGCAGCTTGGGCAGGCTGAACTCCAGCCCAATGGCAAACATCAGGAACACCACCCCAAACTCGCCCAGGTGCCGCACGCCCTCTGAGTTCTGGGCCAACGCCATGGCATGGGGCCCGATCAACACCCCGGCTGCCAGATACCCCAACATGGGCGGCAGCTTCAGGCTGCGGCAGACGACCACCCCCAGCACGGCGGCCAGCAGGTACAGCAAAGTCAGGGCGAGTGAAGACATAGGGTGATGCTATACGAGGCACAGGGGCGTTGAGACGCCTATCGCCCAGCAATGGCGCCCCGGTCGATAGAATCCCGGCATGACCGTCAGCCCCTCCACGCTCCCCCATTTCGACGCAGAGCAAGCCCTGCGACTGGCCCGCGAGACCTTTGACATCGAGGCCGCCGCGCTGACCGGGCTGGCCGCGCGCGTGGACGAGCGCTTTGCCCAGGCCGTGCAGATGGTGCTGCGCACCACCGGCCGCCTGGTGGTGATGGGCATGGGCAAAAGCGGCCATGTGGGCCGCAAGATTGCCGCCACACTGGCCTCCACCGGCACCCCGGCGTTTTTTGTGCACCCCGCCGAGGCCAGCCACGGCGACCTGGGCATGGTGACTGGCGCAGACCTGGTGCTGGCCATCTCCAACAGCGGCGAAAGCGGCGAGCTCACCGCCATCCTGCCCGTGCTCAAGCGCCTGGGAGCCCCCCTGATCGCACTGACCGGCGGGCTGCAATCCACCCTGGCTCGCCATGCCGATCTGGTGCTGGACTGCAGCGTGGAGCGCGAAGCCTGCCCCCTGAACCTGGCCCCCACGGCCAGCACCACCGCCCAGTTGGCCATGGGCGACGCCCTGGCCGTGGCCTTGCTGGACGCCCGCGGCTTTCGCCCGGAAGACTTTGCGCGCTCGCACCCGGGCGGCTCGCTGGGCCGCAAACTGCTCACACACGTGAGCGACGTCATGCGCAGCGGCAGCCAGGTGCCCCGCGTCGCGCCAGACGCGTCGTTCAGCGACCTGATGCGCGAGATGAGTGCCAAAGGCCTGGGCGCCTCGGCCATCGTGGATGCTGCGGGCCAGGTGCTGGGCATCTTTACCGATGGCGATCTGCGCCGCCGCATCGAGGCGGGAGCCGATTTGCGCACCGCCACGGCGGCCCAGGTTATGCACCCCTCGCCACGCCGCATTGCGGCCGATGCACTGGCAGTGGACGCTGCCGAGATGATGGAAGCCCATGGCATCACCAGCGTGCTGGTGGTGGACGCGGGCGGCGCACTGACCGGCGTGGTGCACATTGGCGATCTGATGCGGGCCAAGGTAATTTGATGCCCAACATGACCGATCACCACCCCAACCAGCCCACCCCAGGCACCCTCGCCATGCCCCCCTTGCCGCCCGCCATGCAATTTGCGCCCGAGCTGCTGCTGCGCGCCCAGCCCGTGCGGGTCGCCTTTTTTGACGTGGACGGGGTGCTGACCGATGGCGGCCTGCTGTTCAGCGAAGCGGGCGAAACCCTCAAGCGCTTCAACACCCTGGACGGCCACGGCATCAAGCTGCTGCAAAAGGCAGGCATCACCCCCGCCATCATCACCGGGCGAGACTCCGCCCCGCTGCGCCTGCGCCTGAAGGCCCTGGGGGTGGAGCACGCCATTTATGGCACCGAAGACAAGCGCCCAGCGGCTGAGCAAGTGCTCGCCAGCCTGGGGCTGGACTGGTCGCAAGCAGCGGCCATGGGCGACGACTGGCCCGACCTGCCCGTGATGCGGCGCAGCGCACTGGCCTGCGCTCCCCACAACGCCCATCTGGAGGTGCGCCAATGCGCGCACCACACCACCCAGGCACGCGGTGGCGAGGGGGCAGCGCGGGAATTTTGCGACCTGCTGCTGGTGGCCACAGGCGCCTACGCCCGCCTGCTCTCGGACTACGCCGCATGATGCGCCGCCACATGCTGCAAGCCGTAGACCGGCTCTCGCTGTACCTGCCGGTGCTCCTCATGGGCCTGCTGGCCCTGGGCACCTGGTGGCTGGTGCGCAATGCCCCCACCCCATTGGCTGCCACCGCACCCAAGGTGGCGCCAGACCAGCCGGACTATTCGATGAAGGTCTTTGCCGTCAAAAGTTTTGATGCCAAGGGGCGGCTCCAAAGCGAGGTGCAGGGCGATACGGCGCGCCACTTCCCCGCCACCGATACCCTGGAAATCGACAAAGCCCGCATGCGCTCCATTGCCCTCGACGGGCGTCTGACTTTCGCCACATCGGACCGGGCCCTGAGCAACGCCGACGGCTCCGAGGTGCAGCTGTTTGGCAACGCCATCGTGACGCGCGAGGCCATACCCGCGCGCCAGGGCGCATCCGCGCAGCCCCGGCTGGAGTTCCGTGGGGAATTTCTGCACGCATTTACCCAGGAGGAGAAGGTGCGCTCCAATCAGCCCGTTCAACTCACCCGGGGCAGCGACCGCTTCACGGCAGACGCCATGGAGTACAACAACCTCGACCAGGTACTGCAACTGAGCGGCAGGGTGCGCGGCATGCTCATGCCCGGCGGCACGGCGGCGCCCAAGTAACCCCAGCGCCATTGCGCCACCGCACAAGCAAACGCCATGACCCAGCCCCTCGCATTCATCACCGGCGCCTCCAGCGGCATCGGACAAGCCCTGGCACTGCGCTTTCACCAGGCGGGCTACCGCCTGGCCTTGGTGGCGCGGCGCACAGCTGAAGTCAAATCATGGGCTGAGGCAAATGGAATAAGCGCTAGCAGCTATGAAATTTATAGTGCTGATGTGGCCATCACCGACAGCATCGTGGCCGCTGGCAAAGACTGCCTTGCGCGCCAGGGCCTGCCCGATGTGGTGATCGCCAACGCGGGCATCAGCGTGGGCATGGACACCGCCGACCGCGACGACCTGGACGTCATGGCCCGCACCTTTGCCACCAACAACATCGGCATGGCCGCCACCTTCCACCCCTTTGTGCAGGGCATGACAGAGCGCAAAAGCGGCACCTTGGTGGGCATTGGCAGCGTGGCCGGCATCCGGGGCCTGCCCGGCCACGGCGCGTATTGCGCCAGCAAAGCCGCGGTCATCAGCTACTGCGAAAGCCTGCGCGGCGAAATGCATCCCTTTGGCGTGCGTGTGGTCACCCTGTCGCCCGGCTATATCGACACCCCATTGACCCGCGAAAACCGGTACAGCATGCCGTTTTTGATGCAACCCCAGGATTTTGCAGACAAAGCCTTCCGGGCCATCGACAAAGCAGACAGTTACCGCGTCATCCCTTGGCAAATGGGTGTGGTGGCCAAACTGCTGCGCGCCCTGCCCAATGCCGTGTTTGACAAACTGCTGGCCGGCCGGCCGCGCAAACGCCGCCAAACCGAAACCGGACGCTGACAAGCTCCGCATTCCACCGCGCACAGGCAACAAAAAAGCCCCCGAAGGGGCTTTTTGCGCATCTTGGGGCCAGATAGCCCAGGATGGGATCAGTAACCGCTGTTGCCGCCACCGTAGCCACCGCCGCCGCCATTGCGACCGCCGCCACCGTTGCGTGGGCCCGAGCCGTAGGGGCTGCGGAAGCCGCCGTCACCACGACCACCGCCATCACCACGGCCACCGTAGCCACCGCCGCCGCCTTCACGACCGCCGCCGTAGCCGCCGCCACCGCCTTCACGGCCACCACCGTAGCCACCGCCGCCGCCTTCGCGACCACCGCCGTAGCCGCCGCCACCGCTGCGACCACCACCGCCAAAGCCGCCACCGCCGCCGCCGAAGCCACCGCTGCGTGGAGGACGCGGCTCCATGGGGCGTGCTTCATTGACCACAATGCCACGACCACCCAAAGGCTGGCCATTCATGCCCTGGATGGCGGCTTGTGCTTCGGCATCGCTGCCCATTTCGACAAAGCCGAAGCCCTTGGAGCGGCCTGTGTCGCGCTCCATCATGACCTTGGCACTGGTCACGGCACCGAATTGGCCAAAGGCCTGTTCCAGATCGCTGTCGCGCACCGAGTAAGGCAGGTTGCCGACGTACAGTTTGTTGCCCATCGAAGGACTCCTCAAAAACACATGAATAAAGCGATGGAGTCCCGAAAACGCAGCCAGCTAATCTCAATGACGCTCTCAGCGCGAAACTGACGGATCACCGCAAACCAAAAGCGAGGAAAACTCGCTTTGGCATTATGCGCCACAAAATTAAAAAAAAAGCAAGCCGATGCATGGGAGCCAGCCAGTGTGGCGGCAAAGTCTCAGGCATAAAAAAAGGAGCCCGAGGGCTCCTTGATTGTTGCGGAGCAGACTGAACGCCTGCCCGAACGGGGTGCTTTAAGCAGCGAAGTGCTTAGTAGCCGCCACGGCCACCGCCGTAACCGCCGCCACCACCTTCACGGCCACCGCCGTAGCCGCCGCCACCGCTGCGGCCACCGCCGCCGTAGCCGCCACCACCATTGCCGCCACCGAAGCCACCGCTGCGTGGAGCGCGGGGTTCCATAGGACGGGCTTCGTTGACCACGAGGTCACGGCCGCCAAAGTTTTGGCCATGCACGCCTTGGATGGCGGCTTGTGCTTCGGCATCGCTGCCCATTTCGACAAAGCCGAAACCCTTGGAGCGGCCGGTGTCACGTTCCATCATGACCTTGGCGCTGCCCACGGAGCCGAACTGGCTGAAGGTTTGTTCCAGATCTTGGTCGCGGAAAGAATAGGGCAGGTTGCCCACGTAAAGTTTGTTGCCCATGGAGGGACTCCTCAAAAAACATGAAAACGCGATGGAGCCCGACGCAATCAACAAACCTGTGACGACTTCAAAGACGCGAAACTGACCAATCACCGCTTACTTCGGCGCCCTCGTGCCGCGCAAAGCTCGACATAAGGACCGATCCATTATTAATCACTTTATGGGTGTTGTGGCTTTTTATTTGTACCCGCGTTTTTCTTGTTCGGGAAAATAGGCATTGCATTGCGCTAAAATTCGCTGGTCTTTGGGGAGTAGCCCGCCGGTTGCGCAATGCGCCGGGGCATGCGTCAACACACTTGGGTTTCTTGAAAACCTATGGCGTATGCGGCTTGAATGCTGGGCGAGACCATTGACTGCATGCCGATCCAATGGCCGGAGTCGGGGTGCAGTCAATGTGCGTCTCAACACAATCCGGCCGGATTGAACCCCACCATGGAAGCTTTTTTTGTTTCAACCGCCATCGTCGCCTTGGCCGAGATGGGCGATAAGACCCAGCTGCTCGCATTGGTATTGGCAGCCCGTTTCCGCAAACCCTGGCCCATTGTTCTGGGCATTCTGGTCGCCACCTTGGTCAACCATGGCCTGGCGGGTGCCGTCGGCGCCTGGGTCACCACCTTCATCGGCCCGCAGGTGCTGCGCTGGATTTTGGGCGCTTCGTTCATCGCCATGGCGGTGTGGATGCTGATCCCGGACAAGCTCGACGAGGGCGATGCCGATGGCAAACCGCGCTGGGGAGTGTTCGGCACCACGGTGGTGGCGTTCTTCCTGGCCGAGATGGGCGACAAGACTCAGATCGCCACCGTGATGCTGGCAGCGCAGTACAACGCCTACCTGTGGGTGGTGGCCGGCACGACGCTGGGCATGATGCTGGCCAACGCCCCCGTGGTGTGGCTGGGCGACCGCATCACGCGCAAGGTGCCGATCCGCGCAGTGCACATGGTCTCTGCGGTGATCTTCCTGGTGCTGGGCTTGCTGGCCATCTTTGCTCCAGCAGGTTAAGCCAGACAGCAGGCGGAATCGGGTAGCGCAAGCGTGGGTGCTTTTGGTATATTTGCCGAACGCGCCGATTTGCCACAGCTTGCGGGCGCTTTATAAATCCTGCTAAAGACCCGTCCGACATACCCGCCCGGCCTCGTTTTTAGCGATGCCGGGTTTTTTTATGTCGTTCATTGCCACGCCCCAATCCATGCATTTTCCGGAGGCCCTGCCGTTGCAAAGCGGCGCGTCCATCCGCGACTACCACCTGGCCTTTGAGACTTACGGCACGCTCAATGCCGACAAGTCCAACGCCGTGCTGGTGTGCCATGCCCTCAATGCCTCGCACCACGTCGCGGGTGTGTACGAGGGCCAGCCCAAGAGCGAGGGCTGGTGGGACAACATGATCGGCCCCGGCAAGCCGGTGGACACCAACCGCTTTTTCGTCATTGGCGTCAACAACCTCGGCTCGTGCTTCGGCTCGACCGGTCCGATGCATGCGCACCCCGACACGGGCGAGATCTACGGCGCGGACTTTCCGGTGGTGACGGTGGAAGACTGGGTCAACGCCCAGGCCCGCCTACTCGACCGCCTGGGCATCACACAACTGGCCGCCGTACTGGGCGGCAGCCTGGGCGGCATGCAAGCCCTGAGCTGGACGCTGCAGCACCCCGAGCGCATGCGCCACGCCGTGGTGGTGGCCAGCGCCCCCAACCTGACGGCCGAGAACATTGCCTTCAACGAAGTGGCTCGCCGCGCCATCGTGACGGACCCGGACTTCCACGGCGGGCACTTTTACCGCCACGGCGTCATCCCCAAACGCGGGTTGCGCATTGCGCGGATGATTGGCCACATCACGTACCTGAGCGACGACGTGATGAACGAGAAGTTTGGCCGCCAATTGAGGCACCAGGTGCTCGAAAAAGCCCCCTTGGGGGGCAGCGATGACGCGCCAGCGCAGAGCGTGGGGGCTTATCTCTACAGCACGCAGGACATCGAGTTCCAGATCGAAAGTTACCTGCGCTATCAAGGCGACAAGTTCAGCGAGTACTTTGACGCCAACACCTACCTGCTGATCACCCGGGCGCTCGACTACTTTGACCCGGCCCGCGCGCACGCCAACAACCTCACCCTGGCGCTGGCACGCGCCCAGGCCAAGTTTCTGCTGGTGAGCTTCACCACCGACTGGCGCTTCTCGCCCCAGCGCAGCCGCGAGATCGTCAAGGCCCTGCTCGACAACCGCCGCCGCGTGAGCTACGCCGAGATCGACGCGCCCCACGGGCACGATGCATTTTTGCTCGATGACGCTCGCTACATGAGCGTGATGCGCTCTTATTTCGATAGCATTGCAAAGGAGTTTGCATGAGCGAACAATCCACCCTGGAAGCCCTGGCGCGCCTGGTGCCAGCGGGCTCGCGCGTGCTGGACCTGGGCTGCGGCAACGGGGCCATGCTGTCGTACCTGCAGCGCGAGCGCGGCTGCACCGGCTATGGCGTGGAGATTGACGACGCCAACGTGCTGGCCTGCGTGCAGCGCGGGGTCGATGTGATCCAGCTCAACCTGGACGAAGGCCTGGCGATGTTTGGCGACAACAGCTTTGACGTGGTGCTGCAGATCGACACCTTGCAACACCTGCGCAACGCCGAAGTGATGCTGCGCGAAACCGCCCGCGTGGGCCGCACCGGTGTGGTGGCCTTCCCCAACTTTGCGCACTGGCCCAACCGGCTGTCCATCCTGCAAGGGCGCATGCCCGTCACGCGCCGCCTGCCCTACCAGTGGTACGACACGCCCAACATCCGCGTGGGCACGTACAAAGACTTTGAGGTGCTGGCGCACAAGAACCGCCTGCGCATCCTCGACTCCTTTGGACTGCAGGACGGGCACGAGGTGCGCTGGCTGCCCAATGCGCTGGCGGGCACGGCGGTGTTCCGCTTCGAAAACGCCTGAGCCGCCCCACCAGCCCGTCCGCCCCCTCAAGACTGGCGCGAGCCCAGCTGCCCCGCCTTCTCCAGCCACTGGGCGATGCGCGTGGGGCTGGCGCTGCGCACCGGGCCAAAGCTGTGCACCCGCACCGGCCGGATGCCGCTGTACTCGAGGATGGCCCGCTTCATCTGATGGTGGCCCGGCATGCGCGTCACCCAGCGAAAGTACCAGGGTGGCGAATCCATGGTGACCAACAGCTCGGCGGTGCGCCCGGCCAGCAGCTTGTCCCACAGGGAAGATCCCTCGCGGTACTTGAAGGCAAAGCCGGGCAAAAACACCCGGTCGATGAAGCCCTTGAGCAGCGCAGGCATGGCGCCCCACCAGATGGGGTACACCCACACCAGGTGCTGGGCCCAGAGGATGTCCTGCTGCGCCGCCACCAGATCCGGCTCCAGAGTTTGCACCTGGCGGTAGCCCGCATGCAGCAGCGGGTCAAACGCCAGCGAGCCCAGCCGCAGCACACGCACCTGGGCCCCGGCGGCACGGGCGGCGTCGGCATAGGCCGTGGCCAAGCCCGCGCACAGGCTGTCAGAACAAGGGTGCCCAAGCACCACCAACACTTGGCGAGACATCTGATACCTCCTTGGAACCGCACAAATCCACGGCCGCATGGCGCAGACTGCTGCGCACTTGCGGCGCCGTGCGGTGGGCCATTCTGCGGGATGCGTCCCCAAGCCCCAAGGCGCCACAGGAGCAACCCCGTCGCATGCTATTAAAATAATAGCTTCTAGCGCTTTTGCCTATTGCCCTGGGTGCGGATTTCATGCCAACATGAAACACCACAGCGGCCTGACCCGGGCCGACCTTTGTCCGCCTGCCCGCCTGTCTGCACCGCCCCACTGGCCGTGGGTGCGCCATGCACAAGGCTTGCGCCATCCAACACCAGCCATCTCGCCCGCCCCATGCTCCTTGCCGCTGCCGACGTTCCCACGATGCTGGTGATGATCATCCTGTCATCCCTCGTCACCGCCGGGGGCATGGCCGTGGTGGGCTGGGGGCGCCAGGACGACGGCGTGCGGCTGTGGGCGCTGGGGCTGCTGCTCAATGCGGTCACCCACCTGCTGTTTGCTCTGCGCGGCCGCATTCCTGACCTGCTGTCGGTGGTGGTCGGCAACGCCGTGCTGGTGGGCGTGTACCTGTCCATGCTGGCTGCGGTGCTGCAGTTCCAGGGGCGTGCACTGCCGCGCCGGCTGACACTGGCCTTGCCTTTGCTGATGGCGGGCTGCATGGCCCTGTTGCTGGGCAGCTACTCGGCCCGCGTGGTGGTGGCGGGGCTGCTGCTGTGCGCGCTGAACCTGTGGCTGCTGGGCAGCCTGCTGGTGCGCTGGCGTACCGTGGGGGGGCGCGGCGCCTGGCTGGTGGTGGGGGCCCTGGGCTTTCAAACCCTGGTGTTGCTGCTGCGCGTGGCCCTGGTGGGCGTGAGCCCGCTGGCGGGCAGCGAGCTGCTGCAGTCCAGCGCGGTGCAAACCATGACATTCATGACCACCTTTGCCGTGGTGCTGGTGGCCTCGATGGGCTTTGTCTTCATGGCGCGCGACCGGGCCGACGCAGGCAACCGGCGCATGGCAGCGGTGGACTCGCTCACCGGCGTGGCCAACCGGCGTGCCGTGATTGCGGCGCTGGACCGCGACGTGGCCCGCTCCATCCGCACCCGGGAGCCCATCGCCGCGATGATGGTGGACATTGACCACTTCAAGACTGTGAACGACCGCTACGGCCACCCCGTGGGCGACCAGGTGCTGTGCAGCGTGGTCAACGTGCTGCGCGAGCGGGTGCGCTCGCAAGACCTGGTGGGCCGCTACGGCGGCGAAGAGTTCCTGGTGGTGCTGCCCGACACCACCGTCAAGGGCGCCTACCTGCTGGCCTTGCAACTGTGCGAGGCGGTCGAGGCCTCCAGCTTCATCCACGAGGGCCACGAAATCCCGATCACGGTGAGCATTGGCGTCTTTGGCGGCACGCTGCAGCCTGGCGACCATTGGGACATGCTGATCTCTGCCGCCGATCGCGCCCTGTACGAAGCCAAAAACCGTGGGCGCAACCGCGTGGAGGTGGGCGAGGTGCTGCGCCGCCCCGCATCGCAGGCGGCCGCTGCCTCAGGGCCTGAGACACAGCCCGGGCTTTTTTAAGGCCCGCAGGTCGGGGCGGCCGCCACGGCAGCGCGCCCTTTCAGCGGCCCCACCATGCACCCCGGCCCATGGTCGGAATACGCCAAATTCGATGGCAGCCCCCGCGCGCTTGTGTTGGAATGGTGCTTTTTCCACCGCCCACAGGAGCCCGCCATGAACGCCCGTGTCCCCACCCAAGCCCTTGAACCCACCTTGGCACTGGAGCGGGTGAGCCAGGCGTGGGACAGCGACATCGTGGGCCAGCTCACCGACTACATCGCCATCCCCGCCAAGTCGCCCATGTTTGCGGCCGACTGGGCCGAGCAAGGGCTGCTTGACACTGTGGTGCGCAACGCCGCCGCCTGGGTCGAAGCGCAAAAAGTGGCGGGCCTGCGCCTGGAAGTGGTGCGCCTGCCCGGCCGCACCCCGGTGCTGTTCTTTGAGATCGAAGCCACCCAGGCCCACGCCCCGCAAACGGTGCTGATGTACGGCCACCTGGACAAGCAACCCGAATTCAGCGGCTGGCGCAACGACCTGGGGCCCTGGACGCCCAAGTACGAAGACGGCAAGCTCTACGGCCGGGGCGGCGCAGACGATGGCTACGCCGTGTACGCCAGCATCGCCGCCGTGCAGGAATTGAAGCGCCAGAACGTGCCGCACCCCCGCATCGTGGGCGTGATCGAGACCTGCGAAGAAAGCGGCTCGCGCGACCTGATGCCCTACATCGACGCCCTGCGCCCCCGCCTGGGCGATGTGGGCCTGGTGATCTGCCTGGACAGCGGCGCGGGCAACTACGACCAGCTGTGGCTCACCACCAGCCTGCGCGGCATGGCCAGCGGCACGCTCAAGGTCGAAATCCTCACCGAAGGCATCCACTCGGGCGACGCCTCGGGCCTGGTGCCCTCGTCCTTTCGCATCATGCGCCAGGTGCTCGACCGCCTGGAAGACAGCGCCACCGGCCGCCTGCTGCCCCAGAGCTTTCACTGCGAAGTGCCCGCCGAGCGGCTGGCCCAGGCGCAAGCCACCGCCGCCATCCTGGGTGAAGAGGTGTACCGGCGCTTCCCGTGGGCGCACTACGACTGCGGCGGCTCCACCACCTTTGCGCTGCCCACCACCACCGACCCGCTGCAGGCACTGATCAAGCGCACCTGGGAGCCCACGCTCTCCGTGACCGGCGCCGAGGGCTTTCCGGCCCTGCAAGACGCGGGCAACGTGTTGCGCCCCTACACCGCCTTCAAGCTCAGCCTGCGCCTGCCCCCGCTGGTGGATGCGGCCCAGGCGGTGCAAGAGCTCAAAACCCTGCTCGAAGACAACGCGCCCTACCAGGCCAAGGTCACCTTCCAGAGCCTGAGCGGCGCCACGGGCTGGAACGCGCCGGCCACCACGCCCTGGTTTGAGCAAGCGCTCAACGAAGCCTCGCAAGCCCACTTTGGCGCGCCCTGCGGCTACATCGGCCAGGGCGGCACCATTCCGCTGATGAACATGCTCAGCGAAGGCTTTCCCACCGCGCAGATGATGGTGTGCGGCGTGCTCGGCCCCAAGAGCAACGCGCACGGCCCCAACGAGTTTTTGCATGTGCCCTACGCCAAGCGCCTCACAGCCTCGGTGGCGCATGTGATTGCCACGATGGCGCAGGCCCAGGTGGCCACCAGCGCAACCGCAGCCCCCTGAACCCCTTGCGCTGACCGCGCCCACCCCCGCCACCCAGCGCCCCGGTATGCCCCAGCACTGTTCACCCTCCACCCTCAGCCCCTTCACCGCTGCCGATGGGGAAAACCTCGCTCTGCACGAATGGCCCGTGGCCGCCAACACCCCCCTGCGCGGCCTGGTGGTGCTGGTGCACGGCCTGGGCGAGCACGCGGGCCGCTACGGCGCGCTGGCCGAGCAGCTCAACGCCTGGGGCTTTGCCGTGCGCGGCTACGACCACTACGGCCACGGCGCATCGGCCGGGCCGCGCGGTGGCCTGAGCAGCGACACACGCCTGCTGGACGACCTGGCCGACATGGTCGAATGCACCCGCGCCCGCCTGCCGCCCGGCCTGCCGCTGGTGCTGTTGGGCCACAGCATGGGCGGCCTGGTGGCCGCGCGGCTGGTGTCGCTCAACCTGTGCCCGGTGGATGCGCTGGTGCTGTCGTCCCCCGCGCTCGATGCAGGCCTGGGCACGGTGCAAAAGCTGCTGGTGTCCACCCTGCCCCGCATCGCCCCCAACCTGCGCGTGGGCAACGGGCTGGACGCCCACTACCTCTCGCACGACGCGCAGGTGGTGACCGACTACCGGGCCGACCCTCAGTGCCATGACCGCATCAGCGCCCGCCTGGCCCGCTTCATAGCCGACGCAGGCCCCGCCACTGTGGCCACCGCCCCCACATGGGCCGTGCCCACCCTGCTGATGTGGGCGGGGGCCGACCGGCTGGTCAACCCCGCAGGCAGCCGCGCCTTTGCGCAGGCAGCGCCGCCAGCCGTGGTGCAGTCGCACTGCTTTGAGGGCGCCTTCCACGAGCTGTTCAACGAAACCCCCGAGTACGCCACGCCCGTGCTGCAGATGCTGCAGGACTGGCTGCTGGCGCGCTTTGGCGTGAAATACTGAACCCGGTTTTGATAGAAAAATGCCTCTAGCGCTTATCCAATAAGCGCTAACAGCTATATTTTTAATAGCAACCCCAACCAGCCGATCCGGTCCGCTGGCAGCACAGCCCGTGCCCCCGGCGCCACAGCGCAGGCGCTGGACCGGCAGGCGCGTCAAATCCCGATCAAATTTGTCTGGCATTCTGCAGCCCGGTTGATGAAGATCAGCGGCTGCGCACGCAGGGCTGACTAAGGTGGCGGCCAATGCCTTGGCACCCTACCGGTGCTGGCGATGAAACGCTTGCCATGGAACCCTTGACCCCTGCTGCAGCCACCTCCGCAGCCCCTGCCCCCGAGGCTGCCCAGCTTCCCCCCGAACTCGTCTGCCCCGCAGGCAGCCTGCCCGCGCTCAAAGCCGCCGTAGACCACGGCGCCAACTGCGTCTACCTGGGCCTTCGCGACGCCACCAACGCCCGCAACTTTGCGGGGCTGAACTTCGACGAAGCAGCCATTGCCAATGGCATCGCCTACGCCCACCAGCGCGGCTGCAAGGTGTTCATGGCGCTCAACACCTACCCGCAGGCCTCCAACCCTGGCCCCTGGCGCAGCGCGGTGGACAAGGCCGTGGACATGGGGCTGGACGCCGTCATCCTGGCCGACCCCGGCCTCATGCAATACGCCGCACAGCACCACCCGCAGCTGCGGCTGCACCTGTCGGTGCAGGGCTCGGCCACCAACTTCGAGGCCATCAACTTCTACCGCGAGCAGTTTGGCGTGGTGCGCGCCGTGCTGCCCCGGGTGCTATCGATGGAGCAGGTGCGCCAGGTGATCGAGCGCACGCCGGTCGAGATCGAGGTCTTCGGCTTTGGCAGCCTGTGCGTGATGGTGGAAGGCCGCTGCGCCCTGTCGTCGTACGTGACGGGCGAATCGCCCAACACCCACGGCGTATGCTCGCCGCCCAAAGCCGTGCGCTGGCAAGAAACCCCGCAGGGCCTGGAGTCGCGCCTGAACGGCGTGCTCATCGACCGCTACGCCCCCGGCGAGAACGCGGGCTACCCCACGCTGTGCAAGGGCCGCTTTGACGTGGCCGATGAAGAAAACTACTACGCCATCGAAGAGCCCACCAGCCTGAACACGCTGGAGCTGCTGCCCCAGCTGGTCAAGATCGGCGTGCGCGCCATCAAGATCGAAGGCCGCCAGCGCAGCCCCGCTTACGTGACCGACGTAACGCGGGTGTGGCGCGAGGCCATCGACCACTGCATGGCCCAGCCCCACCGCTACGCCCCCAAAACCCACTGGATGGCCCAGCTGGACCAGGTGGCCGAGGGCCAGCAACACACGCTGGGCGCCTACCACCGCCCCTGGAAATAAGCCACCGCCCCCCCGGGGCGCCACTGATACGCAGCGCTAACGCAACACAAGAGCCAAGAGGCGCACAGCGCCCGCTCTCCCACCACACGGAGTCCCCCACCATGAAAATCACCCTGGGCCCCCTGCAGTACTACTGGCCGCGCAACACCGTCTTTGCGTTCTACGAAACCATGGCCGACACGGCCGTGGACGAGGTCTACCTGGGCGAGACCGTGTGCTCGCGCCGCCACGAGCTGCGCCTGTCCGACTGGCTCGGGCTGGCCCGCCACCTGCAGGGCAAGGGCAAGCGGGTCGTCATGTCCAGCCAGGTGCTGCTCGAATCGGGCTCGGACGTGGCCTGGCTGCACAAGCTGGCCGCTAACGGCGAATTCACCGTCGAGGCCAACGACATGGGCGCCGTGCACTGCCTGGCGGGCAAGCAGCCCTTTGTGGCCGGGCCGCACCTGAACCTCTACAACCCCCAGGCCGTGCAATGGATGGCCCAGCTCGGCGCCAGCCGCTGGGTGATGCCGCTGGAGATGCGCCACCAGGACCTGGCCGTGGTGCAGGCCGCACGCCCCGCAGGCTTGCAGACCGAGGTCTTCGCCTACGGGCGGCTGCCGCTGGCGTACTCGGCCCGCTGCTTCACGGCGCGGCACTACAACCAGCCCAAGGACGACTGCCGCTTCAGCTGCATGGAACACCCCGAAGGCCTGCCCCTGCGCACGCGCGAGAAAGAGGGCTTCCTCGTGCTCAACGGCACGCAAACACAGTCGGCCCGCGTCTACAACCTCATCGAAGAGCTGCCCCAGATGCAAGCCCTGGGCGTGGACCTGGTGCGCCTGAGCCCCCAGCCCCAGCACATGGAGCAGGTGATTGCCCTGTTTGACGAAGTGCGCCGCCAACCCGCCAACGCCGCGCACGCCCAAAACCGCATCCTGGCGCTGATGCCCGACTGGCCATGCAACGGCTTCTGGCACGGCCGCCCCGGGCTGGAGCAAGGCCGCAGCGACCTGCACCAGGCACAGCACACCGCCCAACGCTCGGCCGCCTGAACGGCCCGCCGCACACCCTTTTCTGGACCGCCATGTACCCGCCCGCACACCCCACCGCACACCCGTCCTCCGCCAAGCACCACACCGCCCGCCCCCGGCAACTGCCCGCGCCCGTGGGCGCCGTGCTCTCGCGCCTGCCGGCCTACCCCGGCTCGGTGCTGCTCGTCACCGCGCTGAACCTGGCGCTGGCCCGCCACCTGCCCGCCGACGTGCTGGCCCTGCTGCTGCACCGCAAGCTGCGCATTGAGGTGCGCGATGCCCGCGTGGCCTTTGACTTTGCCTGGAACGGCCAGCGCTTTGCCCCCTGCAGCCCAGCCCGCCCCGGCGGCGCTGCCAAAGCGGCCGGTGCCCCCAGTGCGTCCCAAGCGACCAACGCGCCCAATACCCACAACGCGCCCGACCTCACCATCAGCGCCAGTGCGCACGACTTTGTGCTGCTGGCCCAGCGCCAGCAAGACCCGGACACACTGTTCTTCAGCCGCCGCCTGTCCATGCAGGGCGACACCGAGCTGGGCCTGGTGGTGAAGAACGCGCTTGACGCCCTGGAGCTGCCCGTGCTCGACCCCGCGCAATGGGCCCCGCGCGCCGTGCTGGCGCGCCTGTTCCCCAAGCCCTGAGGAGGCCTGCCGTATGAACACCGAACCCGGCGACCTGCGCCCGCCCAATCCCCCCACCCACGCAAGCCCCCACGCCAATGCCCCCCTGCCGCTCGTGTATTCGTGCTCGGGCTGCTCCAGCGCCGCCCAGCTGGCCAACCACGTTGCCCTGCGGCTGGACCGCTGCGGTGCGGCCGAGATGTCGTGCATTGCGGGCGTGGGCGGCGATGTGCCCCACCTCATGAAAACCGTGCGCTCGGGCCGCCCCATCATTGCGCTCGATGGCTGCCCGCTGGTGTGCGTCAAAAGCACCCTGGCCCGCCACGGCATTGACCCCGCACGCCACTACCAGCTGCAGCAATACGGCGTCAAAAAGCGCACCCATGAAGACTTCGACCCCGCCCAGGCCGCCCTGGTGCTGGAGCGCGTGCTGGACGACCTGCACTACGAACCGCTGGCGGGCGCGCCCCACCACCCACAGCCCCGCCCAGAGACCGCCCATGGCTGATGCCGAAGCCGCCCCCTGCAGCACCTCGGTCCGCATCGTCGTCGGCATCTCTGGCGCCAGCGGTGCCACCTACGGCGTGCGGCTGCTGCAGGCCCTGCACGGCCAGCCGGGCATTGAAACGCATGCGGTGGTGTCTGACGCAGGCTGGCGCACGCTGCAGCACGAATGCGGTGTGGACGGCCCCGCTGCGCTGCAGGCCCTGGCCCCCGGCCACCAGCTGCACGACGTGCGCAACGTGGGCGCTACGTTGGCCAGCGGGTCCTTTCGCAGCCACGCCATGGTGGTGGCGCCCTGCTCCATGCGCACCCTGGCCGCCATTGCCCACGGCCTGAGCGACAACCTGCTCACCCGCGCGGCCGACGTGGTGCTCAAAGAGCGCCGCAAGCTGGTGCTGATGGTGCGCGAAACCCCGCTGCACCTGGTGCACCTGCGCAACATGCTCACCGTGACGGAGATGGGCGCCATCTGCTGCCCGCCCCTGCCCGCCTTCTACCAGTACCCGCGCAGCGTGCAAGACATCGTGGACGCCAGCGTGGCCCGGGTGCTCGACCTCATCGACGTGCCCCACACCCTGGCCACGCGCTGGGCCGGGCTGCCTGTTCAGCCTAACGAGACAGCCATGGCATCGCCGTGAACGCTCAACAAACCGTTCACGCTGAGCCTGTCGAAGCGCCGCAGGGACATTGCGCCCTGGCTTCGACAGGCTCAGCCCGAACGGGTGGGGAAGATTCACCACCGCGCGTCAATCACTATCAATTTCATAGCTTCCAGCGCTTATATATCCAGCGCTAGAGGCCTTTTTTACTCAAAACCATGGCCTACCAAGACCTGCGCGACTTCATGGCCCAGCTCGAAGCCACGGGCGAGCTGCGCCGCGTGGCGGAGCCCGTGTCGCCCCACCTGGAGATGACCGCGCTGAGCGACCGCGTGCTGCGCGCGGGCGGCCCGGCGCTGCTGTTCACCCAGCCCACAGGCCACCGCATGCCCGTGCTGACCAACCTGTTTGGCACACCCGCGCGCGTGGCCCGCGCCATGGGCGTGCCCGACCTGCGCGGCGTGCGCGCCCTGGGCACCTTGCTCGCCACCCTCAAAGAACCCGAGGCGCCCAAAGGCTTCAAAGACATGCTGGGCATGGGCCAGCTGCTCAAGACCCTGTGGAACATGGCACCGCACACCGTGGGCCGCAACGCCCCTTGCCAGCAAGAGGTGTGGGAAGGGCCCGATGTAGACCTGGCCCGCCTGCCCGTGCAGCACTGCTGGCCCGACGATGTGGCCCCGCTCATCACCTGGGGGCTGACCATCACGCGCGGCCCGCGCAAGGCCCGGCAAAACTTGGGCATCTACCGCCAGCAGGTGCTCTCGCGCAACCAGGTCATCGTGCGCTGGCTGGCCCACCGGGGCGGCGCGCTCGACTTTGCCGACCACTGCGCCCAGCACCCCGGCCAGCCCTACCCCGTGGCCGTAGCGCTGGGGGCCGACCCGGCCACACTGCTGGGCGCCGTGACGCCCGTGCCCGATGGGTTGAGCGAATACCAGTTCGCTGGCCTGCTGCGCGGTGCGCGCACCGAAGTGACTGCTGCTTTAGGCGTGCCGCTGCAAGTGCCCGCCACCGCCGAGATCGTGCTCGAAGGCCACATCCGGCCCGACGCCAACCATGCGAGCGGCTGGCAGCACGCGCTGGAAGGGCCGTATGGCGACCACACCGGCTACTACAACGAATGCGCCGAGTTCCCCGTGCTCACGGTGGACCGCATCACGCTGCGCCGGGACGCGATCTACCACAGCACCTACACCGGCAAGCCGCCCGACGAGCCCGCCGTGCTGGGCCTAGCGATGAACGAGCTGTTCATCCCGCTGCTGCAAAAGCAGTTCCCCGAGATCGTGGACTTCTACCTGCCTCCCGAAGGCTGCAGTTACCGCATGGCCGTGGTCAGCATCCGCAAGGCCTACGCAGGCCACGCACGGCGCGTGATGATGGGCGTGTGGAGCCACCTGCGCCAGTTCATGTACACCAAGTTCATCGTGGTGGTGGATGCGGATGTGGACGTGCGCGATTGGAAGGAAGTGATCTGGGCCATCACCACCCGCATGGACCCTGCCCGCGACACGCTGATGGTGGAGCACACGCCCATCGACTACCTGGACTTCGCCTCACCCGTGAGCGGCCTGGGCAGCAAGATGGGCATGGACGCCACCAACAAATGGCCCGGCGAGACGCAGCGCGAGTGGGGCCGGCCCATGCACATGACGCCTGAAGCCAGCGCGCGGGCTGAGGCGCTGATGCGGGGGCTGGGGTTGTAGGAGTGTTACTTGGAGGAGGGAGCGTTTTGAGCCCACGGCCGCTGCGTTTTTCCTCTATGTCGCGAGAGCCGCAATTCGCAGAATAACAACCACCAAAAATGCGATGGCAAGCCCGTAATACACAGCCTTACCTTTCCAGCCCGGATATTGCGCCTTGTATTTCTCCAATTCATCACCCAAATTTGCAGACCGGCCTTGCACTGGATGGCGCAAGAAAAACATGCCTATCAATGGGAAAGCAGCTAGCACAGCGGAAAAAGCCAGCAATCCCAATCCTGCTGAAAAATTGCCGATGCACAGGGCCAAGACACCAGCGATCGCAAAAGGGCCAATGGTCAGAGCAAGGAAAATCCTTGAAATGCGGCTGAGTGAGCGCTTGGGTATTGGCTCCATGTTTGGCATATGGGTTGGTTAGATGGTTTTAGATCTACAAAAATGCCCGCTTATGGCCGAATTCTGCCTCATGGAAAACAGTATCGAAGCACTCTAGGATGAGTCCATGTGGGCAGGTGCTGGGCGTCCAAAGCAAGATGACTCAATGCGATAGCGGCGATGGAAACGCCTTGGCAACGGGCCATTTCCTCATATCCTCTTGGACCCGCACAATCCCGGTGGATCGCGACCACTGTGGTGTTTGCCTTCTCCACTCCCTTCTCTCACCTCCATGCCTGCGCTTGAAGTCCGCCCCCTGCAAATCCACGATCTGCCCGCACTGATGGCGGTGCAACGCGCCGCCTATGGCGATGGGTTCATGGAAAGCACCGAGGTCTTTGCCCGCCGCCTGGCCAGCCCAGTGAACTGCTCGCTGGCCCTGCTGCTGGACGGCGCGCTGTGCGCCTACTTGGCCGCCTACCACTCGGTGCAGGGCAAGGTGACGCCGCTGCACGGCGACTTTGAGCCGCCCGCAGGCACCGCGCCCGACACGCTGTACCTGCACGACATGGCCGTGCTGCCCGGCATGGCAGGCCAGGGGCTGGCGCAGCGGCTGCTGCAGCCCCTGTGGGAGCAGGCCACGGCGCAAGACCTGCGTCACAGCGCGCTGGTGTCGGTGCAAGGCTCGCAAAGGTATTGGGAGCGGCATGGCTATGCGGTGCAACCGCTGGCCCAGCCGCTGCAGCAGCAAAGGCTGGCCAGCTATGGCGACGGCGCGGTGTACATGACCCGCAGCCTCGGCCCTGCCAGCTCAGCTCCGTAAGAACACCGCAACACCCTGTGGTCATAATGGGCCACATGCCAAACCGCTGGAAACCCAACGTCACCGTGGCCGCCCTCATCGAGCGTGATGGGCGCTTTTTGCTGGTGGAAGAAGAGACCACAGACGGTCTCAAACTCAACAACCCCGCAGGCCACCTGGACCCTGGCGAATCGCCCGAACAGGCCTGCGCCCGCGAGGTGCTGGAGGAAACTGCGCACGACTTTGTGCCCACCGCCCTCATTGGCGTGTACCTCAACCGCTTCACCAAAACCCGCACGGGCGACGACCTGACCTACATGCGCTTTGCCTTTGCCGGCACGCTGGGCACACACCACGGCTGGCGCTCGCTGGACGCAGGCATCGTCCGCACCCTGTGGATGACCCCCGACGAAATCCGCGCCTGCCCAGAACGCCACCGCAGCCCGCTGCTGTTGGCGTGCCTGGAAGACTACCTGGCAGGCCAGCGCCACCCGCTCACACTGGTGCACACCGACCCGTCTGTGACCGCACCTGGCGCAAAGTAAGACTGCGCACTGAGCGTGGTACATGGCCCCAATGCTCAGGCGAGAAATATTAATTGCAGCGTGTGTAACCCGCAGCACGCGGGATGCGTATTACTGACCAGACCAGCACGAACCCTTGTGGTTACAGCGGTCTGTTCATCCATCCCCACTGCTACGGAGCTTCACATGACCTCTACCCAAGCCAAAGCCACTGCCTCTTTCGCCCTCACAGCCGCTTTGCTGGCACTGGCATCCACCAGCTTTGCCGCCGATATGCCCAAGGGCTCCAAGGGTGCGGCCATTGGTGCCAACGACACAGTGCACTGCTACAACGTGCACGACTGCAAGGGCAACAGCGACTGCTCCACGGCCGAACACAGCTGCAAGGGCCAGAACGCCTGCAAAGGCCACGGGTTCAAGGCCAAGACAGCGGCCCAATGCCTGATGGAAAAAGGCACGATTGGCGATATCAAGGGTTGAGATGAAGCGCCCCCTGAGGCGCTTCGCGCCTTCCCCCTCTCTCGCTTCGCGAGAGGGGGACACCGCCAGCGCGGCGGGGTGGTGCGGCCGACTTAGACCCTTGCCCGGCGGTGCTGGCATCAGGGCACGCCAGTCTCGACGATCAGTCCCAGTGCCCGCACTTTGACACCTTGACTTCGCCATGGCACATACCCCCATCGCCACGCGCGGCACCGGCTTTGGCCTGGGGCTGCGCACGCAGCACTACGCCGATTTTCTGGCCCGCCAGCAGCCACTGGACTGGCTGGAAATCATCACCGACAACTACCTCATTGAAGGCGGCAAGCCACTGGCCGTGCTTGACGCCATCCGGCGCGACTACCCGATGGCCATGCACGGCGTGGCCATGTCCATTGGTGCCTCGCACGGCGTGGACGTGCCGTATCTACAGCGCGTCAAAGCGCTGGCCGACCGCATCGAGCCGCTGTGGGTATCTGACCACCTGTGCTGGACGGGCCCCGGCCCGGAGCAGCTGCACGACCTGTACCCGCTGCCCTACACCGACGAGTCTGCCCGGCATGTGATCGCACAGATCCGCCATGCGCAGGACGTGCTGGGCCGCAGGTTGGTGCTGGAAAACGTGTCGAGCTACGTCCGCTACCGGCACGACAGTGCGAGCGAATGGCAGTTTTTGGCCCACATTGCACAAGAGGCCGACTGCCTGCTGCTGGTGGATGTGAACAACATCTACGTGAGCAGCGTGAACCATGGCTTTGACCCGCTGACGTACCTGCACGCCCTGCCCGCGCACCGCGTGCAGCAGATTCATCTGGCCGGGCACAGCGACAACGGCGACCACATCATCGACACGCACGATCACCCGGTGGCGCAGCCGGTGTGGGACTTGTACGCCCACGCCTGCCAGCGCTTTGGCGCCGTGGCCGCGATGATCGAGCGCGACGACCACATCCCGCCGCTGGCTGACCTGCTCGATGAAATGGCCATGGCACGCCGCATTGCCGCCGAGCACGTAGCGTCTTGCGAAGCAGTCGAGCCTTGCACCCTGGGCAGCATTGCGCCCGCACCGATACCCACGCCAGAACCGTTGGCCCTGGCTGCCGTGCAGCGCCACTTTGCCGACCGGGTGCTAGCGCCCACGCTGCCCCCTGAAACACCCACCGACTCCATCACCGGGCGCCTGCACATCTACCACCACGCCTACCGCGCCCGGCTGGCCGAGGTGCTGGCCGACACGTATGCCAAGACCTGTCTCTACATGGGCTGCGATACCTTCGACGCCCATGCGCGTGACTATGCGGTGGCCCACCCGCCGCGCACGCGCAGCCTGAACCGCTACGGAGAAGGCCTCGTACAAGCGCTGCGCAGCGCCTACCCCGACAACCCCGAGCTGCACGAGCTGGCCCAACTGGACTGGGACCTGCGTACGCGGTTTGACGGTGCCGATGTGCTGGTGCTCGGGTCGGAAAGTGCGCAGGCGGCCTGCGACTGGACTACCCAGGCCGACGTGCTGCACCCCAGCGCCTTGCTGCGCAACGTAACGACCAACGTGGTGAGCCTATGGAACGCCATCCACACCAACGATGAAGTGCCCGAGTCCGCCCCCCTGCCCGCCCCCACTGCACTGCTGGTCTGGCGCAAGGGGCACCAACCGCACTTTCAGACACTAGAGGACGCACAGGCCACCTGGCTAGGCCACCTGCGCGCGGGGGCATCCGTACAAGACGCTTGCGCCGCGTTGCTCGAAGCGGGGTACTGGAGCGGGGACGCCAGTGTCCTCAGCCCATGGCTGGCGCAGTTGCTGAACGACGGCTTGGTGCGTCAGCATGGCCCCCTTGGCGGCACCTAGGCCCTGCACCGCGTCCAACGCTGCAAATCACTCTGCGGTGAGTTTGCGTTCCTTGATGGTGGCCGCCCACTGGGCCGACTCTTTCTTCATGAACGCCATCAGCTCAGCCCGCGTGGTGGGCTGGGGCGTAAGGCCGTGCTTGTTCAACGCCTCTTTCACGCCCGGGTCGTTCAGCACCTTCACGATTTCGCGGTTCCACTGCTCCAGCAGCGGCGCGGGGGTTTTGCCCGGCGCCACAAAGGCGTACCAGTTGAGTGCTTCAAAGCCGGGGTAACCGGCTTCGGCCACCGTGGGGATGTTGGGCATGTACGAAGGCCGTGTGAGCCCCGTGGTCGCCAGCGGAATCAGCTTGCCCGCCTCGATATGCGGCAGCGCCGTGGGGGGTGCGGCAAAGTACGAGGTGATGCGCTCGCCCAGCAAGTCTTGCAGCGCCGGAGCTCCACCCTTGTAGGGCACGTGGGTCATGTCGATGCCTGCGCGCTGGTTGAACAACTCGCCGGCCAGATGCGATGCAGAGCCTGCCCCGGTAGAGGCAAAGTCCACGCTGCCGGGCTTCTTTTTAGAAAGCTGCACAAACTCGGCCAGCGTCTTCACGCCCGCGCCCTTGTGCACCACCAGCACGTTGGGAAAGTTCACCCCGCCTGAGATCGGGGCCAGGTCTTTGAAGGGGTCATAGGTCAACTTCATCAGGTGCGGCGCAATGGTGAGCGGCCCCACCGAGCCGAACAACAACACGCTGCCGTCAGGCGCCGCATTGGCCACAAACTGGTGGGCGATGTTGCCGCCCGCGCCGCCCTTGTTGTCCACCACCACCGACTGGCCGATGTTCTCGCCCAGTTTCTTGGCAATCAGGCGCGCCGCCGCATCGGCCGCGCCGCCCGCCGCAAAGCCCACGACCAGCGTGACGGGCTTTTTGGGCGGAAAGTCTTGCGCCGCAGCTCCAAAGGTCAAGGGAACGGTGGCCAGCGCCAGGGCGCAGTGCAGCCGGGTGCGTTTGTTCATCGGGGTCTCCTTCATCGTGGATGGTTTTTTGATGGGGTCGAGGGCTCAGTCGGCGCCCAGGCCAATGGGGTTGGGCTGGCGCTTTTCCACCGCGTGGCGCAGCAGCGATGCGGTGCGGAAAATGCCGTGGGCAAACTTGCCGTAGGGCAGCGTGGCAAACAGCGCCATCACCGCACCCAGGTGCAGGCACAGCAGCAGGGGCAAGGCCGCGCTGCCGCGTGCCGCCCACAGGGCCAGGCCGCTGGTGGCGGTGAGGAACAGCAGCGCAATGAAGGCACGGTCCATGGGCTTTTGTGCCGCATCGCCATGCTGGGGGTGGCGGCGCAAGTTCAGCCGCCACAGTCCTGCGGTGCCAATCGCCAGGCTGATGCCGCCCACGCCGCCCAGCAGCTTCGGAAAACTGGGCAGGTCATACGGCGCAGGCACGCCCAGCAGGTAGTGGTACAGCGTGGCCACGCTGGTGGCCGCAAAGCACAGCATGAAGCCGTAGAACGTGAGGTGGTGCATGCGCCTGCGCGAGAGGGTGTAGGCATCGTCCTCGTTGTGGCAACCGTCGCCGTGGCCGCCGTCCAGGTATTTGAGGCGCAGTACCGCACCAGTGGCCTCGGCCGTGGCGGGCGTGCTCAGCGGCGCGCCGCTGGTGGCGGGCGTCACGTCGCGCCAGAAGCGGCGCACGCCCAGGCCCAAGGCCAGCACAGCGAACAGGAACACGGGCGCAAACAGGCCCACCAGCAGGTTGTGGGGGAAGATGCCGTAGAAGCCACCCGCTGGCGATTGCCACAGCGCGCTGACGCCCTGGCCATGCAGCCCCACCGCCAGCAGCAAGAACAGCGTGAGCCCCGCCACCAAGGCTAGCACCAGGGTCAAGCCATTGCGCTGGTAGAGCTGGCCCAGCGCGGGGGGCCAGGCGTAGTCGGCATAGGTCTGCCCACGCACCTGGGCCATGGCCTGGGGCACGTTCACCGCAAACTCGTGTGGCGGCGCGTACTGGCAGGCGTGCAGGCAGGCGCCGCAGTTGTGGCACAGGTTGGCGATGAAGTGGATGTCGGCCTTGCCAAACTCCAGCCGCCGCGTCATGGCGGGGAAGACGGCGCAAAAGCCTTCGCAATAGCGGCAGGCGTTGCAGATCTGGAGCTGGCGGGCCACTTCGGTTTCGGGCGCAGACAGCACGATGTCGCCATTGGCCAGCGCCTTGGCGTCGCGGGTCAGGGCTTCAAGCGTTTGCATGATTTGCTCCTGTATTTGTAGCTGCTTGCGCTTGATGGACAAGCGCTGGAGGCTGTTTTGAGTTCAAAGCTGCACGGGCCGCCTGCGTACCGGCAATGCGGCCAAACGCGGTGCCAATGCTCATGCCCACCCCGGCGGTGTAGCCCTTGCCCAGCACGTTGCCCGCCATCATTTCGCCCGCCACAAACAGGTTGGGGCTGGGCTGGTCGTTGAAGCGCACGGCGGCGGTGTCGTCGGTGTGCAGGCCGAGGTACGTGAAGGTGACGCCGGGCTTGAGCGCGTAGCCGTAGAACGGGCCGGTATCGATGGGGCGGGCCCAGTGGGTTTTGGCAGGCGCCACGCCTTCGGTGTGGCAATCGTCCAGCGCGGTGTGATCAAAGGTGCCCACGCGGCAGGCGGTGTTGTAGTCGTTCAGCGTGCGCATGAAGGTCTCCACAGGCAGGCCCAGCTTTTGCGCCAGCTCGGGCAGCGTGTCGGCTTTGACGCCCGGAAACACAGGCGGCATGAAGCGGCCGATGGCCTTGCTGTCGATGATCGAATAACCAATCTGCCCCGGCTGCTGCGCCACCAGGCGGCCCCAGATGGCGTAGCGCTTGGGCCAGAAGTCTTCGCCCTCGTCGTAAAAGCGCGCGCCCTCGCGGTTGACCACCACGCCCAGCGACACGCAGTCGATGCGCGTGCAGATACCGCCGTCGTACAGCGGGGCGCGCGCATCAATGGCCACCATGTGCGCCTGTGTGGGGTCGCCAATGCGGTCGGCGCCGTGGTCGTCGAGCAGGTGCTTGAGCAACACGCCCTTGTTGTAGGCCGTGCCGCGAATCAAGAAGTTGTCGGCAGGCCACTCGCCGCGCTCGTTCTGGCCCCAGGCTTCGCGCAGCCATTCGCGGTTGGATTCAAACCCGCCTGCGGCCAGCACGCAGGCCTTGGCCGTGATGCGCTCACGCTGGCCGTTGACGGTGCAATGCGCGGCCACAAAGCGGCCGTTGTCGATTTCGATGCGGTCCACCGGCGATCCGTAGCGAATCTGCACGCCCAGCTTTTCTGCGCTGCGGTAGTACGCATTGACCAGCGCCTTGCCCCCGCCCATGAAGAACGCATTGGTGCGCGCCACGTGCAGCGCGCCCGACAGCGGCGGCTGAAAGTGCACACCGTGGCTGCGCATCCAGTCGCGGCAGGTGCTCGATTCACGAATCACCAGGCGCGCCAGGTGTTCGTTGGTCAGCCCGCCCGTCACCTTGAGCAGGTCTTGCCAAAACTCTTCTTCGGGGTAGGCATCGACCAGCACGTCTTGCGGCGCATCGTGCATGCAGCGCAGGTTGCGCGTGTGGCCCGAGTTGCCACCGCGCCACTCGCGCGGGGCCGACTCAAGCAGCAGCACGCTGGCCCCGGCCTCGCGGGCCATCAGCGCAGCGCACAGGGCGGCGTTGCCGCCGCCAATCACCAAAACATCGGGGTGCATTTGCAGTTCTTCTTTGCATTCATGGGTGGCCTGAATGTAGGAAGAACCCCGCTGCTTGTGCAGGGGCTGCACAGGCATGGCCCCATCACGGATCGTGATGGGTTGGGTGATGGCTCCGGTGCTTCTTGCCATGCTCCCACCGTTCGGGCTGAGCCTGTCGAAGCCTTGCGCCGCGCTTCGACGGGCTCAGCGTGAACGGTGTGGAAAAGCTCGGCGGGACCGTTGTGTAGGTCAGGTTAGCGCAGCGTAACCCGACGCCAAAGCGGCGTGCCCTTTGGGCGTCGGGTTACACCCTGCGGGCTCACCCGACCTACGAGGGATGGGGGGCTTGTCAGAACTGGCGTCAGACAAGCCTTGCGCCAATCCACCGACCCGACTGCACCAGCTCACGCACGCAGTCGCCCAGCACCACGCGCGCGGCCAGCGCGGCGGGCGAGAGCTCATCGTCCGACAAGCTGCACAGCGCCGCAGGCCGAAAGGCGGGGCCATCTGCAATCTCGGCCAGTACAAAGCGCTCTGCCGTATCGGCATAACGGCCCACCGCCGCCCAGGGCTGGATGGTGCTGCCCAGGCCCATGTCCACCGCGTCCATCAACAGCGCCAGCGAGTCAATCTCCATGGCCATGCGCGGCACCACGCGCGCCTGGGCAAAGGCCGCATCCAGTCGGCTGCGCAGGCCGTGAGGTCCGGTGGGCAAGATCAAGGGTTCATCGGCCAGCTGCGCCAGCGCCACCTTGCGCCGCAGCGCTGGTTTGCGCACGCCGCGCTGGGCCGAGCGGATGAGGAACAACCGCTCCTCCAGCAGTGGCAGCACGCTCCAGCGGCGCGCGGGCTGAGTGTCGAACAGCACAGCCAAGTCCAGCTGGCGCGCATTGAGCATGTTGGAGAGGTGGCCCGACAAACTGCCCACCATGTGCAGCCGCACATCGGGGTAGCGCTCGTGCATGGCGCGCATCAGCGGCACACCCAGCACCGAGGCCGTGGTGGGCGACAGGCCCACGCTCACACTGCCCGTCAGCCGCGCCTGCGCCGCCGCCCGCGCCGCCTGGTCGGCATGGCGCAGGGCCAGTTGCGCCTCGCGAAAAAACGCCAGCCCGGCTTCGGTCGGCACGGCGCCTTTGGAGGTGCGCTGCAGCAGCCGGGTGCTCAGCTCACCCTCCAGCCGGCTGATCTGCTGGCTCAGCGCCGACTGCACCATGTCCAGATCGGCCGCCGCCCGGCCCATGGAGCCGAGTTCGACAATGCGGACAAAATAGCGGAGTTGGCGGAGTTCCATGGGGGGATGGTGGCACAGTTGTGGATCTGTCTTTCAGTCCCCGGGCAAGAACTTTTGCTCAGCGTCCCGCAGGCAATGGGCTGCTGTGCTGCTGTGCTGATAGGCCAAGTCGGCAGCAACGACACCCTGCGGCTAGAGGCTTACGCCGCTCAGTGCGTCAAGCGTGCAAGGCTTGCTGAGCAGGTTGGGTGTGGGACAGTCTGGCGGCTCCCGCATGGACTCCATCCTCGAACTGGAAGGCAGCCACCGCACGCGAGAGCCGCTGCGCCTGTTCGTTGAGACTGCCCGCCGCTGCAGCCGACTGCTCCACCAGCGCTGAGTTCTGCTGGGTCATCTGGTCCAGCTGGTTAATGGCAACGTTGATCTGGGCAATACCCTGACTCTGTTCACGGGTAGCAACGCTGATTTCGCTAACGATATCCCGCACTTTCTGGATGCTGTCGACAATTTGCCCCACAGTAGCTCCGGCTTCCTTGACTTGTGTTGAGCCTGTTCCAACCTCGCCCACGCTGTCGTCGATCAGCGTCTTGATCTCCTTGGCTGCAGCGGCAGAGCGCTGCGCCAGCGCCCGCACTTCGCTGGCCACTACCGCAAAGCCCCTGCCTTGCTCACCCGCACGGGCCGCTTCCACCGCAGCATTCAGGGCCAGGATGTTGGTCTGGAAAGCGATGCTGTCGATCACGCCAATGATGTCGGCAATGCGACCAGACGAGGTGTGGATACGGTCCATGGTCTGTACGACCGTGCCCATGAGCTGGCCTCCGCGCTGAGCCACATCCACTGCAGTCAACGCAAGCTGGCTAGCCTGTGAAGCCGCTTCAGCGCTTTGCCGAACGGTGCTGGTCAGCTCCTCCATGGCACTGGCAGTTTCTTCCAGGCTGCCGGCAGTGCTCTCGGTGCGGGCGCTCAGGTCCATGTTGCCCGCTGCAATTTCCTGGCTGGCCGTGTGTACGCCATCCACAACGCCACGGACCTCCAGCAGCGTATTGCGCAATGCGGCACGCATGCGGTCCAGCGCCTGCAAAAGAGCGCCGGTTTCGTCCCTGCTGTAGGCGGGCTGGGGCTGCCCCCGCAGGTCCATCGATCCAATTTCTACGGCGATCGCATGTGACTGGCGCACGGGACCAACGATGCTGCGTGACAGCAACCACGCAAGCACAACGCCCAGGACCAGCCCGACGCCAGAGCTGACCGACAGGAGCCACAGCGTGCGCGAGCGCAGCGCCAGCACCTGCGTGCCCCGTGCATCCAACTGTTGGCGCTGCATGCTCACCACCTTTTGCACAGCCTCTTGGTAGGCGCGCGCGGCGGGATCGAACTTCTCGTCAAAAAGCCGGCCCGCTGCTGCCTCATCGCCCACATCCTTGAGTTTGGTGACTTCGTCACGCACAGTCTGGTATGCCTTGCGGCGGGCGTTGACTTCTTCCAAGGCAGCGCGGTCACCTGACGAATTCAACTGCTCGTCGATCTGCTTTTGAAACTCTCCGGTCACGCGCACACTTTGAGCATTGGCCTCCGCAAAGTAGGCCTTGAGGGCAGGGTCCTGGCTTTTGGAGATGGCTGCGCGCCGTTGCACAGCGGCGTTCAGATTCATGCTCCAGTCAACGGCCAAGCGTTCTGTACGGGTGTTGCGCTCCAGCATCACTTCCACCTCCTGGCCGAGCTGCTGCAGCATGACCATGGCTAAGCCACTGGTAATGACTAACAAAGCCAGGATGGCACCTAAGACCAGTGCCAGCCGTTTTCCAATAGACAGGTTTTTCATCAACATCTTCTCCGGCCCTGGGCGGGTTCTGCATATCCAAAGGGGGTATACCAACGCTAAAACCATGCAATCCGCTAGCGACCGCACGGCGCGACCAATGTACAGGGTTACGTTTACAGATACCAAATTCAGAACCAACACGGCAGCCCTGCGGCGACGCCCGTGGCGGTGGCCGTGGTCGCTGCGCCCTAGAAGCGATGACGCCTTTAGAACGTGTTTGCGCTTTTGTCGGAAGGCGCGTTGGTGGGCACACAATGAGTCCGTCGTCATACATCCGCACGGTCTTTGCGGACAGGAAGGGCGACAAGGCCGCTCCAAAAATACAATCGTGACCCTATGGGTAATCAACATCAGCGCGTAGTGGTCGGTCTCAGTGGTGGCGTGGACTCCGCCGTCACGGCCTATCTGCTCAAACAACAGGGCCACGAAGTGGTCGGCATCTTCATGAAGAACTGGGAAGATGACGACGACAGTGAGTACTGCTCGTCCAACATCGACTTTGTGGACGCCGCCGCCGTGGCCGATGTGATTGGTATCGAGATCGAGCATGTGAACTTCGCGGCCGACTACAAGGACCGGGTGTTTGCCGAGTTTCTGCGCGAATACCAGGCCGGGCGCACGCCCAACCCGGATGTGCTGTGCAATGCCGAGATCAAGTTCAAGGCCTTTTTGGACCACGCCATGCGGCTGGGGGCCGAGAAGATTGCCACGGGCCACTATGCCCGCGTGCGCCACAACCCGGCCACGGGCCTGCACGAGCTGCTCAAGGGCCTAGACCCGAGCAAAGACCAGAGCTACTTTTTGCACCGCCTGAACCAGGCCCAGCTGTCCAAGACGCTGTTCCCGGTGGGCGAGCTGCACAAGACCGAGGTGCGCCGCATTGCCGAAGAGATTGGCCTGCCCAATGCCAAGAAGAAGGATTCGACCGGCATCTGCTTCATTGGCGAGCGGCCGTTTCGCGAGTTTTTGAACCGCTACATCAGCCACGCGCCCGGCCCCATCCTGGACGACCGGGGGCGCAAGCTGGGCCAGCACGTGGGCCTGTCCTTCTACACGCTGGGCCAGCGCCAGGGCCTGGGCATTGGCGGTATCAAGGAGAAGGGTGCCCAGCGTGGCGGCGGGGCGCACGAGCCCTGGTTTGTGGCCCGCAAAGACCTGGAGAAGAACACGCTGCGCGTGGTGCAGGGGCATGACCACCCCTGGCTGCTGTCGCACCGGCTGGTGGCGCAAGACGTGAGCTGGTGCGCAGGCCACGCGCCCACGCCCGGCGCCTATGCCGCCAAAACGCGCTACCGCCAGCAGGATGCGGCCTGCACGCTGACCGCCGCCCCCGAGGGCTTTGCCCTGGACTTTGCCGATGCGCAATGGGCCGTGACGCCGGGCCAGAGTGCGGTGCTGTATGACGGGGAGGTGTGTTTGGGGGGTGGGGTGATCAATGCAGTGGAGGGGCTGGGCGAGGCCGTCCGCTGAGGGGGTTGCGCACTGCGTGCCCCGGCTTCGACGGGCTCAGCCCGAACGGGTGGCGCGGTGCCCTCACGGCCCAGCCCACGCCCCTAACCCATCTCGCACCAACGCCGCCTGCAAGGCCTGCTGCAGCGCCAGCCCGGCTTGCAGGTCGGCCTCGCTGGTCTCGTAGTGCATGGCCACCAAAGCGCTGGCCGCGCCCGCGTCCCCGCCATGCAAGCCCGCCACGCGTTCGGCCAGGGTGGCGGTGTCTTGGGGGCGCAGGGCTGTGAAGGCTTGGCGCAAATCGGGCAGGTGGGCGATAAAGGCGGCTTCGTCCCAGCCGCGCACCAGGGCGTCCAGCCCCTGCAGCAGGGCGGGCAGGCGCAGCAGCAGCTCGGGGGCCGCTTGCATCACGCCGTTCAAAAACCGCACCGCATCGGCGGGCACCGCGCCGGGGCCAAAGCGTTGGCGCAGCACGGTATCAAGCTGGGCGTCGTCCCACAACCCCTCCAGGTACAGCAAGGCGGTGGCGGCGCCGCACACGCCGGGGGCGGTGTCGGGCTCGGTGGCAAAGCGCTGCAAGTGGGGGATGAGCAAGGCGGTGTCGATGGCCAGCGCGCTGGCCGGGGGCGGCGTGGGGGCAGTGTCTTGCGCATCGGCGCTGCCTGCGTCTGCGGTCCCGTCCGCCGGGGCGTCCAGCGTTTGCAGCATGCGGCCCAGCTCGCGCAGGGCGAGCAGGTGCTGCACGGCCTGGGGTTCGGCGTCGGCGGGGCTGTGCTGCAGGTTGGGCAGCAAAAACAGGGCCGCGGGCCATACGCGGGCCAGCAGGCGGCGCAGCTCGGGGTGCTGTTGCACGCCCAGCGGCTCGCGGGCGCGCCACAGGGTGACGAGGCGGTGGCCGCAGTCGATGACGGAGCCGAGCGAGGCGTCTTCGTTGAGGTGGGTGGAGAGCATGCCCAGCAACTGGGGCAGGCGGTGCTGCAGGCCCACCAGGCAAGCGCGCAGCAGCAGCATGACGGCGGCACTGGCGCTGCGGCCACGGCCATCGGCGGCCAGGGCGGCTTCTTCGCGTTGCAGCTTGGCTAGGCAGACGGCCTCTACGCTGGCGCCGTCGGCGGCAAGGGCGATCAGGCGGGCTTCGACCAGCGGGCTCCAGGCGCCGTGCCATTCTTCAAACAGCAGGTTCAGCCGCGTGCCCGCCAGAAAGTCGGGGCCGTTTACCCATTGGGCCAGGCCGGTGTCGAGGTAGGCCATGGCCTGAAAGAAGCGGCTGCGCACGCGGTGGGTGGGCTTGCGGTACAGGTCCAGCCGCGTGGTGCGCGGCGTGGTGTCGTCCAGCCGCACCCCGGCGGCGTGGGCCAGGCGGCGGGCGTCTTCGATGAGTGGGGGCGAGCCTGCGCTGGGCGGCACTTCGCCCATGCGGGTGCCGCTGAGGTAAGTGCGCAGGTCTGCGGTAAAGCCCCGCGTGCCTTCGTCGATGGCGCCTTTGACAAAGCAGGAGCGGATGGCGTCCAGCAGGTCTTGCCGCCCCGGCCCGGCGTTGCCGCGCAAGTCGGCCAGGCGCTGGGCCTGCAGGGCGGCGGCCTGCACCAGGGCGGTGGAGATGGCGTCGGCCTGGTCTTGCTGGCGGGTTTGCTGGGCGTAGCCGGTGAGCACGTCGAGTGCTACTGCGGTGAAGGGGCTGGGCTGGCCAGAGTGGTGCCGGGCTTCGACAGGCTCAGCCTGAACGGTTGGAGGAGAAATCGGGATGCGGGAGCTTTCAGGCTCGCTGCGATTCCAGGCCTCCCACAGGCGCTGGTAGTAGCCGGGCGAGGGCATGCCCGCGCTGTAGCCGTTCAGCGCGTCGAGCTGCTCAAAGCTGTAGCGGATGAGCCAGGCGTTGGGGGCAGCGGCTGCGGATGCCTTGGCCGCTTTCGCAGCAGGCGTGGCTTTGGCTTTGCGGGCCTTGCTGATGGGCTTGGCATCTGCATGAGCAGCGCACAGACGCAGCAGCTCGGGCGTGTGAAAGCCCCCAGTCACTACCACGATGGTGCCTGGCACCTGCGCGCGCCAGCGTTGGATGTGCGCAGCCATGTGGCGTTCGCGGGGGAGGCTCAGCTCGGCTTCTAGCACTTCGGGTTCGTAGTCCAGCCGGGCCATGGCGCACCAGCTGAACACGTCGGTGAACAGGCTGCGCCAGTCGTCCCGCTGGGTGGTGCTGCGCAGCTCAAACAGCCGATCCCACAGGTCGTGGTGGTCGGCACAGCCGAGCTGGCGCGCCATGGCCGTGAGGTAGCGGCTGTGGGCAAAGTGGCGCTCCTCCATCTGGCTGCGTGCGGCGGTGCCGAGGGTCTCTGCGTCGCCTTCTCCGTCCTCACGCTCCCAAGCCTTGTCTTGCCAAGGCAGATCGATCAGCGCCACCTGCGCGCCCAGCGCCGCGCCTTCGCGGATGGCGATCCACTCGGGGCTGTAGTCGCAAAAGGGGTAGAAGGAGCTGCGGGTGTCGGTGCGGGGGCTGGTGGGGTCGGCGTCTGCCCCCGCTTCGGGTGCGGTGTCATCAGGGCCATCGGAGGTGACAGCAGGCCGCTCGCGCACCGCTTGGCACAGCCAGGCCACGGGGGGGCGGGTCTGCGGGTCGCTCATCAGCGGCAGCAGGGCATGCGCGTCGTCCGGGCCTTCGATGAGGATGGCGGCGGGGCGCAGCTCGCGCAGCAGGGCGCGCAGGGCCCAGGCGCAGGTGGGGCTGTGGTGGCGCACGGGCACAAAGACCACGCGGGCCGGATCACCCTCGGTGTCCAGCAGCTGCGGCAGTTGCCGGGCCACCGCCTCCGGCAGCGCAATAGACGTTGCAACGGTGCCTGCAGGCATCGCGCTCATTGCCACAGGCTGCGGGCGGCGTCGTGAAACTGCTTCCACAGCGCGTCGCGGCGGGCGCGCTCGCGCACCACGGTGTCAAAGTAGTGGCGCACGCGCTTGGCGTCGTCCAGGCTGTCTTTAAGCACCACGCCTTGCAGCTGGCCTGCAATCTCGCGCGGGGTCAGCTCGCCGCCGTTGAAGTGCCGGGCCTGCAGCGCGGCGGCGTAGGCCACGTTCACGGCCTCGGCGGTGGACATCACCGCGTCGAGCCCCTTGATGGCCGTGCCCTCTTGCGTCTGGCCGGCGCGCAGCTCTTGGAAGGTGGTGACGAGCAAGCCCACCACGTCGCGTGGCACCTGCACGGGGGCCTCGGTGCCCGCCAGCTCGCGCTGCAACTGGGCCATCACCAGGTCCACCTCAAACTGGTGGTCGCGGATGGGGCGCACGGTTTCAAAGTTGAAGCGACGTTTGAGGGCGGACGACATCTCATGCACGCCCCGGTCGCGCAGGTTGGCGGTGGCGATGATGTTGAAGCCGCGCTGCGCAAACAGGCGCGAGCCGTCTTTTTCGTCCTTGGCCAGCTCGGGCACGATGAGTTGCTTGTCGCTCATCAGCGAGATGAGCACATCCTGGATTTCAGGCGGACAGCGGGTGATTTCTTCAAACCGCACGATCTGCCCGGCCTGCATGGCGCGGTACACAGGCGAGGGCACGAGCGCGCGCTGGCTGGGGCCTTCGGCCAGCAGCAGGGCGTAGTTCCAGCTGTATTTGATGTGGTCCTCGGTGGTGCCTGCGGTGCCCTGCACCGTGAGGCCCGAATCACCGCTGATGGCGGCCGCCAGCAGCTCGGACAGCAACGACTTGGCCGTGCCCGGCTCGCCCACCAGCATCAGCCCCTGGTGGCCCATGAGGGTGACGATGGCGCGATCGACCAGCGCATCGTCACCAAAGAACTTCTGGCTGACCTTCAGCCCCGCATCGCCCAAAATGAATTGCCGCACCGCACGCGGCGACAGGCGCCAGCCCGGTGGGCGGGCATGGGTGTCGGCAGCGGCCAGGCGGGCCAGCTCGTCGGCAAAGCGGTGTTCAGGGGCCAGGCGCACGGCCTGCGCGGGGGTGGGGGCAGAGGCGGTCATTTGCTATCAAATCAAGAGCTTCTTGCGCTTATCCATCAGGCGCTAGAGCCCATTTTTACTTCAAATCAGGTGCGCCATGAAAAAAGCCGGAGCGTGGTGGGCTCCGGCTTGGTTGGCACAGCGGGGTGCGATCAATCGTCGTTGGTGGCCAGGCTGATCAGGATGCGCAGCACATACCAGAGCATCAGCGCGATGGAGGCAAACAGGTGCAGGGCGGCACCGGCAGGACGGTCCACGGGGTAGTCGCGGATGATCTTGGAGGTGTCATACAGCACGCAAGCGCCAGCAAACGCGACCATCAGGCCCGAGAACCAGATGCCCAGCTTGAAGCCGAAGATGGCACCGGCAATGATGGTGCCCAGCGCCACCAGACCCACCACCTTGAGCGTGCCGCCCAGGAAGGAGAAGTCGGTCTTGGAGGTGAAGGCGGTCCAGGTCAGCGCGCCCACCAGCAGCAGCGTGATGAAGGCCGCGGCGCCGATGGCGCCAGGGGCCACGATCTGTGCGATGCCGAACATGGGCGCGAAGATCAGGCCTTCGGCCAGCACATACAGGCCCAGGCCCATCAGCTGGGTTTGGGGGTTTTCAGAGTTGTCGGCCAGGTGCGAGGCCAGCCAGCCCACCAGCATGAAGGCGCCCATGACACCCAACCACAGGAACTTGTTGCCGCTGCCCAGCAGCATCTTGGCGGCGGTGCCAGAGAAGCCCGTCATCATCAGCACGGCCGACAGCACCACGAACGCCAGGATGGCGGCGCCCAGGTGCTTGTAGGTCGAGACGATGAAGTCGCGCCGCTCAAACGGGGCACCTTCGGGTGCGTCGGGGGTGAGTACGTTAGGGTTCATGGTTGATTCCTCCTTGGATGGTTGGCAATGTGGGAGCCGGTGCACAGGTGTGCACCTCCTCCCCCTCTCTCTTTGAATCTCAGGCCGCTGCGGCTTGCGCTTCTTCGTCGGCAGCGCGCAGTTTACGATTGGACCACACACCTGCGGCACCAATCAGTGTGAGGAAGATGGCAAAAATCCACATTCCTGCGCCGCTCATCGACTTGGCAGAAGACGCGGCCTCGGCCACCAGGCGCTGCTTGGTGGTTTCGTAGGCGATCAGGGCCTGGCCGTTCACCGTCACTTCGTACACCACGTCGTTGTCGCTCTTGTCGACCAGCGCCGTCACCTTCTCTTCGATCATGGCGCTCACCAGCGCCTTGGGCGTAGTTTGGTCGATGCGCAGCTTTTGCACCTCACCGCCCGCATCGGGTTGCACGTTGATCTGGTAGTAGTGCTTGGTGGAGCGGCGCTTGCGCTTGACGGTCACTTCCGAGGCTTCCACCACCTTACCGGTCACGGTGGTGAGCTTTTCGCGGGCCGTGAAGGCGTGATCGCCATCAGCCTTCCAGCCGCTATACACCGACATGGCAATCAGACCAGGGCCCAGCAACAGCAGCAGCCATGCATAGCCGGTGATGAAAATCAGAATCTTGCGAATGAATCCCATGGCAATCCCTCTCTCTTCTTTCTTTGGTGGTGAATAAAAAACGTTGAAAACAGCTGCCCGGCTTTCAAAGGCAATGCACGGGCAAGGCCGTGATGATCTTCGAATTGGGCGCTGTTGTTGTCAAAAAATGCACGCAGTGTGGCCAGCGCACCGCACTGGACAAAGTGGTGGGGTAGGCCCGCCGCAGGCCGGTGTAAAAGCTACCGGGCCCGTCCTGGACGCCCCATGGCACCGCGTTACCAAGGCATCTTCTTCTCCCAATCGGCATCATAGCCAGCGCACACTTTGGCCAGCGCCAGGTAGTCGCCGTAAGCCTCGGCCAGCAGCACGGGGGGCACTTCGGCCAAGGGCAGGCTGTGGTCACCCCAGCCGCGCAGCTTGCTGTTTTCAAAGCTCAGCGTTTTGAGGGCGGCTGCGACGTTCTCTTCAGGCAGGCAGTTGCCTGAGAACTCCATCACCACCCGCACCCCTGCGCTCGCAAACTCTTTGGTGTATTGATAGAAAAAGCCGCCGTCTTCCGCCTGCGCGCGCTGGTAGCCCAGCTTGGTGAAGGTGCCGCGCAGTGTGAAGGTGTCGCTCACCCAGCCCTCACGGTCCTTGATCTCGCGCACCGCAACGCCCTTGTCGTCGGCAAACGCGATGTCCGGCGCCTTGCGGGCCATCTGCGCAAACAGGGGCGTGAGCTTGTAGTCCTTGAAGTGCGCCGTCCAGGCGCTGGCCTGCGCATCGTCCAGCAACGAGGCATGGGCCAGGCGCAGCGCGCTGCCGCCCGCCAGGGTCACTTCATCGTCGTCGGTGTTGATCAGGCTGCCGTCCTCGGTGGGGCGGAAGGTTTGCAGGCACTGCCCTTGCGCGTCCAGCTCCATCCACACCAGGCGCTGAATTAGCCGCCCGGCGATGGGGTGGGCCTGCAGGTATTCCGTCCACTCGGCCTGCGGCCAGACGCGGCCGGTGCACATGGCCTCAAACAGCCGTGCGGTCTGCAGATCAATGACCTGCTTGAGCTCTTTCTTGCTGGACGACAGCTGTGCCTTGGTGTCTTTGGTCTGCGCGGGGTCGTCGTTTTGACGCGGCTCGGGCAGGGCCTTGATCGATTTGCCCTCGGGGTTGCGCAGCTCGGGCTTCATGGCCGCGTCCAGCACCATGGTGAAGGTACGGTCACCATAAGGCAGCACCAGCGTGCCGGTGTCGTCCAGCCCGGCGGTGGGGATGGTGCGGTCGGCCAGTTGCTCTTGCGTCCAGCCGTTGCGATCGGCAATCTCTTGCACCAGCGTGCGGGCCTTGGTTTGCACCGAGGCCGTGCGGTAGCGGCGCGACAAGCCCAGCAGCAGCTGGATGACCAAGGGATCATTGCCCGGCGCAGCGCCTTCGAGCATGGCCTCGATCTGCGCACGGCGCTGGTAGTGGTCACGCATGTAGTGCTGCAGCAGCGTTACCAGCTCATGCCCCGGCGCATGGGCGGCCAGGGCCAGGATGCCCTTTTCACCGATGGCGCTGCCCAGGTACTCGCCCATCTTCTCGCGCTTGCACTCCTCAAACACCTGCTCTTGCGACTTGGCGTAGTTGGCTTCGTAGTACTGGCGGTATTCGGGCTTGGCGTTCTGGTAGCTGCGCTGGTAGCTCTGGTAACGCCCCGCCGCGTGCTGGTGGGCGTAGGCAATGCCTTCTTCCAGCGGCGGGTGGCGCGTGTCTTGCGCGATGAACTGGCGCAGCACCGTGCTGCCCAGCGCCTGGCGGCTGGCGCTGTCCAGCAGCCCCATGTAGCGGGTGAGCAAGGCATTGCCCCCGGGCTCTTTGAGTTTGCAGGCCAACACCACCCACCAGCGGGTGATCTCAGGCTCCACCGCGCTGCCATCGGCCCAGCGGGCAGCAGGCAGGGCCTCCATGGCGAACCAGGCCAGCCCGGCGGGGGGCTTGGCCTTGAGGCCTTTCTTGGCCTCGGCCAGCAGCAGTGCCGGGGCCAGGCGGGGCGCGATGTCTTCGCCCAGCGCTTCCAGCGCCGTCAGAAAGGCGGCGCGCACGGTTTCGCGGCTTTCCTTGTCCAGCGCCTGGGTCAGGGCGGGCACGGCGGCGGTGTGCTTGAGGTCGGCCAGCCAGCGGGCGGCTTCGATGCGCACTTCGCTCTTGGTGTGGGCCAATGAGTCGATCACGCTGCGGCCAATGTCGGGCACGGCAGCCAGCGCCTTTTGCGCCAAGGGGCGATGGGTCTTACCCTCGCCCAGGGCCAGTTCCATCAGGCGCGGCATCCAGCGCGCAGGGATGTACGGAAATACGGCCAGCACGCGCATCGTGGCCCCCATCTCCAGCGGCCAGTGGTTGCGTTCGCGCTTGGGCGGCGCCACCAGGCCCAGGCCTTCGTCGATGAACTCGGGGTGCTCGGCAAAGAAGGGCCAAATCTGTTCGGGCGGCAGCACATCCACGGCGTTCGGGGTGTTCCAGTAGTCGCACAGCGCAGCGCGGGCCACGTCCTCCAGCGGCAGGTCTGCACGTTGGAACACCGCTGCCAGGGCACGCAGGTCTACACTGCCTGCAGGCTGCTGGCCCAGCCATTTTTGGAATCCGTCATCGGCCCAAAAGCTGCGCCAGTGGTGCGAGGCCGTGAGCCAGCGCACCAGGTGCACCGGGCCAAAACCTGGCAAGGCGTACAGGCGGTTGCCCGCGCTCACCACGTTGGCCACTTCGCCGTTGCGCACCCGCTGCGCATCTTTTTTGTCGCCTTCGCCGTTCAGCAGTTTCAGGGCCGCTTGCAGATCCTCGGTGCTCACCTTAGCCATCTTGGCGTAGTGCTGTTGGCACCAGGTGTACTTGTGCTTGGCGTTCTTGTTGTCTTCGATTTCTTCTTCTGCCGCCTTACGGGCACGCTCCAGCACTTCCTTGCGATTGGACTCAAACAGCGCCAGGGCAGCGTCACCCAAAGGGGCGTCGGCAAAGGGCGTCCACTCGGGTGCGGGGGGCAAGGCTTGGTCTTGCGCATCGCTGGCCGCCCCCAGGCGGTTCAAGGCGGCACGAATGGCTTGCTGCACTGGCTTGCTGGTTTCGCTCTCCAGCGCTGCCTCCAGCAAGGGAGCGGTGGTGTCGGAGGGCCAGCGGGCCAGCAGCTCGGCCGCCTGCGTGCGCTGGGTGGTTTCACCTTCGCGCAACAAGGCGCCCAGCAGGCGCAGGCGGTCTTCGGTGGGAATGCCTTCGAGGTGTTTGACGGCCTCGGCGCGCGTGGTCTTGGCACCGTCCACCGCCAGAGCCACTAGCTCGGGGGCAAAGGCCGTGGTCAGGTTCTTGGCCTGCCCGATGCGCTTTGCCAGCTCCACCTTGCCGCTGGCGGACAGCTGCTGCAGCAAGGCCCGCACGGCCTCGGGGTGGTCTCGCATGTACTCGGCCACCTCGGTGGGTTCTACCAGTCCGCGAAAGCGGTCAGAGTAATAGCTGTCGAGCCCCTTGCGCTCAAACACCAGTTGCAGCACCAGGGTTTCGTCCAACCCCTCATGCGCCAACAGCTGGGCGAACAAGGGCACGCGCCAGGCGCGCCGCTGGGTCAGGTCGTGTTGGTTGCTGTGCCCACCAAAGGAGGCGTGCAGCGCGTCGTTGACGAGGTATTGCAACCAATCAGGAATGGGCGCGCCGGGGTGGTCCAGCGACTTGCCCTGGTCGCCCGCCGCCAGCACCTTGCCCAGCCGCACGATCACCTCCAGCGGCACCGGGTGCTTGGCCACGCTGTCGTAAAACGCAGCGCGGCCCGCCATGCTTTTGTCGCCCGCACTTTGTGACTTGCCGCCATGCCCGGCATGGAAGCCCCAGCGCAGGCGGCCGGGCTGGCCCAGCAGGTTGCTGCTGACCTCGGACGGGGTGACGGAAGCCAGGTCCTGCAGCACGCCTTCTTCAGTGCCCTCGGTGATGAATGCCAGTGCACGCTCTGCCACACGGGGGGCCGAGAGGGTGCCCAGCGGCTCCACGGCCTGGCGCAGCAGGTTCACCTGGCTGGCAGTCAATGCACCCGCATCGCTGGTGGTCGATCCCAGCACGGCTTTCACCATCTTGTCGAGCAATCCCATGGGCATCCCTTGTAGGTTGTGTGCACAGGGGCGCCAAGAGCCCCGTCAAAGAGGCTCCGTCAAAAAGCCTCAACGTAAAAACCGAGCATTCTGGCAGCAGACGGTGGCGATTCAAGGGGTGCGGCCCCCTCTTGGGCGGGTTGCGTGGGCCCGGTGTGGCATATGTCGCACGCTCGCCGCATTTACCGCTTGGATGTGTATCAAGGCGTATCGGATTCAGCACACAAAGGCAGGCCGTCCAGCTCCAAAGTCCACTGCGCCAGACAGGCCAGTGGCAACAGGCTGTGGCTGCTGGGGGCGAGCAGATGGGTGTGCAAGGCGGCATCCAGCGTACGCAGGCCCACCGAGGCCAGCGCAGCGCGCGCCTGCACCAGGGCATCACGCTGCGCATCGGTCAGCGCCATGCGGCCCGTGGCGGCCTGGGTCTCCAGCACGGTCATCACCGGCTGCAGCAGGCGCGGGGCCAGCGTGGGCTGCGCCAGCGCCGGGGCGGCCTGCTGCTCTTTGCGCCACTGCATCAACCGCAAGATGCGCTGCGCCAGCGGCGTGGGGCGCGCTGGCTCGGTGGCAAAGTCCAGCGACACGGCCTGCACCGCATCGCCGGAAGAACCCGCAGACACGCCGCTGCTGAGCACCGCCACGGGCACCAGCAAGGTCTCGGCCCCGGTGCGCTCCACACGCACCAGCACGGCATGGACAGGGGCCTGCCGGGCGGTGAGGCGGTCCAGGTTATCGAGGCGCAGCGCGGTCTCGTCGCTGACGGGAACGGTCAGGCGCAGCCACTGGCCCGCCTCGTCCTGCAATGCCCAGTGCAACTGCTGGCGGGTCTCGTCCAGCACCGGGGCGTGGGTGCGACTAGGGCGCAGCAGCAGCATGTCCACCGGCTCACCGCCCAGGCCGGTGGCGGCCTGCAGCGGCCCGCGCAAGTCGGCCCAGCGGCCACAACCCAGCGTGGCCAGGCGCGGGTCGTCGGCCCGCCAGGCGGGGGCGACACTGGCGCGGCTGGCGCCGCCCACGGCCAGGCGGCCATCGTCGGCCAAGCGGGGCTGCTCCAGCTGCAACGGAGCCTGGCACAGCTGGTGCGCCGCTCCGGCACCGGGCCAAACGGCCAGCGTGACCCAGGCGGCGTGGCGAGAAAACCCCGGGTCGCTGCCATCGGGGCGCGCCAGTGTGGCCTGCAGCAGGCGCTGGCCGTCCATGTCCCACAGCCCCAGGGTCAGGCCGCGCGCACCGCCCAGCGTTTGCCACCAGTAGGCCCCCAGCGGCAGCAGGGCCAGCGTGGCGGTCTCGTCAAAATCACGCCGCACACGCCCGCGCAGCAGCGCCAGGGTGTCGGGCGTCGCCTCGGGGGCGCACAGCGCCACGCACAGGGCATGCGTGCGGGCCATCAGGGCCAGTGCGTCGGCCTCCAGCGTGCGGTGGTCACGCCGCTCCAGAGCGTCGACCATGCCGGCCAGGTTGCGCAGCAGTGCCGCTAGGCGCGGCAGGCCCTCGCCCCGGGCCGACATATTCAGCGCCAGCAGCTGGGCACTCGACAGGCGGCTTACGTGCGCCAACCCACAGCGCAGCAGCTCGCCCAGCAGCGTTTGCACCTGCTGCACGAAGGCCCGCTCGCTGGTGCCCAGGGGGCGTGGCGCCTCGGTGGCGGGTGCCGCCTGGGGCGCTTGCCCATCGGGCCACACCAGAGGCTGCCCTGCAGCACTGCGCACGGCGGCCAGGGCGATCAGGTGCACAGCGCGCCGCTCCCGCGCGGGCACCTCGGACACCATGCCGTCAAACCCTGCCCCGGCCACCCAGCGGCAGCTCACGCCCAGGGCGGGCAAATCCATCACCAGCGCGCTGCCTTGCACGCGCCACTCCACCCCGCAGGGCAAAGCCTGCAAGGCCCGCCGCTGCGCGGCCACACCGGCGGCTTTGAAAAGAGCGGCAGAGTCCAGCGCTAGCACTTCTGCCAAGGGGTCGGCCTGTGCCGCAGGGGGCGGGGGCGCGGGGGCGTCAGCGTTGGCCTCCAGGGCAGCCGCGTTGGCGGGGACGGCTTCGGGTACGGCGGCTTCGGGGCCTCCTTCCGGCAGCGCACGCAGCCATAGCGCTGCCGCCAGAATATGCTTGCACAGGCCGGGCGCAGGGCAGTCGCATTGCGCCTTCTGGGGACCGCGCGCGTCCAGTTGCACCTGCTGGCCATCGGCCTGCACCACGCCATCGGTGTCGCCCTGGCGCTGCCACTGCACTTTGCCCGCCTCCACGTCTTTGGCGGCGCGGCGCAGCAGGCCCGCATTGGCCAGCGTGGCCAAGGTGTCGTCGTCGTAGGCGCGGTAGGCGTGGGTCCAGGTCATGGGGCTTCAGTCAACTCAGGCACTTCAGTTCATCACCTCGGCCAGCCACTGCGCAAAGTGGGTCGGCGTGAGGGCTGCCACGTGCATGCCCTGGCTGGCCAGGCGCTGGGCCATTTGCCGGTCGTACACAGGGTTGGCCAATTCGTCCAGCGCGGCCAGCCCCAGCAGCTTGACGCGCGCCTGCGCCATGCGCTGCACGGCGGCCAGCAAGGGGCCGGGCGAGGCACCTTCTTCAAAGTCGCTGATGAGCGTGAACACCGTGCGCTGCGGGTTGCCGATGAGCGACTCGCAGTAGCGCACGGCGCGGCCGATGTCGGTGCCGCCGCCCAGTTGCACCGTGAGCAGCACCTCCACCGGGTCGTGCGCCAGGTGGGTCAGGTCCACCACGCTGGTGTCAAACACCACCAGCTTCACGCGCACAGCGGGCAGCGAACTCATGATGCCCGCCACCACGGCGCTGTAGATCACCGAGTCCATCATCGAGCCGCTCTGGTCCACGCACAGCACCACGTCCCAGGGCAGGTTGCGCTTGACGCGGGCATTGAACAGCGGCCGCTCGATGATGAGCTGGCCACGCTCGGCGCTGTAATTTTTGAGATTGGCAGCGATGGTGGCGCGCGCATCGAAGCTCTGGGCATTGGGCACCAGCGAGCGGCGCTGCCGATTGCGACGGCCCACCAGCGCGTTCACAAAGTCGCTTTTGAGGCGGCGGGTAATCTCGTCCACCGTCTTGCGGATCACATCGCGCACGGCATCGCGCATCTGCCCCGACAGGCGCCCGCGCATGCCCAGCAGGGCCTTGGCCAGGCCGGGCGTGGCGTCCATCGAGCGCAGCACCTCGGGGTCATTGAGCAGACTGGTGAGCTGGTAGCGGTCGATCGCCTGCGTCTGCATGCGCTCGAACACCTCTTGCGGAAACAGCTTGCGCGAGCGGTTGAGCCAGTCGATGGCGCGCAACTGGGTCGGGTCCAGCGAGCCTGAGCCACCCGCAGGTTTGGCCAGGCCCCGGCCCTCGTATTCGCGCCCGTACAGGTACTCCAGCGCCTGGTCGAGCTTCCAGTCCTCGCCCTGCATGCCCACGCCCCCCATGGGCCGCGCGGCGTAGCGGCCCAGAATAAGGCGCCAACGGCGCAGTGCGTCCTCAGATGCGGGCAAATGGGGCGGAGCGGTCATGCAGGAAACGCGGTGTCTGGATCAACCATGCCAACGAGGGGCGTGAACGCGCAAGGCGCCCAGGCCCACAAAAAAGCCTGCCAGCGCGGACGCGGGCAGGCTTGCGGTGGTGTGCGGGTGTGCACGCTGGCCAGGGGTCAGAACGGAATGTCGTCGTCCATGTCATCAAAGCCCGAAGCCGCGCGGGGGGGCTGCGCCACGGGTGCTGGCGCGGGGCGCGGGGCCGGTGCGGCCATGGGGCGTGGCGCTGGCGCTGCGCGGCGGGGGGCTTGGTCGTAGCCGCCACCTTGGTCGCCGCCACCGCCGTAGCCGCCGTCGTCATAGCCACCGCCTTGCTGGCCGCCACCTTGGCCGCCCATGCCTTGGCGGCCACCCAGCATTTGCATCTGGTCGGCGCGGATTTCGGTGCTGTACTTTTCAACGCCGGCCTGGTCGGTCCACTTGCGGGTGCGCAGGCTGCCTTCCACGTACACCTGCGAGCCCTTGCGCAGATACTGGCCTACGATTTCAGCCAGACGGCCGTTAAAGACCACGCGGTGCCACTCGGTGGCCTCTTTCATTTCGCCGGTCTGCTTGTCTTTCCACTTGTCGGTGGTGGCAATGGTCACGTTGGCCACCTGATCGCCACTGGGGAAGGTGCGCATTTCAGGGTCACGGCCCAGGTTGCCGACGATGATGACTTTGTTGATGGATGCCATGGCTGTGCTTTCACTTAAAACAGCGCCGGATTTAGGGAAGTTTCCGCGCGCCAAACGCGCCATTGTGCCGCAACCGACTCCTGACCGGACACGCGCGCGACTTCAATGTCCCGCAGAGGCACCACCCGCATCATGGCGGCCGATAGGCTTCAACTTCCAGGAGACGGCCAGCCACAGCACCATCAGCAAGGTGGTCGCCGCGAATAAACCTGTGGGGCCCACCCACTTGACCAAGGCACCGCCCAGTGCCCCACCGGCAAACAGTCCCATGGACTGCAGCGTGTTGTAGCTGCCCAGCGCAGCCCCCCGCACCTGGGGCGGGGCCATGCGCGAAACCAGGCTGGGCTGGCTGGCCTCCAGCGCGTTGAACCCGCAAAAAAACACAAACATCAGTGGCCCCAGGACCCACAGCGAAGGCGCAGCGCCACTGGCCGCCAGCGCCCCCAGCCCCACCTGCACCGCCAGCACCAAGCCAATGGCGCCCAGCAAGGCAGCACGCAGGTGGCCCTTGCGCTCCAGCGCAAACAACCCGCCCATGGCCACAAACGACAGCACCACGGCTGGCAGGTACACCTGCCAATGGTGGTCTTTGCCCAGCCCAGCCTGCACCAACATGGCAGGCACCGCCACCCACATCGACAACTGCACGGTGTGCAGCACGAAAACGCCCAGGTTCAGGCGCAGCAAATCGGGGTGCGCCCACACATTGACCAGGCGGCCACGGGGGGCGTTCTTCAGGTGCGCGGGCTCGGGCGGCACCCACCACAGCACCACGGCCACGCCCGCCAGGGCCAGCAGGCAAGTCAGCCCAAACAAACCCGGCAGGCCCACGGCCGCCGTGAGCACGGGCGCGGCCACCAGGGCCACCGCAAACATCAGGCCAATGCTGCCGCCCACCAACGCCATGGCCTTGGTGCGCACTGCGTCGCGCGTCTGGTCGGCCAGCAAGGCCGTGACGGCGGCCGACACCGCCCCCGCCCCTTGCAAAGCGCGGCCCAGCAGCAGACCCGTCAACGAATCTGCCAGCGCCGCCAGCAAACTGCCTGCGGCAAACACCAGCAGGCCCAGCACAATCACGCGCTTGCGGCCAAAGCGGTCGGACGCCATGCCCAGTGGCAGCTGCAGCACCGCCTGGGTCAGGCCGTAGATGCCCATGGCCAGCCCCACCAGCGCGGGGTCATCGCCGCCGGGGTACTTGCGGGCCTCCAGCGCAAACACGGGCAGCACCAGAAACAGGCCCAGCATGCGCAAAGCAAAAATCAGCGCCAGGCTGACGCTGGAGCGGCGCTCCAGCGGGGTCATGCGCTCAGGGGAAGGGGTCGATCGGGCTGCCGTGGCATCCGACAGGGAAGGGGAAGAATCCGGCACGGTGGTGCACTCAGGCCAAATAAAGCAAAGGGGGATTCTCACCGATTGGCGGCCCTACCGCCCGAGCCTGGGCACGATGGGGACCAATGCAGCCCTCAAGAACCGGTCACCGGCCTGTGATGCGTGGCCGGCTGCGCATGTCCAGCCACACCATCAGCCCCAGAATCACCGCCGCCACCCACAGGGCCCAGGTGGTGTCGGCCAACAAGGGCACCGCCACCAAAGGCACCAGCGCCACCGTGGCGGGGTCGCGAATGCGGCCCACTGCGGGGTCTGAATCCCCCACGCCGTTGTCTTGCACGGTGTAGGTCACGGTGCGGCGGTCGGCACTGAACTGCGCACCGCTCCAGGCAAACCAGGTGGAGGTGGTGGCGCTCTGGGTGGCTGGGCCCAGCTTCCACAACTGGGCCGTGGGCGGCAAGGGCTCAGGGTAGGTGAGCTGCACCGTGATGCTGCCCGTGCAGCCCGAGGCGCTGAACGCCAGCACACCGTAGGGCATGCGCACCCCTTTGGGCTCGGGCTCCGGTGCCTGGCCAAAGCCACCCCCGGGCTCGAGCGCACAGTCCGCCCCACCGCCCAGCAAGGTCACCACGGCCTCGCCCTGCATCCCCTCCAGACCGCCCGAGAGGGTTTTGCGCGCCGGTGTGGCGGCTGCATCGGCCACCAGGGCCACTGCGGCCCCCGCCCCCAGCGCCGCTTCGGCAGAGGCTTCCTTGCCCTTGGCACAGGCCCAAGGGCACAGCCCCACCAGCAAGGCCACCAAACCCGCACGCGCAGCGCCCCCCCGCACTGCCAAAAAAGCAGCAAGTGAGGCGAAATCCGCCAGGTGCAGGTGCTTGCGGGGCATGGACGATGCAATCAACAGGGGCCCGGGCCGCCCCAAAAGGTAAAGCCCGCCAGGCGCCAGAAAGCCTGCAGCCCATTGCGCAAGCACTCCGCCAGGCGGAACCCAACCCGATGCTAGGGGCTGCCTTGTGCACGATTTGCCTGTGCGTTTGCGCTTTGTTGACTGAACGTCCCAGCCCTGATGGAAAGGGCCGTGCGCAGACAGGAGGGGACGCTGGAGCGCAAAAGGATGTGAAGGTCTGCAGGGCCAAGGGGCCGCCGCCCCTCTTTATCGCGCCTTCAGGCTGCGCAGCCAGGTGGCGTATTCCACCGAGGACAGTGGATGCGCCCCCGCATCGGCCATGGCCCCCGCTGACGCCGCCGACAGGGCCATGGCCCGGGCATCGCTGGGCGACATGCCAAACGCTGCCCGGAACGCGCGGCTGAAATGCGCGTTGCTTGCAAAACCCGTGCGGGCCGCCACCTCGGCCACCCGCAAGCGACGGCTGGCCGGGTTGACCAAGGTGTGAAACGACTGCAACAACCGGCGTTGCTGTACGTAGTGAGCGACACCCCCTAAGGGCTCAAACAGCCGGTACAGCACGCTGCGCGAAATGCCGAACTCGTTGCACAGCCCCTCCGGGCTCAACGCGGTGCCCAGGTGCCGTGCAATGTGGCGCTGGATGCGCTCCAGCGCCACGCCCTGGACAGCCTCCTGCGCATGGGCCTGCGTGTCGGCACCGGGCCGCACACAGGCCGCCAGCATCTGCACGCTGGCCCGCGCCACCTGGGGCGCATCTTCCAACGCAATGGCGGGCAAGCGCCGCTGCAAAGACAAAAGATGGTCACTGAACAAACCGCCCAGCGGCGTCTCGGTGCGCAGCACCGTTCCGTGCAGGTCCAGCGCCCTGCTGCCAAAGGCTTCATCGGCCAACGCGCGGGGCACGATGAGCGACATCACATGCGAAGGCTGGGCAAAGGTGCGCAATGTGCGCGACAAGTCCAGCACCGTGATGTCGCCCGCGCGCACCTCGATGTCCTTGCCATCGTCGTACTGCCCCACAAACCCGCCGCCGCGGTACCACTGCACCAGATAGTGGTCCAACCCATCCCGCGCCACCCGCGCCCGCTGCCGCGAAAACTGCTGCCCGCTGAAATGCAGATCGCCCAACAGCAACATCCCCAGATGCGTGGCCTGCACCGAGGCATCAAACCCATCCACCGCCTGCGGCGTGAGCGGCGCCACGTCGAACACCACGGAAATGCTTTGGCGCCAGGCTTCAAAGCGTTCTTCACCGTCCGATTGGTCGGTTTTGAAAACGGTGGAGGGCAATGGCTGGGGCGATGTCATGGCGGGGCAGATTATGTGGCCCCCCAGCCCGGCGCGCAGGGCTTGGGCCACGGGGCATGCCAAAGGGCCACAAACCAGCCTGCGCCTACCTCAACGGCTCACCCACAGCGTTTGAAGCAAAAATAGCTTCTAGCGCTTTATTTACAAGCGCAAGAAGCTATCAATTTAGGAGCAATAAAATCTGGTGAATTGCTCCACTACCCTCAAATGCAGGCCGCGTGCCGCTGCCTGCGCCAGGCAAACATACCCAACATAGTTGACAGCAACGCCAGGGCCCAGGGGTTGTCCACCGGAATACCGGCGGGGTCCACTGGCCCCAACATCGGCGCAATCGGGTCCACGATACTGCCCACAGCAGCGTCAGAGTCGCCCACACCGTTGTCGAGGATGGTGTAGGTCACCGTGCGACGGTCTGGACTGACCGATACGCCGCTGAGTTGAAACCATTCAAACGCCGTAGCACCGACCGTCGCTGGGCCGTATTTCCAAAACTGGATGCCCGTTGGCAGAGGCTCTGGGTATTCCAGGGTCATGGTCACCGAGGTAGCGCAGTCAGTGGCGCGGTAGGCGTATTCGCCATACGGCATGGTTTTGCCTGCGGGGGCTGGATGCGACAAGCCCGCAAATCCGCTGGACGGCGCCAAAGTGCAGGCGCTGCCGCCGCCGCTGAGTGTGGCCTTGGCCGTGCCCGTCATGCCGGGCGCTGGCGAAGTGACCTCCAGCAGCCTGGGCACAACAGCCGCCGAAGGAGCAGATAACACACTGTTGCCCACGCCATTGGTGGCCCGCACTCTGAAGGTGTAGCTGGTGCCGTTCGTTAGCCCGCCAATGGTGCAAGTGGTGGTGGTTCCGCTATTGACGCTGCAAGAGCCCGAAGGGCTGCCCGTCACCTCATAGGTCGAGATAGCGCTGTTGTTGGCGGCAGGCACACTCCAGACCAGTGTCACAGAACGGTCTGCAGCCGTGACCGAGGTGAAGGCGGGTGCATCCGGCAACGCAGGCGCGGTGCCGATGGCCAGTTCGTTGGACGTCACGTCCACAGCGGCATTGCCCGCCAAGTCGGTGGCTGTGGCGGTCACGCTGTAAGTGGTGCTGTAGCTCAGTGCCAGGGTTCCGCTCAAGGGGCTGGCCAAAGCCAGGTTCAGGCTCCAGTTGCCTGCAACCGGGACGACTTGGTAAGTGGCGCCACCGACACCCACCGTCAGCACCTCGCCCGCCGACAGCGTGGCAGTGCCTGTCAGCGTAGGGGTAACGCTATGCACGCTCTGCGAGTTCACCGCAGGGGTTGCGGGGGGCGTGGTGTCCAGCACATAGGCTTGAGACAAGACTGCGCCTGCGTTGTCGGCGGCATCTTGCAGACGAACCTTCAGCGTATTGCTGCCCATCAGCGTCGCGCCAGACAATGACCATGTGTTGCTCCCCACAGTCGCCGTAGCACCAACCCAAGAAGCGCCGTTGTCCAAAGACACCCACACCGACTCTCCTGCCGCAAGATTGGCCGACAAGGTGCCGCTGATCGTTTGGGCTGCCGTTTTGGTGATGAAGTCCGTGCTGCTGCTGCCCGTATCGGCCGAAAAGGATGCCGAGGCCACGCTGGTGGTAGGGGCCGTGGTATCGATCACGATGTTCTTGTTGGCCCCCAAAGAGCCTGCGGTGCCAGGGGTTGCCAGCGTGAGCGAAGCGGCTTGATGCGCACCCCCGGTTTCTGTCACTGTGGCGCCATTCAGGGCCAGTGCGCTGGTGCTGGTGTAGTCCAAATCAGCACTGTTTTGGCTGGCGCCCACGGTGTAGGTGAAGGTGAGCGTGTTGGTGCCAGAGCCGCTGGTATAGGTGGCTACGCCGCCGCTGTTGAGCGCCAGGGTGGGGGTGCCACCGGCAGTGTTGACGTTGACTGCCGTGCTGAAGGTGAGGGTGATGAGGATGGTTTGCCCCACTCCGTAGCTGCCATTGGCGGTGCTAGCGCTGACGCCGGCCACGGTGGGCACCAGGGCGTCGACCAGCACGGAGGCAGTGCTGCCCACGCTGTTGAGCGTGGTGCTGGCTGCGTTGCCTGCGGCATCGATCATGGTGCCGCCGTTGGTGCCCAAGGCGCCGACGGTGATGCCGTCACTATCACTGTCGCCAGTGACCACGGCGTGGCCAAACAGCAGGGCGCTGGTGCCCGAGCCCGACACGTAGTCGGCATAGCGGGTGGTGCTGCCCACGGTGAGGGCGATGCGAGGCGTACCACCGCTGGTACTCACATAGACAGGCTCGTCCAGCTGCACGGTGAAGTACAGCGTGTCACCCGCATGGTAGGTGCCGTTGGCAGGCACCGCCACAGCGGTCACCGCAGGGGCGGTGGTGTCGATGGTGATGGTGACATTGGCCGAGGCGGCCGAGACATTGCCCGCCACATCGCTGGCGCGGGCGTTGAGCGTGTGCGCGCCGCTGCCCAGGCCGCTGGCCGCCAGGCTCCACACCCCGCCGGTCGCCGTCACGCTGCCGCGGGAGTCTGCTCCTTCATACAGCGTGACGGTGGCGCCCGCGTCGGCCGTGCCTTGCAGAGTGGGGGCGGTCAGGTTGACGAGTTGGTCGGTGCTGGAGATGCCGGTGTCTACCGCCAGCACGGGCGTGCTGGGGGTGTTGGGGAGGGAGGTCATCAGGGTGTAGGCTTGGCTGCGCACACTGCCGTTGTTGCCGGCCCCATCGACCACCTTCAGTTGTAGGGTTTGGCTGCCAGGGGCCAGCACCACGCCGTTCCAGCTCAGGCTGGTGCCGCTGACTTTGCTGGTGATGTCGGTCCAGGTCGCGCCGCCATCGAGTGAGCCGTAAACCGTGTCGCTGCCAGCCAAGGCGCTGCTCAGGGTGGCGGTGATGGTTTGGGCGGGCGTGTTGGTAATGAAATCGCTGCTGCTGACGCCGGTGTCGGCACTGAACGCAAGGCCGCTGAACGTGACCGTCGGGGCCGTGTTGTCGAGCACATAGGCTTGAGAAAACACCGGGCCACTGGCACCGTCCGCGTCGACCACTTTGACTTGCAGGGTGTTGCTGCCGGCCAGCGTGATGCCGCTGAGCGACCAGGTGTTTTGCCCAACTGTGGCGGTGGCGGCTGTCCAGCTACCGCCGTTGTTGAGTGACACGGATACCGTCTCGCCCGCTGCCAGGTTGGCCGACAGGGCACCGCTGAGGGTTTGCGCGGCCACGTTGGTGATGAAGTCGGTGCTAGAGGTGCCGCTGTCGGCCGACAGTTGGGCGCTGGAGATGCTGGTCGTGACCGGCGAAATGCCTGCGGAGACATTGATATCGTCAATGAACAGGGAGACGCCTATGCCACCGTTCTGCAAAACAATCCGGATTTCGTCCACGTAGTTCCAGGCGGAGCCAGACACCGGGACATTGAGCCCATTGCTCGTGGCCCCATTGCTGGGCGCTGTGAAGAGTTGGACGGCACCACTTACGGGGCTACCGTTACGCAGCCCCACGATACGGTAAAGCAGGCTGCTACTGATGAAGTCTTCCACGGTTAAACCGTTGAACTTGAATTTTTCACCCGTGGCGGACTTCAGCACCAAGGCGGTTCCAGAATTGTTGGAGGCGCCGTCCATCAATAGCGCGGGGTCGCCATTATTGGCCAGCATGGTGCTCGAGTTGTTGTCGGTGACAGCCAACATGGCGTAGGGATCGAGCTGGCCATCTGGGCGGAGTACGGAGAATTCCCAGTCGTTGAAGAGGAAAGCGTTGCTGACGTACTCAGTTGAACCCGGAACGGGATAGGTGTAGGTGTCAAAGTCCTCATACGTGGGCGCTGCGGCGTGGCAGACGCCGCTTGCCAAGGCCCCAGTGAGCACCGCGGTAGAGGGGATCCAGCCCCAGGGACGAAAAGAAAAGTTCACCATCGTTCAGACGAAAAGAAGAGAGCCCCCCGCAGAGGGCATTGGCAGGTCGATCGGGAGCGACGGACCTTGTTGTTTCATAAAGTCATTACGCTAGCAAAGGCAGGGGCAAGCTGCAATTTGTTTTTTGCAATGCTCCAAGTGCGCAAATCCAGAGGCCGCGCAGCCCCCGAAGGCCATCCGGCCTATGATGCGAGGTTTCCCTTCAGAAGCCCGTTGTGACCCGCCCCGAAGACCCTTCCTCTGCCGCCGATGGCCTCTACCTCGCCCGCGCCCTGCGCGAGCAGCGCATCAGCATCCGGGGGGCGCGCACGCACAACCTCAAAAACATCGACCTGGACATTCCGCGCAACCAGCTGGTGGTCATCACGGGGTTGTCGGGCTCGGGCAAGTCGAGCCTGGCGTTTGACACGCTGTATGCCGAAGGACAGCGGCGCTATGTGGAGAGCCTGTCGGCCTATGCGCGGCAGTTCCTGGGGCGGCTGGACAAGCCGGATGTGGACCTGATCGAAGGCCTGTCGCCCGCCATCAGCATTGAGCAGAAGGCGACCAGCCACAACCCGCGCTCCACCGTGGGCACGGTGACCGAGATCCACGACTACCTGCGCCTGCTGTATGCCCGTGCAGGCACGCCGTTCTGCCCCGACCATGGCCTGCCGCTGGCGGCGCAGACGGTGAGCCAGATGGTGGACGCCGTGCTGGCCCTGCCCGAGGACACCAAACTCATGGTCATGGCCCCCGTAGCACGCGAGAAAAAGGGCGAGTTCACCGAGCTGTTTGCGCAGATGCAGGCGTTGGGCTACATCCGCTTTCGGGTCGATGGGCAGATCTATGAACACGAGAACCTGCCTGCGCTCAAGAAGACCGAGAAGCACGACATTGACGTGGTGATCGACCGGGTGAAGGTGCGCGCTGACCTGCAGCAGCGCCTGGCCGAGAGCATTGAGGCGGCCCTGCGCGTGGGTGGCAACGAGGGCAATGGCCGCGTGCTGGCGCTGGAGATGGACACGGGGCAGGAGCATCTGTTCAGCAGCAAATTCGCGTGCCCGGTGTGCAGCTATTCACTGGCCGAGCTGGAGCCGCGCCTGTTCTCGTTCAACTCGCCCATGGGCGCCTGCCCGGCGTGCGACGGCATTGGCCAGCGCGAGGTGTTCGACCCGGCGCGCGTGGTGGCCTTCCCGTCGCTCAGCCTGGCCAGCGGCGCCATCAAGGGCTGGGATCGGCGCAATGGCTACTACTTTGCGATGCTGGAGAGCCTGGCCCGGCACTACACCTTCGACATCGAGGCGCCGTTTGAGTCGCTGCCTGCGCCGGTGCAGCACGCCATCCTGCACGGCTCGGGCGATGAAGAAATCGCCTTCAGCTACATCATGGACAGTGGGGCCTCCAAGGGCAAGGTGCACACCAAGAAGCACCCGTTCGAGGGCATCCTGCCCAACATGGCGCGCCGCTACCGCGAGACGGATTCGGTGGTGGTGCGCGAAGACCTGGCACGCTTTCGCAGCACCCAGCCCTGCCCCGAATGCCACGGCGTGCGCCTGCGCCGCGAGGCCCGCCATGTGAAGGTGGGCGAAGGCACACAGGCCCGTGCCATCTACGAAGTGAGCCACGCCACGCTGAGCGATGCCCACGCGTGGTTCAGCGCCCTGCAGCTCACCGGCGCCAAGGCCGAGATCGCCGACAAGGTGGTGCGCGAGATCGCCACGCGCCTGCAGTTTTTGAACGACGTGGGTCTGAGCTATTTGAGCCTGGACCGCAGCGCCGAGACCCTCTCCGGCGGCGAGGCGCAGCGCATTCGCCTGGCCTCGCAAATCGGATCGGGCCTGACGGGCGTGATGTACGTGCTCGACGAGCCCAGCATTGGCCTGCACCAGCGCGACAACGACCGCCTGATCGCCACGCTCAAACACCTGCGCGACATTGGCAACAGCGTGATCGTGGTCGAGCACGACGAAGACATGATGCGCGCCGCCGACCATGTGATCGACATGGGCCCCGGCGCGGGTGTGCACGGCGGGCGCGTGATGGCGCAGGGCACCTATGACGAGGTGCGTGGCAACGCGCAGTCGCTCACGGGCCAGTACCTCTCAGGCACGCGCACCATCGCCGTGCCCCAGCGCCGCACGCCCTGGCTGCCGGTGCTGGACCAGCCCGCGCCCGTGGTGGAAGCCAAGACCAAGTCGCGCTTTCCGCAGACTGAGGCCAGCAAGCGCCGCGCCGAACGCATGGCCGAGCACCATGCGCGCCAGGGCGCCGTGCAGGCGCTGCGCGTGGTGGGTGCCACGGGCAACAATTTGAAGGGCGTGACGGTGGACTTCCCCGTGGGCCTGCTCACCTGCGTGACGGGCGTCTCAGGCTCGGGCAAAAGCACGCTGGTCAACGACACGCTGTATGCCGCCGTGGCGCGGCAAGTGCACCGTGCGCACGAAGAGCCGGCCGAGCACGAAGAGATCGTGGGCATCGAGTATTTCGACAAGGTCATCAACGTCGACCAAAGCCCCATTGGCCGCACGCCGCGCAGCAACCCGGCCACCTACACCGGTCTGTTCACCCCCATCCGCGAGCTGATGGCCGAGACCAACACCGCCAAGGAACGCGGCTACGGCCCGGGGCGCTTCAGCTTCAACGTGTCGCAGTCCTCCGGTGGCGGCCGCTGCGAGGCCTGCCAGGGCGACGGGGTGGTGAAGGTGGAGATGCACTTTTTGCCCGACGTGTACGTGCCCTGCGACGTGTGCCACGGCCAGCGCTACAACCGCGAGACGCTGGAAGTGCAGTGGAAGGGCAAGAACATCGCCCAGATCCTGGAGCTGACGGTGGAAGACGCTGCGGCGTACTTCAAGGACGTGCCCACCATCGCACGCAAGCTGCAGACGCTGCTGGATGTGGGCCTGTCGTACATCCGCCTGGGCCAGGCGGCGACCACGCTCTCGGGCGGCGAGGCGCAGCGCGTGAAGCTGGCGCAGGAGCTGAGCAAGCGCGACACAGGCCGCACGCTCTACATCCTGGACGAGCCCACCACCGGCCTGCACTTTGCCGACATCGACCTGCTGCTCAAGGTGCTGCACCAGCTGCGCGATGCGGGCAACACCATCGTGATCATCGAACACAACCTCGACGTGATCAAAACCGCCGACTGGCTCATCGACATGGGCCCCGAGGGTGGCGCGGGCGGCGGCACCGTGGTGGGCGTGGGCACGCCGGAGGAACTGGCAGCCAACCCGGCTAGCCATACGGGGCGGTATCTGGCGCCGTACCTGGCGCAACACCTACGGGCTAAGAGCGGCTAACACAACCCCCCTGGCGTTGTTGTTCCGTCTTGTCGTACTGCTTGTACTGCCTGCGACGGAACGCCTAGCCAGGGCCGCTACGCGGGGTTGTGTTAACCGCTCTAAATCTGCGGGCTAAATCTGAATAAAAATGGCCTCCAGCGCTTATAAATTAAGCGCTGGCAGCTATTTATTTAATAGCAAATGGCAGCACCACACCGCAACCGCCGCGCCACCTCGGCGTCCAGCGATCCCATGAAGACCTCCACCGCCTGGGTGTAGTCGCTCTCCAGGCCCAGTTGGGCGTTGATTTCGCCGTGGGTCAGGTCCTGCGGCAGCACCTCGGCACGGCCGCCCTGGTTGCGCACGTGGCGGGCCATGGCATCGGCCTGGGTGCAAGGCTGGTCGGCCCGTTCGGTGGAGCACACCATCTGCATGGGCGGTGCGCCCGCCGTCCATTGGTGAAAGGGCGACAGCGCCACCCAGTAGGCGGGTTCACTGCCAAAAGCGTCGTCGTACAGCGGCATGTGCGGCGCACGCATATAGGCGGGTACGTTCATCACGGCGCTGTCGAGCGACACCGTGCCCAGCCACGGCCAGGCGCCTTCGCGCAGGGCCTGCGGGGCGCGGGCATTGAGCAGGGACACGAGGTGAGCCCCTGCGGAGTGGCCCATGAGGATGAAGCGATTCGGGTCACCCCCCCAGGTACCTGCGCGCTGCTGCGCGGCCATGAGGGCGGCCTGCACATCGCGCTCTTGCACGGCCACAGGGGCGTCGGGCAGCATGCGGTAATTGATGGAGATGAGGATGAAGCCCTTGGGCACCCAGCGGTTCACCTTCTCTTGCACCACGCGGCCCATGGCCTTGTCGCCATGCCGCCAGCCGCCGCCATGCACCATGAAGATGACGGGTGCGCGCACCGCACTGGCCACCAGGCTGTTGGTGCCCGTGCCAGCGCCAGCGCCTGTGGAGCTGGTGGGCACATACACGTCCATGCGCTGTGCAGGGTCTGTACCGTAGGGCACATCGGCAATGCGCTGCACACCGGTGGGCAGGGCGGCCTCGGTAGCCGCCGCTTGCTTTTGTGCGATCAGGGCACGCAGGCGGCCACCGTTCTGTGGAGTGGTTTGTGCAGTGGTCTGGGCCTGCACACTGGCGGTGGCCAGCGTGAGCGCGGCGAGGGCAGTCACTGTCAAAAGGTGGCGCAGGGACATGGCAAAGCTCCTGGGGTGGGGACGGTGTGGATCGGCGGGGAAAAGCGGTGACGTCAAGGCCGGGCGGGGCAAGCCATGGCGGTGCCGCTGGCGTCGTAGCAGGTGGCGCTGCGGCTCAGGCCGCTGCCTTGGCTGTAGCTGCCTTGCGTCTGCACGCTGTTGCCGGTGGCCGCGCTGGTGGCGGTCGAGGTGCGCGCTTGCGTCACGCTGCCATCGGCATTGCGGGTGGCACCGCCGCTGCTTTGCAGGCTGCCCTGGGTGTTCTGGGCCGACACAGCGCCGCTGTGGCTGGCGCTGCCGTCTGCGCTGCGGGTGGTGCTGCCCTGGCGCGTGGCGACACCGCCTTGCGCACCTGCGGCAACGCCACGGCGGGTCACGCTGGCGTTGCCCTGCCCATCGGCGGTGGCGGTGCGGCCGCGCAGCACGGCGCCATTCGGGCCACTGCGGGCCACGCCGGTGTGGGTGGCGGTGCTGCCGTCGGCGTTGTGTTCCACGCTGTGGCGGGTGCGGGCCTGGGCGTCGGCCGGGGCGGCCAGCGCCAGCACAGCGCTGAACCCCAGCGCGGTGAGGGCCGAGAACACAAACACACCGGCGGCCAGCGCGGGGCGTTGCAGCAGGTCAGGGTCAGCGGGGCGGGTCAGCAAAGGCATGGCAATGAACTCCTTGGGGTATGCCTAGTCATGCGGCATGGCTGTACTGTGCCCCCCAGGTGTGAGCCATTGATGGCAGAAAACGGCCGATGTATGACAAACCATGACAAACGCCAGCGGCCCCGTCATACCTTGTCATGGCTGCCGAGGCGAAAGACGCGCCAACGCCTACCATTGCCACCATTCCCCTTCCAACGCTGTCCCAGCCCATGACCGACACCCTGGCCAAGATCCTGGTCGCAGATGATGAGCCCGACCTGCGCGCCCTGCTGCAGCGCTACCTCAGCGACCAGGGCTACACCGTGCGCACGGTCGATGGCGGTGGACCACTCGATGCGTTGCTGCAGCGCGAGCGGTTTGACGTGCTGGTGCTGGATGTGATGATGCCGGGCGAAGACGGCCTGTCCATCTGCCGGCGACTGCGCGCGCAGGGCGAGACCATTCCCATCCTGATGCTCACTGCCCGGGGCGACCCAGTGGACCGCATCGTGGGCCTGGAGATGGGCGCCGACGACTACCTGCCCAAGCCCTTCAACCCGCGTGAACTGCTGGCCCGCATCCAGGCCCTGGTGCGCCGCCAGCGCATGCTGGGTGCGCACACCGGGCCGCAGGGTGTGTACGGGGTGCTGGGGCTGCAGGGGCGACTGGCGTTTGGCGACTTTGTGCTGCTGCCTGCCGAGCGGCGGCTGGAAAAGGCCGGTGCGGACATCCCCCTCACCACCGGCGAATTTGCGCTGCTGCTGGCCCTGGCACAAAACCCGCAGCGCCCACTGGGCCGCGACCGCCTCATGGCCCTGGCCTATGGCCCCGACCACACGGCCACCGACCGCAGCATTGACGTGCAGATCATGCGGCTGCGCAAGCTCATTGAAGCCGACCCGGCCCAGCCGCGCCACATCCGCACCGTGTGGGGCGTGGGCTATGTGTTTGTGCCCGATGGGGCTGCGCCTGCCAGCGGGGGCAAGCCATGAACGCGCCCGCGCCTGTACCCCATTCCATGCCCACGCCTGCACCCAGGGGCCTGTGGCCCCGCAGCCTGCTGGGCCGCAACCTGCTGCTGATGGCCGTGCTCATCGTGCTGGGCCAGCTGTGCGCGGCGGTGCTGGTGCGGCACATGATCCTCAAACCCCGCGTGGCGCAGGTGGCCGATGGCGTGGCGCGCAACGTAGCCGCCATCCGCGCCGGGCTGCAGGCGCTGCCGCCAGGGCAACGGCAAGATTTTGTGCAAGCCTTCAACACCCAGGCTGCACAAACGCAGGCCCACGCACGGGCGGCGGCACCGGGCAACTGGCGGGCCGTGCTATCGCCCATGGAGCGGCAGTTTGTGCGCGCTGTGACGCAGCGACTGGACGAGGCGCAAGGCACACGCCCATCGGCAGATCCCGTCTGGCGGCGCGACAGCAGCGGCGTGCTATCGCTGCGCGTGGTGCATGAGGGCGCGCAGGGGCCGGAAACCTACTGGCTCAATCTGCCCAGCGTCTTCCCCACGCGCGAGTTCACCGGGGCCTGGCTCATGGCCACACTGGCCAGCATGGTGCTGGCGCTGGTGGGCGCGTGGTGGCTGCAGCGCCACCTCAACCAGCCATTGCAGCGCGTGGTGCAGGCCGCGCAGCGCCTGGCCCGGGGCCAGCCGCCCGCGCCCCTGCCCGAGGACGGCCCCGTCGAGATCGCCACCGTGGCCCGCAGCTTCAACCACATGGCGCACAGCCTGGCCCAGGCCGACCAGGAGCGGGCGCTGATGCTGGCGGGCGTGTCGCACGACCTGCGCACCCCGCTGACCAAGCTGCGCCTGGGGGTAGAGATTGCGGGCGCGCAGATCGAGCCCGAACTGGCCACCAGCATGGTGCGCAGCATGGACGAGATGGACGCCATCCTCGGCCAGTTTTTGCACTTTGCCCGCATGCAAGAGGCCGAGCCCCCGCAGCCCGCCGCGCTGGACGACCTGGCCCAGGCCATTGCCCAGGCGCAGGCCGACCATGGCCGCAGCGTGGCGCTGGAACTGGGCGCACCGCCCCTTGCACCCGTGCAGCCCCAGGCCCTGCGCCGCGCGGTGGAGAACCTGGTAGAGAACGCCTGGCGACACGGCGCAGCGCCCGTGGTGCTGCGCACGGGCAGCGAAGGCGATGCCGTGTGGATCGAAGTGCAAGACCACGGCCCCGGCCTGCCCGCCACCGAGCTAGAGCGCATACGCCAGCCCTTTGCCCGGGGCGAGGCGGCCCGCAGCGGTCGCCCCGGCGCCGGACTGGGCCTGGCCATTGCCGACCGCGTGGCCCGCGCCCACGGCGGGCGGCTGGAGCTGTACAGCGCCCCCGTCCAAGGGCTGCGGGCGCGGCTGGTGCTGCCTGTGGGTCTGGCCCCAAAGATTTGAGTAAAAACAGGTCGCAGCGCTAGATATATCAGTGTAAGCAGCTACGCTTTTAATAGCAAAAATCAATGCACGCGAGCTGCCAGCTTGCGGTACAGCGTTTGGCGGCTGATGCCGAGCTGGCGGGCGGCCTGGGACACGTTGCCGCGTGCGCTTTGCAGGGCCTGGTCGATGGCGGCGCTGGAGAGTTGCTGCAGGCTGAGCAGCGCTGGGGCGTGCCCGTGCCCTTGCAGGGGCTGGACCGAAGCGTGGGACGCCCCGATGGGCAGGCCTGCGGACACGGGCGAGGCCACTGCTTGCAGCGCCTGCACGATGTCGTCGCCCAGGTGTTCCCAGCCCAGCTGGTCTTCACCCTCGGCCAGCATGGCGCAGGCAGTGCGCAGCACGCTGGCGTATTGGCGCAGGTTGCCGGGCCAGGGGTGGGCGGCCAGGCGCTGCAGCAGCGCGGGGGCCAAGTGCACGGGGTGGGGCAGGCCTTGCTCGGCGGCCAGGTCGGCCAGCAGCTGGTCGGTCAGGGCGGCAAAGTCGCTGCGCTCGCGCAGGGCAGGCAACTGCACCGTCAGGCCGTTCAAGCGGTAGTACAAGTCGTGCCGAAAGCGCCCCTGCTCTGCCGCCCGCAGCAGCTGGCAGTGCGTGGCGCTGATGAGGCCAAAGTCCACCGGCACGGCCTGGCCTGCGCCCACGGGCGTCACGCTGCGGTCTTGCAGCACGCGCAGAAGGCGGGTTTGCAGGGCCAGGGGCATGTCGCCGATTTCATCAAGGAACAGCGTGCCGCCGTGGGCCTGACGCAGGCGGCCCAGGCTGCCTTCTTTGCGGGCGCCGGTGAAGGCACCGGCCACGTGGCCAAACAGTTCGGATTCGATAAGGTGCTCAGGGATGGCCGCGCAGTTGATGGCCACAAAGGGGCCGCTGCTGCGCGGGCCGCTGGCGTGCAGGGCGCGGGCAAACACTTCTTTGCCCACGCCCGATTCGCCCTGGATGAGCACCGGGATGGGCTTGCCCACCACGCGGCGGGCCTTGTCGGCGGCGGCGCGCCAGCGGGCGTCGCCCGTGTCGAGCCGGGCCAGGGCGTCGTCTGGCACGGCCGCCGTGGGGGCGCTGGCGGTGGGCTTGTGCACGGCGGGCCAGGCGGCGGCGTCCAGTTGCACCTGGGCATACAGCAAGGCCCCGCCGCGCAGGCGCAGCGCCTGGGGCTGCTGGGGGCGGCGGTGGTGGTGCGAGAGCAGGTCATCGAGCCGCACGTCGGCCACCCGCTCGAGCAAGGTGGCGCCCAGGTCGCCTGTGTGCAGGCCCAGCTGGGCCAGGGCCACGCGGTTGGCGCCCACGATCCAGCCGTCGGCCGACACGGCAACGATGCCTTCGGCCACACTGCCAATGCCCTCGGGCTCGCGGTGCAGGTGCAGGCGGATGTTGCGCGTGCAGGTGGCCACCAGCAGGCGGTTTTCGATCATGCGGGCGGCGGTGCTGACCAGGCCCAGGGTGTGGGCGTGGCCGTTGCGGTGGTCGCCCGAGATGTCGAGGATGCCCAGTAGCTCGCCCGTGGCCGAGAGGATGGGCGAGGCCGCGCAGGTGAGAAAGCTGTTGCGCTCCAGAAAATGCTCGCCGCCGTGCACCTCCACCGCGTTGCCCTCGGCCAGCGCCGTGCCGATGGCGTTGGTGCCCCGGTGGGCCTCGTGCCACGAGGCACCGCAGGTCAGCGCCACGCGCTCGGCCTTGTCGATGAAGCCGGGGCTGCCCAGCGTGTGCATGAGCATGCCTGCGCGGTCGGCCAGCACCACCACGCTGTGGCTGTGGCGTACCTGGTCGAACAGGTATTCCATGATGGGGCGCGAGTGGGTGAGCAGGCTGTGGTTGCCCGCCATTGCCTGGCGCAGGTCGCCGGGGCTGGGCAGGTCGGCCATGGCGCGCCCGGTGGGGGCCAGGCCTGCGGCCACGCTGCGCCGCCAAGAGCGGGCCAGCCGCTCGTCCACCACGCCACTGGGGCAATGGCCGTGTTCCAGCAAATGTCGCCGGGCCTGTTGCAAGGCCAGCAGGGGGGATGTGGTGCGCACGCTGTCTCCTGAGCGGGCCTCATGGCGTCCCGCTTCAAGGGGCAGTATGGCCGGGCATGGGGGGCAGGGCAATAGCGTTTGCACAGGGGGTGTTCCAACTGTTCCATTTCGTGACAGGTGTTCTGTGTTGGAACGTAACGCGGTGGCCTAGAGGCACCCACACAGCGCCCCTGGAAGCCAAAAATCCAATGGAATCAAGGGTTTGCCTGCCTAGCCCGGCGCAGCCAATGGCTGGCATGGGTCTTGTATAGGACCTGACATCTGCCTGCCGCAACCGCCTGCCGAAATGCGAGCAGCAGATGCAAACAACACCTACAGGAGACACCGCATGACCGTTTACGCAGCCCCCGGCGCCGCTGGCGCCAAGATCGCCTACAAGTCCCAGTACAACAACTTCATCGGCGGCAAGTTCGTGGCCCCGGTCAAGGGCCAGTACTTTGATGTGATCTCGCCGGTCAACGGCAAGGTCTACACCCAGGCCGCCCGCTCCACCGCCGAAGACATCGAACTGGCACTGGACGCCGCCCACGCCGCCGCCGATGCCTGGGGCAAGACCGACGCCGCCACGCGCGGCAACATCCTGCTGAAAATTGCCGACCGCATCGAGCAAAACCTGGAGCTGCTGGCCTACGCCGAAACCGTGGACAACGGCAAGGCCATCCGCGAGACGCTGAACGCCGACATTCCACTCACCGTGGACCACTTCCGCTACTTTGCGGGCTGCGTGCGGGCGCAAGAAGGGGCGCTGTCCAACATCGACGAGAACACCGTGGCGTACCACATCCAGGAGCCGCTGGGTGTGGTGGGCCAGATCATTCCGTGGAACTTCCCGATCCTGATGGCCGCGTGGAAGCTGGCACCGGCCCTGGGCGCAGGCAACTGCGTGGTGCTCAAGCCCGCAGAGAGCACGCCGATTTCCATCCTCATCCTGGCCGAGCTGATTGCCGACCTGCTGCCGCCCGGTGTGCTCAACATCGTCAACGGCTTTGGGCGCGAGGCAGGCATGCCGCTGGCCACCAGCAAGCGCATTGCCAAGATCGCTTTCACCGGATCGACCAGCACCGGCCGCGTGATTGCCCAGGCTGCCGCCAACAACCTGATTCCTGCCACGCTGGAGCTGGGTGGCAAGAGCCCCAACATCTTCTTTGCCGACATCATGGACAAAGACGATGCGTTTCTGGACAAGGCCATCGAAGGCCTGGTGCTGTTTGCGTTCAACCAGGGCGAGGTCTGCACCTGCCCATCGCGCGCCATCATTCAAGAATCGATCTACGACAGGTTCATGGAGCGTGTCTTGAAGCGCGTGGCCGCCATCAAGCACCAGAACCCGCTCGATACCGACAGCATGATGGGCGCGCAGGCCAGCAAGGAGCAGCTGACCAAGATCCTGAGTTACCTGGACCTGGGCAAGCAAGAAGGCGCCGAAGTGCTGGCCGGTGGCGGCCAGGCCCACCTGGGCGGCGACCTGGAAGGCGGCTACTACGTGCAGCCCACGCTGTTCAAGGGCCACAACAAGATGCGCATCTTCCAGGAAGAAATCTTCGGCCCCGTGCTGGCCGTGACCACCTTCAAGGACGAAGCCGAAGCGCTGGCGATTGCCAACGACACGCTGTATGGCCTGGGCGCCGGTGTGTGGAGCCGCAACGGCAACGTGGCCTACCGCATGGGCCGCGCGATCAAGGCCGGGCGGGTGTGGACCAACTGCTACCACGCCTACCCGGCGCACGCAGCGTTTGGCGGCTACAAGGAATCGGGCATTGGCCGCGAGACCCACAAGATGATGCTGGACCACTACCAGCAGACCAAGAACCTCTTGGTGAGCTACAGCGAGAACAAGCTGGGCTTCTTTTGAGCCCATTTGACGGGGGTCAACGGAAGGCCTGAGCCCCCCGCTTTGCCAGACCACAGCGGGCGTACGATTTTGGCAAAGCAACCCCTGCCTTGGGCGCTGAGACCTTCTTCTCAAGCCCTGGGCCGACCGCCCCGCAACACCCACGGCGGGCGCGGGCCGACCCGCAGCGCCCCAAGGCAAGGGCATGCCCCGCCCTGCTGCGCACACACCGACCCGACCCTTTTCCCATACCTATAGCGATACCAAGGAGGTTCACGATGACCAGTACGTTCTTCATGCCCAGTGTCAACATCATGGGCGCAGGCTGCCTGCAAGAAGCCATGGCGGCCCTGAAAGGCCACGGCTTTCGCAAGGCGCTGATCGTTACCGACGCCGTGCTCAGCAAGCTCGGCGTGGCGGCGCGCATCCAGGCCCAGCTGGCCGGGCAGCAGATTGCCTCGGTGGTGTTTGACGGCACCCAGCCCAACCCCACGGTGGGCAATGTGCGCGCCGGGCTGGCGCAGCTCAAGGCCGAGCAGTGCGACTTCGTGATCTCTTTGGGCGGCGGCTCGCCCCACGACTGCGCCAAGGGCATTGCCCTGTGCGCCACCAACGGCGGCGAGATTGCCGACTACGAAGGCGTGGACCGCTCTGCCAAGCCGCAACTGCCCCTGGTGGCCATCAACACCACGGCAGGCACCGCCAGCGAGATGACACGCTTTTGCATCATCACCGACGAGACGCGCCACATCAAAATGGCCATCGTGGACCGCAACGTCACGCCCATCCTGTCCGTCAACGACCCCGAGCTGATGCTGGCCAAACCCAAGGGCCTGACAGCCGCCACCGGCATGGATGCGTTGACCCACGCGGTGGAGGCCTACGTGTCCACCGCCGCCACGCCCATCACCGATGCCTGCGCCTTGAAGGCGGTAGAGCTGATTGCCCGCAACCTGCGCACCGCTGTGGCCCAGGGTGACAACCTGCCCGCCCGCGAGCAGATGGCGTATGCGCAGTTCCTGGCGGGCATGGCGTTCAACAACGCATCGCTGGGCTATGTGCATGCCATGGCGCACCAGCTGGGCGGCTTTTATGACCTGCCCCACGGGGTGTGCAATGCGCTGCTGCTGCCGCATGTGGAGGCGTTCAACGTGCCCACATCGGCCGCACGCCTGCGCGACGTGGCGCATGCCATGGGCGTGGAGGTGCAGGGGCTGGACGCCGAAGCGGGCGCACAGGCCTGCCTGACCGCCATCCGCCAGCTGGCGCTGGACATTGGCATCCCCAAGTGCCTGAGCGACCTGGGCGTGAAGGAGGCCGACATTCCGCTGCTGGCCACCAACGCGCTCAAGGATGCGTGTGGCCTGACCAACCCGCGCACGGCCACGCAGGCCGACATCGAAGGCATCTTCCGCGGGGCCATGACGGCCTGACGCCATGAAGGCCATGGACGCCGCCACGGCAACCCAGGGCACCCCACCACCCCCACGGGTGGTGGCCACGCCTGCTGCACTGGAGCTGGTGGCCTTGCTGCAGGCCAAGCATGGCCAGGACTTGATGTTCCACCAAAGTGGCGGCTGCTGCGACAACAGCGCCGCCAACTGCTACCTGCCCGGTGAAATCACCATGGGCGCGGGCGATGTGTACCTGGGTGACATTGGGAGCTGCCGGTTCTACATCGGCAAAGCCCAGTACGAGACCTGGAAGCACACGCAGCTCATCATCGATGTGCTCGACGGGCATGGCGGCGGCACCTTCTCGCTGGAGGGGCCGGAGGGCAAGGCATTCCACACGAGGTCACGGGTGTTCACGGCGGCCGAGCTGGCAGCGCTGGGCATCAGCGCGCCAGGGCCCTGACGCCCAAAGGCATCACAGCCAAAACAGGCCCTAGCGCTTTATCAATAAGCGCTAGCAGCTATATATTTAATAGCAAATAACAGACTGTGCCCTGCGGGATGCGCGGGGTATCGCTACAAAAGGTCACTTTCAAGATCGCAACGGCGGGCACAAATCCAGGGCACTCATGAATAATGGGGCGGATTGAGAACTCTTTCGCTCCACCCGAGCCAAGCGCCCCCATGACCACCACCTCGACCATCCTGCGTTTTCTGGCGGAATCTTCCGCAGACAGCCCCGGCGGCCGCGTGTCGGCAGGCGTGGTCATGAAGTGGATTGACGAAGCCGCCAACGTGGTGGCCAACCAGTGGGCCAAGAGCCCCTGCGTGGCCGCCAGTTACGGCAGACTGCGCTTCATGCACCCGGTGGTGGGTGGCGCCATGGTCGAGGTCGAGGCCCGCCTGGCCTACACCGGCACCACCAGCATGAACATCTTCATCGAAGTGCGCAGCGGCCCACAGCCAGGCGAGGCCTACCAGGAAGTGACCCACTGCGTGGCCGTCTTCGTCTCGCCCGACGACACCGGCACCCCCCGGCCCGTAGACAAGTGGACCCCCGAAACCCCCGGTGACATGGCCTTGGCCCAACTGGTGCGGGGTCAGATAGAGGCCGGACGCCCGGGCCACTGAGACACGCCAGCGCCAACCACACCGCCCCCATAGACGCGGCAGCCGCGCTGGCCGCCCCGCAGATTCAATGCCCGGTCACAGCAACGTGCGCTGCGCGAACCGCACCACCGTCACGCCCGCGCGCGCCTGCCGGACCGAGGGCATCACCAGCACACAGTTGTCATAAGGGGTGGTGACAGGCACCCCATCGTTGTCACCGATCACGGTGCCAGCCTTTTCAAACAGCTCCAGGCCCGTGTAGGGCGCCACAAACCGGAACGCGCTGCTGGTGGCCACCACCGGGCCGGTCACCTCCAGCGCCCACTGCCGGGGCGCATCGGGCATGCGCCAGCCCGGCAGTTGCTGCGCCAGCGCCTGTGCACCGACCACGCCAGACTGCTCGATGAACCGCACGCACTGGTCCTGGGCCACCTGCAGGCTGGCCGGGTCGCCATGAAAGCCGCACTCGATCAGCAGCGAACGGGTGTCACCGGCCTCGGCATCGGGCAGGCCGAAGCGGCCGTAGTCGCGCATGCGCACACCGTCTTTGTGGCCCGCATCCACCACGATGTGCTCGGGCGAGCGCATGGCATGCGCCAGCGCCAGGTTGCGCGGCTGCACGCCGGTGAGCAGCAGCGGGGCCGAGGGCTCGTGCATGGAATGGATATCGAGCAGCCAGTCGGCCTGCTGCACAAACGGCCGCAGCGCAGCGGCGCGGCGGCGCTCACGGGTGTCGCCCGCCTCGATGCGTTCGTTGAGCCACTGGCGGTTGAGGTCTTCGTCGGTGAAGCGCGAGGCATCGTGCTGGCTGGCATCGAAGCGGTCAAACGCATCGAGGTTGCAAAACACCAGCGTGAGGCGGCCCTGCTCGGGCCGCACCCCCGCCTCCAGCAGGCCCTTGAGGGCCCAGGCACCGCACAGCTCGTTGCCGTGCACCAGCGCGCTGACCATGGTGCTGCAGCCGGGCTTGCCGCTGTCAAAGTGCCAAACCCCCTCGACCCCGGTGTTGCCAGCGCGCCAGGCGCTGATGTCGGGGACTGGCAGAGAAAAGCCGGGCGATGCGGCGGTGGTGTCCATGCGTGTGCTCATGTGGGCGGTCATTCTTCGATCTTGGCGAACTGCACGATCTTCTGGTACTTGGCGATTTCGCTGGCGATGTACTTGTCGGTATCGGTGGCGGGGGAGGCCACGACAGAGCCGGTGGCTTCCATCTTCTTGCGGAAGTCGGGCGACTGCAGCATGTCGGTCAGCGCCTTGCGCAGCTTTTCGTAGACGGGCTTGGGCAGGTTGGCCGGTGCCATCAGCGCAAACCAGACACCAATGTCCACGTTCTTGAACTGGGGCAGCTCGGCCAGGGCCGGAATGTCGGGCGTGATGGGCGAGCGCTTGGCCTCGGTGGTGCCCAGGGCAATCACCTTGCCGCTTTTGATGTGGGGCAGGCCGCTGGAGAGGACGAACACGCCAAACTCCAGGTTGTTGCCCACCAGGTCGTTGGTCAGCGGGGCCACGCCGCGGTAGGGAATGTGCGTCATGAACAGCTTGCCCTGGTCTTTGAGCATCTCACCCGCCAGGTGCAGCGAGGTGCCCACGCCCGAACTGCCGTAGCTGAATTTGCCTGGGTTCTTGGCGACCAGCTGCGTGAACTCGGCCGCATTCTTGACGCCCGAGGCGGGCGAGGCCACCAGCACCAGCGGCTGCGACGCCACCAGCCCGATGGCGGTGAAGTCCTTGATGTCGTACTTGACCTTTTTAGTGACCAGCTTGTTGATAGCCAGCTCGTTGCTGGCGCCCACCAGCAGCGTGTAGCCATCGGGCTGGGCATTGGCCACCTTTTGCGCGCCAATGGCGCCGCCCGCACCGCCGAGGTTCTCGATCACCACCGGCTGGCCCAGTCGGGTGGACAGCTCGGTGCCCACCATGCGGCCCATCAGGTCGGTGCTGCCGCCGGGCGGGTACGCCACGACGATGGTGATGGGCTTGGTGGGGTAGGCGGGGGCCTGGGCCCAGGCCGCGGATACGGCGGCGGCACACGCCAGTGCACCGGCAACACATCGGACAAGCCCCTGGCGGCGGGCAATAGAGAGAGGACGCATCGTGTTTCCTTGTGTGGGGTGGTAGTGCCCCATTGTCCGAATCGCCGCCCCTCCATGTGGTGCCTAAATGGCACGAGACGGTGCATTTTTGGCACCGGAATCTCCTGGCCGCCGGTTGCTCTGCTGCCCCGCAGCAACTGATGCACGGTCCAGCGGGACCACGCACCCTCTGCGCAGGCAACCGCGCAACTGCGCTGTATCAGCGGCGCGCAATCGTGGACCAGAGCACCTCTGCCAGCGTGCTGAGCCGGCGCTTGGGGCGATACAGCCGCACATCGAACTTCACCTCCAGGCTCTTGTCACCGGCAGGCGCCAAGAGGCCCGACTTGCAGTCGCCATGCACCATGGACCAAGGCAGCCAGGACACCCCCAAACCTTTGCGCACGTACTCGTAGTTCGCATCGGGCGAGTCACATTCCACCAACCGCTGCAGGCTGCTGGCCTGGGGGTGGTGGGCCAGCAGATCCTCCACCAAACGCCCCAGCGCGAGCGTGCGGCCAAACGCGATGTACGGCACCGCTGTGCTGCCCGCACCCAGCCGATAGCGCGGAGCGCCATGCGCATCTGCCAGGGCTATGGGCAAGAGCCGGTCAGTAGCAAGGGCGACATGCAAAAACTGTCGCCCATCCAAAGGCACCGTCAGCGAGGGGTGGTGATAGAGGATGGCGAAATCTGCCACGCCCTGCTGCAGGTCTTGCACCGCATCGGCCAGCGCGCGGGTGAGGATGCGCAGCTCCCCATCGGCCAGATGGGGCCGCAAACGCACCAACCAGTCGGCTACCACGGTGCGCGCCAAGGTGCGGCCTGTGGCCAGGGTGACGGTGCGGGCCTGGCGGCCTGCAATGGCCATCAGCTCATCGTGCGACTGGGCCAGGTTGCGCGCCATTTGCTCGGCGGTGTCCACAAAGGCCTGGCCTGCGGCGGTGAGCCGCACCGGGCCACCGCCTCGCTCGATCAGCGGCGTTCCGGCCCAGGCTTCCAGTGCGCGGATGCGGCGCCCAAAGGCCGGGTGCGTGACGTGGCGTATCTCAGCGGCGCGGGTGAAGCTGCGCTCCTGCGCCAGCACGGCAAAGTCCTCCAGCCATTTCAGTTGCATGGGCAAGGCACCTGGGTACAACGCACAAGGGCTGGCGCTGGAGGGGGTGGAAGGGGCACAGCCTGCGGCCGGGGGCTCAGGCGCTGCGCGCGGCCTCCAGCACAGCGCGGGTGCGCTGCGCTTCGGCACGGGCGGCCGCGCCAAAGTCGGCGCCCTGCGATGCATAGAGCACGGCGCGGGACGAGTTGACGATGATGGGCCCGTCGCTGCGCAGGCCTGCGCGCACAGTGGCCACCGCATCGCCGCCCTGCGCGCCCACGCCGGGGATGAGCAGGGGCAGCGTGGGCGCAATGCTGCGCACGCGTTCAATCTCTTGCGGGTAAGTGGCGCCCACTACCAGGCCGAGCTGTCCGTTCAGGTTCCAGGGGCCTTGGGCCAGCTTGGCGATGTGTTCGTACACCAGGGGCTGGCCGTCGATGCTGGCCAGGCGCTGGTTTTGCAGGTCGTCACCGCCGGGGTTGGAGGTGCGGCACAGCAAAAACGCGCCCTTGCCGTGGTAGGCCAGGTAGGGCTCAATGGAGTCAAAGCCCATGAAGGGCGAGAGCGTGACAGCGTCGGCCCCGTAGCGCTCGAACGCCTCCTTGGCGTACTGCTGCGCGGTGGAGCCGATGTCGCCGCGCTTGGCGTCCAGGATCACGGGCACCTTCGGCGCTGTGCGGCGCATGTGCTCCATCAGGCGTTCGAGCTGGTCTTCGGCACCGTAGGCGGCAAAGTAGGCAATCTGCGGCTTGAAGGAGCAGACCAGATCGGCTGTGGCATCGACGATGGCTGCGCAGAAGTCGTAAATCTTGCTGGCGTCGCCCTGCATGTGGGCGGGGAAGCGGGAGGGCTCAGGGTCCAGGCCCACGCACAGCATGGATTGGTTTTGCGTGGTGGCAGTGCGCAGTGTGTCGATGAAGGTCATGGGGGGTGATTTTAGGTGGGTGCCGCTGAAATGGGCATCGGGTGGGTCTGCCCATGAAAAAGGCCACCCCGCAGGGTGGCCTTGAGCGAAGCACCAGTCGTCTTAGTTTCCGGCTGCGCGCTTTTCCAGAATCTCGAACGCGGGCAGGGTCTTGCCTTCCAGCACCTCCAGGAACGCACCGCCGCCGGTGGAGATGTAGCCCACCTGCTTTTCGATGCCGTACTTGGCAATGGCGGCCAGCGTGTCGCCGCCGCCAGCGATGCTGAAGGCTGGCGACTCGGCAATCGCCTTGGCCAGTTGCTTGGTGCCGTTTTCAAAGGCGGCAAACTCAAACACGCCCACGGGGCCGTTCCAGACGATGGTGCCTGCGGACTTGAGCTGGGCGGCCAGGCGGGCTGCGGTGTCGGGGCCGATGTCCAGGATCATGTCGTCTGCCGCCACATCGGTGGCGGCCTTCACGGTGGCGGGGGCATCGGCCGCGAAGGTCTTGGCGACCACCACGTCGGTAGGGATCGGCACCTCGGCGCCACGGGCCTTCATCGCAGCCATCACGGCGCGGGCAGCATCCAGCAGGTCGGGCTCGGCCAGGCTCTTGCCGATGGGCAGGCCTGCAGCCAGCATGAAGGTGTTGGCAATGCCGCCGCCCACGATGAGCTGGTCCACCTTGTCGGCCAGGCTTTGCAAGATGGTGAGCTTGGTAGACACCTTGGAGCCCGCCACGATGGCGGCCAAGGGGCGCTGGGGCTGGGCCAGGGCCTTGGTCAGGGCGTCAATTTCGGCCGACAGCAGCGGGCCGGCGCAGGCTATTGGGGCGTACTGCGCGATGCCGTAGGTGGTGCCCTCGGCGCGGTGGGCGGTGCCGAACGCATCGTTCACGAAGATGTCGCAGAGCGCGGCCAGCTTGCGGGCCAGCTCTTCCTTGTTCTTCTTCTCACCCACGTTCAGGCGGCAGTTTTCCAGCAGCACGATCTGGCCGGGGGCCACTTGCACGCCGTCCACCCAGTTGGCAACCAGCGGAACCTCACGGCCCAGCAGCTCGGCCAGGCGCTGGGCCACGGGGGCCAGGGAGTCTTCGGGTTTGAACTCGCCTTCGGTCGGGCGGCCCAGGTGGCTGGTCACCATCACAGCGGCACCGGCGTCCAGTGCCATGCGGATGGCGGGGATGGAGGCACGGATGCGGGTGTCTTCGGTGATATTGCCAGCGTCGTCTTGCGGCACGTTCAGGTCGGCACGGATGAAGACGCGCTGGTTGCGGGCCTTGCCCTGGGCGCACAGATCGGAAAAGCGAAGGATGTTCATAGCAGAGGTGTAAAGGGAAAGGAGGGCTCTCGCGGCGGCCATTTTAGTAACCGCAGCAGAGGGCACCCCCTGTCTGTGCCAGTGCACCCGTGGAACTGGCTTCGCTAGGGATCCTCTGCCCGAATCGAGCGGTAAGTGTGCGCTGCGGATCGGGATGGGCTGCAAGGCGCAAAACGCAGCAATAGCCATCGCTATTGCGAGTATTTGCAACGCCGCAGACCGCCCGAGACCGCAGATGCACACGGCGCGGCGATTTGTGCAGAGGATCCCTAGGCCACCGGGTGCGCCCCCTCCGGGGGAAGGCGCCAAGGGCGCCTCAGGGGGCTTCCTCGCCTACCAGCCCAGGCCGATGTGCAGCGGCAGGTACACCGCCATACCCACCACGATGGTGCCCAAGATGCCGCGCTTCCAGAAGTAGTAGGCGCTGGCCAGGACCACGGCAGGCAGGCGGGCGTCCTGGAAGGTCTGGATGAATTCGCCGTGGGCCATGAAGATCTCGGGCGCAATCACGGCCGACAGCGCGGCCAGCGGGGCGTATTTGAGGCCGCGCTTGAGCCAGTCGGGCAGCGCCATCTCGCGCTCGGGGATCATGAAGAACGACCGCGACACCACGGTGATGACAGCCAGCCCCAGGATGGCGATGACGGGTTCAACCCAGGACCAGTTCATGGATGGCGCTCCTCGCGCACGGGCACGACGTCGCCGTCGCGCACATGCTGTTTTTCGTCCGCAGGCAGTTTTTCGTTGGCAGGCACCAGCAGCAGCTCGGGGTGGCGGCGGCGATGCTCCACCGCTTCGATCATCAGCCCCACGGCCACGGCGGCGGCAATGGCCACCAGGATGTTGAGCTTGAGCGGCAGCGCAAAGGCGGCAATGGCCGCCGTGGCCGCCACACCCGTGGCCAGCCAGGTGGCGCGGTCAAACAGCAGCGACAGCAGCACCCCCAACAACGCCAGCACGCCCGCAAACCCGAGGCCCCAGGACAGCGGCACCACATTGGCCAGCGCAATGCCCAACAACGACGGCACCTGCCATGCCAGCCAGTTGGTGCAGGCGGCCCCGGCAAAGTAGGGCACTTGGTCAGGCTCGGGGGTTTGTGCCGGAAAGCGCTTCATGAACGCCACAAAGATCACGTCGCCGCTGAAGTAGCCAATCACCAGGCGCCAGCGCCGTGGCAGGTGGGCAAAGTAGTTGCGCCACATGCTGCTGAAGATGACAAAGCGCAGGTTCACACATGCGGCCGTGAGCCACACCACCCAAAGCGGCGCGCCCACCGTGAGCAGCGGGATGACGGCCAGCTGCGCGCTGCCCGCGTACACCACCAGCGACATGAACACTGCCATGGGCAGCGACATGCCGCTCTTGATCATGGCCACCCCGGTGACCAGCCCCCAGGCGCCAATGCCCAGCGAGGTGCCCGCCATGTCTTTGGCGGCCATGCGAAAGGACGGGTGGCGCACCATGGCCCCCCAGGTGGATGGGGTTGCCGTGCTCACGCCGCCCCCGCGCCAGCGCCCAGCACCAGCCCCACCGGCAGCGGAAAGCCGCGCAAGAAATCAGCCACGGGCAGGCGCTTGCCCCCCGCACGCTGCAAGGTGGTGAGGCGCAGGGCGCCGTCGCCGCAAGCCACCGTCACGCCCTCGGGGCCTGATGCCAAAATCTGGCCGTAGCGCTCATTAGATAAGCGCGAGCAGCTATCAATTTCATAGCTCCATACCTTGATGGCCTCGCCCTGCAAATGGGTGCTGGCGCCCGGAAACGGGTCGAACGCCCGGATGCGCTGGCCAATGGCCGCAGCAGGCAAAGACCAGTCGATTTCGCTTTCGGCCTTCTCGATCTTGTGGGCGTAGGTCACGCCCTCAGCAGGCTGCGGCACGGGCTGCAGGCCACCACAGGCGGCCAGTTCCAGGGCTTCCACAATCATGCGACCGCCCAGGGTGGCCAGGCGGTCGTGCAGCACGGCGGTGGTGTCGGTGGCGGCAATGGGGGTTTTCTCCAGCAGCAGCATGTCGCCGGTGTCCAGGCCTGCGTCCATCTGCATGATGGTGACGCCGGTTTGTGCATCGCCCGCCTCGATCGCCCGGTGGATGGGCGCTGCGCCGCGCCAACGTGGCAGCACGCTGGCGTGGATGTTGAGGCAGCCTTTGGCGGGCAAATCCAGCACCCACTGCGGCAGGATCAGCCCGTAGGCGGCCACCACCATCACATTGGCCTGGGCGGTCAGCAGGGCCTCGCGCGCGGCAGCGGCGTCTTCGGGGTACTTGCCGTCCAGCCGCAGGCTGCGCGGCTGGGCCACGGCAATGCCATGCTCCAGCGCGCACTGTTTGACGGGCGATGCCTGCAGCTTCATGCCGCGCCCGGCGGGGCGGTCAGGCTGCGTCAGCACCAACGGCACGGTAAAGCCTGCCGCCAACAAACGGTCCAGGGCCACGCGGGCAAATTCGGGGGTGCCGGCAAAAATCACTCTCATGGGGTATCTCTCGCAATACGGGTCAGCGGGGCAGCAGCCCTCTGGGGTCGGTGGCGCAGCAGAAAGCAGCCCAATGGGGCCGCCGGGCCACCGTCATGGGCGGTCGTCTGGGGCGCTGGAAACATCGTCCACAAACAGCACCTGGCGCACGGTGCCCGAGGGGTCGATATGGATGTAGGCAAAGCGGGGGTCGGACAACTGGGTGAAGCGGTAGACCCAGACCTCCCCGTCAAAGCGGGCGACCCGGTCTACGCGCTGCGGGGTGCCCAGCCAGTAGCGCACATCGGCCACAGTCCATTGCCCGATGGGAATCTGCTCCAGCCACTGCTGGGTGAGCGCCGCAGCGTTGGCCACCAAGCGGCCAGCGGCATCAAAGTCCAGGTTGTAGACCTGAACGCCAGCGGGCAGCTCGGAGTACTGCCAACGCTCCCCGCCCTCGGCCCGGGGGTACACCGCCGTGGGTTGGCCCAACCGCTGGGCCACGTCTTGGCGCGAGGCACCCAGGGGTTCTTTGGCCGGGCTGGCGCAGCCCACCAGCAAGGCACAGGCAACGCCCAATCCACACAGCGCAGCCGCGGATGCCCACCGCTGCGCACGCAAAACCATGCGCGCGCGCAGTGCCCGCACCCCCACATGGATGGCGGGCACCTGGGTATTCACTCGCGATTACCTCGCTGCTGTTTGACCATTTTGGTCTTGATGCGGTTGCGTTTGAGGGGAGAGAGATATTCCACAAACACCTTACCCAGCAAATGGTCCATCTCGTGCTGAATACACACAGCGAGAAGGCCATCGGCTTGCACGGTGTGCGTCTGGCCTTTTTCATTCAAGGCTTTGACATGCACGCTGCTAGAACGCTCGACACCATCGTAAATACCCGGCACAGACAGGCAGCCTTCATCGCCCACTTGCTTTTCAGGGCTGGCCCAGGTGATTTCAGGGTTGATGAGCACCAGCGGCTGATCGCGCTCTTCAGAGACGTCGATCACCACCACGCGCTCATGCACGTCAATTTGCGTAGCGGCCAGGCCAATGCCGTGGGCGTCGTACATGGTGGCCAGCATATCGGCCACCAGGGTTTGGATGCGCTCGTCCACCGCAGCAACAGGCTTGGCCACCTTGTGCAGGCGTGGATCGGGGTAACAGAGAATAGGAAGAATTGCCATGAAACCAGGTAATAAGTGTCGCTATTTTCGCCACTTTTGAGCAAAGGCGCTGCCTAGCAGGCCAATATTCGTTGCCGAATCAAGGGCTTGAGCAGAGAATCTGAGATGATTTGTAATGGTTTTGCTTGGCCACTCGCCTGATATGGGTGGCCGGGCGTCAGTGAGGGGGCGTTTCTCAATGCATCAAAAAAGGAAAAACATGATGACTTTCTCCAGCGCGCAGCGAACAGCCTTGGGTGCGCTGACAGTCATTGCCGCAGCTTTGGCATGCACGCCCGCCTTGGCACAAAAGTACCCGATTTCCGATGCCCAGCGCAGCACCGCGCAACAGGTGTCAGAGAAGGGCATCCCGATCTCCGAGTTGGCCCCCAACGCCCCTGACACCTATGTCGTCAAGCGCGGCGATACGCTGTGGGACATCTCCAAGATGTACCTCAAGAGTCCATGGCGCTGGCCTGAGCTGTGGGGCATGAACCTCAAGGCTCTGCCCAATCCCCACCTGATCTTCCCCGGACAAACGCTGTACCTGGACAAGTCCGACGGCTATGCGCGCCTGCGCACCCAGCCCGTGGGCGGCTCCGACACCGTGCGCCTGTCGCCGCGCACACGCACCGACAGCCTGGCCAGCCTGGCCCTGCCCACCCTCCAGTCGCACCTGATTGCGCCCTTCCTGGTCGAGCCCCTGGTGGCCGATGCCGCCACCATTGAACAAGCGCCCCGCCTGGTGGCCACGACCGACCAGCGCGTGCTGATGGCCGCAGGCGATCGTGTGTACGCACGCGGCAGCGCCAATGCCCAGTTGAGCACCAAGGCGGGCAACCCCCGCAGCTTCCGCGTGTTCCGCGATGCCGTGGCACTGAAGGACCCCGTGTCGGGTGAAATCTTGGGCTACGAAGCGCGCTACCTGGGCAATGCCGAACTGGCCCGCAGCGAAACCGTGGAAGAAGTCAGCGACGGCAAGGGCAAGGTCAAGCAAGAGTTGGTGCCAGCCACCGTGGACATCACGGCCACCAAGGAAGAGATTCGCGCAGGCGACCGCATGCTTCCTGAGCCCGGCCGTAACTTCAAGAACTACATTCCCCACGAGCCACAAACCAACGTGAACGCCCGCGTGGTGTCCATTTATGGCTCTTCCAACGTAGCGGTGGCTGGCCAAAACCAGGTCGTGGCCATCAACATGGGCTCCACCCAAGGCATTGAGCCAGGGCATGTGCTGACCTTGCTGACCAAAGGCGACCTCGTCAAGGACGCGACAGCTGACGGCAAGCCAATGATCAAGCTGCCCAGCGAACACAACGGCTTGGCCATGGTGTTCTTGACCTTTGACAAGGTCTCGTACGCGCTGCTGCTGGAAGTGCGCACTGGCGTGCAGGTGGGCGACCGACTGGTCAACCCACAGTAAACGCAGTCCAACCTGCGATTGATCACGCTGCAACGGGGCCTTCGGGCCCCGTTTTGCATCGCCCCCATACAAACCTTCCAACCCTCATTGGCCAACTATGGACCGGGACGAACTGGGCGCATGGCTACGGCTTGCCACCACCAAAGGCATTGGCAACCAGGCTGCGCGCAAGCTGCTGGCGGCCTTTGGCCTGCCTGCAGGCATCTTTGCCCAGCCTGAAGCAGTCTTGGGCCAGTGGGTAACGCCGCGCCAGGCCCAAGCACTGAGCACGCAGCCCGCCGAGTGGCCAGACTTGCTGGAGAAAACCTGGCAGTGGCTGCAAGCGACCGATACCCCCGAAGGCGTGGCCCGGGACATCATCACCCTGGGGGACCGGCGCTTTCCCCAGAGAATGCTGGACACCGAGGACCCGCCCCTGATGCTGTACGTGATGGGCGCCCAAGCCCTGGTGCAGGGCACCCCCTTCAGCGAGGGGCAATGCCTGGCCGTGGTCGGCAGCCGCAACCCCACGGCACAGGGGGCAGACAACGCCTACCAATTTGCCAAAGCACTGCGCGCTGCGGGGCTGACCATCGTGTCTGGCCTGGCACTGGGCGTAGATGCCTCAGCGCATGAAGGGGCCTTGGCCGATGTAGCGCCGGGCCACGGCTCAGAACAGGCCGCCACCATCGCCATCGTGGGCACGGGACTGGACCGCGTCTACCCCAGCAAACATCTGGCACTGGCCCACCGCATTGCCCGGCACGGCCTGCTGGTCAGCGAATACCCGCTGGGCACACCGCCGTTGGCAGGCAACTTCCCCAAGCGCAATCGCATCATTTCCGGCCTATCGCAAGGCACCCTGGTGGTCGAGGCCGCATTGGCCTCGGGCTCGCTGATCACGGCCCGCATGGCATCCGAGCAAGGCCGGGAAGTGTTCGCTATTCCGGGCTCCATCCACGCCCCCCAATCGCGAGGCTGCCACGCACTGATCAAGCAAGGCGCCAAACTGGTCGAGTCGGCCCAAGATGTTCTGGAAGAGTGCCGATGGTCTGCAGCCCCGCGCACACCCGAGGCGGTGGCTAGCAATGCACCTCCAGCAGCCGCCGAAAGCCCGCTGCTGCAGGCCATGGGCTACGACCCGGTCGGGCTGGATGCGCTGGTCAGCCGCACAGGGCTGGACACGGCCAGCCTGCAAGTACAGCTCCTAGAATTGGAGTTGGACGGCGCCATCGCCCGGCTGCCCGGCGCCCTGTTTCAGCGCATGGGGCGCAGCTAGGAGCCGCTCAAAGTAGGCCGAAGCCTGTGCGGTGTGACAGGGCGCTCACCCGTGCTGCGTGCACGCAGGCAAGCTCAGTCAAGCAGGCGCTCAGGGTTAGCGTCCAGCTTGGCCAGGGCATCGCGGGTGGCACGCATGGTGAGCCCCTCTTCGTCCTGCGCCACCAGCAGGCCGGTCTGCAGATAGGCCGCCAGCCGGTGCAGCTGGATCAGGTAGCTGCTGCCATCGACGGCAGCAAACAGATGCAACTGCTTGCGCTTGCTCTGCCACGCGTACTGCACCTGGGCCGAAGACCCATTGTGGTCCAACGTATACCAAGTGCCAGGCTTGAGGTCCTGGGCCCACGCCACCATGGCGTCGTCCACCGGCGCGCCGTTGTCGGCAATCACGAAGATCGAGGATGCGTCGATGCCCAGCATCATTTCGATGCTTTCGGAATTCAGCGGCATGTCGCCCAGAGTGGCATCGTTGATGAAGTCTTCCAAATTGGCCAAGCGCTTGGACATGGCCTCGATGTGCGCTTGCGGAATGCTCGCCGTCTTGGATAAGAACGCTTCGGCCAGGGTGTCCGTCAGCACCTTGATGCCCGCATCCTGCTCAGCCCCGGTCACACCAATCAGCGTCAGCCCCTGGCGCAGGCGCTGCAGCAGACCCGGCAGTTGCTGGATTACCAGCGAGCGGTCGGTGCGGTTGGGCTTGGCGCTGGCGGCCCACACCAGATCGGCTGCGGTCTGCTTGAACATCACCGTGTCCGCATGCTGCGCACCATCGCGCACCGCAGACAAAGCCAGCACCTCAGCCCAGGTCTTGAAGAGAAACTCACGGATCTCATCGCGCACCGGCATGTCGCGCAGCATGGTCCGCAGCTCGATGGTGTATTGGATGGCCAGCGTCTCACGCTGCTCCACCTGCTGGGCCACGCTCACCAGGCGCGACGTGGCCTGCTTTTCGGTCAGGAACTTGGAGAGGAATTTCTCAAACTCTTCGTACACCAGCTGGAACACACGGCGCCCGGTCTCGGGGTACTGCTCAATCACCTGCACCACCCGGCGGATTTCTGCCTCCAACGCGCTGCCGTTGATCGCCGTGGCGTCAAAACCCATGACACAAGCGCCCATGCGGTCAATCAGTTGCCGTGCAGGGTGGTCCAGGTTGCTGAAAAACTCGGGCTCTGCCAGGGCCACCCGCAACACCGGCACCTGCAAGCGCGCAAACCACACCCGCACGGCGGGTGGAATGCGGTCTTCGGCCAGGATGCTCTGGAACATCAGCGCCACCACCTCAATGATGGCCTTTTCACCCGGGGTGACGGCTTTTTTCTTGAGCTCGACCGAGCGTTCGCGCACGGCACCAGCCACCTGCACCACGGCAGCGGGACTGTAATCTTCCATGAGAGTGGCTACGCCGCTGTAATACGTGTCTGCCTGAACCCGCTGCGCAGACAAGGCGTGTGCCAAGGCAGCGGAGGCTGGTGGAGCCTTGACCATGTCAAAACCGGTCGCGGGCTGGGTCAATAGCTTGCGCAACTGGCCCATCACCCCCTGCGCACGCTGGCGGGCACGGATCAATGGCGTCATGCCCGTGGCGGCGCCGTAGCCTCCGCCCACCATGCCCGGGTGGGGCGCCATGTACTGCCCTTGCTGGGGGGGCATCATGGGGCGCTGTTGCAAAGGCTCGCCCCGGCCAGATGCCGGGCCACCCCATCGCCCGCCCGGCGCACCTTGCATGCCCGCCATGGCATCACGCGACTGGGCCAGCGCCTGGGAGGCCAAACCACCCGCCCCGGAGGATTCAGCGCCCCCACCCACGCCACCCGAAGCGGTGCGGCGCACGCGCCCCCGCATGTCCGTGGGCATGGCCACGCCTTGCTCCACATAAAACACGTTGACGGCCTGGTAGTGCTTTTGGACCTGCTTGGCCAGCTCGCGCTGCAGCGGGTCAACCACCGTGAGCAAATCGGTGCGGGGCAAGCCCGCATCCACCCATTGCTCCACCAGCTTCAGGCACACCGTCTCGACCCGCAGGATGTCGGTGCTGTCCATGTCCTGGCCCTCCAGCACCTGGGTGCGCTGGCGCAAGGAGTCAAACTGCTGGCTCACCTGCTCAGCCACCGTGATGGCCATGCGGGCAGCGACGATCTTGTTCTCCACCACATCGTCGCTGAGCAGCTCGAACTGGCTGCCCAGTACGGCCTGCCCCTGGCTGCTGCTGGAGTGGGGGGCCAGCGCATCGCGCCAGGTCTTGGCCGTGCGCTCCAGCCAGGCCGTGTGGTGTTGCTGGTACAGCAGCCAGGCGTCGCGCCGGGTCTGCATTTCACGCTGGGTGCCTGTTTGCGCCATAAGCGCCGACAGGAACTCGGTCACTGTCTTGTCCAGGTCCGGCAGACTGGTGCACAACCCCTCAACGAAACGCTGGCGCGCCTGGCGCGCCAGGCGGCGTTGCGCTACGAGGGAGTCGTTTGTCTGCATGCGTCAATATTACCGGGTCAGACGGCGGCTCCGGCATTGGGGTCATTTGGATCATCGGCCTCTTTGCGTGGACCCGACACCAGATCTTCGCGCTTGACACCCAGCCACATGGCAATGGCAGCGGCCACAAACACCGAAGAGTAGATACCAAACAAGATACCGATGGTCAACGCCATGGCGAAGTAGTGCAGGCTCGGGCCGCCAAAGAACAGCATCGACAGCACCATTGCCTCGGTCGAAGCGTGGGTGATGATGGTCCGGCTCATGGTGCTGGTGATCGCGTGGTCAATCACCTCGTGCGTCGTCATCTTGCGGTACTTGCGGAAGGCTTCGCGGATACGGTCAAAAATCACGACCGACTCGTTGACCGAGTAACCCAGCACCGCAAGCACGGCGGCCAGCACCGACAGCGAGAACTCCCACTGGAAGAACGCGAAGAAGCCCAGGATGATCACCACGTCGTGCAAGTTGGCGATGATGGCCGCCACGCCGAACTTCCACTCAAAGCGGAACGCCAGGTAGATCACGATGCCCAGCACCACCATGCCCAGCGCCATGAGGCCACCGTGCACCAGCTCATCGCCCACCTGCGGGCCCACAAACTCGGTGCGGCGCAGCACCACATTGGCATCACCGGCCTTCAGCGCTTGCAGCACCTGCTCGCTTTGCTGTGCCGACGTCACGCCCTTTTGCACGGGCAGGCGAATCAGCACATCGCGGGGTGTGCCAAAGCTCTGGACCTGCACGTCGGTATAACCCAGGCCCGACACGGTGTCGCGCACCTTGGCTAGCTCAGCGGGTTGGCTGTAGGCCACTTCCATCACGGTGCCGCCGGTGAACTCCACCGACAGGTGCAACCCGCGAGAGAACAGGAAGAACACCGCCAGCGCAAAGGTGATGAAGGAGATCGCGTTGAAAACCAACGCGTGCTTCATGAAAGGGATGTCTTTTTTGATGCGGAAGAACTCCATGTCTTCCTCCTTTATTGCGACTTGGCCACAGCAGTGGCGTCCGACTCAGGCTTCCAGACCTGGCCGATGGAAACGCTCTTGAGCTTCTTCTGGCGGCCGTACCACAGGTTCACCAGACCGCGCGAGAAGAACACCGCCGAGAACATGCTGGTCAAAATGCCGATGCAGTGCACCACCGCAAACCCGCGCACAGGGCCCGAGCCAAAGGCCAGCAAGGCCAAGCCCGCGATCAGCGTGGTCACGTTCGAGTCCAAAATTGTGGCCCACGCACGGTCATAACCGGTGTGGATGGCCGCCTGCGGTGCCACCCCGGCGCGCAGCTCTTCGCGCACGCGCTCGTTGATCAGCACGTTCGAGTCGATGGCCACACCGATGGCCAGCGCCATGGCGGCAATGCCAGGCAACGTGAGCGTGGCCTGCAGCATGGACAAAATGGCCACCAGCAGCATCACGTTCACCGCCAGCGCAATGCTGGAGATCACGCCGAACAGCAGGTAGTACACGCACATGAACGCGGCAATGGCAGCCAAGCCCCACACCACGCTGTGGATACCACGCTCGATGTTGTCGGCGCCCAGGCTGGGGCCGATGGTGTATTCCTCGATGATTTCCATGGGCGCGGCCAGCGAGCCAGCGCGCAGCAGCAGCGCGGTGTTGTTGGCCTCGGCCGTGGTCATGCGGCCCGAAATCTGCACGCGGCCGCCACCGATTTCAGAGCGGATCACAGGCGCAGTCACCACTTCGCCCTTGCCCTTTTCAAACAGCACGATGGCCATGCGCTTGCCGATGTTCTCGCGCGTGATGTCGCGGAAGATGCGCGAGCCCTTGGCGTCCAGCGTCAGGTTCACGGTGGGCTCTTGCGTCTGGCCGTCAAAGCCAGGCTGGGCATCGGTCAGGTTTTCGCCGGTCAGGATGACCTGCTTTTTCACGATCACGGACTGGCCGCTGCGCTCAGGGTAGCGCTCGGTGCCAAAGGGCACGGGGCCACGGCCTTGCTCGGCAGCGCGGGCTTCGGTGCTCTCTTCCACCATGCGCACTTCCAGCGTGGCGGTGCGGCCCAGAATGTCCTTGGCCTGTGCGGTGTCCTGCACGCCAGCCAGTTGCACCACGATGCGGTCCTGGCCTTGCTGCTGGATCACGGGCTCGGTCACGCCCAGTTCGTTGATCCGGTTGTGCAGCGTAACGATGTTCTGCTTGACGGCTTGCTCTTGCACCTTGCGGGCCGCCTCGGGCTTGATGCTGGCGCGCAGGCGCAAGCCATCGCCATCGGGCTGGCTCACCACCTGCAGGTCGGCAAACTGGTCGCTGATGAGGTTGCGCACTGTGGTCTGCGTGGCCTCGTCGGCCACCTTGATGTCGACGTTCTGGCCATCGCGCGAAATACCGTTGTGGCGCACGTTCTTTTCGCGCAGCGCGGTGCGGATGTCACCGGCGTAGGCTTCGGCCTTCTTGGTGAGGGCCGCTTGCATGTCCACCTGCAGCATGAAGTGCACACCGCCCCGCAAGTCCAGCCCCAGGAACATGGGGCGGGCGCGGATGGCGCTGAGCCAGGCAGGGGTGCGCGAGATCTGGTTGAGCGCCACCACAAAGCTCGGGTCGTTCGCATCGGGCACCAGGGCCTTCTGGATAGCGTCCTTGGCCTTGAGTTGGGTTTCCAGGGAGTCAAAGCGGGCACGCACCGAAGTGCCTTCCACCGCCACGCGCTCGGCCGTCAGGCTGGCAGCCGCCAGGGCCTGCTCCACCCGCTGCGCCACGTCGGCGTCAATTTTGACGCCGCTCTTGACCGCAGAGACCTGCACCGCAGGCGTTTCACCAAAGAAATTGGGCAGGCTGTACAAGGCACCCACCAGCAGCACGATCACCAGGATCGCCCACTTCCAGACCGGATATCGGTTCATGATCGCGCTCTTACCTCACGGAAAGCTATCGGGGCGGGCGGCGCCGTGGCCGCTGCCCCTGACGAAGGCTGGCAGCGACAACCGCTGCCACGCCCTGACTTCAGGTTCTTTACTTCACCGTGCCCTTGGGCAGCACTTGCACCACGGCGCTGCGCTGGATCTGCACTTCCACGTTGTTGGCGATTTCGATGTGCAGGAAGCCTTCGGACAGGCGTGTGACCTTGCCGATGATGCCGCCCGATGTGGCCACTTCGTCGCCCTTGGCGATGGCATCAATCATGGCGCGGTGCTCTTTTTGGCGCTTCATCTGGGGACGGATCATGACGAAGTACAACACCACGAACATCAGCACCAAAGGCAGCATGCCGGTCAGCGAAGACATCAGGTCGCCACCACCTGCAGCGGCGGCAGGAGCGGTCTGGGCAAAAGCAGAAGAAATAAACACGGCAGGGACTCCACAGCGGATGGTCAAAACGGTAGAAATTCCACACGGCCAGCGCCAGGGCGCCCGCCATGGGGTAACCGGGCATTGTATGCGGCACCCCGCCCAAGCCCAAGACCAGATGCGCCTGGGGGAGTTGGCGGGTGCCAGCGTTGCGCGCAATTCCAACAAAAATAGCTTCTAGCGCTTGATAAATAAGCGCCAGAAGCTATTAATTTAATAGCACCCAAACCTGCCACCCCACCGACCCGACGGCACGGTGGCCGCCCGCCTCAGGCGGCTTGGCGTTGGGCCGGGGCCCCAGGGGTGCGCCACTGGGCCATCAGGCCGCTCCACTTGGGGCGCGCGGCCTGCAGGTGGCGCTCCTTCACATGGCCGTAGCCACGGATCTCTTCAGGGATGCGGGCAATCTCCACGGCCAGGGCCAGGTTGTCGCTGCTCAGGCGCTCCAGCAGCTCGTCGATGCAGGCACGGTATTCCACGATGAGGGCGCGCTCGGTGCGGCGCTCTTCGGTGTTGCCGAAAATGTCGAGCGCCGTGCCACGCAGGCCTTTCATGCGGGCCAGCAGGCCAAAGGCTTTGCGCATCCAGGGGCCGTAGCTTTGCTTGAGCAACTCGCCCTTGGCGTTCTTCTTCGCCAGCATCGGCGGGGCCAGGTGGTGCACCAGCTTGTAGTCGCCTTCAAACTGGGCCGCAATCTTGTCCGTGAACGCCTTGTCGGTGTGCAGGCGGGCCACTTCGTACTCGTCCTTGTAGGCCATGAGCTTGAAGAGGTAACGGGCCACCGCCTCGGTCAGTCGGGTGGTGCTGCCCAGCTTCGATTCCGCTGCCTGCACCTTTTGCACAAAGACTTGGTAGTCAGCGGCGTAGGCGGCATTCTGGTAGCCGGTGAGGAACTCAATGCGCTTGGCCACCATCTCGGCCAGTGCGGGCTTCTTGACGAACTGGATCACCTGCGCCGCCTGAAACAAAGCCTGCACCGCCGCCAGATCGTGCGCGCAGCGGCGGCCCCATTCAAAGGCGGCCTTGTTGTTCTCGACCTGCACGCCGTTCAATTCCATGGCGCGCATCAGCGATGCGAACGTCAGCGGCACCCGGCCCTTTTGCCAGGCGTAGCCCAGCATGAGCGGGTTGGTGTAGATGCTGTCGCCCAGCAATTGGGTGGCCACCTGCTCGGCGTCAAAGCTGCCCACACCGCCCGCACCCACGGCAGCGGCAATGGCGGCATCGCAGTTGCCGCCGGGGAACTGCCAGTCCGGGTTGTTCACAAACGCCGCCGTGGGCGTGCCGTGCGTGTTGAGCGCCACAAAGGTGCGGCCCGGCTGCATCACAGCCAACGTGTACTTGTGCGCGGCCACGATGGAGTCGCAGCCAATCACCAGGTCGGCCTTGGCCGTATCGACCTTGGTGGTGTAGATGGCGTCGGGGCGATTGGCGATCTGGATATGGCTCCAGGTAGCGCCACCCTTTTGGGCCAGGCCACCGGCGTCCTGGGTGATCACGCCCTTGCCATCGAGGTGCGCGGCCATGCCCAGCAGCGAGCCGATGGTGATGACCCCTGTGCCCCCCACGCCGCCCACCACAATGCCCCAGGCGGTTTCGGCCACGGGCAGCACGGGTTCTGGGATGTTGGGCAGTGCCGACAGGTCGCCCTTCTTTTCCTTCTTGGGCTTCTTGAGCTGGCCGCCTTCCACCGTCACAAAGCTCGGGCAAAAGCCGTTGACGCAGGAGTAATCCTTGTTGCAAGTGCTCTGGTTGATGCGGCGCTTGCGGCCGAACTCGGTCTCCACGGGCTCCACCGAGAGGCAGTTCGACTTCGTCGAGCAGTCACCGCAGCCCTCGCACACCAGGTCGTTGATGACCACGGTCTTGTCGGGCGTGGCCAGCTTGCCGCGCTTGCGGCGGCGGCGCTTTTCCGTGGCACAGGTCTGGTCGTAAATGATGGTGGTGCAGCCCTTGATCTCGCGGAACTGGCGCTGGATGGTGTCCAGCTCGTCGCGGTGGTGCACCGTCACGCCGTCAGCGAGGGCCACGCCGTCGTATTTGTGCGGCTCGTCCGTCACGATCACGAGCTTGGCCACGCCTTCGGCCTTCAGGCTGTTCATGATCTGCAGCACGCTGTGCCCCTCGGGCCGCTCACCCACCGTCTGCCCCCCGGTCATGGCCACGGCGTCGTTGTAGAGCACCTTGTAGGTGATGTTCACCCCCGCCGCAATGCTCTGGCGAATGGCCAGCAGGCCGCTGTGGAAGTAGGTGCCGTCGCCCAGGTTGGCAAAGATGTGGGCGTCGGTAGAGAAGGGCTGCTGGCCCACCCAGGTCACGCCCTCGCCACCCATTTGCGTGAAGGTGCTGGTGCGGCGGTCGGGCATCCAGTTGACCATGTAGTGGCAGCCAATGCCGGCGACGGCGCGCGAGCCTTCGGGCACGCGGGTGCTGGTGTTGTGCGGGCAGCCGCTGCAGAACCACGGGGCGCGTTCGCCGGTGTCCACCTTCAACTCCGTCATGGCGCGTTCGCTGGCCTCGATGATGGCCAGGCGCGCCTCCATGCGGGCCACGATGTCTGAAGGCACGCCCAGCTTCTTCAAGCGCTTGGCAATCGCCTTGGCGATGATGGCGGGCGTGAGGTCCGCCTTGGGGCGCAGCAGCCAGTTCTGGCTGGGGTTGGGCATGCTCCACTCGCCGCCCGAGTTGTCCCCTTCCACCTCGTCAAACTTGCCCAGTACATTGGGCCGCACATCGGCGCGCCAGTTGTACAGCTCTTCCTTGATCTGGTACTCGATGACCTGGCGCTTTTCCTCCACCACCAAAATCTCTTGCAGGCCCTGCGCAAAGTCGCGGGTGATGGTGGCTTCGAGCGGCCACACCACATTGACCTTGTGCACGCGAATGCCGAGGCTGCGGCAGGTGTCGTCATCCAGGCCCAGGTCCACCAGCGCCTGGCGCGTGTCGTTGTAGGCCTTGCCACTGGCGATGATGCCGAAGCGGTCTTGCTTGCCTTCGATCACGTTGTAGTTGAGCTTGTTGGCGCGGATGTACGCCAGGGCCGCGTACCACTTGTAGTCCATCAGGCGCGCTTCCTGCTCCAGCGGCGCATCAGGCCAGCGGATGTGCAGGCCGCCCGGCGGCATCGCAAAGTCCTCGGGCAGGATGATCTTCACGCGGTCGGGGTCGATGTGGATGCTGCTGGACGACTCGACCACCTCCTGGATGGTCTTCATGCCCGACCACACCCCCGAGAAGCGGCTCATGGCAAACGCATGCAGGCCCATGTCCAAAATCTCTTGCACGCTGCTCGGGAAAAACACCGGCGTGCCGCAGGCCTTGAAGATGTGGTCGCTCTGGTGCGCGGCGGTGCTGCTCTTGCTGATGTGGTCGTCGCCAGCAATGGCGATCACGCCGCCGTGCTGGGCGGTGCCCGCCATGTTGGCGTGCTTGAACACGTCCGAGCAGCGGTCCACGCCCGGGCCCTTGCCGTACCAGATGCCGAACACGCCGTCGTACTTTTTGCTCTGCGGGTACAGGTCGAGCTGCTGCGTGCCCCACACCGCCGTGGCGCCCAGTTCTTCGTTCACACCGGGTTGGAAGACGATGTGGTTCTCGGCCAGGTGCTTCTTGGCGGCCCACAGGGCCTGGTCGTACGTGCCCAGCGGGCTACCCCGGTAGCCGCTGATGAAACCGGCGGTGTTGAGCCCCGCCGCCGCATCGCGCTGGCGCTGCAACATGGGCAGGCGCACCAGGGCTTGCACGCCGCTCATGAAGGCACGCCCCTCACCTAAGGTGTATTTGTCTTCTAGAGTGACCGTCTCTAGGGCTTTGCGGATCGATTCGGGCAAGGGGGCGTTCATGGCTGTCTCCGTGGGGGATGGCGGCCCTGCCACACCTTGTGGGCAGCAGCGGGCGTCGAAATAGATGGCTCCGGGCAGTTTAGGCAGAGGCGCTGGATATGTGCTTTCGTTTTTATGCCGTGTTTACCCTTGATTCAGAAAGGATCTTTCTTAAAATTACAGAAACATGAACAATTTAGACAAATACGACCTCGCCATCTTGCAAGAATTGCAGGCCGACGCCCGCTTGACCAATGCCGAACTCGCCCAGCGCGTGGGCCTTTCTGCCGCGCCGTGCTGGCGGCGGGTGCGAGCACTGGAAGAGGCCGGTTTCATCAAGGGCTACCGCGCCGAGATCGACCGCCACAAGATCGGCCTGGGCGTTTTGGCCTTTGTGCGGCTTGACGCCGACCGCAGCACCGGCAACCTCACCCGCGCCATGGAAGAAGCCATCCGCCAGATCCCCGAAGTGGTGGCCTGCCACTACATCAGCGGCACCGGCACCTTTGAGCTGCAGGTGGTGGCGCGCGACCTGGACAGCTTTTCGCAGTTTGCGCGCGATGTGCTGCTGAACCTGCCCAACGTGAAAGACATGCACACCAGCTTCTCGCTGGGCGAGGTCAAGGCCAGCGGCGCGCTGCCGCTGGCGCACCTGACGCAGCCCAAGCCCCGCTGAGCCAGCCCAGGCTTGCCCCTGGCTGGGTTAAGCCCGATATTGCTCCTATTTTGATAGCTTTCAGCGCTTGATAGATAAGCGCCAGAGCCCTTTTTTCTTTGAATTCACCGATCCCCCAAGCCCATGGCACAAGCCGGGTCGCCACGCCTGCGCTGGGCACAATGAGGTCAGACATCGCACAATCAGCGCACATGCCACCCCAGCCCCACCACGACAGCCCCAGCGGCCCCACGCCCACCGCCGCAGGCGATGCCCCCACCCCGGCCCACACCCCCACGCTGAGCGCCGCCGAGCGTGCCGCCCTCGCCCAGGGCACCGAAGAATCGGCCCAGCACAGCCTGGACCAAAGCGCTGCCGCCGGGGCCGTCCACTCCGACGCCTCGCTCTCGCCCTTCGCCCCGCTGTCGGTGCCCGTGTTCCGCATGCTGTGGCTGACCTGGGTGGCGGCCAACACCTGCATGTGGATGAACAACGTGGCGGCCGCCTGGCTGATGACCACGCTGACCACCTCGCCCGTGCTGGTGGCGCTGGTGCAGTCCGCCTCCACCCTGCCCGTGTTCTTGCTGGGCCTGCCCAGCGGCGCACTGGCCGACATCCTGGACCGGCGCCGCTACTTCATGGCCACGCAGTTCTGGGTGGCCGCCGTGGCCGTGGTGCTGGCCTTTGCCATCGTCTCGGGCGGCATGTCGGCCCCGCTGCTGCTGGCCCTCACCTTTGCCAACGGCATTGGGCTGGCCATGCGCTGGCCGGTGTTTGCCGCCATCGTGCCCGAGCTGGTCAGCCGCCCGCAGCTGCCTGCAGCCCTGGCTCTGAACGGCGTGGCCATGAACGCCTCGCGCATCATGGGCCCACTGCTGGCGGGCGCCATCATTGCCAGCGCGGGCAGCGCCTGGGTGTTTGTGCTCAACGCCGTGCTGTCGGTGCTCTCGGGCCTCGTCATCATGCGCTGGAAGCGCGAGCACGTGCCCAGCCCGCTGGGGCGTGAGCGCCTGCCCAGCGCCATGCGCGTGGGCGTGCAGTTTGTGCGCCAGTCGCCCCGCATGCGCGCCGTGCTGTGGCGCATCTCCGTCTTCTTCTTGCACGCCACGGCCCTCATGGCCCTGCTGCCGCTGGTGGCCAAGGGGCTGGAGGGCGGCGGCGCAGGCACCTTCACGCTGCTGCTGGCCAGCATGGGCGCGGGCGCCATCGTGGCCGCCATGTTCCTGCCCCGCCTGCGCCAGGCCATGCCGCGCGATGTGCTGGTGCTGCGTGGCACGCTGCTGCAAGCCGCCGCCACCGGCGCCATGGCCTGGGCCCCCAATGTCTACGTGGCCGTGCCCGCCATGGTGCTGGGCGGCATGGCCTGGATCACCACCGCCAACACCCTGAGCGTATCGGCCCAGCTGGCCCTGCCCAACTGGGTGCGGGCGCGCGGCATGTCCATCTACCAAATGAGCATCATGGGTGCCACCGCCGCAGGCGCCGCCCTGTGGGGCCAGGTGGCCTCGCTCACCGATGTGCACACCAGCTTAGGGATTGCCGCCGTGAGCGGTGGCATCGTGATGGCCGTGGTGCAGCACCTGGCGGCCGACCGCTCCATCGAGGAAGACCTGAGCCCCTCACGCGCCTTCAAGGCCCCCACCGCCCCCACGCCGCCCGAGGCAGGGCATGTGGTCGTCACCATCGAATACTTCATCCACCCGCCGCGCGCCCCCGAGTTCCGCGCCGTGATGCAGGAAAGCCGCCGCAGCCGCCTGCGCCAGGGCGCGCTGGACTGGCAACTGCTGCACGACATCAGCAACCCGACGCGGTATGTGGAGCGCATCGAAGACGAATCGTGGACCGAGCACCTGCGCCGCTTCGACCGCGTGACCGCCTCCGACGTGGCCCTGCGCGAGCGCAAGCTGGCCTTCCACACCGGCGATGCGCCGCCCAAGGTGACGCGGTGGACGGTAGAGCGGTGAGCCTTCGCTGCATGCACAGGGGCCCAAGCCGCATTGGACACGCCTCACAGCATGGGGAGGCATACGAAGAGGCTCCCGGCCCCACCGTAGCGAGGTCGTTTAACCAGCCACTTTGGCTACAAAGTCGCGGTAAGAGTGCAAAGGCCGTCCGAGGATCTTTACCAGACGCTCGCGGTCGCCCTCTCGCGGGACCATGCCGTCACTGACGTAGCGCTCGGCCATGACCCGCATTTCATACGCCATCCATTTCGGCATCAAACGGCCCATGTTGGCTTCAAAGCCGCTCGGATCATCGCCGCCGTAGGCAATCGGGCGACCCAGCACTTCGCTCCAGATGGCGGCCGCATCCGCGCCGGTCAGCGTGTCAGGCCCCACGATGTTGATCGTCTCCAGCGGCAACTTGCCAGGCGCCTGGTCACGGCGAATCAATTCCATCGCAGCCACTTCAGCGATGTCACGCGCATCGGCCATGGCAACGCCCTTCGATCCAATCGGCATCGGATAGACGCCGTAATCCTTGACCACGCCCTGGATCATCACTTCGTTGTCAATGAAGTAGGTGGGTCGCAAGATCGTGGCGCTGAAACCCAGGGCTTCCAGCATCCGCTCAGCGCCGTGCTTCACCGCAAAATGCGGCACGTTCACCGCACGGTCTGCATCGAACACCGACAGGTAGACAACCCGGTCGATGCCTGCCTCGCGGGCGAGGTTCAGCGCAATGATCGCTTGCGTGAACTCATCGCCCGTCACAGCGTTCAACAAAAAGAGCGTCTTGACTCCGGCCAGGGCACTGCGCATTGCATCGATGTCCAGCAGGTCGCCTACGACGACTTCCACGCCCGCCGCAAAGTGGGCCTTGGCGGGGTCACGGGTCAAGGCGCGAACAGCGGCGCCACGCACAGAGAGTTGTTCGACAACATGGCGGCCGACGCGGCCTGTAGCGCCTGTAACGAGGATGGTCATTTCAATTTCTCCAGAAGGTTGGGTTGGGGTGAATGGACTGTATTTCGTCTCAATTTCCTCGCATAGACTCCAAAATTTATACTGGTCGTTTCAAAAATGAGACTCCCATGGACCTCGATGCCCTTCAGGACTTCCAGCTCGTGGCCGCTCACGGTGGGTTTGGCAAAGCCAGCCGTGCCAGCGGACGCTCCAAGGCCACCCTTTCGCGCAGGCTTGCAGACTTTGAGGACGCGCTGGGGATGCGCCTCATCGAACGAGGCGGCCGAAGTCTTGAGCTCACGGAGACGGGCAAGCTGTTGTTCGCCCAGACCTCCGGCCCCATGCGAGACATTGAAGAGGCCGTGAGGGCCGCACGGGAAGGCCTCACCGCGCCCCGAGGACACCTTCGCGTTGCGGCGCCATTGCTGTTTTCACAAGTCGCGCTGGGGCTGCTGGCTGCGCGGTTCAGAGTCTTGCACCCAGAGGTGCAGATCGAAGTCGTCTCGGAGGACCGTTTGACCGACCTGGTGGAAGAGCACTTTGACGTTGCGATCCGCGTCAATCCGAAAGAGGATGGCTCTCTCGTCGGCAGGTGTTTCGCCAAAGACAGGCTGGTCCTTGCTGCGGCCCCATCGGTGCGAATTCCGCAGGCAAGTGCGGGCCAGCCAACCCCCATTCCTGCCGTGGTGATGCCCACTTATCGGGAAGGGGAAGTCTGGTCGGTGCGCGAGGGACAGATCGCCTATGAACCCCAACCCGTGCTCAAGCTGTCTTCGCTGTTATCGATCCGCGACGCGGTGGTGGCGGGGGCAGGAGTCGCGTTGTTGCCGCAGTCCATCATCGCAGGCCACCTGGAAAAACGAGAGTTGGTGTCTTGGGGCATTGCGGGCAAGGAAACCCAGCTCTGGGTAATGCACACGTCTCGCCGCTTACAAAGCCCGAAGGTGAAGGCATTTGTGGAGTTCATGGTCAACCAATACCCCACAGGATGGTTCGCCGTTTAAGAACCCGTTCAAAGCAATTGCGCAAACGCAAGCCGGTCTTCCACACCGGCGATGCACCACCGACGGTGACGCGGTGGACAGTGGAACGGTGAGGATCTTTAGCGTTTTCAGGCTCTAGCGCTTATCCATAAAGCGCCAAAAGCTATCAATAACATAGCAATCCGCCTGCTTTGTCAGACGCCATAGCGCCAATGCCCAACCCCGTTGAAAATCACGGCCCATGAACCGCATCGCTCACTCTCACTGGCTGCTCTGCCTGCTCTGCACCGCCTCCTGGGCCCACGCCATTGCCCCAGACCCCGCCTTGCTCGGCTGCTGGCGCGCCGCCACCATCGTGCTGCACACGGCAGACGGTCAAAAGCTCGAAGACCGCTCTGGCCGCTGCACCCTGCAGTTCAAGGAGGAGCAGTTCGAATCGACCTGCAGAACCACCCGGGGCCTGGCCACCACCACATACCAGTACCAGATCGTGCGCCCCCAGGTGTACGCCACCACCTTGGCGGGCAGCACGGTGAGGACAGAGATGGCCAGCGCGACGCGCGAATACGCCTATCGCATCGAAGGCGAGCGGCTGCACACCGAGACCGTGCCCCCTGCGGCGGTGGCGGGTGCCTCTGCAACGCCCCCGCGCACAGAAACCGACGCCACCAAGGTGCCCTGCCCCTGAGCACCGCTGTAGCCTGGGCCCCAGGCCGAGCGCAGCGATGGCCCGAGTGGATGTTTGGCTGTTCGGCATCCATCCCCTCTGTATGCGCCGAGGAGCGCAGCGGCCAGCGGATCAGGGCTCGCGACTGTTTGAGCGCAGTGAAACGAAGCGAGTTTGAGCGAGATCCCGCTGGACGCGAGCACCGCAGGTTGCCCCAGTGCGCAGCGCTGGGGACGCAGACAGTGGGGTCGCCCTTTCTTTGGTGACTTTCTTTCGGCGACGCGAAAGAAAGTTACTGCGCCGCCGGGCGCACTCCCCGGCTCCCGCCCTCAGCACAGGCATGTGGCTCGCTTAGCGCACAAGCCGCAGCTTCGACAAGCTCAGCCCGAACGGGCGTAGGGCTGCACCGGCTTGCGCAAACTCGTCCTTAGCCAGTCCATGGCTGCCCGCAAACCGCTCTCAATTTCATAGCTTCCCGCGCCCATTTCATAAGCTCCACAGCCACAAATCACTTAAAAAACACCTTATCACCGCCTGCACAGGGCTGCGCCCATCACAGCACCAACAGCGCAAGGGCCTGCCCCTCCAAACCGCAGGCCCGGAGGGCCCCAACCCCCCGGGCGCGTTGCCTCCTTCAGTTGCTCAGCACCAACTGCACGCTGTCTCCGTTGTACACCGCCGTCGCCTTGAAGCCCGCCACGGTGATGGCACTGAACGTGCCCTGCACACGCTTGGCGCGCAGCAGCGTCAGCGTGTCGCCCGCCTTGGGCGTGAAACCGGGGCGGAAGGTGACCGCCAGCGGGCCAGCCAGGGTGGCCACGCCTGCGGTGCTGAGGGTGCCTGCATCGGCCGCGCCCAGTTGCAGGGCCAGGGTGCCGGTGGCGGTTTGGGTCAGGCCGCCGGGCAACTCCACAGCGCCCGTGGTGTTGGTGAGCAGCGTGCCGCCTGCCACATACACAGCGCCTTGGCCCAGGGCCTTGGCAGTGTCGGCGCGCACGGTGCCTGCAGCGATTTCGGTGCCACCGGTGTAGGTGCTGGCACCCGCCAGGGCCAGGGTGCCGCTGCCGCGCTTGGTCAGCTTGCCTGCACCGCTGATGTCGTTGCGCCACACGTCCAGGGCGTGAAAGCCGCCCAAGGCGGCGTCCATGGTCACCTCCACGTCGCCCGCGAACGCACCGTAGCCACTGCCTGCGGCAAACAGGTTGAGGCGGCCAAAGCCTTCGGCGTCGTCCATCACGGGGTAGCCCGAGGGCAATGCGGTGGTTTTGAGCACCACACGGCGCTGCGCGTCGCTCAGGTAGGGCAGGCGCGTTTCCAGCAGCACTTCCGCCCCCTTGGGCACCACTGCGGGCAGCGTGGTGCTGCCGATGGGCGTGAAGCCGAACACCAGACGGCGCTGGTAATGGAGCTGGTTGGCCGCGTAATCGGCAAAGCGGTCCTTGTCCGTGCCCTGGCTGCGGGCAAAGGCCGCGAACTGCGCGGGCGTGGTGGCCCCCACAGCGGCCATCAAGGTCTGGTGGGCCTGGTTGTAGGCGGCGGTGCGCGTGTCTTTGGAGGCCGCTGCAATATTGCCCAAGGCCGAGGCCTGGCCCAGAAGGCGCCCGCTGATCACATCCAGCGGCGAGTGCATGCCGGCGAGGATGCGGTTTTCGCCCAGCTCCAGCCCGCGTGCGAGCATTTCATGAAAGCGCTCGGGCACCAGATAGGCCATGGCCACGGCGTTGCGCACCGCCTCGGCGCTGTGGCCGCTGGTGTAGCCGCCATCGGTGGCCGCAGTGCTGCTGCGCGCGGGCAGCAGCGTGGGCTCCACTTTCACGTCCGCGCTCCAGCGCCAGGGGCGGGCGTACTTGTAAAAGCGTTTGGCCGGTTCGGTGGAGGCGTTGGCCCCCATGCTTTCCACAAAGGCAATCACGCGGCCAAATTCGGGGTTGGTGTCGCCCGAGATGCCAGTGTTGTTGCCGCCGTCCTCGTACTTCACGGTGGTCGCATCGGCAGGCACGCCCGTGATGGTGGTGGTCTGGCGAGCGGCCTTGCGCCACGCGTCGGTGAGCGGGCCCATGCCGTCGGTCACGCTGTAGTTCTTGCCACGGCGGTCGTCCATGTAGGCGGCCAATGACTGGGCGGCCGTGCGCGCCACGGTTGTGCGCACCACAAAGTCGATGTTCTCTTTGTGCACCGCTGCGTTCTTGACCTTGCCATCCGTGGCATCGCCAGGGATACCGCTCCAAGTGGAGGCCACGACCGCCGGGAACCCCTCCACAGCCGGTGCGGTCTGCCCCGCATCGACCAGCCGGGTGCTGGGCTCCCACACCTCCAAAAAGCCGGAGAGCAAACGCACGCCCGCGTTGGTTTGCAGCGTCGCATAGCGCGCATCGCCGCGCTGGTTGGTGGCGGCAGCGTCCACAAAAGCCGTCACGGTGGGCACGGGCGCCGTGTCGGTCACGCCCAACGCCTGCGGCATGGCCGGGGCCACAGACTCATCGCCCCCGCCACCCCCACAGGCAGACAAGGCCAGCAACGCGGCGATGGAGGTCAGGCGCAAGCGCGCACCGGGCAGGGAGGGCGCGGGGAGAAAACGGGCGAAGGGCATGGGCGATCCGAGCGGCAAAACGTAAAGCGCTGGATGCTAGGCACGGCCGGTGAAAGCGGCGTGACACCGCGCCCACCCCTGCACATGTTCCTGCGCGTAGGCCGCCAATGCACTATGCATTTAATAGCTGCCAGCGCTTAATTGACGGGCGCTAGCAGCCAAAAAGATTCAACATTTACTTAGGCCACAGCACCCACAGCCGCAGGTTCTGCTTGAGCCGCCCGGCGATGTCGCCGGCCTCCGGGCCCCAGCCCGTAAAGTAATCCGCCCGCACCGCGCCCAGGATGGCGCTGCCGGTGTCTTGCGCCAGCACCAGGCGGCTCAATTGCACCTGCGGGCCACTGGAGGCCAGCCACACGGGCGTGCCGTAGGGGATGCTCTGGCGGTCCACCGCGATGGAACGGCCGGGCGTGAGGGGCACGCCCTGCGCGCCCTTGGGGCCAAAGCCTGCGTCCATGCCCACCAGGGGTTCTTCCTTGAAGAAGACGTAGCGCGGGTTGGTCCACATCAGCTCGTTGGTGCGCTGCGGGTTGGCGGCCAGCCAGGCGCGGATGCCGGGCCAGGTGGCATCGCGGGTGTAGCCCTGGTCCAGCAGCCAGCGGCCAATGCTGCCGTAGGGCTGGTCGTTGGTGCCCGCGTAGGCCACCCGCAGCATCGTGGTCGAGCCATCGGCCTCGGTGATACGCAGGCGGCCCGAGCCCTGGATGTGCAGCACCATCGATTCAACCGGGTCGCGCAGCCAGGCGATGGCGCGGCCTTGCAGGGCGGCCTGGGCTTCGGGCAGGGTTTCGATCTGCTGGCGGGTGTACCAGGGCTTGCGAGCGCCAAAGCCTGCGGGCGTGCGGTAGATGGGCACGTTGAAGCCGTTGCCGCTTTGGCGGGCGGCATCCATCAGGGGTTCGTAGTACGCGGTGAGCAAGCCGTCGGGGTTGCCGTCGGTGGCTTCCACGCGGTAGGGCTGCAGGCGGGCCACCATCCAGGCGCGCTGCTCTTCGCCGGTGGCAATGCTGAGTTGGCGCACCTCGCTGCACAGGGCGGTGAAGGGGGCCACGGGGCGCTCACAGCTCTTGATCCAGGCGTTCCAGGCTTCGTGCAGGGCGTCGTCGGCAAAGCCAGGCAATTCGCCCCAGCGCACGGGTGTCCAGCGGCTTTTGGGCTGGGCCAGGGGCGGGGGCAGCGGGCCGGTGTCGCCGGGCACGGCATAAGGCCCGGTCGGCCGGGGCGCAGGCATGCCCCCAGGGTACGAAGGGGATGGGGCGGGCGGGGTGGAGCAGGCGACGAGCGTTCCTACAATCAGCGCCGTTGCAACCAGGCGCAGGAGTGTCAATTTCATGGGGCTGATTTTGCTTGAAGCGCTGCTGGCGCTGGTGGTGTTGGTTGCGATTGTGTGGTGGACGATGTTTTCCGGCCGCAAGGGCGGCGAGCTCAAGCCGCCGCCCCCTCCAGACGACCAGGGCGGGCCACCGCCACCCTCCTCGCCCTCCTCACCCCACTGACGGGCTGCGCGGGGGCAAGGCACCGTCCTACATCCCCTTGGCCAGCAGGCTGATGGCGCAGGCCCTGGGCTGGCCTGACCATCGCAGCATCCGGCATGCGTACTCAAACCTGAACGCGTACAGTTTTCGTGGGGCGCTGGCTCGGTTTTCAAGGAGTACACACATGCGCAAACACATTCTTCTGGGCGTCAGTGCCGTCGTCATCTTGGCCACAGGTTGCGCCAGCATGGACGACACCCAGCGCCGCACCGCCACGGGCGCGGGCATTGGTGCACTGGCCGGGGCGGTGATTGGATCGGCCACCGGCGGCAACGCAGGCACGGGCGCCGTGGTGGGTGCGGGGGTCGGGGCCCTGGGCACGTACATCTGGTCGCAGAACATGGAGCGCCAAAAGCGCGAGATGGAGCAGGCCACCCAAGGCACGGGCATTGCCGTGACGCAGACGGCCGACAACCAGCTGATGCTGAACGTTCCGAGCGACATTTCGTTTGCGGTGGGCCGCTCTGACATCCAGCCTAACTTTGCGCCGGTGCTGGACCAGTTTGCCGCCGGGCTGCGCAACAACCCCTACTCGGACGTGCGCATCGTAGGCCACACCGACAGCACGGGCAGCGATGCGGTGAACAACCCCTTGTCGGTGGACCGCGCGGCCAGCACCCGCAGCTACCTGGTGGCGCGCGGCGTGGACGGGCGCCGCATTGCCATCGATGGTGTGGGCGAGCGCCACCCCATTGCCAGCAACGACACGGCCGACGGGCGCGCCCGCAACCGGCGGGTGGAAATCTTTGTGGGTGAGCGCCCCCGCTGAAGCGGCGCTGCGCTCAGTGGCTGGAGCGCAGCAGGTTGGCCAGCTCCACGGCCGACTTGACCTGCATCTTGTCGAACACGCGTGAGCGGTGCACTTCCACCGTGCGCACGCTGATGTCGAGCTGGTCGGCGATCAGCTTGTTGGGCAGCCCTGCCACCACCAGGTCCATCACGTCACGCTCGCGCTCGGTCAGGTCCTTCAGGCGCACCTGCAGGTCGCTGCGCTCGCGCAGCTGGGCCAGCTGCTCACCCGACTGGGCCAGGGCCTGTTCGATGCGGTCCACCAGCGCGTTGTCAGAAAACGGCTTTTCGCAAAAGTCAAAGGCGCCGCGCTTGACGGCGTCCACCGCCGTGGGCACATCGGCATGGCCGGTCAGGAAGATGACGGGCATGGTCTGCAGGTCGCCGCGCGCTGCCAGCAGGTCAAACAGCGCCAGGCCACTCAGGCCAGGCATGCGCACATCCAGCAGCAGGCAGCAGGGCTGGCGCTGGGGCGAGCGGGTCTGCAGCATGGCGTCGAACGCTTCGGCGCTTTCAAACGATTCACTGGGCAGGCGGCGCGAGCGCAGCAGCCAGGCCAGCGCTTCGCGCACGCCAGCGTCGTCGTCCACGATGTACACAGTCGCGTTGGATACGGGTTCCATCAGGATCAGCTCTTGGAAGGTTGGTGGGCGGGCAGGGTGAAGGTGAATACCGTACCACGGGGCTCGTGGGGCGCAAACCCCAGATAGCCGCCATGCTGCTCCACCACCGTGCGGCACAGGCTCAGGCCCAGGCCCATGCCTTCGGTGCGGGTGGTGAAGAAGGGGGTGAACAGCTTTTGCGCCACCTCGTCTGGGATGCCGCTGCCACAGTCGGTGACCGAAAACTCCAGCCAGACGTTGTGCCTGTTCGACGCTGCGCGCTTGACGCGGATGTCCAGCACACGCGTGTGGATGGTCGGGTCGTCCATGGCCTGCATGGCGTTGCGGGCCAGGTTGAGCAGCACCTGTTCGACCATGGTGCGGTCACACAGCGCGGGGGGCAGACCAGGCTCGACCATGGTGTGCACGCGCACGCCCAGCTTGCGCGCCTGCAAGATGGCCAGCGGCAAGATGGCGTCCACCAACTGCTGCGCAGGCACGGCCTCGCGGGCCTGGTCACGGCGGCGCACAAAGTCATGCACGCTTTTGATGACGCGGCCCGCGCGCTCGGCTTGGCGGGCAATCTGACGCATGGCCATGCGCACGTCCTGCAGGCTTTCAGCGCTGGGCTGGGGGTCGGTGGCTGACGGTGGCTCCAGCAGGTTCAACGAGCCCGTGGCATAGCTGGAGATGGCGGCCAGGGGCTGGTTCAGCTCGTGGCTAAGCAGCGATGCCATCTCGCCCACCGTGGCCAGGCGGGCGGTGGCCTGCAGGCGCTCTTGCGAGGCGCGCGAGAGCTCTTCCACGCGCCGCTGCTCGCTGATGTCCAAAAACGCGCTCATCCAGCCGGTGTGCAGGCCTTGCGCGTTGATGAGTGGGGCCTCGATGATGAGCACCGGAAACCGGGTGCCGTCCTTGCGCATGAACTCGGACTCAAACCCTTCACGCGGTGGCGTGTTGCCCGCAAAGCGGATGGCCTGGCGCTGGCGGTACTCCTCCACCCGCTCGGGCGGCCAATACAAGGCGGAGGCGGGGGCCGAAGTGCTGTGGCCCATCAACTCTTGCGCCGTGAAGCCCACCATCTCGCAAAACGCGGGGTTCACGTAGGTGATGCGCCCCTGCAGGTCGCGCGCGCGCAGCCCTGTGACCAGCGAGTCTTCCATGGCCTTGCGAAACGCCAGCGCGTCGCCCAGGTCGCGCTCGGCACGCAGGCGGCGGCGGTTGTCGCGCACCAGCACCCACATCACCGTGACCAGCGCAATCGACATGGCCGTGACCAGCGCCGTGAGCACGTTGGGGAACACGCTGGGCGCGGTGTGCCAGGTGTCCATGCGCAACACCAGCGTGGTGCCGGGCAAGTCCAGCAGCTGCTGCGCGGTGAACATGCGCGAGCCCCGGCGCGAGGCGCCCAGCACGGCCAGGCGGGTGCCGTCGGGTTCGGTGAACGAGGCCTCCTGGCTGCGCGTGAGGCTGGCGCCCACCATGTCGGCCAGCACCGACTGCAGCGCATAGGTGGCGATCAAGTAGCCCGAGGCACGCCCGCCCGTGCTCAGCGGCAGGCACAGCTCCATCAGCTCTGAGCCCAGCCCATCGACATGGGGCTGGTAGTAACTGCCCGAGTAGGCGGGGCTGCTCAGGCGGCGCGCCGTGCTGCAGGCCTGGTTGGCTTCGGAGTTGTTGTGGTCGCGCAGCCCCCGGTCCCACAGCACGGCACGGTAAGGGCTTTGCACATGGGTGCGCAGGCGCATGGCACTGTCGCGCCACTCCAGGCGCACCAGTTCGCGCTGGTTGCGCAGCAGGTCAGAGGCCTCCACCTCCCAGGCCAGCAGGCCCGGGTCGCCAGAGTTCAGGGCTTGCAGGCTTTGCAGGTTGCGGGTGAGCGCGGCGCGGATGTCCGACACCGCGTCGGCGGCATCGCGCTCCAGGTGCGACTGCACCTGGCTGGCCTCGTAGCGCCCCGCCAGCCACACCATGGTGACCAGCATCGACACCACCAGGGCGATGAGTGCTGTCCACAGCGACCAGCGGCGCCAGGCGCTGCGCCAGCGCCGCCAAATGGCGCGGGGGATGGTGCTCACAGGATGCGGTGCGCAAGGGCGGGCAACTGCTGGCGCACGCTACGCAGCCGGGCAGGGTCCAACTCGGCCAACACCACGCCGGGGCCCTGGGCCTGCTGCGCCAGCACCTGACCCCAGGGGTCAGCCACCAGGCTTTGGCCCCAGGTGTGGCGGCCGTTCTCGTGCACGCCGCCCTGGGCGGGCGCCACCACGTAGGCCAGGTTTTCGATGGCGCGGGCACGCAGCAGCACCTCCCAGTGGGCCTGGCCCGTGACGTGGGTGAAGGCGCTGGGCACCAGCAGCAGATCGGCCCCGGCGCTGGCATGGGCGCGGAACAGCTCCGGAAAGCGCAGGTCGTAGCACACCGACAGGCCCACGCGCCAGCGGTGGCCGTCGCGGGCGAGCAAGTCAAACTGCACCGGGGCGTTGTCTCCGGGCTCGATCACCCGGCCCTCATGGAACTGCTCACGCCCGTTGTCAAACCAGAAGAGGTGGATCTTGTCGTAGCGCGCCACGCACGCACCGTCGGGTGCAAACACCAGCGTGGTGTTGCGCACGCGCTCAGGGTCGGTGGTGCGCAGGGGCAGGGTGCCACCCACAATCCACAGCCCCAGCTCGCGCGCGGTGCGCGCCAGAAAGTCCTGGATCGGGCCCTGGCCCGGCACCTCCTGGTGGGCCAGCTTGTCGGTGTCGCGCAGGCCCATGATGCAAAAGTACTCGGGCAGCACCGCCAATTCGGCACCCGCCTGCGCGGCCTGCTCCAGCAAGCTGCGGGCGGTGGCCAGGTTGTCCTGCGGGCGGGGGCAAGACACCATCTGGATGGCTGCGACTTTCATCATGAGGGGTCTCCGGTGTGGGTCGGTTCAGGCGATGCCACTTGCGGGGCGGGCGTGCTGTGACCGGTGCCGCCCACCCCTTCGCGGCCACGGCGGGGCACGCGCACCACGCGCGGATCGCTCCAGGCGCCGTCCACGCGAAACTCCTGCGTGGCCGCCTCGATCAACGGGCCGCGCAAAAACACCTGCGCCAGGAAGCTGCCCAGCCCAATCACGGGGTTGATGGCCGTGGCCACCAGCGATGCCGTCATGGCGTTGATCTCGGGCACCACCACCACGCGCAGGTCCTGCGTTTCCTTGTCGATGTCGGCACTGCCTTCCATCAGCACGGCGGCGTTCACGCCCTTCATCTGCAGGTTGTTGGTCGAGGCCACGCCTTGCTCAATGTGCATGTCGCCGCGCACAAAATCAAAGGCAAAGCCTTCGCTGAACACATCGCGGAAGTCGAGCGTGAGGCGACGCGGCAGCGACTGCAGGCTGAGCACACTGAGCAGCTTGGCCAGGCCCGGGTCGGCCTTCAGAAACTGCCCCGCCTCGATGTTGAGGTTGACCTGCCCGGCCATGGTCCGGTAGTCGGGGCTGAAAGGCGCGCCAATCCAGCCCACCTGGCCCTCCATGCGGCCCTTGCCGCGCTTGATCACGTTGACCATGCCGAAGCGGCCTAGCAGGTCGCCTGAGTCGCGGATGTCCAGCTTGAAGTTGAGCACCGTGCGGCGGTCTGGCGCGCGAGGGGCCGCACCCGCTGCAGCGGCCCTGGCGTGGTTGAGCACCGCCCAGTTGCCGCTGGCCGTCAGGCTGGCCTCGGGGGTGCTGATGTTGAACTTGTTCAGGCGCCACTCGCGCTGGGCTGCGTCGCCAGTGCGGTTTTGCGCCTCGATCTCGATGCGCCCCAGCTTGCGCCCACGCAGTTCAAAGTCGTCCACCACCACGTCCACAGCGGGCAAGGCGCCGGGCTGCTCGTCCAGCAGCGCTTCCACCTGGGTGGCCTCGCTTTGCGGCATGCTCAGGCGCGACAGGCGGGCAAACAGGCGGCCGCTGCCCATGTCGCCCGAGGTGGGCTGGCGAAACTCCAGGTAGCCATTGAGCTCGGCCGCGTCCAGGTTGGCGCGCCACAGGTTGCCTTCGCGCAGGCCACCAGCCACCAGGTTGTGCAGGGTGCGCCCCTCGGCCGTCAGCTCGCTGGCGCGCAGGGCCAGCACATTGGGCAGATAGTCCATGGCCGGATTGGCCGCAGGCCCTGGGCCCATGACGGGCACAGGCCCAGGCCGGGCGGCCCCGGCCACGCCAGTGGACTGGGTGAACAAGCGCTCCCACGCGTCCACGTCCACCTTGCCCAGGCGGATGTTGGCGCCCACCCCTTCGGTCGGTTGCGGCGCCGATTCGCCGGCGAGCAGGCCTACGCCAATCGCGCCGCGCAGCACCCGGGGCTGGGCGCCGCTCACATCACGCAGGTAGGTGGCGGTGCCCACCGCACCCAGGTCCAGCGTGATCTGGTCGCGCAGCGGCGGCTGGGGGGCGGCCGCCGGGGTGCTGACCAACGACTCCCGCGCCACCATTTGCTCGTAGCGCAGCGGCTGCTGGGCCTCGGCCGTTTTGCCCAGGGGCGCAGGCAAGTCCAGGGCCATGCCTTGCAAGGTGGTGTTGACCTGCAGCTCTGGCACCCCCCGGCGAAACGACAGGGCCAGGCTGTAGGGTGCGCTGCCAGTGGCGTTGCGCGCCAGTTGCGCCACAAAGCCCAGCGATGGCGTTTGCTGCAGCCCCTGGGCCGTGGCCACACCCTGCGCGCGCAGCTGGATGGCCGCCTCGGTCGGGGGTGCACCAGGGGGCAGAGCGCGCATGCCGCCTTCCAGCCGCACATCGCCACCCAGGGCGCGTGCCTGCATGCCGCTCAAGGCAAAGCCGGTTTCAGAGAACTGCACCACGCCACGGGCACGGCTCATGGCGGGGGTGTCGGGGGTGATGCGCACCTCGTTGCCCAACAAGGTCACGCTGCCCTGTACTTTGGACTGCGCGATGTCGCTGATAGGCAGGCTCAGGCGCAGTTGCAGGTCGGCATTGCCGGTGCCGCTGGCCTGCGCCAGGGCGTTGCCCGTCATGCGCGCCAGGGGCGATGTCACCATCAGCCCCAGCATTTCTGGCAAGGGCCCACGCGCCTCGGCATTGACGCCCACCACCGTGTGGGCCAGGTTGGGAATCTGCGCTTCCACCTTGATCAGGCGTGTCTGCGGCAAGCCCATGAAGGTGCCCGATGCGCCCCGCACCTGCATGGACGAGCGCTCAAAAATCAGCTCACCCGCCAATTGGGTGAGGGGGGGCCAGCGCAGGGTGTCGTTCGGCAACAGGCTGGGCGGCACGTAGGCATAGGTCACGTCCTTGACCTTGGCAGCGATGCGGAAGTCGCCCAGCTTGGGGTCGTTGAAGGGCATGTCGTGCAAATCGCCCTTGACCTTGAAGTCCACATGGCTGGCCACACCGGCCACCACGGCCTGCTGCACATAGTGGCGGGAATCTGGCGGGATGCTCAGCGGCAGATAGCGGTGCACGCGGGTGCCGTCGGCGCGCGTCAGCGCACCCGACAAATCCAGCACCCCAGGGAAGCGCGAGGCATGCGCCACGCGGGCCGGGTCGCTGGTGTGCCAGGACATGCGGGCCTGGCCCTGGGCATCGGCGTTGGCAAAGCGGATGTCGTTGGCCTGCACGGCAATGCGCTCACCCTCCAGCTGCCAGCGCACATTGGCGGTGAATTCATCCAAAGGCACCACCGGGTCTTCAAACACGCGGGGCAGCACCAAGGCCCCCGAGGCGATGGACAGCGTCGCCTTGCCCCCCGTCTGGGTCAGGTCAAAGTCCACATCGGCGCCGCGCAGGCCGGGCGTGCGGGTGGCCTCGGTGGGGGTGCCGCCCGCCAGCGTCAGCCCCTGCACCCGGCCGCGCACCTGGTACTGCTGCAGCGCATCGAGCGGGCCCTTCCAGTTGGCCTGCACTTCTTGCACCATGCCCTTGGGCGCGTAGGTGGCGATGGCCTCATGGGCCGTGGCGCCCAGTGGCAGGCGGCTGGCAATCTGGGCCAGCGCGGCCAGGTCCAGCTTGTCCGCGCGAAACTCGCCTTGCGCTGGGGCTTTGCCCGTGGCCTCGGTGTACTGCAGCTTGAGGTTGCCACCGGGCCAGTGCAGCCCGTCGTCGGCCACAAACTGCAGCGCCTGGGTCGAAAATTCAAAACCGCCCTGCAGGCGGCGCCCACCCAGACGCCCCTCGATGGAAGGCAACTCCAGCGCCTGCAAATCGGAGCCCAGGGTGGCATGCACGTCGGCCAGCGCCAGGTCGGCCGTGCCGCCCACAATCTGGCCGCGCTGGATGTCGGCCCAGGCCCGCAGCGCCCCATGGCCCCGCGCTACCTCTACGCCCACATCGGCATGGTGGCGCAGACGCGAGACATCGACCCGCGAGAAGTTGGCAAACAGCTGCCCGTTCCAGTGCTGCCAGTTGCTGTCGCGCACCCGCAAGAGCGGCGCACGGAACAGGCCCACCAGCGTAAACCGGTCACCCCAGGCCTCGGGGGGCGTGGCGTCTATGCGCAGGCTGTGGCGCCAGTTGCCGTTGCGCAGCACCAGGTCCACCTTGCTCAAGGCCAGCTCAGGGGCGCCGCGCAGCTCGTCGTTCCAGCGCAGGGTGCCTTCGCGGATCACCACCTCGCCCTGCGAGAACAGCCAGTCGGTGGCCGCGTTGCTGTCGCCCGTGCCTTGCGCCACGGGCAGCCCGGCCACAAAGATGCGGCCATCGGGGGCGCGGCGAATGTCCAGATCGGGCGAGGCGATGTACAGCTGCTCAAACCCCCAGTGCAGCAACGACCGGGGCGACAGCGACACCACCACCCGGGGCAAACGCAAGGCGGCGCGGCCTTCGCCGTCGAGCAGGGCAACGTCCATCAGTTCAATCGAAGGGATCAGGCCTTCCGAGCGGGCCGATATGTCGCCAATGCGAACCGCCACACCCAATGCCTGCGAGGCGCGCGCCTCGATCTGGGGGCGAAACTCACCGATTCGCGGCACAATCCAGCCATGAAGGGCACCCCAGGCCACCGCCAGCAACAGCCAGAAGGCCACCAGCAACCCCAACGACCACCGCGCAAACCCGGCCACGATCTTGAGCAAACGGGAAGGGCGAGGGGTCGGTTCGGTCATGTTTCGGGTGAAAGTGGGCGGAATTATGACCCGCCCCCAGGGCCCCGGTTCCTGGCGCCAGCGGCTTTTATCGGGGTGTTGTGGACTGTTACGCCCAGCCCTGCCGCGAACAGGCCACCACAGCGCCCCACAAGGCAGGGCATTGCGGCCAGCGCGCGGTGCAACAAGCCCCAACCCCCTTGGCCGCAAAGGGGTAAATGCCCCGGCGCCCCGGATGGCCCGGCGCTTTGTATCCAATAGAAATAGATTCCATCGCCATCCCTCTCGATTGCTGTGCCCGCCATGCAGAACCTTCCCTCCGAATCCTCCCCCTGCAACACCATCGCACCCAGCGAAGGGCTGGCCGAGCATTCGCGCTTCTTCCAGAGGCTGCACCGCCGCTACGAGCAAGACCTGCCCCTGCTGCCCTCCGGCGCGCCCACCCGGGCGCTGATGGAGCAAACCCTGGCCGCCCTGCGCGCACGCGGCACCGACATGGCCAGCGCCCTGCGCATGGTGCGCCAGCTGGTGATGGAGCGGCTGATTCGCCTGGACTGCGAGCAGCGCGCCACACTGGCCGAAGTGACCCGCGCCGTGACCGAGCTGGCCGAGCTGGCCCTGGACCACGCCTGCCGCCACGCCCGCGAAGAGCTGGACAGCCGCCACGGCGCCCCGCAGGGGCCGCAAGGTCAAGCCGTGCAGCTGTGGATCATTGGCATGGGCAAGCTGGGCGCGCGCGAGCTGAACGTGTCGAGCGACATTGACCTGATCTACGTGTACGAGCACGACGGCGACACCGCCGGCATGCCTGACGGCCGTGGCCGCATCTCCAACCACGAGTACTTTGCCCGCGCCGTCAAGGCCATCTACAGCCTGGTGGGCGACACCACCGAGCACGGCTTTGTCTTCCGCGTGGACCTGGCCTTGCGGCCCAACGGCAACTCGGGCCCGGCCGCCATCTCGCTGGCCGCACTGGAAGAGTATTTGCAGGTGCAGGGCCGCGAGTGGGAACGCTTTGCCTGGCTCAAGAGCCGGGTGGTCGCCCCCACCGGCTGCATTGGCAGCACCGAAGTGCAGGCGCTGCGCAATGTGGTGCTGCCCTTTGTGTTCCGCCGTTATCTGGACTACAGCGTGTTCGACGCACTGCGCTCGCTGCACCGCCAGATCCGCGACCACGCAGCCAAGCGCAGCGCGGGCCACCCCGAGCGGGCCAACGACGTCAAGCTCTCGCGCGGCGGCATCCGCGAGATCGAGTTCACCGTGCAGCTGCTGCAGGTGGTGCGCGGCGGGCAGTTCCCCGAGCTGCGCCGCCGCCCCACGCTGGACGCGCTGCAGCGCCTGGCCCAGTCCGGGCTGATGCCTCAGGAAACGGCCGACGCCATGGCCCGCGCCTATGTGTTCCTGCGCAAGGTGGAGCACCGCATCCAGTACCTGGACGACCAGCAAACCCACGTGCTGCCCACGCGCGACGACGACCTGGCCTGGATTGCCAGCACCATGGGCTACCGCGACTGCTGCGCCTTCCTGCACGAGCTGGACGCCCACCGCGAGCTGGTGGCGCAAGAGTTCGACACCCTGCTGGGTGGCAATGAAAAGAAGCAATGCAGCGGCGGCAGCTGCGGCGGCCCCAAGGCATCTGCCCCCCCGCCCCCCGAGCTGGAAAGCCTGCTGGAGCAACTGCCCGAGGGCTTTCGCGAGCGCGTGGCCGAATGGCGCAACAACGCCCGCGTGGCCAACCTGCGCGACGAGGCGCGTGCCCGGCTGTTCCGCATCGTGCAGCGCACGGCCCAGTGGCTGAACGAGGGCCGCTGCACCCTGGAAGCCGCCTCGCGCCTGACCAACTGGCTCGAACCCCTGATGCGCCGCGAAAGCTACCTGGCGCTGCTACTGGAACGCCCGCCCGTGCACGAGCAACTGCTGGCCCTGCTGGGCGCCGCCAAGTGGCCTGCCCGCTACCTGCTGCAGCACCCCGGCGTGATCGACGAGCTGGTGGGCGATGTGCTGATGGCCGAGCGCTTTGTGGTGGCCGACTTTGAACGCGAGCTGGCGCAGCGGCTCAAGTCGCTGCAATCCACCGGCGAAGACGACGACGAAACCCTGCTGAACCTGCTGCGCCGTGCCCAGCACGCCGAGACCTTCCGCACCCTGGCGCGCGATGTGGGCGGGCGCATCACCGTCGAGCAAGTGGCCGACGACCTGAGCGCCCTGGCCGACAGCATGCTGCGCATCACCACCCAGTGGTGCTGGAGCCGCCTGAAAAACCGCCACCGCGACGAGCCCCAGTTCGGCATCATCGGCTACGGCAAACTGGGCGGCAAAGAGCTGGGCTACGGCAGCGACCTGGACATCGTCTTCGTGTTCGACGACGACGACGAACGCGCCCCCGAGGTGTACGCCGCGTTCGTGCGCAAGCTCATCAACTGGCTCACCGTGAAGACGGGCGAGGGCGACCTGTACGAGATCGACACCGCGCTGCGGCCCAACGGCAACTCGGGCCTGCTGGTGACCAGCTTTGAAGCCTATGCCAAGTACCAGCAGCAGCGCGGCAGCAACACCGCCTGGACCTGGGAACACCAGGCCATGACGCGCGCCCGCTTTGTGCTGGGCAGCGCCGCACTGCAAGCGCGTTTTGACGCCGTGCGCGAGGCCGTCATCACCTCGGAGCGCGACGCCAGCGCACTCCAAGGCGAGATCGTCACCATGCGCGAACGCGTGCGCTCAGCCCACCCGGTGCCGAATGGCATGTTCGAGGTCAAACACAGCCCCGGCGGCATGGTCGATGCCGAGTTTGCCGTGCAGTACCTGGTGCTGTCGCAGTCCTGCGCGCACCCTGAGCTGCGCGCCAACCTGGGCAACATCGCCCTGCTCGAGCGCGCCGAGCAAGTGGGCCTGCTGCCCGCAGGGGTAGGCCACGCCGCCGCCAACGCCTACCGCGAACTGCGCCGCGTGCAACACCGGGCACGGCTGGACGAAGCCCCTACGCAGGTGGCCCCCCCCGCGCTGCAGGCCGAGCGTGACGCGGTGCTGGCGCTGTGGCAGGCGGTGTTTGGGGCTGCGCACTGAAGCACCGCGCTGGGTGGAGAGGGCCGTGCGAGCCCCACTCTGCCAGCGGCGCAGGGATTGCAATAAAATCGATGCCTAGCGCTTGATAGATAAGCGCTAGCAGCTATCAAATCAGGAGTAATTCACCACACTCCATCCCCCATCGCGCTCCTTCACAGCGGTCAGAAGGATTCCCAATCCCCATCGTCGCCCCCCGCCTTGGCGGCGGAGGTGGGGGCGGCAGGCTTGCCGGGCGTGCGGCCCAGCGCAGGTGCTGCAGGCTTCGGGGGGGCGGGCACAGCGGCTTTGGCAGCAGCCTTGGGGCTGGCGGCAGGCCGGGGGCTGAGGGCGGGCCGGGGTGCGGCCGCCACGCTGGGGCGGTGCACCGGCCGGGGGGCCGCTGCGGGCTGGCCTGCCATATCCACCTTGAACTGCGCCACAGCGGCATTCAGGCGCTGGGCCTGGTCTTCCAGCGAGGTGGCGGCGGCCGAGGCCTGCTCAACCAGCGCGGCGTTTTGCTGCGTGGCCTGGTCCATTTGCGACACGGCCAGATTGACCTGGTCGATGCCCGAGGACTGCTCGATCGACGCCGCCGAGATTTCGCCCATGATGTCCGTCACGCGGCGCACAGAGGCCACGATGTCTTGCATGGTGGCCCCAGCACGCTCGACCTGGGCCGAGCCCGCGCCCACCTTGCCGACCGAGTCGGAGATCAATTCCTTGATCTCTTTGGCCGCAGCCGCAGAGCGCTGCGCCAGTGCACGCACCTCGCTGGCCACCACGGCAAAGCCCCGGCCTTGCTCGCCTGCGCGGGCCGCTTCCACCGCCGCGTTCAACGCCAGGATGTTGGTCTGGAAGGCGATGGAGTCGATCACATTCACGATGTCCGACATCTTGGTGGAGCTGTCCGCGATGGCCTTCATGGTGGCCACCACTTCGTCCACCACCGCACCGCCGCGCTGGGCCACGTCCATGCTGCCGCTGGCCAGCTGGTTGGCCTGGCGGGCGTTGTCGGCGTTTTGCTTCACGGTGGACGACAGCTCTTCCATGCTGGCAGCCGTTTCTTCCAGCGAGGCGGCCTGCTGCTCGGTGCGGCCGCTCAGGTCCGAGTTGCCCAGGGCGATTTCGCGCGCGCCGGTGTTGATTTCTTCCACGCCCTGGCGCACCTGGGTGACCATGCTGGCCAGCCCCGCCTGCATGGTGCTGACCGAGCGCAGCAGCCGACCAATTTCGTTGGTGGACTGGGTGTCGATGCGCGTTGTCAAATCGCCCTGGGCCACGCGGTCCATCAACTCGCCCACTTGCTGCAGCGGCGCCACCACGCGGCGGTTGATGAACAGCCAGCAACCCACCACCAAGGCGGCGGACAGCACCAGCAGGGCCACCGCCAATGCGCGCGACCACGCCAGCAGGCGCTCGGATTCGTCATGCTGCTCGGCGCTGCGGTCCTTGGCGGCTTTGAAGAGCTGCTGCATCAGCTCTTCCATCTCGGCCAGCAGCTTGTTGCGCTCGGTCACGATGTCTTTGCCGCTGTACTCTGCCTCATTGCCGCCCACCAGCCCAGCCCCGCCCCGGTTGACGAGCACGGTGTAAGCGCGGAACTTGGTGAGCATGGAATCGGCCAGCGCGCGCTGCTCTTGCAGGCCTGGGGGCAGCGTTTGCACCACCGAGGCCAGGATTTTGTCGGCATCGGCCATGGCTTTTTCGGCGCGATCGGTCTGGCCTTTGACGCTGGCGGGGGCATCGCCACGCAGCAGGTTGCGGTGCGCCACGGCCAGCGCCACCCGGTTGTCCCACATGCGGATTTCAGCCTGCTTGAGGGTGAGCATGGCATCCGAGAAGCGCTCTTGGTTGTCTGCCGCCTGGGCACCCGCCTGGGTGCCGCGCCAGCCCACCGCAACGGCCAGCAGCAGGGCCAGGGTGAAAACGCCCATCACGGCCAGCAGGCCGGTCTTGACCCCGAGATTGCGCATGTTGTCTCCTCATGGCCCCTGGCCGCTATGTAACTCATTGGAATCAAAGCAGTCTGCCAGAAAGAACCCTGTTGCGTGGCAGGTTGTCCGACATCTGCAACACCACGCCGCACCACAGGGCTGAAACACCAGCGCAACGTTCCGCAACAAAAAGTTAATTAATCGATTGATTAAAACATGGTGTAATCCCGCACCATGGTTGCCACCCCTCCCTCGACCCCTGACGCAGCAGATTCCCGCGCACGCCTGCTGGATGCCGCACTGCGCCTGTTTGCAGAGCAAGGCTTTGCCAAGACCTCCATCCGCCAGATTGCCGAAGCGGCGTCGGTCAACACGGCACTGATCAGCTACTACTTTGGCGACAAGAAGGGGCTGTACACCGCGGCCTACAACGAATCCTTTGGCGGGCCGCTGCAGGCCAGCGCCGGGCCCGATGGCCAATCGCTGGACTTGTTTCTGGAGCAGTTCATCACCGGCTTCATGCAGCCCCTGCACCAGGGCAGCCGCATTGAGCTGAGCATGCGGCTGCACTTTCGCGAAATGCTCGACCCCACCGGGCTGTGGCAGCAAGAGCTGGAGTGCGAGATCAAGCCCATGCACGCCGCGATGGTGCAGGTGCTGTGCACCGCCGTGGGCGCGGCCGAGCCCGACGAGGACGTGCACCGGCTGGCGCTGTCCATTGGGGCGCTGCCCATGCAGTACTACGCCCACCGTGACCTGATCCAGCAGGTTTGCCCCAGCCTGGCCGACAGCCCCGAAGGCCTGACCGCCACCACCCACCGACTCATCGACATGGCCCACCACCTGGTGGCCGGCGAGGCCCAGCGGCGGCGCAACGCCGCGATGGCTGCGACTTCCTCCAACCGCCGTGCTTCCACCCGCCGTGCCCCTACCCCTGAAGGAGACTCCCTGTGACGCATTCCGCAACCCGCCACCCAGCCCATAGGCTGTGGCTGGCGCTGCCCATGGTCGTGACACTGGCCGCGCCCCTGACAGCCTGCACCACCACGCGCCCGCCACAGGCCGTGGCACCCGCTACGCCCACCACCTGGCAGGCCCCGCTGCCGCACGACGGGCAGTTGCAGCACCTCACTGACTGGTGGGCCCGCACCCACGACCCGGTGCTGGTGGCGCTGATCACATCGGCCCAGCGCATCAGCCCCAGCCTGGCGCAGGCGCGCAGCCGGGTCGAGCAAGCCCGCGCCACACAGACTACCGCCCGCGCCGCCCTGCTGCCCACGCTGGATGCGCAGGCCAGCGCCAGCCGAGGCGTGACAGCCCCGGTGACCACGCCCGCCACCAGCGCCCAGGCCGGGTTGCAAGCGGGGTGGGAGATCGACCTGTTCGGCGCCAACCAGGCCACGCGCGATGCCGCCACCGAACGCCTGGCCGGTGCCCAGGCCCTGTGGCACGAGGCCCGCGTGAGTGTGGCCGCCGAGGTGGCGCTGCAAGTGAGCAGCCTGCGCACCTGCCTGCAGCAGCTGGATGTGGCCGAGCGCGACGCCCAGTCGCGCGCCGCCACCGCGCGCCTGACCCAAGACAGCCAGCGCGCAGGCTTTACCGCGCCCGCCACCGCCGCCCTGGCCAGCGCCAGCGCGGCCGAGGCCAAGGCCCGCGCCGCCCAGCAGCGCATGCAGTGCGATGTGGACTTCAAAGCCCTGGTGGCGCTGACCGGCGAGCCCGAGCCCGCGCTGCGCAACCAGATCACCACCGCCCCCGTGCCGGGCTTTGACGAAGCCCGCTTCACCATCGCCGCACTGCCTGTGCAGGTGCTGTCGCAGCGGCCCGATGTGTACAACGCCGAGCGCGAAGTGGCCGCAGCCAGTGCCGAGGTGGGCAGCGCCCAGGCCCAGCGCTGGCCGCGCCTGTCGCTCACCGGCACCGTGGGCACCGCCTGGAGCCGGGCGGGGGGCACCACCACCGATCTCAGCACCTGGTCCTTCGGCCCGCTGGCGCTGAGCCTGCCGCTGCTCGACGGTGGCCGCCGTGCAGCCCAGGTGGACGCCGCCCGCGCCCGCTACGACGAAGCCGTGGCGGTGTACCAGGGCCGCGTGCGCCAGGCCGTGAGCGAGGTGGAGCAAGCCCTGGTGCGCCTGCAAAGCACGGACGAGCGTGCCGACAGCGCCCGCGCCGCCGTGCAGGGCTACCGCACCTCGTTCGACGCCACCGAGGCCCGCTGGCGTGGTGGCCTGGCCAGCCTGGTGGAGCTGGAAGACGCCCGCCGCACGCTGCTCGCCGCCCAGACCACGCTGGTGGCCCTGCAGCACGAGCGCCAATCTGCCTGGGTGGCGCTGTACCGCGCGGCCGGAGGTGGCTTTGACGCCGCCCACCCCACAGCCCAGGCAACCCCCACCGCTACGGCGCTCTGAGCACCAAAGCCCCAGCGCTTCACCCCTTTTTTGAAGAAACGGACGATCTCCATGCCCGCATTCAAACTCTCTCCCGTCGCCCTGGCCCTGACGGCCCTGTGCGTGCTGACCGGCGGCGCGGCCCTGCTGCACACCGGCGCCTCGCGCGCGGCCGACAAGCCTGCTGCGGCACAGCCCCGCCCCGCCCTCACGGTGACCACCGCCCAGCCCCAGCGCACCAGCGTGACCCAGCGCCTGTCGGCCAACGGCAACGTGGCTGCCTGGCAAGAAGCCAGCGTGGGCGCTGAAAGCAACGGCCTGCGCCTGACGGCCGTGAACGTGAACGTGGGCGACGTGGTCAAGGCCGGCCAGGTGCTGGCCACCTTTGCGGCCGACACGGTGCAGGCCGATGTGGCCCAGGCCCGCGCCAGCGTGCTCGAAGCCGAGGCCAACGCCGCCGAAGCCGCCGCCAACGCCGAGCGCGCGCGGGGCCTGCAAGCCTCGGGCGCCTTGAGCCAGCAACAGATCCAGCAATACACCACCGCCGAGCAGACCGGCAAGGCCCGCATGGAGGCGGCCCGCGCACAGCTCAACGCGCAGCAGCTGCGGCTGAAATTCACCCAGGTGCTGGCGCCCGACAGCGGTGTCATCTCGGCCCGCACCGCCACCGTGGGTGCGGTGCTGGCGTCAGGCACCGAGCTGTTCCGCATGGTGCGCAAGGGCCGGCTGGAGTGGCGCGCCGAGGTCACGCAGGCCGAGCTGGCACGCATCCGCACGGGCGCCAAGGTGCAGGTCACGGCGGCCAGCGGCGCGGCGGTGGAGGGCACGGTGCGCGTGGTGGCCCCCACCGTGGACACGCAAACACGCAACGCCCTGGTCTACGTGGACTTGCCCGCCAACCCCGACATCCGCGCCGGGATGTTTGCGCGCGGCGACTTTGCGCTGGGCGAGGGCAGCGCCCTCACCGTGCCGCAAGAGGCCGTGGTGGTGCGCGATGGCTTCTTCTACGTGTTTGTGGTGGACGGCCAGCAGCGTGCGCAGCAGCGCAAGGTGCAGCCCGGCCGCCGTGTGGCCGACCGGGTGGAAATCACCACCGGGCTGGACGCGGGCGCCGCCGTGGCTGTGCGGGGCGCAGGCTTTTTGAACGATGGCGATGTGGTGCGCGTGGCCAACGACACCGCAGATTCCAAGCAAAAACAGGCTCTAGCGCCCAATACACAGGCGCAAGCAGCTACTAAATAAGGAGCATTTGCATGAATGTCTCTACCTGGTCGATCAAGAACCCGATACCGGCGCTGATGCTGTTTGTGCTGCTGACCTTCGGCGGCCTGATCGCATTCAACGCCATGAAGGTGCAGAACTTTCCGGACATGGACCTGCCCACCATCTCGGTGACGGTGAGCCTGCCCGGCGCCTCGCCCACGCAACTGGAAAACGATGTAGCCCGCAAGGTCGAAAACAGCATCGCCACGCTGCAGGGCCTCAAGCACATCTACACCAAGGTGCAGGACGGCGGCGCCACCATCACCGCCGAGTTCCGCCTGGAAAAGCCCACGCAAGAGGCGCTGGACGACGTGCGCTCGGCCGTGGCCCGCGTGCGGGCCGACCTGCCCGGCGATGTGCGCGACCCCATCGTCACCAAGATGGACCTGGCCGCACAGGCGGTGCTGGCGTTCACGGTGGCCTCGCCGCGCATGGACGACGAGGCGCTGTCGTGGTTTGTGGACAACGACATTGCCAAGAAGCTGCTCACGGTGCGCGGCGTGGGCGCCGTCAGCCGCGTGGGCGGGGTGGACCGCCAAGTGCATGTGGCGCTGGACCCGCTCAAGCTGCAGGCGCTGGGCGCCACGGCGGCCGATGTGTCGCGCCAGCTGCGCCTGGTGCAAACCGAAAGCGCCGGTGGCCGCACCGACCTGGGCGGCAGCGAGCAACCCGTGCGCACGCTGGCCACAGTGCAGACGGCGCAAGAACTGGCGGGCCTGACCCTGGCTTTGTCTGACGGCCGCCATGTGCGGCTGGACCAGGTGGCCAGCGTGACCGACACCATTGCCGAGCCCCGCGCCATGGCGCTGCTCAACGGCAAGCCGGTGGTGGGGTTTGAAGTCTCGCGCAGCAAGGGCGCCAGCGAAGTGGAAGTGGGCGCGGCCGTGCAGGTGGCACTGGCCGAGCTGCGGGCCGCGCACCCCGATCTGGAGATCACCGAGGCCTTCAACTTTGTGGACCCGGTGCAGGAGGAATACGACGGATCGATGCACCTGCTGTACGAAGGCGCGCTGCTGGCCGTGGTGGTGGTGTGGCTGTTCCTGCGCGACTGGCGCGCCACCTTTGTCTCGGCCGTGGCGCTGCCGCTGTCGGTCATCCCGGCGTTCATCGGCATGCAGTGGCTGGGCTTTTCGATCAACGTGATCTCGCTGCTGGCGCTGTCGCTGGTGGTGGGCATTCTGGTGGACGACGCCATCGTGGAGGTCGAGAACATCGTGCGCCACCTGCGCATGGGCAAGACGCCCTACCAGGCGGCCATGGAGGCGGCCGACGAGATCGGCCTGGCCGTGGTGGCCACCACCTTCACGCTGATTGCGGTGTTTTTGCCCACCGCGTTCATGAGCGGCATTGCGGGCAAGTTCTTCAAGCAGTTTGGCTGGACGGCATCGCTCGCCGTGTTTGCCAGCCTGGTGGTGGCGCGGGTGCTCACGCCCATGATGGCGGCGTACATCCTCAAGCCCATCGTGGGCGAGCACCGCGACCCGCGCTGGATGGGCGTGTACCTGCGCTGGGCGGCTTGGTGCATCAAGCACCGCTGGATCACCTTTGTCGCCACGATTGCCTTCTTTGCCGGGTCGCTCGCGCTCATCCCGCTGCTGCCCACGGGCTTCATCCCACCCGACGACAACTCGCAAACCCAGGTGTACCTGGAACTGCCCCCTGGCGCCACGCTGGCCCAGACCCGCGCTGTGGCCGAAGACGCCCGAGAGCGCGTGGCCGGGGTAGCGCATGTGAAGAGCGTCTACACCACCATCGGCGGCGGCACGGCGGGCTCGGACCCATTTGCGGGCGGCGGCAACGCCGAAACCCGCAAGGCCACGCTGACCATCACACTCGATGCGCGCGGCGATCGCCCGCGCAAGCAGGGCATTGAGGCGGACATCCGCACGGCGCTGGAGAGCCTGCCCGGGGTGCGCACCAAGGTGGGCCTGGGCGGCTCGGGCGAGAAGTACGTGCTGGTGCTCACGGGCGACGACCCGCAGGCGCTGCAAACCGCCGCGCTGGCGGTGGAGAAAGACCTGCGCACCATTCCTGGCCTGGGCAGCATCTCGTCCACGGCCAGCCTGGTGCGCTCGGAAATCGCCGTGCGCCCCGACTTTGCCCGCGCCGCCGACCTGGGCGTGACCAGCAGCGCCATTGCCGAGACCCTGCGCATCGCCACCGTGGGCGACTACGACACGGCCCTGCCCAAGCTCAACCTGGCCTCGCGCCAGGTGCCCATCGTCGTCAAGCTGCAAGACGATGCGCGCAAGGACCTGTCGGTGCTGGAGCGCCTGCCCGTGCCCGGCGCCAAGGGCCCGGTGCTGCTAGGGCAGGTGGCCACGCTGGAGTTCAGCGGCGGCCCCGCCGTGGTGGACCGTTACGACCGCGCCCGCAACGTCAACTTCGAGATCGAGCTCTCGGGCCTGCCGCTGGGCGATGTGACGCAGGCCGTGGCCGCGCTGCCGTCCGTCACCAACCTGCCACCCGGTGTGCGCCAGATCACCATTGGCGACGCCGAGATGATGGGCGAGCTGTTTGCCAGCTTTGGCCTGGCCATGCTCACGGGCGTGCTGTGCATCTACATCGTGCTGGTGCTGCTGTTCAAGGACTTCCTGCACCCGGCCACCATCCTGGTGGCGCTGCCGCTGTCGCTGGGCGGGGCGTTTGTGGGCCTGCTGATTGCGCAAAAGAGCTTCTCGATGCCCTCGCTCATCGGGCTGATCATGCTCATGGGCATTGCCACCAAGAACTCCATCTTGCTGGTGGAGTACGCCATCCTGGCGCGGCGCGAGCACGGCATGACGCGCTTTGAAGCGCTGATCGACGCCTGCCACAAGCGCGCGCGCCCCATCATCATGACCACGCTGGCCATGGGCGCGGGCATGATGCCCATTGCCCTGGGGCTGGGCGCGGCTGACGGAAGCTTCCGCTCGCCCATGGCGGTGGCGGTGATTGGCGGGCTCATCACCTCGACCTTCCTGAGCCTGCTGGTCATTCCGGCGGTGTTCACGGGGGTGGATGACCTGGGGCTGAAGATCGGGCGGCTGTGGCGGCGGCTGAGCACAGGGGGGCGCAGCGACGCTCCCACAGCCCAGTCCACGCAGTGAAACCGCGAACTACCGGGCAAGCCCGGGGGTTTGCCAGCTTTTGGCGGGGTCCGTTGTCTGGATAATGGCCCCAGCCTATGAACCTCGTCGCCATCAATTTCGAATCGGTCCCGCTCGGTGAACCGCTGCCGTTCGCACTGCGTGCGGCCAATGGCGCGCTGCTGGCCCAAAAGGGCTTTGTGGTGCGCAACGCCAGCGAGTTGTCTGAAATCACGGGGCGGGGCATCCAGCTGTGCGTGGACGTGGACGAATCGGGCGAGAGCTACCGCGCCTACGTAGGCCGGCTGCAGCAGATGCTGATGTCGGAGACCTCCCTGGGCGAGTTGGCCGCCGTGAAGATGAGCGGCCCCGCCGCCGCACCGCCCCCCGCCCGCAACCGCGAAGAGCGCGGCCCGCTGGACTGGTCGGAGCTGCAGCTGCGCATGACGCAGGTGCTGCGTGCCCCCAAGGCGTTTGATTTCCGCGAGCGGTTTTTGCAGCTGCACGAGGACCTGTCGCGCCGCTGCGAGCAGGCCCCTGACGCCACGCTGCTGGCGCTGATCTTCTTGTCGGCCCAGGAAACCCGCATGTACAGCAGCACCCATGCCATGCTGGTCAGCTGCATCTGCATGGTGGTGGGCCGCGAAATGCTGCGCTGGCCCCCGGCCAAGGTGCGCCAGCTGGGCGCTGCGGGCCTGAGCATGAACATCGCCATGACCGAGCTGCAAGACCAGCTGGCCCAGCAAACCCAGCCGCTCACCGCACGCCAGATTGCCGCCGTGGAAGACCACGCCAACCGATCGGCCGACCTGCTGGCCGAGCTGGGTGTGCGCGATGCCGTGTGGCTGGAGGCCGTGCGCCACCACCACCACCGCAAGCCCGGCCCGTTCAACGAAAAGACCGAAGGCCAGCAAATGGCCCGCCTCATCCAGCGCGCCGACGTGTTTGGTGCCCGCATCTCCCCCCGCGCAGCCCGCTCGCCCATGCCCGTCACGGCCGCCATGCAGGCCAGCTACTACGACGAGGAAAACAAGGTGGACGAAGCCGGGGGCGCCCTGGTCAAAGGCCTGGGCGTGTACCCGCCCGGCGCCTTTGTGCGCCTGGCCAGCCAGGAGGTGGGCGTGGTGCTGCGCCGCGGCGTGAGCGCCACCACCCCCCGCGTGGCCGTGGTCACCAACCGCCTGGGCATGCCCACGGGCGAACTCATCCCGCGCGACACCTCGCTGGCCCAGTGGAAGATCACCGGCGCCGTGGCCCACAAGGATGTGCGGGTGAAGCTCTCGCTGGAGCGGCTGCTGCCGCTGGTGTAAACCCCCACACCGCAGCGCCCCACGGCGCTCACTGCGCGCCACCGCAGGCGCCAGCGGATCGCCCCACGGGCGATCCCGCACAGGGCATTTTGCTCTTTTTTTCATAGCTGCTAGCGCTTATTCCTATTGCGCTAGAGCGTCTTTTTGTGCCCACCGCACAGCGCCGGGGGCTCGTTCACACCGTCTTACAGATTTCCTGAATCCAATGGCGTGCGCGCCACGTATACCAATCAGTTCAAATTAAAACTGATGTGGACAAAATATGATTAAGTGGTTAAATTGCCAGCAAACCACCTGGGAGCGCCCGATGCCTGCAGCCTTTGCCCGCCGTTTCATCCTGGCCCCGCTGGCCATCGCCTGCGCCACAGGCTGGACCCTTGCCATCCCCCGGCCCGCGCATGCGGCCGATGCACCTGCCAGCGCCACTGCCAGCTCGGTCAACAGCGCATGCCCCGCCACGCTGCAACACACCTATTTGCGCCTGCAAGACGAGAAGCCCCAGTCCCTGTGCCAGTACGCGGGCAAGGTGGTGCTGGTGGTGAACACGGCCAGCTACTGCGGATTTACGGGGCAATACAAGGGTCTGGAGGCGCTGTACAGCCGCTACAAGGACCAGGGGCTGGTGGTGCTGGGCTTTCCGTCCAACGACTTCGCGCAGGAAAAGGCCAGCAACAAAGAGATCGCCGACTTTTGCGAAAACACCTTCGGCGTGAAGTTTCCGATGTTCGCCAAGAGCAGCGTGAAGGGGGCGGACGCATCGCCGCTTTATCGCCAGCTGGCGCAACTGTCGGGCACGGCACCGAAGTGGAACTTCCACAAATACCTGCTCGGGCGCGACGGCAAGCTGGTGGACAACTACTCCAGCATGACCGCACCCGACAGCAAAAGCCTGATCAGTGCCATTGAGCAACAGTTGGCGACCCCAGCCCCCCGCTGAATGGCAATTTTTCTTTACTTTTCTTTAAAAAAAATGCGCGATATGCTCTGGAACTTCTGGAACGAGTCCCCACTCTATCCATGGCAAGAGCGCGGTGAGCGCTCGAACGGTTTAACGTTGCGAAGCCTTTCGGGTCCCTTGGTTCCGACTGACCTCCTGGAGCGCTTCTCCTCCCTCCCTCTCTTATTCGTTTCGGGACGCTTCGCAACTTTTTTATTCGCTGAGTCGACCAGAGGGGGTCGACCATGAAAGTCGCCATCATCGGCTCCGGCATTGCCGGCCTTTCGGTGGCGCACCAGTTGCGCCACCAAGCGCAAGTCACCCTGTTTGAAGCCGGCAGCTACTTTGGCGGCCACACCCACACCGTGGACGTGACCCTGCCCAATGCGGCGGGCCAGCCCGTCACGCACGGCGTGGACACGGGCTTTCTGGTCTTCAACGAACGCACCTATCCGAATCTGATCGCGCTGCTGGCCGAGTTGGGTGTGGCCACGGCCAAGTCAGACATGTCGTTCTCGGTGCAGGTGCCCGGTGCGCGTGGGGGCCAGGTGCTGGAGTGGAGCGGCACCAACCTCTCCACCGTATTTGCCCAGCGCGGCAACCTGCTCAACCCGCGCTTTTGGGGCATGCTGGCCGACCTGCTGCGCTTTAACAAGCTGTGCACCCGCATCGCAGAGGCCAACGCAGAGCAGGCACTCATGCAGCCGCTGGGCGACTTCCTCAAAGAACACCGCTTTGGCGATGCCTTCCGCGACTGGTACTTTTTGCCCATGCTGGGCTGCATCTGGAGCTGCCCGACGGACCAGATGCTGCAGTTCCCGGTGGCGACGATGATCCGCTTTTGCCACAACCACGGCCTCATCCAGGTGGCCAACCGCCCGCAGTGGTGGACGGTGAGCGGCGGTGCACGCAACTATGTGGACAAGATTCTGGCCGGTGTGCCCGACCAGCGCCTGAACACCCCCGTGCGCCGCATCGAGCGCGACACTGCGGGCGTGCGCGTGGTCACCGACCAGGGCACCGAGCACTTCGACCATGTGGTGCTGGCCACGCACTCCGACCAATCCCTGGCCCTGCTGGCCGCGCCCACGCCGCAAGAGCGCGCCGTGCTCGGCGCCATCCGCTACCAGCCCAACCGCGCCGTGCTGCACACCGACACCACGGTGCTGCCGCAGCGCCGCGCCGCCTGGGCCGCCTGGAACTACGAGCGTGCGCAGCAGACGGGCCGTGATAGCAACCGTGAAAGCACCAGCGTGTGCCTGCACTACCTCATCAACCAGCTGCAGCCCGTGCCCTTTGCGCAGCCAGTGGTGGTGTCGCTCAACCCGGTGCGCAGCATCAACCCGCGCCAGATCGTGGGCGAGTACGAATACGCCCACCCTGTGTTTGACCTGGGCGCCATTGCCGCGCAGCAGCAGGTGCCCGCGCTGCAAGGCCAGCACAACACCTGGTTCTGCGGCGCTTGGACGGGCTACGGCTTCCACGAAGACGGCCTCAAGTCTGGCCTGGCCGTGGCGCGCCAACTGGCGCCGCTGCTGCAAGCACCCCAAAGGCTGGCCGCATGACCACCGAGCCCCGCGCCACCACCAAGGCCGAGCCCCTGCTGGGCTTTGGCCAGGTGCGCCACACCCGGCTGCGCCCGCGCAGGCATGCGTTTGCCTACGGCACGTTCTTCCTGATGCTGCCCATGCGCACACTGGCGCAAGGTGAGCGGGATAGCGCGCTGGCCGTGAACCGGCGCGGTGCCATCAGCTTCCACGACGTGGACCATGGCGATGGCCGCAGCGCCGAGCAAGGCGGCGCCCTGGCGTGGCTGGACGGCCTGCTGCAGGCCGAAGGCATCGCCGACGCCACGGGCGAGGTGTGGCTGCACACCTACCCGCGCGTGCTGGGCTACACCTTCAAGCCGGTGAGCTTTTGGTACTGCCACCGCAGCGACGGTAGCCTGCGCGCCATTCTGGTGGAGGTGAACAACACCTTTGGCGAGCGCCATTGCTATTTGCTCGATGCCCCGCAGTACGGCGTGGAGCAGCAGGCGCGCAAGGTGTTCCATGTGTCGCCATTTTGCGAGGTGGCGGGCGGCTACCGCTTTCGCTTCATGCGCACCGCACCCGGCGCGCAGGACGCAGGCCGCACCGTGGTGCGCATTGACTACGACGACGCCAGCGGCCCCCTCATCCAGACCAGCGTGAGCGGCACCCTGCAACCCGCCACGGCCCACACCCTGCGCCAGGCGCTGTGGGGCTACCCGGCCATGACGCTGGCCATCATCGCCCGCATCCACTGGCATGCGCTGCAGCTGTGGCTCAAGCGCGTGCGCTTTCACCGCAAGCCTGAGGCACCTGCCTCGATCGTGACCCGTTGACCTGCTGACCGGCCCACTGCACCGACCTGCGAGACCACCACCATGAACTCCACCACCGCACCCCGTTCTGCCCTGGCCTTGCCCGCTGGCACGCCCGCTGCCGCGCGCACCGCTTTGCAATTGCTGCAGCGCCTGCAGCATGGTCACCTCACGGTGCAGCTGCCCGACGGCACGCAGCGGCACTTTGGCCAAGGCGGCGGCCCCTCGGCGGCCATTGCCTTCAAGAACTGGAACGTGTGCAGCGCGGCTCTGAAGTCCGGCGACATCGGCTTTGCCGAAAGCTACATCGCTGGCGACTGGACCACACCGCACCTCACCGACCTGCTCAAGCTCTTCATCGCCAACCGGCAGCAGGTCGAAGGTGTGATCTACGGCACCTGGGCCGGGCGGCTGCTGTACCGCATCAAGCACCTGCTCAACCGCAACACCAAGGTCAACAGCCAGAAGAACATCCACGCGCATTACGACCTGGGCAATGCGTTTTATGAGCTGTGGCTGGACGACACGATGAACTACTCGTCCGCCTGGTTTGAAGGCGATGCAGGCGGCGACATGCGCACCGCACAGCACGCCAAGGTGCGCCGCGCGCTGCGCATGGCAGGCGTGCAGCCAGGCGACCGGGTGCTGGAGATTGGCTGCGGCTGGGGCGCGCTGGCCGAGATGGCCACCACCGAATTTGGCGCCACGCTGGCGGGCGTGACGCTGTCCACCGAGCAACTCGCCTTCGCCCAAAAGCGCATGGCGCAGCACGGCGTAGCGGGCCAGGCCGACCTGCGGCTGCAGGACTACCGCGACATCCACGACGGCCCGTACGACGCCATCTGCTCCATCGAAATGGTGGAAGCCGTGGGGCGCGAATACTGGCCCACCTACTTCGCCTCCATCAAGCGCCTGCTCAAGCCCGGCGGCAAGGCCTGCATCCAGAGCATCGTGATCGACGACGGGCTGTTCAAGCGCTACATCAGCTCCACCGATTTCATCCAGCAGTACATCTTCCCCGGCGGCTGCCTGCCGTGCCCGCGCGAGTTCCGCCGCGAGGCCGAGGCCGCAGGCCTGCGCGTGGTGGACGAATTTGCCTTTGGCCAGGACTACGCCGAAACCCTCAAGCGCTGGCGCGAGCGCTTTATGGCGCAGCGCACCGACATCCTGAAGCTGGGCTTTGACGAGCGCTTCATGCACATCTGGGAGTTCTATCTGGCCTACTGCGAAGCCGCGTTCGCCATGCAGAACATCGACCTCGTGCAATACACGCTGGTGAACGACAGCGTGGCCTGAAAGCACTTTGCCGCAAGGTCAATCACTATGAAAAAGATAGCTGCTTGCGCTTTATTGGCGTGCACTACAGCCATTTTTTACACCAACCCTGCTAGCGCGCAGGGCAGTGACGCCACGCCCCTCCCCGGCACCGTGCTGGCAGGCCAGGGCACCATGCGTTTTTTTGGCCTGGAGGTGTACCAAGCCCGGCTGTGGGTGAGCCCCGGCTTTGCACCCGAGCGCTATGCCGACCAGCCGCTGGCGCTGGCACTGACCTACCAGCGCAACTTCACCGCGCAGGCGATTGCCAAGCGCTCCATCGAAGAGATGCGGCGCGTGGCCCCGTTCGGCCCCGAGCAGGCCGATCGCTGGCAAACCGCGCTGCAGGCCGCCCTGCCCGATGTGAAGCCGGGTGACACCCTCACCGGCATCTACCAGCCTGGCAACGGCGCCACCTTCCGCCTGGGGCCGCGTGTGGTGGGCGAGGTGGCCGACCCTGAATTTGCCCGCCTGTTCTTCGGCATCTGGCTCTCGCCCAACACGTCTGAGCCCGCACTGCGCCAGGCGCTGCTGGCCGCACGCACGCAGGCCCGCCCATGACCGCCTCCTTGAACCCAGCCCTGCGCCCCACCCAGGGCCTGGCCTATGGCCTGCTCGGCTTGCCCCTGGCCTTTGTCGCGCTGCCGCTGTACGTGCTGCTGCCCAACCACTACGCCCGCAGCTTTGGCATGCCGCTGGCCACGCTGGGCGCCCTGCTGCTGGCCGCGCGCTTGTTGGACGCCGCCACCGACCCGCTACTGGGCCGCTGGAGCGACCGGCTGTTCGGCCGCTCGGCCCGTGCCGTGCTGGCGGTGGGTGCGGGCTCTGCCGTGCTGCTGGCGCTGGGGCTGGCGGCGCTGTTCTTTCCGCAGGTCAAGGGCGCACACGCACTGCAGGGCTGGGCGCTGGTGTGCCTGCTCATCACCTACCTGGCCTACAGCCAACTCAGCATTGCCCACCAGTCGTGGGGGGCGCGGCTGGGGGGCGATGAGCTGCAACGCGGCCGCATCGTGGCCTGGCGCGAAGGCGCAGCCCTGGTGGGCGTGGTGCTGGCATCGCTGCTGCCCGCGCTGGCAGGCCTGCCCGCCATGCTGGGCGTGTTTGCCGCAGCCTTGGCCCTGGGCTGGTGGGCCTGGGCGCTGGCCCCGCGCCCGGCCAGCGTGCAGGCGGTGCCCGGTGTGTACCACCCACCCCCATCCACCAGCCTGTGGCGCCCCTGGGGGCGGCCCGCCTTCAGGCGGCTGCTGGCGGTGTTCATGCTCAACGGCATTGCCAGCGCCATACCGGCCACGCTGGTGCTGTTCTTCGTACAAGACCGGCTGCAAGCCCCGGCGGCGCAAGAGCCGCTGTTTTTGGGCGCGTACTTTGTGTGTGCGGCGCTGTCGATACCGCTGTGGCTGCGGGCCGTGGGGCGCTTTGGCCTGGCGCGCACCTGGCTGGCGGGCATGCTGCTGGCCGTGGCGGTGTTTGCCTGGACGGCCGCCCTGGGCGCCGGTGATGCGCTGGCGTTTGTGGCGGTGTGCGCCCTCTCGGGCGTGGCGCTGGGCACCGACCTGGCCCTGCCCAGCGCACTGCTGGCGGGCGTGATTGCCCAGGAGGGCGACAGCGGCCAGCACGAGGGCGCCTACTTTGGCTGGTGGAACTTTGCCACCAAGCTCAACCTGGCCCTGGCCCCTGGGCTGGCCCTGCCCCTGCTGGGCGCGCTGGGCTACACCCCCGGCACCCGCAGCGAATCAGGCCTGCAGATGCTGGGCCTGGCGTATGCCGTGCTGCCCTGCGTGCTGAAGCTGGCCGCAGCGGCTGCGCTGTACCAGCTGGTGGTGCGCCGCACCGCGCCTGCCCATTGATCCGCGCCTGCCCATTGATCCGCGCCTGCCCCTTGATTCCACTGGCCGCTGTCTGAACCCGAGCCCCCACACCGCAACCCGAGGCACCCTCACCATGATTCCACGCCGCACCCTTTTGGCCGCTGCCGCCGCCACGCCGCTGGCCGCCCTCACAGGCTGTGCCAGCCAGAACCTGGCGGGGTATGCCAGCGAAAAGCCTGTGCTCGACCTGGCGCAGTATTTCAACGGCACCATCGACGCCTACGGCATCTTCCAGGGCCGCAGCGGGCAAATCGCCAAGCGCTTCACCGTGGTGATGGAGTGCCGCTGGACGGGCAACGAAGGCGTGCTGGACGAGGCCTTCACCTATTCAGACGGCACCACGCAGCGGCGCATCTGGCGGCTGACCAAGCATGCCGACGGCCGCTACACCGGCACCGCCGACGATGTGGTGGGCACGGCCAACGGGCAGACGCAGGGCAACGCCTTTCGCTGGAACTACACGCTGGCCCTGCCGGTGGATGGCACCGTCTACCACGTGGGCCTGGACGACTGGATGTACCTGATCGACGACCGCGTGATGCTCAACCGCGCCACCATGAGCAAACTGGGCGTGCGGCTGGGCGAGATCACGCTGTCGTTCACCAAGCGCACGCCATGAGCGCCCTGTTGCACTGGCCCGCGAGCCTGAATCCTCCCATCCCCCACTGGCAGGGGCGGCGTGTGTGGCTGGTGGGCGCCTCCAGCGGCATTGGGCGCGCTACGGCGGCGCTGCTGCATGCGCGCGGGGCGCAAGTCATCGTGTCGGCCCGCAACGCGCAGGCCCTGCAGGACTTTGTGGCCGCACACCCCGGCAGCCAAGCCGTGCCGCTGGACACGGCCGATGCAGCGCAGGTGCAAGCGGTGGCCCGGCAGGTGCTGGCCACCGGGGCGCTGGACCTGGTGTGCTACTGCGCGGGCCACTACCGCGACATGCGCGCCACCGAGTTCGACCTGACCGAGGCCCTGCGCCATGAGGAAGTGAACTACACCGGCGCCCTGCGCGTGCTGGCCGGGGTGCTGCCTGCCATGCTGGCATCGGCCCAGGCCGGGCGGCCGGGGCACTTGAGCGTGATCAGCAGCGTGGCGGGCTTTCGCGGCCTGCCCAAGAGCCTGGCCTATGGGCCCACCAAGGCCGCGCTCATCAACCTGGCCGAGGCGCTGTACCTGGACCTGCACGCCCTGGGCATGGGCGTGAGCGTTATCAACCCCGGCTTTGTGGCCACGCCGCTCACGGCGGGCAACGACTTCACCATGCCCGCCCTCATCACGCCCGAGGCGGCGGCGGCGGCCATCGTGCGTGGCTGGGAGCGGGGCGAGTTCGACATCCACTTCCCCAAGCGCTTCACCCGCGTGATGAAGCTGCTGCGCCTGCTGCCGTACCGGTGGTACTTTCCAGCGGTGCGCCGTTTTACCGGTTTGTGATTGACTGGTTTGTGAAAGACACCATGCCCACCCCTACATCGACAAACCCTGCCGCAGCCCCCTCCACCGAGGAGGCGGTCACCCGCGTGATCGCCTTCTTTGAGGCGCTGTCCCCCGCCGACATCGCGCGCATGGACAGCTTCTATGCGGTCGACGCGCGGTTCAAAGACCCGTTTAACAACGTGCAAGGGGTGCCGGCCATTCAGCACATCTTTGGGCACATGTTCGTGGCACTGCAGCAGCCGCGCTTTGTCGTCACCGGCCGCGTGGTGCAGGGCCAGCAGTGCTTTTTGACCTGGGATTTCCTGTTCGCCTTCAAGAGCTTTGACAAGGGCGTGACACAGACCGTGCACGGCGCATCCCATCTGGTGCTGGACGATGCCGGGCGCATCTCCCTGCACCGCGACTATTGGGATGCCGCCGAGGAGCTGTACGAAAAGCTGCCCGTGGTGGGCGGTTTGATGCGCTGGCTCAAGCGGCGGGCAAACAGCCAATGATGGGGCCGGTACGAGCCTGAACGGACTTTTCAAGTTCAAGGATGCCGACTCCCTCCATTGACTGGGGGAGGGACTCAACGCGATTAAGAGCGGATAACAAAACCCAGCGCAGCGGTTCTGGCTAGGCGCCGCGTCGCAGGCAGTACGCGTAGTACGACAAGACGCGGCAACGACGCCAGAAGGGTTTTGTTAGCCGCTCTAAGTGGCTTTGGCGAGCTTGCGCACCAGGTAGTGCAGCGCCATCTCATAGCCCTGGATGCCCAGGCCCGCGATCACGCCGTCGGCAATGCCCGAGATGTAGGAGTGGTGGCGGAACTCCTCGCGCTTGTGCACGTTGCTGATGTGCACCTCCACCACCGGCAGGGCGACACCGGCCAGCGCATCGCGCAGGGCCACGCTGGTGTGGGTGAGGCCCCCGGGGTTGATGACGATGCCGCGTGTGCCGTCCAGGCGCGCAGCGTGGATGCGGTCGATGAGGTGGCCCTCGTGGTTGCTTTGGAAGCAAGTGGCCGTGGTGCCCAGCTTGGCGGCTTCGGCCACAAAGTGGCGCTCGACATCGGCCAGGGTGTCTGCGCCGTAGATCTGCGGTTCGCGCGTGCCCAGCAGGTTCAGGTTGGGGCCGTTCAAAAGAAGAATGCTCATGGCGGTGTGAATCAGGGTGTGGGGGAATGGGTGAGAAGCGGCATTGTCGGCGCAACCACAGAAGAAACGACAACACCAGAGACCGCTGTGCACGCTGTCTCTGGTGTCGGTGACGGACCCAGGCCTGCCGCAGGGAGGCTGCGGCAGGCCCGTGTGCGCAGGCTTATTTGGCGGCGCGCAGTTTGGCCAGGGTGTCGTACACCTCTTTCACCGTCTCGGCACCCACTTTTTCGCTGTGCTTTTCCACCACAGGTTTGACCTTGGCGCGCAGCTTGTCCAGCTCGGCGGCAGAGAATTCGGTGACCTGCATGCCCGACTTCTTGAGCTGGTCCAGCGCCACGTCTGACTGCACGCGCGAGACACCGCGCTGGAAGGTGGTGGCCTCGGCCATGGCGTCGTTGATCAGCTTTTGCTCTGCGGGCGAGAGGCCATCCCAGAACTTCTTGCTGACGATGACGGCCTGCGGGTTGTACATGTGGCGGGTGATGGCCAGGTGCTTTTGCACCTCGTTGAATTTGGACGACAGGATGGTGGTAACGGGGTTCTCCTGCCCGTCCACGGCCTTTTGCTCCAGCGCGGTGTACAGCTCTGGGAAGGGCATGGGCACGGCGTTCGCGCCCAGGGCGTTGAACATGTCGATGTAGATAGGCGACTGGATCACGCGGACCTTCAGGCCCACCAGGTCTTCAGCCTTGGTGATGGGCTTTTTGCTGTTGGTGACGTTGCGAAAGCCCAGTTCCCAGTAGCCCAGGCCCACCAGATTCTTGGCCTTGAGTTTTTCGAGCAGCTTCTTGCCGAAGGGGCCATCGGTCACGGCATCGGCTTCTTGCGGCGAGGCGAACAAGAAGGGGAAGTCGTAAATGCCGAATTCCTTGGTCTGCGCCGACAGGATGCCCGCGTTGAGCACCGTCATCTCCACCGTGCCCCCTTGCAGCGCCGACACGGTCTGCAAGTCACCGCCCAGCGTACCGCCTGGGAACAGCTTGACCTGGATCTTGCCGCCGCTCTTGGCGGCCACCAGGTCGGCAAACTTTTGCGCGCCCTGGGCTTGGGGGTGGTCCTTCTGGTTCTGGAAGGCGAACTTGATGGTGCGGTCTTGGGCGTGCGCGCCGGAGATCAGCGAGGCGGCCACCAGCGCCGTGGCCAGCAGGGTTTTCAAGAGGGTCATGGGAGGCTCCTTGGTAGTAATGGATGAAGCGAGGCCGAAAACGAAAAGCAGGGCGCTGTGCGAGCGAGCCCGAGGGACTCAGCCCCCCAGCAGGCGCAGCGGCACCATCACGATGGATGGGAAAGCCACCAGCAGGAACATGACAATGAATTGCGCCAGCATGAAGGGCATGACGCCGCGCGTGACGTCCGTCATGGAGATGCGCCCCACGCCCGCCACCACGTTGAGCACCGTGCCCACGGGTGGCGTGATGAGCCCGATGGCGTTGTTGATGATGAACAGCACGCCGAAGTACACCGGGTCGATGCCAGCCGCTTTGACCACGGGCATGAGCACGGGGGTCATGATGAGGATGGTGGGCGTCATGTCCATCGCGGTGCCCACAATCATCACCAGCACCATGATGGCCACCAGCAACAGGGTCTGGTTGCCCATGAAGGGCTCGAGCATGCCAATGATCTTGCTGGGCAAGTCGGCCACCGTGATGAGCCAGGCCGACACCATGGCCGCAGCCACCAGGAACATCACCACAGCGCTGGTGCGTGCGGCGGCTTGAAAGATTTCTGCCAGTTGCCCAAAGCTCAGTTCGCGGTACACCACCATGGCCACGAAGAGGGCGTACACGGCGGCGACCACAGCGGCCTCGGTGGGCGTGAACACGCCCATGCGCAGGCCCACCAGGATGATGATGGGCAGGCCCAGGGCCCACACGGCTTCGCGCAAGGCCTTGAGCAGCTCTGCCCGGCTGGCGCGGGGGGGCGGGGCCACTTTTTCGCGGCGCACCAACCACCACCAGGTGATGGCCAACGCCACGCCCAGCAAAATGCCGGGCACGATGCCTGCCAGGAACAGCTTGCTGATGGACACATTGGCGGCCACACCAAAAATGACGAAGCCGATGGACGGTGGAATGACGGGGGCAATGATGCCTGCCGATGCGATCAGCCCCGCAGAGCGCGCCTTGTCGTGCCCAGCTGCCACCATCATGGGCAACAGCAGCGAAGCCAGCGCAGCAGCGTCGGCCACGGCAGAGCCTGACACCGCCGCCAGAATCACCGCCGCCATGATGGCCACGTAGCCCAGGCCACCGGGCACATGGCCCACCACGGCCAGCGCCAGCTTGACGATGCGCTTGGACAGGCCGCCCACGTTCATGATCTCGCCCGCCAACATGAAGAAGGGCACCGCCAGCAGCGGGAACGAGTCCGCACCGTTGATGACGTTTTGCGCCAGGATCTGGGCGTCAAACAAATCCAGGTGCCACATCAGCGCGATGCCGCTGATGAGGAGTGAGTAGGCGATGGGAATGCCGATCGCCATGGCGATGAGCAAGGAGCCGAGGAAGATAGCAACGGTCATGGCGCGGCGGTGGGTGAGAGTGGGATAGGGATCAACGGGCGAGCCAGCAGGCAGGGGCCGTCAGGGCTTGTTCGCTGGGGTCGAATCGTCTTTGGCCACGACGGGGCCGTGCGAGAAATGCGGGGCCACATCGCCCAAGTTGCGCTGTTCCAGCGCCGCCACTTCCTCGCTCTCTTGCACCATGACCAACTCTTGGTCTGAGGTGCTGGCAAACAGGGTGCGCAGCAAGTCGCGCAGCAGGATGGCCATGGAGGACACGCCCAGCATCACGCCGCTGGCGTAGAAGATGCCCACCGACGCGCCCGTGACGGGGGCCTCGGTGTCCCAATTGATTTCGGCCTGCACCCAGCTGCCTTTGAGCAGCAACCAAGACACATACAGCATGGACACTTGGGCCAGCACCAGGCAGATCTTCTTGCCCGTGCGGGGCAGGCGCGACACCAGGGCATCGGTGCCCAGGTGCCCGTGTTCGCGCAGGGCCACCACAGCGCCCATGAAGGTCAGCCACACGAAGAGCCAGCGCGAGACTTCTTCGGACATGGTGAGCCCCGAGTTGAAGGCGTAACGCAACACCACGTTGCCGAAGACGAGCACCACCATGACGGCGAGGAACAAGCCCCCGAGCATGTCCAGCGCCCGGGTGTAGCCGCGCAACACGCGGTCAGCAAATTCGAACATCCTTGTCTCCAGTCAAAACGTTATCGCTTGTCTGGATAATTTTGTACGAACTGGTTAGTTTTAATCATCGGTGCAAACCCTTGGGGCCTAGGAGGCTGTCGGGCTTGGAGAGTCGAAAGCGAAAATCGGCCCCAGCGAGGACAGTTTTTGCCGGATTTGCAGCCCCATAGCCCGGCTATGGGGCAAAAAGACGGTAAAAAATGGACCGCTGCGGCCGATTTGCAGCCGACGATTTCCAAGTCCGACAGCCTCCTCGTGGCGTGCGCAGGGCCAGGGTGTAGCGGAACCGAAGGAGCAGAGAAGGGACGGGCCGTGAACGCAACGGCCCCCGCAAGGGTCAGCAGCGCACGAAGCGCACGACCATGTCGATGATGGAGTCGCGTCGCTGGGCCAGGGCGCTGGGCTCGTCCAGCGAGCGCTTGAAGATGGCGCTGAAGGTGTGGCGGTTGGCCACGTTGAAGAAGCACAAGGCCGAGATGGACATGTGCAGATCAATCGGGTCCATGTGGGGACGAAACACCCCGGCGGCCACACCGCGCTCGTACACCGCCTGCACGGCATTGATGGCGGGCACGTTCAGCTCCTGGATGGTGGCGGAGCGGCGAATGAATTCGCCCCGGTGCATGTTCTCGTTCATCACCAGACGGATGAACTCGGGGTTGCCCAATTGGTAGTCGAATGTGAAGCCCACCAGGGCCCGCAGCGCGGCTTCGGGCTCCATGTCTTCCAGGCGCAGGCTGGTCTCAATCTGGCGGATGCGGCGATAGGCCTCTTCCAGCACCGCAAGGTACAAGCCTTCTTTGCTACCAAAATAGTAGTAAATCATGCGCTTGCTGGTATGGGTCAGCTCAGCGATCTCGTCGATGCGCGCTCCGGCCAGCCCCTTGTCGGCAAACTCGGAGGTGGCCACCTCCAGGATGTTGGCCATCGTGCGGTCTGGGTCGTTGACACGTCCGCGCTCTGCGGCCGAGGCGGCCGTGGCTCCGCGCGCAGCCCTGCGTCGGGGGGCCGGCGCAGACGTGGGCTCGTCGGCAGGGGAGGTTCTAACCAGTTCGTTCATAGCAGATATAGCATACGGCAATATCTGCCAGCCGCCCCTCCTTGGATACCCGGGGGATCAGCCCCTGCACAGCGGCGGGTGCGCCGTGCTGCGGGCCTTTGCCCCAGCCGTCTCAGACGGCAGGCTTGGTGTCCGCAAAACTGGGGCGCTGCATCAGCTTGTCCAGCAGCTTGCCCAGGTTGGGGTACTCGCCGCGCCAAGCCAGCTCTGGGTAGCGGAACTCCAGCCAGCCCAGGGCGCAGCCCACAGCGATGTCAGACAGGCTCAAGTGGATACCGCTGCAATACGGCTTGTCGCCCAGGCCCTGGCTCATGGCCTTGAGCGCGGCATTCACCTTGCCCATTTGCCGATCGATCCAGGCCTGGCAGCGTTGGTCATCCGGGCGGTGCACCCAGGTGGATTCCATGCGGGCCAGGATGGCGGCGTCCATGGCGCCGTCGGCCAGGGCTTCCCAGGTCTTGACCTCGGCCCGCTCACGGCCTTGGGCCGGAATGAGCTTGCCCACGGGCGAGAGGGTGTCCAGGTATTCCACGATCACCCGCGAATCAAACACGGCCTCGCCACCTTCCATCACCAGGCACGGCACCTTGCCCAGTGGGTTGGAGGCCGACACCGTGGTGTCGTCCCCCCAGACGTTGTCCTGCAGGAACTGGTAGTCGAGCTTTTTCTCGGCCAACACAATGCGCACTTTGCGCACGTAGGGGCTGGTGGTGGATCCGATCAGTTTCATGGGTAGGCAGGAAGTGAATGCCCGCACGCAAACGGCGCGCACTGGCTGGGGACGCGATTCTATCGGCCCCCGCCCACCCCCACCTGACGGGCATGGCGCAGCTACAACAGTGGGTGTCCTCCCACTGTCCACCGACTGCCCGCCTACAATTGCGCGCCATGAGCCTGTCCACCATCACCGCCCTCTCGCCGCTTGACGGCCGTTACGCCCCCAAACTCGCCGCGCTGCGCCCCATCATGAGCGAGCACGGCTACATGCACCGCCGGGTGCAGGTCGAGGTGGCGTGGTTCATCGCCCTGTCTGATGCAGGTTTTGCAGAATTCAAGCCGCTGACCACCGGAGCGCGCGCTTACTTGCTGGGTCTGATCAAGAACTTCTCCGAGGCTGATTCGGCCGCTATCAAAGAGATCGAAAAGACCACCAACCACGACGTGAAGGCCGTGGAATACTGGATCAAGAGCAAGTTCGAAGCCCGCCCCGAGCTGGAAAAGGCCGCCGAATTCGTGCACTTTGCCTGCACCAGCGAAGACATCAACAACACCAGCCATGCGCTGCAACTGCGCTCGGGCCGCGACCAGGTCGTGCTGCCGGGCCTGGACCGCATCGTGCTCAAGCTGCGCGAAATGGCCCACGCCTTTGCCGACGTGCCCATGCTCAGCCGCACCCACGGCCAAACCGCCAGCCCCACCACCGTGGGCAAGGAAATGGCCAACGTGGTGATGCGCCTGCAAACGGCCTGCGAGAAGATCGCCGCCGTCAAGATCATGGGCAAGATGAACGGCGCCGTGGGCAACTACAACGCCCACCTGTCCGCCTGGCCTGAATTTGACTGGGAAGCCTTCAGCAAGAAGGTCATCGAAACGCCCGAACCCCTGGGCCTGGGCCTGACCTTCCAGCCCTACTCGATCCAGATCGAGCCGCACGACTACATGGCCGAGCTGTTCGACGCCGTAGCCCGCGCCAACACCATCCTGATCGACCTCTCGCGCGACATCTGGGGCTATGTGAGCCTGGGCTACTTCAAGCAGCGCCTCAAAGCCGGCGAGATCGGCTCGTCCACCATGCCGCACAAGGTCAACCCGATTGACTTTGAAAACGCCGAAGGCAACCTGGGCCTGGCCAACGCGCTGCTCAAGCATTTGGCCGAGAAGCTGCCCGTCAGCCGCTGGCAGCGTGACCTGACCGACAGCACCGTGCTGCGCAACATGGGCGTGGCCCTGGGCTACGCCGCGCTGGCCTACACCTCGCTGCTCACCGGCCTGAACAAGCTGGAAATCAACGAAGAAGCCCTGGCTTCCGATCTGGACGCCTCGTGGGAAGTGCTGGCCGAGCCCATCCAGACGGTGATGCGCCGTTTTGGCGTGCAAGGCGCCTACGAAAAGCTCAAGGAAGTGACGCGCGGCAAGACCGTGACGGCCGAGGCCCTGCACGGCCTGATCCAGTCGCTGGAAATCCCCCAGGCCGAAAAAGACCGCCTGCTGGCCATGACACCCGGCAGCTACGTGGGCAAGGCCGCCGAACTGGCCCGCCGCGTTTGACGGCGCATGGCGAGGCTGAGACACGCTGTCGAGACGACTCGCAGTAACAATTTCGACGCACTGCGTCTCATCGCAGCGCTGCTTGTGATATGGGGGCACCAGTTCCCCATTTTGGGTTTGCCCACGCCACTGATCGCACACAACGAACCCGGAGCCTTGGGCGTGGTGATGTTCTTTGCGATCAGCGGGTATCTGGTAACCCATTCATGGCGGGCGGACCCCCATCTGGGCCGTTTTGCGCTTCGACGTGTGCTACGGATCTGGCCTGGCCTCACAGTGGCCGTGCTCCTGTGCGTTTTAGTGCTCGGCCCCCTTGTGACCAAGCTACCGTTGCACGACTACTTCAACAGCTCTGGCACGCTGCTCTACCTTCGCAATCTTTGGCTGAACACACGCTTCGCGCTGCCAGGCGTCTTCGAAGCGCACCCTATCGCCCAATCAGTGAATGGCCCACTGTGGACGATCCCACTGGAAGTGGGGTGTTACGTCGCCCTTGCGCTAGCGGGAACATTGGGTGCAGTGCGCACCCGGTGGGCCGCTACGATGGTTCTCGTGGCGATGATGTCTGCACTGCAGTGGCGCTACAGCATCCCTGCAGGGGCTCCCGTGCCGGAATGGTCTTTTGGACTGCAGTACGGTATGGTGTTCGCGTTGGGCAGCACCTTGGCTGTATGGGCAGATTTTTGGCGTGCACGCACCTTGGCAGCGGCCGTCCTGTGGACGGGTAGTTGTTATGCCATGCACCTCTGGGGCCCTCAACCCTTGGCAGGACAATCTATCATTTTGGGTCTCGGTGGGCTGGCTGTGCTGTTGGGTCAAGCTTCATGGCCCCTGCTGCGCGGTGCAGGCCGGTGGGGCGACGTGTCCTACGGACTCTATATCTATGCATTTCCCATCCAGCAGTTGCTGGTGGCCCTGGGCTCACAGCACTGGGGCTTCAGCCCGGCGCTGGCTGCAACACTTGCAGCCTCGTTCACGCTGGCCGCGCTGTCTTGGCATTACGTAGAAAAGCCTGCGTTGAGCTTCAAACCTCAGAGGCCTATCGCCAACGGTAAATCGAACACAACCCAAGCATCTGTCAGCTAATCTAGCTTGGCGTTTTGTATTTTTGAACTGATCCGAGCGCGTCGCAACGCGTGCACCCCATGGCCATCAAATCCACCATCTTCAAGGCGAACCTGCAAATCGCCGACATCGACCATGGCTACTACGCCGACCATGCCCTCACCCTGGCCCGCCACCCCAGCGAGACCGACGAGCGCATGATGGTGCGGCTGGCGGCCCTGGCCATCCAGGCGCACCAGCTCAACGACCTGTGCAATGGCGACGCCACGCTGGCCTTTGGCGCGGGGTTGTCAGACCCCGATGACCCAGACGCCTCGCTCACCGACTTCACGGGCCGCAAGCGCGTGTGGATCGAGGTGGGCCAGCCCGAGGACAAGCCGCTGACCAAAGCCTGCAGCAAGGCCGACTCGGTGCTTGTTTACTGCTTCAACCATGCGTCAGAAGTGTGGTGGAAGGGCATGGAGTCCAAGCTGTCGCGCCTGAACAAGCTGCAGGTCTGGCGCATCCCCACCGAGGCATCACAAGCCATGGCGGCCATGGCCGAGCGCAGCATGCAACTGCAAGCCACCGTGCAAGAGAGCGCGCTGACCCTGAGCAGCAACCTGGGCAGCGTGCACGTGGAGCCGGTGCGCTGGAAGTGACGCCCATAGGCGACGCAACCCAGCGGCGCATATTCTTGATAAAAACAGGCGCTAGCGCCTGAACATCGAGCGCTAGCAGCTATTTATTTGATAGCAAAAATCAGTCACGCGGCATGAGAGCACCGCATTGCCAGCACTGCTCAAAGCCGCCCTCGACCGTCTCCCCGCAACGGCAGACCCACAGGCGCTGGGGCAGGTTCTGCAGGTCTTGCAGCAACGCCCGGGCGCGGTCAGCGTGTTCGTCGTAGTCCAGCCAAATCTCGGGCAGACACTGGTCGGGCGGCAGGTGCCCGGCGGCAGCCCCCAGGTATTGGCGCTGAACCGAAGCGGTCATGCCTGCTTCACACAGCAAATCTGCCCACACAGTGGCAATCGCGATGTTGGGGGCTTGGGTCAGGCGCAGCATAGACCCACCTTAACCGTTGGAGCATCGCGCGTACAGGCCTGCGGACCCGGACGCCCTCTCAGGCCGAGGGTGTGCGCACAGGTGCATGCGATGTTGGCCCGGTAGAGCGGCCTTCCGCCGCTCGCTCGGCATAGCGGTTGAAGCGCCAAGCCGAGTGCTCCAGCGTGATCCGGCGCCACACCTGGCGCTTGGCACCAGGCGTCATGGCGGGCCAATGCTGCACCTCGTCAAAGGTGCGGCCACAGCCTTTGCACAGATCGTCGCCCTGGCTGGTGGAGCAAATGGCGATGCAGGGCGTGTCGGGGGTGGTGTCGTACCAGCCCATCCAGGCCTGTAGCGCTTCGGGCGGCAAGCGGTCCTCGTCCACCGCATCTTCGTGCCGGTACACCATCAACGCATACACCTCGGCCAGCGCCTGCACCTGCGGCGCCAGCGCCATGCCCGTGCAGGCAGGCGCGCGCTCGCGCCAGTGGTTGATGGCGGCTTCGATGTCGGTGATGTGAATGGCGGTCATGGGCGCAAAAGGCAGCGGAGCGGCTGGGCGGCCGGGCCGCTGCGCGCAGCAGGGGCATGGCAAAACCGGGGCGGGAGGAAAGGGGGCTGGATCATAGCCGCCGCAGGGCACCGCCACCGCTGCAGGGTCTCCCCATGAAAAATCCCCGCCACAGCGCAGGCCGTGGCGGGGATGGCCAGGCCAAAGCCTGGAGGTGCGTCAGTGGTGTCAGGCGGCAGCGACCTGGGAGGTCTTGCGGCTTTGCAGGTATTTGCCTGTGGCCACCACCAGCACGGCACCCAGCGCGGCGGCGGCGTAAAAGCCCACCGAGTGGTGGGGCACGATGGGCTCCAGCATCTTGTCGGAAACGATGGTTTCGCCGCCCACCCAGCCAATCAGGGCCGCGCCCAGGGTCACGATGACGGGGTAACGCGTCATCACCTTGATCATCAGCGTGCTGCCAAAAATCACAATCGGAATGGCGATGGCCAAGCCCAGCACCAGCAAAACCATGTCGCCGTTGGCCGCTGCGGCCACGCCAATCACGTTGTCCAGGCTCATCACCAGGTCAGCCACCAGGATCGTGCGAATGGCAGCCATCAAACCGCTTTGCTTGTTCTCGCCTTCGTCTTCTTCGTCATCGCCGTCATTGAGCAATTGCACGCCAATCCACAGCAGCAAGATGCCCCCCACCAGTTGCAGCCAAGGCAGTGCCATGAGCTTGACGGCCACAATGGTCAACACCACCCGCAGCAGCACCGCCGCCGCAGTGCCCCAGAAGATGGCCAGTTTTTGCTGGCGCGGCTCCAGGCTGCGGGCCGCCAGGGCGATCACCACGGCGTTGTCGCCAGAGAGGATGATGTTGATCCAGATGATCTGGGCCAGCCCGATCCAGAATGCTTGGCTCGAAAGTAATTCCATTGATGTCTCCGTCCTGGGGTAGAGGGCTGCTTGCGCTGGGGAAGCCGCCCACGTTGGGGGGATGCGCAAGTCGCAGCCGTGGGCGAAGAGTTTAGTCAAGCAAACCCCTTCACCCTATGCGTAATTGTTCGTACAGCACACCCCCCGTTTTTCTGGCCATTCCCGCTCGCTGCGAATGGTTTTTTAGAAAAAACCTACGGCGTGATGGAAATTCTTACAATGCCCCACACTCCAAAGGGGAGTAGCTCCCATCGCTTGCAAGGCCTGTGTCGATCAGGTCTTGCAGCAAAGTCAACGGGTCGTCAGTACGGTGGCGCCCACAAGCCACCCGGCCCGTTGTGCACACCCATCCAGTGTGCCGAGCAAGACCTTTGATGGCCCCGTCGCGGGGTGATCAAGGTCGTCCTTCGCCCAAGCGGTTCGTTTGCTGGCAGGCTCCCTGATTTCCTCGAAGCTGGCCAGAGCACTCTGACGGATAGATCCGGCGCCGCAATGGCAACGGAAAACTCCTTTTGACCTAGAACACCGAGGACTTTATGGACTTTTTGGCTTCGCCCGAATTTTGGCTTGCACTGGGCCAGATCATCATCATCGACATCTTGCTCGGCGGCGACAACGCCGTCGTGATCGCCCTGGCCTGCCGCAAGCTGCCACCCGCGCAGCGCACCAAGGGCATCATCTGGGGCACTGCGGGCGCCATCATCTTGCGCGTCATCCTGATCGCCTTTGCTATGACGCTGCTGGCACTGCCTTTCCTCAAGTTCGTCGGCGCACTGCTGCTGGTATGGATTGGCGTGAAGCTGCTGGCCCCGGATGAAGACGGCCATGGCGACGTGCAAGGCAGCGACAAGCTGCTGGCCGCCATCAAGACCATCATCGTGGCCGACTTGGTGATGAGCGTGGACAACGTGATTGCCATCGCTGGCGCCGCACAGAATGCGGGCGAGCACTCCTTCCTGCTGGTGGTGCTGGGCCTGCTGATTTCCATCCCGATCATCGTCTGGGGCAGCCAGTTGGTCATCAAGCTGATGGAGCGCTTCCCCCTCATCATCACGCTGGGCGGCATGCTGCTGGGCTGGATTGCGGGCGGCATGCTGGTCACCGACCCTGTCTTCGCCAACCCTGACAAGTGGCAGTGGATGCTCAAGATGCCCCTGGACACCACGTCCAAAGAGGTCATCGACACCGTGAAGTACGGCGCAAGTGTGGCCGGTGCCCTGATCGTCCTGGCAGTAGGCAAGTTCATCGTGTCTCGCCGCACCACCGGCGGCGACGCAGCCCACGGCTGATCCTCCAAGACACCAGGCGCCGCCATTGCGCCTGGTGGCCACAACAAGCCAGGTCGGGCCACTCCATGCCCCACCTGGCTCGCTTCCAGGGCAGAGCGGCCCAGCACGCTCAGCCACATCCTTGAAACCATCCACCCAGGCGGTCAACGACATGGACAAAATCATTGTGTACGTGGACGACGCTGACCATGCGCAGCAACTGTTGGCCCCGCTGATCGCCCGCACCCCGGTGGCCCAGCAGCACTGGGTACTGGTGGCCTGCGCGCCCCGCATGACACACCGCGTGAGCAAGTGGGTCAGCCACAGCGCCCGCGAGAGTTGGCGCACTAAATGGGCCGACAAGCTGTTTGCGCAGATCATCGCCACCGTGGGCCTGTCTTCCGCACAGGTCACCACGGTGTTGGCCAAAGGCCCTTTGGCCGAACTGACCGAACAACTCCAAGCCGATTTGCAAGCCAACGGAAGCCGCACAGCACCGGTGATGGATGCGCGCAAGCCCAGAAGCACCGAGGCTGCGCCGCAGCCCCTGACGCCCCAGGCCGCCAGCGAGCTGACACCCAGGCCAGTTCCAAGGCCCAGCCACTGGCCCCGCGTGCTGGGCAGCGTGCTCACCGGCTGCGGCACCTTGTGGGCTCTGGCACTGGACTGAGCGCGACCTCGCCCCAAAAATTGCCCCCCAAGCAGGCGCCCATCGCCTTCGCTGCAGGGCCATCTGCCAGCCCCCACAAGCCCCCTGCGGTGCTATTCTGGCGCCATGAAAATCCTTCTGAAATGGCTGCTCAGCGCCGCAGCGCTGCTGTGTGTGGCCTACATCTACAGCGGCGTGCAAGTGCAGAGCTTTGGCTCGGCGCTGATTGCGGCCTTTGTCATTGGCCTGTTCAACGCTGTGCTGCGACCGGTGCTGGTCATCCTGACGCTGCCGGTCACCGTGGTCACCGTCGGCTTGTTCCTGTTTGTCATCAACGCGCTGATGTTCTGGGCCGCCGCCGGGGTGCTCGACGGTTTCCACGTCAACGGCTTCGGCGCAGCGCTGCTCGGGTCGTTGATTTACTCAGCGCTCGGCCTAGTGATCGAATCAGCGCTCGGCGGCCTGTTCACGAAGCAGTAGCTGCATCGCCCGCAGGCGGGTGTCGATGATCGACGCTTCGAAGTGGTCGTCGGCCAAGGTGCTGCGCCGCGCCAGATCCTGGCCCGCCTTGAAACGGTCTACCGCCGCCGCGTAGTCGTAGCGCGACACTTGCGCCTCGGCCTCGGCCCGCACGGCGCGTAAAGGCTGGTTTTGTGCATTCCACACCCCCGCCAAGGCCTGCCAGGCCCCAGCGTCGCGGGGGTGGGTGGCCAGCCAGGTTTGCAGCGGGCTGGTGACCTCCTGCAAACCTGGCTGGCCCGTACGCAAGACGATCTGTGTGCGCAGCAAGATTTCGGGGCGGCGGGTGTCCCCCGCAGGCATGGCGGCCAGGGCGGCAGGGGCATTGCCCGCAGCCAGCTCCAGCTCGGCCACCAACAACTGCGCCACGCGGGCCGCCGCCACATCCCCCTTCACCAGTTGCTGCAATTGCCCTGCCCAACGGCGGGCTGCAGCCCCATCGCGCAACTGGCTGCTGCCCAGGGCAGCGGCATACAAGACACCCGCTTTGCGCGCCAGGGGCAGGGCCGCAAAGCCCGTGCCCTGCGGCTCGGCAATCCACTGGCGCAACACATCCACCCCAGGGTTGGACAGCACCCGCGCCCGCGCAGACACCATGGCGTGCTCCGCCACCAACACCGATGCACGGCCTGCCGTCAGCCCACCCGAGGGCAGACGCGACTGCATGTCGGCCATGCGCTGCGTGGTGAGCGGGTGGCTGCGCAAATAGGGCCAGCTGCCGTTGTCGTTGATGCGGTTGGCCTGCTGCAGTTTTTCAAACATGCCCACAAAACCCTCGGGCGCAAAACCGGCAGGCTCCATCAGGCCCATGCCCACCCGGTCCGCCTCGCGCTCCATATCGCGCGAAAAATTCAACTGGTTCTGCATCGCCACGGCCTGCCCGCCCACCACCAGCGCCTGTGTAGCGCCAGGGTTCTTGCTGGCCGCCAGCGCGCCCAACACCATCGCCCCCAGCAGAAGCGGCGTCTGACGGCTTTGCTGCGTGAGCAGCCGCGAGATGTGCCGCTGCGTGACATGGCTCAGCTCGTGCGCGAGCACCGAGGCCAACTCATCGCGCGTACCCACCACGCCGATCAACCCCAGGTGCAACCCCAGGTAGCCCCCAGGCAACGCAAAGGCATTCACCGTGCGGTCTCGGCCCAGCAGCACCTCCCAGGCAAAACGCTCGTCCAACTCGGCTGACAACTCCCCCCGCGAACGCGCCGCTGCAATCAACGGCTGCCAAATGCCCTGCACATACTCGGCAATCACCGGGTCATCGATGTAATCCGGGTCACGGTACAGCTCGCGGATGATGCGGTCGCCCAGGCGCCGCTCCTCGCTGCTGGTCAAGTCGCTGCCATCCCCCAGCGTGGGCAGCCCGGCCTGGGCCTGCGCCACCGCCGGAGCAAATGCGCTTGTCACTATCAAAAGAGAAGCTGCCAGCGCTTGACACACCTGCGCTAGCGGCCTTTTTTTACCCAAAATCAACACTTGTGGTCTCCCTGGCGCCGTCCATCGGCCACAACGCTCACTTGGCGATGCATGACCGTATGATGCCCCGACATCCCAATTGTTTCGCACACGTTTGCAACCCAACGTGCTTGCCCAGGCCAAGACCATGACCTCCAAAACACCAAACACCCCCGAAACCGCTAACGCCCCCCACCCCACATCCCCCCTCACCCACTTCGACGCCCAAGGCCAGGCCCACATGGTCGACGTAGGCGCCAAAGCCGCCACCCACCGCATCGCAGTAGCCACCGGCCGCATCGAAATGCAGCCAGAGACCCTGGCACTGATTGAATCGGGCACCGCCAAAAAAGGGGATGTTCTGGGCATCGCCCGCATCGCCGGCATCATGGCCGCCAAGAAAACGAGCGACTTGATCCCGCTGTGCCATCCCCTGGCACTAACGCGGGTTGCTATTGAATTTGAAGCTGCTAGCGCTCGCGTGCCGGGCGCTACGGGCATATTTTGCTCAGCTACGGTGGAGACGGTGGGGCAAACCGGCGTGGAGATGGAAGCGCTGACAGCAGTGCAGATTGCCTTGCTGACGATTTATGACATGTGCAAGGCGGTGGATCGGGGGATGGTGATTACGGAGGTGGGGGTGAGGGAGAAGCGGGGGGGGAAGTCGGGCGAATGGCAGTGGTCGAAAAGCGAAATCTGAAATAATCAAACTTCAGCGGCATTCAGAAGGTGCATATCTTGCAGGCAACGTCCCCAGAGTGCGATTGGCCAACCCGCGACCAGTGGCTTGATTTGCGCTGGTACTCGCACATGCCCAATCGATTGCCCCTTGCGCATTGCTTACCGGCACCCCACCAGCAATGTTTGGGGAAAACACCAAGGTTAGGCCATCAAGCCCGTTGGGGATACCGTTGCTCGACGTTGCCGCCACCTCCACAGCAATAGGCCAGGGAGTCTTTGCGCCTGCAACCGATACGTTTTTCACATATTTGGTCGCTTTTTCGTTTAAAGGGAGCGCATTCAACGCAGCAGCGACACTATCCAAGCCATGCGCCCCACTCGACGCAAATCCTTCACTCATTGCGATTTTCACAGGGCCGACAGCAATCAATGCCTCGGCTAGTTTGGCACGCGTTGTGTACTCTTGATAAGCTGGCAACGCCACAGCAGCCAAAATACCAACAATGGCAACAACAATCATTAACTCTATCAACGTAAAACCCGAATGTCTATTCATCATAATTCCCCCAAACTTTAGGAAATTCAGAATCCATCACCTTTTAAAAATCCAATTATTTCTCCGGCTCCGTCAATCACAGCAACCCAGTCCTGCCGCCCTCCGGTAACAGGCACATACCGCAGATTTGCAACATCGTGATTTGATTGAAGCGCTAGTTTTTGCGCAGCAGGCACCTGATCTGAGTATTTACTCAGAAACACATTCAAAGCAGCTGATCTGCCAATCACCTTCTTTGCCGAATCCTTTGAATAAGAAACATAAAACTCAGGCAATTGGGCATAATCTTTTCCACCGGCGGCAGCAGCGAACATCACCTGATTTTTTTCCTCGACACTCTTAGGTGATCGAATAGAAACAAGAATAGGACTGCCGAAAAATCGGGTTCTAAGATCTTGAGGCAGTGCATCCAATGCCTTCGGATCCAAATCTGGAGCAGCAACTACTTTGAAACGGTCTACTTCATGCACTAGGTACAATGGTCTTGCCTCCCACACATTGACAAGCCCATATATCAATGCGCCTGTTTGCAAGCAAAATACAATCGCCAAATCCCGCATCAACTCAGCGCGTGGTTTTTGAGGATTAAACAAAACAAAAGTTAAAACAGGCCCGCATACAACATCAACACTTACTACCAGTAGAAAAAGCTCCCTACCACCTGAAATTTCGCTGTACGGAAATGGATACCAAACATTGAATACCAGCCCCGCAGCGAGCAGCGCCACAACAACGCACCCAAGAAAATGAAGAGCAGCAGCGCGGATCGCAGGGGTCAAACGGCTCAAAAATTTCATATGCTCAATAAATCACGGGCAAAAAAAAAGGCGCCGCAGCGCCCTTTCTTTTCTTGATTACTCAACGGCACTCAGCAGGTGCATATTTTGCCGAGAGCGTACCAGCGACAACACCTGTCAAGCCACGGCTGGTAGCAGTGGCATTAGTGGCTGTAGCACATGCCCAATCGATCGCTCCACTGACCGTAGCAGTTGGAGGAGCTTTTTGGACATTAGGAGTGAAAACGATTGTCTTACCGTCTTCACCAGTTGGAATACCGTTACCAGTAGTAGCCAAGACTTGTACGGTCACATTCCATGGAGTAGCATTATTAACAATGATATCCTTCACAAATTTCGAAGATTTTTCAGCCTGCAGCTTAGTATTGAAAGAATCTGCAGCTGCGGTCAAACCAGCAGTGCTGTCTACCTGGAAAGCCTCGCTCATCAGTCCTTTGACGCTAGACCCAGCGATTACAGCTTCAGACACTTTGCTTCGCACGGTGTAATCTTGATAAGCAGGCAAAGCCACAGCAGCCAGAATACCGATAATGGCCACCACGATCATCAGTTCGATCAGGGTAAAACCTTTTTGCAGGGAACGCTTCATAAATTTCTCCTCGGGGTAAATTGCAAGTGAAACCTGTCGAATGTTCTTCAGGCTGATTCTACAAAAGCAGATAGCGTGCCAGCTTGCATGACTCCCTGCTCCCCAACGATCCTGCATCGAAATCAGCCTCATCTCCCCCTCAAACACTCACTTTTCCCGCATTAGATGCGTCACATTGACATTTTTGTTCTGCCATGAATGTCACGGAACACATACCTCGTTACACATCAAACACCTGCCCGGCCTGCAGCCAATGGATGTCTGCTTTTGCGGTGAGTCCCATCTGGTTGATCTCCTGAAGAATCAAGTCGGTTTCCGAGGGTTTGGTATGGGTGATGTAGATGGGGTAGCTGGCCCCTGCGGCCCCCTGCGCCAGTTCGGCCGCCAATGAGGTGGGCGACAAATGCAGGCTGCGGCGAGCCAGTTCGCTCTCCCGGTTGCTGAAAGCGGTTTCAATGACCAGCATGCCCACGGACAACGATGGCTTTAGCTGGGGAAGTTGCTCAAGCTGACGCCAAAGGCCAGGGTTGCGCTCGGTGTCGCCGCTGAAAGCCCACCAGCCTTTTGAGCCTTGCACGGCGTAGCCCACGGCAGGCACGGTGTGCACGGCGGGCAGCACACTTACCAACGCTCCTTCCACTTGGATCACATCGCCTTCCGCAACAGGGCGATACTGCAAGAACGGAACCTGGGCTGACGGAATGCGGCTGAAGTCTGGCCAGATAACGTTGTTAAAGATATGGGCCTGCAGCGCAGCAATGGTGGCCGCCAAGGCATGCACTTGAACGGGCTGACCGCGCAGAGAAGACACCGCATCTAGCATAAGAGGCAGGGCCGCCACATGGTCAAGATGGGAGTGCGTCAGGAAGACATGGTCGATCTGGCACATTTCGTCCAGGGTCAAATCACCTACCCCAGTGCCTGCATCGATCAGGATGTTGTGATTAACCAGAAAAGAGGTGGTTCGGCAATCGCGGGCAATGGCGCCTGAGCAGCCGAGGACGCGAACTCTCACTGGAACACGCCTGTGACAAAACGGCAAACTGGGCCATCATCACAGCCGGTAAGTACGTGGTCTTGTCGCAAAAAAAGGGGGAGAGAACGGCGAATCATTTGGTATCAAAGTTGGTGGCGTCATCCCAATTAGGCAGGTGAGGCTGCGTTGCCAGCATTTGTAAGCGCTCTGCGTACAACGCATACAGCGTAGATTGAGGATCACCCTGCAGTAGCAAATGCAGCGCAGCAATGCATTTTGCCCAGTCTTGGGCACGATAGTCTGTGAGAAATTGCCGCCAAATCTCTACCAGTCTGATTTGCTCAGGGGCGGCCAGAGCATGCACGGCCACTGGCGTGTAGATCGCGACGGCCTGGGCTTTGCCTTTGACCCGTACCCGGTCAAGTTCTTGCCAAAGAAATTCCGGGGCTTGGGTCTGGGTAAATTCGCTGGCGATAACCGCTACTCCGTAGGTTTTGGAGAGCCCCTCCAGGCGAGAGCCCAGGTTCACTGCATCGCCAATGACGGTGTAGCTGAGCCGAATGTCGGACCCCATATCGCCCACACACATGGTGCCGGTGTTCAAACCAATGCCGACCCCGACCTCGGGCAAGCCTTGGGCGCGGTGCTCTTGGTTGAGCTGCTGCACGGCCTGCGCCATGCCCATTGCTGCCTGCACTGCGCAGGTAGCATGGTCTTGCGAGGGCACGGGGGCTCCCCAAAAGGCCATGACGCAATCGCCCATGTACTTATCGATAGTGCCGCGCTGGCTTTGGATGACCTGGGTGAGGCGCGTGAACACGCCATTGAGCAGCGCCTGCAGTTGCAAGGGCGGCATGCATTCCGACAGGGCCGTGAAGCCGCGCATGTCACAGAACATGACCGTGAGTTCGCGGTTATCCGCCTGCATGCTGTAGTGCTCAGGGTGTTTGAGCATCTCATCGACCAGCTCGGGTGGCACATAGGAGCGAAACCTGGACGCCAGGGCTCGCTTGGAACGGCTTTCAAAAAAGTAACCGTGGGCCATATTCAGCACCGATGCACAGAGGGCCATGGCAACTACGGCCGCCAACGGCATGACCAAGCCATGGACTCGGTACAGCCACAGGTTCAGCCCCAGCAATGCAGCGATCACAGCCAGGCTGAGCACCAAGCCCGCGCCCGCAGGCAGCAGCGACAGCCCCAAGGCCAGCACCAGCCCAGCGCACACCAGCTGCAGCACATCAAAGCCACGGGCGTAGTCTGGTATCGCTATGGCATTGCCATCCATCAATGCGGACAACATGTTGGCATGGGCCTCTACGCCAGGGTAAACCAGACCGACTGGCGTGACGCGAACATCCTGTAACCCTGGGGCAGAGGTTCCGACCAGCACCATTTTGTCGGCCAGAGCGCCTTCTGCAAGACGGCCTTCGATCACATCGCTGGCCGCAATGTATTGGTATGAACCACCATCTGGCCCACCGGGGCCGCGAAAGGGGATCAACATCGAGAGGCGGTCGTCGACTGGCAGGGGCATGCGGCGTGTGCCCTCCACTAGCACCACGCTTTCCAGTGTCTCATGGGTGCCCAGCGATGGCGTGGCTGGAAAGCCGGGCTCTACGCTTGGCATGCCCATCATGGAGCGGAACATCCCCAGGGCCAGAGATTCGTAATACTGCCCCTGGTACTCGGCCAGCAGTGGCAAGCTGCGGATGACGCCATCCGAGTCACTGATGGTATTGAAGAACCCCGCCACTGGGGCTGCCTGACCCAACGCATCCAGGTTGGCACCAAATCCATTCCAAGTCGTGGCGGCCAAAGGCCGTCCGTGCAATTGGGCAGGAGTAACGACCGGGGAAGGCAGCGCACCCTGCGTGTGCCCTTTTCGATCGCTGGTGAAGTAGTAACCCAGGACCGCCGCCTGCCCCTGCAGGCTGCGCGCGAACAAGGCATCGTGATCAAGCGAAGGCGTTAACCTGGCCACCTGCTCGGCAAAGCCCGGGGCTTTTGCCAGCGCGCCACGCTCCAGGGCTTGCAGCGCGGCAAGTCCCGAGCTGTTGTCGCGCTCAGCAAAAATGACATCAAAACCGAGCACGGCCACACGCTGGCGCGCAAACAACTCTTGCGTCAGGATGGTGAGCTTGTCCCGTCCCCAGGGCCAGCGGCCAATGCGCTCGATGCTTTTCTCGTCAATATCCACAATGACGATGCGCTCGTCCAACGTCCTGGGCATGCTCAGGCGCAGGCGGGCATCGTAAAAAATCTGGTCAAGCCGGTCGAGCAACGGCAGGGACAACTTGCCGGACACGTGCAAAAGTGCAAACACCAGCGGAACCAGCGTGAGCAAGATACGGCGCCAGCGACGAAACAGCAGAAGGCTCCGCATGGACCTAGACCTGTTCAGTGGATGAGCGGGGCCATTGCAATTCCAGCAAGGCCCCCAGAACAACCATCAGGATTGTTCGAACTGCATCTCTGTGCCGGCCAATTCCAACTTGTCGCCGCTCTTGAGAGGAACAGGGCTTGCACCGATCGCTACGCCGTTGAGCGTGGGCATGTCAGGGCCTTCCACATGGGCCAGCACAAAACCCTGGATGCGCTTGGTGATGGATGCCACGGCGACCCCTGGCTTACCAATGGTGGTCACCACCTTTTGCAAGGACACCTCGCGTCCAGCAGCCGCTCCGGACAATACCCGGATGACCGCATGCAAAGGCACGGGTTGCGGAGCGGCCACCCCTCCAGGTCGCGCTGCCGCGTTCAGGGCAGGCAGCATCCCAGGCTTGAAAACCATGGTCTTTTCGAAGTTCTCTGCCTCGGCATCCTGGAGGAATCGGATTTTGTACTTGCCCACTTCCACGGTGTCGCCATTGCGCAACTCCTGGCGCTTCACAGCCTTGGCGTTCACGTACGTGCCGTTGGTGCTTCCCAGGTCTTCGATCTCGACCCCATTGGGTGCCATGTGGATGGCTGCATGCTCTCCGCTCACCGCCAGATTGTCGATAACGATGTCGTTATAGGGACGGCGGCCAAGCGTAGTGCGCTCTTTGGTGAGCTGCACTTCTTTGATAACAACGCCGTCGATTGAAACGATCATTCTGGGCATGATGATCTACTCCTGATTTGATGATTTGTTTTGTTGCAACCCGTCATGCGGCACCCAAGAGACGGGACATGAGGCTGCGTTTTTTCCCTCCCGCCGCAGCCTGCACAAGCAATACGCTAACGTTATCACGCCCACCGTGTGCATTGGCTGTATCAATTAGCAACGCCGCTTTTTCTTCCAGAGGTGCGGGGGTGCGCATCAGCTGCGCAAGATCGTCATCGTTGACCATGTCCGTCAAGCCATCTGAACACATCACGAATAGATCGCTGGGTGCCACCTGAAACTCGTTCACTTCCATCTGCACATTGGGCTCAACCCCCAGCGCACGGGTGACCAGATTGCGGCTGGAAGAGGCGGCTGCTTGTTCCCGCGTCAATATGCCTGCATCCACCTGTTCCTGCAACCACGAATGGTCACGCGTGATTTGCTGCAACACTCCGGCGCGCAGGCGGTAGCAACGGGAGTCCCCGATGTGACCCAAAATCAAGCGATCGCCCTGGAACACACCCACGACCAGCGTGGTGCCCATGCCTGCATACTGAGGGTTGGACAGCGACGCGCCCAAAATGGCGTGGTTGGCGTTTTCCACACACAACTCCAACGCCCGGCGCAAATCCGTGGAAGACGGCTCTGGCCCTGCCTGCGCCAGCCAGCGGTTCATTTCTGTGCGGATGAAAGTGATGGCCATACCGCTGGCCACTTCGCCAGCGTTGTATCCGCCCATGCCGTCCGCAAGGATGGCCACCTGGGTATCCCGGTCAACGGTCACTGCGTCTTCATTGTTGGCGCGCACGCGCCCACGGTCGGTTTGGGCGAAAAATTCGTAGGTCATGGATTTTGGGCTGCACGTCATCCCACAGAGGCCACCACAGACCTTTGTTCCGGCGCCCGCTCTGTCGGGTACTCCAGCACTGTTTTCTCCAGATCCACCATGTGTTGCCCTGTCGGGGTGCGGCCCGAATCATAGACCACTGCTGACGCCGGAGATCCGGGAACCTCTGACGCAACAATGCCCATCACATAAGCCAAGTCTTGCGCCAGCTGCTGCCCCGTCTGATACCGCTCAGCGGGCAGCTTGCGCAGGGCCTTGGCTACCAGCCGCGCCACGGCCTCTGGCAAATCGGTACGAAGGGTGCGGATATCTGGCGGGTCCACATGGACGATCTTGCGCATCAGCTCCGGCATGGAGTCGGCACGCAGGGGCAAAGAGCCCGTCAGCAGCTGGAACAACGTGACACCCAGGGCATACAGGTCTGCACGCCCATCGACCTTGGCACCGGACAATTGCTCAGGCGACATGAAACTGGGCGTGCCGAGCACAATGCCCGTGCGGGTCTTGCTTGCATCGGTGATGCGTGCCACCCCAAAGTCCATGACCTTGACCGTATCCGTCGCGGCATCCCACATGATGTTGGCAGGTTTGACATCGCGGTGCACCACGTTGTGCGCATGCGCGTAGTCCAGCGACTGCGCCACGCGGTGTGCAATAGACAAAACCTGGGCCACGGGCAACAGGTAGGCCGGTTGCGTGAATGCACTCAGATCGGTCCCCGCAACAAACTCCATGGCGATGTAGGCCAAACTTTGCTCTTCGCCGCTGCCATAGATGGCGACGATATGGGGATGCTGCAGCCGACTGGCGGCCTCAGCCTCTTTGAAAAAACGCTCACGCGCGTCCACCAGTGCCGCCCCATCAAACTCTTGCTGCAATGCCAGCGTCTTGATGGCCACAATCTGCCCGGAACGCAGATCACGGCCTTGGTAGACCACCCCCATGGCACCCTTGCCCAGCTCATGTTTGAGATCGTAGTGCGCGAGCGGCCCCGGCACTTTACGGCGCGGAAAGGTCTCTTGCACTGACGCTGGCAATGACGAAGCGCCCGTCACCGAAATGCCACTGGCCACCGAGTCCGCAGCCATGCCCGCCTGCGCCAGCAAGTGCGCTTTGGCCCGGCGGTAGCATGCACGGGCGTCCTTGTATTCCATGTCCCGGCGCAGCAGGTGCTTGAAGACTTTTTTGGCATGCGCATAGTCCTTCTTGCGCTCAAAGTCCTTGCCCAGGTGGTACAGGTTGTCTTTCAAAGCATCGCTGGTGGGCAGCGGACGAAACCGCGCAAACGCTTCCAACAAATCCCCACGCCCATGCAGCGCCAGCCCCATCATGCGCTCGGCATCCGCAGACTCTTGCGGAGAAGCGGCAGAAGCACGCTGAGGCACCCTTGCCAACATCGCGCACAGAAGCCCTCCCAACAGCGCCACCCCAGCGGCAGGGAGCAGCGGCACCACGTGCAAAGTCTGCTGTAGCAGCAGCCACTGCGCCGCCAAGAGCAGCACGGCTGCACCAGCCCCCCAAGCCGCAGCCTTGCCTACCCGAGGCATGACCACTACCAGCAAAGCCATGGCCAGCGCTGCAGCCCAGCCCACTGGGTGTCCCCAACCCGGCTTGGTCACTGCGCGCGCCAAGCGCAGCCCCACAAAAGATTGCGCAACCACATCCGACACATGCAGCGTGGCCCCTCCAGGCACAGGCCAGGAAGCAGCCTGCGGCCCAGCCGTCACGCCCACCACCACCGTCTTGTCACGCAGTGCTGAAACGGGCACCTTCTGGGACAACACATCTGCAGCCACCCAACGCGGCACCGAAGCACCAAACACCGGGCGCAAGGCTGCCGAAGCATCCACCCCCACCGACAAGCCCCCCCACAGCAAACTATGGGCCTGGGCATTCCAACGCACATCGGCAGAGCTCAGATACAGCGCACGCAGCACCGCCAGCATGGCCAGTGAAGGAACCCCAGCCTTGTCATGGCTGAGCAGCAGCGGAACACGGCGAAGCACCCCGTCGCTGTCAGCAGCCCATTGCAGATGACCTACCCCTGCCGCACCTGCTGCCAAGCCCGCCAGTTGCACGGGCACAGCGTCTGGGCCCAGACCGGCAAGCTCAGGCACGACACTGCGGTAAAAGGACGGTGGCAATGGCGCGGGCGCGCCGGTGTAAGCAAAGCCAGCGGGCCACAGCACATTGCCAGCCAGCGCCACACTGCGTGCCAAGGCTTCTTGGGCACCCGGCGCAGCAGTTTGAGCCAACGGGGCGGTGTAGACGATGGTTTTAGCGCCGCCCAGGGCCAATCGGTCAATCAAGGCCGCATGCGTCTCATCAGACCAGCCGCCTCGCACAGCGGCCAGGCTGCGCGCATCAATATCAACCAGAAGCACATCGGCAGGAGCCACTACCGTGGTCTGGGCCAAGGCAGAGTCGTACACCATCCGCTGCAACGCCGACAGTGCGCCCACCAGCCACAAAGCGCCCACCAGTACGAGAGCGATCGCCGCACAGATCCACCCGTCCAATCGCCCTGTTTTTGGCTTGCGCTCCGATGTGTGTCTGGCCACTTGCAATCAATGTGTAAATCTGTGAATGTTTGTAAAAAAGCAAATTTCACGCCCGCCCAAACCGGACTTCCAAACCCTGCCGAAACGGGCTTATCGCACGTATTCGGCGGCCGAATAAGGCGGCGTTGCCGCTCTTTGTCGGACACACCACGGTCAGCGACAAAATTGTCAACACCACCCCATCTCTGCGTTCCACAGACAAACCGCGCAGAAATCACCAAAACAAAAAAAACACCCGCCACCAAATCGGTAGCGGGTGCTTTCAGCACCTGCGCAAGGCCGCCAGAGGCAGACCTCGCTGGGCTCTGATTACTTCAGTTGGGCCTTGAGCAGCTTGCCCAGTTCCGAAGGATTGCGGGTGATGATGAAGCCCGACTCTTCCATGATGGCCAGCTTGGCATCGGCCGTATCGGCGCCGCCAGAGATCAGCGCGCCGGCGTGGCCCATGCGCTTGCCGGGAGGGGCTGTGACGCCAGCGATGAAGCCGACGATCGGCTTCTTCATGTTGGCCTTGCACCATTGGGCGGCTTCGGCTTCGTCCGGACCACCGATTTCACCAATCATGATGACGGCGTCGGTGTCTGGATCGTCGTTGAAAGCCTTCATCACGTCGATGTGCTTGAGGCCGTTGATAGGGTCGCCACCAATGCCAACAGCGCTGGACTGGCCCAGGCCGACTTCCGTCAGCATGGCCACGGCTTCGTACGTCAGCGTGCCCGAACGGGACACCACGCCGATACGGCCCTTGCGGTGGATGTGACCGGGCATGATGCCGATCTTGATTTCGTCAGGCGTGATCAGGCCGGGGCAGTTGGGGCCCAGCAGCAGGGTCTTCTTGCCGCCAGCAGCTTCCTTGGCCTTCATCTTGTTGCGCACTTCCAGCATGTCGCGCACTGGGATGCCTTCGGTGATGCAGATGGCCAAGTCCAGGTCGGCTTCCACAGCTTCCCAGATCGCGGCGGCAGCGCCTGCTGGAGGCACGTAGATCACCGACACGGTGGCGCCGGTCTGGTGAGCAGCTTCCTTGACGGATGCGTAAATTGGGATATTGAAGATGGACTCGCCAGCCTTCTTGGGGTTCACGCCGGCGACGAAGGCGTTCTTGCCGTTCGCGTATTCCTGGCACTTTTCAGTGTGGAACTGGCCCGTCTTGCCCGTGATGCCCTGGGTGATGACCTTGGTGTCTTTGTTGATGTAGATCGACATGTGTGTTCTCCGGGCTTACTTGACGGCAGCAACGATCTTGGTCGCAGCTTCGGCCATGGTGTCTGCAGCGATGATGGGCAGGCCGGACTCGGCCAGCATCTTCTTGCCCAGCTCTTCGTTCGTGCCCTTCATGCGCACGACCAGCGGCACGTTCAGGTTCACGGCCTTGCAGGCAGTGATCACGCCGGTGGCGATGGTGTCGCACTTCATGATGCCACCGAAGATGTTGACCAGAATGCCTTCGACCTTGGGGTTCTTCAGCATGATCTTGAAGGCTTCGGTGACCTTCTCGGGGGTGGCACCGCCGCCCACATCCAAGAAGTTGGCTGGCTCGCCGCCGAACAGCTTGATGGTGTCCATGGTGGCCATGGCGAGACCTGCGCCGTTCACCAGGCAACCGATGTTGCCATCGAGGCTGATGTAGGCCAGGTCGAACTTGGAGGCTTCCACTTCGGCTGGATCTTCTTCGTCCAGATCGCGGAAGGCCACGATTTCGGGGTGACGGAACAGGGCATTGGCGTCAAAGTTGAACTTCGCGTCCAGGGCCATCAGGTTGCCCTTGGAGTCGCAGTTCAGGGGGTTGATTTCCACCAGCGACGCGTCGGTTTCCATGTAGCACTTGTAGATCTTGGCGAAGATGTCTACGGCTTGGTCGATGGAAGCGCCGGTCAGGCCGATGGCAGCTGCCACTTTCTTGCTTTGCTCGGTGGTGATGCCAGCGATGGGGTCGATCATCTCGGTGATGATCTTCTCGGGGGTGGAGTGGGCCACTTCCTCGATGTCCATGCCGCCTTCGCTCGAAGCGATCAGGGCCACCTTCTGCGTGGCGCGGTCGGTGACCAGCGACACATACAGTTCGTTCTTGATGTCGGCGCCATCTTCGATGTACAGGCGGCGGACCTTCTGGCCTTCGGGGCCGGTCTGGTGGGTCTTGAGCTGCATGCCCAGGATCTCGCCAGAGATGCGCTTGACGTCGTCAATGGTCTTGGCAACCTTCACGCCGCCACCCTTGCCACGGCCACCAGCGTGGATCTGGGCCTTGACCACCCACACGGGGCCGCCGAGTTTTTGAGCAGCTTCCACGGCTTCTTGCACCGTGAATGCAGGGATGCCGCGCGGAACGGGCACACCAAAATTGCGCAAGATTTCCTTGCCTTGGTATTCGTGAATCTTCATGAGGTCTCTCTCAGGGAAGGGTGGTAATTACCCGTTTGCCATGAACAGATTGTCTGGCCGCGGGCTTGGGACATGGCAACCCGCGACTGTATCATGCTGCAACGCACCATCCTTGTAGCAAACTTACGTACGCCGCAGGCCTTCCAGGTGCCCCTTTACCCTCCCCGGAGCTGTTCCATGTCCAAAGTCTTTATTGATGGCGAAGCTGGCACCACAGGCCTGCAGATCCGCGAACGCCTGCAAGCCATGCCGCACATCGAGCTGGTGAGCATTGCCCCCGAACTGCGCAAAGACCCAGGCGCCAAGCGCGCTTTGATCGAGACCGTGGACCTGGTGGTGCTCTGCCTGCACGACGACGCCGCCCGCGAAACCGCTGCCATGGTGGACGCTATCGAGGCTGCAGGTGGCCGCAAGATCAAGATCATTGACGCCAGCACCGCCCACCGCACGGCCGCAGGCTGGGTGTATGGCTTTCCGGAGCTGGACGCCTCGCAAACCCAGGCCGTGCGCCAAGCCACCCGCGTCTCCAACCCCGGCTGCTACGCCACCGGTGCCATTGCGTTGCTGCGCCCGCTGGTGGACGCAGGCTTGGTCCCCAAAGACGCTGCCTTGAGCCTGCCCTCGGTGTCGGGTTACTCGGGCGGTGGCCGCACCATGATCGAGGCCTACGAAGCAGGCACGGCAGCACCCTATGAGGCCTACGCGCTGGGCCTCACGCACAAGCACATCCCTGAGATCCTGCGCTACACCGGGCTCACACGCCGCCCGGTCTTCATTCCGGCCGTGGGCAACTTCCGCCAAGGCATGCTGGTGCAACTGCCTTTGCACCTGGACTTGCTGCCCGGCGCCCCCAAAGCCAGCGACTTGCACGATGCGCTGGCCAGCCACTACGCCCGCACCAACACCCCTGAGCAATGGGTCAGCGTGCTGCCGCCCACCGACGACTTGAAGCTGGCGGCCGACACCCTGGCCGACACCAACAAACTGGAGCTGCGCGTGTTTGCCAACGAGGAACACCGCCAAGCCATCGTCATTGCGCGCCTGGACAACCTGGGCAAGGGCGCCAGCGGCGCTGCGGTGCAAAACATGAAGCTGATGCTGGGTATGTAACGGGGCAGGTAAGCCCCGCGATCAGCCCCGCTCAAGGCCCGAGAGTGGGGATGTCCAACGGCCCTTCGACGGCGCGGTCACTCCTCGTCCGACGCCTCGGCGCCCTGCACTGCGCGCCGCACCACATCGCCTGAAAACCCCCGCGCCAGCAAAAAGCGCATGTGCTTGGCACGGGTTTGTGGGTCTGTCGCGGGCTCGCCAAACTTGCGGCGCCACACCTCGCGGGCGCGCTCCAGCTCACTGCCCTGCAACTGGGCCACAGCGTCCTGCACGGCCTCTGCGCCCAGCCCTTTGGATTGCAGCTCTTGCCGGATGCGCGCCGCGCCCAGACGGCCAGCACGCCGATGCAGCACCGACTCCACCACCCGCGCCTCGTTGATGAAGTCTTTGGACTGCAGGTCATCGAGCACCGCGTTCAGGTCTTCGCCCTCTTGCACATGGGGACTGAGCTTGCGCAACAGCTCGGCCCGCGAGTGCTCGCGCTGGCCCAGCAACCGCAAGGCGCGGCCTTTGAGCGATAGCGTGGTGAATCCCATACAGGCCTCGAATGCTTCTGTTTTGATAGCTGCTAGCGCTTATTGGATAAGCGCTAGCAGCCAATTTCTCTCAAAATCAGAGACACCCCGTACGAAAGATCACTCGTCTGCAGTAGCCGCTGGAGCTTGCAATGCGCCAGGCAGCAGGGCAATGCCCAAACCTTCGCGCACCTTGTTCTCAATTTCGCGGGCCAGATCGGGGTTCTCGCGCAAAAACTCACGCGCGTTGTCACGGCCCTGGCCGATCTTTTCGCCGTTGTAGGCGTACCAGGCACCGCTCTTTTCCACGATCTTGGCCGTCACGCCCATGTCGATGATTTCGCCTTCGCGGCTGATGCCTTCACCGAACAGGATGTCGAACTCCGCCGTCTTGAACGGTGGCGACACCTTGTTCTTGACCACCTTGACCTTGGTCTCGTTGCCGATGGCTTCGTCACCCTTCTTGATGGTGCCGGTGCGGCGGATGTCCAGGCGCACCGAAGCGTAGAACTTGAGCGCATTGCCGCCGGTGGTGGTTTCGGGCGAGCCGAACATCACGCCGATCTTCATGCGGATCTGGTTGATGAAGATGACCATGCAGTTGGTCTTCTTGATGGTGGCGGTGAGCTTGCGCAGGGCTTGGCTCATCAGGCGGGCCTGCAGGCCGGGCAGCGCGTCGCCCATTTCGCCTTCGATTTCGGCCTTGGGCGTGAGGGCTGCCACCGAGTCCACCACGATCAGGTCCACAGCGCCCGAGCGCACCAGGCTGTCCACAATCTCCAGCGCCTGCTCACCGGTGTCGGGCTGGCTGATCAGCAAATCAGACAGTTGCACACCGAGCTTTTGGGCGTACTGCACATCCAGGGCATGTTCCGCATCCACGAAGGCACAAGTGCCGCCCTGTTTTTGCATCTCGGCAATCACTTGCAGCGTGAGCGTGGTCTTGCCCGAGGATTCAGGACCGTAGATTTCGACCACGCGGCCACGGGGCAGGCCGCCTACGCCCAGGGCAATGTCCAGGCCCAGCGAACCGGTGGAAACCACCTGGATGTCCTCGATCGCTTCGCCTTCACCCAGGCGCATGATCGTGCCCTTGCCAAACTGCTTTTCGATCTGCGCCAGCGCTGCCGCCAGGGCCTTGGCCTTTTCGGCGTTCACGGGAAGGGCGGGGTTGGTACCTTTGACGTCCATGGAATGGCTCCTGAATAAAACGAAGTGTCTGAAGTGATCTGCGGGGGGCCAGCGGGTCAAAACATACTGTTTTTAACAACAGCACTGGCTGCTTGACCAGTAATGTAGAGGCCCCATAGAACCAAGTAAACAGTTTTTTAGTCAGTTTGCCTTACCATTTAAGGCAACGCCTCCGCGCAGTTTGCCGAGCCTGCGGAATGAACTCACCCGGGCATCTGGAGCCCCCATGCACCCCAACCCCACCGCGATCCCACCCGACGATGCCTGGCGCCAGACCCACCTGGGGCGCCTGCTGGGCCATGCCATGCGCCGCTTTGATGCCCGCGTGCTGCAGCTCATGGCGCGCAACGTGGAAGTGCCCTTGGCCCTGTCGAATCTGGCCGCCCGCGACCAAGTGGGGGCCGCGCACATCCACCTGACGCGGCACCTGGCGCTGGGGGGCGACCGGCTGACCGACCTGGCGCAACGCGCAGGCATGACCAAACAGTCGATGGCGCAACTGGTAGACCAGTGCGAAGCGTGGGGATTGGTGACCCGCGAGAGCGACCCGCACGACGCCCGGGCACGCCGGGTGTGCTTTACCCCCACCGGGCTGGCCTGGCTACAGGGATTTCGTGATGCAGTGACGCAGGCCGAAGCGGAGTTTCGCGCCGAGGTGGGCGATGACGTGGCCACGGTGGTGTGCCTGGGTTTGGAGGCTTACGCGCAATAGCCGCCTGGGCATTGCGCTAAGAACCGGTTCAAAGGCAGCCAGACCCAGCGCCCTGAGCGTTACACCTTAGGCGCAGCAGGCTGCCAGGACTTGCGCCGCTGAAGCAGCCCTAGGCCGCCCAGTAAAACCGACAACCCGACCAGTGCGCCGGGCCCGAGCACAGGGACACTGGCGGGGGTCTGTGCAACCACCTGCACGTTGTCCACCATCGGGCCCGTGCCACCTGTTGCGCTGTTAGACGCAAACCGCAATGTCGAGGCTGGACCTGTCGCCGTGAACGCCAGGCTGTGGGTGGTCCACAAGGTGGTCGAACCCGGGGCGGTGCTGACGGAGACAGGGACATTCACGCTCAGCGCAGCCAATGCAGCCCCGCCCCCTGAGGGCAGCGCGGACACCGTCAGGTCCGCGGCCGGGCCCATCAGAAAGTGTCTGGACGCCGAAAAACTGACGACGTAAGTACGGCCCGCCACCGTGTCAAACGTCTGCTCAATGCCCCCGGGGTTATTGCCATTGAGGTCAATCACACGGGTGCCGTCCACCGCCAATGCACCGGGAAACTGGTGCCAGCTGAAATCGCCCCCGCTCACAGGCACCCAGCCTGTTACCAAGTTCACGCTGGCGGGCTTGCTGCTGCTCACGTTCAGCCAAGGCCCAAAGCCAATGTCGGTACCCGATGCCGAGGCCGCAACGGTGTCCCATGTCCCCGCTTCAAAACCACCGTTGGTGAAAGGTGCCGCTGCAGCAGACAGGTGCAGCAAGGCCGTGCAAGTGCCAACGGCAAGCCAATTGCTTTTTTTCATCGTTTTCAAGGGGTTGTCAGGAGCCGCAATGGGCCACGGCCCTCGCCTCGTCGAGCAGACAAGGTGGTCTATGGCGATGGGTCGGGGCGGCACCTGGGGGGGGGTCAGACCACACAGAGTCTGCACATTCCTACGACACACGATGTATGGCACAAGTCACATTGCGCAGAAGTGAGGACAGGCTCTGAAAGAGCTGCATTCTAGGAGCTAGGCCGCAAATTACCCCCTCCAACGCCGTTGCGCGTGGGATTCTTGCGACACCCAGGCCCAACACTGGCCTACTACTACAGCCAAGGGGAGAGGAAGCCAGCGCTCCAAAAGCCGGCTCATAGAAAACAAAAATGCGCCTTGCAGCAGCTGTGCAAGGCGCATGGACTGAACGGACACAGCGGGCGCCCTTCAGCGGGCCACCCGGTCAAGCCACTCCGTCGTGCTCAGTGGGCGTTGCGCTCACCTTGTTGGCCGGCAATGCGGCTCACATCGCCACCCAGGCGGCGCACTTCGGCCACAAACTCGGGGCCGCTGCGCAGGCGGCGGTATTCGGCCAGGCTGGCTTGGTAGGCGGGATCGGCGTCGGGGGTGCGGTCGCCTGCGTTGGCTTGGCCCAGGCCAGCGCGGTTCCACAGGTTCAGGTCGGCTTGCACTTCAGCGCGGCTCAGTGCAGGGCCTTGGGCGACGGACTCGTCGCCGCCCCATTGCTCGTTGATCGGTGTGGCGGCAGAAGCGGCACCGGCAAAGGTGGCAGCAGCCACAGTGGCGATGGCGATCAGGGTCTTGGCGGCAGTCTTGGCGTTGGTCATGGCAGTTCTTCCTTTGGAGTGATTCCTGCAGTGCGTGATTGCGTTCTGCATGGGAAGAAGTTTCCGTTTTTGGCGCGTTGGCGTATGTGCGTAAACGCACAGGTTTTGCGAGGTCGCCAGCACCAAGCCCCCACGCACACCACGGCCGCGCCGCCATGCTCACACCCCCAAAGGCGGCCCCCACAGCTGCGAAGGCCGCTTCACATGCAGCACCTGCAGCGGCTGCGAGCGCCCGCGCACCTGCACCTCTTCGGGCGTGCCGAGGGCGTCGGCCACGCCGGCCAGGCGGGCGGCCTCCAGCGACAGCACCAGCCGTGCGCCCACCACTTTGGAGTGGTCTTGCAGGCGGCTGGCCGTGTTCACCACCTCGCCCACGGCACTGAAGGTGGTGGTGTCTTCGTAGCCCACCTGCCCCAACGCCACGCGGCCTGCGTGCAGGCCCATGCCAAAGTCCAGCGACTGGCCAAACTGGGTGCGAAAGGTTTCGCTCCAGGCGTCCATGCGCTGCTCGATCAACGCAGCGGCTTGCACGGCCTGGCGGCAGGCGGTGGGCAAATCGGTCTCCAGCCCAAAAATGGCCATCACGCTGTCGCCAATGAACTGGTTGGCCAGGCCGCCGCTGTCTTGCACGGCCGCGCCCACGCGGGCGAAGTACTGGTCCAGCATCCAGGCCAGGTCAAACGGCCACTGCCGCTCGGCCATGCCCGACCAGCGGCGCAGGTCCACAAACAAGATGGCCACCTGCCGCTCTTGCCCCAGGCGCCCAGGCAGCGGGGCCTGGCCGGGCTGGAACAGGGGCGTGATCTGCACATCGCCGGTGGGCCGCAGCTGGCAGGCCAGGCGCACGCCCGGCGGGGCCTGCACGCGGGCCAGCGTGGTGCGCTCGTCGCGACCGGGCTCGGGCACATGGGCACTGGGCCCATCCACCCGCACGCGGCAGGTGGAGCAGCGCGCCCGCCCACCGCACAGCGCCAGGTGGGCAATGCCGTGGCTGCGGCTGGCCTCCAATACCGTATAGCCGCGCGGCACTTGCACAGCGCGGTCGGGGTAGCGCAGGGTGATGGGGCCGCCCCCACGGCAGCGCCGCAAGGTGCGCCATGCCCAGCGCAGCGCCAACAAGGCGGCCACAGCGGCCATCCAGCCCCAGCGCAAGGCATCCTCCAGCCAGGCCGACGCCGCCACGGCCTGCGCGGTGCGGCCCGAGGGCGGTGGGGGCAGCGCGCTCACCTCCCAGGCAATCTCGCGCGCCATCGACAACAGGCCCAGCGCCGCCAGCACCGGCAGCAGCACGGCCCCTGTGAGCAAGGCGGGCTGCCAGCGCCGCCACCCCGGCCGCCCGCGCATCGCCATATGCAGGCCCAGGCAGCCATGCCACCACGCCGTGATGAGCAGCAGCGACTGCAGCACCAGGTTCTCGGGCCGGGCCAGGCCATTCACCATGCGGCCGTAGGGGGGCGATGCGCCCATGGATTCAAACGCCCAGCGCGTGGCCACAAAGTGCCCGGCCAGCAGCAGCGGCAGGCACAGGCCCAGTGCCAGCCGCACGCCCTCCACCCACGGCATGCGCAGGCTGCGCCGCTGCCACAGGGCCACGCCTGCCAGCGCCAGGTGCGTGAGCAGCGCGCCATACAGCAGCACCGTGCCCGGTACCGAATGCCACCCACTGCTGATCACCTCCAGCAGCGCATCGGCCACCTGCAGCGACACCAGCCCCGTGGCATGGTTGCCCAGGTGCAGGGCCACGTAGCACCACAGCACCAGGCCACTGGCCCAGCGCACCTGGCGAAGGGAAGGCAGGCGCGAGCGGATCAAGGCAAGGGACATGGAAGGGAGGTGATGGAAAAAGTCAAAACACAGGGCACAAAGATGCAATGCGAGGGCGAGCCCCCTCACAAAGAGAGGCCCCGCAGGCGGCGATGCCAACAACGCGGCCCACCCGCCAAGAAGCCCACCACAGAAGCCTAGCGCAGCACTGAATTCTGAAGCTTGTGAGCATAATCCGCCCACTTCGCACACCTCTGCGGCGCCAGCCTTGGGGGCTGCGCCCACCCCTTTGGTTCCATGAACGCACCGCAATCCCCCCGCTCCACCCTGGCCCTGCGCCGCATCGCCCTGTTTGAAGGCCTGGGCGAGGCCTGCCTGGACCGCATTGCCGCCGAGTGCGACTGGCGCACGGTAGAGGCCCGCACGCCCCTGTTCACCCGCGCATCGCCGGGTGGCGAGGTGTACTTTTTGTGCGCGGGGCGCGCGCGCATCACCACCTATGCGGCCAGCGGGCGCGAGGTCACGTTTCGGGACTGCGAGGCGGGCGAGCACTTTGGCGACCTGTCGGCGATTGACGGGCAACCCCGCTCGGCCGATGTGGTGGCGCTGGAGGCCAGCGTGCTGGCCAGCCTGTCGGCCCCCGCCTTCATCGCGATGCTGGAGCGCGAACCCATCGTCGCCATGCGCATGATGAGGAACCTCACGGCCCTGGTGCGGCGCCTGACCGAGCGAGTAATTGACCTGAGCACCCTGGGCGTGCAAACCCGCCTGCACGCCGAGCTGCTGCGGCTGGCCCACGCCAGCGGGCTGCAAAGCGACAACACCGCCCGCATCGACCCCGCCCCCGCCCACGCCGTGCTGGCCAGCAAAATCAGCACCAACCGCGAGCAGGTCACCCGCGAGATCAGCGCCCTGACCAAACGCGGCCTGCTGCGCAAGGAAGGGCTGCACGCCCTGGTGGTGACCGATGTGCAAGCCCTGGCCGACCTGGTGGCCGAGGTGCGCGGGGACTGAGCCCGCAGCCAGCGGGGCATTGCGCCGCTTGCAGACACCCACGCGTGCACAGGCGCACGCTGCGAATGCACTGAATGCTCACATATTCATAGCTGCTAGCGCTTACCAGATAAGCGCTGCAGGCCTATTTATCTTTTAATCCCGCTGCCTGCACCGCAGCGGGGGCGCCCGCCTCTGCGCTTTGCAGCAGCCACTGCCGAAAGCACTGCAGCGCATGCAACTGGGTGCGCCCCTCCGGGTAGCAAAACCAGTAGCCCACATCGCCCTGGTAGCCGCCCGCCTGCGCCAGCGGGGCCAGCGGCTCGCGCACCAGGCCCGAGGTGATCTCGTCCTGCACCAGGCAGCGCGGCACCAACGCCAGGCCCATGCCCGCCATCACCGCGCGAATCATGGTCTGGAACTGGTCAAACTGCGGCCCGGCCAGCGGGTCGATGGCACCCTCCACCCCGTGCGTCTGGCTCCAGCGCAGCCAGGCCTCGGGCACCGTCACGTGGCGCAGCAGGGTGTAGCGCGCCACATCGCGCGGGGTGTGAAGGGGCCAGTCCGCCACCTTGGTGCGCGGCGCGATCAGGGCCACATCCTGGCCCGTGAGGTAGTGGGCATGCGCCCCAGGCCAATGGCCATCGCCAAACAAAATGGCGCAGTCCAGCTCGGGCCGGGTGAAGTCGTAGCTGTGCACGTACGGCACAAAGTGCAGCGTGATTTGTGGATGCAACTGCTGGAACTGCGGCAGCCGCGGAATGAGCCACTTGGCCGCAAACGTGGGCAGGCTGGACAAGTGCAGCGCACCGCCGCCGTCATCGCTGGTGATCAGCTCCAGCGTGGCGGCCTCCAGCTGGGCCATCAGGCCGCGCACGGCTTTTTCATACCGCTCGCCCGCCGGGGTCAAGGCTAGGCGCTTGCGGCTGCGCTCAAACAGGGGTACGCCCACCCAGGTTTCCAACTCTTTGACCTGCTTGCTCACCGCGCTTTGCGTGAGGTGCAAGGCCTCGGCTGCGCGCGAGACACCGCCAAACCGGGTGACGGTAGAAAACGCCCGCAGCAGGTGCAGCGGGGGCGAAAGGCGGCGCAGGGAAGACATCGGCAGGTTCTTAAATCATTCCATATTGGAATGTTATCAGGCACATCCGTTGCTTGGTAACTGGCACTCCATCCTTTAACCTCCTCTCACGCAAAAGGAAAACCGCTATGCAACGCCGTCAACTGCTTGCCGCGCTGGCCGCTACATCTGTCGCTCCTGGAATATCCTGGGGCCAAGAAGCCAAACCGCTGCGCGTCATCATTCCCTTCCCGCCAGGGGGCGCCACCGACATCACCGCCCGCAGCCTGCAAGAGCCGCTGGCGCGCATCCTCAAGCAACCCGTGGTGCTGGAAAACCGGGGCGGCGCGGGTGGCTCCATCGGCATGGCCGAAGTGGCCCGCGCCCCGGCAGACGGCCTCACCATCGGCGTGGCCACCCTGTCCACCCACGGCGTGAACCCTGCCGTGTACAGCAAGCTGCCCTATCACCCCACCAAAGACTTTGTGGGCGTGACCGAGATCGTGAAAGCCCCCGGCGTCATCGTCATCAACCCCGCTGTGCTGCCCGTCAAAGACTTTGCCGATCTGGTCAAGTACCTCAAGGCCAACCCCGGCAAAGTGTCGTACGCCACGCCGGGCAACGGCACCATCGGCCACATGTGGGGCGAGCTGTTCAAGAGCAGCACGGGCACCTCCATGGTGCACATCCCCTACCGTGGTGCAGGTCCGGCCATCAACGATGTGCTGGCAGGCCAGGTGGCGGTGTACTTTGACCAGGTGGCCTCGTCGCTGCCGCACATCAAATCGGGCAAGCTCAAAGCGCTGGCAGTGTCATGGCCTGGCCGACTGGACGTATTGCCCGAGGTGCCCACCTACGCCGAGCTGGGCTACAAGCAGGCCAACGAGCCTTCGTGGTTTGGCCTGGTGGCGCCCGCAGGCACGCCTGCCGCCGCCGTCGACCGCATCCAGCACGCCGTGGCCCAGGCCCTGAAAGAGCAGGCCGTGGCCGAGAGGCTGGCGGGGCAGGGCCTGTATCCTTCAGGCACCCCATCCAAAGACTTCACGGCCCAGATCGGCCGCGAAATTGAAAAAATGAAGCACGTGGCCGAGTTTGCCAAGGTGAAGCTGGACTGACACCGCCCCCCCGCACGCCACCACCAGGCACACCCCACGCACCTCACCCACACAGGCCATAAGTCGGCATACTGCGCATGCGTTCATGCCCAGATGCCGGTCCGGGCGGCCAGGCCAGCCGCCCCCATTCACAGAGCCTTGCCTATGCATGCAGCCTTGAAACTGATCCACCACCGATTCCAACAAGCCCAGCCCGGCGCCACCGGCTCGCCCGGACGCCCCGCAGCGGTAGCGACCCCATCGGCCACGCCCGCCATGGTCAGCACCGTGCCCGGCACCAGCGCCCTGGTGTTTGACTCGCCCCACAGCGGCACCCATTACCCAGCAGACTTCCGCTCCGCCTGCAGCCTGTCCACGCTGCGCCGCGCCGAAGACACGCACGTCGAAAAAATCTACGCCTTCGCCCCCGCCCTGGGCGTGGCATGGGTCGAAGCCCACTTTCCCCGCATCTACCTGGACGCCAACCGCGACACGCTGGAGCTGGACACCACCCTGCTAGACGCCCCCTGGCCCGACGCCGTGGCCACCGACCCCACCGTGCTGAACAAGGTGCGCCTGGGCAAGGGGTTGATCTGGAAGTTCACCGACGAAGGCGAGGCCATCTACAAACGCCTGCTCACCGTGGACGAGGTGCGCGCCCGCATTGACCGCTGCTGGCGCCCCTACCACGCCGCCGTGGCCCAGGCCATTGACGCAGCCCACGCCCGCCACGGCTACAGCATCCACATCAACTGCCACTCCATGCCCGCCATATCGGCCAGCCACGCCACCGACTTTCCGGGCCTGGTGCACGCCGACTTTGTGGTGGGCGACCGCGACGGCACCACCGCCAGCCCTGACCTGTCGGCCCTGGTGTGCGAGCACCTGCGCGCCTGTGGCTACAGCGTGGAATACAACCACCCCTACAAAGGCGTGGAACTGGTGCGCCGCTACAGCGCCCCGGCCCAGCACCGCCACAGCATCCAGCTGGAGATCAACCGCAAGCTGTACATGGATGAAGACACGCTGGCTGAGCACCCAGAGGGCATGGCACGGCTGCAGGGGGATTTGAAGGCGTTGACGGAAAAGTTGCTGGGGACGGATCCGCGCGGCGGATGACTTGAAAATGCCTGCGCAACAACTCAGTCCGGAATGACCTCAAAGACGATGAACTGATTCGCCTGGGTATTGGCCGTAAAGTTGTTGTCTGCCGCCAGCACGATGGTCCGGTGCCCGTTCGGCAAGGTTTTCCCCCAGGTGATGGCTTCAATGTTGTCGAGCTTCACACCCTGGTCGTTGATGGGCATCTCCAGCAGCAGCTTCCGGCTCATGGGTGTGTAAGTTGCTGCGCCCGTGAGGCTCGCCATGCTGGTCACGTTGGTCGTGCCATCGGTGATTTCGGTGAGCACCAGACGGATGGTGTTGCCAATACCTGAGGCAAAGGCGCGCTCCACCGCGATGAACTTCTTGTTGCCAATGGCGAGGAAGTCCGAGAGGCCATTGTCCGGGCCGAAAGGCGCGCCCGCCGGAGCATCCACCGGAATCTTCGGCAACTGGTACGCATACTGGGCCTTGGCTGAGCCCGTGGCCGGGTCAAGGGCCGTCACGCGCACCGCGCTGCCCGCCTGCAGGGTGGTGATGGGGCCGTCCTGAATCAGCGCGTCCTCATTGGCCACGAACACGGTGCCATCGGGCGCCACGGTTAACGCTTCAAACAGCTTATTGCTGCGCCCGCCCGTGGTGGTGTTGTCCACGTAGTTGTAGATCGCCGGTGTCTTGAACTCGCGCACAAACTTGCCCGCAGTGGTCATCTCTCGCACAAAAGGCTGGAACAAAGTAGCAGCCGTCGTGCCCCAATTGCCCTCAGACGACCAGTACAGGTTGCCATTGGGTGCCAGGCGAATCGCCTCTGGGTCCACCGTGCGTGCAGTGGCGGGGAAAGAAGATCCATCCTCGCGCTGCATGTACGTCTGGCGGTTGATCTTGACGGTGACAGAGCCGGTGTCGGCATAGTCAATGCTCAGGTTGTAAAAGCGCGGCGTGCCCCGCTCGCCGCCCCGGTCGTCCGAAATGGCCCAGAAACTGCCATCCGTGGCCTGGTCCAGCCCCGAGATACCACCAAATTCCACCCCCTCAAACAGCGTGCCCGTAGGAATGGAGGCTGTGCCGATCAATTTGAGCGAGGCGACGCGGGATTCGCCCGCGTGATTGCCATCGTCGCTACCGCCGCACGCGACCAAGGCGACCGACAGGGCGGTGAAGGCAGAAGCCGCAGCCAAGCGACCCCAGAAGGAGTGGAGTACGGAGCCCATATCAAGTCTTTACACGGTGATGGAGGAAGCCCGGAAGTTTGGGTGGGGAGTGCGTCAAAGGTATGACACCCCAGCCAGCCAAGCAGACACCAGGCGGGTGTTGCTGTGGGGGCCTCTGGGCGGCCAGCCACGGCTTGCCTCCATGCAGCGCCCTAGAATCAGCAAGAAACCACGCCGCACCAGGAGACCTTTTTCATGCGCATCCTTATCGCCGAAGACGACCAAGTGCTGGCCGATGGCCTGCTGCGCACGCTGCGGGCCTCGGGGGCGGTGGTGGACCATGTGGCCAGTGGCAGCGAGGCGGATGCGGCGCTGATGACCAACAACGAGTTTGACCTGCTGATCCTGGACCTGGGCCTGCCCAAGTTGCATGGGCTGGAGGTGCTCAAGAAGCTGCGCGGCCGGGGCTCGGCGCTGCCGGTGCTGATCCTCACGGCGGCCGACAGTGTGGAAGAGCGGGTGAAGGGGCTGGACTACGGCGCGGACGACTACATGGCCAAGCCCTTCAGCCTGCAAGAGCTGGAGGCGCGGGTGCGCGCCCTCACACGCCGGGGCATGGGCGGGGCCAGCAGCGCCATCAAGCACGGGCCGCTGGTGTACGACCAGGCCGGGCGGGTGGCGACGATTGACGGCAAGATGGTGGAGCTGTCGGCCCGCGAGCTGGGCCTGCTGGAGGTGCTGCTGCAGCGCGCCGGCCGCCTGGTGAGCAAGGAGCAGCTGGTGGAGCGCCTGTGCGAGTGGGGCGAAGAGGTGAGCAACAACGCCATCGAGGTCTACATCCACCGCCTGCGCAAGAAGATTGAGAAGGGGCCGATTCGCATTGCTACCGTGCGCGGCCTGGGCTATTGCCTGGAAAAGATTCCGGGATAGGAGGCCCCCCTGAGTCGCGACCCGCTCGGTGCCACCGCCACAGGCGGTGTCTCTTCGATGCCGCCCAAGCCTGCACCGGCAGGCTTGGAGCCCCGGCATCTCAGCCCCCAGGGGGACGCACCCGGTGGCCTGGCAAAGCCAGCTCCACGGGTGCACTGGCATGAACCGCGCCCGCCTCAACGGCAACGGCGATGCGTGGCCTATCAACCAATCGCATCAAAAATGATAGCTGCCAGCGCTTTATGGACGGTCGCTAGAGGCTAAAAAGGCTTTAAATCTTGAAAATCTTCCAGCGCGAGCAGCGCTCCCTCTTCGGCGAAATCCTCGACTGGATGCTGACGCCGCTGCTGCTGCTGTGGCCGGTGAGCCTCGCACTGACCTGGCTGGTGGCGCAGGGCCTGGCCAACAAGCCGTTTGACCGTGCGCTGGAGTACAACGCCCACGCCTTGGCGCAGCTGGTGAGCGTGCAAAAAGACGGCGAAAAGGGGGAAAAGGGAGAGAAGGGCGGCGAGGTGCAGTTCAACCTGCCGCAGCCCGCCAGCGAGATTCTGCGGGCCGATGATTCGGACATCGTCTACTACCAGGTGATGGGGCCGGGGGGCGAATTCCTCTCGGGCGAGCGCGAGTTGCCCGAGCCCCCCGCCGATGAAACCCCCATGTCTGGCGAGGTGCGCCTGCGCGATGCGGAGCTGCGCGGGGTGGAAATCCGCGTGGCCTACATCTGGGTGCGGCTGCCGCTGCAGGGCGGCCCGCTGGCGCTGGTGCAGGTGGCCGAGACGCGCGAGAAACGCAGCGTGCTGGCCACCGAAATCATCAAGGGCGTGATGCTGCCGCAGTTCGTCATCTTGCCGCTGGCAGTGCTGCTGGTGTGGCTGGCGCTGGCGCGGGGCATTCAGCCGCTGAACCAGCTGGAGCAGCGCATCCGCGCGCGCAGCCCGGACGACCTCTCCCCGCTGGACGACCACGCCGTGCCGCTGGAGGTGGCGCCGCTGGTGTCGTCCGTCAACGACTTGCTCACGCGGCTGAACGAGTCGCTGGCCACGCAAAAGCGCTTCCTGGCCGACGCGGCCCACCAGCTCAAGACGCCGCTGGCGGGCCTGCGCATGCAGGCCGACTTGGCGCAGCGCGAAGGCACGAGCACCGAGGAACTCAAACGCTCGCTGCAGCAGATTGGGCGCTCCAGCATCCGCGCCACACACACCGTGAACCAGCTGCTGGCCCTGGCGCGGGCCGAGGGCAGCGGCGTGGGCATTGCGCGCCAGCCGTGTGACTTGGCCGAGCTGGCCATTGAGGTGGTGCGCGACTCGGTGCCCCGTGCGCTGGACAAGCACATCGATCTGGGCTACGACGGGGCCGACCCCGGATCGCCCGGCGTGTGGCTGGACGGCAACCCCACACTGCTCAAGGAGCTGGTGCGCAACCTGGTGGACAACGCGATCAACTACACGCCCTCCACGCCCGAAAAACCCGGCGTGGTCACGGCCCGCGTGCTGGCCGACACCTTTGGTCATGTGCTGATGCTGCAGGTGGAAGACTCGGGCCCCGGCGTGCCCGAGGCCGAGCGCGAACTGGTCTTCCAGCCCTTTTACCGGGCGCTGGGCAGCGAGGCCGATGGCTCGGGCCTGGGCCTGCCCATCGTGATGGAGATTGCGGCCAAACACGGCGCCGAGGTGCTGCTGGAAGACGCCCACCCCGGCCAGCAACCACCGGGGGCGCGGTTCAGCGTGCGGTTTCCGGCGCGCACGGAAGACACGGGCTGAGAAACCTTGGGACCGGGCCACCCATCGGGCCGTGAAGCAAGCCGTGGCAAGCGAGCACTTCGCACGTCGGTGCAGCAACCCACGTGCACAGCCACGTGCAGGCAGAGCCTTGGCAACGCAGCCACACCGCTCACGGCAGTGGGTTATGGCGCCGATTCTTCCGGTTCAAACTTGTCCCACAGCGCAGTCTTGAACCATGCAGGCATCTCGTCTGTTTTCATTTCGATTTCAACGCCGTCCGTCACCTCTGCGATCCACACGCGCTCTGATCCCGAGTTGTCGAAGATGTAGGCCCGGTCGGCATAAGCCACGGCCTGCGCCAACAACTCAAGCGAACGCACGTAGCGGCTGCGAATTTTGTCTTCCGCTACCGGGTGCCCGCCCGTCTCTACCCGGTATTGCACGCGGGCCACATTGATCTCAGCGTCTTCCGTGGCCACAAAGTACAGGTAGGTCCGATAGCCCGCCTGCTGGGCTTTTCGCAAAAATTCAACCTTGTCGGGCGACGACATGACGGTTTCAAAAGTAAATGAGACTTGGGCCACCAGCAGCTTGTGGCGGATGAAGTCAGCCAGAACCGAGGCCCAGTACGAATTGACGGCCACTGCGCCAAAACCCACCTTGCCATCCACCACCGTCAACTGCTGCGCCTGTGGCAAAAGCCCCGCCTTTGCCAACAAGGTAGACGCCTGGAAGAACGTTTGGAGCTCAGCCGCATCGGCCATGACCTCAAAGCTGGACAGGTCCAAGTAGCCATCAGAGCGGATGGCTTTTTCCATCTCGTCCGCGTTGACATACACACCCAGCCACTGCGGCGGGAGCATGTCTTTGATGGTGCTTTTCCCTGAGCCATTGGGTCCCGCGAACATACGCAGGCGTGGAACGGGTGCTGTCATGCCCGGCGCGCCCGCACCCGTTTGGCCCCCACCATCACCGCCATAGGCTTGGCAATGGAGCGAATCACACGCACCTTGCCTTCTGCAGTGGTTTCAATCAACTGCCCATCACGGGCCTCGATCACTTTCCCACTGGTGGTCAACGCCTGCAAATAGGCCCGCTTGACGGCACTGCCCGCCAACTCTGGGATGCGGGCTTCCATACGTTGCATGGATTCTTCGCTCATCTGAGAAGGGGTCTTCATGGGGTACTCCTTGGTTGACAAGGTTTATACCAGCCGCAAATAGCCTATGGCTTTGGGCGTCATGCGGTGACATCACCAGGATGGATAACGCTTGCCCTGCGAATGCCCATGAGGGCCATGAACAGGTAGCCGTTGTCGGTGGGTGCGCGGTACACGCCCTGGGCTTCGAGCACGTAGGCTGCCACACCGGCCAGTTCCCAGGCATCGACCACGTCGGCCTTCCACTGCGGCACCACCAGCGGGGCAAAGCCGTTGTCCAGCCCGTACTGGCGCACAGCGCTGATGCGGCCCACCACCTGGGGGTGCAGGCTGAAGTTGGCCCACGACCAGCGCCAGGTGCCGCTGGTGTTGGAGATAGAGCCGATGAACTCCACATCGGCCACCACGGCGGGCACGCCGCCGCTTGAGAAGGTGAGCGTGGCGCTGGCCTGGTCGTAGTCAAAGCGTTCGTGGGTGGACAGGCCGTACGCCTCGGTCAACCGCCCCTGGCGCGTTGCCAGCGCCTGGTGGCACACGGTGACGGTGTCCACCCACAGGGCTTTGACCTCGTCGTCCATGGCCTGCACGCTGGCGGCGCGGGCATCCTGGTAGCAGTGCTGGCACACCAGGCGGATGTTGACCTGCCCCTCGTTCTTCTCGTTCCACTCGCCCTCTTGCTGAAACAGCCGCTCGCACGCGTCGCACCAGGCATCGGGGCAGGGCTCTTCGGCCGTGGGCGGGTTGCAGTGCCAGGTCTGCACGGGCTGCTGCAGCAGGTGGGCGCACAGGTAGGCGCCAGCCGAGGGGCCGTGGGTGGCGCAATCGAGTTCGGTGGAGGAGGCTGGGGTTGAATCGGTCATCGGAACGGGTTTTCAAGGCGGTCAGCGCAGGCCTGCCAGCCACTGCGCGTAGGCGGGGTGCTGCGATATGGAATTGTGGCCCACGCCATTGGCCACCTGCAGCGTGGCCACGCCGGGCGCAAAGCGCGTGTGCAGCAGCCGGGTGCTGGCTTCAGGGATGACTTCGTCGTGCTGCGCCATCAGCACCAGGGTGGGCGCCGTCACGGCCGGGGCGTAGCGGCCCGAATCAAACGGATCGCGCAGCAGCCAGCGCACAGGAAAAAACGGGAATTGCGCGCTGGCAATGCCAAGAATGCTGTCGTAAGGGGTGACCAGCACCAGGCGCTGCACCGGGCGCTGGCTGGCCAAGTGCACGGCCACGCCCGTGCCCAGGCTGCGGCCCACCACGGTGACGTTAGGGTGCTGGACGTGTACGTGGTCGAACAGCGCAGCCGCGTCAGCGAACAGGGCATCTTGTGTGGGCTGGCCGGTGCTGCCGCCATAGCCCCGGTAGTGCAGCAGATACAGCGCATGCCCCGCAAAGGCGGTCTCCAGCTCTGGCAGGCTGGCGGACACATCTTCGGCATTGCCGCCAAAGTACACCAGCGCGGGTGCGCCAGGGCGTGGGCGGTGGGTCACCACCAGTTGAGCCCCCGGCACGGCCAGGCCAAAGCTGGGCACCTGTGGACCCGCGCTGCGCGGCTGAGGGAAGTAGATGAGCGAGCGCTGAAAGCCCCACAGGGCCGCGCACAGGGCCACATACACCAGCGCCCCCACACCCAGGGCCACAGCAAGAGAACGGGGGAAAGAAGGCATGGAGATCGGCTCAAGGGGACGTGAAGAAGACGGAGAGGATCGCACCAGCACCAGCACCAGCACCAGCACCAACGCCGGACCCGGCGGCGTGGACCACGCCCTGCGCGGTGGTGGCACCGGCGTCGGCAGGCCGCATCACGCCAGCCCGGGCTCCAGCACCACCCGGTTGCGGCCCTGGGCTTTGGCGGCGTACAGGGCCTGGTCGGCGCGCTCCAGCGTGTGCGCCAAGGTATCGGCCGGGGGGTGGCGGGCCAGCCCGATGGAGACGGTGATGGCGATGGGATCGCCCCCCTGGGGCAGTGGCACCCGCATGGCCTGCACGGCCAGGCGCACGCGCTCCAGCAGGGCAAGCGCCTCCTCGGCTGGGGTGTCGCACAGCATCAGCACAAATTCTTCGCCGCCCCAGCGGGCCAGCACGTCGGTGTCGCGCACGCTGTGGCGCACGGTGTCAGCAAAGGCCCGCAGCACCAGGTCGCCTTTGCCGTGCCCGTGGGTGTCGTTGACCACCTTGAAGTGGTCGATGTCCAGCTGCGCCACCAGCAGGGGGTAGCCGGTGCGCAGGCTGCGCCGCTGCTCGAGCTGCATGCGCTCGAACATGGCTCGGCGGTTGAGCAGGCCCGTCAGGTCGTCGTGGGTGGCCAGCTCGCGGATTTGCTCCAGCGCACGGGCGAGTTCGGACTTTTGGCGGCGCAGGTGCTCGCGGGTGCTTTGCACGCGGGTGGTGAGAAAGGTGCTGCTGAGCAACACCACCACCACCATGCCCACGTAGGCCCCGGCCACCACGGGCGGGTAGCCGGGCTCGTCGCGCAACGCGACCACGCCCGAGGCCACGCCAAAGACCACCAGGCCGTACAGCAAGATGCCCAGCATCTGCCGCGTGGTGAGCCCGAAGATGCCGAACATGAGAATGATGGCCAGGATGGGCAAGGTGACGCCCCGCGCAGGCCCGGCGATGACAAAGGCCACCGCGCAGCAGGCGATGGAGTACAGGATTTGCGCCAGCGTGAGGGAGGGGTCTTTGAAGCGGCGCGACCAGCCGCTGCGGATGGCCGCATACACCACGATGAGGCCGATCACCGAGCACACCGTCCACACCCGCACATGCGCGGCGTTGGCTAGGCCCGCTGCGGCCACGGCGTTCATCACCAACAGGCAGCACACCATGAGCAGCGCCGCCAGCCCCGCCATGGCCAGGCGAATGCGCTGGCGCTTGTCGGTGGTCAGCACCCAGTCGGTCCAACGCCGGCAGTACGTGCTCAGATGCAAGTGGTCCCCCCCGCTGTGGTGGTGCACGGCCGCACACAGTGGCACAGGGGCCCGGTCATGTGAGGATGCGCTCGCTATCGCTGTTCCGAACAAATTCTACGGCGCACAGGCATAACAGCAAGCACTGAATGCGCTGCCGGGCCAGGCGAGCGCCTCCACGCAAGCTCGATACCTGCGCACCAGCGGGCAGGGGGGCGCCCGCCGGGTCCCCGCGTTCAGACCAGTGTGAGCGCGGCCAGGGCCGCCAGGGGGGCAGTTTCGGCCCGCAACACGCGCGGGCCCAGGGTGGTGGGGGCAAAGCCGTGTTGCACGGCCAGGGCTTCTTCGGCCGCGCTCAGGCCACCTTCGGGGCCCGAGAGGAACCACACCGGCCCCGCCCCTGCCGCAGCCTGCAGCAGGGGGCGTGTGCCTTCGCGCAGCGACAGCAGCAGGCGCTGGGCGCTGGGCTGGCCACCGGCGGGCGCAGCCGCAGCAGGGTCAGGATGGGCGCGCACCCAGGCGGCCAGGTCCAGCGCGTCGTGCACCACGGGCACGCGGTTGCGGCCGCATTGCTCGCACGCGGCCACAGCCACGGCCTGCCAGTGGGCGATTTTTTTGTCGGCGCGCTCGCCCTTGAGCTTGAGCACGCTGCGCTCGGCCACCAGCGGGGTGATGCTGGCCACGCCCAGCTCGGTGGCTTTTTCGACCAGCCAGTCCATGCGCTCGTTGGCGGTGATGCCCGCCAGCAGGTGGATGGCGCGGGGCGCCTCGCGCTCCACCGCATGGTGGGCACCCACCTGCACGCGCACGTCGCTGCGGCCCATGCGCAGCACGGTGGCCTCAAATTCGCCACCAGGGCCATCGGCGCCGCCGTGGAACAGGGTGATGCCATCACCCGGCTGCAGGCGCAGCACCTGCACATGGCGCGCAGCGCCGGGGGGCAGGTCGATTTCGGCACCAGGGGCCAGGTCAGCGGGGCAGTGGAAGCGGGGCATTTGCTACTCAATTGATAGCTGCTTGCGCTTATAAATAAAGCGCTAGAGCCTATTTTTACATCTACTGCGTACGCGCTTGGCGCGGGGCACAGCCTCGAAACTCTCACAGCCCTCCACCAGCAAACGCCGCGCAAGGGCCTATGTCGGCCGCACCGCCCTGCCGCGCTGGCGTTGCCCCCCCCGCAGCGGGAGAGGGGGAAGGCGCGCAGCGACTCAGGGGGTGTTTACTGCTTCACATGCGCCCGTAAGCGAAGCCGGTGACGGGTGTGGTGCCCTCGATCTCATCCACCAGCTGCAGCAGCGGGCCGAGCTGCCGGTAGCGGTTGGCGGTAGAGCGGATGTAGTGGAGGAAGCGCGGGGCGTCGGCCAGGTACTTGGGCTTGTCGTCGCGCAAGGTGAGGCGGGCAAAGATGCCAGCCACCTTGAGGTGGCGCTGCAGGCCCATCCACTCCACCGCACGGTAGAACTCGCCAAAGTCCGCACCCCAGCCGCTGGCGCTGTTGGCCCCCAGCAGCCCTGCCTTGCGGGCTTTCTCCCAGTAACGCACGGTAACGTCGATGACGAATTCCTCTTCCCAGCTGATGAACGCGTCGCGCAGCAGGCTGGCGATGTCATAGGTGATGGGGCCGTAAAGGGCGTCCTGGAAATCCAGCACTGCCAGCGGGCCGCCCTCTTGCAGCGGCACCATCAGATTGCGGGTCATGAAATCGCGGTGCACAAACACGCTGGGCACGGCCAGGTTGTGCGCCACGATGAGGTTGAAGGCATTGTCCAGCGTGGCCTGCTGCTTGTCGGTCAGAGCCACGCCCCGGTGGCGGGCCAGGTACCAGTCCGGGAACAGCGACAGCTCGCGGCGCAGCAGGGGTTCGTCGTACACGGGCAGCACGCCGGGGCGCGAGGCTTTTTGCCAGTCCAGCAGCACATCGGCGGCCTGCTGGTACCAAGGCAGCGCCGCCTGGGGGTTTTCGGGCTGCAGCAGCTCGATCAGGGTCTGCTTGCCCAGGTCAGTCAGCAGCATGAAGCCACCTACCTCGTCCCACGCCAGAATTTGCGGCACGTTCAGGCCCGCGCCAGCCATCAGGGCCTGCACCTGCACGAAGGGGCGGCAGTTTTCCTTGTCGGGCGGGGCGTCCATGATGATGCAGCTGGCGCCTTGAGCGGTGTCGATGCGCAGGTAGCGGCGAAAGCTCGCGTCGGCCGAGGCCGGGCGCAGGCTGGCGGGCACCAGCTGGTGGCGGGCCACCAGCGGGGCGAGCCATATTTCAAAGGCTTTTTGGCGGGTCGCATCGGGCCAAACCACCGCGCCGGGGGCCGCGGCCCCCGTGGTGTGGGTGGAAGAAACAGGGGATGAGGGGGAAGAGGGGTGGCTCATGGATAATCGGATTTTACAAACCCGCCCCCTCCGCCTACCCATGGGCCATCGGCGCGGGTGATTCCATCCGCCCTCGCCCCCTACGCCCCACGTGCCACGCCGCAAGCCCACCACCGTGCAGACCCCCTCCCTCCGGACCCGGCCCGCTACGGCAGCTGCATTGCGGCTGCGCCCCCCCGCGCCCACCGCACTGGCCTACTGCGTGGCGCTGGCCTGGTGCGGCCTGCCCCTGACCGCCCAGGCCCAGGACGCCGCGCCCAGCGCCTGGGATGCCCCCATCACGCTGCGCAAATCCCCCGCGCTGCAAGAGACGATTCCCGAAGCCGTGCGCTCGCAGTTGCCGGTGTTCGTCACGGGCGACCGCATCAGCGGCCAGACCGACTTGAACGCCACCATTGAGGGCAACGCCGAGCTGCGCCGGGGTGACACGGTGATCCGTGCCGACCGGCTCGACTACACGGTGCCCGAGGACCTGGCCAAGGCGCGCGGCAATGTGCGCATCAACCGCGCAGGCAACACCTACGAGGGCTCGGCGCTGGACCTGAAGGTGGACGCGTTTGAGGGGTTCTTCACCGAAGCGCGCTACCGCTTCCTGGCCACCCAGGCACACGGCGAGGCCACGCGCGTGGATTTCCTGGACCGCGATCGCGCCCTGGTGCACAGCGCGACCTACACCACCTGCCAGCGCGATGACGAGGCCAGCTGGCGCCCGGCCTGGGTGCTGCGGGCCGACACGATCCGCATCGACAACGAGGAAGAAGTGGGCACAGCCGAAGGCGCGGTGCTCGAATTCCAGGGCGTGCCCATCCTGCCCATCCCGTACATCACCTTCCCGCTGTCGGACAAGCGTAAATCCGGCCTGCTGCCCCCCACCATCGGGCTGGACAGCCGCGACGGCCTGGAATACGCCCAGCCGTACTACTGGAACATTGCCCCCAACCGCGACGCCACCTTGCGCGCAGCGCTGATGAGCAAGCGCGGCGCCAACCTGGGGGGCGAGTTCCGCTACCTGGAGCCCACCTACCAGGGCGCCATCAGCGGCGATGTGATGCCATCGGACAGCCTGCGTGATCGCTCCCGCTGGGGCATCACGGCCAAGCACCAAGGCTCCATTGAATCGAGCATTGGCGGCCTGGGCCTGAACCTGAACCTCAACCGCGTGAGCGACGACAACTACTGGCGCGACTTTGGCCGGGCCTCAGAGCCGCTGCGCCAGCGCCTGCTGCCCAACGACGCCTCGCTGTCCTGGGGCTCGGGCGATATCTCGGCGCAGGTGCGCACGCTCAAGTGGCAAACGCTGCAAGACGCCACCTCGCCCATCGTGCCGCCGTACGACCGCATGCCGCAGCTGAACTGGCGCTACACGCCATCGACCCTGCCTGCGGGGCTGGACGCCAGCGTGGAGCTGGACACTACGCGCTTTGAGGCCGCACGCGCGCTCACGGGCCAGCCCAATGCCGACCGCTCGTACGCCATCGCGCAGATCAGCCGCCCCTTCCTGGCACCGGGTGGCTTCATCACGCCCAAGCTGCAGTTGCACGCCACGCAGTACCAGTTTGACGGTGCGCTATCCAACGGCTCACGCTCGGCCAGCCGCACGCTGCCCACCTTCAGCCTGGACAGCGGGCTGGTGTTTGAGCGCGATACCAGCTTCTTTGGCCGCTCGTTCCTGCAAACGCTGGAGCCCCGCGCGTTCTACACCTACACGCCGTTCAGCGACCAAAGCCGCCTGCCCGTGTACGACACGGCCGCCAACGACTTCAACTTCGCCACCGTCTACACCGAAAACGCCTACGGCGGCAACGACCGCATTGCCGACAACAACCTGCTGACGCTGGGCATGACCACCCGTCTGCTGGACCCGGACACCGGCGCCGAGAACGTGCGCTTTGGCGTCGCCCAGCGCCTGCGCTTTACCGACCAGAACGTGACGTTGCCCGGCGTGGCCCCGGTGAGCGAGCGGCTGTCGGACGTGCTGGTGGGCGCGGGCATCAACTGGACGCAGCAGTGGGCGTTTGACTCCACCACCCAGTACAACCCCAAGACGCAGCGCTCCATCCGCTCCACCATCAGCGCCCGCTACAGCCCCGGCAACTACCGCACCGTGAGCGCGGCCTACCGCTTCCAGCGCGGCACCAGCGAACAGATCGACATTGGCTGGCAATGGCCACTGAACGACCTGTGGGGCGACAAAGGCCAAGACCTGGGCGCCGGGCGTGGGCAAGGTGGTGGCCGCTGGTACAGCGTGGCGCGCCTGAACTACAGCATGCAAGACCGCAAGCTGGTGGACACCGTGGTGGGCCTGGAATACGACAGCTGCTGCTGGATTGGCCGCGTGGTGCTGGAGCGCCTGCAAAACAGCACCTCCACCTCCAACACCCGGCTGCTCTTTCAAATCGAATTCGTGGGCTTCTCCCGCCTGAGCCTGGGCTCCAGCCCCCTCGAAACCTTCAAGCAACACGTGCCGCGCTACCAGTACCTGCGAGACCAGGTCGGTACGCCCAGCCGTTTCAGCAACTACGACTAAATCGACACAGCCATGAACCACCGCGTGATGACATTGGCCCTGGCGGCCAGCCTGGCCTGCCTCGCATCCCAAGGCGCTGCGGCGCAAGGGCTGCGCCCCTCCAGCGGCACCAGCAAGGGGCTGGCGCAGCAACCCGCGGCGGCTGCGGCAACGCCTGCCGCCAAACCCGCAGCCAAGCCCACACTGGCGCTGCCCACCCCCTCGGCGGCCGACACCGGCCCGCGCTCGGCCGACTACATCGTGGCCATCGTCAACTCCGAGCCCGTCACCAACTACGAAGTGCGCTCGCGCATCGCCCGGGTGGAGCAGCAACTGGCCCAGCAAGGCGGCAACGCCCCCACGCCCCCGCGCGAGCTGATCGCCCGCGAGGTGCTGGAACGCATCATTCTGGAAAAAGCCCAGCTGCAGCTGGCGCGCGAAACCGGCATCCGCGCTGACGACTACGCCGTGAACCAGGCCGAGGCCGCCGTGGCCCAGCAAAACGGACTCACCGTGAGCGAGTTGCAACGCCGGCTGGTGAGCGAGGGCCTGAACCGCGACCGCTTTCGCGAAGAGCTGCGCAACCAGCTCTTGATGCAGCGCGTGCGCGAGCGCGAAGTGGACGCCAAGGTCAAGGTGAGCGATCTGGACATTGACCAGTTCATCCGCGAACAACAAGGCACCGAAGTGAGTGCCGCCGAGATCAACCTGGCCCACGTGCTGGTGCGCGTGCCCGAAGACGCCAGCCCCGCCGTGGTGGCCGAGCGCCAGGCCCGCGCGCAGCAAGCGGCCGACAAGGCCCGCGCAGGTGAAGACTTTGCCAAGGTGGCCCAGGAATACTCCGACGCGCCCGAAGGCCGCCGCGACGGGGGCCTGCTGGGCCTGCGCCCCACCGACCGATACCCCGAGCTGTTCGTCACCTCGACCCAAGCGCTGGCAGTGGGTGGCATTGCCGGGCCTGTGCGCTCGCCCGCCGGGTTTCACGTCCTGAAGGTGGTGGAGCGCTCTGCGGCAGGCTCTGGCCCCACCGTCGTGCAAACCAACGCGCGCCACATCCTGCTGCGCACCGGCCCCCAGTTGACCGAGGCCGCGGCCGCTGCGCGCCTGAGCGACTACCGCCGCCGCATTCAGGCAGGCCAGGCCGACTTTGCCACGCTGGCGCGCGAACATTCACAAGACGGCAGCGCCAAGCAAGGCGGCGACCTGGGCTGGGCCAACCCCGGCCGCTACGTGCCCGAGTTTGAACAGGCCCTGAGCGCCCTGCGCCCCGGCGAAATCAGCGAGCCTCTGGTGTCGCGCTTTGGCGTGCACCTGATCCAGCTGGTGGACCGCCGCGAAGCCAAGCTGAACCAGCGCGAGCAACGCGACATGATGCGCGACGCCGTGCGTGAAAAGAAGCTGGACGAAGCCTACGCCACCTGGGCCCAGGAGCTGCGTGGCCGCGCCTATGTGGAATACCGCGAGCCCCCCCAATGAACATGACCCCCACAGTCGCCCACTGCGTGTGGCTCCTTGCCCCCCGAGGGGGCCGCGTTTTGCCTTGGGGCGGCCCGGCGACAAAACCATGAAGCACATCCCGCGCAAGCGCTTCGGGCAGCACTTCCTGTCTGACCAGGGCATCATCGAAGGCATCGTCCAGGAAATCGCCCCGCAGCCGGGCGACCCGATGGTGGAAATCGGCCCCGGGCTGGCCGCCCTCACACAGCCCCTGGTCGAGCGCCTGGGCCGCCTCACCGTCATTGAACTGGACCGCGATCTGGCAGCGCGACTGCGCCTGCATGGACAGCTTGATGTGATCGAGTCGGATGTGCTCAGAGTCGACTTCACGGCCCTGGCCCAGGCCTTTCGTGAACGCCTGAACCAACCCGCCCTGCGCCTGCGCGTGGTGGGCAACCTGCCGTACAACATCTCCACCCCCATCCTGTTCCACCTGCTGGAGCACGTGGACGCAATCCGGGACCAGCACTTCATGCTGCAAAAGGAAGTGATCGACCGGATGGTGGCGGGGCCCTCCACCAGCGACTACGGGCGCTTGTCGGTGATGCTGCAGTGGCGCTACGCCATGGAGAACGTGCTGTTCGTGCCCCCCGAGAGCTTTGACCCGCCCCCACGCGTGGACAGCGCCGTGGTGCGCATGGTGCCGCGCGAGACCCCCGCCCAGGTCAACGTGAAGCTGCTCGAAGAACTGGTGCAAGTCGCCTTCAGCCAGCGCCGCAAGCTGCTGCGCCACACCCTGGGCCGCTGGCTCGAAGCCCGCCAGTTCACCGGCACCTTCGACACCCAACGCCGCGCCGAAGAAGTGCCCGTAGACGAATACGTGGCACTGGCGCAAATTTGCTCTTGAATTGATAGCTTCTGGCGCTTGCTAGATAAGCGCCAGATGGCTTTTTGGCTTCTATTCAGCGCATCACTGCATTGAACCAGCCGGATGCTGGAGGCCGAACGGTTACATCTCTGCGATGCGACTCAAGGAGGTGAAATCCGCTTGCAAATCAATAACCGCTATCGGTTCAACTGCAAGCGCTAGCGATGGATTGCGGCCCAAACGTGGCAACTGGCGAGGCCTAAGCCAGAGACACCGCGCAAGGGCCGCCCCGCCGCGCTGGTGTCGTCCCCCTTCCCGAATCGCGCCAGCGATTCGAGAGAAGGGGGAAGGCGCAAAGCGCCTCAGGGGGAAGTACCGAATTCAGGCCGCGCTCAGCCAATAACCAGCATTGAACGGGCTGCTCATGCGCAGCGCCAAGGGGGACACATCGACCAGTTTGTCGGTGGGCATTTTTTCTGCGGGCTCTGCTGCAATCTCGATCCGTTGGACTTTGGGTGCTTCACTGGCCTCGTTCGCCCGTTCTGCTTGGCTGTTGGATGCAGAACGGGCTACAGAAAAGAATAGAAACAGCGGAAGGGTATTTTCCGGTCGCTCCAGTAGTCCGCTGCATCCCGGAAGATATCGAGCAATTGCTCCCGGGCTTCCTTGTCAAACTTCACGGTGGCCGGAATCTGCTCCAGCACCACGATGAAACCAGGCTGTGGGCCCGATTTGTGCAAGGGGTCTGTCATGCAGTCGTACAGCGCATCGAAGTTCTTGCCAAAGTGCGCCGGGAAGGTGAATTGCCCGGCGATGAGGTCAAGCACGTCCTGCTTGGTCTGTGCGTGGGCCAGGTTGGCATACAGAAAATGGTGGCCCATGGAAGTGGCCGCATCCTGCAGGTCCTGCACGCGGAAGGCGCGAATGGATTGCACGATGTTGGCACGCACGCCACGCAGGGGCGTTTCCAGGTCTTTACGAAGTGGCGTCTGCATCTCCGCTACTCTTTCTAAATAAAGTCCACAAACTTCTGGCATTCCGCAGGGCCGGTGCATGCACCTTGCGGGTGGGAGGATTCAAAGGGCATACCGTGCACAGCCAAGATAGGACTGGCACACACGGCATGGAAGGGGTCACTCGACGATTTCGCGGAAACTGGCGTAGTGGTCGCCGGTGTAGTAGCAAGCGTCCGGCGTCCGGGGCTTCTGGCCTCCACACACAATGCGGCGCGCCCCCCGGTTGCGTGCGCCAGGCGTTCTGACGGTGTATTCGCGGTAGTAGCCGCGTTGCTGTGCTGGCAGGATGCGTTCACGGTTGCCAAAGACCGATCCATCTTTGTCGTACGGGAACGGCCCACCCTCCCGGATCAGCGCATAAGTGACCCGCCCCTGGGCAGGCAACTCGGCCAATGCAATGGAGGAAAGAGAACCAGCGGCAGACGGAGTTTGGCGGGCATGACCCACCATCGGGGCCAACACAAACGCGGCACCCAAAACCCACAAAACCCCTGCTTTGCGAACCTGGGTGGCAAAAGCCTTCAGCATCAACGACACCTTTCAGAAACCACGGGTTAACCCGAAATTTCGAGCCCGTAGTGTGACGCAATACCCCCCAAAAAGCAAGCGCCTGCCCAATTATTGGGCAGGCGCTTGGTGTGGGTGGTTGCCAAAAAAGTTGGCAATTACTATCTTTTGAGGGCTTATCGCGACGCGTTAGCGTCGGCTACCGTCAAAGCCGTCATATTCACAATACGGCGCACCGTGGTGCTGGCGGTGAGGATGTGCACCGGCTGCGCCGCGCCCAGCAGCACAGGGCCAATGGCGATGTTGCCGCCCGCTGCCGTTTTGAGCAGGTTGTAGGAAATATTGGCCGCATCGATGTTGGGCAGCACCAGCAAGTTAGCGTCACCGATCAGGTCGCTGTGCGGCATGATGGCCGCACGGGCCTTGCTGTCCAGGGCCACGTCGCCGTGCATCTCGCCGTCCACTTCCAGCCAGGGCGCCTGCACGCGCAGCAGCTCCAGCGTCTGGCGCATCTTGACGGCGCTGGGCTGGTTGCTGGAGCCAAAGTTGGAGTGCGACAGCAGTGCAGCGCGGGGCTTGATGCCAAAGCGCATCATTTCCTCGGCCGCCATCACGGTAATCTCGGCCAATTGCTCGGCCGTAGGGTCGTAGTTGACGTGGGTATCGACCAGGAACACCTGGCGATCGGGCAGCAGCAGGCCGTTCATGCACGCAAACGTGGTCACGCCAGCGCGCTTGCCAATCACCTGGTCGATGTAATTCAGGTGCAGGTTGGTGTGGCCCCAGGTGCCTGCAATCAGGCCATCGACCTCGCCCTTGTGCAGCAGCATGGCGCCGATCAGCGACAGGCGGCGGCGCATTTCGATCTTGGCAATCGGCACCGTCACGCCCTTGCGCTCGGTCATGCGGTGGTAGGTTTGCCAGAAGTCGCGGTAGCGGTGGTCTTGCTCCACGTTCACCACGTCGTAGTCTCGCCCTTCCTGCAGGCGCAGGCCGAACTTCTCGATGCGCTCGGCGATCACCGTGGGGCGGCCAATCAGCGTGGGGCGGGCCACGCGCTCATCCACCACGATTTGCGCGGCGCGCAGCACGCGCTCTTCTTCCCCTTCGGCATAGGCCACGCGCTTCTTCGAGGCGCTCTTGGCGGCCGTGAAGATGGGCTTCATCATGGTGCCCGAGGCGTACACAAAGCTTTGCAGCTGGTCGCGGTAGGCATCCATGTCAGCGATGGGGCGCAGGGCCACGCCACTGTCGGCAGCCGCCTGGGCCACGGCGGGCGCAATCATCATCATCAAGCGGGGGTCGAACGGCTTGGGGATGAGGTACTCGGGGCCAAAAGCCAGCTGCTCGCCCACATAGGCCGCAGCCACCACTTCGCTTTGCTCGGCCTGGGCCAACTCGGCAATGGCGTGCACGGCGGCAATTTCCATCTCCAGGGTGATGGTGGTGGCGCCGCTATCAAGCGCCCCACGGAAGATGTACGGGAAGCACAGGACGTTGTTGACTTGGTTGGGGTAGTCCGTGCGGCCCGTGGCGATGATGGCATCGTCGCGTACCGCCTTCACGTCTTCGGGCTGGATTTCAGGGTTGGGGTTGGCCAGCGCGAAGATCAAGGGGCGTGCCGCCATCTTCTTGACCATGTCCTGTTTCAGCACGCCGCCTGCCGACAGGCCCAGGAACACGTCCGCGCCCTCAATCACTTCGCTCAGGGTGCGCTGATCGGTCTTCTGAGCGAACTGGATCTTGTCCTCGTCCATCAGCTCGGTGCGGCCTTCGTACACCACACCGGCCAGGTCGGTCACCCAAATGTTTTCGCGGGGGATGCCCAGCTTGACCAGCAGGCCCAGGCAGGCCAGGGCCGCAGCGCCAGCGCCCGAGGTCACCAGCTTCACGCTCTTGGGGTCTTTGCCAGCCACCTTCAGGCCGTTCAAGATGGCTGCGCCCACCACGATGGCCGTGCCGTGCTGGTCGTCATGGAAGACCGGAATCTTCATGCGTTCGCGCAGTTTGCGCTCGATGTAGAAGCAGTCGGGGGCCTTGATGTCTTCGAGGTTGATACCGCCGAAAGTGGGCTCCAGGCTGGCAATGATTTCGACCAGCTTCTCGGGGTCTTTCTCGTTGATTTCGATGTCAAACACATCGATGCCAGAGAACTTCTTGAAGAGGACGCCCTTGCCTTCCATCACCGGCTTGCCCGCCAGCGGGCCGATATCGCCCAGGCCCAGCACGGCGGTGCCGTTGGTCACCACGCCCACCAGGTTGCCACGGCTGGTGTACTTGAAGGCCGCGTTCGGGTCTTTGACGATTTCTTCACAAGGAGCGGCCACACCCGGCGAATAAGCTAACGCCAGATCGTGCTGGTTGACCATCTGCTTGGTGGCAGCGATGGCGATCTTGCCGGGCTTGGGAAACTCGTGGTATTCGAGTGCCGCGCGGCGCAGCTGGGCACGCTTGTCTGGGTTGTTGTTCTGGGCCGTGGTGTTCTCGGGCATGCAGTGTCTCCAGCTTGGGGTAAGGCGAAAGGAACACCGGGCACACGCCCGGCGAAGGCTGTCAGCTTTGTAAGGGTCTGAGATTGTAGGCGCCGTTACGTAAAAACCCTAGTAAGCGGATCTGCTTACTTCTCGGGAACGCATTGTGGCCTGGGTCCGGAGCGATTTTGTCCAATGGCCAATGCGTAAATGCCATAGGGAATTGCGCTGAGCGCGACTACACCCAACAGGCGCGCTTCTTGCACTAACAGAGCCTATGCCCACCTTAAACACCTCCACTTTGGCAACACCTGCACAGCAGCTGGCACCCGCAGCCCTCACACCTGCAGCTTTCGCAGCCTTTGGCACCGTGCTGCAAGCACCACCTGGCCCAGGCCACCTGATCAATGCAGGCACCAGCGAGCGGTTTGACCTGGTGGACGACCTGTGCCTGGGCCAACAAGGCGGGCGGGCACAAATGGCGCTGTTCCGGGCCCAGGCGCGACAATTTCCCGTCGCGCTGGAAGAGATGGAGCGCCACCAACTGGGCAGCCAGTCGTTCATCCCCTTGGGACGCCGCCGCTTCGTGATCGTGGTGGCCGCCGCAGGCCTGCCCCCACAAGCATCCGATCTGCGCGCTTTTGTAAGCAATGGACTGCAAGGGGTCACCCTGGCGCCAGGTACATGGCACCACGCCTTAATGGCGGTGGATGCGGGCGATTTCCTGGTGGTGGAACGGGCCAGTTCCGCAGCCGACTGCGATACCTGGCTTTTGACCACCCCGCCCTGTTTGCAATGGAGCCCAGAGGATTGAGCCGCTGCGATGCGGGCCGTGACAGGTGGCTGGACAAACTCCCCGTTCACCGAGCTCAGGCCGCTGCAGCGATCCGCTCCGCCAACCCCACCAGTGATCTATCGCTGCCAGCGGGACCCAGCAAGGACAGCCCCAACGGCGCTCCATCGCGCTGCGCCATCGGCATGGACAACTGCGGAAAGCCTGCCAGCCCTGCAATGCAGAGCATCTGGATGGCACGGTTGCGGTAGTCCTCCAGGCTGCTCTCGGGTGCAACCCGCAAGGGCGCCACATCGGGCATGGTTGGCATCAGCAACACCCCGTCGGCTCCCAACAAGTCGGCCAGATGCTGCTTGAATCGACCGCGAAAGGTACCTGCAGCGGCCACCTGCGCATCGGTCACGGCGCGCGACCACGTAAACCGCTCTGCCACACCAGGCCCCAAGGGTGGGGCAAAGCGCTCGATCAGTGGACCATCCGTCATCCAGGCTTCACGGCCTTGCAGGTAGCGAAAGTTCCAGAACATCGCATCGAACGAATCCAGCGCCACCTCCACGCGGCTGGGCGCCCCCAGCACAGCGGTCACACGCTGGGTGGCGGCCTGGAGCGCATCCACCACACCAGGCGCCAAGAGGCCCCAGACATCGGCAGGCCACAGCACGCGTACCTGGGGCGGCAGGGGCGGCACATCTGCCGCCAACAGCACATCGGCAACGCGGGCAAAGGTGTGCGCATCACGGGCGAACCAGCCGCAAGTGTCCAGGCTGGGGGCCAAGTCCAGAGCGCCTTGCAGGCTGATACGCCCGTGCGTAGGACGCAAGCCATACAGACCGCAGTGGTTGGCCGGGGCACGCACCGACCCCCCGGTGTCTGTACCCAAGGCAAAGTCACACAGTCCGGAGGACACCGCCGAAGCCGAGCCCGATGAAGATCCGCCTGTGATGCGTGTGGGCGCAGCACCGTTGATGGGCGCGCCAAAGTGGGCGTTGTTGCCATTCATGGAAAACGCCAGTTCGTCGGTCACCGTTTTGCCGACCACGCGAGCACCTGCGTCCAGCAGCTTTTGCACCGTGGGCGCCGTCTGCGCCTTGACACCCGACTGGGCCAGCACGAGCGGATTGCCGCCCCCCGTGGGGTAGCCAGCCACATCGAACAAATCCTTGACCCCAAAAGTCAGGCCCGATAGTGGGCCGGAGCCAGCATGGGCCACAGGCACGTCGGGATAAGGTACAAAGGCATGGGCAGGGTCGTGCAAGGGCATGGCGGCAGTGGCGTTAATGGGTGAACAAAGCGGGAGCGGGGGCTGCGGCATCGAGAGCATCGGTGCGCAGGCAGCGGGCCTGGTGGCCGGGGACGATAGCCACCAGCGGGGGCTGCTGCAATCGACATGCCTCGGCGACCAGTGCGCAGCGCTCAGCAAATGCACACCCTGGCGGCAATGCAGACAGGTCCGGCGGAGCCCCGCCAATGGTCTGCAGCGGCAGGCCGCGCGCCATGGCACCGTGGGCGCGGCTTTGCAACAGGGCCCGCGTGTAGGGGTGGCGTGGGTTGCGGATCAGGTCGTGGGCCGTGCCCTCTTCCACAATGCGCCCGGCATACATCACGGCAATGCGGTCGGCCACCTCCACCGCGGCACCAATGTCATGGGTGACAAAGATGACCGAAAGCCCCAAATCACGCTGCAGCTCACGCAACAGCAGCAGGATCTGGATCTGCACCGTGGCATCCAGCGCCGTGGTGGGCTCATCCGCCAACAGCAGCTGGGGGTGGCAGGCCAGGGCCAGGGCGATCATGGCGCGCTGGCGCATGCCGCCCGACATTTCATGGGGGTAAGCCTGCAGACGGCGCTCTGGACTGGGGATGCGCACACGCTCGAACAACGCCAGCGCGCGCTGTTGGGCCTGGGTTGCGGTGGCGGCGGGCTCATGGCGCCGGATGGCTTCCACGATCTGCGCACCCACGGTGTACACCGGGTCCAGCGCCAGCAAAGGCTCCTGGAAGATCATGGAAGTGACCTTGCCCCGGTAGTCCGCCAAAGCCTTGCCCGACAAGGCCAGTACATCCATGCCCGCCACCCGCACTTCACCACCCAGGCGCGTGCGCCGCTCAGGGTGCAAACGCAGCAGCGTGCGCAAGGTGACGCTTTTGCCCGAGCCGGACTCACCAATCAGTGCCACCACTTCGCCCCGGCCCACCTGCAAGCTCACTCCGCTGACGGCCTGCACGGGCTTGCGACCTCCGGTGAAGGTGACACTCAGGTCGCGTAGCACCACCATAGGCTCTTCGTTGGATGTGGACATCATGGTCGGATTTTTCTCTGGATGAGTTCAGCGACGGGACGGCATTGAGGAAGGACCCCAAAGGCGTGCCATGGTTGCTGGGCTTTCATGCCACCTGGCGCAAAGGCAAGGCGTTGGGATGGCCGCTGCCGGATTCGTGTTGCAGGCAGGCCACCATGCGCACGGGCGTGGCCCACGTGCGCTGCGGCACCTGTTGCGCACACACGGGCGCCGCCAGGCCGCAGCGCGGGTGAAACCGGCACCCCGTAGGCGGCTGGATAGGGTTGGGCGGGTCTCCCGCCAGCGGGGCTTCTTCAGTGCGGTGGTCCGGGTCCATCGACGGCATGGACGACAAAAGGGCTGCGGTGTAGGGGTGCGCAGGCTGCTCAAAGAGCGCATCCGAAGGCCCGATCTCTGCCACCTGGCCCAGGTACATCACCATCACCCGGTCGCTCATGTAATGCACCACATTCAGGTCGTGGCTGATGAAGACATAGGTCAGGCCAAACTCCGCCTTCAGGTCGGTCAGCAGGTTCAGCACCTGGGCTTCCACCGATTTGTCGAGGGCGGAAACGGCCTCGTCCAGGATCACCATGCGCGGCTGCAAAGCCAGCGCCCGTGCAATATTCACCCGCTGCCGCTGACCGCCTGAAAGCTCGTGCGGGTAGCGCTCTGCAAAGCGCGCAGGCGCCAGACCCACGCGGTCCAGCAGGTTGCGAGCGCGGGCGACGGCATCGCGCCTTGGCAGCCCGTGCACCTGCGGTCCAAAGGCCACCGAGTCTTCAATGGTCAGGCGCGGGTTCAGCGATGCATAGCTGTCCTGAAACACCATTTGTACCTGCCGCCGAAACTCCTTGAGCGGTAGGTCACGGCTGCCCACCGTGCGGCCGTCAAAAATGACCTCGCCCGCCGTGGGCTCCATCAACTGCATCAATAGCCGCGCCGTGGTGGACTTGCCGCAGCCCGACTCCCCCACCACCCCGAGTGTCTCGCCTTTGAGCACCTCAAAGTCCACGCCGTCCACCGCGTGCACCACGCCACCGCCGCGCCCGAACGCGTCCTTCTTGAGCGGGAAGTGCTTGACCAAGCCCCGCACGGTGAGCAACGGCTGCGCAGGTCCGCCGACATCCAGGTTCACATGCATGGCATCAGCCCTTGTTGTCCATGGCCGACCGCAGGCCGTCCGAGAGGATGTTGAAAGAGATGGAGGTGATGAAAATCATCAACCCGGGCAGTGCAGCCACCCAGGGCTGCACGTAGATGGCCGTGCGCAAGGTGTTGAGCATGAGGCCCCACTCGGGCTCGGGCGGCTTCACACCCAAGCCCAGAAACGACAGGCCTGAGGCCAGGATCATCGACACCGCGATCAGGCTGGTGGCATACACGAAGATGGGGCCCAGCACATTGCCCAGCACGTGCACCCGCACGATGGTGAAGGCATTGGCCCCCGAAGCGCGCGCGGCCTCCACATAGTCGCGGTTGCGCACCTGGGTGGTCACGCTCTCGGCCACGCGCACGATCTGCGGGATGAACACGATGGTCAGCGAGATGAGCGAGTTGACCATGCCCGCGCCCAGCACACCCGACAGCGCAATGGCCAACAGCACTGAGGGGAAGGCATAGAACACATCCACCGTACGCATGATGGCGGTGTTGACCAGGCCACCGGCATACCCTGCCACGATGCCGACGACCGAGCCGATCACAAACGCGCCCACCACCGGTGTGATGCCAATGAACAGGGACAGCCGGGCACCCACAATCAAGCGCGAGAGCATGTCGCGCCCCAGCTCGTCGCTGCCCAGCGGAAGGCCCTCGGTGCCGATGGGTTTGAGGCGTTTGAGCATGGACGATGCATACGGGTCAGCGGGCGCAATCCACGGCCCGAACACGGCCAGGGCGATGAGCACCACCACCACCAGGGCCGCCCCCATGGCGACGGGGTCGTGCGTGAAGCGGATGAAGGCCGCCGTCCAGTACCCACGCGATCGCTGCGCTGGCAACGCGCCTGCAGCCAGGGCATCCGGTGACGATGGGGCAGGCGACAAAGAATGGGGTGAAGACGCGGCAGTCAAGATGGTCATGGAGGTCCCTCCTTCAAGCGCGGGCAATGCGCGGATCCAGCAGCGTTTGCAGCATGTCCACCAGCAAGTTGAGCAACACAAAGAACAAGGCCAATACCAGGATGGTTCCCTGCAGCAAAGGCAGGTCGCGCTGGAAGATGGCGGAGTTGAGCAAGAAGCCCGTGCCCGGCCAGGAAAACACGGTCTCGATCAGGATAGATCCCCCCAACAGGTAGCCCAGTTGCAGCCCCATCACCGCCAGCGCCGTAGGCGCTGCGTTCTTGACCATGTGGCGAAACACACCAAAGTGCGTGAGCCCCTTGGCCCGCAGGCCCACAATGAACTCCTGGTCCAGAATTTCGGCCACCAGGGCACGCACGGTGCGCGCGATGATGCCCATCGGGATCACCGACATCGTGATGGCAGGAAGCACCAGGAACTGCAGGTGCTCCCAGTCCCAGGCCCAGTCGGACGAGCCCCCCGGGCCCGCCCCCGTGGCGGGTAGCCAGGCCAGCTGCGAGCTGAAAACGATCACCATCACCATGCCCAGCCAGTAGTGCGGCACGCTCACCCCCAGCACCGACAGCAGGGATGCCAGCCGGTCTACCCACGAGTGGCGAAAGTACCCTGCCACAAAGCCAAACAGGCTGCCCAGCACAAAGCCAATGGCTGTGGCTACCACGGCCAGGCGCAGGGTGTTGGCCACGGCCGTCATCACTTCGCCCGCCACGGCGCGGTTGCTGGCAATCGATACACCCAGGTCACCGTGCAGTGCGCGCCACACCCACATCGCAAACTGCTCAGGCAGCGATCGGTTAAACCCATACAACTCGCGCAACTGGGCCTGCAGCTCGGCCGAGGCGTCGGGCGGCAAGATAGACACCAGCGGATCGCCAGGGGCCAGGTGCACCAGTAAAAAGCACACCAGCGCCACGCCCAGCATGATGGGCAGGGCATAGACGATGCGGCGCAGCAGATAAGCAACCATGGGACAGTCCTGCAACGGGGTGAAGGGTCAAGCTGCGCGCCCGCAGGGGCTGGGCGCGGGGTGCAGGGTTCACGCCGGGCTGGCCGGTGTGACCCTGCCCGGGCATCAATCCATCGTCATCGTGGCGATGTCAATGAACCAGCTCTTGGGCTGCACCACGTTCTTGACCTTGGCCGACAGGGCACGCGGCCCCACGTCGTGGGCGATCCAGACAAACGGTGCGTCTTCCACGATGTGGGCATGCAACTTGGCCAGGGCAGCGTCACGGGCCTTGTCGTCAAAACTGGTGCGGGCATCGGCCACCAGCTTGTCCACCTCGGCATTGCCGTAGTAGCCCCAGTTGTTGGACACCGGCGGGAAGGCCTTGGTGCTCACAAATCGCACCATGGCAAAGAACGGATCCATGGCGGCAAAGCTGATGTTCACGGCGTTCGCGCCATTGGCTGACGGGTCCTTTGCGCCCTTGCGCCAGTTGGTGAACAAGGTGTTCCACTCGATCACGTCGAACTGCACATCGAAGTAGCACTGCTTGAGGGACTGCTGCGCAAACTCATTCATCGGCAGTGGCTGCATCTGCCCCGAGCCCGAGGCCGAGATCTGCACCTTCACCTTGATGGGCTTGGCAGCCGAGTAGCCCGCCTGCGCCATCAAGGCCTGTGCCGCCTTCACGTCGTACTTGATGTCGAACTTGGGGTTGCCCCACCAGGGGTGGCCGGGCGGCACCGTGCCCTTGGGCTCGGCCATCATGCCGCCCAGCAGCTGCTTCATGCCGCCACGGTCAAGGCACAGGTTGGCCGCCTGGCGCACACGCTTGTCCAGCCAGGGCGAGCCCTCAGCAAACGACAGCTGCCACGGCCATACGTGGGGCTGGGCGTTGGAGTAAATCTTGAAACCACGCTGCGTGATCTGCGGCATGGCATCGGGCGCAGGCGCCTCGATCCAGTCCACCTGGCCGCCCAGCAACGCGGCCGTGCGGGCATTGGCCTCAGGCATGGGCAGCATCACCACCTTGTCGATCTTGGGCGTGCGCTTGGCATCCCAATACGCCTTGTTGGCGGCCAGCTCCAGGCGCTCACGCGCCACAAACCGCGTCACCTTGAAGGGGCCCGAACCCGCGGGATCGGCCGCAAAGGCGGTCCACGCAGCCTTGGACTTGTCGGCCGGTGTGGCGCCAGAGGCTGCATCAAACTTCTTCTGCCAATGTGCAGGCGAGGCCATGAACAGATTGGTGAGGTTGATGGGCAGAAAGGCATCGGGCTCGCTGGTGGTCAGCTCTACCGTGAGGTCGTCGATCTTGCGGGCCGAGCGCAGCGTGGGCATGCGCGACGCCGTCACGCCCACCTGGCTGGCGTCAAAGTGCATGGCGTCCTTGTCCAGCACCTTGGCCACATTCCACACCACCGCATCGGCATTGAAGGCCGAGCCATCATGGAATTTGACACCAGGGCGCAGCTTGAAGACCCACTTGGTCTTGTCCTTGGCATCTACCGCCCACGCGGTGGCCAGCCCCTCGATCAGCACGCTCGGTGCATCGGCCTTTGACAAATCCCATTGCGTGAGCGAGTCGTAGATGGGAATGCCGGTGAAGCGGTTGCCCTCAAAGCCCTGGTCAGGCTGCCCCAGCGTGCGCGGAATGTCGGCAGCCGTCATGGCGATGCGCAGCACTTTGTCCTGCGCCACCGCAGCGCTGCCACCCATGAGCGTGAGGGCCGAGAACAGGGCCAATACCAACGCGTTGCGACGCTGGGGGAGAGATTGCGACGTCAGGACATTGCGCATGGATTCACCTTCAAAAGGGGTTGCGGGTTGATGGATGCAACACCCTTCAAGCAATTGATATGCCACGCGAAATACGCCAGCACAGCCCCCGTTGCACCACGCTGCAGCCCTCGCACCCAGGTCCCACCACACTGGTGCGTAAACCGCTGCCTCAGACACCATCCCCAACGTCCGCGCACCAAAGAAAACGGCCCACAAGGGGCCGTCTCTGCGGGAGCGCGCTGCGCTTCTTAGCGCCTGCTCATCGGCTGCTCGGGAAGCTGAACACCGCGCCTTCACGCACACCGGCACTCGGCCAGCGCTGCGTGATGGTCTTGCGCTTGGTATAGAAGCGCACAGCATCAGGCCCGTAAGCGTGCAGGTCGCCGAACAGGCTGCGCTTCCAGCCACCAAACGAGTGGTAGGCCACGGGCACGGGCAGGGGCACGTTCACGCCCACCATGCCGACCTGGATGTGGTCGGTGAAGTAGCGCGCAGCCTCGCCGTCGCGGGTGAAGATGCAGGTGCCGTTGCCGTATTCGTGGTCGTTGATGAGCTGCATGGCTTCCTGCAGCGTCTTCACACGCACCACGCCCAGCACGGGGCCGAAGATTTCTTCCTGGTAGATCTTCATGCCGGGCTTGACGTTGTCGAACAAGCAGGCGCCCAGGAAGTAGCCTTCCTCATGGCCCGCCACCTTCACGCCACGGCCATCCACCACCAGCGTGGCGCCTTCGGCCACGCCGCTGTCCACATAGGACTTGACCTTCTCGAAGTGGGGCTTGGTCACCAGCGGGCCCATGTCGTTGCTGTTGTCGGTGCCGGGGCCGACCTTCATCTTGGCGATCTCGGTCTTGAGGCCCGCAATCACGGCATCGCCCACTTCGTCGCCCACGGCCACCAGCAGCGGGATGGCCATGCAGCGTTCGCCGCACGATCCATACGCCGCGCCCATCAGGGCGCTCACGGCGTTGCCCACATCAGCGTCGGGCATCAGCACGGCGTGGTTCTTGGCACCGCCCAAGGCCTGCACGCGCTTACCGTGCTTGCAGCCTTCGGCGTAGATGTATTCGGCAATGGGGGTGGAGCCCACAAAGCTCACGGCCTTCACGCGGGGGTCGCGCAGCAGCGTGTCCACGGCCAGCTTGTCACCGTTGACCACGTTGAGCACGCCCGGTGGCAGGCCCGCCTCCAGCGCGAGCTGGGCGATGAACAGGGTGCTGCTGGGGTCGCGCTCGGAGGGCTTGAGCACAAAGGTGTTGCCGCAGGCCACGGCCATGGGCCACATCCACAGCGGCACCATGGCCGGAAAGTTGAAGGGTGTGATGCCGGCAGTGACGCCCAGCGCCTGGAACTCGCTCCAGCTGTCGATATTGGGGCCCACGTTGCGGCTGTGTTCGCCCTTGAGCAGTTCGGGCGCGTAGCTCGCGTATTCCACGTTCTCGATGCCGCGCTGCAGCTCGCCGTGCGCGTCGGCCAGTACCTTGCCGTGTTCGGCAGTGATCAGGGCGGCGATCTTGTCGGCGTTGTCTTCGAGCAGCACTTTCAGCTTGCTCATCACCCGTGCGCGCTTGAGTGGCGGTGTGTTGCGCCAGGCGGGGAAGGCGGCCTCGGCGGAGGCGATGGCGGCTTCCACCGTGGCTTTACTCGCCAGCGCCACGCTGGTGGTGGACTGCCCGGTGGCAGGGTTGAACACCGGCTGCGTGCGTTCGGTGTCGGCAACGGTCTTGCCGTCGATCAGGTGGCCGACGGTGGTGGTGACGTTCTTGTCGTGGTTCATGGTGATTTCAAGTAAAAATTGCCTCCAGCGCTTGCTGAATAAGCGCTAGCAGCTATCAAATTAATAGTACTCAAGCCGCAACAGCCTGGGTCTCCAGCGTGGGCAGCACGTGCCCCAAGGCCCGGTCGATGAACTCCTGCTTTTCGCCCACCGGGGCAAAGTAGTGCAACACCTCGCGCGCGGCGTCCAGCCCCTTGAGGCGCGCGATCAGCCAGGCCACCAGGTACTGCGACGCCATGCACCCGCCCGCCGTGGCCACGTTGCCGCGGGCGGCAAAGGCACGGGGCACCACGTCCACGCCCGACTCCACCACCCAGGGTTTGCTGGTCAGATCGGTGCAGGCGGGCACACCACCCAGCAGGCCCAGGCGGCCCAGCAGGTAGGTGCCAGAGCACTGCGCCGCCAGCAGCTGGCGTGCGGGGTTGAGCAAGCGCAACGGTTCCATCAGCGCTGGGGTGTTGGCCACTTCGCGCGTCTTCATGCCACTGCCAATCAGCACAGCGTCGGCTTGGGCCAGCTGGCCCAGGTCTTCATGGGCGTCGATGGTCAGCCCGTTCATGGACGTGACGCGCGGAGTGGGGCTTGCGATGCTCACCTGCCAGTCCTTGTCGCCCAGCAGGGCGATACGGTTCAGCATGCCAAACGCCACCAGCGAATCCAGGTCGTTGAAGGCATCGAAAGTGAGGATGGAAATGCGCATGGGCAGGGCCTGGCGGCTTATGCCGTTTCTTGCAGGGAATCGCCCAGCGCGCTGACCATGCGGTCAATCTCAGCCTCGGTGCTGATGAAGGGGGGCGCGAGCTGGATGGTGTCGCCACCGTAGCGCACGTAAAAGCCCTTGTCCCAGCACTTCATGGCGATCTCGTACGGGCGCTTGGCGGGCTCACCGGGCAGCGCGCTGATGGTGATGCCAGCGGCCAGGCCATAGTTGCGAATGTCGGCCACATGCTTGGCGCCCTTGAGTCCGTGCACGGCGTTCTCAAAGTAGGGTGCCAGCGCCTTCACGCGGCCGGGCATGTCTTCCTTTTGCAGGATGTCGAGCACCGCGTTGCCCGCCGCGCAGGCCACAGGGTGGGCCGAATAGGTGTAGCCGTGGGTGAACTCCAGCATGTACTCGGGGCCGCCCTGCGCCATGAAGGTGTCGTAGATCTCCTTGGTGGCAATCACGCCGCCCAGCGGCTGAGCGCCATTGGTGACCTGCTTGGCAAAGTTCAGGATGTCCGGCGTCACGCCAAAAGCCTCGGAGCCCGTCCAGGCGCCGCAGCGGCCAAAGCCGGTGATGACTTCGTCAAAAATCAGCAGGATGTTGTTCTGCGTGCAGATCTCGCGGATGCGTTCCAGGTAGCCCTTGGGCGGGATCACCACACCGGCCGAGCCGGAGAAAGGCTCCACGATCACCGCGGCGATGTTGGAGGCGTCGTGCAGGGCGATCACGTCCAGCAGCTTGTCGGCCAGCGCGCGGCCGTCGGTGTCGGGCATGCCACGAAAGAACGAGCCCGCGGGCGGCTGGGTGTGGGGAATGTGGTCGGCCTCGATACCCTGGCCAAAGGTCTTGCGGTTGCCCACGATGCCGCCCACGGAGATGCCGCCGTAGTTCACGCCGTGGTAACCCTTTTCGCGGCCAATCAGGCGCGTCTTGCTCGCCTGGCCCTTGGCGCGCCAGTAGGCGCGGGCCATCTTGAGCGAGGTGTCGGCCGACTCGGAGCCCGAGCCGGTGAAGAACACGTAGTCCAGGCCCGCAGGCGTCAGCTCTTTGAGCTTGTTGGCCAGTGCAAACGAGGCGGGGTGGCCGAACTGGAACGCGGGCGAATAGTCAAGCGTGGCGGCGGCGCGGCCAATGGCTTCGGCCACTTCCTTGCGGCCATGGCCCAGGCCCGAGCACCACAGGCCCGAGAGGCCGTCAAAAATCTTGCGCCCTTCGGCGTCGGTGTAATAGGCGCCCTGGCCGCTCACGATCATGCGCGGCTTGGCCTTGAAGTTGCGGTTGCCCGTAAAGGGCATCCAGTGGGCGTCGAGCCAGGCGGCGTCGGTGCGCACAGCGGCTTCGGGATGGGGGTCGATAACGGCGAAGCTCATGGCGTTCTCCTGGCAAGTGCAAGTGGTGGGCAATCGATCGGGCCCAGACGGGCGGGTCGAAGCTGCCATTGTTGGGGTGGGTGTTAATCTCTCAAATAATGCAATATCAATGTTTACTTGAGGTTTTATGCAAGTAAAAGCCCCAACCGCGCTGCCCCCCGCCACCCCAGCCAAACACCGCGCGGTGCTGGGCCAGCTCAGCGACATGGACTTGCGCCTCTTGCAAGTGTTCAAGGCGGTGGTGGAGTGTGGCGGCATGTCTGCCGCCGAGCTGGAGCTGAACATCGGTACCAGCACCGTGAGCCGCCACATGAAGGACCTGGAAACGCGACTGGGCCTGACGCTGTGCCGCCGGGGCCGTGCGGGCTTTGCGCTGACGGGGGAAGGGCAGCGCGTTTACGACGAAACCCTGCGCTTGCTCAGCGCGGTGGACGCGTTTCGCAGCAGCATTGACGACATCCACTCGCGCATGGGAGGGCAACTGGCCATTGCGGTGTTTGACAAAACGGCCAGCAACCCCGCGGCACGCATCAGCGAAGCCATCGCGGCGTTCTCCGCCCAGGCGCCGGGCGTGAACCTGCAATTGCATGTGGGCTCGATCAACGCCATTGAGCGCGGCGTGATGGACGGCAGCTACCACGTGGGCATCATCCCCGCCCACCGCAGCTCGCAAAGCCTCATCTACACCGATCTGTTCACCGAAACCATGCTGCTGTATTGCGGCCCCGGGCATCCCTTGTTTGGGACGCCGCACACCAGCCTGGACTGGGAGAGCGTGCGCCACCACCCGTTTGCCGGGCTGGGCTACCACTCGCCCAACATGGAGCTGAGCCACCGTGCTGAACTCACCCGGGCTGCCACGGGGTTTGACCAGGAATCGATTGCCACGCTGATCCTGTCGGGGCGGTTTCTGGGTTTTTTGCCTGACCACTACGCAGAAGCCTTTGAGCGCGCGGGCCGCATGCAGGCGGTGCAACCCGACCAGTTTCACTACGAATGCAAGTTCGTGAGCCTGGTGCGCCGCTCACCCGCCCCATCGCGGGCCACCCAGGCATTTCAGGATTGCCTGGCGCGGGCCCACTTGCCTTGACGCGGCAAGCGTCCGACAATCCTCCCAATTGCAACATTTTGTGAGGCCTTTTTATGGCAAGCCTTTCTTCCATTGGCAACTCTGGCCTGCAAGCAGCCCAGTTGAGGCTGGATGCATCGGCCCACAACGTGGCCAACCTCAACACCCCTGGCTTTCGCCGCCAAGTGGTCGAGCAAACAGAAGCCCCCGGCAGCAACGGGGTGCAAGCCAGCGTGCAACGCGATGGGCAAGTGGGCTCGGCGCTCGAAAAAGACGTGGTGGAGCAAATGTCCGCCACCTACGCCTTCAAAGCCAATGTGCAGGTGATCAAGACCAATGACCAGATGATGGGCGCCTTGCTCAACACCAAGGCATAGGCGCACACACGCATACGGGCCCGCGCCAAAAACCTACTGGCGCCCAAAAGCCCAAAACAAAGGGGCTCCATCTTTGCGGATGGAGCCCCTTTTGCATGGCGCGTAGTGCTGGCCAGCCTAATTCAACTCGCCGTACTGGGTGCTGCTCAGATCCGGGCTGGGCGCGTCGGAGCCGGGCATTTCGGTGTCGGCAAACCCTGTGGAACTGGACGGTGGCAGCAAAGGCCCCGAGCGCACGGGAACCCCAGGGCGGGCCGCTGCCGCCGGAGCGGCGGTGGGGCTGCTGGCAGCATCGGCCAGTGCACGTTTGAAAGCGGCTACTTCGTCGGCCTCGATGGGCTCGTAGCGCGACGGCGTGGCGCGGGCCAATGGGGCAGGGCCGGTGTTGGACGCGGGGAGCAGCGGCGCAGGCGCTGTGGCACCTGTGGAGGGACGTGCCGCAGCGGTGGGCGTGGCCGGGAAGCGTGCAGCAGGCTCGGCGGGGAACAGCAGCGAAGAAGACGATGCGGGGACTGGCGCGGGCGCAGCGACTGGCACGGGGGCCGGAGCAGGCTTGCGCGCCAGATTGGGGGCAGACAAGGAGCCCTGCGGCTGGGTGGGCGTGATGCCTTTTTGGGGCAGCCCCACCGCCACGTGGTCATTGATGCGCCAGTACACCGCGGTCACCACGATGTCGTAGCGGGTTTTGGCCGTCTGGGCGATCAAGGCTTCGATTTCGCTCAGGCGGGTGGTCTCGCCACCGTACTCACGGGCCAAATCCATCATCACCAGGAACTGGCGGCCTCGCTGGTCCAGCGACAACACCTTGAACTTGTAGCTGGCCGACAAAACACCTGCGCGCACCATGGCATCGCGCACCACGGTGTAGAGCAGCTCGCGCCGCTCCATGCGTTCATTTTTGCGGTTGGCTGCGTGCTCTGGGGGGTTGGGTTCCAAAAGCGGCTGTCCTGGTCGCCCAGGCGCCAGAGGCACAGTGGCATCGGCATTCATCAGCCCGGAGGGCTCTGCCCCGCCGCTGCGGGGCTTGGCCTTGGGCGGTGCAGGTTTGCGACTGAACCAACTGAACAGAGACATGGCTTGCTTTCTTCGGAAGGGCGCCCGTAATAAATCCGAATTGAGTGTAACGTGGTGTTTGGGTGCCCAAGGTGCGTAGTGCCCGCAGGCGCACCCAAACAGTGCGCAGTGTCAGGTGGCCGCAACGCGGCGTTTGCGGTTGCCCAGCCGCTTGGCCAGCACCGAGCCCACCGCCATGGTCAGCGCCAAAGCCACGGCTGGCTGGCGGTTGGCCAACTCTGTAAAGCGCATGGCGTGCAAAGCCCAGAGCTTGCAAGGAACACTGGTCTGCACCGTGGCAGAGCGCGGGCGATGCGAGAAGAAAGCGCCTTCACCCACCACGGAGCCTGGGCCCACAACGGCCAGGCGCAAACGCTCTTTTTCGTCTTGGTAGTGCACGCTCAGGTTGCCGCTCTCGACCAGATACAGGGTACGGTCTGTGGTGCCCTGGGTGAACACGGTGTGGCCCGCCGGAAACACCGTGGGCTGCAAATAAGGTGCGATGGCTTCCCACTGCGTTGGCGACAAAGGGTTGGTCATGGCGTCGTCTGCATTGGCCTGGGCAATGGCGTCAATGAGACCACGAAGGTCAACTCGGGGGGCTGTGGGCGTTATGGCATTCATGGTGATGCGGAAAGTACCTGCGTTACAGCATGGACACAAGCGCTGCTTACGTCCGTTTACAACAAAGAGCGCCCCGCACGCAGCGTCACTTGCCGATGCAGAAGCTCGAAAAAATTACGCCCAACAGATCGTCGGACGAAAACTCGCCAGTGATGGCGCCCAAGGCGTTTTGCGCCAATCTCAACTCCTCGGCCAGCAGATCCAGTGCCGGCGAGGCAATGAGCAATTGGGCCGATGCCTGCTCCAGGTGGCCTTGCACTTGCGCCAACGCCTGCACATGGCGTGCGCGCGCAATGTAAATGCCTTCAGGAGCCGACTGCCAACCAGCCACTTCCAGCAGTATCCGACGCAACGCGTCCAAGCCATCACCCGTACGCGCAGAAATCCTTACCGAGCGTCGGCTCGCTTCGTTCGGTTCATTCGATTTGGCAACGGCTTCGATGCCCAGGCTGGCGCAATCGGTTTTGTTCCAAACATCGATCACCGGAACAGAAGCCGGGATTTTCTGCTGCATGGAGTCCGCCACCGCAGCATCGGCAGCGCAGTACTCCGGCAGGTCAGCGCGCGACAGGTCGTGCAAAAACAGCACGGCGTCTGCACCCTCGATCTCGCTCCAGGCACGCGCAATGCCGATGCGCTCGACTTCATCGTCGCTGTCGCGCAGGCCTGCGGTGTCAATGACGTGCAACGGCACCCCTTCGATCTGGATGGTTTGCTGCACCTTGTCGCGGGTAGTGCCCGCAATCGGCGTGACGATGGCCAGCTCAGCCCCAGCCAGGGCATTGAGCAGCGAACTCTTGCCCGCATTGGGCTGGCCAGCAATGACCACCTTGATGCCCTCGCGCAGTAGGGCCCCCTGCTGCGCACGCTGCCGCACCTGGGCCAGCGTGGCCTGCAGGCGCTCCAGTTGGCCGCGTGCATCGGCTTTCTCCAGAAAATCGATGTCCTCTTCCGGAAAATCCAGCGTAGCTTCCACCAGCATGCGGAGGTGGATCAGCGCATCGCGCAGCGCATGGATTTCTTGCGAGAACGCCCCCGTCAACGACCGACTGGCACTGCGCGCTGCCGCTTCGGTGCTGGCATCGATCAGATCGGCAATCGCCTCGGCCTGGGCCAGGTCGATCTTGTCATTCAAAAAAGCGCGCTCAGTGAACTCGCCTGGCTGGGCAACACGCAAGCCTGGGAGCACGGCACCAGCGTGCGCTGCGGGTGCTTGGGCCGCCTGCAAGCAACGCGCCAGCAGCAATTGCAGCACCACGGGACCACCATGGGCCTGCAGCTCCAGCACATCTTCACCGGTGTAGGAGTGGGGCGCAGGAAAGTACAGCGCCAGCCCTTGGTCAATAGCCTGGCCTTGCACATCCCGAAAAGGCAGGTAGGTGGCCTCCCGTGGGCGCAGCTCCCGCCCGCACAGCGCCTGCACCAATGGCACCAGTCCTTTACCAGAGACTCGGACGATCCCCACAGCCCCTCGGCCGGGAGCGGTGGCAATGGCAACGATGGGATCAACGTGACGGGCAAGCATGGGGAGGCACTTTACACAAGGCAAGGCCATGCCAGCGAGGGGCGGCATGCCTTGCAAGAATGAAAAAGGCCGCTTGCGCGGCCTTGGAGGGGTTGAGAATGGCTTCTCAGGATCGCAAAGATCACTTGAACTTCGGCAGATTGAACTGTGGTGGAACGCCCATGCGGGTGTTGATGATCCACTGCTGCGCAATCGACAGGATGTTGTTCGTCAGCCAGTACAGCACCAGACCGGCAGGGAAGAAGAAGAACATCACACTGAAGATCAGCGGCATGAACCACATCATCTTGGCTTGCATCGGGTCTGGGGGTGCGGGGTTCAGTGCGGTTTGCAGCAAGGAACTGGCCGTCATCAGCAAAGGCAGGATGAAGAACGGGTCTGGCGCCGACAGGTCGTGGATCCAGCCGATCCAGGGCGCGTTGCGCATTTCCACGCTGGACAGCAGCACCCAATACAAGGCGATGAACACCGGGATCTGGATCATGATCGGGAAGCAGCCCCCCATGGGGTTGACCTTCTCTTCGCGGTAGATGCGCATCATCTCCTGCTGCATCTGCTGCGGCTTGTCCTTCAGGCGCTCACGCAACTCCATGATCTTGGGGTTGATGGCCTTCATCTTGGCCATGCTGGCATAGGCCTTGGCATTGAGCCAGTAGAACGCGATTTTGAGCAGCAGCACCAGCGCCACGATGGACCAGCCCCAGTTGTTCAACAGCGCATGCAGTTGGTCCAGCAGCCAGTACAGGGGCTTGGACAGGATGGCCAACATGCCGTAGTCCTTGACCAGCTCCAAGCCAGGCGACAGCTCTTTGAGCATGGTTTCGACCTGAGGGCCGGCAAACAGGCGCGCATCCACCGACTTGCTGCTGCCTGGCTCCAGGCTGCCCAGCGAGGCAATCATGCCCACCGAGTACAGGTTGTCGCTCACCTTGCGGGTGAACAGATCACGCTGAACGCCGTCGGCCACCAACCAGGCGCTGGCAAAGTAGTGCTGCACCATGGCGACATAACCATTGGTCGACTCCTTGGGGATGTCAGCCTTGCCGTTCTCAATTTCCTTGAACTCGATCTTCTGGTACTTCTTGGCCTCGGTGTACACCGCAGGGCCTGTGAAAGTCGAGTAGAACGAGGACTCTCCTGGCGGCTTGTTACCGTCACGCACCAACTGCAGGTACAGCTGAGGCGAGACGGCGGTGCTGCCTGCGTTCACGACTTCGTGCTTGACAGCGATGTCGTAGGCGCCGCGCTTGAGCGTCCAGGTCTTGATCAGCTTAACGCCGCCTTGCTCTGGCGACTCGAAACGGATGCTCAGCTCGTTCTCGCCATCCTTGAGCGCACGCGGGCCGGGCACAGCCGTCATCACGGTCTTGTGCGTGGGGTAGCTGCCGCCAATCAGGCCGGTTTGTGCGGCATAGACCCGTTGCGTGCTCTCATCGAACAGCACAAAGTTCTTGGTCTTGTCGGTCATGTCCGCGTGCTTGAGCAACTCGGCATGCACGAGCGAACCGCCTTCGCCGTCAAAAGTCAGTCGATAGACGTCGGTGGTGACTTCGATTTTTTCGCGCGCCACGGAGGCTGCCGGAGCAGGCGTTCCAGGCACAGCAGCAGCCCCGATGGAGGCCACGGCTGGCGCGGTGGAGCCAGGCACGCTGGCAACCCCGGCTTTGGGTGCCGATGCGCCAACCGCTGGGGCCGCAGCACCCACGGCCGCTGGCGATGGGAAAAACGTGGCCTTGTTGCCGTTGTGCACTTGCCACTTGTCCCACAGCAAAACCATGGAAAAGCCAAAAATCACCCACAGGATGGTGCGGCGAATGTCGTTCATGAAGACTTCTTTGGTGAGGATGGTTGGGTGTTGGAAGGGTTCAGTCGCGAGAACAACCGCAAGCTGCGCGGCAATTCCTGCGGCACCGGATCATGCCCCCCGTCACACCAGGGGTGGCAGCGTACCAGCCTGCGCAGCGTGAGGTAACTCCCCACGGCAGCGCCATGCTGTTCCAGGGCCTGAAGAGAATACGCTGAGCAGGTGGGCTCAAACCGGCAGGCCGATCCCAGCCAGGGGCTGAGTATCAACCGATAGCCTTTGACCACACCGATCAGCAGGGCTCGCATCATGGCGCAGCCTCTGGGGCCACAACCGCAGGCTCGGCCTTGGCAGCTGCGCTGGGTGGGCGCTTGGTGGCCTGCCCAAACAATTGCAGCAGTTCGGCGCGCACAGCCTGTTTGAGCTGGTCCGAGGTAGCGCTTACAAACTGCTTGCGATCAAACGCCGTGCGCAAGCGCACCACATGGGCAGCCTGCGGCAATTGGGCCTCAAACGCAGCGCCCACGGTGTAAATCTGGCGCTTGATGGTGTTGCGCGTAACGGCACGGCGCGCCCAACGCTTGGGCACCATGGCCCCTAGCCACACATCGGGCACGACAAACAGGGCCTGCGGCCCTTGCCCAGAAAGCAAGGGACCGGGCCCTGAAGGTGACGTGGACGCTGCTGGCGAACTGCCTGCCGTGAGTACCAAGCGGTGCAACGCAAAATGCGCTGTGCGAGAGACAGTGCCTCCCGCCATGGCGGCCTGGAACTGCGGACGGGTTTTTAGCCGTTGCATGCGCGCACCCCGTTGAGGACCTGACGGTACAAACCGGGGAGCAGGCCGGTGGGTGGTTTGGCCTTAGACGGCCAGGCGCTTGCGGCCCTTGGCGCGGCGTGCGTTGATCACAGCGCGGCCACCGCGGGTCTTCATGCGAACGAGGAAGCCGTGGGTGCGGGCGCGGCGGGTCTTGGAAGGTTGGTAAGTACGTTTCATGGTGCTATTCCTTGAGGTTCAGTTCCGGACTGCTGCTCTTGAACCCCCTGAATCCCGCGCCGCCGCACTGCAATTGCAGTGCCATGAGCACAGACCTCTGGGGCAGAAATAACGGCGCGCCGGGTCAAATCGCCCTGAACACATTCAGGGAAACCCAAAATTATCGCAGGCTATTGCGGTTCTGGCAATGCCCCGACTGCGTAACACTTGGGTGGACGACCCGGAAGGCGCCTGCACAGCCCCGCGCCGCGAGCGCTCAAATGCCTGCGGAATGCCTAGCGCGGCAGGCTGCAGCAGCCCATTAAGGGCCCCATTCTTACCCAGGCTGCAAATTGTGGATAACTCCTTGACAAGCTACAATCCCACCCCTTGCTACGTTCCTCCTATCCACAATAAAAACACCCCTTGAAATGACCGAGGAACCCCAACGCAACCCCAATGCACCCACCGGCTCGGACGCCGGACAAGGCCTGTGGCAGGCCTGTGTGGAACAACTGGCCCAGGACCTTCCAGAACAGCAGTTCAACACCTGGATCAAACCCCTGGTGGCCCAGGTGGCAGAGGACTTCACCAAGGTCACCTTGCTGGTGGCCAACCGCTTCAAACTGGACTGGATTCGCGCCCAATACGCAGGCCGCATTGCGGCGTTGCTCGAAGGGCTGTACGGCCAGCCGGTCACGCTGGAGTTGGCCATTGCCCAACGCGAATCGGTCATCCGTACCTACGTGCGCCCAGCGTCGCAGCAGCAGGAACCGCAGCACTCGCAGTCTTCCGGCCAGACGCAAAACCACGGGTCTGCCCAAGGCAGCCCCTCTGGGCAAGGGCAGGGCAGCAGCACCGGCAGCGACGAATCCTCGGCAGGCGTGTTTCGCAACCGCCTGAACGCCGCCCTCACGTTTGAAACCCTGGTGGAAGGCACGGCCAACCGCATGGCACGCTCTGCGGCCATGCACGTGGCGGGCATGCCGGGGCACTTGTACAACCCGCTGTTCATCTACGGCGGCGTGGGCTTGGGCAAAACCCACTTGGTGCACGCCGTGGGCAACCGCCTGCTGCAAGACAAGCCCGACGCCAAGATCCTCTACATCCACGCCGAACAGTTCGTGTCGGACGTGGTCAAGGCATACCAGCGCCGCACCTTTGACGAGTTCAAAGAACGCTACCACTCGCTCGATCTGCTGCTGATCGACGATGTGCAGTTCTTCGCCAACAAAGACCGCACCCAGGAAGAGTTCTTCAACGCCTTCGAAGCCCTGCTGGCCAAGAAGAGCCACATCGTGATGACTTCGGACACGTACCCGAAGGGCCTGGCCAACATCCATGAGCGGCTGGTATCGCGCTTTGACTCAGGCCTCACGGTTGCGATTGAGCCGCCCGAGCTGGAAATGCGCGTGGCCATTTTGATCAACAAAGCCCGCGCTGAAGCCACCGAAATGCCCGAGGAAGTCGCCTTCTTCGTGGCCAAGAATGTGCGCTCCAACGTGCGCGAACTCGAAGGCGCGCTGCGCAAAATCCTGGCGTATTCGCGCTTCAACCAGAAAGAAATCTCGATCCAGCTGGCGCGCGAAGCTCTCAGAGATCTGCTGTCGATTCAGAACCGGCAAATTTCTGTGGAAAACATCCAGAAAACGGTGGCCGACTACTACAAGATCAAGGTCGCCGACATGTACAGCAAGAAGCGCCCGGCCAGCATTGCCCGCCCGCGCCAGATTGCGATGTACCTGGCCAAAGAGCTGACGCAAAAAAGCCTTCCAGAAATCGGAGAATTGTTTGGCGGGCGCGACCACACCACGGTTTTGCACGCAGTGCGCAAGATTTCTGGCGAGCGCCAGCAGCTGACCGAGCTGAACCAGCAGCTGCATGTGCTGGAGCAGACCCTGAAAGGCTGATCCCCCGTGCAAACCACGCCCACCACAAACATCTTCAAAGCCCCCGTTCAAGGGCAAAATGGCGTGCTGTGCAGCACGGGGAAGGCGCGAGGAGCGCCGCTGCTGCCCATGCACCGTCCTAAAAACCACAAGAGGTTGATGACATGATCGTCCTGAAGGCAACACAAGACAAGGTTCTCGCGGTACTCCAGTCCGTGGCTGGCATCGTTGAGCGCCGCCACACGCTGCCCATTCTGGCCAACGTGCTGATCCGCAAGACGGGCAATGCGCTGCAACTGACCACCAGCGACCTCGAAATCCAGATCCGCACCACCGCCGAACTGGGCGGTGACACTGGTGACTTCACCACCACCGTGGGCGCGCGCAAGCTCATCGACATCTTGAAGACCATGCCCGGCGACCAGACGGTGAGCCTGGAGTCGAGCCAGTCCAAGCTGATCTTGAAGGGCGGCAAGAGCCGCTTCACGCTGCAAAGCCTGCCCGCCGAAGACTTCCCGCTGGTGCAAGAATCCGCCGCCTTCGGCCCCGTGTTCGCTGTTCCGCAAAAGACGCTGAAGGACCTGCTGGGCCAGGTGTCGTTTGCCATGGCGGTGCAAGACATTCGCTACTACCTCAACGGCATCTTGTTCGTGGCCGAGGGCAAAACCCTGAGCTTGGTGGCCACCGACGGCCACCGCCTGGCCTTTGCCAGCGCCACGCTGGATGTGGAAGTGCCCAAGCAGGAAGTCATCCTGCCGCGCAAGACCGTGATCGAGTTGCAACGCCTGCTCAGCGATGCCGGTGGCGAGAACCAGCCCCACATCGAGATGCAGTTCGCCAACAACCAGGCCAAGTTCACCTTTGGCGGTATGGAGTTCGTGACCAAGCTGGTGGAAGGCAAATTCCCTGACTACAACCGCGTCATCCCCAAGAACCACCACAACAGCGTAACGCTGGGGCGCGCCCCGCTGCTGGCCAGCCTGCAGCGCACGGCCATCATGACCAGCGACAAGTTCAAGGGCGTGCGCCTGAACATCGAACCCGGCACCCTGCGCGTGGCATCGAACAACGCCGAGCAGGAAGAGGCGGTGGACGAGCTGGACATCGACTACGGCGGCGACACCATCGAGATCGGCTTCAACGTCACCTACCTGATCGATGCCCTGGCCAACATGGGCCAGGACATGGTCAAGATCGACCTAGCCGACGGCAACAGCTCTGCGCTGATGACCATTCCGGACAACGAGTCCTTCAAATACGTCGTCATGCCCATGCGCATATGACGCACACGTGATGGGCATTGCGGCACCTGCGGGTGCCGCAAGCCTTTTACCAACGCACTTTTGCAACAGACTGCAACCCGTTGCAATTACTATCAATTTGATAGCTTCTAGCGCTTATCTTACGTGCCCTAGAAGGTTATTTGACCTGTATTGAACCCTTTTACCAAGTGCGAGACCCCGAGGTCTGCACGGATCCCAAGGCCCACCATGACCGCTGACAACAACCTGCCCGAGCAAGAACCTACCGGCACGGGTGAGCCTGTTCCGCACAAGATCGACACCAACCAGGCTGGCGCCAGCGAAAGCTACGGCGAAGGCTCCATCACCATCCTCGAAGGCCTGGAGGCCGTGCGCAAGCGCCCCGGGATGTACATCGGCGACACGTCCGACGGCACTGGCCTGCACCACTTGGTGTTCGAGGTGGTCGACAACTCCATCGACGAAGCCCTGGCGGGCCACTGCGACGACATCGTCGTCACCATCCACTCCGACAACTCCATCAGCGTCACCGACAACGGCCGCGGCATCCCCACCGGCGTGAAGATGGACGACAAGCACGAGCCCAAGCGCAGTGCGGCCGAAATTGCACTGACTGAACTGCACGCAGGCGGCAAGTTCAACCAGAACAGCTACAAGGTCTCCGGTGGGCTGCACGGCGTGGGCGTGAGCTGCGTGAACGCATTGAGCAAATGGCTGCGCCTGACCGTGCGCCGCGAAGGCAAGGTGCACCAGATCGAATTTGCACGCGGCTTTGTGCAAGACCGCCTGCTCGACACCGTGGACGGCTTTGAAGTCAGTCCCATGAAGGTGAGCGGCGAGACCGAAAAGCGCGGCACCGAAGTGCACTTCTTGCCCGACACCGAGATCTTCAAAGAGAACTACGACTTCCACTACGAGATCCTGGCCAAGCGCCTGCGCGAACTCTCGTTCCTGAACAACGGCGTGCGCATTCGTTTGAAGGACGAGCGCAGCGGCAAGGAAGACGACTTCTCGGGCGCTGGCGGCGTGCGCGGCTTCGTCGAGTTCATCAACAAGGGCAAGACGGTGTTGCACCCCACGTCGTTCTACGCCGCAGGCGAGCGCCCTGCTGAGACGTATGGCGGCATCCCCGGCACCCACATCGGCGTCGAAGTCGCCATGCAGTGGAACAGCGCCTACACCGAGCAAGTCCTCTGCTTTACCAACAACATCCCCCAGCGTGACGGCGGCACCCACTTGACCGGCCTGCGCGCCGCGATGACCCGCGTCATCAACAAGTACATCGAAGAAAACGAGCTGGCCAAGAAGGCCAAGGTCGAAGTCACTGGCGACGACATGCGCGAAGGCCTGTGCTGCGTGCTGAGCGTGAAGGTGCCCGAGCCCAAGTTCAGCAGCCAGACCAAGGACAAGCTGGTGTCGAGCGAAGTGCGCGCCCCCGTGGAAGACATCGTGGGCAAGCTGCTCACCGACTACCTGCAAGAGCGCCCGGCCGACGCCAAGATCATCTGCGGCAAGATCGTGGAAGCCGCCCGCGCCCGCGAAGCCGCCCGCAAAGCCCGCGAAATGACCCGCCGCAAGGGCGTGCTCGACGGCATGGGCCTGCCCGGCAAGCTGGCCGACTGCCAGGAAAAAGACCCGGCGATGTGCGAGATCTACATCGTCGAGGGTGACTCCGCCGGTGGCTCCGCCAAGCAGGGCCGCGACCGCAAGTTCCAGGCCATCCTGCCCCTGCGCGGCAAGATCCTGAACGTGGAAAAAGCCCGCTACGAAAAGCTGCTCACCAGCAACGAAATCCTCACGCTGATCACCGCCCTGGGTACCGGCATCGGCAAGGCGGGCGGCACCACCGGGGGCGACGACTTTGATGTGGCCAAGCTGCGCTACCACCGCATCATCATCATGACCGACGCCGACGTGGACGGCGCCCACATCCGCACCCTGCTGCTCACCTTCTTCTACCGCCAGATGCCCGAGCTGGTCGAGCGCGGCCACATCTACATCGCACAGCCGCCGCTGTACAAGGTCAAGGCAGGCAAGGAAGAGCTGTACCTGAAGGACGCCCCCGCACTCGACGGCTTCTTGCTGCGCATTGCGCTGAACCACGCCAGCGTGACCACCGGCGGCGCCAACCCGCAAACCCTGACGGGCGAGACCCTGGCCGAACTGGCGCGCAAGCACCAGATCGCTGAAAGCGTCATCGCCCGCCTGGGCAACTTCATGGACGCCGAAGCCCTGCGCGCCATTGCCGACGGCGTGAGCCTCAAGCTCGACACCGTGGCCGACGCCGAAGCCAGCGCCGTGGCCCTGCAAGCCAAGCTGCGCGAGCTGAACACCACCGGCGCCCCCGCCGAAGTGGCTGGCGAATTCGACGCCCGCACCGACAAGCCCCTGCTGCGCATCAGCCGCCGCCACCACGGCAACATCAAGAGCAGCGTTATCACGCAAGACTTTGTGCACGGCGCCGACTACGCCGCCCTGGCCGAAGCGGCTGAAACCTTCCGTGGCCTGCTGGGCGAGGGCGCCAAGGCCCTGCGAGGCGAAGGCGACAAGCAGAAGGAAGAAAAGGTGGGCGACTTCCGCCAGGCCATGAAGTGGCTGATCAGCGAAGCCGAACGCACCACCGCCCGCCAACGCTACAAGGGCCTGGGCGAAATGAACCCCGAGCAGCTGTGGGAAACCACCATGGACCCCAACGTGCGCCGCCTGCTGCGCGTGCAGATCGACGATGCGATCGAAGCGGATCGGGTGTTCACGATGCTGATGGGCGACGAGGTGGAGCCGCGACGGGATTTCATTGAGACGAATGCGCTGCGGGCGGGGAATATTGACGTTTGATACCGTCAAGCAGTGACCAGTACAAACTTTGCTAAGTCAGTGCTGGTTTAGGCATTGGGGTCTGAGCTTGATTTTGAAGGCCACAGCATGACAACGAACGAGTCCATGACAACGCAGCGCCTGGAATTGGTCAGCTGGCGCTTTAAGCCATCCAAATTAGGATGCCTCCAAGAAGAGGCAGGAGTCATTGAGTTCAAGCCGCTGACTTTGGTTTGCGGCCAGAACAATACTGGCAAAACATGGGTGATGTACGCTCTGTATGCATTCCTCACGGGACTGCGCTTGCGCAACTTGCCAGGCATGGACGTTCTTGCCAAAGAGTTGGAACGCGAGGGTCAGGCCAAGTGGGACTTGTCTGCATGGGCCCGTGAGCATGGCAAAAAGCTCTCGAAGGCCATCGACCAGGCGATTGAGCGCAGCCTCCCCAGGGTCTTTAACAGTGCGCCGGATTTCTTCAAGGGCAGTCGCTTTGATTGGGAAGTGGATATAGCAGAGCTGACGGCTCAGGCCATTGCGCGGCCTCTGGATGTCAATTTGGTGTTAGGCCGCGAAAAGAACCAAGTCTTGCGGATGACCAAAGGGGCGGGAGAAAGCGAAGTCCAGTTGGTTCAGCTATCCCCTTTTCCCGGGGTTGAAGACTTCCTCTCCGAGGCGATTGCAAGGCATTTGATTGGCAATCCGCCTCGGCGCAATGTGTTCTTGATGCCTGCTGAGCGCAACGGCCTGCACCTTTTTTCGCGCGAGCTAGCAAGCCGCCGTTCCGCATTGCTGCATCACGCATCCAAGAAAGACAAGGACATCAACATTGGTGAACTGATCCAGGATGTCATGGCGTCTCGGTACGCCCAGCCCATCGCTGACTACATTGATTGGCTCAACGACCTGCCGGAGATCCGCAAAAAGAAGAAAGGGCCATTTCACGACTTGGCCGAGGAGATCAAAAAGATCATCGGCGGGCGCTATGAGGTGGACGCTGAAGGTGACATCAGCTTCACGCCGTACAAAGCCAAGAGGGGCGATGCCAACACCCCACCGAAACTCGATCTGCATTTGACCTCGTCAACGGTCAAGAGTTTGTTTGGGCTCTGGGCGTACCTTGAGTACGACGCACAGCCTGGCGATGTGCTGATGATCGATGAACCCGAATTGAACTTGCATCCCGCCAACCAGCGGCTCATGGCACGCTTGATTGCACGGTTGGTGAATTCAGATTTACGTGTGGTCGCAAGCACCCACAGCGACTATCTGGTGCGAGAAATCAATTCGCTCATCATGCTGTCGCGCCCAAGTACCGTGCAGACCGAACTCATGCAGCGGTATGGCTACAAAACCGAAGAGTTGCTCAAGCCAGACCAAGTCTCTGCTTGGTTGTTCCACGACCGTGCGATCCAGTCTATGGACCTTGATGACATCGAAGGCATCGCTGCAGAAACCTTTGACGAGCAAATCCACAGCCTGAATGACACCAGTGATGGCATTTACTACGCCTACCAACAAGCACAAGACACTGGGGTAAACGAATGAGCGCGTTGGTGGCTGCATTTGAGCAGTTGATCCCCCCGAGATTTGCGCTCAATAGGGCTGGCAGCTACTGGATTGTTGAGGAAGCTAGGGCAGGCAACAGTAGGTTCGAGATTTCAGGAGGTAAATCGCACGCTTTCACACTGGATCAAGGCGGAGAAGATGTTTTTCCATTCTTCTCCACCGCACTGAAGGGCGTGAAATCCGTCAACGATGCGATCATTGTGGCCATAGTGGGGAAGGACGCCTACGTCGTAGCGGTTGAAATGAAAACCTCGCGAGGTCAAACGGGTGATGCACTACGACAAATCGAGTCTGGTAGATTGTTTTCAGCCTGGGTACGCCAACTACTGAGCTTTCACGGACATTCGGCAGGCGGCCCGTGCAAGTTCTTCGGAGTAGTGAGCCTCAAGCCTCGTAAGCAGGTTCGCAAAGGCAGCACAACGCGATCTGCAGAGCTTCCTGCCCCCATTCCATCAACACACGGCGGTGGTTACCCCTGTTTTGTTCTGGAAAATCATCCCAGGGTGTCGATTGCTGATTTGGTTCAAAAGATACCGGGTGCACCAGGCTCCTGCTGAACTGCTGCGCCTGTTCGCAAGGTAACGCCAACGCACGGTATGCCCACCCTCAACCAGCAGCGCACCCACAAATACATCGCCGCCCGCCAGCAGCACCCGGCGTGGCTGCTGCTGGCATCGCGGCGGGCACCGCTGGTATTGAGCTGCCTGGATGCGCTGTTCGAGCACCAGCGCGATGGCGTGCCGTTCGATGCCGCAGTGCAGGCACTGGCGGACATGTTGGCGGTGCATGCCAATGAGGTGGACTTTGAAATCGACAGCACCGACACGCTGAGCCAAGCCCGGCGCGAGGTACGTGAGTGGATACGGCGCGGGCTGGTGGTGGAGCGCGAGGGGCGGGTGTTTGAGACCGATGCGCTCAAGACCGCGCTGCGCTTCATTGCGCAGCTCGACGGGCGCATGATGACCTCCACCGCGTCGCGCTTGGCGGTGGTGCAGCGCGAGATTGACAACCTGGCCGCCGCGCTCAACCCCGACCCGCAAAGCCGCGCCGAGCATTTGCAGCGCCGCATCGCTGACCTGCAGCAGCAGCTCGATGATGTGCAGGCAGGGCGCATCGCTGAGTTGACACCCGAGCAGGCCGTGGAAGGCATTCGGGAAGTGTATGCGCTGTCAGTCAGTCTGAGGGCCGACTTTCGACGGGTGGAAGATTCGTGGCGCGAGGCCGACCGTGCGCTGCGCGAGGCGATCATCAGCGCCCGCCACCACCGGGGCGCAGTGATGGACCAGCTGCTGGACGGCCACGCCAACTTGCTCAACACGCAAGAGGGCCGTGTGTTCGACAGCTTTCACCAGCAGCTATCGCACCAGACCGAGTTGACCGAGATGCGCCAGCGCATCCGCCAGATCCTGGAGCATCCTGCTGCGGACAAGGCGCTGGATGGCCTGCAGCACAGCACGCTGCGTCTGCTGGTGCAGCAACTCATCAAAGAAGCCAAGGTCGTGCAGGCCGTGCGCGCGCGCAGCGAGCGCGAGGTCAGCCAGTTCATGAAGACCGGGCAGGCGGCCGAGAACCAGCGCGTGGGCCAGTTGCTCAACGACGTGCTGGAGCAGGCCCTGCGCATTGACTGGCAACGCCAGGCCGTGCGCCGCCAAAGCGCGCCGCTGCCGCCACTGGGCGTGGCCCTGGGCAGCGTGCCGCTGGTGGAGCGCCTGCGCACCAAATCGCTGGACGGCGGCGAGCAGGCCGCACTGCTGCTGACCACCGAATACGCCAACCTGGGCCAGATGGACAGCGAGTTCTGGCAGGCGTTTGAAGGGCTGGACCGCGACGCACTGGTGCAGCGCACCTTGCAAACGCTGGCGGACCAGGGCCAGCCCATGACCTTGGCCGAGTTGGCCGCCGCACTGCCACCGGGCGAGCATGACCTGGAGACCTTTGCGCTGTGGCTGGCCATGGCGCGAGAGGCAGGGATAGAGCTGCAGCCTGGCGAGGAGCACATCGACACGCACGATGGCGACGAGCACTGGCGCTTTACGGTGCCGAAGGTGGCGCTGGATAGTGCGCAACTGGCGCACAGAGAGTGGGAGCTGTGATGGAGCAAGGGCCGGATATTTTTGACCGCATGGCTGCCCAGGCAGTGGACCAGCAGGCACCGCAATCACTATCAAAAGAGGAGCTGCCAGCGCTTGCTGATAGACCACTTTCGGCACAAAACCCTTCAAAAACCCCGCCCAAAGTGCGCCAGGCGCTACAGTTTTTGTTGGCCCATGGCTGGCTCGAATCTGCGACCAAACCCAAGCTGTTCAGCCTGATTGCAGCGCAAACGACACTGCTTGATGCGCTGCTGGAGCCGCTGGACTTGCGCGTGGTGGTGGACGACGTGCGCGGCCTGGCCTTTTTGGCCGTGGTGCCCGACTATGCGGGCGACGACACCGATGAGAGCGAGCAGGACGACTGGACGCACCCGCTGATGAAGCGCCAGCGGCTGACGCTGGAGCAGTCGTTGCTGCTGGCCTTGTTGCGGCGCGAGTTCTTGCAGCGCGAACAGGAAAGCGGCGTTGGCGCGGTGGTGCGCGTGACCGTGGACAGCTTGCTGCCGCAGCTAGAAACCTACCTCGGGGCCACGGGCAGCGACATGCAAGAGCGCAAGCGCCTGGGCCAGTTGCTGGAGAACCTGCGCACGCACGGCATGGTGACGGAGGTAGATGCGCAAGACTGCATCACCATCCGCCCCATGATCGTACACCTGCTCAACCCCGAGAACCTGCAAACGCTGCTGCTGCGCCTGCGTGAGGTGGCGGAACAAGGCGGTGCAGCCAAGCCAGAGGACACGCCATGAGCGCCGATGCCTCCTTCATCCTGCAAGAGCTGCACCTGTACAACTGGGGCGCGTTTGCGGGCCGCCACCAAGTCGCCATCGACCCCGGCAACAGCGCGATCATCGGCCCCACGGGCAGCGGCAAGACCACGCTGGTCGATGCGCTGATGACGCTGCTGTGCGCCAGCCCACGCTACAACCTGGCATCGACTGGCGGGCACGAGAGCGACCGCGATTTGGTGAGCTATGTGCGCGGTGCCAGCGGCCAGGGCAACGACAGCGGCGACCACATTGCACGCGCCGGGCGCTGCACCACGGGCGTGGCTGCGCGGCTGGTGCGCGGGGGCACAGCGGGACCGGAAACCGTCTGGCTGGGGGCGCTGCTGTGGTTTGACGGTAGCAGCCAGTCGGCCGCCGATATGCAAAAGCGCTGGTTCTTTGCGCAGGGGCCGGAGCACAGCCTGGACCTGTGGCTGGAAGAGCAGCACAGCGGCGGTGCCAAGGCACTGACGCGCCTGACCAAGGACAGCGACGGCCTGCAGATGTTCGTCAACAACAAAACGGCGTACCTGGCCAAGCTGCACAGCTTTTTTGAGGTGGGGCCCAACGCCTTCACGCTGCTCAACCGTGCGGCGGGCCTCAAGCAGCTCAACAGCATTGACGAGATTTTTCGGGAGCTGGTGCTGGACGATCACTCGGCCTTTGACGATGCGCAGAAGGTGGTCGATGGGTTTGCCGAGCTGGCCTCCATCCACGCCGATCTGGAGCTGGCGAACGCGCAGTATGTGTCGCTGCTGCCCCTGCGCGACTTGGCCGCACGCGAGCAGCAGCAGGCCCAGCATCTAGCGAACCTGCAGGCGCTGCAGCAGCAACTTCCCCACTGGTTTGCAGAGCAAGGCGCGCAATGGTGGGGTCAGCGCGTGGCGCAGTTGCAAGCGCAGATTGCGGCGCGGGGTGCGGCATTGCAGTCAGCCCAAGAGCAGGTCGACACCGCACGCAAGCACGAGCAGGACTTGCACGGCTTGTACCTGCAAGCGGGTGGTGCCAGCATCGAATCGCTGCAAGAGAACATCCAGCATGCACGCAAGGAGCTGGCGCGCATAGAGGCCCAACTGGCGCAATACCAAACGCTGGTGCGCAACCTGGGGCTGGGAGAGCATGCGGGTGCCGAAGAGTTGGGCCACCACCAGGCCCAAGCCAAGGCGGCGATGGAGCAGATGGACGCACGCCAGGCCGAGCTGCAGGCCAGCGCTGAAGACGCCATTGCCCAAGCCCACAACGCCCACAAGCACCTGACCGAGACCCAGACCGAATACGACGCCGTGCGCCAGCGCCCCGGCTCGAACCTGCCGATGGAGTTTCAGCGCTTTCGCACGGAGCTGACTGACCACCTGGGCTTGCCAGAAAGCGACTTGCCCTTTGCTGCCGAGCTGGTCGAAGTGCGCAAAGCCGAGCAGGCGTGGCGCGGTGCCATTGAGCGTGCGCTGGGCAGCCACCGCCTGCGCATCTTGGTGCCCCAGGCGGCCATGCACACCGCGCTGCAATGGGTGAACCAGCGGCACAACCGGCTGCATGTGCGCCTGCTGGAAGTACGTGATACCACGCCCGCAACGTTCCTTGCCGATGGCTTTGCGCGCAAGCTCAACCTGAAGCCCGCCGCCCCCGCCGCGCACCTGAACACGCTGCGCCAATTGCTGCACGGCCTGGACCGCCACTGCGTGCCCGATGTACAAACCCTGGAGCGCACGCCCCACGCCATGACGGTGCAGGGGCTGATGTCCAGCCAGTCCGGCCACTTCGACAAGCAGGACCAAAAGCGGCTGGACCAAGACTGGATGACGGGGTTTGACAACCGCGACCGGCTGGCGCATTTGCTACAACAAAAGGAGCAGCTAGCGCTTGAATATCAAGCGCTGGAGGCCGAAAAGACCAAAATACTGGCCGCCCAACGCCAGGCGCAAGAGCAGCGCCAGCTGTGGATGGCACTGCAAGCGCTGCGCCGTGAAGAACTGGACACCACGGCCGCCGATGCACAGTTGCAGCACAAAACGCAGCAACTGCAGGCGCTGCTGCACCCCGAATCAGACACCGCACTGGCCCGCAAGCGCTGGGACGAAGCGCAAGAGCAAACCAGCGCTGTCGAGGGCCAACTGCGCGATATGCAAACGGCGCAGACGCAGGACGACACCTTGCGGGCCGCTGCGCAAAAGAAGCACAGCGCTTACCTGGCACGCAGCGCAGGCGCGGCAGTGATCGACGCGGACTTTGCGGCAAGGCTGGCCAGCGCCGGGCACCGCCTGCCCCCGCTCGATGGCGACAACCTCGAAGCCCAAGAGCGCGACGCAGGCACTGCCGTGCAAGCCAAAGCCGCTGAGGCCAGCAAAAAGCTGAACACCCTGCACACCGACATCGTGCGCCAGATGGGCAAGGCCAAGGCCGAAGACCGGGGAGCGCTGGCCGACCATGCGCAAGAGGTGGACGCGCTGCCCCACTACCTGCAGCGCCTGCAGGTGCTGGAGGAAGAGGCCCTGCCGCACAAGCGCCAGCGGTTTCAGGAATACCTCAACAACACCTCGCAGCAGGGCGTGGACACCTTGCTCAACGGCATCGCCGCACAGGTGGCCGACATTGAAGAGCGCATGGCCCAGCTCAACGACACACTCAAGCGCGTGGACTTTCAGCCCGGCCGCTACCTGCAGCTGGAGCCCCGCGCCGTCGTGCACCAAAGCCTGCAAGAACTGAACCGCGCGCAGGCCCAGTTGCGCACCGAGAGCCTGCGCGACGATGGCGGCCAAAGCCACTACCGTGCGCTGCGCGCCATCGTGGAAATGCTGCAAACCCATGCCAGCAACCGCCGCAACAAGGCCGCGCAAGCACTGCTGGACGCCCGCTACCGCCTGCAATTTGCCGTGCTGGTGCTCGACCGCAGCAGCGGCCAGATGCTGGAGCGGCGCACCGGCTCGCAAGGCGGCAGCGGGGGCGAAAAAGAGATCATCGCCAGCTACGTGCTCACCGCATCGCTGAGCTACGCGCTGTGCCCCGATGGCGCCAGCCGCCCGGTGTTTGGCACCATCGTGCTGGACGAAGCCTTCTCCAAAAGCTCGCAGGCCGTGGCCGCGCGCATCATCCAGGCGCTGCGCGAGTTTGGCCTGCACGCGCTGTTCGTCACCCCCAACAAGGAAGTGCGCCTGCTGCGCAACCACACGCGCAGCGCCGTGGTGGTGCACCGGCGCGGCGCACAGGCCACGCTGGCATCGCTGCGCTGGGAGGAGATTGATGCATTCAGAAAAGCACCCCTTGAGTCGCCTGCGGCGCCCGTTTCAACGGGGGCGGGCGATGCGCAGGACGATGCACCACCCGCATGAAGTCTCCCCAAGCCCTGGCGGCCAAACTGGCCCAGCAATGGAACAGCGCCGACTGGCGTGAGCGGCAGCTTTTAGGCGGTGGCGCGGCATGGCCCCTGACGCTTTCCATCGGCCAGCCCGACGCCGCCGTTTTCATGGGTGACGCCGCCGCGCTGCGCAGCCATTTGCAACAGTGGCGTGCAGTGGAGCAGCACGGCCTGGGCAGCGTGCAATGGCAAGAGCGTCGCTACCGCGGCAGCAGCGACGCCATCGCCGTGCCCACACACTGGCAGCTGGCCAAGCCCTCGCAATGTGTAGCGGCCCTCAGCCACTTCAAGGTGCCGGGACATGCACAAGTCAAAAGCGACTACGCCCGGCTCGGCACCCTCATCGCGGGGGTAGAGCGCCCCAGCTTTCAGCGCCTGTTGGTGCGCCGCCTGGTGCAGTGGCGCGACACGCCCACAGAGGCCGTCATCGCCGCCGCAGGCATGGCGCTGCAACTGGAGCCCGGCTGCGCCCAAGGCAAACCCCTGCGCGCACTGGCCGTTCAGGGCAACGACAGCAAATTCTTCGAGCGCCACGCCAGCTTACTCACCGCCCTGCTGGACGAGCGCTTTGACGGCGAGGCCAGCCGCCAGGGGCTGGTGGGCTTTTTGGGCGCGCTGCCGGAGGACGACCACTGGCTGCTCATCGCCCCGCTGGCCCCGGGCCTGCTGCCCTTTGCCCGACAGCGCGTGCGCGCCAGCGAGCTGCTGACCACGCCGCTGCCCGCTGGCCGCATCCTGCTGGTGGAAAACGAGCGCAGCCTGCACCAATTGCCGCAGCCCGTGGCAGACACCATTGCCGTGCTGGGCGCGGGGCTGAACCTGGGCTGGCTGGCCGCGCCATGGTTGCAAGAGCGCACCGTGGCCTATTGGGGCGACCTGGACACCTGGGGTTTGCACATGCTGGCCATGGCCTGCAGCCATGTGCCGCACCTGCGGCCACTGCTGATGGACGCAGCCACCTTCAGCGCCCACCAGAATCTGGCCGTGACTGAGCCCGTGCACGCACCCGAGCCCATCCCCGGCGCCCTCCCTCCCCCACAGGCCACGCTGACCGCGCACCTGCGCACGCAGGACAAAGGGCGGCTGGAGCAGGAATTTTTGCCCACAGACGCGGTGCACCACGCAGTGCAGGCCTGGGTGGATGGAGGTGATTGAGAGCGGCTCACAAAACTCCACTGGCGTTAGTGTCCCGCCTTGTCGTACTCCTTGTGCTGCCTGCGGCGGAACGCCTAGCCAGGGTCGCTTCGCTGAGTTTTGTGAGCCAACTCTGAGTCGCCCTCTTTGAACTGGAAATATCCGTTCGGGCTGAGCTTGTCGAAGCCCTGCGCCGCGCTTCGACAAGCTCAGCGTGAACGGTTCAATGGGTTCATGCCCGTCCCAGGCACAATCTCACCCCCATGCGCTCCCCCATCTCCATCGTCGACGTTGACCGCCTAGACACCTGGTCCCGCTACCGCGCGGGCCTGTGCGAGACCTGTGCGGCCAACTGCTGCACCATGCCGCTGGAGGTGCAACTATCGGACCTTGTTCGGCTGGGGCTGGTGGATGCATTTGAGGCCGAGCATGAGGAGCCCCGGCACATTGCCAAGCGGCTGCAGAAGGCGCGGCTGATTGACCACTTCAACCACAAGAACGTGGTGTTCACCATGGCGCGGCGGGGCAGTGGGGACTGCAACTTTCTCGACCCCAAAACCCGCCTGTGCACGGTGTACGACCAGCGGCCCGAGACCTGCCGCCTGCACCCGCAAAAGAAGAGCCCCAAGCCGGGGTATTGCGCCTACGGGCGCCAGGGCGGTTGACGGCGCTGCGCCGGGGCGGGAACATGGCTGCTGGCGGTGCTGCCCCCATCGCCGCTGGCGCCGATGAAGGGGGCCTTGGCCCCCCGGTGGCAGATGCCCCAATGCCGCCCCACCCGCACGGCGGCGCCACGCCGTTGATAAGGTTCTTTGCACCCCATGCCTGCCAAAGCCCTGCCCGCCATTGACCCCGCCCGCTGCACGGGCTGCGGCTGGTGCGTGGCGGTGTGCGCGCCACATGTGCTGTCGCTGCAAGTGCAGGCGCAGGGCACGGGGGCTGAGCCCAAAGCCTGGGGCCCCAAGCGCTCTCACCTCGACGATGCGGCGGGCTGCACGGGCTGTGCACTGTGCGCCGTGCGCTGCCCGTTTGATGCGATTGCAATGGTGCGCACCGGGCGGCCTGCGGTGCCTTATCTTTGAATAGAAATGGCCAAATGGTCGCTCGCGCTTATCTAACAAGCGCTGGCAGCTACAGATAACGTAGCAACGCTTTCTGCAATGGGAAGAGAAAGCGATGCATGGCCAGACAGCCCGCGCAGTGCGCGTTGGCCACGCGCCGGGCTGTGCGCTACACTGCACCGGTCATGTCATTCACTCCATCCTCCGTCATCGCACCTGCCGCAGCCTTTGCGTGCATGGGCATGATGCTGCCTGCGTTTACGCGGGCGATGGGTGCACGAATGATGATCACCATTACCACCGCGGCCACCTGAGCGCAGCGCAGGTGGCCGTTTCGGCAGCCACCTGGTGATCGCTCTCTCTTCTCTTCCAAGACGAATGCACGAAACCCAGCTCTGGCAGCTGGGTTTTTTTGTTTGTTCGTTTGATGTTTGGAGAAGCCGATGTACCGCGATCCTGTCCAGAGTCTTGAGCCCCAGTCCAGCCCCGCCGTTGCGGTGGCCACACGCCCACTGCGCGTGGGCATGATCGGGATTGGCACCGTGGGGGCTGGCACCTTCAGGGTGCTGGCGCGCAACCAGGCCGAGATTGCGGGCCGCGCCGGGCGGGGCATCAAGCTGGTGATGGTGTGCGCGCGCAGCCTGGCGCGGGCGATGAGCGTGGTGGGCACCGATGTGGCGCTGACCAACGACCCGATGCAGGTCGCCACCCACCCCGATGTGGATGTGCTGGTGGAGGCCGCAGGCGGCACCGGCCCGGCGCGGGAATGGGTGCTGGCCGCCATCCGTGCGGGCAAGCATGTGGTCACGGCCAACAAAGCGCTGCTGGCCGTGCATGGCAACGAGATCTTTGCCGCCGCGCGCCAGCACGGTGTGGCCGTGGCGTACGAGGGTGCGGTGGCTGTGAGCATCCCCATCGTCAAAGCGCTGCGCGAGGGGCTGACGGCCAACCGCATCGAGTGGGTGGCGGGCATCATCAACGGCACCACGAATTTCATCCTGAGCAAGATGCGCGATGAGGGGCTGGGCTTTGCCGAGGCGCTATCGCAAGCGCAGGCGCTGGGCTATGCCGAGGCGGACCCGACGTTTGACATCGAGGGCATCGATGCGGCCCACAAGATCACGCTGCTGGCGGCCAATGCGTTTGGCATGCCCGTGCGCTTTGCCGATGCGCAGGTGGAGGGCATCACCCGCCTGCAGGGGCTGGACGTGGCCTGTGCTGAGCAGCTGGGCTATCGCATCAAGCTGCTGGGCGTAGCCCGGCGGCGCAAAGACGCGGCAGCGGGTGCGGAGGTGGATGGTGTGGAGCTGCGCGTGCAGCCTGCCCTGGTGCCCGCCACGCATTTGCTGGCGCATGTGAACGGCTCGATGAACGCGGTGATGGTCAAGGGCGATGCGGCGGGGGTGACGATGTTCTACGGCGCGGGGGCCGGGTCTGAACAAACCGCATCGGCAGTGATTGCCGACCTGGTGGACGTGGCGCGCCTGGAGGGCACCCGGGCACCGCAGCGTGTGCCGCACCTGGGCTTTCATCCCCAGGCGATGAACGAGCAACTGGCCGTGCTGCCCCGCGCTGCCGTGCACACCCGCCACTACCTGCGCGTGCCGGTGCACACCGCCCAGCAGGTGGAGGCCGTGGGCGCCTGGCTGGCGGCGCAGCAGGTGCCCGTGCAGCGTGTGGAGCTGGCCTGCGAGAAGGCACTGCCCGCAGGCAGCGGGCCCCAGGTGCTGGTGCTGACCGACGCCGCAACCCAAGCCACGGTGGACCTGGCCGTGCACGCGCTGGCGGACCACCCGGCCGTGGCCGGGCCGGTGGTGACGCTGCGGGTGGAAGTACTGGAAGGGTGATGGCCCTGGGGGTTGCGGGGCGCTGCTTGGCGCCCCATCCCTCGTCGCCCCAAGCCTGTTGAAGCGCAGCCCACACGGCGCATCCAGGCATGGGCAAGCCCCGCCTGGGTGAAGAGGCGCGGCTGAAACTTTGAATCAAATATGACCCTAGCGCTTGATTGACAAGCGCTAGCAGCTATATATTTAATAGCAATTTGCGGCGATGGGCTCTGCGCCTCACCCCATCAGCCGCCCCAGCACCAGCGCCGCCATGTCCTCGGCCGCTGGGGTGCCTTCGGCCAGCAGGCCTTGCACCACGCCCGCGCGGTCTTCGTCGGTGCGGTTCTGGCTCACCTTCCACAGGCCTTCCCAGCGTTGCACCTCCAGCTCGATGCCGACGATGGCGCGCAGCAGCTTGTCGATATAGTCGGGCGGGGCATCGTCGATGCGCCATGGGTGGGGACGGTGGGCTTCGTGCTGCTCGCTCAGGGTGTGCAGCAGGGCGCGCAGGCGGGCGGGGTCGTCCACCGCCGTGAGCGCGCCATGGGCGTGCACGGCGGCGTAGTTCCAGGTGGGCACCTGCTTGCCATCCACCGCTTTGGACGGGTACCACGACGGCGAGATGTACGCCTGCGGCCCGTGGAAGATGGCCACGGCCTGCTGCGGCAGCAGCGGCCACAAGCCATTGGCCCGCGCCACATGGCCCACCAGCGTGCCATGCGGGCCACGGGTGGGGTCCAGAAACAAAGGCACGTGGTTGGCGTGCAGGGCCCCGGCATGCGCCATCACCAACGTGGCCAAGGGTTGCGCGCGCACCAGCGCGTGCAGGGTGGGGGCATCGGTCACGTGAAACTGGCGGTTCGCGTTCGCCATGTCAGGCTCCTTGCCTTGCAGTGGCTTCCACTTCCAGCACCGGCGCACAGTCGATCTGCGTCTTGACCGAGTTGGCCAAAAAGCAGGCCGCATGCGCCTGGTGGTGCAAGTCGGCCAGCACGGCGGCGGTGGGCGCATGGGCAGCGTCAAACACCGTGACAGGGTGCAATTGCACGTGGCTCACCACCAGGCGGCCTTCGGCATCTTTGGCCATGGTGCCTGCGGCGGCGTCGGTGTAGCGGTTCACGCGCCAGCCCGCGCGGCTGGCAATGTCCAAGAACCACAGCATGTGGCAGCTGGCCAGGGCTGCGATGTAGGCCTCTTCGGGGTCCACCGCTGCAGCATCCGAGTAGGGCAGGGGCACCACATGCGGCGACGACGACGCCGCTACGGTGGCACCGCCATCAAACTGCCACTGGTGGCTGCGGTGGTAGCGCTTGTCCAGAAAGTCATCGGTGCCACGGGTCCAGACGACGGTGGCGGTGTGCGGTGCGGCCATGGGTGAAGTTCCAGCGAGGGTTTTTACAATGGTTCTTCAGTTTAGGCGCCATAGCGCATTCACAAGGAGCCAATTCGTGTCCATTGCCAGAGCCAATCCACCCAGCGCAACGCCTTCGTCGGCCACCTTGCGCCAGCAGGTGTATGCGCAGTTGCGCAGCGCCATTGAGCAGGGCCGCTGGCCTGCGGGCATGCGGCTGCCTCCTTCGCGTGCGCATGCGGGGCTGCTGGGGGTGTCGCGCAACACGGTGCTGTGGGCCGTGCAGCGCCTGCTGGCCGAGGGCTATGTCGAAGCCCGCGTGGGCGATGGCACCTATGTGGCGCAGGCCCTGGCCAAGCACGGTGCCGGTGCGCCTTCCAGTGCACCACTGCATGCACCGGCGTTGGTGGCGCCCCCCCGGGGCCTGTCGCGGCGCGGGCAGCTGGTGGCCGACACGGCGGCACGCTGGCGCCCGCCGCTGGTGGCAGCCAGGGCGTTTCGCATTGGTGCGCCCGAGGTAGCGAGCTTTCCGTTTGCCGTGTGGGACCGCCTGGCGCGCCAGGCCAGCCAGGCCCAGCGCGCCGCCCGCGCCCACTACCTGGACCCGGCAGGCGACCCCGACCTGCGCCAGGCCGTGGCGCAGTGGCTGTGGGCGTCGCGCGGCATCCGCTGCGATGCGGCGCAGGTGGTGGTGTGCTCGGGCTCACAGCAGGGCATTGATTTGATTGCGCGCCTGCTGCTGGACGTGGGCGACGAGGTGCTGGTGGAAGACCCTGGCTACCCCGGCATCCGCGCCAGCCTGCTGGGCCACGGCGCCCTGGCACGGCCCGTGCCGCTGGATACCAGCGGCCTGTGCATTGCCCAGGGCGCTGCGCAGTGGCCCGCTGCGCGCATGGCGGTGGTGACGCCCACGCACCAGTTCCCGACTGGTGTGCGCATGGATTTGCCGCGCCGCCAGGCCCTGTTGCAATGGGCGCGCGAGCACGATGCCTGGGTGGTGGAAGACGACTACGACGGCGAGTTCCAGTACGGCAACGCCGCCCAGCGCGTGCCTGCGCTGTGCAGCCTGCCGGGGTCGGCGCGGGTGCTGTACGTGGGCACGTTTTCTAAAACCCTGCACCCGGGCCTGCGCCTGGGCTTTGTGGTGGTGCCGCCCGCGCTGGTCGAGGCGTTTGCCATGGCCCGCGCCATCACCGACCGGCACGCGCCGGGCGACACGCAGGCCGTGCTGGCCCGCTTCATTGCCGAAGGGCACCTGCTGCGCCACCTGCGCCGCATGCGCGAGCTGTACCTGCACCGCCAGCAGCTGCTGATTGACACCCTGGCCGAAGCCAGCGGCGGCCACTGGCAACTGCCCCCATGCGACCGGGGCATGCACCTGCTGCACGAAGCGCCCACAGGCAGCGATGACGAGCCCCTGGCCCGCAGCGCCCAGGCTGCGGGCGTGATGCTGGCCCCGCTCTCGCGCTACGCCCTCAACTCGCCCCGGCGCGGCTGGCTGCTGGGCTACGCGGGCTATGGGGACGAAGAAATCCGCACGGCGGCGCGTGTGGTGGGCGCGCTGGCAGGGCGGTAGTCTCAGCGCCTGTTCAAAAGACGCCTGCAAAACCACCCAGCCGGATACGCGCTTTGATGAGCCCCTAGACTCCAGACGCCGGGGCCACCAGCGCTGGGGCCTGCGCTGCGCTGGGCTGCGTGGCCTGCACGCTGCGCCACCAGTGGCGCGACAAGGCCGGTTGGCGCAGGTCAATGCGCTCGCCCATCACCGGCGCCACCAGGGGCACTTGGGCGGTTTCGGCCAGGGCGGTGATGCGCTCGAAGGGCTCGGTCCAGGGGTGCAGCGACAGGTCGAACGTGCCGTTGTGGATGGGCATGAGGTAGCGGCCCTTCAGGTCCAGGTGGGCCTGCAGGCTTTCTTCGGGCTGCATGTGCACGTCGGGCCAGTCCTTGTTGTAGGCCCCGGTTTCCACCATCGTCAAATCAAACGGGCCAAAGCGCTCGCCAATGGCTTTGAAGCCGTCGAAGTAACCGGAGTCGCCGCTGAAAAACACGCGCAAGCCGTTGGAAGCGGATTCGCCCCCATCGCCCGACCCCACCACGCGCAGCACCCACGATGCCCACAGCGTGCGGTCGCTGTCCGTCAGGCCACGGCCTGAGAAGTGCTGGGCGGGTGTGGCCGTCAGCTCCAGCGCGCCCACGGTGGTGCTCTGCCACCAATCGAGCTGCTGCACCTTGGCCGCAGGCACGCCCCAGTCGATGAGCCGGTCGCCCACGCCCAGTGGGGTGATGAAGTTCGCGACCTTGGGTGCCAGCTTCTGGATGGCGCTGTAGTCCAGGTGGTCGTAATGGTCGTGCGACAGCACCACGCCTTCGATGGGGGGCAGCTCGTCAATGCTGATGGGCGGGGCGTGAAAGCGCTTGGGGCCCATGAACTGGAAAGGCGAGGCGCGCTCGGAAAACACCGGGTCCGTCAGCCAGAACTGCCCGCCCACCTTCAGCAGCATGGTGGAGTGCCCCAGGCGCCACAGGCTGCCATCGGGCGCAGCCAGCAGGTCGGTGCGCAGCACCGGGTGCACGGGGATGGGGGCCCGGGGCACGGTGTCGGCGTCTTTGCCCGTCGCAAAGTTCCACAGCACCTTGGCTGTCTTGGCGGCCCCCAGCGACTGGCGCGGCTTGGCATTGCGGTACTTGCCGCCCTCTTGCAGCGCGTTTTCGGTGTGCGTGGTGGCAGGGAAGGTGGTGCAGGACGACGTGACAACGGCCATGGCAAGGGCTCCGATCAAGACTGTGGCAATGGTCCAGACCCGGGAAAGACGGCGGGGCATGGGCAAATTCCGGTGGTTTTACAAATGTGCACTGCACAGTGTAGTTTAGTTTTAAGAAAAGTAAACTGCACGGTGTAAAATTTCCCCCATGAGTGCCCAGCCTTCCCCCACCCGCCTGACGGACCGCAAGCGCGATGCCATCGTGCAAGCCGCCATTGAGGAGTTTCGCCAGCACGGCTTCAACGGCACCAGCATGGACCGCGTGGCCGCAGCGGCCGAGGTCTCCAAACGCACGGTGTACAACCACTTCCCCAGCAAGGAAGACCTGTTCGAGGCCATCCTGATGCTGATGTGGGAGCGCAGCCGCTCGCCCGAGGAGCTGGTCTACAACCCCCACCAGCCGCTGCGGGGCCAGCTGCTGGAGCTGCTGGGCCACAAGATGCGCCTGCTGGACGACGCCAGCTTCATTGACCTCAGCCGCGTGGCCATGGCCGACATGATGCACACGCCCGAGCGCGCACGCGCCATCGCCACCAAGCTCTCGGCCAAAGAGGAAGGCCTGCCGCGCTGGCTGCGCGCCGCCCAGCAAGACGGGCGCCTGCGCCCCGGTATGGATGTGGCCTACGCCGCCAACTTGCTGCAGGGCATGATCAAGGCCTTTGCCTTCTGGCCCCAGCTGGCCATGGGCCAGCCGCCCCTCACACCCGCACAGCAGGCGCAGGTGATGGGCGACGCGGTGGACATGTTTTTGGGGCTGTATGCCCCACCGGCACCGAACGCCAGGGCCTGAACCACCGCCTGCGGGCCAGCTAGGGATCCTCTGCACGAATCGAGCTGGCCAAGTGTGCGCTGCGGATCGGGATGGGCTGCAAGGCGCAAAGCGCAGCAATAGCAGTAGCTATTGCGAGCATTTGCAACGCGGCAGACCGCCCGAGGCCGCAGATGCACACGGCGCGGTGATTTGTGCAGAGGATCCCTAGAGCAGCTGCCGGGCGGCCTGCATCACCCGCTGAGCAAGGCGCTCCAGTCGCGGCGGCTGCTGCGCCCAGCCATGCCAGTACAGGGCAACCTCTGTCGCGGCTTCGGGCATGACATCCGCCAGCTCACCGCGCTCAATGGCATCTCCGATCTGCAGCTCAGGCACCATCCCGTAGCCCAGCCCTAACCGGATCGCCGCAATAAAAGCCTCGGATGCAGGCACGTAGTGGCTCACATAGGCGTTACCCTGCAGACCAAACGCATTGAGCAACGCATTGGCGTGCAGCGAGTCCTTGCGATTGAACACCACAGCGGGTGCCCGGCGCGCCGAGGTCCGCGTGATCCCACGTGGGCCGAACCACTGCGCGGCAAACGCGGGTGTGGCCACCAGCCGGTAGCGCATGCGCCCCAATGGCTCGGCCATGCACCCACGCATGGCATGCGGCTGGGCCGATACGCAGGCATGGGCCACCCCCGTCTCCAGCAGCGCATGCGTGTGCTCTTGGTCATCCACCAAAAGCTCGATGGCAATGCGCTCACGCTGCACCACAGCCGACAGCGTCGGCAGCAACCAGGTAGCGAGCGAGTCAGCGTTGACCGCAAGTGTGATGGGGAAAAACGCATCTCCGCCCCCCTCACTGCCCATGATCCCCGCCAGCAGGTCATGTTCCATCACACGGGCGCGTTGCAGGTGCTGCAAAAGCTGCCGCCCCACATGGGTGGCACGGCTGGGCCGACCGCGCACGATCAGTGGCTGGCCAAGCCGCTCCTCCAGACCCCGCACGCGCAAAGACACGGCCGAAGGCGTGATGTGCAGCGCCACCGCAGCCTGCTCAAAACTGCCCGACTCCACCACGGCCAGGAATGCCTCACATTGTTTGGAATCGAGTGCCATAGACCTTTAGCGTCCAAAGTTAAGAAATTCTCAGCCAAGCCGAGATTTTCCAAACTTTGGTGAACATTGGCGGCGCGGCCTCCACAATTTGAGGATCTTCTTGGATCTTCTGGTTCACCCACTTATGACCGCCACACCCGCCAACGCTTCTCCTTCGGCCAGCGCCCGCAACATCACGCTCCAAGCCCTGCCTTCGCTCTATGCCATTGCCCGCCTCGCGCCCCAAGAGGCCATACCGCCATGGGCCGATGGTGAAGGGTTCGTTTCCATCTCCCGCAGCAGCGAGGAGCTGTCCATCACCTGCCTTCAGGCGCGTGTCCCCGACAGCGTGCAGGCTGACCGGGACTGGGTGGCATTCCGCTTTGTAGGCCCTTTCGCCTTTGGCGAAACAGGCATCGTTCTGTCGGTGATCCGCCCACTGTCGGAGAACGGCATCGGCATCTTCATCGTCTCCACTTTCGACGGGGACCACCTGCTGGTGTCCAGGACGGACAGCGAGCGCGCCTGCGCGCTGCTGGCCGCCGCAGGCCACACAGTGCTGCCAGCGGTTGGCTGAACGTCCGCGCACTGGGGCGGTCCGCCGTGCACCCTATTTGGCGGTTGGGCCACGATGGCTTGTGGCGCAGCAGCCCAGCATGGCACCCCGCCCATCACCACAGTCTTGCGGTCATGGGATGATGGTCGCCCCCCAAGCCCCTGCGGCAGACGCAGGAACACTTCGACCCATTCCACCTTCGCCACGCCCAGTCATGCCCACGTCCCCTTACCTCGATAGCGCCCCCGTTCTCGGCACGGGTGTTTTCATCCACGCCAGTGCGCAAGTGATTGGCGATGTGCAACTGGGCGACGACAGCTCGGTGTGGTGCAACGCCGTGCTGCGCGGCGATGTGAACCGCATCACCGTGGGCCGCTGCAGCAACGTGCAAGACCTGACCATGGGCCATGTCTCGCACCGCAATGCCAGCAAACCCGAAGGATCGCCACTGGTGATTGGCGACTACGTCACCGTGGGCCACTCGGTCATCCTGCACGGCTGCCGCATTGGCAACGAATGCCTCATCGGCATGGGCTCCATCGTGATGGACGACGCCGTGATCGAAAACCGCGTGATGCTGGGCGCTGGCAGCCTGGTCTCGCCCGGCAAGGTGCTGGAAAGCGGCTACCTCTACATCGGCCGCCCGGCGGTGCGCCAGCGGGCGCTGACCGACGCCGAGATCGCGTACCTCAAGTATTCGGCCGAGCACTATGTGCGGGTGAAGAACAACTACCTGGCCCCACCCAAACCAGCGCCTGTGCACGCCTAGCCTGCAGCAAGGCACCGCCAGCAGTCAGTCGGCGGTCATGCGGGCGCGCGCCGCCACGGCGCGCATCAATGGCAGCTCTTTTTCCAGCAGTGCATCGGCCTGCGCGCTGGTGCCCACCACTGCTTCCACACCTTGCTCAGCCAGTGCCTTGCGCACCCCGGCATCGGCCATGGTCTCCATGAGCGCCTTCTCCAGCTTGGCGTGCACAGGCCGGGGCAGGCCACGCGGCGCCATGATGGTGCCCCAGGACTCCAGCACCACGTCGGCAAAACCGGCTTCGGCAAACGTAGGCACATTGGGCAGGCTGCTCAAGCGCTTGGGCGACGCCACGGCAATGGCTTTGACCTTGCCCGCGCGAATCTGCGGCACTGCCGTCACCACGGTGTCCATGGCCAGCGGCAGTTGCCCGCCAATCAGGTCGGTCAACATAGGGGCACTGCCTTTGTAGGGAACATGCAGGGCTTGCACGCCCATGGCGTACCACGCCATTTCTGCCGCGAAATGGGAACTGGTGCCTGCACCGAACGAGGCATAGGCCAAACCCCCTGGGGTCTTCTTGGCCGCCGCCTGCAGTTGGGCCAAGGTGGAAAACGGGGCCGCTTGCGACGCCAGCAACACCATGCCAGCGCGGCTCAGCAGCCCGATTTGCTCAAAGCTCTTGACCGAATCGAATGGCAAATCCTTGCGCACTGCGGGATTGAGCGTGAGCATGGAGCCCGAGCCAATCAGCAGCGTGTAGCCATCGGGCGCAGAGCGGGCCACATACCCTGCCGCCACCGAAGTACCGCCACCGGGGCGGTTGTCGATCACCACGGGCTGCCCCAGCTTCTCGGCCAGCTTGGGGGCCACAGCGCGCCCGATGGTGTCACTGCTTCCTCCAGGAGGGTAGGGCACCACCAGCGTGATCGGTCGGGTGGGATAGGCCTGCGCCCACGCCACAGCGGGGCCCATCACCGCGCCAGAGCCCAAGACGCCCGCACCCAACATCCACAAGAAAAACCGCACACGCATCACACACCGCCCTATGGCCTGATTGAAGAGCGGCCGATGATAGGCATTGCCTTAGGCACGATGGGCATATCGATAGATGCAAAAGCCCGGCGAAGCCAGCGGAAAGCACCAGCCTCGATAATCCACGGGTGTCTCAGCCCCCCGCCACTCCCCCATCCAGCCAGCGCGTCCTCTCCGTCATCCCCCCGATGACGCAGCTGAACACGCCTTATCCCTCCACCGCTTACCTCACCGGCTTTCTGCGCTCGCGGGGGGTCACGGCCTTCCAGGAAGACCTGGCGCTGGCGCTGGTGCTGCGCCTGCTCTCGCCCCAAGGGCTGCGCGCCGTGGCCGCCAAGGTGGACGCCCTGCCCGCCAAGCAGCGCAGCCCCGCCGTGCAGTCCTTTGCCGCACAGCAAGACCGCTACCTCGCCACCATCGGCCCGGCGATTGCCTTCTTGCAGGGGCGCGACAGCACGCTGGCGCACCGCATCGTGGGTCGGCATTTTTTGCCCGAGGGCCCGCGCTTTGCCACGCTGGACGTGTATGTGGACGATGACGGCGGCGACCCGCTGGGCTGGGCGTTTGGCGCGTTGGGCCTGACGGACAAGGCCAAGCACCTGGCCACGCTGTATTTGAACGACCTGGCCGATGTGCTGCGCGATGCGGTGGACGAGCGCTTTGAGTTTGTGCGTTACGCCGAATCGCTGGCGGGCAGCCAGCCCACGTTTGACCCGCTGGCCCAGGCACTGGCCAAAGCCCAGGTCGCGCCCACGCTGGTGGACGAGTTGCTGGAACAGCTCACGCACGAGGCCATCGCGCGCCACCAGCCCACCGTGGTGCTGCTGTCGGTGCCCTTCCCCGGCTCGGTGTACGCGGCGTTTCGCATTGCGCAGGCCATCAAGGCGCGGCACCCGCACATTGCCACCGTGCTGGGCGGCGGCTTTGTGAACACCGAACTGCGCGAGCTGGCCGACCCGCGCGTGTTTGACCACTTTGACTACGTGACGCTGGACGCGGGCGAGCGCCCGCTGCTGGCGCTGCTGGAACACCTGCGCGGCGAGCGCGGCCGCCAGCGGCTGGTGCGCACCTTTGTGCGCAGCGACGAAGGGCAGGTGCAGTACATCAACATGATGGAAGCCGACATCGCCTTTGCCGAGGTGGGCACACCCACCTGGGACGGCCTGCCGCTGGACCGCTATCTGTCGCTCCTGGACATGCTCAACCCCATGCACCGCCTGTGGAGCGACGGGCGCTGGAACAAGCTGACGGTGGCGCACGGCTGCTACTGGAAGAAGTGCAGCTTTTGCGATGTGAGCCTGGACTACATCAGCCGCTACGAGGGCGCGAGTGCTGGGGTGCTGGCCGACCGCATCGAGCAGATCGTGCGCGAGACGGGGCAGACGGGCTTTCACTTTGTGGACGAGGCTGCGCCCCCCAAGGCGCTCAAGGCGCTGGCCACCGAGCTGATTGAGCGCAACGCGGGCATCAGCTGGTGGGGCAATGTGCGGTTTGAAAAAACCTTCTCTCCCGAGCTGGCCGAGCTGCTGGCCGACAGCGGCTGCATCGCGATCTCGGGCGGGCTCGAAGTGGCTTCGGACCGGCTGCTGCAACTCATGAAAAAAGGCGTGTCGGTGGACCAGGTGGCGCGGGTGACCAAGGCGTTCAGCGATGCAGGCATCCTGGTGCATGCGTACCTGATGTACGGCTTTCCGACGCAGACGGTGCAGGACACCGTGGACGCGCTCGAGTACGTGCGGCAGTTGTTTGCCAATGGCTGCATCCAAAGCGGCTTCTTTCACCGCTTTGCCTGCACCGTGCACTCACCCGTGGGCAAGAACCCCGAGGAATACGGCGTGACCCTGGCACCGCTGCCACCCGGCGACTTTGCCAAGAACGATGTGGCCTTTATCGACCCCACGGGCGTAGACCACGACGCGCTGGGCAGCGCGCTCAAAAAGGCCATCTACAACTACATGCACGGCATCGGGCTGGAAGAAGACGTGCGCAGCTGGTTCCCCTTCAAGGTGCCCAAGACAACGGTGCGGCGGGACCGCATCGAGCGGGCACTGCGCGAGCGGGGGTAGAGCGCAGAGGCTCAGCACCTTGTCGGTCGGCAAACGAAATCCGTTCAGGCTGAGCCCGTCGAAGCCAGGGTGCTCCCCGGTAAACGCCCCTGGGCAGGCCTCGCGCTCATTCCAGTCATCGCACCGTGGCCATGTAGGACAGCAGGGCGTCAAAGTCCGCGCGGTCCTTGGGCGTCTTGTCCATGGGTTCAAAGCCTTTGTGCAGCAGCCCCACCAGGTGCTCGCGCCGCTGCACCAAGTCGGCCTGGTGCACGGGGTCTTGCACCAGCAGTTCAAAGATCGCCTGCTTTTCCAGCAGGTGGCCACTGTGGTTGTCGTGGAAATACCCGGCGTTCAAGTCCAGCAGGTTGCCCATCTTGGGCATGCCCGTGGTCTTGGCCCCCTTGGCCAACAGCGACCGCACGGCCTTGGACTGGTGGTAGTAAATGGCGATCTCGATGGGGTAGCTGTGCTCTGAAAAGTCTTTGTTGCGCACATTCGGGTCCGCCCCGTACTGCAGCAGCAGATCCACGATCTTGGGCGCCGAAAAGCGGCAGGCTTCATACAGGTTGGGATAGCCCCGGTGCAGCAGGTTGGGGTCGGCACCATGCTGCAACAGCAGCTGGACGATCTTGGCGTTCTTCTTGGTCACCGCCCGGTTCAGGCACGAGGTGCCAGAGGGCAGCTTGCTGTTGGGATCGGCCCCTTTTTCCAGCAGGGCCTGCACGGTGGCGGCGTTCTTGGCAAGGCCGATGGCCACGGTCAGCGCATCGCTGGGGTCGTTTTCTGCGCAGTCCGTTGCGGCAATGGTGCGACCCACGCGCCCCAGTTGCGCCACAGGGGCCAAGGTCTTCATCAGGGCCATCACATCGGCAGGCGGCTTCTTCTTGCCATGCACAAAGCCGTATTCCATGGTGCGCGCAATTTCGTCGTCCCGCAGGTCGGCATGCAGCGCGTGGCACACCCTCGACAACGGCCCAATGAACTCGTCGGCATGCGTGGAGCCCGAGGTGAAGGCCGCATCGATCACCAGGCCTGCGCGCTCGCAATGGTCGAACCCCATGCCATCCGGCGGATAGATAGCCACCTTGCGGGCGGCAAAGAAGGCCTTGATGGAGTCCTCCAACGCCTCGCCAGGCGGGGCGCTGAACGCTGCATGCAGCGCATCGGCATCGTCGATGTGATGGCAAACCAAGGTGAATCGCGTCGTGTATTCCATGTTCCCTCGTCGATGGGCAGGCGCTTGCACGGGCTGGACTGTCAGGAAGCCTGCAGTGGCCATGATAGGAGCTCAGCGCCACGCAAACCCACGCGGGCAGCCCAGCCCATGCCCGGCACGCGGCAGCGCAGGGAGAATCTACCGATTTTTGTGATGGGCGGTGTATTCATCGCACGCGGGATACCGCCGCTCCGATTTACGAGTTGATCCGCAAATCGGCTTTAGGGATTTTCAAAGAATTTTTTTAAGTTGAGACCGCCATTTGCAAATTCCATAAAATAGATTATGCAAAACAACTGAATACATGAAACAACCTCTCGTAAATTCAGATTGCCTAAAAATGTCCAATGCAAAATTCAAATGAGCGGATTGATTTTGGATTAGAAACAGTGACCCACAGGCAGATGGAACATCTGAGCCTGTACCGTCTCAACAGGGTCAATCCACAGCAGCCGCACATTCAACCCATTGCAAAGCGGATGCAACGCACAGCAGGTCATCTTGGCCCACTAGTGGGAAAGCAAAACGCCAGTGCTCACTCTCTCAAAAATCCTTACCAAACCATAGATTATCTTTTGCGAGTGATCGAATTGCATGCCCAAGGTGAGGGGGTACACATGCGGGCCACGGCAGCCCACCGTACATCCCCCGACCATGGGCCTACCTCAAACGGCGACCACGCACCCGGCCGCAGAGGCCCAACCCTATCGCTTCACCCTCAAATCATTTCAAACTGAGGTACGGCGTTTTTGAAAGCGTTTCGGCACTTCATCGATTTTTATTTTTATTTTTGATTTATCCAAATTTCATGAAATTTGGATATTTTTATGCGTTGCACATTAACCATGAGACGGTTAATCCAATGTCATCAAAAAATACAAAACATCCACCTGAAAATTAAATGGTAGAACATGGATTTTTATTAGAAAAAAATCAATGATTTCGCCAACAATACGAAACTCAAAAATTAACAACATGAGTTCAGAAAAATCAAAATTCATCTAAAAAATGAAATAAGAAATTGAATTTTTCGACCCTGTAGATTTTTTAAAAACAGGTTTTTATATTTTTTCAAGGTAGTTTTTAATAATTTTCACTAATCAAAACAGGGGTTCAAAAGTAGCCAGAAGGGCCGTTTTTTGGCGATTGACGGCAGCATGGCCTCGGATGGGCCTGCGGACTGACCCGAACAGGCCGGTGGCCGGGCGCAGAAAACCCAACGGAGGAAAGCGCTGTTCCGTGAGCTACTGCTTTTTCGGGGTTTTGCGCTTTTTGGGGGGTAGGGCGCCTCGGCAAGTGCTTGGAAAAAGGGCGGCCGTCGCCAATGAAGCAAAAAAGGCCTCTAGCGCTTACCTTGAAAGCGCTCGCAGCTATAAAAAACATAGCAAAAACCAAACCACCTCCCATCCATCCAATGGCCTCGGCAACCGCCAAACAAGGCGGCCAGAGCGGCCATGCCACACTCTCGCCCTTACAGCAGGTGGTTATGTCTTCTACAGAATGGGTCCAGGCGGCCCTGCAGTCGTTTGATGCGGTGGTGCAGGCCACCGAAGGGTTTCGCAGCCGCACCGGGCAGCGGCTGATGGCCGAGCAGGTGGCGCGCACCTTCAGCAGCGCCACGCTGGGCAAGGTGGATGAAGAAAGTGGCGAGGCGGCGCCCACGCGCTCCATCGCCGTCATCCAGGCGGGCACGGGCGTGGGCAAGTCGCTGGCTTACTGCGCACCCGCCATTGCGCTGGCGCTATCGCGCGGCACGCGGGTGCTGATCTCCACCGCCACCGTGGCGCTGCAAGAGCAACTGGTCAACAAGGACCTGCCCGCATTGGCCGCGCTAATGCCGCAGCCCTTCAAGTTTGCGCTGGCCAAGGGGCGTGGGCGCTATGTGTGCAAGCTCAAGCTCGACCGCTTGGCGGGCACCGGCGAGGCAGAGGAAGAGGGCGAAGACGACCTGTTTGCCGAAGAGGAAGCCGCCGCCCGCGCCAAGCGCCCCAGGCACGAAACCGAGGCGCGCATCCAGTTTTATTCGACGATGGCGCAAACCTTGTCGAAAGGCGCCTGGGACGGCGACCGCGACAGCTTGGACACCCCGCCCGAGCCCGAGGTGTGGAGCCCCGTGGCGGCCGAGGGTGCATCGTGCACCGGCAAGCATTGCCCTGCTTTCAGCCAGTGCACCTACTACGACAAGCGCAAGGAGCTGGTGGGCGCGCAGGTGATTGTGGCCAACCATGATTTGCTGCTGTCATCGCTGGGCGCGCGCGTGCTGCCCGAGCTGGACAACTGCCTGCTGGTGCTGGACGAAGCGCATCACCTGCCCGCCACCGCGCTGGACCAATTTGCGTGCAGCATGGATTTGTCGCGCATCACCTGGATCGAGCGGTTGTCGAGCCGGGGCCTGCGCATTGGTGCGCTGCTGGAAGTGGAGGAGATTGCCGACATCCCCAAACACTCGGCCCAGCTGCGGCAGACGCTGCAGGACCTGGCGCGCATCGTGATGGATGTGTACGGCGCCCAGCTCAAGAGCCAGCCCAGCGCCTGGGGCCCGGCGCGCGTGCGCGTGCCACGCGGCGAATTGCCAGAGCAATTGATTGCCCCGCTGGGCCTGCTGGCCGCCAGCGCCGAGGGCTTCCTCGACGCCCTGCGCGCCATCAGCAAAGCCCTGCGCGCCGAGATGCGCGACAAGCCCGACGAGGCCAAGCGGCTGTCCACGCTGTATGCGCAGATTGGCATGCTGGCCCCGCGCCTGGAAGCGCTGCACGCCACCGCGCAACTGCTGCTGCAGGATGCGCCCGAAGGCGCGGTGCCGGCGGCCAAATGGTTCACGCTGGAGGTGGATGGCGACTTCATCGTGGTCAAAGCGCATGCCAGCCCCATCCTGCCCGGCACCACGCTGCGCAACCACCTGTGGAGCGCGGTGCGCGGTGCGGTGCTGACCTCAGCCACGCTCACCAGCTGCGGGCACTTTGACTTCTTTTTGCGCGAGGCGGGCCTGCATGGCGATGAAGCCACCACCACGCTGGAGGTGCCCAGCCCCTTCAACTACGCCGCACAAGGCACGCTGATTGCCGCCGAGACGCGTGCCGACCCGAAGAACGCTGCGCAATTCACCGCCGAGATGGTGGACGCGCTGCTGCACGACATTGCCCGCGTGGAATACGGCGCGCTGGTGCTGTTCACCTCGCGCGAGCAAATGCGCCAGGCCGTGGACGCATTGCCCACCGCCATGCGCAGCGTGGTGCTGGTGCAGAACGCGCTGCCGCGCACGCAGCTGCTGCGGCGCCACCGCGAGCGCGTGGAGAGTGGCGAGCCCTCGGTCATCTTCGGCATGCAGTCGTTTGGCGAGGGGCTGGATTTGCCCGGGCGGCTGTGCGAGTCTGTCTTCATCACCAAGCTGCCGTTTGCCCCGCCCGATGACCCGGTGGGCGAAGCCCGCGCCGAGTGGCTGCGCGCCGTGGGGCGCGACCCGTTCAGCGAGCTGGTGGTGCCTGCCACCGCCATCCGCCTGGCGCAATGGGTGGGCCGCGCCATCCGCACCGAAGACGACCAGGCCCATGTGTACTGCTACGACAAGCGCCTCACGCGCACCAGCTACGGCCAGCGGCTGCTCAAAGGGCTGCCGCCGTTTGCGCTGGAACAACGCGCGCCACTCTGAGCGCTGTAAAGTCGCCAGCCCTTTTCACCACTACAACCAGAAAGAAGCCCATGCCCCACACCGTGCCAGCCTGCCCCCAATGCGGCCAGGAAAACACCTACCCCGATGGCACCAACTACGTGTGCCCCGACTGCAGTTTTGAATGGCCGCAAGTGGCCGACACGGCAGACACCGACGCCGATGCAGGCGACGGCATCGTGCGCGATGCCAACGGCAACCCGCTGGCCGATGGCGACGCCGTGATCCTGGTGAAAGACCTCAAGGTCAAGGGCTCGTCGTCCACCCTCAAGAAAGGCACCAAGATCAAAAGCATCCGCCTGGTCGATGGTGCGGATGGCCACAACGTGGACTGCAAGACCGACCTGGGCAGCATGTTGCTGAAGTCGGAGTTTTTGAAGAAGGCCTGAGCCGCAGATGGCACACCCACCACTTCAAGATGCTGCACCCCAGGTGCCCGTGGTACGGGTGGTGCAGGGCGACTTGCTGAACCAGGACGTGGACGTCATCGTCAACGCCTGGAACCGCAACATCATCCCGTGGTGGTTGCTGGTGCCGCAAGGCGTTTCCGGAGCCATCAAACGCCGGGCGGGGTATCAGCCTTTTCGTGAGCTGGCACGCCATGGCCCCATGCCGCTGGGCAGCGCCGTGCTCACCGGTGCAGGGCGGCTCCCGTACCAAGGCATCATCCACGTGGCGGGTATCAGCATGTGGTGGGTGGCCTCGCAGCAGTCGATCCAGAAATCGGTGCAATCTGCCATGGCCGTGGTCAATCAACACCGGTTCGCCTCTGTGGCATTTCCGGTGATTGGTGGCGGCACAGGCGGGGCACAAGCCGACCAGGCCTTGCAATGGATGCAAGAGGTCTTCAACACCACACCCACCCAGGCAGAGGTCAGGGTGGTGAGGTATTCACCGCAGTAAACAGCGCCGGGACCAAGATCGGCACGGGCACCTGGCTATGGCGCTTGCCTGGCCAGTTCAGTCACCACGCGCTCCACGCCCGACACCACGCGCGCTAGGCGCTCGAAATCGACCTTGTCGAGAGTGTCTTGGCTGCTGTGGTAGTGCGGGTAGCGGTAGGGCGCCGTGTCAGTCACCATGAGTGCGGGGTAGCCCGCGTCGATGTAGGCCGCGTGGTCGGAATAGTCCACCCCGGGGATGAACCGGGGCGCCGCAATGCCTTCCGACGGAAAAGAGGTGTGCGAGCGAAACGAGCGCACCACTGTGCGCACCAGACCCAGGTCGCCCGTGGCCCCCACAAAGGCGATGAAATTGCCCTCTGAGGGGTAGAGCAGGCTCAGAGGCCATGGGTACTTTTGCGAACCCGCTACGTCTGAGTAATAGCCCATGGTCTCCAACGACAACATGGCGATCACGCGGGTTTTTTGTGCCGCCAGGGCTTTGGCATGGACCTGGCTCCCCATCAAAGGGGTTTTGAAATAGGGTGGCTCTTCGTTGGTGTAGAGCACAAACATGATGTCGGCAGAGGCGTCCCCCATGTCGCGCAGGCTGCGGGCCAGTTCCAACACGGCGGCAGTGCCCGTGGCGTTGTCATTGGCACCAGGGGTGTGGTGGGCAGAGTCGTAATGCGCGCCCACCACCACGGTGCGCTGGCCTGGGGCCGTGCGGCTGGGCAATATCGCCTGCAGGTTGCGCACCGGCTTGCCTGCCACGGTGTATTCCTGCCGTTCAACCGCATAGCCCATCAAAGCCAGTTGCCGTTCCAGATAGGTGGCCACGGCCTCCAACGCTGCGGGGTTGCGCAGGTTGTGCTCTTGTTGGGCAACGGTGGATACATGGGCACGCAAGCGGTCGGCCAGCGCAGATTCCTGCGGCGTCAGGGCGGGCAATGCGCCCCGGTAGGAGTGCAGTGGCATGGTGGTCATCACCAGCACCCCGCACGCCAGCACGGCCAAAACGCCCACCAATGCGGCAGAAATGCGCAACACACTTTGCAGGAGGCGGACCACGAACGGGTGAACTCGCATGGAAAATCGGAGGTTCTTTGGAATGAAGGACGGGGGAGCGCTTTGGCGCTTCCCTGTGATTCTCCGCGACAGACCGCCCCTTCCATGCCGACCCCAACCAAACCGCGACACACCAGATACGCCCGCCACGCAGCATGCACAGCATGGGCCTGGGGTGCCATCGTGCTCTCATGCCATGCCGCAGGCGGCACTGGCGAGTACCCGCTGCCCTGGCCTACTGCAGGCGAGGTACTGGTCTACCGCTCTTGTGGCTGCGGCGATGCGTGCTGGGTGGCCGAGGTGCGCGATGCACGCAAGCGCACCGTGAAGGCCCGGTTGCGCTGCGACTGTGAGCAACTGCACGCCAGCGTGGCACCCGGCCTGAAAGAGGCCTTGCATGCTGAGCGCTGCGAGGCCATCTATCCCGAAGGCGGCGACGCCGACAAGGCCGACAAGCCCACCGCGATTGCCCGTGCGCTTCGGCAGCTGCTGGGCCGCAGCTGAGCGGCGATACTGCCAAAGCACCGCAACGCCTGCGGCCCTCTCCGCGCCACACAGATCCCATGCCTCCCATCGCCGTCATCGACTTTGAAACCACCGGTATGTCGCCCAGCCAGGGCGCGCGTGCCACCGAGGTGGCCATCGTGTTGCTGGAAGGCGGAAAAGTGGTGGACCGGTTTCAGAGCCTGATGAAGACGGGGGTGTGGATACCGCCCTTCATCACCGAGCTGACGGGCATCACCAACGCCATGGTGCAAGAGGCGCCCGAGGCTGCCAGCGTGATGCGCGATGCGGCGCGGTTTGTGGGCGACGCGCCCATGGTGGCGCACAACGCGTCGTTCGACAGCAAGTTCTGGCAGGCCGAGCTGGCCCTGGCCGACACACCCGCGCCGCAGCCCTTTGCCTGCACGGTGCTGCTGTCGCGACGGCTGTACCCCCAGGCGCCCACCCACAAGCTGGGGCCGCTGGTGCAGCACCTGGGCCTGCCGCGCGCGCAGCGGGCCCACCGGGCGCTGGCCGATGCCGAGATGGCCGCCGCGCTGCTGGCGCGCATGCAGCACGACCTGACCACCCAATGGCAGCTGCCGGCGGCCGACTTTGTGCTGCTGCAAGGCATGCAGCGCTGCGCCCTCAAGGCCCTGCCGCAATGGCTGCAGCGGCAGGCCAAGGCAAGGCCCCGGTCCACGGCAGCGACCGTAGCGGCACAGGCCACCCAGCAGCAGATGTGTTTGCTATTTGATTGATAGCTGCTAGCGCTTGATTAGCAAGCGCTAGAGGCACTTTTTTATCTAATTCACCAAGCCACTGAGGGCAGGGCAAAAGTCTGGGCTTGTCGGGTTCATGCCTACGGGTGCAAATGGTTACCACGGGGGCCGGGGGGCGTGGCTACGATGCCGCCCGGAGGAACACAACCCAATGACACTCACTGCACCGGCAACGCCATGGCTGGCCAAGGTACCGCTGGGGGCGGACGGGCAGGCACACGCGCTGCTTATCGTGCACGCCGACCAGGCCATCGCGCCCACCCCGGCGCTGCGCCAGGTGGTGGAGTTTGAGGACAACGGGCAGGGCGGTTTCATCAGCGCGGCGCAGGCCCTGGATGGCCGCTGGGGCTACATCGATGCGCAGGGCCAATGGCTGATTGCGCCCACACTCGACAACGCGCGCGGCTTTTCTGACGATGGACTGGCCCGCTTTTGCCGCGACGGGCACTGGGGCTACATCGACCTGCTGGCGCAGGAGGTGATTGCGCCGCAGTTTGAAGACGCCCGCCCCCTGCGCAACGGCCTGGCCGCTGTGAAGGTGGGGCCGCAGGGCTGGCGCATCATCGACCGCCAAGGCCGCTTCACGTGCGAAGCCCGCTTTCACCAACTGGACAACTTTGGAGCCGTGGGCCTGGCACTGGCCGAGCAGTGGGACCCGCGCAGCCACCAGCGCCTGCGCGGCTATGTGGACCACCAGGGGCAGTGGGTGATTGCGGCCCGCTTTGCGCAGGCCCGTGCCTTTGACGACCATGCGGTGACCGCGGCCTCTGTGGACGGAGAGACCTGGGGATTGATCGATGCGGAAGGAGAGTGGGTGCTCAAGCCCTGCTACCCATGCATCGAGGCCTTCAACAGCGAAGGGCTGGCCTACTACGACGAGCCGGACAGCTGGAACAACGGCCACGGCTACCTGAACACCCGGGGCAAGGTGGTGGTCAAAGGCGGGCGCCACCTCAGCCGCCATATGGCCTGTGGGCTGGTGGCAGACAGCGATGACGGCACCCGCTTTGTGGATGCCCACGGCAAGCTGCTGCAGGGCCCCGCGCTGAGCTACGCCAGCGACTTCCGCGCCGAAACCGAATGCGCCGTGGCACGGCTGGCCAGCCCCGCCCAGCGGCCAGAGCCCGCCACCAGCGCCTGGGGGCTGCTGCACACCAGCGGCCGCTGGGTGCCCGCAGCGCTGGGCCTGCTCGAGCCCCTGACCGACGGTGACGGCTGGATACCCAACACCCTGCCTGACACACCGCTGGTGCCGTTCTTGACCACCGACGGCCACTTGGCCTGGATGGACAAAGAGGGCCAGGTGGTGTGGCGCGCAAAGTACGAAGCGGGACAGGTGTCGCTGCGCGACACGCAGGGCCACACGCTGTGGTGCAGTGGCCCCTTGCCGAACTTGCCGCACTGCAGCGCACCCCGCCCGTTTTTCCATCGGTCTGCCAACGACCACCTGGAGCAGATCGACTGCGTTGACGACGTGGCCCGCTACGCCCAGGCCCTGGCCACCGACGCCGAAGAGCGGCTGCACCAGCTGGCCCAGGGCCTGCCGAAGCGCAGCGCCACCGGCACGCCCGACGCCGATGGGGAAGAGGATGACGGCGAAGACAACGACCCCCACGCGGCCGACCTGCGCCACACGGTGGTCGTGCGGCGTGTAGCCCGTGCGTACCTGAGCGAAGAGCACAACGGCCCCTACGCCTTCATGGGCGAAGGGTTGGCCCACGCCGTGGCGCAACTACGCCAAGCGCTGCACGAGCGCTTGCAAGCCCATTGGGGCCCGGCCGACCCCGACCCAGAGCACGCAGCCCCCTGGCAGCACAGTGGCCCCCCCATGGCCGCCTGGAGCCTGCCGCTGCGCCAACCCCTGGTGGCAGACACGCCGGACAAGCTGGTGTGCGTGCCAGAGGCCAACACCCTGTGGCTCAGCCTTTACCCCCAGGCCGACACGGGCGATGGCGATGCCTGGTGGGAGCTGTGGCTGATGGCGGCCCCGAGCGTGGACGCACTGCAAGCTGCGCAACACGCACGCGATGCACGGCGGCCCATGGCTGCACCCAGCCTCCCTGTACCCAGCGCTGAAGGGGCACCGCCAGCCAACAGCCCACCCACCACACGCGAGGCTTGGCAGCGCGCCGTGCAGCAGGACCCCAGCGCCATCGGCCACGTGCCTGCCGCCTGGCTGGACGATGCCCTGGTCGACGAGGCATTGGCCGCAGCCCCCAAGGTGCTGGGCGATATCCCGCCCGCATGGCACACGGCCGAGCGGCTGCACGCCCTGGTAAACCAGGGCCTGGCCCAGGCCCGCGAGATTCCACCGCACTGCATGACGCGGGACGCGCTGCTGCTGGCACGCGAGCGGTATGCCGGAGACCCCGACTGGGACTGGCACGACGAGCGCTGCAGCCAGGTCCCCTCCCTCACCCCCAACCGGTGGGACCACAACAGCCTGTACGACCTGTGGGGTTGCCTGCTGACCCCGGCCCTGGCCCTGCATGCCGTGCAATGCGGCGCCCCGCTGCGCGATGTGCCGCACTGGCTGCGCACCGATGCACTGGAGCACGCCGCGCTGCAGGCCGATATCTACAACATCAGCTACATCGCTGCTGACAAAGTCACCCCCGCACTGGCGCAGCGCGCCGTGCAACACGACTACGGCCGCCTGATCACCCATGTGCCCCTGGCACTGCTCACCCCCGCGCTGTGCCTTGCATCGGCCCGGGCCAATGGCCTCACGCTGCAAGACATCCCCGAGCCTCTGCGCAGCACCGAGGTGTGCGTGGCCGCGCTGGAGGACCGGCACGATGTGTTCCACCATGTCCCCCAGCGCCTGGCCGTGGACATAACCACCCGGCTGATCGACAACGACCTGGCCCGTGCCCGCCGGCAGGGCGAGCCCCGCCATGGCTGCCACTGGCACGTGCAGCGGGCCTGGGCCCACCTGTGGAGCGAGCAACCTGCGCAGGCGCAGGAAGACGCCCTGCGCGGCCTGCCACACGCACGCTACCCACAGCACGCGCACTACGTTCTGGCCAGCGCCTACCGGGCACTGGGACACACCCGGCAGGCGGCGCTGGAGGCATCGACCGTGCTCTCGCTGCAATCGCCCTACACCGCCGAGTGGGACGCCCACGAAGACACCACCTGGCTGGCCCCCTTGGCGCGCGAGCACATGCAGGCAGCGGACGAGGCCACGCTGGTGCAGCAGTTGCAAAGCCACCCCCGCACATTGGCCGACGTGCCCCGTGCGCGCATCACCCACGCCATGGTGGATGCCGCCCTGCAGGCCGACGAGAGCGCCGTGTGCTTTGTGCCCAAGCGGCTGATGACCCCCGCGCGCTACGCCGCTGCGCTGCGCCAGGGCGTGAAGACCCTGGAACAGATCCCGGCCCCCATGCTGAGCGAAGAGGCCTGCGCCGACCATGTGCGCGAGGCGGGGTGGCGGCTGGCCGATGTGCCCACGCCATGGCGCACCGTGGCGGTGTGTGCCGTGGCCATGCACGCCAGTGCCAGCGCGCTGCAGCATGTGCCCGCACGCTTGCAGCCCCAGGTGCTGCAAGCCGCCCAGGCCCTGGCCGTTCAGACCGTTAGCGACAGCCAGGAGCAAGGCGCCGTCGCCCAAAGGCTGGCAGAGCAACTGGCCGGGCAATGGCAGGCCTTGCAGCGCACGCCCGGCATGCCGTGGATGCAGCGCGCACGCAGGCAAGGGGGCTGGGTGGCGCTGCTGGCAGGCAGCCTGGTCCTGACCCCATCGTCCCAAACGGCCACGCGGGGCGGCCTGGTCGGCTTTGCGCAGCAGCGCCCCGTGCTGGCGTTGCTGCTGCACCTGTTGGGCGGCGCGTGTGCGCTGGTGGGGCATGCCTTTGTGTCGGTGGGCGCGTGGCGGGCCGAAGGGGCCTGGGCAGGGCTGGCCAGCTTCACGCTGCTGGGGCTTTCTGAGCTGTATTGGGCCTGGCGCTTTGTGTGGGCCGAGCCCGCGCGCCCCCTGCTGGGCACCACCGCAACCTTCGTCGCCGCTTACGTGCTGTGCTGGTGGCCGCTGTACCGCAAGGCAGGGCAAGCGCTGACCCCGCCACGCCCAGACCGCACCTGACCCCCAGGCACATGGGGGGCAGGCTGAACAGGTGGTTTGGGGCCTGTGCTAACATTTTGGCTCTTATGCAACGCAGCCTGTCCCTGTCCACCCTATCGCTAAGCCTACTAGTGCTCGGCCGGGGTCTGCCTGCGTTCGCCTCTTTTGTTGCCACTTCGCGCAACACCTGACTTCCCCCTGACCCCGGCCCACAAACCAGCCTTTGCACACGCAAAGGGCTGTAGGGGATGTCGTCCGTTCGTTGAACTTTGATGACCCCGTGCCGGGGTACTGCGCAGCCAATGCACCCATGCGCGGCCCCCGGCACCCACCGTTTGTGGAGCCTTTCATGATGATCGCCAAACCCGCCACCAAGTACCAAGGCATCGCCCCCATCAATTTGCCCGACCGCCAATGGCCCAGCCGCACCATTGCCCGCGCGCCCATCTGGCTCTCGACCGATCTGCGCGACGGCAACCAGGCACTGTTCGAGCCGATGAACGGCGAGCGCAAGATGAAGCTCTTTCACGAGCTGGTGCGCATCGGCTTCAAGGAGATCGAGGTCGGCTTTCCGGCCGCGTCGCAGACCGACTTTGACTTTGTGCGCCGCCTCATCGACGAAAACCTGATCCCCGACGATGTGACCATCATGGTCATGACCCAATCGCGCGAAGACCTGATCGCGCGCACCGTAGAGGCGGTGAAGGGTGCGCCCCGCGCCATCGTGCACCTGTACAACGCCACCGCGCCTGCGTGGCGGCGCATTGTGTTTGGCATGAACGTGACGCAGGTGATGCAGCTCATCGCACACCATGTGGGCTACCTCAAGCAGCTCACCGACGCGCAGCCGGGCACACAGTGGACCTTGCAGTACTCGCCCGAAACCTTCAGCGCCACCGAGCTGAATGTCTCGCTCAAGGCCTGCCAAACCGCTATTGCCGCATGGAACGCAGGCCCCGGCCGCCCCATCATCATCAACCTGCCCACCACGGTGGAAAACGCCACGCCCAACGTGTTTGCCGACCAGATCGAGTGGATGCACCGCCACCTGGTGCCGCGTGAGCACATCGTGCTGTCGGTGCACCCGCACAACGACCGGGGCACCGGCGTGGCTGCGGCAGAACTTGCCATGATGGCCGGGGCCGACCGTGTGGAAGGCTGCCTGTTTGGCAACGGCGAGCGCTGCGGCAATGTGGACATCGTGACGCTGGCGCTCAACCTGTACACCCAGGGCGTGCACCCGCACCTCGATTTCTCGGACATCACCGCCGTGGCGCGCGTGGCCGAGGAATGCACCTCGCTGCCCGTGCACCCGCGCCACCCGTATGCGGGCGACCTCGTGTTCACCGCGTTCTCGGGATCGCACCAGGATGCAATCAAGAAGGGCTTTGCGGCGCAAGACCCGAATGCTTTGTGGGAAGTGCCTTACTTGCCCATCGACCCGGCGGACCTGGGCCGCACCTACGACAGCGTGATCCGCGTGAACAGCCAGTCGGGCAAGGGCGGCATTGCCTTCTTGCTCGAACGCGAACACGGCGTGGTGATGCCCCGGCGCATGCAGGTGGAGTTCAGCGCCGTGGTGCAACGCCACACCGACACCAGCGAAACCGAAATGGGCGCCGCCCAGTTGTGGGAGCTGTTCCAGGCCACCTACCTGCGCGCACCGGCCGAGCCGGCCGTGGTGTGCCACAGCCACCGGCTGGACGAAGATGGGCAGGGCATTGAGCTGGATGTCTCCATCGAAGGCGTACGCCAGACGCTGCGCGGCCAGGGCAATGGCCCCATTGCCGCCACAGTGGACGCACTGGGCCTGCCCCTGCGCGTAGACCACTACGAAGAACGCGCCACCGGCACCGGCGCCAACGCCCAGGCGCTGGCCATTGTGGAAGCCGCGATGGACGGCGTGACGGGCTCCACCTTCGGTGCGGGCACCAGCCACAACATCGTCACCGCCTCGGTGCAGGCCATTGTGAGCGTGGCCAACCGGCTGGCCCAGCGGCGCCCCCAGGCCCAGGTGGCGCAAAGCGCCTGAGGCGCGGGGACGGTCCAAAGCCCGTTCTGGGCACTGGGCAACGCATGCAAGACACCGGTCACAAGCCGGTGTTTTGCCCCGCATCGTTTACTATGAATAACATAGCTTTTAGCGCTTGCTGGATGCGCCTTACAGGCACTTTTTACGATAAATAACCTTGCCCCAGCCAACGCCTGGGCCCCATGCGGGCAAGCATCCGTTAACCTTCGGGCCATGCGATCTTTCCATCGATCTTTCTGTGCTGTGTGGCTGGCCTCAGCCGCCGTTTTGCTGGTGGGCTGCGGCACCGTGCGCCCACCGTCCTCCGGCTCGGCAGATGCAGCCCCCTGGCCCACGCAGCGGTCTGTGGGCACCACGCTGTCAGACGAGCAAGCCCACGGCATTGCCATCCACGCCCTGGGGCTGGTGGGCACGCCTTACCGCTACGGCGGCAACACCCCCGAATCGGGCTTTGACTGCAGCGGGCTCATTGGCTACGTGTACCGCAACCAGGTGGGCACCGCCCCACCACGCACGGTGGCTCAGCTCAGCGGCTGGGGCCAGGTGATTGACGGCAGCGAGCTGCGCACCGGTGACTTGGTGGTGTTTGGCCGGGGCCGCAGCCCCTCGCACGCCGGGATCTATGTGGGGGAGGGGCGCTTTGTGCATGCGCCCTCTACCGGCGGCGAAGTGCGCATGGACCACCTGGAATCCAAATACTGGGCGCGGCAAAACGCATCGTTTCGCCGCCCTTGAACCGCCCGCAACGGCTACCCAAACCACAGACACGCCCCGCAACCGCTTTGCCCAGGTTGCGTCCCCACCAGGCGCAACCTGCCCCGGCGCAGGGCGTGTCCGTCAACCCAGGGGTTCAATCCCCCCAAGACTCAAAAGCTGTGGCGCACCCCCACGCCAATGCCGGTTTGTGAGCCCCCCGCCACTGGCGCACCACCGGTGGCCGCATTGCTGACCGACAAGGCCAACGTGCCGTCGTTGGAGATATGGCCCGCTGTGGCGTACACCGCCGTGCGTTTGGACAGGTGGTAAGTGCCGCGCAGCGCCCACAGCGTGGCCTGGTTGGCGCTGTTTTTGTAGTCGAGCTTGAACACCTCGCCATCGAGTACGAACTGCGGCGTGATGCTGTAGGCGGCCCCGGCATACCAAAGGTTGCTGCGCGGCGTGGCCGTACTGGCATCGTTGCTACGTGCGATCAGGCCGGCACCTAGCTTGAGGTCACCCCACTTGCCCCAGCCAGCCAAGGTAGAGCGGCGGTCTTTCAGGCTGCTGCTGGTCAGCCCGGCAAAGGCCCCCGGGCCTCCACGGATTTCGTCAACCGCAGCGGCGGCCCCCCAGGTGGCGGTGTCGTACTTGAGCAGCAATGACCACTGGCGACAGGCGGAGCTGTCGGTGGCACTTTCGCCCGCGCAATTGGAGCCTGATGGGCTGGGGCCCGCATTGACAGTGTCGCGGCCCAGGCTGTAAGTGGCACCCACCGTCAAGCCACTGAAGGTGCCTCGGTAGGCGAAGGCGTTATCCACCCGCGCGTTGGGCAGGTAGCTGTCCAACGAGCCCGATCCAAACATGGCCGGGCCGAGGATGTCGGCATCGAGCTGCGACCAAAACAGCATGGAGTATTGCCGCCCCAGCGATACCGTGCCCCACGGTGCGCTCAGCCCCACGAAGGCCTGGCGCCCAAACGCGCGGCCGCCCTGGTTCAAGGCTCCGGTGTCTACCGCAATGCCTTCTTCCAGCGTGAACACGGCACGCAAGCCGCCCCCCAGGTCTTCACTGCCCCGAAACCCCAGGCGTGAAGGCGCGGAGCCGCCCGTGAGCCCCGGCACCCGGGTGAGCGTGGCGGCGTTGCTGCCTGCGTTGGTCAGGTGCTCCACAGCGGCATCGACCGAGCCATACATCGTGACGCTGGAAGCCTGCTGCGCCTGCACCGTGGTGGCGAGCAGGGCACAGGCACTGGTACCAAAAGCCGCAGCGATGAGGGTGATTTTTTTCATGGTGCTTGTTTCCGGAAAAGCAGTGTTCAAAAGGGAGAGTAGGTGGAAGAAGGTGAGAAGGGGACGCAGAGGTGCCAGTCCCTGGAAGGCCCAGGGACAGGCGGGGCCACGGCGCCCGTGAATCAGGGGTTCGCGTCCAGCTTGGCCTTGATCCAGGCAAAGGCCTCTTGCACGTCGTAGTTACCGCTATGGCCCACGAGGTAAGGGAGCTTGAAGCTCACGTCCTTGACGGAGGGATCGTTCTTGATGGCGTAGTACAGCAAGGTCTGCATGGCAAACGCGGTGTCGCGGTCCACCATGCCGTGGCGTACATACCAATAGGGGGCGCTGTCGGCGGCGGTGTTCAGGTAAGCCAGGGGGTTAATGAGCCTGAGCTGTGCGGCCAGGGTGTTGGTGCTGCTGGCAAGGTATTGCGCCCAAGCTAGGCCCGTGTCGTCCACGCCCGAGCCGTCGCCCTTGACGGCGTTGTTCACCCAACTCCATTCGGTGAAGTTGGTGTACTGCTGGGCCGGGGTACCGAACAGGTTGGTCTCGCCACTGATATTCGGATTACCTGTGACCCCAACGGCGTCAAATGCCACCACCGTCTTGAGAGCCTGATTGCTGGCCACGTAGCGAACAAACTTGGCGTAGTCCAGACCCGTGACGGTGGCGCTGGTGCCTGTGCCACTCCAGGTGAGCCAGTCATTGGCCAAAGTGGCGCGGCTGGTCACAAAGTTGCCGCCCAGTTGCGGCACTGCCGTGCCCTTGGCCAACTGGCGCTCAATCTCCTGCTGGACTAAGGCCTGGGTGGCATCGCGCAGGTTGGCGGTGGTCAGCGCAGTACCGTTGTCCAGCTTCAAGCCTAAGCTGTTCACATAAGCGGCAAAGGTGCCAGCAATGGCTTTGGAGGCCGCAGGCTGCGCCCCGGCGCTGTAGGCAGCACCACCCAGGGCCCCGGTGTTGCTGTCGCTGCGCACAGCGTTGTACTCCCACTCGTAGCCCGCGTCTGCATTACCCAGGTTGTTGATGGGGCAGTAAGCCACCGCAGCAAACACATCGTCTTTGAGGCTGCTGGTGGCGGCCACGCCGCTGCCGCTGACCCCTGCGGCCCCCACCTCGGCCAAGTAAGGCAAATAGTCTGCGCTGTTGCCACTGGCCGAGACGGCAGAGGTCAGGCCACCGCCGCCGCTGGTACCCGTGACGATGATGCGCTCGGCAGAACCCGGCATGCTGGCATCGTTCAATCGCAGGTAGCGAATGGCCGCCTTGGCATCCACCACCGGTGCGGGCGCCTTGCCCGCCCAGCTGCCGTCTTCAGCGCGTGCGCCGCCCCGGCTGCGGGTGCCTACATTGACCACCACATACCCCGCCTTCAGCGCAGCACCGATGTTGTCGGTATCGCTGGTGCTGACAAACTTTGCACCATCGCTGATGGTGGTGGACACGGGGCTGGCCCACCAGCCACCGTTGTTCACCAAGAAGTACAGCGCTGCTTTCTGGTCAGTGACCTTGTCTTCGGGCACCGAGACGATCATGGTCTGGTAAGCGTAGGGGTCTGCCAAGGTCACTGTGCTGTTGCCCCCCAACGCAGCCTGTGCGGTGGCCATCTTGATGGGGTTGGCAACATACACGATGCGGTACTGGCGCAACTTGGTACTCACACCGTCCAGCGTCACGCTCACGGTGGTGTAGGTCGCAGGGTCGAACTTCAGCTTGGCATCGTTGGCCGAAGCCACATCGCTGCCACCACACGCGCCCAACAACAGCGCGGTTGCCAGCGCCATGCCAACACGGAAAGGTTTTTTCATGGGTTGTCTCCAGGGGAATGTCACGGGCTTGGCGTGACCAGTTTTTGATCTAGCGCAGTCTAAAAATCGCCCCCAGCAGCTACAAGATGGCGCGCGGCGCGGCGTGATAACCAATCCATATCGTGGTTAACCATGAAACGCTGGCACCGCCGCTTTCTCGGGCCCGCCGCGCCGCGCGACAATCGGGGGCATGACCCACGCACACCGCTCTGCCAACCCCATCTCCACGCACGACACCACCCGCATTGATGACACGCGCATCAAGGCCGTGCGCCCCCTCATCACGCCCGCCCTGCTGCAAGAGTGGCTGCCCACGCCCGATGCGGCCCTGACGCTGGTTGAATCCAGCCGCGCCGCCATCTCGCGCGTGCTGCACGGGCAGGACGACCGGCTGGTGGTAGTGGTGGGCCCCTGCTCCATCCACGACCACGCCCAGGCCATGGAATACGCCCAGGCCCTGAAAGTCCAGGCCGATGCACTCAAGGACGACCTGCTGGTCGTGATGCGCGTGTACTTTGAAAAGCCCCGCACCACCGTCGGCTGGAAGGGCTACATCAACGACCCGCACCTGGACGGCAGCTTTGCCATCAACGAAGGCCTGGAGCTGGCGCGCAAACTGCTGCTGGACGTGCTGGCCACCGGGCTGCCGGTGGGCACCGAATTTTTGGACCTGCTCTCGCCGCAGTTCATCAGCGACCTGGTGAGCTGGGGCGCCATTGGTGCGCGCACCACCGAGAGCCAGAGCCACCGCCAGCTGGCCAGCGGGCTGTCGTGCCCCGTGGGGTTCAAGAACGGCACCGATGGTGGCGTCAAAGTGGCCAGCGACGCCATCCAGGCCGCACAGGCGGCGCACGCCTTCATGGGCATGACCAAGATGGGCCAGGCCGCGATTTTTGAAACGCGTGGCAACCAGGACTGCCACGTGATTCTGCGCGGCGGCAAGCAGCCCAACTACAGCGCGGCCGATGTGGATGCCACCTGTGTCGTGCTCAAGGCCGCAGGTCTGCGCGAGCAGGTGATGATCGACGTGAGCCACGCCAACAGCAGCAAGCAGCACCAGCGCCAGATCACGGTGGCGGCCGAGGTGGCCCAGCAGATTGCCGCGGGCGACGCCCGCATCACCGGGCTGATGATCGAAAGCCACCTGCAAGAAGGCCGCCAGGACATCGTGCCCGGGCAAGCGCTGCAAAAGGGCGTGTCGGTGACCGACGCCTGCATCAGCATGACGCAGACGGTGCCGGTGCTGCAGGGCCTGGCGGCAGCGGTGCGTGCGCGCCGGGCGCTGCGCAAGGCATAAACCCCAGCCCAATTGGCATGGCGGGGGCGCGCTGTCACCACAGCGTCACGGTGTAGCATTGGCCGCAGCCCACCTTACACACCACCTCCACCCGTTCCATGCCGGTGACTTTGCCTGACAGCCCCCTGCCCATGCACTGCCACCTCCCGCCAAGGGGGGCCGTGTGAGCATGGCTGGGCCGGTGCTGTCGCCAGCAGAGTTCACCCGGCTGCAGGCCCTGCAGGCCTGTGCCATTTTGGACACCCCGCAAGAGGCGTCCTTCGACCAACTGGCCACCCTGGCCACGCGCTTGTGCGATGCGCCCATGGCAGTGGTCAACTTTCTGGATGCCGAGCGGCAGTGGTTCAAGGCCTCGGTGGGAGTCCCCATGCGCGAGACACCGCGCTCCATCGCTTTTTGCGACCACGCACTGCGCACCCCCGAGGTGCCCACCGTGGTGGAAGACGCGACCCAGCACCCGCTGTTTGCCACCAATCCGCTGGTGGTGGGCGAGCCCCATATCCGGTTTTACGCGTGCATTCCGCTGGTGACGGCCGAAGGCCAGGCCATTGGCACGCTGGCGGTGATGGACACCCGCAGCCGAAGCCTGAGCGCCGAGGCCCTGCAAGCGCTGCAGATGCTGGCGCGCCAGGCCATGGACCAGCTGGAGTTGCGCCGGCAAAAGCACCTGCTGGGCCAGATGCTGCAAGAGCGCGACCAGATGCACGCCACCCTGCGCCTGCAAAGCCAGGCCCTGGAAGCCGCAGGCCGCGTGGCGCGCCTGGGCGGCTGGATTGTGGAGCTGCCCAGCCAACAGCTGACCCTATCGCCCGAGATGGCGGCGGCCTTTGGCTTTGCGCAGTCTGCCCCCACGCTGGCGCAGGTGCTGGCAGCCTACACACCACCCCACCGCGAACGCATGCAGGCCGCATGGCAAGCGTGCATGCAGGCGGGCACGCCCATCAACGCTGTGGCCGAGATGGTGAGCCCCCAAGGCCAGCTGATGTGGGTGCGCACAGCGGGGCAGGCCGTGCGCAATGCCCAGGGAGAGATCCAGCGCATCCAGGGCGCTTTTCAGGATGTGTCTGCACAGCACCAGGCCGAGATGCAGACCCAGCGCAACGCCCGCCACCATGCTGATCTGCTGCAGGTGCAGCAGCAGATTTCGTCGCTGGACATGGCGCTGCCCGAGGCCCTGAAGCTGGTGGCCCACACGGTGCAACAGCAAACCGGTGCGCGTGGCGCGCTGATTGAACTGCTGGAAGACGAACAGCTGGTGGCCAAAGCCTCGGTGGGCGACATGGTGCGGCCCGAGGGCAACCAGCTGTCGGTGCATGACAGCATCTTGTGGCCTGCGCTGCACCAGGGCCGCACCGTGTGGTGCAACGACACCCTGGCCGCGGGCTGGGACATGGACTCCATGCCCCACCGCTTTGGCGTGCGTTCGGTGATGGCGGCGCCTTTGCGGGCGGGCAACAGCATCGTGGGCTCCTTGAAGGTCACCTCCGACCAGCCCGAGGCCTTTTCGCGCGGCGATGTGGACCGGCTGGAGATACTGACCGAATCCCTGGGCACCACCGTGCAGCTGCGGCATGTGGCCAGCCAGCTGCAGGCCTCGGCCCAGCAGTACCGGCTCATGTTCAATGAGCACCCGCACCCCATGTGGGTGTACGAGCGCGCCAGCATGCGCCTGCTGGCCGTGAACGAAGCGATGCTCTCGCAGTACGGCTACACCGAGGCCGAGATGCTGCAAATGCACCTGCTGGACCTGTGGCCCCCCACCGAGCGTGAAGCCGTGCGCGCAGCGGTGCAGTCGATCAGCCCCGAGCGGCGGCATGTGCCCTCGGTCTGCCGCCAGGTGCGCAAGGACGGCAGCCTGTTCGATGCCGAGATCACGGCAGGCAGCATCAGCTTCAATGGCCTGGCGGCGCGGCAGGTGCTGGCCGTGGACATCACCGAGCGGCTGCAGGCCGAGCGCGAGATTGCCCGCATGGCACGCGCCCAAAAGCTGCTGAGCGCTTGCAACGAAACCTTGGTGCGCGCCACCTCTGAATCAGCCCTGCTGCAGGCCATTTGCCAGATTGCGGTGGACATTGGCGGCTACCGCATGGGCTGGGTGGGCCTGGCACAGGACGACGCGCACAAGACCATTGCCCAGGTGGCCCACGCGGGCCACAGCCAGGGCTACCTGGACAAGCTGCACCTGAGCTGGGACGCCAACAGCCCCAACGGGCAGGGCCCTGCGGGGCGGGCCGTGCGCACCGGCGAGCCGGTGATCGTGCACGACATCCGCAACAGCGACGACTTTGGCGACTGGACCCAGCGCATGCTGGACAACGGCTTTCACGGCATCATTTGCCTGCCGTTGCGCGAGCGGGGCCGCGCCTTTGGCCTGCTGTACCTTTACGCGCCCGACATCCTGCACATCAGCGCCCAAGAGGTCGCGCTGCTGCAAGAGCTGGCCAACGACCTGGCCTTCGGCATCAACAGCCTGCGCGCGCACCAGGCGCAGCAGCGCATGCTGGACTCGGTCATCAAGGTGGCGGCAGCCGTGTCGGCCACCACAGGCACTGAATTTTTTGTGCAACTGGCGCGCAGCATGGCCGAGGCCCTGGGTGCGCAGGTGGGTTGCCTGATCCGGCTGGTGCCCCAAGGCGATGGAGAACTGCCCAGGGCGGTCGATATGGCCACCGTGGTTGATGGCAAGCAGGTGCTGCCATCGTTCAATCTGCCACTGGACGGCACCCCCAGCATGCACCTGCTCACGCAGCGCCAGTACGTGGTGGCCGACCAGGTGCTGCAGCAGTACCCGCGCTCGCCCCTGGGCAGCAAAATCAACGCCCGTGCCTATGCAGGCCAGCAGCTGTGCAGTGCAGACGGAGAGGTGATCGGCGCCATTTTTGTGCTGTTCAGGCAGCCCCTGGCCGACCCCCATTTCGTCACCTCCACCCTGCAGATTTTTGCGGCACGTGCCTCGGCCGAGATCGAGCGCCAGACGGCCGACGCCCGCATCCGCCACCAGGCCTCGCTGCTCGACAAGGCGCAAGACGCCATCCTGGTGCGCGACCTGGACCACCGCATCATCTACTGGAACAAAAGCGCCGAGCGCATGTATGGCTGGAGCCAGCTGCAGGTGCTGGGTCAGTCGGTGCAAACACTGCTGTACGACGACCCCACGCCGTTTTACCGCGCCACCGAGGCCACGATAGAGCATGGCGAATGGACAGGCGAGTTGGTGCAGCAGCACCGCGATGGCCGCACCATCGACGTGGAAGGCCGCTGGACGCTGGTGCGCGGCGAAGACGGGCGACCGCAGTCCATCCTGGCCATCAACACCGACATCACCCAGCGCAAGGCCACCGAGCGCGAGATCCAGCGCCTGGCCTTCTACGACCCGCTCACCAACCTGCCCAACCGCATGCTGCTGATGGACCGCATGCACCAGGCCCTGGTGGCGGCCCGGCGCCACCAGCAGGGCGGGGCGCTGCTGTTCATCGACCTGGACAATTTCAAGCAGCTCAACGACACCCTGGGCCACGACCAGGGCGACCTGCTGCTGCAGCAAGTGGCCAAGCGGCTGAGCCTGTGCGTGCGCAGCGTAGACACCGTGGCACGGCTGGGGGGCGACGAGTTTGTGGTGATGCTGGAAGAGCTGAACCCCGCGGGCGACGACCTGGTGCTACAGGCACGCGGCGTGGGCGAAAAAATCCTGGCCATGCTGTCCATGCCCTACCCATTGCAGGGCTACCAGTACCGCAGCACGCCCAGCATTGGCATCGCCCCGTTCACCGGCGTGGCCTCCACCACCGTGGGCGAGTTGCTCAAGCAGGCCGACCTGGCCATGTACCAGGCCAAGACCGCCGGGCGCAACACCTTGCGTTTTTTTGACCCGCAGATGCAGGCCGTGGTGACGGCGCGTGCGGCCCTGGAGGCCGACCTGCGCGTGGCCCTGGCGCAAGACGAATTTTTGCTGCACTACCAGCCCCAGGTCCGCCAGACCGGCGAAATCGCCGGGGTGGAGGCGCTGCTGCGCTGGAAGCATGCGCAGCGCGGCATGGTGCCACCGTCGGACTTCATCGCACTGGCCGAAGAAACCGGCCTCATCCTGCCCCTGGGCCGCTGGGTGCTGCACCACGCGTGCAAGCTGCTGGCCAGCTGGCAGGACGACCCGCTGCGCCGCGACCTGACCATGGCCGTGAACGTCAGCTCCAGCCAGTTCCGCAACGCCAGTTTTGTGGACGACGTGGCGCGGGTGCTGGCCATCACCGGGGCGCCTTCGGGCCAGCTCAAGCTGGAGCTGACCGAAAGCCTGCTGGTGGAAGACATGGAAACCACCATCGCCACCATGGCCGCACTGCGCGCCTACGGCGTGGGTTTTTCGCTGGACGACTTTGGCACCGGCTACTCGTCGCTCAGCTACCTCAAGCGCATGCCGCTGGACCAGCTCAAGATCGACCAGAGCTTTGTGCGCGACCTGCTGACCGACCCCAACGACGCCGCCATCGTGGACACCATCATCGGGCTGTCGCGCAGCCTGGGGCTGGAAGTGATCGCTGAAGGCGTGGAAACCGCCGAGCAGCGCGCCCTGCTGGCACGGGCGGGGTGCGAGCTGTACCAGGGCTATTTGTTCAGCAAGGCGCTGCCTGAGCCTGAGCTGGACGCCTTCTTGAGCGCCAGCCCACAAAGCCATCCACAGGGCTAAAAACCTGTTTGCCACGTCCCAGGGGCCGCGCAGCGGTCTGTGTGCTGCAGATTCGGCTCTGCCTCGCACCGAATCTGCCAGCGCCCCCGCAGCAGGCGCTAAAGGCCAGGCAACGCGCCAAGGCTACCCCCCTCATACCCCGCACCTCCACAGGCGCTGCAAACGCTCCTGAGGGCCTTTAGATCGGCTAACAAAGCTCCAATTGGCCTCGTTGTCCCGTTTTGTCGTACGGCTTGGTCGTTTTCGCCGCGCCTGGAATGTCTGCCCCTTTCACAAGGGTGATGCATTCACCCCAGGTTTTGCTTTCGCCCTCGTTTTCGCTGAAACCGAAGGGGACTTGCCCGACCCCGGAGTTGTTCTTCTGTCTTCTTCTTAATTTCTTTATAAATACATAGTCGTAGTAGTAGAGCCCGGTGTTTAGTGTGGACAACTGCTTTTTTCCGTTGGCTGGCAAGCACTTGCGGCGCAGCAAACCCTGTGCGCCACCCGGTGTTTGTGCTGTCACGCCAACGGGGACAAACTGAGCGCATCGCCATTTGCTGTGGATAAGCGGGCACTTGTGCCAAAGCTATCCCCAGTCTTATGCAACGCCCTCTGTTTGGAAGGCGTTTTGTACAAAAAATGCCTCTAGCGCCCGCTCTATAAGCGCTAGCAGCTCATTTTTCAATAGCAAACCCCACACAAGCTGGCGTGGAGGGGGATGTATCCCAGGCGCAGATGCTTGGCCGTCAGCCCACGCAATCCCTGCTCACAACCTGCTCACAACCTGCTCACAACCTGCTCAAGGCCTTTGAAAGGCAGCACCAGGGGCCTTGGCGGTCGCCCGGCTGGGGGATGGGCTGCCCGGGCCTTGCAGCGCCCCTTTCACAGGCTTTGAGGCCCGGCATGGCGCCTGTGCCACCGTTTTGGCAGGCCAGGGGGCCTGAAGAGCGGTTTGCTCCATCCACCCCAGCTCCTTTGGCCTGATTTGCAGCCTGCAGGGGGTTTGCGAAGGCCGTAACTGGCGGCGGAACATGGCCTTCGTTTTTCCAAAGCCCACTTCGGTGGCAAGCACCTTGCCATCCCCACCCGGTTTTGGCATCCGCGGCACCGGTTTTTGGCCCCAAGGATGTTCTTGGGTTGTTCTTTTAAAGTCTTATAGATAAATAGCAGTAGTAATAGAGCAAGCCCTTTTTTGTGGACAACTGCTTTTTCACCAATGCTGACAGCCACTTGCAGCGCAGACAACCCTGTGCCCCGGCCTGTATGGTTGGCATGCCTGACAGACAACAACTTTGGCGAAGCGGCTTTTTCTGTGGACAACCCCCCAGTTGCTCCTGAAAAAGCCACAGCGTTGTCCACAGGCGCTCAGGCCTGCCTGGCGAACCCAAGGGATGTCCTGCATCACTCCCTGCGGTCGGTGATAGCGCGGGTTATGCAGGGCATCCCTAGAGACCGGGCATGAAAAAACCCGCCCTCCGCAAGGAGGGCGGGTTTTCAAGCTGGGTTCCGATCGCCCGACAGGGCGGCCAGATCAGCGGGCGGGGCGGTCGTCTGGGCCGCCGCGTTTGCCGTGGTCGGGCCCGCCGTGGGGGCCGCCATGGCGCATGCCAGGGCCGGCGTGGCGGGCTTCGGTGTCAAAGGTCTTTTGCTGCTCTGGCGTCAGTGCGGTGTAGAACTTTTTGACCGCCTCGTCGCGGCGCTCGGCCTGGGCGGTGTGTTGGGCACGCAGCTCGCGCATGCGGTCGATGCGCTCGGGGGTGGTGAGCTTGTCCAGTTCCTTGGGGTCAGGGCGGGCAGGACGCTCACCTGGCTGCATGGCACTGGTGAAGGTCGTCCAGGCGCTTTCCTGGGCGGCGGTCAGTTTCAGCTTTTCCTTGAGTGCGGCCTGGCGCTTGGCCATGTGTTCTTCGTGGCGCTTTTGCATGTCGGGGCCACCGGGGCGGCGGGCGGGTGCGTCTGCTGCTTTGGTGGCGGCAGCGGGTGGGGGCGGGGGGGTTTGCGCCAGGGCAGGCAGGGCCAGGGCGGCCAGGAAGGCGGCTGTGGCTGCGCTGGTGGCGGTGTGGGCGATGAAGCGGCGGGTGGCGTTACGGGTTGAGAAGGCCATGGTGTCAGTCCTTTCACATCGGTGAATTGGTCCACCGCAACGACCGTTGCAGCGGGTAAGAACCTGTTCAACGTCTTTTCGGGGATCGCATTGGAGTGCAATCGGGATGAGTGGATGCAACGGATGTGCGCCGCATGGGCTTGTGCCCATGCAAGCAGCCGGGGCATTCAATCGCCCGATTTCACTCCAACCCTTCGGGCAAGTGCCTTGCCGGGCGGTCTGCGGCGTTGCGGCGCTTGTGGATAGCCGAGCTATCCACTGCGCACCGCGCCTTGCATCCCATCCCCTAGCCGGGCGCCCGGCAAGGTACTTGTGCGACCCCGAAAAGACGTTGAACAGGTTCTGCGGTCAGTGTGCGCCGCCCATGTATCGCGCCGGTGAGGGCGATTGAAGGCTTTGTAAAGTTGTGACAACCAATGGTTCGCTGCTGGTGGCCGTGGGTTATGCACAGCTTGTTCTCACCAAAATTCCAATCAAATATGCCGCTAGCGCAATATCTATAAGCGCTAGCAGCTATCAAATAAATAGCAAACGCTGCCACTGCACTGCAGCCCGCGTTGCGCTGTGTTGCAACCCGTGGGCTTGGCTTGCTCTGGCATGGGGCTGGCAGCGCGGACAATCACCCCCGTCAGACCAACGAAGCGAAGGATTTCCGTGTTCAAGAACTTGATCGTGTACCGCATTGCACCCGGCTGGCAGGCGGATTTGACGCAGGTGGAAGAGGCGTTGGCCAAGTCGCCCTTTATGGAGTGCGGCGCCACCCAGGAGCAGTCGCTGGGCTGGGTGCCCCCGCGCGGCGATCAGCACGGCGCGATGGCCGAGTCGGTGGGCGGGCAGTGGATCTTGCGCTTCATGGTCGAGTCCAAGGTGCTGCCCGGCTCGGTGCTCAACCGCAAGGTCAAAGAAAAAGCCGCCCGCATCGAGCAAGAAACCGGCCGCAAGCCCGGCAAGAAGGAAAGCAAGGAACTCAAGGACGAGGCCAAGCTGGATTTGCTGCCCATGGCCTTCACCAAGCAGGGCAGCATGTGGGTGTGGATCGACACCGAGTCGCGCCTGCTGGTGCTGGACACGGGCAGCCAGGGCCGCGCCGATGAGGTGGTGAGCCTGCTGGTCGAGTCGCTGCCGGGCCTGTCGGTGTCGCTGCTCAACACGCAAACCAGCCCGCAGGCCGCCATGGCGCACTGGTTGCTGGAGCAAGAGCCGCCCGTGGGCTTCAGCATCGACCGCGAGTGCGAACTCAAAAGCGCCGACGAATCCAAAGCCGTGGTGCGCTACGCGCGCCACCCGCTCGACATTGAAGAGGTGCAGCAGCACATCCAGCAAGGCAAGTTGCCCACCAAGCTGGCGCTGACCTGGGACGACCGCGTCTCCTTCATGCTGACCGAGGGGCTGCAGGTGCGCAAGCTGTCGTTCCTGGACACGGTGTTTGAAGGCACCAAGGCCGACGACGGCGGCTTTGACACCGACGTGGCCATTGCCACGGGCGAGCTGGTCAAGCTCATTCCCGACCTGATCGAAGCCCTGGGCGGCGAGGCCGAAAGCGGCGTGGCCAGCGCGGCCGAAGCCATTGCGGCGGGTGGGGCTGGCAGTGCCGGGGTTACCGCCCCCGTCGCAGCGCCTGCAGCCCTGCGCCCTCAGCCTTCGGCCCCGGCCCGCAAGTCGGGCGGCGGTGTGGTCACCGGCCCGGCCACGGCGCCGGTGGATACCGATCCGGAATCTGCGCCGTTCTGAGCGCTGAGCGCTGCCAAAGGTCCTAAAAAAATGCCGAGGCTGACCTCGGCATTTTTTCTTGGCAGGCCTGCGCTTACTTCAGGCTGTCCACCGCCAGCCGGCCCACGCCCGAGTCGTCGGTGAAGAAACCATCCACCCCGGCCTTGAGGAACACCTGGATCTCGCCCACGCTGTCGCCGCGCACCGTGTTGTCGGTGGTGGGCGCCTTTTTGTAGGCGGCGGGCAAGAAGGCGTTTTCGGGCCGCAGTGTCCAGATGTGCACCGCCAGGTTCAGCGCGTGCGCATCCTTCACCAGCGCGGTGGGCGTGCCCAGGGCGCCGTCTTTCACGGGGATGACCAGGTCCTTGTGCGCACCCACTACGTTGGCGTAAGTGGCAATTTCTTTGAGGCCTGCCGCCGTGGCCATGTCGGCATAGGTCTGGGTGTTGCCTGCCGCCGCAAAGTCGTAGGGGCGGCCGCTGTTGGACAAGAGTTGCACCAGGCGCACCGTGCTTTGTTTGCGCAGCGCCTTGAGGTTGGCCACTTCAAACGACTGCACGTACACCGGGGCGTCCTTGCTGTTCCAGCCGTTCTTCGCCAGCACCGCCAACAGTGCGGGCTCCAGCGGCTTGCCGATGGACTGGAAGAAGCTCGGGTGCTTGGTCTCGGGGATGACGCCAATGGTGCGGCCCTTGGCTGCAGACTGTGCCTTGGCCAGGTCGATCACTTCCTGCAGCGTGGGCACCTCGAACTGCCCGTTGTAAGCCACGTTGGCCGGGCGGATGGCCGGGATGCGCTCGCGCGCACGCAGCGTCCTGAGCTCGGCCAGGGTGAAGTCCTCCACAAACCAGCCGGTGATGGCGTTGCCATCGATGGTCTTGGTGGCTTTGCGGGCGGCAAACTCGGGCCGGTCCACCACATCGGTGGTGGCCTCACGCACGCTGCCATCGGTGTTGAGGATGGCAATGGCGTTCTCGTGCCGCGCCACCAGCACCCCGTCTTGGGTGATGACCAGATCGGGCTCGATCAGGTTGGCGCCGTCGTCAATCGCCTTTTGGTACGCCGCCAGCGTGTGCTCAGGCCGCAGCGCCGAGGCACCCCGGTGCGCAATCACCGTAGGCACGGGCGGCCAGGCCGGGGTGTCGCTACCGCCAAAAGCTGTGCTCACGACCAGCGTGGCCGCCAGGGCCAGCAGGGTTTTGCGAACTTGCATGCGCTTCTCCTCATTTTTATGAAACGGACCATGCTGCAGCGGTTGTGTGAATGGTGCGTGACGGCGCCGCAGTTTGTGGCTTGTATGGGCATCTAGCGCTTATTTAGCAAGCGCTAGCAGCTATGAATTCAATAGCGAATTACTTTATAGCTGCGGCACGCTACCCAGTGCACTGAGCCCACCCCCGGCCAAGTCGTCCAGGATGGGGCAGTCGGGCCGGTCGTCGCCGTGGCAGCAGCCCACCAGGGTTTGCAGGGTGCGCTGCATGGCTTGCATGGCGGCGATGCGGTCGGTGAGCTGGGCGATGTGGGTTTGGGCAATGCGTTTGACCTGGGCGCTGCTGCGGCTGCGGTCTTGCCACAGTGCGAGCAGGGCGGTGATTTCTTCGATGGAAAAGCCCAGATCGCGTGCGCGGCGGATGAAGTGCAGGGTGTGCACATCGGCCTCTGTGTATTGGCGGTAGCCGCTTTCGGTGCGGGCCACGCCTTGCAGCAGGCCCAGCGATTCGTAGTGGCGCACCATGCGGGCCGACACGCCCGCCAGCCGTGCGGCTTCGCTGATGGGCACTGGCCACACAGCGGGCGCTGCAAGTGGCCTGCGGGCGGTGGGGGTGGTCATGCCGCGACTTGGTAGCCTTCTTCGGCAATGGCGGCGGCCAGGGGTTCGCGTGCGGCGGTGGTTTGCACCTGTACCTGGCCGCTCGCGCGGTCGATCTGCACGGTGGCAGCAGGGTCGACTTGCTGGATGGCCTGGGTCACGGCGCGTTCGCAGTGGCCGCAGGTCATGCCTTGGACTTGGAAGGTTTGGGTGGTGGGCATGGTGTGCTCCTGGGTAAACGTGAAATGGGGATGAAAGGGGTGAAACGGTGTGGAACCGATCTGGGCGCCATCATGAACCTTCACATGGTGGCAGGGTCAAGCGGTTGTTTTGCCTGGGTCGAAAAAAGGGTTGAAAAAGAGGGTTGATATGGCGCAAGCCTTGACCTTCACATGGCGTCAAGGATTACTGTCTGACCTATGACGACCTCCACCTCCACCCCCACCCCACCCTCTGTTTCCTCCCCTGCGGCCGAAGCCGCCCTGTCGCTGGACCTGGGCATTGGCGGCATGACCTGCGCGAGCTGCGTGGGCCGTGTGGAGCGGGCACTGCGCAAGGTGCCCGGTGTGCAAGATGCCACGGTGAACCTGGCTACCGAGTCGGCTCGGGTTTCCTTTGTGGCCGCTGAGGCATCGGCCATGGACGCCCAACTGCGCCGCGCCGTGCGCAATGCGGGCTACGAGCCGCGCGCTGCCGATGCGGGAGATAGGCCCGAGGATGCATCGCCCTGGGCCGGGTTCATGCCGGTGGCGGTGGGGCTGGCGCTGTCGGCACCGCTGGTGCTGCCCATGTGGGGCGACCTGTTTGGCCAGCACTGGATGCTGCCCGCCTGGGTGCAGTTTGCGCTGGCCACGCCGGTGCAGTTCATCCTGGGCGCACGCTTTTACAAGGCGGGCTGGGCAGCGGCCAAGGCGCTGAGCGGCAACATGGACTTGCTGGTGGCGGTGGGCACCAGCGCGGGCTGGGGCCTGTCGATGTGGCTGTGGCTGACGGCGCCGACCGATCACCCCGGGCATGTTCCGCATCTGTACTTTGAGGCCTCGGCCGTGGTGGTTACGCTGGTGCTGCTGGGCAAATGGCTGGAGGCCCGCGCCAAGCGGCAGACCACCGCCGCCATCCGCGCGCTGCATGCCCTGCGGCCGGATGTGGTGCATTTGCTGTCTAAAACCGGCGAGGTGGATGTGCCTGTGGCCGAGGTGCTGGTGGGCGACCGGCTGGTGGTGCGCCCTGGCGAGCGCATTGCGGCCGATGGCGTGGTGGCCGAAGGGCAGACGCAGGTGGACGAATCGATGCTGACCGGCGAGCCCTTGCCCGTGGCACGCGAAGTGGGCGGGCGGCTGACGGGCGGCTCCATCAACGGCGAAGGCCGGGTGGTGATGCAGGTGCAGGCCGTGGGGGCCGAGACGGTGCTGGCCAAAATCATCCGCCTGGTGGAAGACGCCCAGGCCGCTAAAGCGCCGCTGCAGCGGCTGGTGGACAAGGTATCGGCCGTGTTTGTGCCCGTGGTGCTGGGGCTGGCGCTGATCACCTTGCTGGGCTGGCTGGTGGCAGGCGCAGGGGCCGAGGCGGCCTTGATCCACGCCGTGGCGGTGCTGGTGATTGCCTGCCCCTGTGCGCTGGGGCTGGCCACGCCTGCGGCCATCATGGCGGGCACGGGTGTGGCCGCGCAGCACGGCATTTTGATCAAGGACGTGCAGGCCCTGGAGGTGGCGCACCAGGTGGACACCGTGGCCTTTGACAAGACCGGCACGCTGACGGTGGGCCAGCCCCGCCTGGTGGCGCTGGAATTGGCCCCGGGCGCTGATGAAACCACCGTGCTAGCCGCCGTGGCCGGGGTGCAAGGCGGCAGTGAACACCCCCTGGCCGGTGCTGTGGTGGCCGCTGCCCAGCAGCGTGGCGTGGCAGCGGCTGCGGCCGACAGCGTGCAGGCGGTGCGGGCGGTGCCCGGGCGCGGCACCGAGGGCGCGGTGGCCGGGAAGGCCTGGCGCATTGGCAGCCTGCGCTGGATGCAGGAACTGGGTGCGGCACTGCCTGCGCAGGGGCAGGGGGATTGCGAAGGCTTGTTGCAACGTGCCCAGGCCTTGCAGGCCGAGGGCTACACCGTGTCGGCCGTGGCCACAGACGCGCCTGAAGGTCCGCAGGTGCTGGCCCTGCTGGCCTTTGGCGACGAGCCCAAGCCCGGCGCACGCGAGGCGCTGGCGGCGCTGAAGGCGCGGGGCATTCGCACGGTGATGATTTCGGGCGATAACCGGGGCGCGGCCGAGGCCATGGCCCGCCGCCTGGGGCTGGACCCTGCAGCCGGTGAAGTGATGGCCGAGGTGCTGCCGGGCGACAAGGCGCAGCAGATACGGCTGTTGCAGCAGGGCAACGTCATAGATGTAAAAACCGCCGGGGCCAGCGCCCCACGGCGCCACATTGTGGCGATGGTAGGAGACGGCGTTAACGATGCCCCCGCACTGGCCGCTGCGGACGTGGGCATGGCCATGGGCAATGGCACCGATGTGGCCATGCATGCGGCGGGCATCACGCTGATGCGGGGGGACCCGATGCTGGTGGCTGCAGCGCTCGATATCTCGCGGCGCACGGTGCGCAAGATCCGCCAAAACCTGTTTTGGGCCTTTGCGTACAACGTGGCGGGCATTCCGCTGGCGGCGTTGGGCTACCTCAGCCCTGTGGTGGCGGGGGCGGCCATGGCCCTCAGTTCGGTGAGCGTGATGGCAAATGCCCTGCTACTCAAACGCTGGCGCATGTGATAAACCACATGGCCGGGGTCTGCGATGTCTGGCAAACTGCAACAAATAGTTTCAGAAAAGTAAACTAAAAATTGGCAGCGTCGGCTCTGTTGGCGTATCTCTCTTGAGGAAGACAAATCATGAATCTCTTTTCGCTCATGCGGCTGTTCACCATCCGTTTTCGCATGCTGGGTGCCATTGGCGTGGTGTTGGGCTTGCTGGGGTTGCTGGGCGGTGCGGGCATGTTGGGCATGTTCCGCATCTATTCCATGAGCGAGGATTTCATGCACCACTCCTTCCAGGAGGTGTCCTACATGGCCCAGTTGCGTGGCGAGATGGGGGCCATTCGCCAGTACGAAAAGGACATGATCATTGCCTACGAAAAGCCCGAAGCCGTGAAGGCGGCACACACCAAGTGGCTGGAGAGCCAGGAGAAGGCCAAAAAAGTGGCTAACCAGTTCCTGGAAGGCGAAGAGGATGTGGACAACCCGGTGGTGCGCGACATCATCAAAAAGCTGGACAGTTACAAGGAGGCCTTTGCCCATGTGGCGCGGCAGCTGGAGGCCGGGGGCTACGACACCGCTACCATCGCCAACCGCATGAGCGGCAAGGCCGTGGCCGAGTTCTCTGAGGCCGACAAGCTGATGGGCCAGCTCGATGAGGTGCTGCGCGGTGAGGTGCAAAAGTCGGTGGCTGAGCAAAAGAGCGTCTCCGAGCAAACGAAGTGGCTGTTTGCCTTGGCTGTGCTGATCACGGTGGTGGTGGTGGTGCCGCTCACTTTGTTGAACATGCACTCCATCTGCAAGCCGTTGGACGAAGCCCAGCGTGTGGCCAAGGCCATTGCGGGGGGGGATTTGTCGCAGTCCATTCGTGCCGAAGGGCGCGATGAAGTGGCCGACCTGCTGCGCGCCCTGGCCGACATGCAACAGGGCCTGGGCACGCTGGTGGCGCAGGTGCGCGATGCCAGCGGCAACATCGCCACGGCCAGCCAGGAGATTGCCACGGGCAACCAGGACCTGTCGCACCGCACCGAGCAAACGGCCAGCAACGCCCAGGCGGCGGTGAGTTCGCTGTCGCAAATCACGGCCACGGTGCAGCAGACGGCGTCTTCTTCGCAGATGGCCAACCAGTTGGCGGCCTCTGCATCTAGCACAGCCACGCGGGGTGGCTCGGTGGTGGAGCAGGCGGTGTCCAGCATGCACGAGATCTCGGCCTCCAGCCGCAAGATCGGCGACATCATCGGCCTGATCGATTCGATTGCCTTCCAGACCAACATCCTGGCGCTGAACGCGGCCGTGGAAGCCGCCCGTGCGGGCGAGCAAGGCCGTGGTTTTGCCGTGGTGGCCAGCGAAGTGCGCAGCCTGGCCCAGCGCTCGGCCGCTGCGGCCAGCGACATCAAGGTGCTGATTCAGAGCAGCGTGACCGCCGTGAACGGCGGCGTGCGCCATGTGGAAGACGCGGGCACGGCCATGAAGGACATCGTGAGCAGCGTGCAGCGCGTGGGCGACATCATTGGCGAGATCACGGCAGCGGCTTCCGAGCAGTCTGCGGGCATCGGCCAGGTGAACCAGTCGGTGGGCGAGATCGACCGCATGACGCAGCAAAACGCTGCGCTGGTGGAGGAGTCTGCCGCCGCCGCCGAGTCCCTGCGTGAGCAGGCTGCGCGCTTGTCGCAGGTGGTGCAGCAGTTCCGCCTGTCGGCATCCATGGACCACCATCAGCTCGCCGCCGTGGCAGCCCCGCAGGGCTTGTCTGCGCCCCGCTCGGGCCCCCGCGCTTTGCTGGGCTGATGGGTGACTGGCGGGCACCCGGTGCGTGGGCCCGCCACCTTGCTGCAAACCCCCACCCGTTGGGGGTTTTGCTTTTTGGGGCCCCGTTTTGTGCGCTGCAGGGCCCCATGCCTGGGCATTTGTTGACCTGCGTCACGCAGGGGCTGGCGGGGCCGTGGCACTCTCGCCCGATTCGTCTACCCGCCCCCCGGTGTTTGCCCTATGCCTCCCGTCAGTTTGCAGATCATCCGTGAAGAACATGCGTCGCTCGCTGCGGTGCTGCATTCGCTGAGGCTGCTGATGGACCAAGGCCCGGGGGACAACCCCGCCACGTTCTTTGACGTGGCGCGGGCCATGCTGTTCTACATCGACGAGTTTCCCGAACGCCAGCACCACCCCAAAGAGACGCAGTGCCTCTTCCCCCGGGTGGCCCTGTGTGCGCCCCATGTGGCCGAGGTGATTGCGCGGCTGGACCAGGAGCACGATGGCGGCGAGGCGGCGGTGCGGGAGCTGCAGCACCTGCTGCTGGGCTGGGAGCTGATGGGCGAGGGGCGGCGCGAGGCGTTTGTGCAGGCCCTGGGGCGCTATATCGACTTCTACCTGGAGCACATGCGCCTGGAAGAGACGCTGGTGTTGCCTGCGGCACAGGCGCATTTGAGCGATGAGGACTGGGCCGCTGTGGATGCCGCGTTTGCCACCAACACCAACCCCCTGACCCACGGCCGTCCGCGCGACCCGGCGTATGACCGTCTGTTCACCCGCATCGCAATGCGGGCCCCCAGCCCGATTGGACTGGGCTAGCAAGCCCCGGGGCGGCTTTGCCGCCGATGTGGGGCGCTGTGCTGTGGTTCAGCCCGCCGTGAGTGTCGGGTAGTCCGTATACCCCTCGGCCCCGCCACCGTACAGCGTGGCACGGTTGAGTTCGTTGAGCGGCGCGTTTTGCTTGAGGCGTTGCACGAGGTCGGGGTTGGCGATGAAGGGGCGGCCAAAGGCCACGATGTCGGCGCCTTGGGCCAGTGCCGATTCGGCCAGTGCCCGGTCGTAGGCGTTGTTCACCATCCAGGCGCCCTTGCCGCCAGCGGTGCGGTAAGCGGTGCGCATTTCGTCGTAGCTAAAGGGGCGGTCTGCCAGCTCGCGGGGGCCGCCGGTTGAGCCTTCGATCACGTGGATGAAGGCCAGGCCCAGCTTGGCCAGCTCGCACGCCACGTAGTCAAACAGCAGTTGCGGGTTTTCGTCCACGATGTCGTTGGCGGGGGTGACGGGCGAGAGGCGGATGCCGGTGCGCCCGCCGCCGATTTCGTCCACGATGGCGCGTGTCACCTCCAGCAGCAGGCGGGCGCGGTTTTTGATGCTGCCGCCGTAGTCGTCGGTGCGCTGGTTGGCGCCGGTCTTGAGGAACTGGTCGATGAGGTAGCCGTTGGCCGCGTGGATTTCCACGCCATCAAAGCCGGCGGCAATGGCGTTGCGCGCGGCGTGGCGGTAGTCCTGCACGATGCCGGGCAGCTCTTGCGCATCCAGCGCGCGGGGCTCGGATGTTTCGGTGAACGTAGGCACGCCGTCTTTGATGAGCACCGTCTTGGCATGGGCACGGATGGCCGAAGGGGCCACGGGCTGGGCGTTGCCGGGCTGTAGCGAGGTGTGAGAGATGCGGCCCACATGCCACAGCTGCACCACGATCTTGCCGCCCGCCTGGTGCACGGCGCGGGTCACCTTCTTCCAGCCGTCCAGTTGCTCGGTGCCGTACAGGCCCGGCACGTCGGCATAGCCCTGGCCCTGGGGGCTGATGGCGGTGGCCTCAGAGATGATCAGGCCCGCGCTGGCGCGCTGCGCGTAGTAGGTGGCGACCAGATCGGTGGGAATGGCCTCGGGCGAGCGGTTGCGGGTGAGGGGGGCCATGGCAATGCGGTTGGCCAGGGCGATGTCACCGGCTTGGGTGGGTTCGAACAGGGAAGTCATGGACGCGCTTTCCGCAATCTAGATTGCACTCAGTGGATAACGGCCTCAAGCGTACTGCTGCTGGCCCCAACGTGCAGGCCGGATGCATCAACAAGGGCTCTCTTTTTGTGATAACCGCAGGGTTTTGAGGGCGGGCACGCAGTGGCGTTTCACGTGGAACCTTGCAGCGCGGGGGCGCTGCTGCGCTGTTGGGCAGGCCCATGAAAAAAGCGCAGCCTCTTCGCAAAGGTCTGCGCTGTTTGGGGCCCGTTCAGGGGGCTGCCGCTTACTTAAGCAGGCCTTCCGCCTTCAAGGCGGCTTGCACGCCTGGGCGCGCTTCCATGCGCTGTTTGAAGGCTTGCAGGTTTGCCAGGCCCGATGTGTCCACGCCTACAAACTGGCCCCAGTGCGAGACGGTGTACAGGTAGCCATCGGCCACGCTGAAGCTGCCCAGCAGGTAGTCCTTGCCTGCCAGTTGCTTGTCGACCCAGGCAAAGCGGCTTTGCAGGCGTTCGCGCACGATGGGCTTGTACTCCTCCGGCGTGTTGGGGGCAAACAGCGGGCTGTGGCCCTTGTGCAGCTCGGTGCCAATGAAGGTCAGCCACTCTTGCAGGCGGTAGCGCTCCATGGTGCCGTTGGCAGGGGCCAGGTTTTGGCTGGGCACCAGGTCGGCGATGTATTGCACGATGGCGGGGCCTTCGCGCAGGCGTTCGCCGTTGTCCAGCTCCAGCACGGGCACGTAGCCCAGTTCGTTGATGGTGTAGAAGTCGGTGCCGTCTTGCAGTTTGTGCGTCTTGGTGCTGGCCAGCACGGCGTCAAACGCCAGGCCCGCTTCGTGCAAAGCGATGTGGGGCGACAGCGAGCAGGCGCCGGGGGAGTAGTACAGCTTCATGGGCTTGTGTCCTCTGGTCAAAAAATCACGAGGTGCACATCGTATGCGTTGGCGCAGCGTTGTGCGCAGGGGCGGGCTTTGGGTGCGTGGGCTTCAGTGGTCAAACCCTGGCGCTTCGCGCTGGGCCTTGCGCAGCAGTGCGGGCCAGGCAAAGGCACCGCCCAGGCCGCCCGTCTGCACGCGCATGGCCTGGGCTACGCCACTGACGATGCGCGGGTCCACGGCAATCAGTTCGCCACCGGCCTGCGCGTCGATCTGGATGCGGCAGGTGTTCTCGAAGGTGTACATCGACAAGAACGCATCGGCAATGGTTTTGCCCACCGTGAGCAGCCCGTGGTTGCGCAGCATGAGGAAGTTGGCCTCGCCCAGGTCGGCCTGCAGGCGCGGCTTTTCTTCGTCGCGAAAGGCCACGCCCTCGTAGGCGTGGTAGGCCAGCGAGCCCAACACAAAGGTGCTTTGCTGGCTGATGGGCAGCACGCCGCCCTTTTGCGCGCTCACGGCCACGCCCGCGCGGGTGTGGGTGTGCAGCACGCAGCCTGCCTCGGGCCGGGCCTCGTGCACGGCGCTGTGGATCACAAAGCCAGCGGGGTTCACCGGGAAGGGCGAGTCGTGCAGCTTGTTGCACTGCATGTCCACCTTGATGAGGCTGGATGCGGTGATCTCGTCGAACATGAGGCCATAGGGGTTGATGAGGAACTGGTGCTCAGGCCCTGACACCGACTCGGGCAGCTTGGCGCTGATGTGGGTGAAGACCAGGTCGCTCCAGCCGTACAGCGCCACCAGCCGGTAGCAGGCGGCCAGATCGCAGCGCAGTTGCCATTCTTCGGGGCTGACGCTGCCCTGCAAGGAGGGGATGGAATGCATGGGGTGTCTCCGTAACGTGGGTGGGGACACTGTAGGCCGCTTGCGCCAGCGTGGCTGTCAGACAGGCTACACAAGCAAGGGGAGTGGTGGCCCTTCTGTATATTCAAAAATGATAGCTGCTAGCGCTTATTGGATAAGCGCTAGCAGCCTTTTTGGATTCAAATTACACCACGGGAGTTTGCGGGATTGGCGCGCGCATGCCAGCGTTGATCAGGTTCCAGGCGTTGATGATGGCAATGGCAAAGCCCAGGTCGGAGATTTCGGCAGCGCTGAACACGGCCTGCAGTTTGGCAAACTCTTCATCGCTGGCGTCGCTGTGCGGCGTGGCGGTGAGGATCTCGGCCCAGCGCAGGGCGGCGCGCTCGCGGTCGCTGAAGAACGGCGCCTCGCGCCAGCCCGCCACGGCGTTCAGGTGGCGGGGCTCCATGCCGTCTTTGACGAGCACATGCCAGTGCATGTCCATGCAATAGGCGCAGCCGTTGATTTGCGACACGCGCAGGAACACCAGCTCGGTCAGGCGCAGGCCCAGCGGGCCTTTCTTGACGGTGTCTGACAGGTTCACTAGGCCCATGAAGGCCTTGGACGACAGCTGGTGGTAGGGCAGGCGGGCGGTGTGGGAGGTGCTGGAGGTCATGTCAGGTCCTTGGATGGAAAGCGTTGGGGTGGAAGTGCAAAGGGGCATGAATGTGGCCAGGTGGCCTGTTCATGCCCATAAGACGCAGCCCGTGCCGTGTTTGTGACAGGGCAGGGCCCCAACGCCCCAATTCCCTGGAGCTTCAGCCCAGCGTGGAGGCAATGCCCGTGAGCTTGTCGGGGTTGCGCACGGCGTAGATGGCCACGATGCGCTCGCCATCCGTCACAAACGCCTGGGCGGATTCGAGGCGGCCCTCCACGTAGCGCAGCAGCCCCGGCTCGCCGTTGATGAGCGCCATGCGGTACGCCACCTGCGGGCCCAGGCGGCGAAACAGCGCCCAGTACAGGTTGGCGATGCGAAACGGCCCCACCAGCGGCTTGGGGAACGAGGGCACCTTGCCGCCGCCGTCGCCAATGAGCTGTGCGTCCTCGCCGATCAGTGCCTCGATGGCGTTGCGGTCGCCACTGTGGGCGGCCTGCATGAAGCGCTGCAGCAGCTGCTGGTGCACCGTGCGCGGCACCTCAAAGCGGGTGCGCGCCTGCTGCACCCGCTCGCTGGCGCGGTGCACCAGCTGGCGGCAGGCGGCCTCGGTTTTGCCCAGCTGCGCGGCAATGTCGGCGTAGTCGTAGTCAAACACCTGGCGCAGCAAAAAGGCCGCGCGCTCCTCAGGCCCCAGGCGCTCCAGCACGTACAAGAACGCCACCGACAGCTCCCCTGCCAGCTCGGCCGCCGACTCTGGCGTGTGGTGATGTTGCCCGCCTGCCTGCAGCTCCACCAGCGGCTCTGGCAGCCACCAGCCCACATAGGCCTCGCGCTCGGCCTTCAGGGCACGCAGCCGGTCAATCGACAGGCGGGTCACCACCGTCACCAGCCACGCCTCGGCCGACTGCAGGGCGGCGGTGTCCTGGCGGCTCCAACGCAGCCAGGCGTCCTGCAGCACATCCTCGGCATCGGCCCGCACCCCCAGCATGCGGTAGGCCAGCCCAAACAGGCGGGGGCGCAGGGTGGTGAAGGGGTCTGTGGTGGGTGCTGCGAAAGCGGGCTCGGTGGGGTGGGTCATGGCGTGGGTGGTGAATGGGGGGCACAAGGAGCTTCGCGCTGCGCTTGTCTGAGCCTGTCAGACGCACGGCCCCTCGGGTTTGTGACAGCGGTGCCGCATCTGCTTCTAATTTGATAGCTGCTAGCGCTTGCTGTGCGGGCGCTGATCGGCTTTTTGGTCAAAACCCTCGGGCCATGGTGCCATGGAAACCCTGGGCGTTGCCCGGTGCCACAGGCGCCTTCCGTTCAAAGGCCAAAAGGTATTTGTGGGTATGTGATTTTGTTAATCTTTTAACAATTGGTGATAGTATTTTTTTGACACGCGTCAATGCTTTTGGGGGCTGAAGCCACAAGAAGCCTGCACAGGGCCGGGTTTTACAGGACCGATCGCGGAGATTCCGCACAGAGTTGGCTGGAGTGGGGCGGCGTGGTTTGCAACGCGGCGCCCTCTGCGGCTGTGGGTTCCAAACTGGGGAGAAGTCTATGAAAAACTGGAAGATATCGACGCGCCTTGCGGGGGCCTTTGCAGCCATGGTGCTGCTTGTTTTGGTGTTGGGTGTGATCAGCCTGGTGCGCTCTGGCCACCAGCGGGAGGCCCTGAACGACGTGGTGGGTGTACGCATCCCTGTGACCAAAGCCCTGGCCGCCCTGGATTCCGGGGTGAACGAGCAAGCGATCCAGTACCGCAACCTGGCCCTTTGGGACACCGATGAGGTGCGCCAGCGTGCCTCCACCCAGATCGCCTCGGCCCGCGAAACCGTGACCGCCCAGTACAAACTGCTGGAGACCTTGATTCGGTCGCCAGAAGGCAAGGACCGCTTGGCCAAGATGCAGCAGGAGCGGGCCAATTTTCTCCGGGTGAGTGATCAGTACCTGGCAATGATCAAAGAAGGGCGCAAAGACGAGGCCCTGAAGTACCTGGAGACGGAGCTGCGGCCTGTCCAGAGAGCCTACCGGGCACTGATTGAGAGCCAGCTGGAATACCAAAGCAAAACGACCGAAGCAGCCGGTGTAAGGGCCGAAGGCGAGGCCTCGGCCCTGCAGCGGGATGTTCTGTTGGCCTGCGCCGTGATTGTGGGCTTGGCCATCTTCCTGGCAATTGCCATCATCCGCTCGATCACCGCCCCCCTGTCCCGCGCCGTAGAAGTGGCCGACCAAGTGGCCGCAGGCGACCTCAGCGCCCACATCGAAGTCACCTCCACCGACGAAACCGGCCAGTTGCTCGGAGCCCTGCAACGCATGCAGCAAAGCCTGGTGCGCACCGTCTCCGTCGTGCGCCAGAACTCAGAAAGCGTGGCCTCGGCCAGCGCCGAGATTGCCTCCGGCAACAACGACCTGAGCGCCCGCACCGAACAACAAGCCAGCGCCCTGGAAGAAACCGCAGCCTCCATGGAAGAGCTCGGCTCCACCGTGCGCCAAAACGCAGACAACGCCCGCACCGCCAACCAACTGGCCATGAGCGCATCGACCGTTGCCACGCAAGGCGGAGAAGTGGTTGCCGAAGTGGTGGAGACCATGAAAGGCATCAACGCCAGCAGCAACAAGATTGCAGACATCATCAGCGTGATCGACGGCATCGCCTTCCAGACCAACATCCTGGCGCTGAACGCCGCCGTGGAAGCCGCCCGGGCAGGCGAGCAAGGCCGGGGCTTTGCGGTGGTAGCCACCGAAGTACGCAACCTGGCAGGACGCAGCGCAGAAGCGGCCAAAGAAATCAAGAGCCTGATCATGGCCAGCGTAGAGCGGGTAGAACAAGGCACCCTGCTGGTAGACAAAGCCGGCAGCACCATGACCGAAGTCGTGACGGCCATCCGGCGCGTGACCGACATCATGGGAGAGATCAGCGCGGCCAGCAGCGAACAAAGCGCAGGGGTAGGCCAAGTGGGCGAAGCCGTGACGCAAATGGACCAGGCGACCCAGCAAAACGCGGCGCTGGTGGAAGAAATGGCGGCAGCGGCCAGCAGCCTCAACAGCCAGGCGGGCGAGCTGGTCAACGCCGTGGCAGTGTTCAAACTGGCCCACGATGCCAGCGGCACAAGCTACAGCGCCCCCAGCAGCAGCTACAGCGCCCGAACCAGCAGCCCCGGTGCCAGCAGCCTGGGCAAAAGCCCCAGCGCCCGGCCTGCACTGAGCAAGCCCAAGGCGACAACGGCCAAGGCACCAGCCCAAAGCAAGCCAGCGGCGAGCCTGGCGGCCCCCCAAGCAGCAGCGCCAGCACCCAAGGCAACGCCAGCGCCCAAGGCAGCGAAGGCCGGGGGCAATGACGATGAGTGGGAGAGCTTCTAAGTTGAGCTGAGCGGAATTCCTGTTGCCACCATGCCAGCCGTTACCAAAGCACGCCCATGGGCGTGCTTTTTTATGCCTGTGCCCGCCCCAAGCCGCTGCAGGTCAACGCTGCGTTGGGTGGGCTGGCTGGGTCAGTTGTTCCAGTTGCGTCAGATACGCCATGGCCTGCGCGTTGCTGGCACCGCACATCTCAGCGGAGGGCATCAACCCGCCGCACACCGCTGGCCGATCGGGTTGGCCAAAGATGCGGCACCGTGCGTGCTCGTCCAGCTGCACACAGCGCACCCCCGCAGGCTTACCGTGCGGCATGCCAGGGATGGGAGAGCTGATGGAGGGGGCGGTGCAGCAGGCGCCGCAGCCAGGGCGGCAGTCCATGGGTTTGCTATGGTTTATATAGCTGCTAGCGCTTGTTAAATAAGCGCTAGGGCTTGTTTTGACTTAAATACGTTCAGGCGGGACCTGCAGCGTCGCCGTGCAGGCGGCCTGCGGCCCACAGCACCTGGTCCACCACGGCGCGCACGCGGTCGCGGTGGGCGGGCTGGAGCAGGGCGCCGCTGTCATCGAACGCGCTGCCTGCCGAGCCCAGCGCAAACGCCTTGGGGGCCAGCCAGCATTCGAGGTTGGTGAGCAAGGGGCCCAGGTGGCTTTGCGAACGCAGGCCGCCCAGCGCACCAGGGGACGCGCTGAGCATGCCCACCACCTTGCCCCGGAAGGAGCGGGTGCCGTCTTGCCACACCGGGTCGCCCTTGATGGGGCTGGAGGCCCAGTCGAGGGTGTTCTTGAGCAGGGCGGTGTAGCTGCCGTTGTATTCGGGCGAGCAGATGATCCAGGCGGGGTGGTCGAGTAGCACCTGCTTGAGTCGCACCACATCGGCCGGGGTGCCTTGGGCTTCCAGGTCGGCGTTGTAGAGCGGGATGTCAAAGTCAGACAGCTCCAGCAGCGTGACGCTGGCCCCCGCATCGCGCGCGATGGCAGCGGTGGCATGGGCCAGTTTGCGGTTGAAGGACTGCTGGCGGGTGCTGCCCGCGAAGATGAGGAGTTGGGCGTTTGGCATGGGTGCCATTGAATCACACCGGGTGGACAGGATTCCTGCGTGGGGTGTTTCACGTGAAACAAGGGGGTTGCAGTCTCTTTTTTGAACTGAGCGAAAGGGGCTTGCCAGGATGCGCCACCACCCGCCCCAAGGGCATGCGCAGACACAATGCGCGCAAAGTGGGAAAATCAGGGGTTACCCGCAATCGCCTTGGCCTGCGCCGACAGCACTTGATGCCCGGCCCGCAGTGCGATTCCCGAAAAGATTTTGAACAGATTCTGATTGCGGGTGTTTTCTTTATCGGGCCCGGCTGGGCCCCGGAGCGCTCCCATGTTGTACCCCCAGGAATTTGATGTGATCGTCGTCGGCGGTGGCCATGCTGGCACCGAGGCCGCGCTGGCCGCTGCCCGCATGGGCAGCAAAACCTTGCTGCTGTCCCACAACATCGAGACCCTGGGGCAGATGAGCTGCAACCCCAGCATTGGCGGCATCGGCAAGGGCCATTTGGTCAAAGAGGTGGATGCGCTGGGTGGTGCCATGGCGCTGGCGACGGACGAGGGCGGCATCCAGTTCCGCATTCTCAACAGCTCCAAAGGCCCTGCGGTGCGCGCCACACGGGCGCAGGCCGACCGCATTCTGTACAAGGCGGCTATCCGCCGCATGTTGGAGAACCAGCCCAACCTGTGGCTGTTCCAGCAGGCGGTGGACGACCTGATGGTGGAGGGTGATCGCGTAGTGGGTGCAGTCACGCAGGTGGGCATCCGCTTTCGCAGCCGTACGGTGGTGCTGACGGCTGGTACCTTTCTCGACGGCAAGATCCATGTGGGCCTGAACAACTACGCCGCCGGCCGGGCAGGGGACCCGCCCGCCGTCTCGCTGAGTGCGCGCTTGAAGGAGCTAAAGCTGCCGCAAGGGCGCCTGAAGACCGGCACGCCCCCGCGCATTGACGGCCGCAGCATCGACTTCAGCCAGTGCGAGGAGCAGCCCGGCGATGGCATGCCCGGTGGCGTGAACGAGGGCACCGTGCCTGTGTTCAGCTTTATGGGCAATGCGCAGATGCACCCGCAGCAAATGCCGTGCTGGATCACCCACACCAACGAGCGCACGCACGAGATTATCCGCAGCGGCTTTGACCGCAGCCCCATGTTCACCGGCAAGATCGAGGGCGTGGGCCCGCGCTACTGCCCGAGCGTGGAAGACAAGATCAACCGCTTTGCCGACAAAGACAGCCACCAGATCTTTCTGGAGCCTGAGGGCCTGACCACGCACGAGTATTACCCCAACGGCATCAGCACCAGCCTGCCATTCGACATCCAGTACGACCTGGTGCGCAGCATGAAGGGCTTGGAGAACGCACACATCCTGCGCCCGGGCTACGCCATTGAGTACGACTACTTCGACCCGCGCTCGCTCAAGAGCAGCTTTGAGACGCGCCAGATCCAGGGTCTGTTCTTTGCCGGGCAGATCAACGGCACCACGGGCTACGAAGAGGCGGCAGCGCAGGGCTTGTTTGCCGGTATCAACGCCGCGCTGCAATGCCGTGGCGAGGCCGCTTGGCTGCCAGGCCGGGATGAGGCCTACCTGGGTGTATTGGTGGACGACCTCATCACCAAGGGCGTGACCGAGCCCTACCGCATGTTCACCAGCCGGGCCGAGTTCCGCCTGCAACTGCGCGAGGACAACGCCGACATGCGCCTGACCGAAGCCGGGCGCCGCATGGGGCTGGTGGACGATGCGCGCTGGGATGCGTTTAGCCGCAAGCGCGATGCTGTTTCACGTGAAACAGAGCGCCTGAAAGCCACCTGGGTGAACCCACGTAACCTGCCTGCTGCCGAATCTGAGCGCGTGTTGGGCAAGAGCATCGAGCACGAGTACAACCTGTTTGATCTGCTGCGCCGCCCCGATGTGGCCTACGGCACGCTGATGGGAATGGACGGTGGCAAGTACGCCAGCGCCGATGTTTCACGTGAAACGCTGGGGGCGTTGAGTGAATCAGTGATTGAGCAGGTGGAGATTGCGGCCAAGTATTCAGGCTACATCGACCGACAGAAGGGCGAGGTGGAACGTGCTGCCCATTTCGAAAAACTGCGCCTGCCCGCTGAGCTGGACTACATGCAGGTGACGGCCTTGAGTATTGAGGCACGCCAGGCGCTGACGCGCCATCGCCCTGAAACCCTGGGTCAGGCCTCGCGCATCACGGGCATCACCCCGGCGGCCATTTCCTTGTTGATGGTGCACCTCAAGAAGGGTGGCTTCAAAGACTTTGCCCTGGCACCCGCCAAGGCCGAGGGTGAGGTGACGGCATGAGCACGCCGACCCTTCACCCCGTGCAGACTCTACAAGTCCGTTTGCAGGAGGGTGCCCATGCGTTGGGCTTGGACCTGACGGATGCACAGACGGCGCAGTTGATGGAGTTTCTGGCCCTGCTGCAAAAGTGGAACAAGGTCTATAACCTGACGGCAGTGCGCGACCCGCAGGAGATGCTGACGCACCACCTGCTCGACAGCTTGGCTGCTGTGGCACCGCTGCGCCGCCATGCCGCCGCCTTGGGGCAGGGCGGGGCGGGCGTGAGGCTGCTGGATGTGGGCTCGGGCGGTGGCCTGCCCGGTGTGGTGTTTGCCATCTGCTGCCCTGCCGTGGATGTGAGTTGCGTGGACACGGTGGGCAAAAAGGCCGCGTTCATTCAGCAAGCGGCAGTGGCGCTCAAGTTGCCCAACCTGCATGGCGTGCATGCCCGGGTGGAGACACTGACCACGCCGTTCGACATCGTCAGCTGCCGGGCGTTTGCCTCGCTGCCTGATTTTGTGACCTGGTCGCGCTCGGCCCTGGCCGCGCCCCATGGCGTGTGGCTGGCCATGAAGGGCAAGCACCCCGAGGATGAAATCGCAGCATTGCCCGCTGACGTCGCGGTGTTTCACGTGGAACAACTCACGGTGCCCGGGCTGGATGCAGAGCGCTGCATTGTCTGGATGAAGCCCGCGTAAGCTGGTCGGGGCGCGCTCTTCGGGGCTGGTGCTTGGCCCGCGCTGCGTTGGAGGCGCTGCTTCCGAAAAAGCGTCGCTTAAACTCGGCCTTGTTCTTGCGCAGTTTTCGCTGCATTCCCCATCGTCACGGCACCGGGAGAAATCATGTTTGGCATTGCTGACTACGGCGCATTTGTCGCCGCCATTGTGTTGTTCCTGGCCATTCCAGGCCCCGGCAATCTGGCGCTCATCACCTCGACCAGCAAGGGCGGCATTCGCGGCGGTCTGGCGGCCACGATGGGGGTGATTGCGGGCGACCAGGTGCTGATGTGGGCGGCCGTGGCGGGCGTGGCCGCACTGCTGGCCACCTACCCCACGGCGTTTGCGGCCGTGCAATGGCTGGGGGCGGCCTACCTGGGATGGCTGGGGTTCAAGATGCTCACGGCCAAGCCCGGTGCCAAGCCGGTGCTGAACATCGAGCCGCGCCACTACTTTAAGCAGGCTGGGTTGATCACGCTGCTCAACCCCAAGGCCATCGTGTTCTACATGGCGTTCTTCCCGCTGTTTGTGGACCCAGCCCGCCACCAGGGCCTGCTCACTTTTGGTGTGATGGCGGCCACCGTGGCGGTGCTCACGTTTCTGTATGGCTTGGTGGCGGTGCTGCTCACCCACCACCTGGCAGAGCGCATGCGCGCCAACCCCCGCATTGGCCGCATGCTGGAAAAGCTGGCGGGCGTCTTTCTCATCGGCTTCGGCATCAAGCTGGCCATCTCCAAGTAACACGAACACCTCCACATGGCCAAAATTTTCTGTATCGCCAACCAAAAGGGCGGCGTGGGCAAAACCACCACCACCGTCAATCTGGCCGCGGGCCTGGCCAAAATTGGCCAGCGTGTGCTGATGGTGGACCTGGACCCGCAGGGCAATGCCACCATGGGTTCGGGCGTGGACAAGCGCCAGCTGGAGCTGTCGGTGTACGACGTGCTGCTGGAGTCCGCCTCCGTCAAAGAGGCGGCAGTGCTGTCGGACAAATGCGGTTACTGGGTGCTGGGCGCCAACCGCGAGCTGGCCGGTGCCGAGGTCGAACTGGTGGCCCTGGAGCACCGCGAAAAGCGCCTGAAGGCCGCGCTGGCCGAGGCCGATGCAGACTATGACTTCGTGCTCATCGACTGCCCTCCGTCCTTGAGCATGCTCACCCTCAACGGCCTGTGCAGCGCGCACGGTGTCATCGTGCCCATGCAGTGTGAATACTTCGCGCTGGAAGGCCTGACCGATCTGGTCAACACCATCAAGCAGGTGCATGCCAACCTCAATGCCGACTTGCAGGTCATCGGCCTGCTGCGCGTGATGTTCGACCCGCGCATCACGCTGCAGCAGCAGGTGAGCGAGCAACTCAAGGACCACTTTGGCGACAAGGTGTTCAACACCGTCATCCCCCGCAACGTGCGCCTGGCCGAGGCCCCCAGCTACGGGGTGCCGGGCGTGGTGTTTGACCCCTCGGCCAAGGGCAGCCACGCGTTTGTGGACTTTGCCAAGGAGATGGTCGATCGCGTCAAGCGCATGGGGATTGGAGATAAAAAGACCTCCAAGGCGCAACCATAAAGCGCTACATGCTATAAAAATGATAGCAATAAAACCCTCCAACGTGCTGCTGTTGCCCGGCTGGCAAAACTCGGGCCCTGACCACTGGCAAAGCCGTTGGGAGCGCCTGCACGGCTACCAGCGCGTGGAGCAGCACGACTGGATGCGCCCACTGCGCGGCGATTGGTCGGCCCGGCTGGAAGAAACCGTGGCCGATGCCGATGGCCCCGTGCTGCTGGTGGCGCACAGCCTGGGCTGCGTGCTCACCGCCTGGTGGGCCAGCCACACCCGCCACGCCGCCAAGGTGCGCGGTGCGCTGCTGGTCGCCCCGGGCGATGTGGAGCGCCCCGACATCGCCGCCATGATCCACGGCTGGGCGCCCATTGCGCGGCAGCCACTGCCATTCCCGGCCCTGCTGGTGGGCAGCCAGAGCGACCCGTACTGCAGCTACGAGCGCGTGCAGGGCCTGGGCGAGGCCTGGGGCGCGCGGTTTGTGGACTACGGCGAGCGCGGCCATATCAATGCGGAATCCGGGCTGGGCGACTGGGAAGAGGGGCACGGCTGGTTGACCCAGTTGGCCCATGCGGAATGAGCCGCTGGGCCCTGTGGCGCAATCGCCCGCCCGTGGCGGACGCCGTGCAGGCCCCGGCTGCCACGTCCCGGCGCCGCCCTGCCCAGCTCTATGTGCCGCTGGAAGCGCTGCAAGTGGTAGTTGGCCTGGTTGCTGCCCAGCAGCGCCGTGGTGGTGGCCGCTTTGGGCCAGTTCATGCTGGCCCTGGTGCTGCTGGCGGTGGCCTGGGGTGTTTGGCTGCGCTTGTGGCGCAGCCGCAAAAAGCGCCAGGCCATGGCGCGAGCTTCGCGTTGACAACCCCGCATTTCTAACCCATGTCCAAAACCCATCTGATCTCAACCGCCAACCAGCTGCCCCGCGCCTGGGCTTCCACCATCGTGGGCCAGGCCGCGGGCAGCAACGTCAAGGTGCTGCGCATGGACGGCGCTGCCTACCCCGATGAGTCGCATGACTTTGACGAGGCGCTGCTGGTGCTCGACGGCTGCATGCGCCTGGACCTGCAGGGGCAGATCACCGAGGTGAACGCGGGTGAGGTGTTCATCGTCCCGGCAGGCGTGCCCCACGCCGTGGCGCCTGGCAGCCATGGCACGCTGGTCATCATCGACCGCTGATTCTTTCCATTCCTTTTCTCTTTCGCGAGACGCATTTCATGGTCACCAAAAAACCCAAGGGCCTCGGCCGCGGCCTGGAAGCATTGCTCGGCCCCAAGGTCGAGGAAAAAGTCGAACAAGCCCAGGCCGTGCAGGCGGGTTTGCCCAGCACGCTGCCATTGACCGAGCTGGTGCCGGGCGTCTACCAGCCGCGCACGCGCATGGACGAAGGCGCGCTGTACGAGCTGGCCGAGTCCATCAAGGCCCAGGGCATCATGCAGCCGATTCTTGTGCGCCGCCTGACGGATGGCGAGCATGCTGGCAAGTACGAAATCATCGCGGGCGAGCGGCGCTTCAGGGCCTCCCGCCTGGCTGGCCTGGCCGAGGTGCCGGTGCTGGTGCGCGATGTGCCCAACGAGGCCGCTGCGGCCATGGCGCTCATCGAAAACATCCAGCGCGAAGACCTGAACCCGCTGGAAGAAGCGCAGGGCTTGCAGCGCCTTGTCCGCGAGTTCGGCCTCACGCATGAGCAGGCTGCGCAGGCGGTGGGCCGCTCGCGCAGTGCTGCCAGCAACTTGCTGCGCCTGTTGAACCTGGCCGATCCGGTGCAGACCATGCTGATGGCCGGCGACATCGACATGGGCCACGCCCGCGCGCTGCTGTCGCTCGACCGCGCCGCGCAGATCACGGCGGGCAACCAGATTGCGGCCAAGAAGCTGTCGGTGCGCGAGGCCGAGAGCCTGGTCAAAAAGATCGGCGCCGAGTTCAACCTGGTGCCGCAAAAGCCCAAGAAGGAAAAGTCCCGCGACATGAAGCGCGTGGAGGAAGAGCTGTCGGACCTGCTGATGGCCGCCGTGGAAGTGCGCGTCAAAAAGCGTGTGAAGCGGGCAGGGCGAATGGAAGACATGGGCGAGCTGGCCATCCAGTTCGGCTCCATCGAAGAACTCAATGGCCTCATCGAGCGACTGCGCGGCTGAATGGCTGGGTAGTTCGCAGCGCGGCCCCACGACTGGTGCCGATTGCGCCATGGGGCGCCCCAGAGATCCCCGGCGGCAATGGTCTTTGGCTGGGGCGCGTTGACAGCCCGGCGGGCGCGAATGTGAACTTTGGCACAACCCTGGCCTTGGCGAAGGCCTGAGGGCCCTGGAAAACACGCCCAACCGGCCTACACTGCCCGCTGCAGACCGGCGCCTGGAGTGCGCCGTGCTTCCTCCAGCCCTCGCCATGAACCACCCTTGTCTTGATTGCATTGCCTGGCCCGCAGCCACGCTGTGGCACTGCGGTGCTGCGCTGCCTGTGGCGGATGGGTGCGCATGATGGTGTCCCTGCGCCTGCCCTGGCCCTTGCCTGCCTTGCTGGCCTGGGCGGCTGCCTGGCTGCTGTTCATCACGCTCCAGCCCGTGGTGCCCTCGCTGTGGGCCATGCTGCTGCCCTGCCTGCTGGGCACAGCGGCCAGCTTGCTGGGTGAAAGCTGGTGGCGGCGCGGGTTGATAGCGGTGGGCTTTCCCTTGTCCCTGGCATTGACGGGCATGGCCACCTTGCCCGCCTGGGCCTGGCTGGTGCCTTTGGCGCTGCTGCTGCTGGTGTACCCGCTCAACGCCTGGCGTGATGCCCCCTTGTTCCCTACCCCCCGCCATGCCCTGCAGGCCCTGGCTGTACAGGCCCCTTTGCCCGCAAGCGCGAAGGTGCTGGACGCAGGCTGCGGCCTGGGCGATGGCCTGCTGGCCCTGCGCCACGCCTACCCCGATGCGGCGCTGCACGGTATTGAGTGGAGTTGGCTGCTGCGGGTGGCCTGCGCGCTGCGCTGTCCCTGGGCTAGGGTACGCCGGGCCGACATGTGGAAGGCCGACTGGAGCGGCTACCAGATGGTGTACCTGTTTCAGCGGCCTGAGAGCATGGCCCGCGCTGCGGCCAAGGCCCAAGCCGAGATGGCCCCCGGCGCCTGGCTGGTGAGCCTGGAGTTTGCTGTGCCTGGCGTGCTGCCCCGCGCCCAGCTGCGGGCCCCAGGTGGACGGGTGGTGTGGATTTACCGCATGCCATTGCAGGACCAGCGCCGGTGATCGCCATGGCCGAGCCGCTTGTCCACTCCCACCTGCTGGCGCCACTGCAGGCCCGCTTGGTTACAGAAAAGATACAACGTTTTGCTACATTCCCGGCTGGCTACATCTGCCAACACAATTTCCAGAAAACTCACAGCTTGAGGGAGCTGCCTGACACGTTTGCGCGCCGGGAGGGGGCGCACCGTGACATCCGATCCATCCCGTTGATTGCCCGGTTTCCATGCGCATTTCGCCTGCCGTTGCGGCGGCACAGACTTGGCGCGCGTTGGCCTACCGGGCTGGATGTGATGGGTCCTGCAGGGCTTTCTGAGATCCCGTTTACCGTTCTCCTAGGAAAAAAATGAAAACTCTTGCGCACTTTCGCCCCCGTTTGCTGTGGGTGCTGACGCTGAGCGCGGCCCTGACGGGCTGCGCCAGCATGCAAAGCCATGACAAGCTGGCCACCGATGTGCAGTCGGCCGGTCGCACGGGCGGCATTCCAGCCGCGTTGCAGCAACTGGAGGCATCTGCCAAGAGCGAGGACGACAAGACCGCACTGCTCTACAACCTGGAACGCGGCGAATTGCTGCGCATGGACCGCCGCTACCAGGACAGCACCAACGCTTTCTTGCTGGCAGACATCAAGGTCAAGGAATGGGAAGAAACCGCCAAGACCAACCCTTCCAAGCTGATGGGCACCGTGGGTGCCGCCCTGATCAGCGAGCGGCTCAAGAACTATGAGGGCCAAGATTACGAAAAGGTGTGGCTCACCACCCGCCTGGCCCTGAACCGCGTGGCCGTGGGCGACTTTGAAAACGCCCGGGTCGATATCAAGCGCACGCACGAGCGCGAGGCCATCATTGCCGAGTTCCGCTCCAAGGAAACCCTGGCGGCGGAAGAAGAAGCCAAGTCCAAAGGCGCCGCTGCAGGCGGCAAGGAACTCAACGGTTACCCCGTTGAAACCCTCAACGACCCCGAAGTGCTGGCGTTGAAGAACGGCTACCAGAACGCCCTGAGCCACTACCTGGCGGGTTTTATGTACGAAGTGCTGGGCGAGTCTGGCCTGGCCGCCCCTGGCTACCGCAAAGCCATTGAACTCAAGCCTGAAACGGGGGTGCTGGAAGAGGGCCTGCGCGGCCTGGACAACCGCACCAGCTTCACCTGGAAGCGCCGCCAGCGCATGACCGACGTGCTGTTCGTAGTCGAAGCCGGTGACGCGCCTGCGCGCAAGCCCAAGGCCTTCACCATCCCCGTGCCCACGGGCCGTGGCATGGTCACCGCCAGCATCTCTTACCCCATCATCGAGCCCTCCACTGACCCGCTGCTCACTACGCTGTCGGCCGCAGGTACCAACCTGAAGCTGGAAAAGGTGGTGGACGTGAACGTGATGGCCCGTCGCGCCCTCAAGGACGAAATGCCCGGCATGGTGCTGCGTGGTGTGACCCGCGCTGTGGCCAAAGGCGTGGTGCAAAACGAGCTGCAAAAGCGCGGTGGCCTGGTGGGTGGCCTGATTGGTGCGGTGGCCTCTGCCGCCACCGAAGTAGCCGATGACCGCCTGTGGCGCATGTTGCCGGGCCGGGTCTATATTGCCCGTGGCTACCTGCCTCCAGGTGAGCATGTGGTCAGCGTCAATGGCCGCGCCTTGCCCGATCCGATCAAGATCGACGGCCAGTACGCCCTGGTGCCCTTGCGTTTGTACGAAAACACGGTGCTGATGGGCGATGTGGCCAGCCTGGGCAAGCTCGCTCCTGCAGGCTCTGTGCCTGTGGAAGCCGCCGCCCCTGCGGCCAAGCCCGCCGCGCGCACCGCCACGCGCACCACGACCAGCAAGCCTGTGGCCAAGTCCCCCACGGCTGCCCCGACACCTGCCGCTAAAAACTGAGCGAATCCCGCCCAGTCCATCGGCCCATTTCACGATTTGCCTGAAGGAGTCTTTTGAATGACCAACCGCATCATCCTGAGCGCCATCTGCGCCGCCTGCGTGGGTTTGGCTGGCGCTGCCAGCGCCCAACAACACGACCCTGCCACGCCGCTCGCTGTGGCTTCCAAAGTGGCCTTGCGCGGTGAAGCCAACGGCATCGCTGTGCGCGAGATGCGCCTGGTGCGCAAGAACGACATCCTGGCGGTGCAGGCCGACCTGTCCAGCTCGGTGCGCAGCGACCGCACGCTGTTCTACCGCTTCAAGTGGCTGGACAACGTGGGCAACCAGGTGGGCGATGGTGAGTCGTGGAAGCAGCTCACCGTGCTGGGCTTGGGCCAGCAAACCATCAAAAGCGTAGCCCCCACCGCTGCTGCGGTGGACATGCGCCTTGAAATGAACGTGGAGCCGCGCTGAAGCTATGAAGCACCCCCTGAGTCGCTGCGCGCCTTCCCCCTCTCTCACGCTTCGCGTGGGTGGGGGACGCAGCCAGCGCGGCGGGGCGGCGCGGCCAGCAAAGGCCCTTGCGCGGCTGCCTACGGCGGGGGAGCGCCAGTTTCAAGAGCCTCCGGTAGTGTGAACCGCCCTGTCTTATGAAAGAAATCAACACCATGACCAAGAACACCTTCCAGCGCACTGCGCTCATCGTGGCCTTTGCGGCCAGCACGCTGGCCCTGTCGGCCTGCCAGAACCTGTCCTCCCCCACCGTGCGTTTTGACCGCCAGGTCAACTACGGCGACGCCAAGGGCGTGGAACTGGTGACCAACGAATTCGGCTCGTCCGACCTGCAGATGATTGCTGAGAAGATGACCGGCAGCCTGCTGGAAACCGGCATCTTCCAGGGCCGCCCTACGGTGACCATTTCCACTGTCAAGAACAAGACCAGCGAGTACATCGACACCACCAATGTGATGAACTCGATCCAGACCGCGTTGGTCAAGTCGGGCAAGGTGCGCTTCACGCGCTCCATCAATGAAATGCAGCAGGGCGTGGACGAACTGCAGCGCCAGAACCAGAGCGGCCTGTACAAGCAGAACACCACGGCCAAGGTCGGCCAGATGACGGCGGCCAAATACCAGCTCGAAGGCGAGCTGACCAGCATCGTCAAGCAGAACAACAACACCAAGGACGTGTTCTACAAGTTCACACTGAAGATGTTTGACGTGCAGGAAGGCACGATCGAATGGCAGGACGAAAAAGAGATTCGCAAAACGAGCAAGAAGTGACATCCCCCTGAGGCGCTGCGCGCCTTCCCCCTTCTCTCGGCTTCGCCGGGAAGGGGGACGACGCCCTCGCTGCGGGGCGGCCCTTGCTTGGCGTCCCGCGCCTGGGTAGTGCCAGTCTCGCACGGCGGTGTGGCTTTCGTGGGTTGGGGTGAGATGACCCACGCCGAGTAAAAACCATTCAATCAGCTCACAAGGAGCACACCATGCAACGCAGAACCACTTTGCACACGGCACTGGCCGTGATCGCCGCCACCACGCTGGCCTGGGGCGGCAGCGCCCAGGCGCAGAATGCGGCCCCCAAGATTGCCGTGACCGACCTGGCCTATGCCCAGCGCGTGTCCGAGTATTTTGTGGCGGGCGCCTACCAGCGCAGCGCCCAGATGAGTGCGCGCAGCAGCCAGGGCGGCAGCCACAGCCATGGGGCATATGGTGGCGGTGGCTCGTACTCTGGCAGCCAGTCGGTGCAGGCGTCCGAGCAGTCCAGTGGCACCTATGTGGCGGGCAGCTACAGCTACATTGAGCAGCGCGAGCTGGGCGGCTACACCAACGACATCAAGGGCGCTTTGCTGCAAGGCACCTACTTCCGCCTGGTGCAGGGCAAGGGCTTTGACGCCGGTGCGCCCCAGGCCTCCAAGGCCGAGCAGGTGCTCAACCAAGTGCAGGGCGGCAAGATGGCCACGCCCAAGGCACAGCCCCAGGTGACCGATGTGATCGCCCGCATCAAGAAGGGCGAATTCAACGGCGCCGACTACGTGCTGTTCGGCGTGGTCTCCAGCATCGATTTCACCGATGCCCTGTCGCCCCTGCAAGGCAGCAGCAGCGCCACACGCCAGTACGGCCTGCAGTTGTTGGCCGACTTCTCTCTGATCAACACCCGCACCTATGAAATCAAGGCAGCGTTTTCGGCCCAGGGCCAGGGCAACGACACCAAGATTTTGTCCACGCGTGGCGACATTGCCCCGCCCAACCGTGCCAAGGTGATCCGCGAAACCTCGCAAAGCCTGGCCCAAGACGTGTACGTGCAACTGGCCACCCAACTGGGCTACACCGATGCGCACCTGTCCCGTGGCGTGCGGCCTCCACAGCCGATGGCCTACCCTGCAGACGGCGGCCAACCCCAGCCCATGCCTGTGCCGCAGCAGCCTGATCAGGTCATCATCCTGAAGTGATGCCGGGCACAGCGTGGCGATGAACGCCATGGCGCCCTCGCTGCGCCAGCGCACCGTGAAGGCCAGTCTTGCGCTGGCCTTTTTTGCGTGCGCTGTCGCGGGTGTGGCCGGCTGCGCAGCACCGCAGACGCCTGCGCCTGCAGAGACCGTTGAAGGGCAGGGCGCTGTGCGATTTGCACCCCTGCGGCTCAGCGGGATCAGTGTGGGTGAGGGCCCAACGCAAGCACTGTGGGCGCTGCAGCGCGGCCCCCTGGCGCCGCCCTTGCGCTACCGCGTGGTGGTGATTCCGGGCTCTGGCTGCGCGGGCATGGGCCCCTTGGCAGACCGCTACTTCAGGGGCCTGCTGCATGCCCAGGTGACGGTGCTGCACAAGCCCGGCGTGCATCCTCAGGACACCACCGCACCTGCCGATTGCCCGCCCCACTTTGTGCAGACGGACAGCCTCTCCCACTGGGCGGTCAACGCCCGGGCTGCGCTGGAGCAGATCGTCGCCATGCCGCCACCTGCCCGTGTGGATGGTCCGCCGCAGCCCCTGCTGCTCGTCGGGATCTCCGAGGGGGTGGAACTCCTGCCCACCTTGGCGGTGGCTGCCGGGCCTGGACTGGCGGGCATGGTGATGGTTTCTGGCAGTGGCCTGGACCCGCGCGAAGCCGGGCGGCTTCAGGCACTGCGCACGGGCCACAGTGCCGATTGGGACGCCTTGGACCGCATGCAGGCCAGCACAGCCCCAGACTCCATCGTGCACCAAGGCCGCAGCCTGCGCTACTGGCGAGACCTGTGGCACTGGCCTGTGCAGCAGCCCCTCGTTGACGGACCCTGGCCGCTGCTGCAGGTGTGGGGTGAGAGGGACGAGCTTGTGCCTGCGGCTGCGTACCGGCAATTTGCCCGGGTTGCCCAGGGTCGTACAGCGCCATACTGCGTGCGCAGCTTGGCGGGGGGCAACCACGGCCTGCAGACGTCAGACTCAGATGGCGTGCAAGGGGTGTGGCATGGGCTGGAGCAATGGGCCCGCACGCCAGGCCAGGGGTTGTGCTGACGGCTGCAGGTGCCCTGACGGTGCCGTGCCCTATACTCGCCCCCGTTGGTGCTCGTGCCGTCATTGCGACGGCACAGTTAAACGGGAATCAGGAGAGCGCGGCCCACCACGAGTCGCCCTTAACCTGAGCTGCCCCCGCAACGGTAAGCGAGAGAAAGCACCGCTTTCAGCCTGCGTCACATGTCCACTGGGTCTTCATGGCCTGGGAAGGATTCACAGGAACACCTCGCCAGCCCGGAGACCGGCCGACAAGCGGGTGAGCCACGTGCCCACCCATGTCACAGAACCTGCGGGGAAGCAGGGGGTCTGGGTGCATCCGGGTTTTGTCCATGGTTTCTGATTTGATGTTGGCCTGCGTGCCAGCGGCGCGGCGTTTGGCGTGCCATCCCTCTCCCTTGCGGACAGGGTGGGCCTCCTTGTGCCTGCGCCAGCCATGACGGTCGGCACCGTCTGGTTTGTGGGCGCGGGCCCAGGTGACCCAGAGCTCATCACCGTCAAGGGCCGCTCGCTCATCGAGCGCGCTGGCGCCATCCTGTTTGCAGGCTCGCTGGTCAACGAGGCCGTGACCCGCTGGGCACCGCCGGGCTGCAGCATTGCCGACAGCAAGGACATGACGCTGGAGCAGATGGCCGCTTGGCTCATTGCCCAGGCGCAGCAGCACGCGGTAGTCATCCGCTTGCAGACCGGCGACCCGGCGCTGTACGGCGCGTTGATCGAAGTGGTGCAGCCATTGGATGCCGCAGGCGTGCCCGTGCGCGTGGTGCCGGGTGTGTCATCGGCCATGGCGTCGGCAGCGGCGGCTGTAGAGAGCTTCACGCTGCCCGAGGTCACGCAAAGCGTGATCTTCACCCGCGTGGAAGGCCGCACGCCCATGCCTGAAGGCGAGTCGCTGGCCGAACTGGCGCGCCACCACTGCACGCTGTGCATCTTCTTGTCCATCACCCTGCTGCACAAGGTGCAAGAGCAGCTGCGCGCCGCTGGCTGGGCCGAGGACGCCCCCATGCTGGTGGTGCACAAGGCCAGCTGGCCGGGTGAAGAACTCATCATCCGCGGCACGCTGGCCGACATTCGCCAGCGCTGCCGCGACGCCAAGGTGGTCAGCCAGGCCATGGTGATTGCCAGCCCCAATCTGGGCGCACGCCACTGGCCCACGCTGGCCAAGTCCAAGCTGTACGACGCCAGCTTCACCCACCGCTTTCGCAAGGCCAGCGTGCCTGCCACGCCCACGGAGACCTCTTGATGCACACCCTAGCCACGCCCCACGGTACACACCTCGGCGCACGCCACAACGACACCATTCTGCTCATCGGCCACGGCTCACGCGAGAGCGAGGGCAACGACGAAATCCACCGTTTTGTGGCTCAGTGGCGCGAGCGCCAGCCGGGCTGGAACATTGAGGTGTGTTTCATCGAGTTTGCCGCCCCCAGCCTGCACGATGGCTTGCAGCAAGCCGGGCGCAACGCCCGCCGCGTGCTGGTGCTGCCGCTCATCCTGAACGCGGCGGGCCACGTGAAGATGGAGATTCCTGAGGCCATCGAGCACGCGCGCGAGCATTGCCCGGGCACCGAGTTTTTGTACGGCCCACACCTTACGGCTTGTGATCCCATTTTGGCGGTGCTGCGCCGCAATTTGCGCCAGTGCATGGGCCAGCTCGATATGCCCGACCCTACCACCACGGGCGTGGTGCTTCTGGGGCGCGGCTCGTCCGACCGGCAGGCCAATGGCGATGTGGCCAAGATGGCCCGCTGGCTGATGGAAGAGACCGACCACGAGCTGGTGGACCTGGCCTTCACCGGCATCACTTGGCCGCGCCTGGAGCGCGCGGTGCAGCGCCAGGTGCTGCTGGGCATGAAGCAGGTGGTGGTGCTGCCGTATTACCTGTTCACCGGCACGCTCATGCAGCGCATTGCCCGCCAGGTGGAGCACCTGCGCCAGCAGTATCCCCAGGTGCGGTTTGCGCAGGCCTCGTACTTCGGGTTTGAGAAAGAAATCTTCGCCCTGCTGGAGCAGCGTGTGGCCGACCTGCGTGCGGGTGTGCCCGACAGCAAGCTGCCCTGCGACGGTTGCAAGTACCGCGAGATTGCCCACGACTTGGGCCACGGTCATAGCCATGAGCACACCCATGCCCCGGCTGCAGAGGCCGTAGTGCATCTGCACGAAAACGACCACCACCATCATCACCATCACGAAGTGCAGCCCGCATGAGCACCGTCAACACTGTCACCGAGCAGCTCACCCGCGCAGGGCAGGCCATTGAGCACGACAGCTTCTCCATCATCGATGCGGAGGTGCAGGGCCACGATTACACGGCCGAGCAGTGGCCCATCGTGCGCCGCATGATCCATGCCAATGCTGACTTCGAGTTCAACGGCCTGACCGACTTTCACCTGAATGCCGTGGAGGCGGGGATCACCGCCATGCTGCGTGGGGGAACGCCCGTGGTGGCCGATGTGGAGATGATCTGCTCGGGCCTGTCACAGCCGCGGCTGGCGCACTTTGGCATGTACACGCACCAGTTCATATCGGATGCGGACGTGATCGCGCAAGCCCAGCAGCAAGACACCACCCGCGCAGTGCAGGCCATGCGCAAGGCGCACCAGCGGGGCTTGCTCGACGGGGCCATCGTGGGCATCGGCAACGCCCCCACGGCGCTGATCGAGTTGGCCCGGCTGATCGCCGAAGAGGGCGTGCGCCCGGCATTGGTGGTGGGTATGCCCGTGGGCTTTGTGTCGGCGGCCGAGTCCAAAGACCTGATTGCCAGCCAGCACGAAGTGCCATGGATCGTGATCCGTGGGCGCAAGGGGGGCTCCACCTTGGTGGTGGCCGCCTTGCATGCGCTACTGGCGTTGGCCGAGGCGCGGCAAAAGCACCTGATGGGCATTGCAGCCCAGGGCTGACACCGCCATGATGGAAAAAACCGTTCGCCGTGGCACCCGCACCGGGTTCACCACTGGGGCCTGCTCTGCCGCCGCCGCCGCTGCCGCCGTGCAAGGCTTGGTGCATGGCACGGTGCCCGATGCGGTGGACTGCCTGCTGCCCAACGGCGACACGGTGCGTTTTGCGGTGAACGATGGGCGTTGCGATGCGAGCACCCTCAGTTCCACCGCCCATGCCATGGTCATCAAGGATGCGGGCGACGACCCCGACTGCACCGACAAGGCCCACCTCACCGCTGATGTGCGTGTGCTGCCCGGCGAGGCGGGTGTGGTGCGTCTGTGCGGGGGCTTTGGTGTGGGCACCGTCACCATGGCCGGGCTGGGGCTGGAAGTGGGCGGCCCCGCCATCAACCCCGTGCCCCGCCGCAACATCGAAGACAACGTGCGCGCCGCAGGTGCAACGTTGCTGGCCCATGCGGGGCTGGAGGTCACCATCTCCGTGCCGCAAGGCGTGGACATGGCCAAGAAGACACTCAATGCGCGCCTGGGGATTCTGGGTGGCATCTCCATCCTCGGCACCACCGGCATCGTCAAGCCGTATTCCACCTCCGCCTACCGCGCCAGCGTGGTGCAGGGCGTGCAGGTGGCGGCCACGCTGGGCCACGGTGTGGTGGTGCTCACCACAGGCGGGCGCACCGAGCAGTTTGCGATGAAGGAGCGCGCTGGTCTGCCCCCTGCCTGCTTTGTCCAAATGGGCGACTTTTTGCGCTATGCGCTTGATGAAGCCGTGGCCCAAGGCCTCGCCGAAGTCGTCATTGGCGGCATGGTGGGCAAGCTCACCAAAATCGCCCAGGGCGAAACCATCACCCACGCCAACCGCGCCGAGGTGGACACCGAGCTGCTCGCGCAACTGGCTGCAGGCATTGGTGCCCCGCCCGAGGTGTGCGCCGAGATTGCTGCTGCTGAAACCGCCCGTTTTGCCGCCGAGCGCATGCAGGCCCTGGGCTTGGCCACAGCCTTTCATGAAGCGCTGGCCCGGGCCGTGGTGCACACGCTCATGGCCCCTGACCGCTACGGTGGCAAGTTCCGCCTGCAGGTGCTGGTGTGTGACTTCGATGGCCTGAAGGTGGCCGAAGCCGATTCTTCCATTTCACAACCCACATGACCGACCCCCAACCTTGCCGAGTGATCGGCGTGCTCGACGATGGCGCCGCCAGCCTCAGCCCCACAGCCCTGGCCCTGCTGCGCCGGGCCGATTGGGTCATTGGCGGTGCCCGCACGCTGGCGCTGCTGGACGACGACATCGCCCCCCATGCCCAGCGCCGCGATCTGACGGGCCAGCTCAGCGCCGTGCCCGGCTGGATAGCTGCCGCGCGCGACGCAGGCCAGACCAGCGTGGTGCTGGCCACGGGCGACCCGCTGTGCCACGGCATTGCCAGCTACCTCGCCTCGCGCCTGTGCATCGAGGCGGTGGAGGTGCTGCCCAACCTCTCGACCGTGCAACTCGCCTGCGCCCGCCTGGGCCTGGCCTGGCAGGACGCGCGCATCGTGTCCGTGCACAGCAAGGATGCTGGCGAATGGCGAGTGGGGGCGGAGCCCGGCCACGGCCTGTATGCCCTGGCGCAAAGCCTGCGCCAGCACGACCGCTTGCTGGTGCTCACCAGCCCCGACAACACGCCCGATCGCATAGCGCGCCTGATCGTGGCCGAGGGCCTGGGCGACGACTTTCAGATGGCCGTGGCTGAGCGCCTGTGCACACCCGACGAGCGTGTGGTGGCCGAGCTATCACCCCACGATGCAGCCCAGCAAGCCTATGCCGACCCCAACGTGGTGGTGCTGGTGCGCAGCCAAGTGCGCCCGCAGCCTGTGCGCATGGGCCTGGCCGACAGCGCCTACCACCAGCGCCAACCCGACAAGGGCCTCATCACCAAGCAAGAGGTACGTGCCGTGTCGCTGGCCCGCATGCAGCTGCACGCTGACAGCCGGGTGTGGGACATTGGCGCTGGCAGCGGCTCGGTGGGACTCGAAGCCGCCCGCCTGTGCCCCCAAGGCCATGTATGGGCCATCGAGAAGAACGAGGCCGACCACGCCATTGCAGGCCAGAACGCCCGTGCCTTTGGCGTGAGCAACCACACCCTGCTGCACGGCAAAGCCCCTGAGGGGCTGGACGCCTGGCCCGACCCGGATGCCGTGTTCATTGGCGGATCGGGCGGTGAGCTGCAGGAGCTGATTGGCCTGTGCCTGCGCCGCCTGCGTGCGGGGGGCTGGCTGGTGATGAACTTCGTCACGCTCGAAAACCTGGCCAGCGCCACGCACGCCTTGCAGGCTCAGGGTGCGGTGTGGGATGTGCTGCAACTGCAAGCCGCCCGCAGCAAGCCCATCCTGCACATGCACCGCATGGCGGCAGAGAACCCGGTGTGGATCGTTTGCGCGCAGCGTGGCGAGGGCGTCGCGGTGCCCGTCGAGCAAGGGGAGGGCGCATGAGCGAGACCACGCTTCAGACTACTCCTGCACTGGGCCGCCTCATTGGCGTCTCCCTTGGCCCTGGCGACCCTGGCCTCATCACCCGCGCAGCGTGGGCACAGCTGCAGCGCACCGATGCCGTGTGGACCTACCCCGCCCGCAGCACCAAAACACCCAGCTACGCATTCGACATCGTGCAGCGCGCCGGGCTCACGCGGCCCGCCCAGCACCAAATGTTGTTGTTCCCCATGACGCATGACGGCGACAAGCTCGCCCGCGCCTGGATGCGCGCCGCAGAGACAGTGTTGCCCTGGCTGCTGGCCGGGCAGGACGTGCTGTTTTTGGTGGAAGGCGATGCCAGCACCTACGCCACCTTTGGGCACCTGGCCCGCACCGTGCAGGCGCTGGATGCGCGCATCGATGTGCCCGTGATTGCCGGTGTGAACGCCTTCGCGGCCGCCTGCGCCGCGCGCGGCATGCCTCTGGCAGAGCAGGACGACACCATCGCCATCGTGCCAGCCGCCTACGGCGTGAGCGCGGTGGACCGTTTGCTCACCGACTTCGACACCCTGGTGCTCATGAAGGTCAAGCCACTGATGGACGACCTGATCGACTGGCTCACCCAGCGCGACTTGCTGCCCCACACCCAGTTCATCGAGCGCGTGGGCGCGCCCGACGAGCGCAGCGTGAACGGCGTGGACCTGCCCGCTCTGCGTGGCACCAAGGTCAGCTACCTCTCGCTCATGGTGGTGAAGAACCCGCACCGCATCCGGGGCGAGCGCATCAAGGGTTGCCTCAAAAAGACATCGCCCGTGCCGTTACCCGCATTGGATGGCAACGGCCTCTCTGCCGAATTGGAAACCGCTGAATGACCGCCTCCTCTGAATCACCCGCCGTGGTGCTCTCTGCTCCCGTGAACCCTGAGCAAGAGACACGCGTCTGCATCGTCGCCATCACCCGCCACGGCGCGGCCCAGGCGGCCCAGCTGGCGCGTGATTTGCCAGATGCCCATGTGTGCACCGCCGCCAAGTTTGCCCAGGCGTTCGAAGGCCTGGCCAACCCCGTGCGCGCTTACGACGGTGCTCTGCGCGATGAGATGGCTCCGCTGTTTGCGGCCTACGATCAGCTCGTGTTCTTTGTCTCTCTGGGTGCGGTGGTGCGGTTGATTGCACCTGTGCTGAAGTCCAAGGACGAAGATCCCGGCATCACGGTGGTAGACGATGCTGGCCAGTTCGTCATCCCGGTCCTCTCGGGCCATGTGGGCGGCGCCAACGCCATGAGCGAGCGCATTGCCGACCTGCTGGGCGCTACGCCCGTGCTGACCACTGCATCGGACGTGGGCAAGACCATCCCTGTGGACATCCTGGGCCGCCACCTGGGCTGGCGCGTGCAGGCCCCCAAGATCAACATCACCCGCGTCTCGGCCCATGTGGTCAACGGCGAGCCCATTGCTTTGGTGCAAGAGGCTGGCAGCACCCGCTGGTGGACACGCCCCACGCCGCTGCCCGCCAATGTGGAATGCCTCAACGCCTTTGCGCAAGTGCGGCCCGACCACCACAAGGCCGTGCTGTGGGTGACCGATGCGGAGGTGCCAGACAGCCTGTGGGCCGACTGGGCCGAACGCCTGGTGGTGTACCGCCCGCCAGCCGGGCAGACCGCTGACGTCACCACCGCCTGAGCCATGCCCGCGATGGCCTGCACCACGCCCATCCAAGCTGCGCAGCCCCTGGCCATTGGCCTGGGCTGTGACCGGGGCACGCCCCTGGCCACCGTGCAGCAGTGCCTGCAGCAAGCCCTGGCGCTGGCGGGTGGCACGTTGGCCGATGTGGTGGTGCTTGCCAGCATCGAGGCCAAGACCGACGAGGCTGCCTTCCTGCAACTGGCGCAGCAACATGGTTGGCCGCTGCGGTGGTTCACGGCCACCCAACTGGCGGCCGTGCCGGTGCCCAACCCGTCGGCCACCGTGCAGCGCTACATGGGCACACCCTCGGTGAGCGAAGCCGCCGCTCTGCTGGCCGCGCAGGCTGATCTGCGCGCCCTGGTGGTCGAAAAGCACAAGCTGCGTGGGCCCGATGGCAAGAACGCCACCGTGTCCATCGCCCGCATGGTGTGCCAAACGTCCTTTGCATCGCCGGGCCCGACCACTGCAGGCCCACCCCCCGTTCAGGCTGAGCTTGTCGAAGCCTCGCGCGGCGCTTCGGCAGGCCCCGCGTGAACGGCTTCTGTTGGGTTGATGCCGTCTCCAACACCCTCCACCCCATTTTCACCCCGTACGTTTCTTGAAAGGAAACCTCCCATGCACATCGAAATCGGCATCATCTCCCCCGAAAAACTGGCCTACGCAGGCGTAGCGGCCACGGCCCTTTTGGGCGCCCACGCCATGGGCCTGCTCAAAAGCCCCACCGCTTGGCTGCGCACGGCGCTGGCCTCGTTTTTCTTCAGCGTGTTGATGCAGGCCTGGCATCTGCCTGTGGGCCCGTCAGAGCTGCACCTGGTGGGCGCCATGCCCATCTACCTGCTGTTTGGCTTCATTCCCACGCTGTTCGGCTTTGGCCTGGGTCTGCTGGTGCAAGCCGTGGTGTTCGAGCCGCAAGACATGGCCCACCTGGCCGTCAACTTCCTGAGCCTGGCCGTGCCATTGCTCACCGTGCACCACACCTTGGGCAAGAAGATGCAAGGCATCAACGTGGCCAACGTGCTCAAGCTCGACGCCGTGTACTACGCTGGCGTGACGCTGATGGTGGGCTTTTGGCTGTCCATCAGCAACGACGCAGCCCCCGTGGCCGACTGGGCGCTGTTTGCTGCCTCGTACGCCAGCCTGGTCGCCATTGAGCCGCTGCTGACCATCGGCCTGGTGGCCTTGGCAGGCCGCATGCAAGGCAACCGTTGGCTGACGGCCTGCATCGACGAAGGTCTGCTGCGCCGTGCAGCACCCGCCGCGTCGGCTGCTTGATCTGCAAAGGGCTGATCCCATGACCGCAGGAAAAATCATGCTCGTGGGCATCGGCCCCGGCAGCACCGAGCACATGACGGCACGCGCGCGCGCTGCCATTGCCGAGGCCGACACCATCATCGGCTACGTCACCTACATCAAGCTGGTGGCTGATCTCATCGAAGGCAAGGAGATCATTCGCAAGTCCATGACCGAGGAGCTGGACCGCGCCATCGAAGCGTTGGCCCGCGCCCGCGAAGGCAAGAAAGTGGCGCTCATCTCTTCGGGCGACGCAGGCGTGTACGGCATGGCCGGCCCCACGTTCGAGGTGCTGTTCCAGGCCGGGTGGACGCCGCCCGCCGTCGATGAAAACGGCACGCCCGAGCCCGGTGGCATCGTGGTCGAAGTGGTGCCCGGCGCCTCGGCCCTCAACAGCTGCGCGGCCCGCGTGGGTGCGCCGCTCACGCACGACTTTTGTGCCATCTCGCTGTCGGACTTGCTCACACCCTGGCCCACCATTGCGCGTCGGCTGGATGCCGTGGCGTACTCCGACTTTGTGGTGGCCCTCTACAACCCCAAGAGCGGCCGCCGCACGCGCCAGATCGTAGAGGCGCAGCGCCTGTTCCTGCGCCACCGCAGCCCGGACACGCCCGTAGCCATCGTCAAGAGCGCCTACCGCCGCCGTGAGCGCATTGAGTTCACCACGCTGGCGCACATGAGCGATGCCGACATCGGCATGCTCAGCACCGTGCTCATCGGCAACAGCAACACCGTGGTGCAAAACGGCCTCATGGTCACGCCGCGCGGCTATGCCAACAAATACGACGTGCAAGCAGGCGGCACCACGCGCGAGGGAGAGCGCCCGGGCCGGTCGCTCTCCACCGGACTCAACGGCTGGCTCGAAAATTTGTTTGCCGACCACGCTGCGGGCGACACCATCGAGGCCCTGGCCCAGCGCCACCGCCTGCCGGTGGAGTACATCCGCGACACCCTCGAAAACCCGCTGGAAGCCGCAGCGCAGGATGCCCCCGAGGAGGCCGAAGCATGAGCACCGACAGCACGAACGCGGCTGTAGCCGCAGATACAACGACCTCAGAGGTCGTGCGCCCCAAGATCGGTGACTACCGCCGCCACCTGCTCATCTGCACCGGTCCGCGTTGCACCCAAAACGGTGAGGCGCAAGACCTGTTTGACAGCCTGGGCGCCAAATTCAAGGCAGCAGGTTTGAACGACGGCGACTTGCGCGTCAAACGCAGTCGCGTCAGCTGCTTTGCCGCCTGCAAAGGCGGCCCGGTGATGTGCGTGCAACCCGATGGCACCTGGTACTACAACGTCACCCCCACCAACATGGACCGCATCATCACCGAGCACCTGGTGGGCGGGCAGCCAGTGCAGGAGCTGGTGTTTCACCAGGGGCCGACGGGCGGTTAGGGCGGCGGCGCCAAGTAAGCATCACTGCGATGCCGTCATGGCGTGCGCAGCCGATCGGTTTGGTGCTTTTGCAATTGCTGCGCCCTATGCTCCGCGCGCCGTTGACATCAGGCCGTCACCCATAGCGTGTTCGCGGCTTGGCGTATGGCGCTCATGAGGTCAGCGGCATGGTCTGAGCTTTGGCCACCTCAAGCTCTTTGGCAAATTGATCAACAGCGCGCTGAAGCTCCATATTTCCGATGATCAGCTGCTGCACGCCCTTGGGGTAGTCGTCATAGATGGAAAGATGGGCCACCTGGGGGTGAAGCGCCCAGTGGAGGTAAGTGCTTTCCGCGTCTTTGGAGAACAGCTTCAAGAAGTCATCGAAACCTTCGATGTTCAAAAAGAAGTGCTTGTGAATTTCCTCCTGCTCTTGCATCCATCGCAGCATTTGCATGGGAGAAGACAAGGCATCCATTGCCAAAGCCGGCGATGCCTTTGCACTGGCGACGCCCTGCAGACAAGCCAAAACGGTGTCCAAGCACACGGGGGTATCCGCATCGCGCAAGGGGTAACCACCTAGCCATAGCGCGTAGCGGCCGTAAGTGGCCTCACCCGGGCGTGAGATATCACTGAAATCAATAGCAAAGGCAGTAGGGAAACCAGTCAGTTGGATATCCATCGCAATGTGCCTATACCGCCGTTGTAGCCACAGGCGGGCGGGAGTAGCTATTGGTGCGAGCGATTCTCACATCCCGAATGCGCATCAAATCGGGTTGGAGTTGCGCCTTCAGGTGGAGGCAAAAGGCAAGACCTGACCCCCGCAGATTCGAGGGCGGGGCGGGTTTGATGCCCGGCACGGACTGATATCGATGCTCTGCGCGCAGCGCCTAGCTTTGGGTTCTGCGTCAGATCAGCTTGAGGATTTTGAGATCGTGCTGGAATGTCTCCGCCTCCTCCGTAGGGACATCAACCAACAGACTATCTAATCCATGCTCGGCAATACGATCAACAATAAATTGCCTTTGCGGAGCGTCCCATTCCGGGTGCCATCCGCCAGATAAAACCAAGAGCACAACTCGCCACATCAAATCTTCAATTGAGCGTTCAAACCCGTCTTCGAAGTCGTAATCAATGTATCCAATCACTTCAAGATGCGACATGCCCATGGTGATGCCGCGATCTCTACAAAAATCAAAATAGCTGTTCAATGCCCATTCCTTGAGCGTCTGATACGTCACCCGTTCTTCACTTTGGTATGCAGCCATTTCACGGCCCCTTTTTGGTGGGTGGAATTATCTTTCCGTTGTTATCAAAGACGTTAACCGTAATGTTTGGGTACTTGGCTCTGAACAGCTCAATCACGTTTAAGCAACTTGCACAGGGAGCGCGCTCCGTCAGCAAATTAATCGTTCCTGTCGCTGCAGTGTTGTCACCCAATTGCGCGGCAACGTTGTTCAGAATTTTCGCCTCAGAGTCCACACTGCGGAGTAATTGAACCGGCGATGTGCCTCCCGTCGGTACAACTGTACTCGGGAATGTTTCTGGAACTAGTCCAACGAACCCATTGGAAGCCTGTGCGACAGTTGGTGCGTCCAGTTTGCTAGACGCGGCCATCGTTGGCTGAATGCCAGGGATGTCAATCTGTGCAACACCCATATTTCCACCAGACTTCGGCCCTGATGGCAACGTGGCGCGCAAGTCAGCAATTTGCGTTGCCAGCGTGGCTTGCGTCTCCGCAAGATTTACCATTCCCCCATTTGCTCCGAGAGCAGGGTCATGCGGCGCAGCGCGTGTGAGTGAATCGCTGTGCGCTGCAGTATTTGCCCGAGTCGGCGAAACACCGATCACCCCCTCCAAATCCCCCACAGCCCCCACTTGAGACACCAGGCCCCCACGCGCAGCGTCCCCCGACCCCACCGGCATCGCATCGGCCAGTGCATTGAATCCCACCCGGATGTCGCTGCCCAGGTTACCCAGTGCCGCTCTACCAGCCGGGATGGCCGCCACGCCGCCCAAGAATCCGGTCACTTCAAGTGCCGCTTGCGCAGCCGTGACGCCTGCGGTGGTCCATCCGTCTCCGAATGTTCTTTCGCTGGCATCGCGCACTTGCTGCAGGGTTTGCCCCACAGGCGCGAGGATCTGCCCCATGCTCTGGCGAATGGCGACAGCCCCTGGGTTATTGCTCTCAGGACTCCACTGCTGCTGCAGGTCTTGCTGGATGGCGGTGTAGGCTTCGGTGCCACCCAGGGCCAGCGCGGGCAGCGCTGCAAGGCCACTGGCCGGGCGCACCACCATGCTGGTGATGGTGCCATTGACTGCCAACTGGACTGCGCCATCCACCAAATGCCCTACCGTGCGTGCTGCGTTGCCCAAGCCCTCTGCATAGGGTGTGGGCGGCTTATCGCTGACCCAGACCTGCTCAGGCATGCCTGTGGGGTTACCCAGGGCATCCACTCCGCCACCAGCCACGTCCACCATGCGTCCGCTCCAGGTGGGCTCCAAACCGGCGTAGCTGGCTGAGCGCCCGCCGTACTGGGTGTATATCTGTGCGGCTTGCTCAGGGCTCATGCCTTGGCGTGCGGCGGCTGCTTGCTGCGCAGCCTGCGCTTCGCGCTGAGCCCGCCCCCCACTCTCGGCCGCAATGGCCCTCCCACCCAACTGCGCTGCGCTCGTATCCGACAAGTCAAACCGCAGCACCTGCCCCGGCTGCACCACGGGCACGCCCTGCGCGTTCAGCCGCACTTGGCCACTGGCCAGCAGTTGGCCGTAGGCCGCCCTTTGTTCCTGGGCACTGAGCCCGGCGGCAGCCAGTGCGGCCAGGGGGCCTTGGCCTTTGCCCACCACCGCCTCGTTGATGGCGGGCACCTCGGGGGCCATGCTGCCGGTCAGGCTCATGCCACCGTCGATTTCATCACTCCAGTCCGATAGCGCATCGCCCGAGACCCGCAGGCCTTGGCTGCTGCGCCCGGGCTGTAGGCCTTGGGCTTGGGTGGGGTCCACGTCGCTCGCGCCCAGGCTTTGCACCCATTCGTTGTTGGGCTTGTCACCTGGGGTGGGTTGGCTTGCTTTTTGGTATTGCTCTTCCAGTACGCCGCTGAGAAAGTCATTCGCAAACCCTGAAGCAGGGTCGTTGCTACCCGCCACACGCAATGCACTGGCGGCGGCGCGGCTCATGAGCTTCAGTGCGCTGGATTGCTCGGGGCTGAGGTCTTTGAGTTCACGGATCTGACTGTCAAGGTGGGCTCCAACCTCGCCTGCAACACTGGCCAGTGCGCTGTTGATGAAGCCCTCTTTGAACTTACCGCCGGTGGCTTCTTGCAGCACCCCTTGCAGGCCTGCCTTGCCAAAGTTGGCCAGGCTGCGTGTGCCCAGGTCGGCGCTTTGGAGCATCTCCCTCATGCCCGAAAACTCCATGACGCCGCTGGCAACGCCCCCTGTCAGGGCGGAGCGCAGCATGCTGCCAAAGTTGAGCTCGCCCGTTGAGGCCAACTGGGTAATGGAACTGCTCACTGCCCCCATCACCGCCCCTTGGACAAAGGTGCCTGCCCCGGCCTGCGCCAGGAAGTTTCCGACGGGAGGCAGCCCGATAAAGCACAGGGCTGCGCCAAACAGGGTTGGCATGGCTTTGTCTAGAAAGCTTTGCTTGTCCTGGATGTTGTCGCCATGGGTACTCCATCCGTTGACGGGGTCAAACCACAGGTACTCTTTGTTGATCAGGTCGGCGTTGATGTCCGGACTGAGTTGGGTGTAGCTCCTTTGCAGGCTATATGCCAGAACGCTGTTTTGATCGTTGGTCTCGCTACCACCATGCTGTTGCAACAGTTCTTGGCTGGGTTTGCTCTCTTGAGTCAACCGGAACGATCCGAGCGTATAGAAGCTCGGATCCGTGTGGGAGTCCGAGATGTCTCTTGCAGGGTGAAACTCCAGCGGGTCTTTGCCGTGCATGTCGGCGAACGCCTTTTGCGCGAGGCTTTCGCCTTGGACGTAGTGCTGCGAAAACACAGCAGGATCAAACGTCCAGTGTTCAGGCACCACGTTTTCGCCCTGCCCACTGACGGGAACCAAAGTGCTTCCAGGCACATCGGGGCCAGGGTTTTGGCTGGCATCGTCCAGCGCACGCAAGAACTCGTTTCGCACGCCATCTTGCGCTTCCTGCAGCTGCGTCAATCGCGCACCCAGGTCTGTGCCAAAGCGTGCCTGGATGCCTTGGCCCACGTCCGTGGCGGTGTTCAGTGGCGCTAATGGCGGGCCAAACTGGGCAATCATTTCCTGGTTGGCGGGCTCGGCCAGCAAGAGCTCCAGCGCCGCAATCTCCATGGCGCTGGCTTTGGGGGCGGCCACGGCCGTGGCTGCGTCGGGGCTGGCGGCTTGGGCGGGTGTCAGCAGCAGGGGTTTGGTGTGGACTGTTACGTATTCCGGGGCAGCGTCAATCTGCAGGGGTTTGTTCACGCCATACGCCACATCACCACTGCCGTCGTCGGTGATCAGCAAAGGCTTGGTGGATACGGTTTCGTAGACCGGGGCTTCGTCCACCAAGAGAGGTTTGTTGTAGCCAGTGTCATAGCCCGCGCTGCCGTCGAGCAGCAATGGTTTGGTGTGGACCGTGTCAAAGGTGTCTACGCTGCCTGGGTCGTAGGCATCCACAGACGCTGGGGTGATGGGCTCGATGGTGGGGGTATCCCACACTGCGGCGGCGCCGGACGATGTGACTTGCATGGCGGCGCAGTGTGCCGATGCTCTGCGCTGTGCGTAACTGGGATGCTTCCTAGCTGGGAATCACCCTAGCTGGGAAGAACACCTATGGGGCGCTGAATGCAAGGCAGGCAATTGCTATCAAATGAATAGCTTCCAGCGCCTGATGAGAAAGCGCTAGAGGCCTAAATGACCACAAGCGAGCACGGTTGGCAATGGCATAGCGTTAGCTGTCCGTTGGACTGGCGCTAGTCGACTGGTGTGGGCGCTTGTCCAGCAGTTGAACCTGCGAAGGGGTGACGCCGAGCAGGTACTCCAGGTCACCGCTGCGCACGACAAGCACCCGTTCGCGTCCACCCAGTGACAGGTGCTGAACGATTTGCAGCGGGGATGTTGCTTGACCCGAGCGCAAGGTACTGGCCCGGTGCAGCAGTTTCAAGAACAGCCATGCCAGGGCGAGCACAAACGCCAGCGCCAGTGCACTGCCCAGCACGCTTGCCAGAGGGCCAGAAGACATTGGGGTGCCTGCGTCTGGTGTCGATGTTGTCGCCGTGAGGGCCTGGGTGGGTGTGGAGGGGGCGACCGTGGCGTTTGCCACATCGCCTGCACCGTTGTTTGGGTTTTGGGGGGAGGCTGGGGATGCGTCGTGTCTTGGCGTTGTGGTCATGGCTGTGACGAGGATGGGTTGTGCTGCCGCCAGCGTCGAGGGACGTAGCGGGAGAAATGGTGTTTGCGCCAGCGCGCGCCTTTGGCGGTCTGGCTCTCGGTGTTTGCGGTTGCAGGGCCGTAGCGGGTGAGGTCTTCGCCGGGGGCGGGGCGCTTGGCTGCACGCGGGCCTGTATTCGGTGTCGCGTTGTTTGCGCGTTCTTGTGCCAGCTCCAGCTCGTGGCGCACGTCCTGTGCCCACAGGACCACGGTGGCGATGATGTCGAACAGCTCGGCTGGCACGATGTCACCGGTTTCTGTGTCTGCGAGCAGTTGCCTCGCCAGTTCGATGTTGCGCAGCACCGGCACGCCCGCTTCCTGTGCCGCCTCGCGCATGGCCAGGGCGTCGTCGTCCCGGGCCTTGGCCGTCACTGTGGGCACGGGGCAGCGATCGCGGTGGTAGTCAATCGCAATCGCCACGTGGGTGGGGTTGACGACCAACACGTGTGCGCCAGCGGCGGCCTTGTTGGCGCTTTGTTGGGCCCACTCTTGCTGCAACTGCTTGCGTTGGCCTTTGAGGTGGGGGTCGCCTTCGGCATCTTTCATTTCCTGGCGGATGTCCCGCATGCTCATGCGCATTTTTTTCGTGAAGGTGTAGCGCTGCCAGGCCAGGTCCAGCGCGGACACCAGCAGGAACGAACCGGTGGCCCACGCCAGGAGTGTCCAGCTGGCGTGCCAGAGCGCTGAGCCCACGGTTTCAGGTCGGCTGTTGGCGAGCAGGGGCAGGTCCGGTAGCAAGGTCTTCAGCGCCAGCCAGGCAATGGTGCCAACCAGGGCCGTCTTGAGGATGGACTTGAGCAGCTCGACGAGGTTGTCGAGAGAGAACATGCGCTTGAGCCCGCTGGCGGGGTTCAGGTGCTCTGCCTTGGGTTTGATTTTCTCCATCGTCAACACCGGGCCAGCTTGCAGAAACTCCACCAGCACTCCCACCACGGCAACCGGCACGATGACCAGCGCAACGATGGACAGCAGTGTGACCAGCGCCTGTTGCACTAGGCGGGGCATGGCGGTGGCAAAGGGTTCTCGCAGTGCGCTCAGGCTGATGTCGATGAGTGCAGTCAGCTGTTGGCCGATGAGCGGAAGTGCCACCGTGGCCAGCAAAAGCACGGTTAACAGGGTTGCCGTGGCAGTGAGGTCTTTGCTTTTTGAAACCTCTCCCTTTTTGCGTGCGTCCTGCAGCTTCTTGGGGGTGGGCTTTTCTGTCTTGTCGCCACTGTCGTCGGTACCTGCCATGGCTGTTGTGTCCTCTTGGAGGGTCGATGGGAAGGTTGATAAATCCGGTACATGAGGGGCTGCCTGCGCGCCAGCCAAGACCATGGGATGCCCCCCTGCGGCGATGCTTGCGTCGCGCGTTTTGGGGTCGATGACTCGGCGATGGTGTTCTGCGAGGCCCCTTCGCCGGAAGGTGTCCAGAAGTGTCGGGGAGTCTGACTGGAACGACGGGGATGTTGAAACAAGGTGCAAGCACAAATGCGACAGCACCATTGTGGTGCGAATGCATTTGTGTTTCGTTGCTGACAAATGGATACGGGATGCGGCACGTTTTGCCACAAATTCGACAAGTTGTACGCAAACACTTGCGTGTCTGTACCTATTTCAAAAAGAAATGCCTCCCGTGCGTCACCCTTTGTTTCATCACGTCTCCAGTGCCGCGCTGCGCATGGCTTGCCGACGCTGGGTGGCCCCCTGGGGTTTGCTGGGGGCGGCGTTCGCCAGCGTTGCCTGCGCCGGGGGCGCAGAGGCTGTCCTGGTGGCGCCAGCGGCATGTGCCGCAGGGTGGGACCAACTGCTCACCCCTGCTGAGCGTGAAGAGCAGGTGCGTTTACGGGGGTGCCAGGCGGCTTCGGGCAAGGCAGGTCGGCCTGTGCTGGCAGCGCAGATGGGGGTGTACAGACACTCTTCGTCTCGTCTGCTGAATGTGGGCATTGTGAGCACGCCGCGGCCTGGTGCGCGCGCTGCGCAGCAGCGCCCAGATTCCAAGTCGCAGCCTTCGGTGCGCGCCAGTGAGTCCCTGCAAGTGCGTACCCATGGGCCTGCAGGCCTTGCGCCACTGGTTGACCACGCAGCGCGCGAGCACGATATCGACCCGCTGCTGCTGCATTCGATTGCACGGGTTGAGTCACGGCACCAGCCTGACGCCGTATCACCCGCTGGTGCCCGAGGGCTGATGCAAGTGATCCTGCCGACAGCCCGCAGGTTTGGCGTAGAGGGGGCAGACCAATTGCATGACCCGCAGACCAATCTGCAGGTGAGCGCCAGATACCTCAAGACCCTGCAGCAACGGTTCGGCAATGACCTGGAACTGGTGCTGGCCGCCTACAACGCGGGCGAGGGGGCCGTTGAAAAGCACGGACGCCGTATCCCTCCGTATCGGGAAACACAGGAATACGTGCGCAAGGTGCTGGCGGAGTACGCTGTGTTGCGCAACGTCAGTCGCAGTCAGGTCGGGTTGGCTGCAGCGATCTCAGAGAAAGGCTCGCTGTGAGCCTTGCGAGCTATTTCAGGTCGGCTGCACGGGTCGATCACCGAGGGGGGGGCTTAGCGCGTTACACCGACATCGTTTTGGTGGCGGGCATTGTTGCCATCATCGCGCTGATGATCGTGCCCCTGCCTACCTGGGCGCTGGATACGCTGGTGGCTGTCAACATCTCTGGTGGCGTGTTGCTGCTGCTGCTGGCCATCTATGTGGCCAATCCGCTGGAGTTCTCGGTGTTTCCGAGCGTGCTCCTCATCAGCACCTTGTTTCGGCTGTCGCTGTCGATTGCGACGACGCGCATGATCTTGCTGCATGGCGAAGCGGGGCACATCATCGACACCTTCGGCAACATGGTGGCTGGTGGCAATCTGGTTGTGGGTCTCGTGGTCTTTCTGATCATCACGGTGGTGCAGTTCATCGTGATTGCCAAAGGCTCTGAGCGCGTAGCGGAGGTGGCCGCGCGGTTCTCTCTCGATGCCATGCCTGGCAAACAGATGTCGATCGATTCGGATCTGCGATCCGGCCTGATTGACAAAGATGAGGCGCGTCGCCGGCGGCGGCAGTTGGAAAGCGAAAGCAAGCTCAACGGCAGCCTGGATGGTGCGATGAAGTTCGTTAAGGGCGATGCCATCGCCGGCATCATCATCATCATCATCAATCTGCTCGGTGGTCTTGCTGTGGGCGTGTTGCAGCAAGGCATGCCCATGTCGGCGGCAGCCGTCAAGTACTGCATCTTGGCCATCGGTGATGGCATGGTGACGCAGATTCCTGCACTGTTGGGTGCCATGTCGGCAGGCTTGCTGGTGACGCGCACGACCGATGATGAGCACGACAAGCATTTGGGCGACGCCATTGGGCGGCAACTCACCGCCAAGCCACGCGTACTGTTGGTTGCGGGTGGCTTGTGTTTGCTGTTTGCTGCGGTGCCTGGGTTTCCTGCGGTGGTGTTTGGCTTACTGGGCATGGCCTTCTTTGTCACGGGGGCGATGCTGACCCCGGCCTTGCGTGAGCGCTGGGATCGCTGGGTTGGCCCGAAGGTGGTGGCGGTTCGCCGACGGGCGGCTGATGCTCCTGATTTGATGTCCACCGACGCCATTCCCGCACGCCCTAACGTGCCGCTGCTGCTGGAGTTGCCGTCTGGCCGCCTCACGGCAGAAGCCAGCCGCGAGCTTCTGCATGGACTGGAAGGTGTGTTGGATCACTTTCAACTGCACCTGGGGCTGCGATTGCCCCGCATTGACGTTCATGTCGTGCAAGGCCCCAACGGCCCAGGGACACCCTCTGGCGAGCAGGGCGCGCTGGCTTTGGAGAACCTGGGTGCGCAGGCTCCGTGGCGGCTGATGGTGCATGAGGTTCCCGTCGCCCAGGGCGCCATGGTGTCCGAGGGTGCGCCTGCTGCGCTGTCTATGGCCGTGCGCGAGGCGCTGCGTCGCAATGCATCGCTTTTTCTGGGAACCCAGGAAACCAACCATTTGCTCACACGCGCCAGTGTGGATCTCCCCGACGTGGTGAAGGAAACCTTGCGAGCCTTGCCGTTGGCCCGCGTCGCAGAGATTCTTCGGCGTTTGGTGGAGGAAGAGGTGGCCATTCGCAATCTGCGGGACATTCTCGAAACCCTTTCCGATGCTGCCCAGCGAGAAAAAGACGTCTTTGCATTGACCGAGTTGGTGCGTATTGGTCTCAAGCGCCAGCTGTGCTACCGGTATGCGCCTGCTGGACGGCTGAATGCCTTGCTGATCGATCCGTCTATCGAGGAAATGCTGCGCGGTGCCGTGCGTGTCAATGGCGGAGTGCAGCAGCTGGCGTTGGACCCTGCCCAGACCACGCAACTGATTCAGAAATTCACAGAGGCCGTTGGCCGTCACCAGCCTGCGGCCATCGTCACAGCGGTGGACATCCGGCGACATGTTCGCAAGCTGATTGAGGTGGAGTGCTTTGACACGCCAGTCCTCAGCTACCACGAGTTGATCCCGACCTTGCATTTGGGCGTGCTGGCCCATGTCGGAAAAGACGATGCGCCCATGCTGGAGGCCGCGTCACAAGAGAAGTAGCCAGCGATCCGCCGGCTGTGTGTTTTACCTTTCCATTGACATAAAAAAATGAGTTCTGATCTGGGAGTGAAAAAGAGTGCAGAAGTGCGAAAGCACTTGGCGCATGGCGCCGCCGTACCGCTTGAACGGGGCTGGCGCTTGTGGGTGGCCGGTTGTGCCTTGGGGTTGGCGCTGAGCGCTGGGGCCGTGCATGCCACCCCCATTCCTTTTGAAGACCGGCAGGTTGACATGACGGTGCGCGAGCAGCCGATCGCCGCATTCCTCCAGGACTTTTTCGGCACCATGGATGTGCCCGTCTCTGTCAGCTCCAACGTCAAAGGTGCCGTCAATGGCGTGTTTCGAGGGCCTACCGAGCGTGTTTTTTCCAACATCCAAAAATCCTTTGGCTTGATGGCTTACTACGATGGTTCGGTGGTGCACATCTACACACCCAACGAAGTCACCACGCGCACTTTTGCGATGCGCCAGGGCGATGCACGGCAGGTGATCAGCACTGCCCGAGACATGCAGGTCATGGACTCACGCAATACCCTGCGGGTCAGTCAGAGTGGTGGATTGATTGCCAGTGGCAACCGCCGGTTTGTCGAACTGGTGGGAGAGTTGGCCTCGGGCCAGCAAAGCCAGTCCACTACGCTGGCGCCCGTGGGCTTCAAGGTGTATTACCTGAAATACGCTTGGGCGCAGGATGTGAGTGCGCAGTACGGTGGCACTGTGACTGTGATTCCCGGCGTGGCCAGCATTTTGCGGTCGCTGTTGACCGCGCAGAGAGGCAATCCGTCGCCAGCGTTAACCCAGTACCGGGGCGCTTCAGAGCCTGGCCTGCGTGGGCAGGGCTTGGCGCGCCAGGGAACGCTGGGGGCCTCGGGCGCCAATCCCATGCTGGCCACCGCAGAAACGGTGCAGCAAGCCTGGGGTAACCGCCCTGGTGGCGTTCAGGTCGCTAGTGTGGATGCCTCCCTGCTCGAAGGTCTGGGCGCCTCGTCGGCTGCCAATCAGGCCCGAGTTGAGGCCGATATCCGTCTGAATGCGGTGATCGTGCGCGATCTGCCTGAGCGTTTGCCTTACTACGATGAGCTCATTAAGTCCCTGGACATCGAGCCTCAGGCGCTGGAGATCGAGGCCACCATCATCGATCTGAGTACCGACAAACTGCGTGAGCTGGGAATCAACTGGCGATTGACAGGCGATCGCTACTCCTTCTTGTTTGGCAATGGAACGAGCAGCGACAACAGCCTTCTGGGATCCACGCCGGTGCAAAACATCACTCCGGCAGGGCAGGGTGGCTTCATGTCGTTGGTGCTGGGTGGGCGCAATAACTTTGCAGCCCGCATCAATGCGCTGCAGAACAAAGGCGTGGCGCGTGTCGTCTCCAGCCCGCAGGTCATGACGCTGTCCAACGTCGAAGCTCTGTTCGACACCAACAAGAGCTTCTATGTGCGTGTGGCTGGTCGTGAACAGGTGGATCTGTACAAGGTCTCTGCCGGCACTTCGCTGCGTGTGACGCCCCATGTCTTCCAGGACGGCTCTGATGTCCGCATCAAGCTGCTCGTCCAGATCGAAGACGGTGGCATCAGCGGCGCTAGCCAAGTCGACTCGATCCCGATTGTCGAACGCTCTTCCATCAACACCCAAGCCCTGATTGTGGCGGGGGAGAGTTTGCTGATTGGCGGCATGGTCAAAGAGTCCACCAGCGAGGGCGTGTCAAAGGTCCCCTTCCTGGGCGACATTCCTTTGGCGGGTAGCTTGTTTCGCTCCAACACCGATCAGCATGAACGCGTGGAGCGATTGTTCCTGATCTCGCCGCGCCTGATCCCTGCGCGCCGATCGATGAGTGCCAGTGCTCCGATGGGCCCGCTGCGTCCGGGCGGTGCCGTTGCCGCACCGCCCGTCCCGGCCATGGAAGAGCCATCCTCGCCCGCCCGCCCCGTTGAGCCGGTCAATCCGAGCACGGGTCTGCAGCAGGGCTGGGGTGAGCAATCACAGTGATCACCGTCCGAAAGTATGGGTCCAGGAGTCCCGTGGAATGAACACAGAACCTTTGTACGAACTTCGTGTATTGAGTGGCGAGCAGCGAGGCGCTTCATCGGTAATGCAGCCGGGTCAGACGCTGCGTATCGGCCGCGATTGGTCTAGCGAAGTGGTACTGCAACAGGCGCAGGGCAGTGCCGTCCTCTCGTTCTCGGCTGAAGATGGCCTGGTGCTTCAGGCTGAGCAGGGCGACTGCACCGTGGCCGACCACGCTTTGCTGCCCGGAGGGCGTGATGGGTTGGCGCTGTATGTCCCCTTTTCGGTGGGCGGGGTGCGCATGGCCGTTGGGAAGATGGGAGCATCCCAATGGGCTGGCCTGTTCGACGGAAACGTTGCGCCCCAGGCGCAGGAGACGGCGCAAAACGAGAGCACCCATGCTGAAGAAGTCCAGCCCCCTGAGGCGGCCCCTGCCGCGGCCTCCTCAGGGGAAAAAATGGCACCACTGCCACGGCGCAGCTGGACGTCCCGTCTCATGCTGGCTGGAACCGCTCTGGTCGGCGTCTCTGTTTGTACCTTGACGCTGGCTTGGGCGATGGGGCCTTCTACGCTCAGCCCTCAAGAGCAGGCGGTGAACATTCGCCAGACCCTCTCGCACCTCGGCCTGACAGCCCTGAACGTGGAGTCGCGCAATGGGCAGCTTTTTGTGACCGGGCACCTGGAGTCCCAGGCAGAGCGCACAAGACTGGAAAAAGCCTTGACCGACCGTTCCCCTGCCAGGTTGTCTGTCTGGGTCAATGAACAGGTGGCGGCCAGCGTGGCCGAGGTGTATCGCCTCAACGGAGTCGCTGCTGAAGTCCGTGCCACCGGCCCCGGGGTCGTGCGTGTGCAAACCGCCATCAGCGACTCCAAACTGCTGGAGCACGTGCAGTCTGCGGCCCGGCGCGACGTTCCAGGCCTCAAACAACTGGTTGCCGCCAATGATGCGCCGCCAGCGCCTCCACCAGCGGCCTCTGGCATCAATGATCCAGGCAAGCGCGTAGCGGCCGTTGTTCCGGGGGAACCCGCTTACTTGGTCACTGTGGATGGAACCCGCTACTTTGAAGGTGCCATGTTGCCCAGTGGCCACCGCATTGTTTCCATCCTGCCAGACAAGGTCCAGATGGAGCGCGACGGTGTTGGCAGCGTGCTGGCCTTTTGAGTTGTTAGCGCCCTGCCGCATGTCTGTGCTGCAGCGCCATTTTTCCTGCATTTCAACGTTCCAAGCTGGCGATGTCCGCCAGCGTTTCCTTGAAGGAGTCAACGCATGAGCAATTCCATCAACCCACTGGCCATGATGGCCACCACCGGCATGACCGGCACCCAAAGCCGCAGCGGCAAGGGGTCAAGCTGGTACGAAGTCATGGCCGATGCCTGGGGCAAGACACTGGATGCAAAGGCCAGTGAAATTGAAGCCGCTGGCGATGCGCTGGCCGATGGCAACGACAAGCCTGCCCACATCACCCACATGACGATGCTGGCACAGCAAATGGGATTCATGTCCAACAGCGCGCACACCTCGCTGCAGTCTGTTGGCACGGCCCTGGAAACCATGGCGCGCAAGCAGTGATGTGGTGGTGAACTGATGAACTCCACCCTGTCCATGGGCCTTGGCGCCCCAGGTGCTGACACTTCCGCCTTGCTCGGCAGTGGCGGCGTCCACGCGGGCTACGGCATTTCGCTCACCGATATGTCCGGCTTTCATGAGGCCTTGGCGCGGGCCCAAGCCGGTGGCGTCAGCACCCTCAATGCCCAGCCTGTGTCTGCGCCGGGCGAGGGAATGCAAGCATTGTTCAAGCCGCTGGAGCACATCAATGCCGAGGCTGTCTCGCTGGAGGAGCATGCCCAGGCCGCCATGGCCGCAGGCAACGATATGACCCCCGGAGAAATGGTCATGCTGACCGTGCGGGCTCAAGAGTTCTTGTTCCACAGCCAGCTCACCGCCAACATTGCCAACCGTACATCGGATGGTCTGCAGCAATTGTTCAGGCAACAGGCTTGAGTGGCCAGAGGCCTTCGAATGAGACCGCTTTCCCCCGCAGGATCAAGTGTGAGAACTTTCCGCCTATGGCGTTCCGTCGCCCCTGTCTTGCTCATTTGCCTGAGCGCTTGTTCGCAGCAGGATCTCTATGGTCAATTGAGTGAGCGGCAGGCCAACGAAATGGTTGCCGTGCTGCGCAATGCCGGCCTCCAGGCCGACAAAGCGGCATCGCGTGACGGCAAAGCCTTTGTCGTGAGTACCCGTTCCAGCGACTTTTCCCGAGCGGTTGAAGTTTTGCAGGCAGGTGGCTTTCCCAAGGAGTCGTTTGACACCATTGGCCAGGTTTTCAAGAAAGAAGGCTTTGTGTCTTCGGCACTGGAAGAGCGCGCCCGCTTCACCCATGCTCTTTCGCAGGAGCTGTCGAATACGCTTTCCAATATCGACGGTGTGGTGCAAGCCCGAGTGCATGTGTCAGTGCCAGAGAAAAATCCGCTGTCTGACAAACCGCAACACTCGACAGCATCGGTGTTCATCAAGCATCGGCCTGGTGTGGACCTGAGCCAGCAGACGGGCAAGATCAAGGCGTTGGTTGTCAATGCCATGGAAGGGCTGCCTTATGACAACGTGACCGTGGCCTTGTTTCCCGCAGAACCCATTCCGCCTGCTGCGCCCCAATCGTTGGCATCTGCCCTCTGGTCCCAATATGGCAGCTTGCTGTTGTTCGTCACGGGCCTGGGTTTTCTGATTACCGGGGGCGTTGTTGTCGCCGCTTGGTGGCAACGCCGTGAGGCCGCAGTGCAGCCTTCGCCGCAGAGGGGCTTGGCATCGATGGTGGATGCCGCTGTAGCGCCATTGCGGCGTGCCAATGCCCCTGTGGTCGAGGCAGCACCGACGAGCATGGCCAGTGAGGCCTGAGCCTGAGTGGAAAGCATCGACCATTTGAGCGCAACCGCTATGGCGCACGCCCCCTCGTCTGCATCGACTGATAAGGGTGGGACTGCGTTCGCCCTCGCGCAGGCGGCTGGCAATCGCCGTGCGCGGGCCGTGCTGGCAAAGGAGTTGCGCGGCCTGCCATGGAGTTGGCAGCAATTGCATGAGTGCCCGCTGTGGGTTGTCTGGCCGATCGCTTCGCGCGAAGCCCTGTGTGCCCTGGCTGGCCTGGGTTGGCTCAAGTTGTCGCTGCGATCTTGCATTGATGGGCGGCAGTTGGCCCCCATCGTTGGGCTTGTGGGGCCTCAGGCGCTCAGTGCGGTCCTCAACACAGATACCCAAATTCCGGCGTTGGCTTTGGCCAGCGCCCCCAAACCCCTGCTGCCGCCGCAGCAGAGCATCGCCGCATATGTTGTGGCATGGGGGCGGGCGTTGCTGGTGTGGGGTTGCCCGCATGCGTGTCGTGACGCCTTGGCTGGCCATCTGTCATGGGCCGATGCGCCAGCGTTAGTGAATTCCATTGATGTTCACCCCGAGTGGGCACAGACTGCGCTGCGGCAAGCCCATGCGACCGCAGCGGCCGCTGGGTTGGCGCCTGTCCTGCCTCAGGACCACACCTACACGACAGACACGCCATGAGCTACCAACTCACGCTGCACCACGACGCTCTCTTGTCTGTGGTCACGACATCCCGTGTGGTGCCGCCGCAAGACGTGGCTCCTCTTCAGGACGCCTTGGCGCTGCTCACCACCCTGCGGCAATTGATGGACAGCAGCAGCCAGACGGTGGCCGCTGCAGAGCTTGAGGCCAAAGAGCGTGGCTATCTCGCCGGATATGAAGCAGGCAAGGCGATCGCACTTGAAGAGTCGACGCAAAAGTTATCCCAGTCACTGCACGATCTATCCCGGCAACTGCAAGACCAGCGCGATGAGCTGCGCGACGCATTGGTCAAATTGGCATCAGGGCTGGTGCGTTGCATGGCTGCAGAAATTGCCCCTGAGCAGGTGGTCACAGCCTTGGCCGTGCGGGCTTTGGAGCAGGTTGTTCCACCACAGCCGGTGCGGCTGAGATTGCCGCCGTCCCTGATGGAGGGTGTGCGTGCCCAACTGTCGCTGCGGGAATTGCCTCTGCCTGTGCAATGTCTGCCCGACCCGACTCTGGAGGGACTGACCTGCGTGGTGGAGTCACAAGCAGGCGCCTTGCTGGCGGGACTGGATGACATGCTGGCCTATGCCACTCAGCAGCTGGAAGTGGGTCAGCGGCAGGTGCTCCTGCGGACTGAATGACCGACGTTGCAACATTGCCCTGGATGCCATGACCCTGGATACTTCCCCTCGCCCATTGCTTGATCCAGCCGTGCTGGCATCCCTCAGGTCGCTGCAGCCCGTGGCTGCGCGCGGACGCGTAGTGCAAGCCTTCGGGACCACTTTGCGAGTGAGCGGTCTGCGGGTTTCCATTGGCCAGCAGTGCCTCATACGCGACCCTGCGCAACTGCATAGCCCACCCCTGCGGGCCGAAGTGGTGGGTTTGCGCGAGCACGATGCCATTCTGGTTCCTCTGGGGCACTTGCTCGGAGTGTCCATGGGGGCTGAGGTCGAGGCTTTGGACACTGGCACGTTCGTGCCTGTGGGGGATGCGTTGCTGGGGCGCGTGCTGGACGCATTTGGAAACCCCCTGGATGGACGGCCCCTTCCTGTGGGCTTGCCGCTGCGCTCGTTTCAGTCAGATCCGCCCAACCCCCTGACCCGGCGGCCTATTGACACCCCGTTCGTGACGGGCGTACGTGCTTTGGATGGGCTACTCACAGTAGGTGAGGGCCAGCGACTGGGCGTGTTTGCCATGGCCGGTGGGGGTAAATCAACGTTGCTCGGTATGCTGGCCAAGCTTGCCCAGAGCGATGTCAATGTCATTGCGCTCATTGGCGAACGTGGCCGAGAGGTCAGTGAGTTTTTGGAGGACAGCCTTGGTGCGAAGGGCTTGGAACGTTCGGTGATTGTGGTGTCCACCTCCGACCGCCCTGCCATGGAGCGCTTGCGGGCTGCGCAAACCGCGACGGCAATCGCCGAGCATTTTCGCGAGCAGGGCAAGCGTGTGCTGCTCATGATGGACTCTGTCACGCGGTATGCCCGGGCTCTGCGCGAGATCGGACTGTCCGTCGGAGAGCCCGCCGTGCGGCGGGGCTTTCCGCCCAGCGTGTTTGCTGAGTTACCGCGCCTTTTCGAGCGTGCGGGCAACGATGCGCATGGCTCCATCACCGCTTTTTATACCGTGCTGGCAGAGGATGAAGACGGCTCCGACCCTGTGGCGGAAGAAACCCGCTCTATTTTGGATGGGCACATCGTGCTCTCCCGCCAGCTGGGGCAGGCTGGGCATTACCCGGCGATAGATGTGCTGGCCAGTGCCAGCCGCGTTTTTAACCGCGTGACCGGTCAGCCGCAGCAAGAAGCCGCCCAGCGGGTGCGCTCTCTTATGGCCAAGCACGAAGAGATCCGGTTTCTGCTCCAGGTGGGTGAGTACGCTCCGGGTAGCGACCCTTTGGCCGACGATGCCATCGCGGCGCAGCCCGCACTGCAGGCACTGCTGCGCCAGCGCCCTGACGAAGGCACGGCCTTTCAAGAAACCCTCGCTGCGCTGCAGCAGTTCTTGCACTGAGAACTGCATGACTCTTGCCATGTCTTCTCCATCCTGCCGACCGCCCTCTTGGGCTCCCGGGCACTCTGGACGGCGGCCTGTGACCCTCACTGGGCCTCTGGCGTGCCCTGCGATCCGATGCTGCGGTGAACACGGGGAGGCCCGTGTATGACTGCGGTGAGCCATGCACAGCAATTGGCTGCAGCCAGGCAGCTGCAGCGCCTGCGCGAGCTGCGTGAGCGCAAAGCCCTGCAGGCCTACCAGCGTGCTGAACTGGACGTGCGCAATGCGCAGCAGTTGGTGCAAGAGCGTGAGGCCCAGATACGGGGGCTACAGGACCAGCGACTGGCCCTGCAGCGCAGCTTGATCGGCGAATACGCCGCCCGCCTGGGCACATTGGCCGCCTACGCCAGTGCGGCGCAAGAAGTCCTGGATGACCAACTTGAGCGCTCTGAGTACGCACTGATCGACGAGGAGGAAGAGTTGTTCAATGCCCAGAACCGGTCCGGTGCTGCCCGCGACGCGTGGCTGCACGCGGTGGCACAGCACCAGGCCTGCACCACGCTGCGGGACGATGCCCGCAAGGGCCTGCGGCGTGAGCAAGAGATGCGACTTGATCGCGAAGACCCACCCCTGCGACCAGAACCATGAGGAAACCAGGGCATGAGTGAAATCCGCCAAACCACCTCGTCCAAGGCACGAGAGGTCGCTCCATTGCAGAGTACGCCATCGGCGAACCCATGGGCACAGGCCCCAGTCCAGGCGAGACGTGACTTCGATGCTGCGATCCGACGTGTTCGCGACAGGGGGAATGATGAGCCAGAAGAGGCAGAAACGTCTGAGCAAACGCCCGCCGACGCTGGCCTGCCTTTGCCCGGCCTGATGCCGTATTTGCCGCCTTTGGTGGGGCACAGCGGGCAGACCTTGGGGGGCGATTCGGCTGGACTGGGAGGGCACACTGCCGTCGCACAGCCCGCGCTGCCCACCAGCCCATTGCCGGATGCCATACCTACGGTTTTGCAGACCAGTGCCCTGGGCGTGGGGCAGCCACTGCGCATGCAGGTGCCGCTGGGTGGGGCTGAGGCTGCCATGCTGGCGCTGCGTTTGGCTCAAACCGGCGCGGGCCAATGGCAGTTGCGAGTGGGAGGAGACGCCTCCACCCGGCAGCAACTGGCGCCCCACCTGGAACGGCTGCGTGACCGCCTGCGTGAGCGCAGTGCCGGGGGGCTGGAGGATGTCGGCTTTGACGATGACATCGAGTCCTGAGCCCACGGCCATGGCGCGAGATGCCACTCCATCAAAGGCTCTGCATTTCAAGGGACATCTGGGGGCTGCAGTGGCTGGCTTGCTGCTGCCCATGGATGCCTTGGCCCTTGCCCCTGGGCCATGGACGGGGCCGCAACTGATGTTGGAGATGGCCAAGGCCGAGCCTTTGGTCAGTGCCGTTGAGCAGTGGCAGCTAGCGCCCTGGGACTTGGCACCCGAACCACTGCCTTGCGATGCGTCTGACCCTGCCACCTGGTGCGAGGCTGTGGTGCGCGCGCCTGCGTTGGCTCCTGCAGGCACCAGGCTGAGGTTGCCTTGGTCGGCCTTGCGTACGGCCCCGCCCCCATGGCTACAGGCACCTCATGTGATCTGGCCCCAAGTGGAGGCGGAGGTCTGCATTGACCATTTGCATGGCGATGAACTGGATTGCCTCCCCATCGGCAGTTTGCTTTGGCTCGCCCCCTCATTCGGCACTGACTGGCCCATTACCGCACGCGACCCTCTCCATCGGCTGGCACCGCGCAGCGGTCAATGGAGACGTGGCCAAGTGTCATTGGAGCAGCTCACGCTGGACCCATTGTGTGCCGATACGGGGACGACGCGCGTGCCATGCACGGCGCCGCTGGACGCATCAGAGCAGGCTGATGTCGTGTTGGCAGCCCCTTTGTCTGTACCGCTGGAGCATTGGCTGGGATGGTCACCAACAGCTACGCGGTCGGCTGCGCTGCCATTGCATGCCCAGAACCTGGCAGTGCAGGTGCGCCAAGCCGGGGCCGTGCGCGCCTCGGGCTGCCTCCTGCCGTTAGGCAGAGGCCATGCTTTCAAGGTTGAAGCAGCAGCCCCTCACCCTTTCGAGCCGTCTGGCGAAACCCGCTGAAACCCAACAACAACCCGGGAGAACGGGGTGGCGGCACTGCCGCTGGCCCTCATAGAACGCATGGATCTCACACAATTTACCCCGTCATCGGCACTGATCACGGTGATCGTGGTCTCGCTGGCTCCATTCGTGGGCGTCATGGTGACATCGTTTACCAAAATCATTGTGGTGCTCAGCCTCTTGCGCAATGCCCTTGGGCTGCAACAGGTGCCGCCCAATGTCGTGCTCAACGGCATGGCGTTGGTGCTCACCATCTACGTCATGCTGCCGGTGGGCCTGGACATGGCTGAGCGTGCCCGCAGCGTCTCGAATGTGGGCAGTACCTCCGGCATGCTGGCTGTGGCCGATGCTGCCAAAGAGCCGCTGCGGGATTTCCTGATCAAGCATTCCTCGGCGCACGAACGCGCTTTTTTCCTCAAGACCGCACAGAAAAGCCTGAGCCCAGAACGTGCCGCACAACTGAGCGAACGTGACTTTGTCGTGGTCGTTCCTGCATTCACCGTGAGTGAGTTGTCGGCGGCCTTTCAGATCGGCTTTCTCATCTTCCTGCCCTTTCTCATCATTGACTTGGTCATTGCCAACATCCTCACGGCCATGGGCATGATGATGCTGTCCCCCACCACCATTTCCCTGCCGTTCAAGCTTTTGCTGTTCGTGCTGGTGGATGGTTGGGTCAAGCTCACCCATGGTCTCGTGCTGTCTTACTGACCGGTATGAGCACACCGCGCCTCTTCACCTTGCTGCAACAACGCCATGTTTGAAAGCCAGACCATCCAACTCATGTACCAGGCACTGTGGCTGGTGCTGCTGCTCTCCGCTCCCCCTGTGATGGTGGCGGCCTTGGTCGGCCTGCTTGTCGCTTTGGTGCAGGCAGCCACCCAGATTCAGGAGCAGACGCTGCAGTACGCACTCAAGTTTTTCGCCATCGTGCTCACCATCTTCATCACGGCCTCATTGCTGGGGGGCACCCTCTATCGGTTCACTGACCGTGTGATGACGGAGTTCCCCGCCCTCGTGAAGAAGTGACGCGCTCAAGCCATGGGAGACACCTTTGCCGCCATCCACAACGTCAGCGAACTCGCCATGCTGGCTGCGCTGGCCAGCGTCCGTTTTGCGATGGCGTTCTTGCTCCTGCCGGTCCTGTCGCAAGACACGGTTCCGCAGCTTGTGCGTGGCGCGGTGTTCCTGGCGTTCGGTGTCGTTACTCTGGCCATGCAGCCCGCCGTCAACGTTCTCGGCTGGAGCGTTTCCCATTGGATCGGCCTGTTCGCCAAGGAAGCCTTTCTCGGCTTGGCCTTGGGTATGCTGCTTGCTGCCGTGCTGTGGGCGTTCGCTGCTGCGGGCGAGATCGTCGATGGCGCCAGTGGGCTGTCGCAGGCGCAGGTGACCGATCCCCTCTCGGGTCGCCAGACGTCACTGTCTGGGGCATTCCTAGGCCGGTTGGCGGTCTACGTGTTCATGTTTTCCGGGGGCATGATGCTGTGGATTGGCGTTCTCATGGAGAGCTTCTTGCTCTGGCCCCTCGCGCAGCCAGGACTCTCCGTGCAGCGCGGCGGTGTGGCCTTGTTCGAAAGCGCGTTTGCCCAGCTTGCGGGGCTGAGCTTTATGCTTGCCGCGCCCGCCTTGGTGGTCCTGTATGCGATTGACCTGTCCCTTGGGCTGATGAATCGCTTTGCACCCCAGCTCAACCTGTATTCGCTGTCCACCTCGCTCAAAAGCGTGGCGGCCGTCATGGTCTGGCTCGCCATGCTCTCCACGCTCGTCAAGACGTTGCTGAACCATCTCGCGGCCCTGTTGCCCACGCTGCTACAAAAGGTCCAGGCATTGGGCGGCTGACGGAGGTGGTGGCTCAGGTGGGTTTGAAGCATTTTGTTGCAATCACCTCCGCAAAACTAGGAGCCTTCCCAATGGCGCCCAGCCGAGCACTTTTCTAAGATGGAGCCCACTGCCAACTTCAACCGTTCACAGACATGGTGACCCCGTCTTCCCTCTCGTTTCTGGCCGGCGCCTCTGGTGCGGCGCTGCGGACCCCTGAAGCGAATCTGCCTGCTTTGGGCGGGACTGACAGTGCCAGCCTGTTTGGCTTCACGGGGTCGCACAGCGAAGCCCGGGTGCTGTCGGTGCCGCCTGCCAGCGGCGAAAGTCCTGCGCAACTCCAAGCGCGCTTCGTCGACTGCCTTTTTACACGCGCCTGAGGCCGCGCTGCGGCCCATGTCGATTCAGATCCCCGACCTTGTCCTGAAAGACCAACCCGACTGGTCTGCTGCGGCGGAAGTGCTCATCGAAGGCTGTGCCTATCTGCCGTCACCGGAAGAGCGCGTACGTTGGATGGAACGCTTGTGCCTGTCCCTTGGTGATGCGCTGTACCCGGCCTTCCTGCAGGTGCTTTGCCGCATTGGCGAACATGGCAACCCCCAAGCCCAGAAAGTGGTGGCTGACACCCTTGTGCTGGCCTTGCAGAGCGGCCGCATGCCCTCGGGCCGCCATGCGGCCTGGGGTGCTCAGTGGGACCCCGCCAAGCGTGCTACCCGAACCATCGGGCCCATCGAATACCTGTGTGCCTGGTTCACCCAGCCGGATGGACGCGGCACCTTAGGCGCTGTGTCCTTCGATCAGGGTGCGCGTGCACTGGTGGGCCTCGTCTCGCACAGCGATGCCGCCCGTCGCCTCTATTGCGCCCAGCTGCTCAGCATTGCCGAGGACCCGCTCGAAGGCACGTGGTCCCGAAGCAGCCGCCAGGCCCTGCAGGCCATGGCCCGCAGTTGGGCCAGTGCCGATGCGGACCCTCGCCGGGCGGGTACCCAGGCGGTGGAGGCCTTTCTGGCGGCCACTCGGCAAACTGCTGGCAGCTTGGCCACCCCGCCAGCGCCCGGGGGCTGGATCCCGCCAACCTCTTGGCGTTGAGCTTGCGTGTCCAAAGCCAGCCGCCTATCTGTTGATTGCTTCGCGGTCATCCTTAGATGCCACAACGCTGCGCCATGACGGCCCCGATCCAGCCAGTCATATCGGTCGCAGCATCGGCCCCCATCGCCTGGGTTGCCCTGGCCGCAGTGGGAGACACCGCCTTTGATTTTCAGCGGGACCAACGTGAGGGGCTCGATGGAGTTCCCGAGGCCGAGGCCCTCACCATCCTGCAGCAACTGCGCGGGCAGTCTCCTGCGCAGCGCAATGCCTTGGTTTCTGCCTTGAGCGAGGGGCAACTGTGTGCGCTGCGTGGCCTAGGCCCTCAAGGGCTCTCCTTCGGGGAGCAATGCGAACTCTTTGACTTGCTAGCGAGCAGTCTGGACGGCCATAACCTGGCGCGCGTCAGCGCCGTCTACTTGCATTCGGCTGCTGCCAGGCTGTGGGGCGATAGCCTTTGCCGACGGGCCAGTGCAGATGCAACGCTGGCATTTTTGAAGACCTGGGCTCCGCGCATTGAAGCCGCACCGTCCAGCCTGGAGGTCGCCGCGATGGGTGGGGACACGGTCTCCTCCGCAGTCTCTTTGCTCGCAGCCAAAGCCTTGGCGGGCTTGGCGAACCACACCCGCCAGGTGGATGAGGCGCTGCAACTGCTCGCGCCCCACCCCAGCGAAGCGGGGCGCTTGCCGTCCGTGATCGGCGCGGCCCAGCAAATGCATGTCAGCGTGCCAGCCTTCCCGTGGGGCGGTGTCACCGCCGTCACTTGCGATCCAGAGCCTTTGCTCCGGCTCATCGATGCCAGCGCCTGCGCCACCAGTCCTTGTGCCAAAGCCAGCGTTTTCGAGTGGTCTGCCCAATTGCTCGGCAAGATGGCTGTGGGCCGCAGCGCAGTGCCCGGGCTGGTGGCCCGCCAAGGAATCAATGCCGCTTTGGCGCAGTCCCTGACCCGCCTGGTTTGCAGCGACACGGCAGGCATTCTGGGGGCGCTGGAAACCCACCACGGTGGCGGGCACGGCCTGGCCGCCTATGTGCGAGAGATGGTCCACCAGGGCCGTACCAACGAGTTGCGGGTCATGACCGAACAGCTGCGCTGTGGCCACGATGCTTGCGAAGACCCCGTCCGGCATTTCAACCAGCACGATGCACAGGGGCGATATCGCCACGCGGCTACTCTGGGCTACTACGTGGGTGCGGTGCAAGCCGCCTGCCAGGCATTCTCTTCAGAGATGGCGCCGTGGGCCCATCCTCTGGCTGCCATCTTTGCGGGGGGGCTGTCGGGTGGCCAAGGCATGGAGGGCAAGCTCTGGCTCTCCGGTGGCGCGGTCCGTGCGCTCCAACGCGTGGCAGCCTCCCCTCCCTTGGCGTTGGGTGCTCCAATCGTTGAACGGCTCACCCGTGCGTTGAAGGCAGGCCCTCAGGACGACGCCGTTACCGCACTGGTCTTGCCCCATGCTGCTGAAGGCGGCCCTGTGGAAAAGAAAGAGGCCGCGATCGCCTGCGTTGCAGCCATGCGTCGCGTGATCAATGCCCATGGGCTGTGAGCGAAATGCCGTTCACCCAGTCTCTCTGTGCTCTGCGATGACCGATTCGACCCCCTACCTGTACCAGGGCGCGCGGCTGCGTCTTCGCGAATTTGGCTGGCGCGATGTGCATGCGCTGGTCCAGATGCACCGCGATCCGCGTGTGCGTGCCCACCTGGCAGACGACGTTCCGCTCGATGACGCCCGTGTGGCTCACCAGTTTGTGGAGAACATGCAGCAGTTCTACCGCCAGCATGAAGGCACCGGCATCTGGTGCGCTGAGCGTGCCCACCCTCCCGAGGCCGAGGTGCTTGCCGATGCTCTGCGGGCCCACGCCTGTGGCGAGATCGATGCCGTATTTTTGGACGCCTTGGTGCAGCCTCGGTGGTCCTTTTGCGGATGGTTCAGCTTGGTGCACCTCAGCGATGACCTGCACACCTTGGAAATCGGCGCCCGGCTCACCCCTCAGGCTTGGGGTGGAACGCTCGCTATCGATGGGGGGGAGTGGCTGCTGGAGCACGCCTTTCGCACGTTGGGCCAATCCCATGTCCTGGGCCATTGCAGCCCTACCAATCGCTCCGCAGCCCATTGCCTGCAGGTGCTGGGGTTTCAGCCGCAGGGGCTCGCGCCGTACAACGGGGGGCAAGCCCTGCGCTTTGGCCTGTGCCAAAGCGGCTGGGCTGCCTGGCATGCCCAGCCGCGCCGTGAACGCCAGCGCGCTGTGCTGAGTGCTGGCCGGTGAGGCCCCGCCGCTGCGCGGTTGGCCGCTGGAGACAAGAAAGCCGTGTATTTACACGATGCGCATGCCCGATGATGTGATGCGCAGGCGACTGGCGTCCACCTTCAAAAATCCCTCGATCATCTGCCTGCCCAGTTGGCGCATCTGAGCCTCCAGCGCCGGGTCGGGCTGCCGCTGCAATTGCACCTGGGTCGTTGCCATCAGCATGCCCAGCATCACCATCACGTCGTACATGCGCTGCTTCTCGGAATCGCTCATGCGGGTGAAATCGCTTTGGCTCGCCAGTGCATGCCTGAACTGATCCGCCATGGGCCTCACGTAGCTGTTGCTCAGGTTGTGGTTGTTGTAGGCCATGTAGGCGCCCGCAAGAAACGAGGCAATCCCGGTGGCCACATCGTTCGTGGGTACCCCCAATTGGCGCGCCACCTGCGGGTAGCTGTTGTGCAAATCCAGAAAGCCTTGGCGCATTTGGGGGCGCTGAGAAGGTGGGTAAAAACCGACTAGTGTGTCCAGGCCTGCTGTGCTGTAAGAGCGCGTGAAACGCGTGCGTGCCAGGGCCGTCCTGGGGGCTGTGTTGTACATGCCCCCTCGGCTGGCCCGCGCGGCGCGCTGCACTTGCTCGTTGAGTATGTAGTGCCCCGCGCCAATGGACAGGTTCATTGCTCCATCCGCGCTCATCCAGGCGCTGGCGGGAGACATCGTGGAAAACACAACCGCCGCGGCGATACACAGGTGTTTGAAGGCTTTCATGGAGGTGGTGCTGTGAACGCTGGTAATTCAAACAGGGAATGAGGCATTGGCGAACCCGTGCGCTGGCCTCACAGTGCCGCCGCATCGTATCGGGCGTTTGCAATAAAAACGGGCCGCAGAACGGCCCGTTTCCATTGTTGCAACTGGCGATGATTGCCACGGAGTGGCTGGGGCGGGCTGCGTGGCTTGCCCCAGCCCGGCCCCCTGCTGCCCTTTACCTCCCCTTACTGCTTGCGCGCCATGCTGCTCATGCCTTCGCCCAGCGACTTCAGCGCCGTGTTGAACGCATCCGTCAGCAGCTTGAACTCCTGGCTCACCGCCTGGAACTCCGCATTCGTCGCCTGCATCTCCTTGGCCTGGTCTTGTTCGCTGCCGCCCGAGTTCTCCTTGAGCTTGTTGGACAGCTCTACCATCTTGGAGGCCTTGTTGCCCATGGCCTCTCCCATGGCCTGTGCAATCGCCTGCAACCAGCTCTTGGCACCCGTCTTGCCACCGCCGCCGCATTCCTTGCCCATGTCCGAGGTGCCTTCCGTCATCTGGCGGCGCACGCTGTCCACGATTTGCTTGGCAATGTCGTCCACTGCGCTTTGGATGCCCCCACCTGCGGCGTCCGAGATCGCTTCGTCTGCGCCTTCGCTGGGCTTGTGGCAGTCTTGCAGCACTTTCTCAATGGCCTGGCTGATGGCGTCCTGCAGGAATTTGGGCATGCCGTCTTCGCGCTGCAGGGTTTGCGTGGCCTGCTGGGCGCCGCCGCCCATGATGGTGCTCACCAAGTTGGTGGTGGCGTTGAGGATGTTCACGGGCGAAAAGCCTTCCAGTGTCTTGCCCATGTCCGAGCCGCCCAAGAGCCCGCTGACCATGCCGCCCAGGAACTGCGAGCCAATTCCGCCGAGCAAGCCGCCCATGCCGCCACCACCCATCAATGCGGAACCCACTACGCCTACTGCTGCACCCATGTTCAACTCCTTCAATTGGTTTGGCTCTGTGGCCGTGATCGGTTTCTGTCCTTGCCTGGACCCGCAGGACCCGGTGTTGCTCTGGGGCCTGGGGCCATTGCCAGAGAGCTCCGCAACGTGGATGCGCCCTCAAGCAATGGACGTGATTGAATCGGCTTTGCCCCACCAAAGCTATACAGGCGATTCCCAGCTAGGAATCGCCCTAGCTGGGAAGAACACCTATGCCGAGCGGTTCACAAGGAGCAGGTGTTGAACCAGGGCAATCGCATCTAAACCCTGATGCCCAGGACATGTGCCAGATAGCCCACATCCCAGCCAGCGCGCTTGCGCTTTGCCTGCACACCCACCTTCACCGACGTGTCACTCTTGAGCAACTGCAGCGCCATGCGCCGCAGCAGCGTCTGGTTGTGCTGTCCCTGGTCTTTATAGGACTGCGCCGCATCCTCGCGCATCGCCACATCCAGACTCCAGTGCAACTGGTTCTCCACCGCCCAGTGCGAACGGATACTGTGCGCCAGCACCCGTGCAGGCGTGTGCACTGGCAAGCTGCTCAGGTAGTAGCTGACTTCTTCGCTAGCCTCGCCTCCCGTTTGTTGGCGCTGGCGCGTGACTTGCACCACGCTGGCCAGCCCCGGCCAGTGCACTGCCGCTCGCTGCAATGCCTCGGGCACGGGGCTGAGCCGGTAGCTGCGCAGCTCCTGGCGCCCATGGCCGCTTGAGCGCTCGGTGTAGGTGTTCTCATCGGGCGGCTCTTGGCTCGCCTGCACTTCAAAGTGCTTTTGAACCACTGCGTGCATGTGCCGCTGGTTGCCTTTGAGGGACAGAACATAAGCCGCACCATGCTCGTGAAGCTGCTGGGCGATGCTCTTTTGGCAGCCGATGGCATCGATGGTGACGATGCAGCCTTTGAGGTGCAGCAGCCTGAGCAACTCGGGGATGGCGGTGATCTCGTTGCTCTTGCCGTCAACCTTGCACTGGCCCAGTAGCAATCCCATGTCTGCAGCCCAGGCGCTGACCATGTGCAGTGGCCTGCGAGCGTCCCCTTTGCTGCTGCCGCGCACGCTTTTACCGTCAATCGCCACTGTGCCGTATACCCGGCCCGCCACTTGGGCCAGCCACTGTTAGGCGAAACACTCGCGCGAAGGTGTCGTGCGAGGCAATGCCTGAGGGCAGCGGAATGAAACGAATGAACCAGTCGTGGTGCAACTCGCCGAACTCGGCTACTTCCACCCAGTTGTCTGCGCCTGCGATGGTTGCGCACAGCGCTATGGCCAGGATGGATTGGAGTTCATGGCGACGCGTGCGCTCTAGGCGCGGGTCTGGGATGACTTGCAGGTGCTGCAGCAGCGTCACGGGAGCGTTGGTTGAGTGATCACACGCTGCAGTTTCGCCGCAAATAGCTGCATCTATTTAGATGCGATTGCCCTGGGTGTTGAACTGTTTTGCTATCAAATAAATAGCTGCTTGCGCTTTTTAAATGCGCCTTAGGGCATGGTTTGCATCAATTTCCTCACCCGCCATCAGCTTGGGGCGCTGCTCCAGAACACCATGCACACCGGGCTTCCACAGCCCACCGCATGGCCTGTGGGTTGCGGCAGGCCGGTGGCCGCGTCCACGTGCCAGCATTCCAGCGTGTCGCTGTCTTCGCCCAGCACATACATCCACGGCCCTGCTTCTGAACCAAAGGGCGCAAGTGTGAAGAAGCGGGGCGTGCGGCCCTGGCTGGCGGTGGTGCCGCGCAGGGTGATGCGGCCAGTGCCGGGGTCGATGGCGAATGTGGCGATGCTGTCGTGCCCACGGTTGGATGCGTAGACATGCCGCCCATCGAGCGCCATCTGAATGCCTGCGGCGCGGCTGGGCCCCACATAGCTGTCGGGCAGGCTGGGCACGATCTGGAACGGGGTGAGGGCGCCATGGGTCGGGTTCAGCACGCAGGCGGTCACGGTGTTGTCCAGCTCGTTCACCACGTACACCCAGGGCTGGGTGGGGTGCAGTGCCAGGTGGCGTGGACCCGCGCCTTCACGGGCGGTGTACCAGGGCTGGGCTTCGGCCAGCGCGGCCTGGCCTGCATTCCAGCCCAGGCTGAAGACGCGGTCCAGCCCCTTGTCGGGCACCAGCACAAAGCGGCCGTCGGGCGTGAAGGCGTTGTAGTGCGGTTTGGAAAACGGCTGCTCCTTGCGATGCGGGCCGGGCTCGCCCGGAAAGTGCACGGTGTGGTTGACGGGCGCCAGCCTGCCGTCCGCCAGCACGGGCAGCACGGCCAACGCACCGCTGAGGTGGTTGGAGACGATGAGGTGCGTCTCGCCCGGTGCCAGCGCCAGATGCACCGGGTTGCGCCCGCCGCAGTCCATAGTCTGTAGCACGGTGAGGTGGCCGGTGGTGGCATCCACCGCCAGCACGCTCACCTCGCTTTGGTCGCCGTGCACGGTGTAGAGCCGGTCGCCGCGCTGGTTCAATACCTGGTACGAGGGGTTGACCAAGTCGCCCACCACCTGCTCCAGCGTGAGCTGGCCGGTGGCGGCATCGACCGCAAACACGCTGATGCCGTCGCCACGCGCATTGCGTTCGCGCGTGGTGCGGCTGCCCACGTAGGCCATCCACTTGGGGGACACGGCCGCTCTCTCAGAGGGCTGCAGCGGGTGCCACCGAGGCGCCCTGGATGCCATGGCGCGCCAGGGCTTCGGCCACAAAGCCGCTGGCCTTCATGTCTTCGACAAACTGGGCCAGCGCAGCCTGCGCGGCAGCGCCCCGGCCCTTGGGCGTGCCCATGGCTTGCTGGATGACCATGAAGCGCCCCGGCAGCAGGCGCAGGCCGCCTAAGCGCTGGGCGTCGGCTTTGAGCTGCTGCTTCACGCCTGCTGCCACATCGTGGCCGTGGGTGAGGAAGGTGTCGACCACGGCGGGCGAGGTGGGGGCGCGTTCGATGGTGGCGTGCTTCAGTTCCCGGCTCAGGAACAGGTCATACGCGCTGCCCTTGCCCACCGTCACGGTGCGGCCGCTCTGGTCCACCTCGTCATTGGTCTGCAGGGGCGAATCGGCCCGCACCAGGTAGCTGCCTTCGATCAGCACATAGGGCGCGGTGAACGCAATGCCTTCGCCCCGCAGCGGGTCGATGGCGAAGAAGCCGATGTCGGCCTGCTCGCCGCGCACGGCCTCGACGGACTTGCCTGCGGCGTCAAACACCACCAGCTCCAACCCCACACCCAGGCGCTGGGCAAACGCGCGGGCCAGGTCAATGGAAACGCCCTTGGGCGCACCTTGCGCGTCCACACCCGCCAGGATGGGGTTGCCCAGGTTGATGGAGGCGCGCAGCACGCCCTGGGGGGCCAATGCGCGGAGGGTTTCAGCAGACACAGTCATGGCAGTGATGAAAAAAGAAGTGACGCGCTAACGGGCGCGGGGCCGCCGGACGGGCCGGGGGGAAGGTGTGGGGCTGGCTGGCTGCGTGGTGGCCGCGCCTTGCAGGAGGCCCGAGATTTGCCCCAGGTTGCGCAGCGTGCTTTGCAGGTGGCTTCGCAGGGCCTCTGCCGCTTCGGCTTGGCGTTCGCGCTCCAGCAGATCGAGGATGGCCAGGTGCTGGTCGCAGTGCTCGCGGTAGCGCTGGCGGTTTTGCATCGATCGGTACGACAGCAGCCGCCGCACACGGTTTACGCGGCGGATGGTGTCGATGAAAAACGGGTTGCCCGAGGCCTCGACCAGCGATTCATGAAAGCGCACGCCGCGCTCGTGCAACTGGTCCGCGGTGTCGGTCTCGATGCCGCCGCTGAGCAAATGCTGCTCGGCCGCGCGGCAGCGGGCAATCACCTGCGGATCGAGTCGGTAGCCGGGCTCCAGCAGCGCGGCGGGTTCCAGCGCCAGGCGCAGGCGGTAGGACTGCAGCAGGCTGTCGGATGTGGTGAGCATGGACGAAAACGCCCACCCGTAGCCGGGGCGTTTCTCGATCCAGCCTGCGTTCGCCATGCGTGAGAGCAGGGTGTTGAGCTGCGCAGGCGTGAGGCCGTAGCGCTTTTTGATGGCGGTCTCGGTGAACTCGTCGGGCAGTTGGCCGCGCAGGCGGTCGTCTGCCAGCTGAAAGTACACGGCGGTGACCTGGTCTTCGGCTTCCAGGCCCAGCGATTCGGCCAGTGCCGCCACCGGCTTGTCCACAGGCCGCGCCAAAAAGTAGCCCCGGTTGGGCTCGCGCACCAGCACGCCCTTGTCGTGCAGCAGGGCCAGGGCGTCGTTGACGGGGGAGCGCGAGACGCGCAGCTGGTCGGCCAGCTTTTGCGCGCCCAGGTGGGTGCCCGCAGGCCATTGCTGGCTGTGGGCCATCTCCAGCAGTTGCAGGGGGATCGGTTTTTCCGGAGTCATCCCCAAAGTATGCATGGCGGGCCCCGTGGTGTGCGGTGGCTCAGGCCGCGACGGTCAGGCGCTCGCGCGTCTGGTGCAGGATGCGCGGCATCACGCCGCCCTGGCGCAGCAGCTCCACCTCCAGCCGCGTTTCCACCGCTGCGGTGCAGGGCAGGGCGTCCGTACGTCCATCGGCGCGCAGCACGCGCACCGTGATGGCGCCGCGTGGCTGCAGGCGGTCGGCGTCGGCGTGGACTTCCAGCCGGTCGCCCGCTTGCAGGGCCAGCGTGTCGGGGTGCACGCCCGCAGGCAGCTTCACGGGCAGGATGCCCATGCCGATCAGGTTGGAGCGGTGGATGCGCTCAAAGCTGCAGGCCACCACGGCGCGAATGCCCAGGAGGCGCTGGCCCTTGGCCGCCCAGTCGCGCGAAGAGCCCGTGCCGTAGCGCTCGCCCGCCACCACCACCACCGACTCACCCGCATCGCGATAGCGCTGTGCCACGTCCCAGATGGGTTGCACCTCGCCGCTGGGCACATGCAGCGTGTGGGCCACGGGCAGGTTCGGATGCAGGCGGTTGCCCACGGTCTTGCTGTGGAAGGCCGCGCGCACCATCACCTCCCAGTTGCCCCGGCGCGAGGCAAACACATTGAGGTCATTGCGCGACTCGCCGCGTGCCACTAAATAGTCGGCCACCAGGCTGTCGGGTGGGATGGCGCTGGCGGGCGAGAGGTGGTCGGTGGTGATGTCGTCGCCCAGCAGCATCAGCGACCAGGCCGTGTATGTGCCCAGTTGGCTGCCCTCGCTGAACGAGGCAAAGGGTGGGCGGCGCAGCGCGTTCGATGCCGCATCCCACGGAAAGCGTGGCGTGCGCGGGGCCTCCAGCGCGTGCCACAGGGGGTTCTGGCTGGCGATGGCGAAGTCACGCCGATAGTCGGCAGGCTCAGCCGACAGCGCCAGGTGCTGCGCCATCTCGGCATCGGTGGGCCACAGGTCGCGCAGGAACACGGCGCGGCCGTCGGGCGTGGTTTGCACGGGCTCCTCGCGCAGGTTCACATCGGCGCGGCCCGCCAGGGCAAAGGCGATGACCAGCGGCGGCGACATGATGAAGCTTAGCTCCAGATCGGGGTGCACGCGGCCAGGGAAGTTACGGTTGCCCGAGAGGATGGCCACGGGCAGGCTCTCGCCCGCCGCAATGGCCTCGCGCACCGGCGCGGTGAGCGGGCCGGGGTTGCCAATGCAGGTGGTGCAGCCAAAGCCCACAATGCCAAAGCCCACGGCGGCCAGGTCGTCTGCTAGGCCCGCGCGCTGCAGGTAGCTGGCAGCGGCGGGCGATCCGGGCGCCATCGAGGTCTTGACCCAGGCGGGCGCCTTCAGCCCCAGCGCGCGCGCCTTGCGCGCCAGCAGGCCTGCGGCAATCAGCAACTTGGGGTCAGACGTGTTGGTGCAGCTGGTGATGGCTGCAATGGCCACGGCGTGTTGGGGCAGGGCACCTTCGCGCACCGAGTGGGATAGGGCGCCTTCGCGCAATGTGCGGGGCACAAAGCCCACGGAGGCCAGCGCTTGGGCGGTGTCGCCATGGTCCATCTGGTCTTGCGGGCGGCGCGGGCCGGCCACATGGTGGCCGATGGTGGACAAATCCACCGTGATGCTGCGCGTGTAGCGTGGCGTGGCGGCAGGGTCTAACCACAGGCCCAGGGCGCGGGCACCGGCCTCGACCAGGGCCACCTGCCCGTCGCTGCGGCCCGTGGCGCGCAGGTAGTCCAGCGTGGTCGCGTCGATGGGGAAGAAACCGGTGGTGGCCCCGTACTCGGGCGCCATGTTGGCCACCACGGCGCGGTCACCGGCCGACAGCGTGGACGCGCCCGGGCCGTAGAACTCCACAAACTCACCCGAGACACCGATTTCGCGCAGGCGGCGCGTCACCGTCAAGGCCAGGTCGGTGGCCAGCACAGCCGGGGGCAGGGCGCCGGTGAGCTGCACGCCAATCACATCGGGGATGCGCAGCATGGTGGGCATGCCAAACATCACCGTCTGCGCCTCCAGCCCGCCCACGCCCCAGCCCAGCACGCCAATGCCGTTGATCATGGGGGTGTGGCTGTCGGTGCCGATTAGCGTGTCGGGCACCAGCCAGTCGCCATCGCTGCGCGCCTCGGTGGTGACCACGGTGGCCAGCTGCTCCAGGTTCAGCGTGTGCATGATGCCCGTGCCCGGCGGGTGGATGCGCACGCCCTCCAGCACCTGTGAGGCCCAGCGCAAGAAGCGGTAGCGCTCGCCATTGCGGCGAATCTCGTGTTGCATGTTCTGCTGCGGCGCATCGGGCGTGGCATAGACCTCCACCGCCAGCGAGTGGTCGACCGACACGTCCACGGGCAGGCCGGGGTTAAGCACCGTGGGGTCCAGCCCCGCCTCGGCCAGCGCGTCGCGCATGCCCGCAATGTCCACCAGCGCGGGCGTGCTGGTGGTGTCGTGCATCAACACCCGCCCGGGCTGGAAGGCCACCTCGGCCTCGCTGCGCCCACTCTCCAGCCAATCTGCCAAGGCCTTCGCAGCAGCCGCACGTTCATCGCCCTGCAGGTGGCGCAGTGCGTTTTCCAGCAGCAGGCGCAGCACCACGGGCCAACGCGGCAAGTCGGCCCCCAGCAGGGCGGGCAGGTTCACAAAACGGAGCGTGCGGCCCTGCAGCGTCAGCTGGCCGGTGGCGTGTTCGAGGTTCAAGCGGTGCGTAGAGGTGGGGGATTGCATGCTTGCATTATTGCATTTGTTGTTTATAAAATGCAATGCAAGTCGACATCGCAAGCCCCGCTCTTGGGGCGACAGATCGATGCGGGCCGGTGCCGTGCGCGGTGCTGGTGTTCCTCCACACACCCAGGCCCTGGCGGCCTATGGACGAGACAAATGACCATCACCTCACTGCATTCCCCCACCTTTGCCACGGGCGCCGCAAGCGCCTACGCCCCCCGCTCATCCCGTCGTACCTTGCTGGGCCTGGCATTGCTGGCTGCACTGGCCGTGCACGGCAGCCCAGCGCTGGCCCAAACCGGCGCAGCGGCCTACCCCAGCAAAGCCATCACCATCGTGGTGCCCTTCTCGGCCGGGGGCGGGGTCGATGCGGTGGCCCGCATGCTGGCCGACAAGCTGCGCGCCAGCCTGGGCCAGCCCGTGGTGGTGGACAACAAGCCCGGTGCCAGCGCCATGCTGGGCGCGCAAGCCGTGGTCAAGGCCGCGCCCGACGGGCACACGCTGCTACTGGGCACGGCGGGTGAGACGGCCATCAACCCCCATGTCTACAAAGAACGCATGGCCTACAAGCCCGAGCGCGACCTGACCCCCATCTCGCTGGTGGTGCGCGTGCCCAACGTACTGGTGGCCCAGCCCGGCCTGCCTGTGAAGAACGTGGAAGAGCTGGTGGCCTACGCCAAGAAGAACCCCGGCAAGCTCAGCTACGCCAGCAGCGGCGTGGGCAACCCGCAGCACCTCAACGGCGAGCTGCTGGGCCTGCTGGCGGGCGTGAATATGAACCACGTGCCCTACCGGGGCGCATCCAACCAGTTGGTGGACGTGGCCGCTGGCAATGTGGACCTGACCTTTGTGAGCCTGGCGGGCGCCCAGGCCTTCATGAAAGCCGGGCGCGTGAAGGCGCTGGGCATCACATCGGCCAAGCGCATGCCGTTTGCGCCTGACCTGCCAGCGCTGGCCGAAACCCCCGCGCTGGCCAGCTACACGCTGGAGAACTGGTTTGGCCTGTTTGCCCCCGCCGCCACCCCCGAGCCTGTGGTGCGCAAGTTGTATGACGCGGTGAACGCTGCCCTCAAAGACCCGACGCTGCAGGCCCGCCTGCGCGAGCAAGGCGCTGAGCCATCGCCCATGGAGCCCGCAGCCTTCCGCGACTTTGTGCGCGCCGAATCGGCCCGATTTGCCAAGATCGTCGAAACCGCAGGCATCACGCCCGACAACTGATCGGGCCTTGGCTCAGCACTCACCAACACACCACAACGAGAGACAAACATGAACCAACGTCGCCATCTTCTGGCCAGCGCTGCAGCGCTCGTGGCCGCCCTGTGTGCCCCACTGGCAGTGCAGGCCCAGGCAACCGACTACCCCTCCAAGCCCATCACCATCGTGGTGCCGTTTGCCGCAGGCGGCAACACCGATGTGAAGACCCGCCTGGTGGCATTGCAGCTGGGCAAGCTGCTGGGCCAGCCCGTCATCATCGACAACAAGCCCGGCGCCAGCGGCAACATTGGCATGGAACTGCTGGCCAAGGCCCCGGCCGATGGCTACACCATTGGCATGGGCAGCTTCGGCCCGCTGGCGGTCAACCCGTCGATCTACCCCAAGGTCAACTTCGACCCCAAGGCCCTGGTGCCCATTTACCTGCTGGAGAAAAGCCCACTGGTGTTGGTGACGCCCACTGACCGGCCCTTCAAGACCGTGAAAGACGTGGTGACGGCGGCCCAACAAAAGCCCGGCGTGCTCAGCATTGCCAACGCAGGCCCCGGGGGCGCGCACCACCTGTCGGCCGAGCTGTTTGAGCAAGCTGCAGCCGTCGAACTGCTGGGCGTGCCCTACAAGGGCGGCGGCCCGGCTTCCACCGCACTGCTGGCGGGGCAGGTGGACCTGATGTTTGAGCAGACCGGGGCGGCGTTGCCGTCCATCCAGGCGGGCAAAGTGCGGCCCTTGGCCGTCACCTCGCCCAAGCGCTTGAGCAGCCTGCCCGATGTGCCCACCTTCAGCGAGCTGGGCCACCCCCAGGTGCAGGTGTCCAACTGGATGGGCTACGTGGCCCCCAAGGGCACGCCCAAGCCCATCATCGACAAACTGAGTGCCGCCTTTGCCAAGGCCGCAGACCATGCCGAAGTCAGGGAGCGCATCCTTGCGCAAAGCAACGAAATCGGTGGCGGCACGCCCGCCGACTTTGCCGCCTTCATCGAGGCCGAAAGCCAGAAATGGTCGCGCCTGGTGAAGGAGCGGGGGATTCGCATCGAGTGATGCCTGGGGATTGCCCCGCGCCGGCCTCAAGGCCCAGTGGCCGATGGAAGCAGTGCCGCCTGGGCCGGTGCGGTGGCAGAGGACGGCGGTGTTAGATTGGCTTGGGCCTGCTCACGCAGCCAGGCGCAAAAGGTGTCCAAACGGGGTATGGGCTGGAGGGCGCCGCGCCGCAGCACATAGTGGTAGCCCGAGGCAGCGAACCCCAAGGGGGCCACCAGCCTTCCCGCCTGCACGTCGTCCATCACCAGATGCCATGGCGCCACCGCAATGCCCAAGCCACGCACGGCGGCCTCCAGCGTGAAGTAATAGTGCTCAAACTCCGGGCCGTCGTGATCGGGGGCGGGGGGCGCCAGTGGCTGACCGGTGTGTACCGCCGTCCACCACATCGCCCACGCATTGCTGCGGGTGCGGGTGCGCAGCAGCATGCTGCGCCATGCCGGGGCAAGCAGGTCGGCAGTGGTGTGCAGCGGCCCGCCTGAGCGGAGGGCCAGCTGGGGGCTCATCACCGGCCCCAGGTGCTCTGCAAAAAAGTGCTCCGGCGTGGGCGGGGTGGGGCTGCCTGCTGCGGGCATGGCCTCTGCCGTGATGGTCAAGTCGCTGCGCTGGGGGCTGTGGCCTGGGGGCGCTTCACTGGTGCGCAGCCGGATCTCAATGTCCGGGTGGCGTGCCTGAAAGTCAAACAGGCGCGGCAGCAGCCATTTCACGGTGAAGGTGCTGAAACACGCCACGTCCAAAGGGCCCCGGCTGGGGGCGCTGACTTCATGCAAGGCCTCCGCCATTTGCCGAAAAGCGTTACTGATCACGGGCTGCAGTGCCTGCGCAGCTGGGGTCAGCGTGGGGCGCACCTTGGTGCCGTCAAACAGTGCAATGCCCAGGTGGTCTTCGAGCAACCGGACCTGGCGACTGACGGCACCAGGCGTGACACAGAGTTCTTGCGCGGCAGCCGTCATGCGGCCGAGCCGAGCGGCGGCCTCAAACGCGCGCAGCGTCCCCAGTGGGGGCAGTCGGTGGTTCATTTATTTGAGTTTGGCGCACATAGATCGTGCGCAATCATCGCTTTTCTAAGCACGGGTGTCTGCACAAAATTGCCTTCTTTGTTTGAGCTCTGGTCGCACTTGCCGTGCCGCCATCTCAGGCAACTTATGTGCGTTTAGAGAACATAAAAGGATCTTTCATGCCGTTCATCCGTACCAACGTCCCCCACCACATGCCAGCAACAACCCGCCAGGCCGTCGTCCAAGGCATTCACGATGCGCTGGTGCAGAGCATTGGCATGCCCGTGGATGAGCTGTTCAACATGGTGGCCAGCTACCAGCCTGAGGACTTTGCTTGCAGCCGCACTTTCAATGGGGTGAACCGATCTGCGGACGTGGTGGTCGTGGAGATCACGCTGCGCCGGGGGCGCAGCGACGCCATGAAACGGGCGCTTTACGAACTGATTGCCCGCAACCTGCATACCGGCGCGGGGTGAGCCCTTCAGACGTGCTGATCTTCATGCACGAAAACGACTACTCGGACTGGTCGGTGGGCGAGGGCCGGTTCGCTATGGAGCTGGCCCAGAACCGAGGCACGGCCGCCCGTTAACGCGCGGCGACCGCGCTGCCATCGCTATACACGCGGCGGAACTCCCACAGTGCCACGCAAAGGCAGGCCGCGCCCCAGAAGATGGGGTATTCATAACCACCCGTGTTCCACAGCCAGCCAAAGCCCTTGACCGTGTGCAGTGCATACACCGCAATCGCCAGCGCACTGGCAGCGCCCAGTGCCGCATAGCGGGTGCACAGGCCCAGCACCAGCGCAATGCCGCAACCGGCTTCGGTGAGTACCGCCATCCAGACCCACAGTTCTGGTGGATGGAATCCGGCCTTGCCAAAGAAGCCGAGCGTGCCTGCGGACAACACGCCAAACGATGCGAACTTGCTCAGTGCATGCGGAAACATGAAGGCGCCGCAGATGATGCGCAGCAGATTTTCTGCGCGCGTGAGGTTGAATTTGGATGCGTGGATCCGGAAATCGTCGCGTGTGAGCAGTTGCATGATTTTTTACTCCTTGGTGAGTCTTCATGCTACGGCTGGATCTGAGGCGGCCCGATTGACATACATCAAGATGAAGAATGTTGCGCGAATGTTGCGCAAACACGCCTTTTCGCCCTGCACGGCCGCATGCGGGGTTGTGCCAACGGGTCTCAGCGCGGCCGGTGCATCTTGAACAACTGCTCGGGCCCCACCGTGAAGTAGTCGGCCGGGCCCCCTGCGCGCAGGATGTGGCCCGCGCTGGCGGTGTCGTACACGCCATCCTTGAGCAGCGCGGTGTCGATGTGCACCGCCACCACCTCGCCCAGCACCAGCCAGGTGGGCACCTGCACGCCATCGGCGCCCTGCAGCTGCAGGACCTGGGTGCAGCGGCACTCCATAGTCACCGGGCTTTCGGCCACGCGGGGCGGCTGCACCTGGGTGCTGGGCAGGGGGGTGAGGCCAGCCAGCGCAAATTCGCTCATCTCCGGCGCCACGGCGGCGCAGGTCTGGTTCATGGCCTCGGCCAGGTCGCGCGTGGCCAGGTTCCACACAAACTCGCCCGTCTCCTGCACGTTGCGCAGCGTGTCCTTGGCGCCAATGCTGGCAAAGCCCACGATGGGCGGTACGTAGTTGAAGGCGTTGAAAAAGCTGTAGGGCGCCAGGTTCAGCGCGCCCTGTGCACTGCGGGTCGAAATCCAGCCAATCGGGCGCGGCCCCACGATGGCGTTGAACGGGTCGTGCGGCAGGCCATGGCCCTTGCGGGGCTCGTAGCTGTGCAGGGTGCATGCAGTCATGGGTCCATCCTTGCGTAGCAAACAGTTTGCTATTAAAAATATAGCTGCTTGCGCTTGTATTGCAAGCGCTGGAGGGGTATTTTGCTTGAAATGGGGCCTTCCCGCTTGGCCTCGCCTTCATGCCCGACGGCAGGGCTGGCGGCGCGGGCCACCGGCCCTGCAGCACCCGGCAGGTTTTACAATCCCGCTCCTTCCCAGCCACGGGCCAGCCCACGCCACGCCCCCAGCCGTCCATGCCCATCAGGCGCACCCGTGCGCGCCAGGGCCCCACCGACAGGCTGTGTGCCCGTGCTTTCCCACTACTACCAAGAACTGCTGAACTACTTTGCGCGCGCGGTGCGCAGCCGCGACCGGGCTTCGGACCTGGTGCACGAGGCGTACACCCGCGTGCTGGCGCTGGAGCAATCAGGCCAGGTGGTGGAGCAGCCCCGGGCCCTGCTGTACCGCACGGCGCGCAACCTGCTCATCGACCAGCACCGCCGCCAGGCCGTGCGCGCGCCGCACGCAGCAGGCGATGTGGCCTATGGCGCGCAGGGTGACGGGCCCGTGCCCGATGTGGCCGAGCTGCCCGCGCCCGCTGCGCTGGGCCCCGAGGCCCAGGCCGCCTCGGCCCAGGGCATGGCGGCGCTGCTGGCCACCATTGATGCGCTGCCGCTGCGTTGCCGCGAGGCCTTCATCCTGCACAAGTTCGACGGCCTGCCACAGGCCGAGGTGGCCGCGCACATGGGCATCTCGCGCAAGATGGTGGAACAGCACATCCAGCGCGCCATGCTGGCCTGCCGCCAGTGCCGCGAGGCGCTGGAGCAGGGGCGCACCTTGGGGGCGGCCGCCCCCGGTGCGTCTTCACCCAAGAAGGCCCCCAAGCCACCAACGCTCCCTGCGCGCCCCAACCCGATCACTCAGCCTGAGCCCGACCCCCATGGACCTCTCTGAAGACGACACCCACCTGCCCCTGCCGGAGCAGGCACTGCGCTGGTGGGTGCGCAGCCAGCACGGGCTGAGCGCGCAAGAGCAGCATGCGCTAGACCACTGGCAAGCCCAAAGCCCCGCCCACCAGCAGGCCTACGCCGCCTGGCAGGCCGACTGGCAGGCGCTGGACCAGTTGGGCGCCCCGGCCGTGCAGCACCTGCGCGACCAACTGGCGCACGACCTGGCGGCCGAGGCCAGCCGCCATGTCAGCCCGCCACGTCACCAAGCTCATCAACGCCTCTTGGGCGGTTTGCGCACGGGCGCGCAAGCCTTCCCCCAATGGCTGGGCGCGGCATCCACTCGCTGGGCGCAAGGTGCCGTCGCAGCAGCGCTGGTGTTGGGCACCGTGTTTGGCGTGATGGAAGTGGTGGGCTGGTCGCCCTGGCAAAGCCCGCCGCAGTTTGCCCAGGCCTTTGCCGCGCCCCAGGGGCAGCAAACCCAGGTGCAACTGCCCGACGGCAGCCTGCTGCGGCTGGACACCAGCACTCAACTGAACGTGGCGCTGTACGCCCAGCGCCGCGAGGTGCGCCTGGCGCAGGGGCAGGCCATGTTCCAGGTGCAGGGCGATGCGGCACGCCCCTTTGATGTGCTGGCCGGGCCGGTGCGCATCTCCGTGGTGGGTACCCGGTTTGCGGTGCGCTACACCCCCGGCATGGCGGGCTACGACGGCGTGCGCGTGGCGGTGGAAGAGGGCCGGGTGCAGGTGGCCGCCCCCGGTGCAGCCCCGGTGCTGCTGACGGCCGGGCAGCAGGTGGTGACGGACGCCGCAGGCACCCTGGGGCCCGTGGCGGCCGTGCCGCCCTCAGGCATCGCCCCCTGGCGCGCCCACCGCGTGAGCTTTGACGACACCCCCCTGGCCCAGGCCCTGGCCGAGCTGGGCCGCTACGGCCCCACAGGCATCACCCTGCAAGACCCGCAGCTGGGCGCGCTGCGCCTGACGGGTACCTTCGACCCGCGCCACCTCGATAACTTTGTGCGTGCACTACCGCGTGTGCTGCCTGTGCGGGCGGTGGCTTGTGGTGAGGGCGAGGGCGGTAAGGAGGCCACGTGCATTGACGCGGCAGAGGTGGCGGGCGTGGGGCGGTGAATGTCTCAGAAACTGTGGACGATCCGCTTCGTGCCCGGAGCCGCTTTGAGAGCCACCACCCGGAGGCTGCCATGGAATTGCTGCCCATTGGCCCACAGTCCCAAACGTGCTGATGGCAATCCCGCTCTCCGCCCACATAGTTTGTTGAGTTGAAGCGTGTCGGGTTTCGCGGAATTTTTATACCTAGATTTTTGAACAGACCATCTCCTGCAAACTTAGGCTGCAAGCTCCTTTCAGGAGTAGTCCGTGTCCAGAATATTCCGTACCACCCAATTTATGCCGCAGGTTTTTCGGGAAACCTTACGTTGCGCAGCGAGAGGCCAGTCCATCGCTCGGGAGCAGCCCGGTAGTCGGAGTGCGAGCCTCTTTTACGATGAACACCCCTCGTTATGAATGACTACATCCTCTTCATGTTGAACGATCCCGCTGACGCGGATATGGCCGAAAACCAGGAACTTTGGGGGCGCTACATCAACGCCTTGCGCCAGAGCGGTCGCTTCGATGGTGGCAGTTCTATTGGCTCTGGTATTCGCGTGAGCAAGTCGGGAACTGTCACGATTTCGTCCAGTGAACTGACTGGTTTCATTCGCGTCCGTGCCGAAAGCGCCGAGGATGCGAAGCAGTTCTTGACCGGCAATCCTCTGTTTGAAGCCGGTGGTACGGTCGAGATTCGCGAGCTTCCTCGTGAGTAATTTGCCAGTCGTTTTCGAGTTGACAGCGTCGTTGCGCAACTTTTTGTTGCAGCGGATTGCTACGCCGCCCACTGAGCGCGGACGTTATGCCGCTTAATTTCCTGTGCCGCTCAGCCGTTGGCTTGGTTGCCGTCCAAGCCGCGCCTGTTCTCATGCTGTACGCCTTGGCTCTGTATTTCCAGGCTGCAACAGCCTCTTTGTCCAATACCTATCAGCCCGGCATCAAGCTACTTCAGGCCGTGATTAGCCCCTCAGGTTTGCTTCTACTGGTTTTCTTGGTTGCTTGCCTTCGCAAGTCTTATGCCGCCGCCCGCGTGGCAATGGCTACCAGTGCTGGTGCCATCCTTGTTTCCGCACTCATGCTGGCGTTCATCGCAGGCCATGGCGACAGCCCCAAAACGTGGCAGTTTCCCGGGGCCAGGTCGCTTTCCAGCACGGTTCAGGTGGCCCTCTTTCAACCATCCTTTTCCAATCGCTCTATAGGTTCTGTTGTCGGCAACGGCCTCCTCGCTTTATTGGTTCTTGGCGGGTCAGTCTATTTTTCGCGTCGGCTGCGCATCAATCCGGTCCAGAGGACCGGCCCCCACGGGCCATCGACTGACCTCGATCGTTGAACGTCCGCTTTCATCTGTCACCACAACCCGTTCCTTGCTCCGAGCTTTGGCCTTGCCCCAGGTGCCTTGAGCCAGCTGAGCCATCCCGAGTGATGTCAAACAGGCCCTCAGAAGCAGGGGGCAACTGCGCAGAAATCCCCGCCTGAAAAAATTTTTCCCCACCGACCTAGGGGGCTCGCAAAGTGCCGCGTCTACATGAGAACACTTCTTGTTCTCAATGTTCACCATGCACTCACACCCGAGGGAATTTCCGTCCATGCGCAGCCTTTGCCCCCGCCCTGCACCCCTGGCCCTGGCGGCCTGGTTGGCCCTGAATGCTTTGGCTGCGCAGGCCCAGACCCCTGCGCCTAATCCAGCACCCGCGTCCAACGCCGCCACCACGGCGGCGCTGCCGGTGCAGATTGCGGCGCAGCCTCTGGCCCATGCCTTGAACGACCTGGCCCGCCAGGCGCGGCTGGAATTGGTGGTGCAGCCTGCGTTGGTGCAGGGCCGCCAGGCGCCTGCGGTGCAGGGCACGTTCACGGCGCGGCAGGCGCTGGACAGGCTACTGGCAGGCACCGGGCTGGTGGCGGTGATCGAGGGCAGCCTGGCCACGGTGCAGCGCGACCCGGCCGCCGGGGCAGCAGGCGCAGCCAGCGCTGGCATTGCGCTGGCTGAGGTGCGCGTGCAGGCGCAGGCCGAGCGGGGGCCGCTGACGGAGCACACCGGCTCGTACACCACCGCCCAATCGGGCACGGCCACGCCGCTGGGCTTGAGCCTGCGCGAGACGCCGCAGTCCGTCAGCGTCATCACGCGCCAGCGCATGGAAGACCAGGGCTTGACGCAACTGGCCGATGTGGCCGCGCAGACCGCCGGGCTGGTGGTGAGCCAGGCGGGCAATGCGGGGTCGGACTCATCGCCCATCTACTCGCGCGGCTTTGAGGTGGACACCTACATGGTCGATGGCGTGCGCCAGCTTGACTCCAACTACAGCTCCATCTTCCAGACCAACGACATGGCCATGTTTGACCGGGTGGAAGTGGTGCGCGGTGCCTCGGGCCTGATGAACGGGCTGGGCACACCGGGGGCCGCTATCAACCTGATCCGCAAGCGGCCCACGCAAGACTTTCAGGCCCAGGTGAAGGCCGAGGCGGGCTCGTGGAACCTGCGCCGCCTGGAGGCTGATGTGGGCGGCCCGCTGAACGAGGCGGGCACGCTGCGCGGGCGGCTGGTGGCTGCGGCGCAAGACAACGACTCGTACATCGACCGCTTGAACGAGCGCAAGCAGTTGCTGTACGGCGTGCTGGAGGCCGACCTGGCACCCGGCACGCTGCTGCGTGCGGGCGCATCGTTGCAAAACCACGATGCCACGGTCCACGCGCGCGGGGGGCTGCCCGCCTACTACGCCGATGGCACGCGCGCGCAGTGGAGCCGCTCGGCCTCGGCCGCGCCCAGCTGGGCATATTCCGAGCGGCACAACAACAGCGTGTTTGCCACGCTGGAGCACCGCCTGGCGGGTGACTGGCAACTGCGCGCAACGGCCAGCCGCACGCAAAGCCACTACGACGAATTGGTGGGCTACGCCAGCGGCGGCAACCCCGACCGGGCCACCGGCACTGGCGTCACCATCTGGGCGGGCCGCTGGACGGCCAAGCCCACCCAAGACAGCCTGGACGTGCAGGCCACCGGCACCTACACGCTGCTGGGCCGCACGCACGACCTGGCCCTGGGCGCGCAGATGAGCCGCACCACCTTCAGCGACCCCACGTACACCAACTGGTGGCACGACAACTGGAGCAGCGCCGTGCCCAACATCTACACATGGGACGGCAACAGCCCCGCTGCGCCCAACAACCCCAGCGTGGGCCACTACCAATCGGACGAGCGCATGAACAGCGCCTTTGCCACCACCCGCCTCAAGCCCATGGACGGCGTGGCCGTGCTGGCCGGGGCGCGCGTGACGGACTGGAGCCGCTACAAGACCGACCTGACCTACAGCACGGGCAGCATCGACGTCACCGACCGGTCCGAGTCGGGCGAGGTCACGCCCTACCTGGGGCTGGTGGTGGACCTGGGCGCGCACTGGTCGGCCTATGCCAACTACACCAGCATCTTCAAGCCGCAAAGCAACCGCACCGTGAGCGGTGCCTACCTGGACCCGCAAACGGGCGACAGCTTTGAGCTGGGGGCCAAGGGCGCGTTCTGGGGCGACAAGCTGAATCTGGGGGCCTCGGTGTACAAGGCGCGGCAAGACAACCTGGCCGTGGCCATTCCCAACGCATTTGCGCCCGATGGCTCGCAGGCCTACGAGGCGGTGTCCGGCACCAGCACGCGCGGGGTGGAGGTGGAGGCCTCGGGCGCGCTGCGCCCCGGCTGGCAACTGGCCGCCAGCGTGGCCCGCAACATCACGCACGACCGGCTGCGCAACCGGCTGTTGACCAACGTGCCGCAAACCACCGCCAAGCTGTTCACCAGCTACCGCATTGCAGGCGTGGGCAAGGGCCTGACGGTGGGCGGTGGTCTGCGCTGGCAAAGCGCAATTTATGCGGAGAACCAGGGCCCGCTCAAGGTGCGCAACACCCAGCCCGCCTACGCCGTGGTGGACCTGATGGTGCGCTACGCCGTCACCTCCAGCGTCACGCTCAGCGCCAACCTCTACAACGCGTTCGACAAGAGCTACTACGCCACCACCGGCAACTCGTACTACGGCGCTCCGCGCAACCTGCGCCTGGGCGTGGACGTGCGGTTCTGATGGCGCGCAGGAGCTTGACTGCCATGACCCACTGGATCACCCGCGCCGTGGCCGCGCGAGCGGCTTGGTGCCTGACAGGCTGGGTGTGCCTGACACCCTTGGCCGCCCAGGCCGATGCCCTGTGGCTGCAACCCCATGCCGATGGCGCGCAAGCCCTGGCAGGCACCGTGGCGCAGCCCGCCGCCAGCCTGCCGCCGCTGCAAGCCGTGCGCGCTGTGCAAGGCGATGCGCAGCCTCAGCAGGCGTCGGTGCAAGCCGCCTCAATCCACGTGCCACGCCCTCAGGGCCGCGTGGGTGCGGCGCTGCCTGACCTGCGCCTGCAAGCGCGCCACGTCGATCCCAAGGGTGTGCTCACCTACTACCAGGCCAAGCTGGGCCGCCAGGACACCAAGGCCCAGAGCGATTTGGAACTGGTGCCCACCACCCCGGGCGGCAACACCTTCAAGCTGGTGTGGAAGGGCCAGACCGTGCCCGCCACGCGTGTGAATGTGGACACCAGCGCAGGCTGGAGCCGCACGCTCACCCCCGCAGCCGATGGCACCGTGCAGCTGGAGACCCCGTTTGCGGGCCTGTACGTGCTGGAGGTCTCGGCCCGCATCAACGGATCGGCCATGGTGGATGGCACCAAGTACGAGGAGGTGCGCCACACCGCCACGCTCAGCTTTGAGGTGGTGCGCTGATGGGTGAACAGAGCAAGACCCGGCCCTGGGTGCGCCGCACCGTGCTGGGGCTGACCGCCGCAGCCCTGCTGGGCAGCGCTGCGGCATGGTGGGTGCAGCAGCCCGATGTGCTGTACGACACCACCCCCGTGGCGCGTGCCGACATTGAAGCCAGCGTGGCCGCCATTGGCACGCTGCAGCCGCAGCGCTACGTGGACGTGGGCGCACAGGTGTCGGGCCAGGTGCTGCGCCTGCTGGTGCAGCCGGGGGCGGAGGTGAAGAAGGGCCAGTTGCTGGTGGAGATTGACCCCAGCGTGCAGCAGGCCACGGTGGATGGTGGCCGCGCTGCGCTGGCCGGGCTGCGTGCCCAGCTGGCCGAGCAGCAGGCCCAGCACCTGCTGGCCCAGCGCCAGCACGCCCGCCAGCAGGCGCTGCAGCCGCTGGGGGCCACCACGCTCAACGACCTGCAGGCCGCAGAGGCCACGCTGGCATCGGCCGCTGCGCGCATCGACCACCTCAAGGCGCAGATCGAGCAGACCCAGGCCAGCCTGAAGGCCGACGAGGCGCGGCTGGGCTACACCCGCATCTACGCGCCCATGGCGGGCACCGTGGTGGCGCTGGAGGCACGCGAGGGCCAGACGCTGAACGCCACCTACCAGACGCCCAACATCCTGCGCATTGCCGACCTGAGCACCATGACGGTGTGGACCGAGGTGTCGGAGGCCGACATCCGCCGCCTGAAGGTGGGCATGCCGGTGTACTTCACCACCCTGGGCGGCCAGGCCGACGCCACGGCCCGGCGCTGGCACAGCCGCGTGCGCCAGTTGCTGCCCGCCCCCCCCACGCCCGAGGCCAAGGCCGCTGGCGGAGCAGGGGCACAGGCGGCGGCGAGCAAGGCGGTGTCGTACACCGTGCTGTTTGATGTGGACAACGCCGACGGCGAGCTGATGCCGCAGATGACGGCGCAGACCAGCTTCATCACCGCCCAGGCGCAGGGCGTGCTGGCCGTGCCGCTGGCCGCGCTGCAGCCCCTGCCTGCGGGGGCAAAGCCTGCTGCTGATGACGACCCCAAGGACGGCCCCACGCACAGCGCGCGCGTGCTGCGCGCGGATGGACAGACAGAAACCCGCCCCGTGCGGGTGGCCGTGAAGAACCGCCACCTGGCCGAGGTGCGCAGCGGCCTGCAAGAAGGCGAGCGGCTGGTGACGGGCGAGCGCCCGGCGCGCAGCGGGCAGCAAAGGTTCAAGCTGTGAGTGGGCCCGTGGATGCCACCCACAGCGCTGCCCCGCTGATCGAGCTGCGCAGCGTGCGCCGCCGCTACGGCGGGGGCGAGCAGCCCGAGGTGGAGGTGCTGCGCGGCGTGTCGCTGCGCATCCACGCGGGCGAGTTCGTGGCCATTGTGGGGGCGTCGGGCTCGGGCAAGTCCACGCTCATGAACCTGCTGGGCTGCCTGGACCGGCCCAGCAGCGGGCAGTACCTCTTCCAGGGGCAAGACGTGGCGGGCTTCGGCCCCGACGCACTGGCCTGGCTGCGGCGCGAGGCGTTTGGCTTTGTCTTCCAGGGCTACCACCTCATCCGCTCTGAATCGGCCCGCGAAAACGTGGAGGTGCCCGCCGTGTACGCCGGCCTGCCGCGCAGCGAGCGGGCCGAACGCGCCGCCGCGCTGCTTGCCCGCCTGGGCCTGGCAGGCAAGCAGCACCTGCGACCCACGCAGCTGTCAGGCGGGCAGCAGCAGCGCGTGTCGATTGCGCGGGCGCTGATGAACGGCGGGCGCATCATCCTGGCCGACGAACCCACGGGCGCGTTGGACACCCACAGCGGCGCCGAGGTGATGGCGCTGCTGCACGAGCTGGCCGACGCAGGCCACACCATCGTGCTCATCACCCACGACCGCGAGGTGGCGGCCCAGGCGCGCCGCGTCATCGAGATCCGCGACGGGCAGATCGTGGCCGACAGTGGTGCGGCGGGCCCAGTGCTGGGGTTTGAAGCCAAATTGGCCTCTAGCGCCCAAGGAATAAGCGCTATAAGCTATCAAAATAATAGTGAATCCGCCGGGGCAGGCGCGCTGTGGGCCGAGCTGGCCGAGGCCACCCGAGGCGCCTGGCGCGGCATGCGCATCCACCGCACGCGCACGGCGCTCACGCTGCTGGGCATCGTCATTGGGGTGGCTTCGGTCATTGTGATGATGGCGGTGGGCGAGGGCGCCAGGCAGCGCGTGGTGGAGCAGATGGGCGCTATGGGCACCACCATCATGTACCTGGGCACCACCCACCCGCGCGAGGGCGGGCCGCAGGGCGAGATCACCGCGCAAGACCTGGAGGCGCTGGCGCAGCTGCCTGACATCGGCACCGTCATGCCCGTCATTGGCGACCCCACGCCCGTGCGCTATGCCAACGTGGAGCGCCAGCTGTATGTGTTTGCCGCCAGCGAAGACATGCCCCGCGTGCACCACTGGCAGGTGGCCCAAGGCCGCTATTACACCGCCGCGGAAGACCGCGACATGGCCCCGCTGGTGGTGCTGGGGCACAAGGCCAGTGGGCAGTTCTTCCCCGACACGCCCAGTCCTCTGGGCCGCCATCTGCTCATCGGCAATGCGCCGTTTGAGGTGATTGGCGTGATGGCCGAGCGCGGAGCCGATTCGGGAGCGCAGGACTATGACGACATGGTGTTCATCCCCTTCCAGTCGGGCCGCGCCCGCGTGTACCGCGCCCAGACCCAGCCCGACTACACCGTGGTGGCCGCCGCATCGGTGGCCCAGGTGCAGGCGGCCGAGCAGGCCATGCGCGCCTTGCTGCTGCAGCGCCACGGGCGCGAGGACTTCGCCATTGGCAACCCCGCCGCCAAGCTGCAGGCCGAGGCGCAGACGCGCAATGCCATGACGCTGATGCTGGGGCTCATTGCTGCCGTCTCGCTGGTGGTGGGCGGCATTGGCGTGATGAACGTGATGCTGATGACTGTGCGCGAACGCACGCGCGAAATCGGCATCCGCATGGCCACGGGCGCGCGCCAGGGCGACATCCTGCGCCAGTTCCTGACCGAGGCGGTGCTCGTCACGCTGGTGGGTGGGGGCTCGGGCGTGGCCATGGGGCTTCTGGTGGGGGCGGCCCTCATGGTGGCGGGTGTGCCCGCCATCTTCTCGGTCACGGCCATGGCGGGGGCGTTTGCCTGCGCCGTGGCCACGGGCCTGGTGTTTGGCTACATGCCCGCCCGCCGCGCTGCCGCGCTGGACCCGGTGGTCGCCCTGGCATCGGAGTGATGCAGGTGTCGCACAGCGTCTTGCAACTCCTGCGCCGGGCCGGGCAGCGGCCCACCGTGGCGCGCATCGCCATCCTGCAGGTGGTGCAGGCCGCGCCAGCGCCCGGCATCGGGGCGGACGATGCCTACCTGCGCCTGCTGGAGCGCGGCACCCGGGTGAGTCTGAGCACGGTGTACCGCACCTTCGCCCAACTGCAGTTGGCCGGGCTGCTGCAGGCGGTGCCCGCGCCAGCGCAGCACGGGGCCTCTGCCCCGGGGCGGGTGCGCGCCCTGTACCGGCTGGCCGAGGCGCTGGACGGCCGCCGCAGGCCGGGCAGCCCAGCCACAGAATGCCAGCCCCAGGTGTGACACATTGCCCGCCGGTTGCGCTGCCCGGCCCAGGCGAAAAGCAGAGGCGGAGCCCAGGAGCGCATCCCGTTCGTAATAAAAACAGTTTCTTACAACTCTGACGCAAGGCTTGCGGCGATGGGCTGCAAGCCCTGGCCATGCGGGTAAAACTGGTGCGCCAGCGCAACGTTGTGCCGTGTTGCGGGGCAGCCAGGGGCCCGTTTGCCAATCCGCCCCCTCGGCTTGGGCAACAATGTGCGGATACCGCCCGCCATGAACGACACGCGCTTCCCGCTTCCAGACTCTGAGGAGACCTCCAGCGAACTGGAGCGTCTGCGTGCCGCAGTACACCGGGCCGAACAGGCCGAGCGCCTGCAGCGCGCCCTGTTTGCCATCTCCGAGCTGTCCAGCTCCGACCTGGAAATGCCCCACATGCTGCAGCAGTTGCATGCCATCGTGGGCTCGCTCATGTACGCGCGCAACCTGTTCATGGCGTTGTACGACGAGGCCAGCGACAGCCTGGACTTTATCTACATGGTGGACGAAGCCACCCCCGACCTGCACCAAAGCGGCCAGCGCATCGCCATGGCCGACTACGCCCAGGCCCTGACCTGGTACCTGGTGCGCGACGGCCTGCCCCGGCGCGGCTCCATGCAGGCCCTGGCACAGCAGGTGCCCGGCCCCTTGCGGGCGCGCGGCGCCAATGCGCAGGACTGGCTGGGCGTGCCCCTGCGCGAGGGCAGCCACGTGCGCGGCGCCCTGGTGGTGCAAAGCTACGACGAGCCCGACCGCTACGGCCCCGAGGAGCAGGCGCTGCTGGAGTTCGTGGCCAGCCACGTGCTCACCGCCGTGCAGCGCAAGCAAAGCCAGCAGGCCCTGGAGCAGGCCGTGCAGGCGGGCACCGCCGAGCTGGCCCAGGCCAACCAGGCCCTGCTGGCCGAGGTGGCCCGCCGCCAGCGCGGCGAGCGGCTGCAGGCCGCCCTCTACCGCATTGCCGAGCGCGCCAACGACATGGGCAGCATGGACGATTTCTACCGCGCCGTGCATGACACCGTGGGCGACCTCATCAACGCCCGCAACTGCTACATCGCCCTGGTGTCTGAGGACGGGCAGCAGCTGCACTTTCCCTACTACGTGGACGAGCAGGGCGGCAAAGGCATCACCCGGCACATGGGCCGGGGGCTGACCGAATACGTGCTGCGCACCCGCAAGCCGCTGCTGGTGAGCCGGGCCGAGGCCGATGAACTCATCGCCCAGGGCATCTTCCAGACGGCCGGGCCGCGTGCCAACTCCTGGCTGGGCGTGCCGCTGGTGTGCGATGGGCGGGCGCTGGGCGTGATTGCCGTGCAAAGCTACCTGGCCGACGTGGCGTATTCCGACCGCGACCGGCTGCTGCTGAGCTTTGTCTCGCACCAGATCGCCAGCAGCCTGGTGCGCCGGCGCACCACCGAATCGCTGCAGCGGGCCAATGCCGAGCTGGCGCAGCGTGTGGCCGAGCGCACGGGCGAGCTGCAAGAGCAGATTGCTGTGCGCGAGCGGGTCGAGGCCCAGCTGCAGCACCAGGGGCTGCACGACGCGCTCACCGGCCTGCCGAACCGCAGCTATCTGCTGGAGCGCCTCACATGGCTGCAGGCACGCCTGCAGCGCCACGGGCACCGCCGCTTTGCGGTGATGTTTGTGGACGTGGACCGTTTCAAGCTCATCAACGAAAGCATGGGTCACCATGCGGGCGACGCGGTGCTGCAAGAAATTGGGCGGCGCCTGCTGGCCACGCTGGGCGACTCGGACATGATCGCCCGCGTGGGGGGCGACGAGTTCGCCGTGCTGTTGAGCGACGCCCAAACGCTGGAAGCCGCCATGCGCCTGGCGCGCCGCATGCTGCAGGTGCTGGACGAGCCCATGGTGGTGGAGGGCAAGCAGCTGTTTGCGTCCGTCAGCATCGGCATCATGATGTGCGACCAGCCCGCGGCCACCCCCACCGATTTGCTGCGCAATGCCGACACCGCCATGTACCGCGCGAAGGTCAATGGTCGGCGCCGGTTTGAGCTGTACGACGCGCACCTGCACAGCGATGCCCTGCGCGTGCTGACCATCGAGAACGCCCTGTGGTCGGCCCTCAAGCAGCACCAGTTTGTGCCGTACTTCCAGCCCATCGTGTCGCTCAAGGACGGGCAGGTGCTGGGCTATGAAGCCCTGGTGCGCTGGCAGCACCCGAGCGAGGGCCTGCTGGCCCCGGCCGACTTCTTGCAGGTGGCCGAAGACAGCGGCAGCATGGAAGCCATCGACTGGCAGATTTTTGCCGCCGCCAGCCAGGCCATTGCCGCCCAGACCGACTTCACCGGCTACCTGGGCCTGAACGTGGCACCGCGCCACTTCCGCAACCCGCACTTTTGCCAGCAGCTACTGGACATGCTGAAAGCTGCGGGCCTGCCGCCCTCGCGCCTGTGCCTGGAGATCACCGAAGGCGCACTCATCGACGACCCCGAGCGCACCTGCGACCTGCTCAACGAGCTGCGCAGCCACGGCATGTCGCTGGCGCTGGACGACTTTGGCACCGGCTACTCGTCGTTGGGGTACCTGCACCGTTTTCCGCTGCTCACGCTCAAGATCGACCGCAGCTTTGTCGCCCCCCTCACAGCCCCCCTCGCCAACCAGGGCAGCGCCAGTGCCGCCGTGGTGCGCGCCGTGGTGGCGCTGGCGGGCTCGCTGGGCCTGAGCGTGGTGGCCGAAGGCATCGAAACCCAGGCCCAGGCCGATGCCCTGTGCGCCCTGGGCTGCCACCTGGGCCAGGGCTTTTTGTTTGCCACGCCAGGGCCGTTGCCTGCTCCCTGAGCCCGTTGACTGGCGGATGGGGCAAACCCACCGGGCCCCTCGGCACTTGCAAAACCGTTCATGCTGAGCTTGTCGAAGCACAGTACCAGGCTTCGACAAGCTCAGCCCGAACGGTTTAGGGGCTATGAAGCGGAGACAAACCCGCTTCCTTGGGTTTGCATGAATCCCCCGGGCAGTCCACGCTGAGCCTGTCGAAGCGCTGCGCAAGGGCTCTGCCAGGCTCAGTCCGACCGGTTCTCGTTCATCACCGCTGCCCTAAAAACTGCCCCGGCGGCTGCCCCACCGACTTGCGCACCATCGCGCTGAAGGCGCTGGGGCTGTAGCCCAGCTCCGCCGCGATCTGGCCCATGGGCATGCGGCCCGCGGCCAGCGACACCGCCTTGGCCAAGATCACCTGCTGGCGCCACTGGGTGAAGGTGCTGCCCAGCTCGGTGCGAAACAGCCGCGCCACGGTGCGCAGGCTGGCGCCGGTGTCTTGCGCCCAGGCTTCCAGCGTGGTGTGGCGGGTGGGGTCGGCCAGCACCGCCTCACACAGTTGGCGCAGGCGCTTGTCGTGCGGCAGGTCCACGCCCAGCCGCACCGGGGCTGCGCGGGCCAGTTCGTCGCACAGCAGGGCGCTCATGTGGCGCTCGCGCAGCAGCGTGGCGGCATCGGGCGCGGGCCCATCGTCAGGGGTGGTGGGCATCTCACGCACCACGGCGCGCAGCAGGTCTGAGGCTTCCAGCACCCGGCACTGGCGCCACGCAGCCTGCCCGTGTGGCGCAGTGCGCTCGCCCAAGGCCGCTGGGCCGCAGCGCCCGCGCGGTTGGTGAAAGTACAGCGTGCGCATTTCGGCGTCTTCCACCATCGTCACGGCATGCTCCATGCCCGGCGGTATCCACAGCGCGCGCGATGGCGGCACGATGTAGGTGCCCCGGTCCACCGTGAGCTGGATCACCCCGGTGGTGGAGATGGCCACCTGTGCCCACGGGTGGCTGTGCGGCATCACCCGCGTGTCGGCCCGCAACTGGCGCACCTTGGCGCGCACCGGGCGCTGGGCCGTGGGCACAAACAGGTGCGGGGTCAGCGAATCGACATACGCCACCGGGCGCCGGGCGCGTGGGGCCCCTGTGGAGGCCGCGGTCACTGGCGGTGCCGCGGCGGATGCGGGGGCAGCAATGGCTTCCATGGACGGCATTGGCATATTGGCGATAGAAGTTGACCGACTATCGTAAACCTGCCGAGCCCGGCTTGCCTAAGATCAATCCCCATGACTTCTGCATCTCCTGGCATCTCCTCCCCCAACGCCGTGCCGCTGCGGCAAGACGCGCGCACCATCGGCCTTGTCGGGCTGGCCCACGGCAGCTCGCACTTCTTTCACATGCTGCTGCCGCCGTTGTTCCCCTGGCTCATTGCCGAGTTCGGTTTCAGCTATTCCGAGCTGGGGCTGCTGGTGTCGGTGTTCTTCGTCATCTCGGGTGTGGGCCAGGCACTGTCGGGCTTCCTGGTCGATCGCATCGGCGCGCGGCCCATCATGTTCTTTGCGCTGTCCAGCTTTGCAGCCGCAGGGCTGGTGGCGGGCACGGCCCAGGGCTATGTGGGGCTGGTGGTTGCGGCAGCCTTGGCCGGGCTGGGCAATGCGCCCTTCCACCCGGTGGACTTCACCATCTTGAACAAGCGCGTGTCCCCCCAGCGCCTGGGCCACGGGTTTGCCGTGCACGGCATCAGCGGTAACCTGGGTTGGGCCCTGGCGCCGGTGTTCATGGCGGGGATTGCCACGGCCACCGGCTCGTGGCGCACGGCCAGCCTGAGCGGTGCCGTGTTCGCGCTGCTGGTGCTGACCATCATGGTCATCAACCGTGAAGCGCTGGACGACCGCAAGGGCGAATGGGCCCACCAGGCCAAGGGCGCGGGCGCCCAGGCCGCCAAGCCCGAGCACCCCATGGCTTTTCTGAAGCTGCCCTCGGTGTGGCTGTGCTTCTCGTTCTTCTTCTGGAGCACCTGCGCGCTCAGCGCCATCCAAAGCTTCGCCAGCCCCGCGCTGCAGTCCATGTACGGCCTGCCCCTGAGCCTCACGGCCATGGTGGTCACCGGCTACATGCTGTGTGGCGCTGGCGGCATGGTGGTGGGCGGCTTTCTGGTGGGCCGCGTGCAGCGGCTGGAGAAGGTGATCTCGGTCTGCCTGCTGGGCTCTGCCGTGCTGCTGGCGCTGGTGGGCACAGGGCTGTTGCCCGGCATCGCCGCACTGGCAGTGGCCTCCATTGCCGGCCTGGGCACCGGCCTGGCCGGACCCTCGCGCGACATGCTCATCAAACGCGCCGCCCCTCCTGGAGCCACCGGCCGTGTCTACGGCACCGTGTACTCGGGCCTGGACCTGGGCTTTTGCCTGTCCGCCCCCGTGTTCGGCGCCATGCTGGACCACGGCATGACATCGGGCATCTTCTTCGGCTCTGCCGCTACGCTGGCGCTGAGCGTGGTGTCTGCGGCGTTTGTGGGGGTGGGGCTGGCAGCACGGTTGGCGCGGCCTGCGGCGGTAGCGGCGGGGTGAGGGTGTGATTTGGGGCGCTTGGATGGGGCCCCTCCGGCACCTTCGCTGCGGAGGCTCTCGTTATATTTTCGACGCCAATTTCGGCCAGTGCCGGACGGACGTTCCGCTCGGCTGTTTTCCATTTTTTTGATGATTTCCGCGACTTCTGGCATACCAAACAGCCATGACTTTTAGGCGCCAGGTAGCCGGGCGAACGCCCGCAGCCCTCGGCGACAATGGGTGCCCTTGTTCGATTACAAGCCATGTCCAAACCACCACTCATCACGGGTCTTGACCATGTCGTTCTTACGGTAGTGAGCATTCCGCGCACCATCGCCTTCTATGAACGGGCGCTCGGCTTCCTGGCGCACGAGTTCAAGCAGGGCAGGTATGCGCTGCACTTTGGACGGCAGAAGATCAATCTGCATGAGGTGGGTACGGTGGTTGATCCAAATGTGCGCCACGCAACGCCAGGCTCGGCCGATCTGTGTTTTTTGACCGAAGCGCGTCTGGATGACGTCATGGCCCATCTGGCTGAAGTGGGCGTGGACGTCGTGCAAGGCCCGGTGAACGCCACAGGTGCTCGCGCCCGTTTGCGGTCAATCTATTTCTATGACCCCGATGAGAACCTGATCGAGGTGGCGAACGAAGTTGCCGATGGGGCCGCCGGCCAAACTGTCTGATCTGGCGATAGCTTGCATAGCCTCGGCGCACTGGCGGCCAGCCAGGCACCGAGACACTCCATCCATTGATCCGGCCACGTTGCGAGGAATGTAAGGAGAAGCGGATGCTGCCGCTGTCGGTCCGCTAGACGCCTGTCGTCTACTTCTGCTTTGGGCTCAACGCCCTCTGCTCATAAAAAAGGGCCTCATTCGAGGCCCTTGCATCCCATCAATTCTCGTCCCGCGCCCGTGATTCGCGGGCCTTGCGGGCCCAGTAGCGGGACTTGGCGGCGTCGCGGGGCACGCCTTCGCCCTTGGCGTACATGACCGACAGGTTTTGCTGCGCATCGGCATCGCCTTGTTCGGCGGCCTTGGTGTACCAGTGCACGGCCTGCTTCTTGTCCTGGGCAACGCCTTCGCCGTCGTCGTAAGACACAGCCAGGTTGAATTGCGCGCGTGAGTGGCCTTGCGCTGCGGCTTTGCGGTACCAGGTTACGGCCTGCTTGTGGTCTTGTTCGACGCCTTCGCCGTCGTCGTAGGCTACGCCCAGGTTGTATTGGGCGTCAGAGTCGCCCTGGTCTGCGGCCTTGCGGTACCACTGCGCGGCGATCTTGTGGTCCTTGGCCACGCCTTCGCCCTTGTCGTATGAGACGCCCAGGTTGTACTGGGCCTTAGCCAGCCCTTGGTTGGCGGCCTTGGTGTACCAGAAGACGGCCTGTTTGTAGTCTTGCGGCACGCCTTCGCCGTCGTCGTAAGACACGGCCAGGTGGTATTGCGCATCCGCGTGGCCTTGGTCTGCGGCCTTGCGGTACAGGGCTGCAGCCTTGACATGGTCTACCGGCACAGCGCGGCCAAAGTCGTACATCAGGCCCAGGTGGAATTGGGCTTCGGCGTCGCCCGCTTGGGCGGCAGGCTGCAGTTCTTTCAGAGCCTGGGTGAACTGGCCCTTTTCGTAGGCGCGCACGCCCTCGGCGGTGCCAGCCCAGGCTGCGCCGGTGAGCAAGGCAGTGCCCAGGAAGGCGGCGCTGATCCAGCGAGACATGCGTGCGATGCGTGACGGTTGGTGTGTCATGGTGGTGGGCGGCGTGGCGCTCCTCGCGCGGCCGCTGGGTTGAATAAAAACAGATGGGTGGGAGTTTGCCTGCGTTGACTGCCTGTAACACCCAGGTTGCCAATGGTTACATGCCGGGCATGTGCATTTTTTGGCCGTTTGGCGATCTGGTCATTGGGCGCTCAGTGGGGTGGTGGCGTGCCTTTGGTGGGTGAGGTTGGGCTATGCGAGGCCAGGGTGTTGAGCAGCCGGGTGAAGGTGGCCGTGGCGCCCACGTTGTCTTCGGCGCGGTACACCAGGGTCAGGGGCACATCGAGCTGGCTGCCCACGTCCAGCGGGCGGTAGGCGATGGCGTGGCGGTGCACGCCCAGCATGGACGATGGCACGACCGAAACCCCCGTGCCTGCGGCCACCAGGTTCAGGTTGGTGAGCATGCGCGGCACCTCGGCCACCACGCGGGGCTGTACGCCCTGGGCGGCGCACAGAGCCAGCAGGTTGGCGTACAGGCCGGGTGCCCCCGTGCGGCGCACCAGGATCAGGGGCTCGTCTTGCAGGTCGGCCAGGCGCACGGGCGTGGGCTGGCCGCGTCGCTGGCGCAGCGCCAAGGGGTGGTCGATGGGCAGGGCGACCATGGCGGGCTCGTGCTGCAGGGTGTCGAATACCAGGCCGGGGGGCCGGTCTACCGGCACGCGCAGCAGGCCGCAGTGCAGGCGGCCCTGGGCCACGGCCTCGGTGATTTCGGCGGCGTTGGCTTCGCCAATGTCCAGCACTAGGCCGGGGTGGCGCGCGCGGCATTCGCGCAGTGCATAAGGCGTGAACTCGTGCGCAGCGGCCGAGCTGGTAAAGGCAATGTCCAGCCGCCCGGTCTTGCCCTCGGCCAGCAGCTGCATGCGGCTTTGCAGGGCATCAAAGTCGTGCAGCAGCCGGGTGGCATCGGCCTGCAGGGTGCGCCCCGCCTCGGTCAGCGTCACACCTTTGGCATGGCGTTTGAACAGGGGCAGGCCGATCTGGGTCTCCAGGCCCTTGATCTGCTGGCTCAGCGGGGGCTGGGCCATGCCCAGCGCTTCGGCCGCGCGGGTCATGTGGCCGGTCTGCGCCACGGCCAGGAAGTACCGCAGTTGGCGCAGGTCCATCAGTGCCGCTCCTGGTTGGCGCGGCGGCAGTGGGAGCGGGGCTGTGGTGTCTTCGTCATATCAAAATCGTATCAGCTGCGGTGGTGTGGCCTATTTGACGTATGGATTGGCGCTTTCTACGATGCGTGGGCATCCAGCATCGGCACCCATACCTACAGGAGACACCACCATGCGCCACCCCTTTTTGACCCCGTCTTTGCCCGGGCGGCTGGCCCTGGCGGGGCTGGCTGTGCTGGCAGCGGCATGCGCGCCGCTGCCGCCGCAGGCCCCGGCAGCCCAGGCCAAGCTTCAAGCCCAGGCCCCTGAGGCCGCCCCCACGCCCACCGCGTGCCCCAAAGCCGTGGCATCGATTGCCCGCTGCCTTTCGGGCCAGGACTCTGAGGGGGCTTACTACCTGATCGCCCTGCCCAACCAGTGGAATGGGCACTTGGTGCTGCACGCCCACGGCGGCCCGGCGCTGGGCGCGCCCAAGCTGGAGCGGTCGGTGGAAGACCTGGAGCGCTGGGCCATCATGGTCAAGGCGGGCTATGCGTGGGCGGGCAGCACCTTCCGCCAGGGCGGTGTGGAAGTGCGTGCTGCTGCCGAGGACACCGAACGCCTGCGCCAGATCTTTGTGAGCCAGGTGGCGCAGCCCCAGCGCACCATCCTGCACGGGCAATCGTGGGGGGCCAGCGTGGCGGCGCGCGGGGCAGAGAGGTTCACCACCACGGCCGACGGCAAGCGCCCCTACGACGCGGTGCTGCTCACCAGCGGCGTGCTGGCCGGGGGCTCGCGCTCGTACGACTTCCGCACCGATTTGCGCGTGGTGTACCAGTACCTGTGTGGCAACCACCCCCGCCCCACGGAGGCCGCTTACCCGCTCAACATCGGCCTGCCTGCCGATGCCCACATGGCCCAGACCGACCTGCAGGCGCGCGTCAACGAGTGCCTGGGGCTGGACAAGCCGCAGGCCGAGCGCACCGCCGAGCAGCAGCGCAAGGTGAAGCTCATCACCGACGTGGTCCGTATCCCGGCCAGCTCCATCCACAGCCACATGAACTGGGCCACCTTCCACTACCGCGATGTGGTGCAGCACCGCACCGGCGGCGCCAGCCCGTTTGGCAACCAGGGCGTGCGCTACAGCGGCTCGGGCGATGCCGCTGCGGACGCGGCCCTGAACGCGGGCGTGCTGCGCTACCGCGCCGACCCGGCCGCCGTCGCCCGCTTTGCGCAAGACACCGACCCCACCGGCCGCATCCCCGTGCCGGTGCTCACCGTCAAAGGCGTGAACGACCCCACCGCGTTTGTCGAGTTGGACTCGGTGTTCAAGGCCACCATGGACAAGGCGGGTACCAGTGGGCATCTGGTGCAAACCTTCACCCAGCACAGCGGCCACAGCTACCTGAGCGATCCGACCTATCCCACCCTGGTGGCAGCCTTGCTGCGCTGGGTGGATGACGGCAACCAGCCCACCCCCGCCAGCATTGCCAGCCAGTGCCCGGCCTTCGAGGCGACCTTTGGCAAAGGCTGCGCTTTCTTGCCCGACTACCGCCCCGCCGCGCTGAACACCCGCGTGCCAGACCGCGAACGGCCCTGAAGGCTGGGTGTGGCTGCGCGCGCGCGTGGGGCGTGGCGAATGAACCCGTCGCCTAGTCGTAGTGCATCACGCTGAACGTGACCTTGCGTGAAGCGCCATCGGTAGGCGCAGTGGGGTGGGCGGGCACCACCTGCCGCAGCACCACCACCTCGGTGCGCTGCGGGTTGGCGTATTCCCAGTCTTGCAGCGTGGCGGTGTCGGTCGCCTCGTACTTGAACGGCCCGGTGGGTTGCAGGCCCTTGGTCTGCAGATAGGCCTGCAGCCGGGCCAGGGTGGCGCTGGCTTGCTCGGGTGGCACTTGCAGTGTCACCATGCTCACCGGCTGCTTGGGTCCGTCGCCGGTGGATCCGTAGTACTCCGGCGCATCTCCATCCGCTGGCAGGGGCACGCCCCGCACCAGGGACGACAGGCCCAGGTAATAGTCCAGCGTCCCGGGCTCAGGGTGGTAGTCCTCATGCGACAACACCCACAGCATGCCCAGCGGCCATGCCAGCAGCGCCAGCAACAAGGCCGCGCCAAAACAACGAGAGACAGTCAACCAGCGCATATGGGTTTGAATAAAAATGGCCGCTAGCGCACGCAGTAAAAGCGCTAGCAGCTATTGAATGTATAGCATTTGCGCTCTGCGCCCAGGGCGATCGCATCTAAACGGCGATGCCCAAGAGGAGTTCCAAATAACCCAGACTCCACCCCGCGCGCTTGCGCTTGGCCTGCAGGCCGATCTTCACCGAGGTGTCATTCTTGAGCACCTGCAGCGCCATGCGTCGCAGCACCGTTTGGTTGTGCGGACTTTGATCCTTGTATGACTGCGCTGCATCCTCGCGCATCGCTACATCCAAACTCCAGTGCAACTGGTTCTCTACGCTCCAGTGCGCGCGAATGCTATGCGCCAGCACATGCGCCTGCGTGTGTGCTGGCAAACTGCTGATGTAGTAGCTCACCTCTTCGCTGTCCGGCTGGCCCGCCTGCTGGCGCTGGCGCACGACCTGCACCACGCTGGCCAGCCCCGGTCAGTGGGCTGCCGCTCGTTGCAACGCCTCGGGCACAGGGCTGAGCCGGTAGCTGCGTAGTTCCTGACGCCCGTGCCCGCTGCAGCTCTCGGTATAGGTGTTCTCATCGAACCGCTCTTGGCTACCCTGCACTTCAAAGTGCTTTTGCACCACTTGGTGCATGTGCCGCTGATTGCCCTTGAGACTCAGCACATAGTCCGCGCCATGCTCGTGAAGCTGCTGGGCGATGCTCTTTTGGCAGCCGATGGCATCAATGGTGACGATGCAGCCTTGCAGGTGCAGCAAGCGCAGCAACTTGGGGATGGCCGTGATCTCGTTGCTCTTGCCATCGACCTTGCACTGGCCCAGCAGCAACCCCATGTCAGCCGCCCAGGCGCTGACCATGTGCAGTGGCCTGCGAGCATCTCCTTTGCTGCTGCCGCGCACGCTTTTACCGTCAATGGCCACCGTGCCGTGCACCCTGCCTGCCACCTGGGCGAGCCATTGTTGACAGGCCAGCTCCAACTCGTTGGCATCGAGCAGGCGAAACACCCGTGCAAAGGTATCGTGCGAGGCAATGCCTGAGGGCAGTGGCACCAAGCGCTCAAACCAGTCTTGGTGCTGTTGGCCGAACTCGGCCATCTCTACGCAGTTGTCTGCGCCTGCAATGGTGGCGCACAGCGCTACTACCAAGATCGATTGCAGTTCGTGGCGGCGTGTGCGCTGCACGCGGGGATCGGGAATGTTTTGCAGGTATTGCAGCAGGCTCATCTCAACAGCGTTTGGCAAATGACTCAAGCGCTGCAGTGTCGCCGGGTTTAAGGCTCACTTTTAGATGCGATTGCCCTGGCTCTGCGCCAGGGCCTGTACGCCCACCATCGCACCCTGCAAGAGTGCAATCCCCCAAGGGCGTGGCACGCGATGTGCTGCATAGTGCCCGGCACCGCCGTTCGCCGTACTACCCGCGGTACACCTTGCATTCATCCAGGGAGTTTTCCATGCCATTGCAGCGTTCTCTGAGGGCCGTCGCCGCCACCATCACGGCCACGCTGTGGCTGTGCGCCACCCCCAGCGCTTGGGCCAAGCCGTTCAAATGGGCGGGCTCCAGCGATATCCAGACCATGGACATCCACTCGCAAAACAGCGCCCTGGGCAACGGCATCCACGCGGCGGTGTACGAGTCGCTGGTCATGTTCAACAGCCGCACCCTCAAGATCGAGCCCGTGCTCGCGCTGTCGTGGAAGGAAGTGACCCCCACGCAAGTGCGCTTCAAGCTGCGCCAGGGCGTGAAGTTCAGCGACGGCTCGGCCCTTACGGCCGAAGACGTGGTCTATTCGCTGCAACGCGCCATGGCCAAAACATCCACCTACGCCATCTACACCCAGGGCATGGACCGCGTGGCCAAGGTCGACGCCGACACCATCGACATCTTCTTGAAGAACCCCAACCCCGTGCTGCTCAACCAGCTGACCGAGCTGCGCGTGATGAGCAAAGCCTGGGCCGAAAAGCACCAGTCGCTCGAGCCCAAGGACATCAAGGGCAAAGAAGAGACGTACTCGCACCGCAACGCCATGGGCACCGGGCCCTTCACCCTCAAGGAATGGGTGCCCGACCAGCGCATCGTCTTCACCACCAACCCCCACTGGTGGGGCACTGGCAAGGCCGAAGGCAACGTCACCGAAATCACCTACACCCCCATCAAATCCGAAGCCACGCGCATTGCCGCGCTGCTCTCGGGCGAGGTGGACATGGTGCGCGACACCAGCATTCAGGACCTGGCCCGCGTCAAGGCCCACCCGAACCTCAAGGTCATGGAGATGGTGGAAAACCGCACCGTGTACCTGGCCCTGGACCAGTTCCGCGACGAGCTGCCCGGCAGCAACATCAAAGGCAAAAACCCGCTCAAAGACCTGCGTGTGCGCAAGGCCCTGTACCAGGCCATCGACAGCGCCACACTGCAGCGCGTGACCATGCGCGGCATGGCCAAGCCCACGGGGGCCATCGTCTCGCCCCTGGTCAACGGCTGGGCTGAAGCCGTGGACAAGCGCCTGCCCTTTGATGCCGCTGCTGCCAAAGACCTGCTGGCCCAGGCGGGCTACAAAGACGGCTTTGAGGTGGACTTTGCCTGCAGCAACAACGCCATCGTGCAAGACGAGGAGCTGTGCCAGGCCATCACCTCCATGTGGGCGCGCGTGGGGGTTAAGGCCAAGCTGCGCACGCTGCCCGCCGTCACCTACTACCCCATGGCGCAGCGGCACGAGGCCAGCATTGCCATGCTCAGCTGGGGCGTGCCCACGTTCGACGCGCTCTACACCCTGCAGTCCCTCGCCCGCACCAAAACCACCGGGGGCGACGGCAACTACAACCTGGGCCGCTACAGCAACGAGCGCATGGACTACATCGTGGACCGCGTGAAGACCGAAACCGACCTGCCCGTGCGCAACCGCCTGCTCACCGAAGGCCTGCAACTGCACAACGACACCGTCGCCCATATCCCGCTGCACAACCAGATGCTGGCCTGGGCCATGAAGAAAAACATTGAACTGGTGCAGCGCACAGATAACCGCATCGACTGGCGGCTCATCAAGGTGAACTGAGGCCTGGGCGCCGCAGCATTCGAGACTGGCGCGGCGCAGCCCAGTGTCCCCGCGCAAGGGCCGCCCCGCCCCGCCGCGCCGTGGACGCCCCCCTTCCCGAAGGAGAGGGGGGAGGCGCCAAAGGCGACTCAGGGGGGGTATTCATTTCATCGGCTGCAGCATGATGATGGCCATGCCCGCCAGCGCCACCAGCACCCCCGCCACGTCCCATGCCGTGGGCCGGATGCCATCCACCACCCACAACCAGGCCAGTGCCACGCCAATGTAGACACCCCCATACGCCGCATACACCCGGCCAGCGCCCGCTGTGTCGTGCAGCGTCAGCAACCACGCAAACAGCGCCAGGCTGGCCGCAGCAGGCACCAGCAGCCACGCCGGCTTGCCCTGCTTGAGCCACAGCCAGGGCAGGTAGCAGCCGACGATTTCGGCCAGGGCGGTGAGGGTGAAGAGCAGCAGGGTTTGGAGCATGCAAAGACTTCGCAGCTTACTCAACGTGCTGAATTCAACTTGGTCCGCTGAGTAACTTCCCCTAGTGCGGAATACTCAACCCGTTCGTCCAGTGTCCCATTGCCGTCATTGTCAATTTCGGCATACCGCATGCGCCCCAACTTGTAGTACTCAGTCCGCAGCGGTTGGTGGTTCGAAGGGTTCAAGAACTTGATTTTTTGTAGTACGCCGTTTTGGAAAATAGAGTGCATCTCGGGGTAGCCATCGGCGTCCGTGTCTACCTCGGTCCTTTCTGTTTGGCCACGAGCAAAGCGGATGTGGGTTTCGAAAACACCGTTGAAGTCGTCGTCTGCTTTGGCTTCTGAGGGCAATCCGTCTGCGCTGAATTTCTGAACGTAGTCGATCTTTCCGTCGAAGTTGCGGTCAATCGTCATTTCGAGTGGCTTTCCTGTGACCGAGTAAGTCCAAAGCTCGTCGTCAACTCCGTCGCGGTTGTGGTCGATTTCGTACCGTCCCAGCGGTGCCTGAAGCGCTATCCACATGCCGAATGCACCAGTCAGTGCGCCAAACGCCAGCAGGCTGGCAGACCCCCAGCGCCTTGGGGGATTCGATGGTTGTCCGAGCTGAGACACCTGCGGCTCAGGATGGTGCTTGTCCCACTGGATCAGAAACGCCCTTGCGGCGGCGGCTTCGTCGTCTTCCGCCTCTAAGCGCAAGACGCCTGAGGCAGGCAGTTCGCCCACGCCGGACTGTGCATGCTCGCCAACGATGTGTACTGAAATGCCTTGCTGAGCGAGCAAGTCTTTGAGCATGTAGGCTTCGAGTGTGTTGGCGGGTTCGTAAACGGTACGCATGTGTCGGTAATTGAGGGCGGAAGGGAAGTAAGAACGTCAGAGCCAATCGCGCAGTGCCAGTTCGCCCTTGGGCGTGAACTGCACCACCCGCGAGGGCGTGCCTTGGGTGGCTGGTGCGCGGCGGGCCCAGCCGCCGTCAAGCAAACGCTGCAGCAATGCGGCACCCAGCGCGCCGCCCAGGTGGTGGCGGCGCTCGCTCCAGTCCAGGCACGGGCGGCACAGCATGCGCCGCTGTTGCTGCAGGGCGGCTGTGTCTATGCCCACCTGGGTGAACCAGGTCGTGCCTGCGGGCGTCAGGGCCACGCCATCCGGCGCAGGCTGCAACAGCCCTTGGCGCACCAGCGCTTCGTACAGCTGCACGCCCACCTCGCCCGCCAGGTGGTCGTAGCACATGCGGGCGCGGCGCAGGGCGGGCTCGCGCGGGCTGGAGCGCACACGCACCGCGCCAGAGCGGAAGGCCACATTCATCAGCGACTCCAGCAGCTGCGCTACATCGGCATTGGCCAGTCGAAAGTAACGGTGGCGCCCTTGCTGTTCGACCGCCAGAAGCCCGGCATCCAGCAGCTTGGCCAGGTGGGCGCTGATGGTCTGCTTGGTCACGCCCGCCACGGCGGCCAGCTCGGTGGCGGTGAGTGCGCGGTCGCTCATCAGCGCCGTGAGCACATCGGCCCGCGCGCTGTCTCCGATCAGCGCGGCAATGCGCGCAATGTGGGGTCCGTCTTTCATGGTTCGATCTTCAGCGAACCATTCATGCCCGTCAACCGCCTATCGTGCAGGGCCTACCCACTTCACCGCAATGCCGCCATGATCACCTGCTTCATCCGTTACGAAATCGATCCCTTCCAGCGCGAGGCGTTTGCCGAGTACGCCCGCCGTTGGGGGCAGATCATTCCCCGCTGCGGCGGCCACCTGCTGGGCTATTTTGTGCCACACGAGGGCAGCAACTACGAGGCTTGGGGCTTGATTGGCTTTGACTCGCTGGCCGCGTACGAGGCCTACCGCGCCCGCTTGCGGGCCGACCCCGAGGGGCAAGCAAACTTTGCCATGGCCCAGCAACAGCGCTTCATCCTGCGCGAAGAGCGCAGCTTCCCCCAGGTGGTGGAGGGCACCTTCAGCCTGCCCGCCCACGCCTGGGTGGAAGGAGCCCCCGCATGATGGCCGTGATCTTTGAGGTGCAACCCGCCCCTGGCCAACAGGATGCGTACCTGCAAGCCGCCGCCGCGTTGCGCCCGCTGCTGGAACAAGTGGATGGCTTTATCTCCATCGAGCGCTTTGAAAGCCTGAGCGAGCCAGGCCGTTTGCTGTCGCTGTCCTTCTGGCGCGACGAAGCCGCCGTGGCCCGCTGGCGCCAGGTGGAGGCGCACCGTGACACGCAGCAGCGGGGCCGTGCCCACATCTTCAGCGATTACCGCTTGCGTGTGGCAGCGGTGGTGCGGGACTATGGCTTGAACGACCGGGCGCAGGCGCCGCTCGATTCGCGCGCTGTGCACGGGTGAGCGATGTGAGCGCTGTGAGCGGTCATTGGCTGTCCGCCGCTGACGCCCGCGCCTCGGCGCTTTGTGCTGCTTGCGCCAGGCCCGCTTTGATTTGCTCCGCCTGCGCCGCCGCTTGCTTGGCTTGCTCTGCCTGCAGCTTGGTGGTGGTCACTGCCGTGGTGGCCACATCTGCGCCGCAGCCTGCCAGCGCGATGCTGGCCAGCCCAAGGAAGGTGTTGCGTTGCCAATTCAAACGTTTCATAGGGATTTCCGAAAAGTGTTGAGGTTTAGCGACTTTTGAGTGGCAGACCTTGGATTTGAAATGCTATTTAATTTGTAGCGGTTGAAATGCGATCGCCGGCGCGGTAGAGCATGCCCGAAACGAGGACCAAGCTCATGGTGGCTGTGGACGATACGAAGCTTGCCAGGGCAAGCCATGCGCAGGCGGAAAACCCTGCGAGGAAGTACAGCTGCGCTGCCGTGTGCTTGCGCTGAAGCACCACCACGGCAGCAATGTACGCGCCCAGCGCTGCAGCGGGCCAAGCGGCCCAGAGATTCTCTGAGAAGGTTCGAAATGCAGGTAGCGGATGGGTCTGGGGCTCGTACCACGTCCCCCATGAGGCAGCGAACGTAAACAAGATAGCCATGAAGGCCGCAAGGAGTTTTTCTAATCGTGAAAACAGTGGTTGCATGGAGTGCACGTGCTTGTTCCGCGTGGTTGGATGTCTGTCGCAGTGGCGAAGCCGTTCACTGCTTGGCAAGAAAATACGCCACTAGCGCATTGGCATGCCCGTGGCCCATTTGGTGTTGCTCTTTCAGCAGGGCTACGTACTCCATGTGCTTGCGCTCGCCCGCATTGCTCAGAACATCCAGCCAGTGGGCAATCGGTTTGCCGTAAGTCTTTTCAATGGACGGAAAGTACGAAGCCGGTCCCTTGGTTTTCTCTTCAGCCATACAGACTCCTCAGGTGGGTTGAGGCATGCGACTCGCAAGACGTGGTGTCACTGGTGCGCTTGTCTCCGACGGGCACGCCGATTCTCTCAGTCACTCTCCGTGCGTATCTCATGGCCGCCCTGGCAGGCCATGCTGAAGAACGGCAAAAGACGCACCACGGTATGGGCCAGCGCCTTGTTGGCCGTGCCGCCCTGGCTGGCTAGCAGATCGATCAGCTCATGCAGCAGCGCACCGGCTTGCGCCGAGGAGAGGCGGGGGTCATCGTAGTACGCACTCCACAGCGCAGACAGCGCCGGAAAGCGCTGCCGATCCGCCTGAATTAGCGCGAAGATGAATTCCTCTTGGTGCCCAATGGCCTCATGCTGGCCGTTGGCGTACATGTCAAAGGGCATGGTGTTTCTTGGGAGCGCTGCGTTGGGGAAAGCGAGGTGCTGATTTTGCAATCAATATGGCATCTGGCGCTTGCAGATAAAGCGCTAATAGCTATCAATTAAATAGCAAAATTTGCGGCGACTGTGGCATCGCCACGCACCCTCACATCGCCACGCACCCTCACATCGCAAAAATCTTCCCAGGGTTCAGGATGTTCTTCGGGTCCAGCGCGCGCTTGATGGCGCGCATCATGTCCACCGCGCCGGCGCCTGTCTCGTCCAGCAAGAAGCCCATTTTGTGGATGCCCACGCCGTGCTCGCCCGTGCAGGTGCCGCCCATGCTCAGAGCCCGGGCGACCAGGGTGTGGTTCATGGCTTCGGCCTTTGTGCGTTCTTCGGCGCTGTTCGGGTCGATGAGGTAGCCGAAGTGGAAGTTGCCGTCGCCCACGTGGCCGACGAGGAAGTAGGGAATGCCGCTGGCTTCCGCTTCATGAACCGATTCAAGCAGGCAGTCGGCCAGGCGGCTGATGGGCACGCAGGTGTCGGTGCTGATGGCGCGGCAGCCGGGGCGGCTTTGCACGGCGGCAAAGTAGGCGTTGTGCCGCGCGGTCCACAGGCGGGTGCGTTCCTCGGGGGTGCTGGCCCATTCAAAGGCTTGGCCGCCAAACTCGTTGGCAATGTCTTGCACCATCTCGGCCTGCTCCTTCACGCTGGCGGGCGAGCCGTGGAACTCCATCAGCAGCATGGGCTCTTCGCGCAGGCCTAGCTTGCTGTGGGCGTTGACCATGCGCACGGTGTGGCGGTCGATCAGCTCCACGCGGGCAATGGGCACGCCCAGCTGGATGGTCTGGATGGTGGTGCGCACGGCCGCTTCGATGCTGGGGAAGGAGCAGATGGCGGCGCTCACGGCCTCGGGCAGGGGGTACAGGCGCACGGTGATCTCGGTCATGATGCCCAGCGTGCCTTCGCTGCCCACCAGCAGGCGGGTGAGGTCGTAGCCCGCGCTGCTCTTTTTGGCGCGGGTGCCTGTGTGGATGACTTCGCCGCTGGCGGTGACCACTTGCAGCGCCAGCACGTTCTCGCGCATGGTGCCGTAGCGCACGGCGTTGGTGCCGCTGGCGCGGGTGGCCGCCATGCCGCCAATGCTGGCGTCGGCGCCAGGGTCGATGGGGAAGAACAGGCCCGTGTCCTTGATGGCCTCATTGAGCTGCTTGCGCGTGATGCCGGGCTGCACGGTCACCGTGAGGTCTTCGGCGTTGATGCTCAGCACGCGGTTCATGCGGCTCACGTCAATGCTGATGCCGCCCTGCACGGCCAGCAGATGGCCTTCGAGCGACGAGCCCGCGCCGTAGGCAATCACGGGCACGTCGTGGTCGCTGGCGAGCTTGACGGCGTCTGCCACGTCCTGGGTGTTTTCCGCAAACACCACGGCGCTGGGGGGTGGCGCCTGCAGCGAGCCCTCGTCACGCCCGTGCTGCTCGCGCACGGCCTGGGCCAGCGAGCATTGCGCGCCAAAGCGGGTTTGCAGAGCGTCGATGAGTGCCTGGGGCACATCGCGCAGGGCAATGGCGGGCAGCAGGTGGGCGGCAGCGGTGGGGGCGTTCATGGGCGGGTCTCCTGGGTGGGCCGAAAAGAATACCACCGGCGCCCGCCGCCTGCCACCGATGGCCTGCGTGGCAGGGGTTGAGCGGCGCTTAACTGACCAGTGAGTTCGCCAGCAGGGCGTAGCCGCCTTGCTCTTGCAGCGCGCTGATGTTGGGGTACGAGCCGCTGCTGCGCGGCACCACGATCAGCGTGACCACCGAGGTGCTGCCCAGCGTGATCTGGCTGGTGAAGTCAAACAGCACATTGCTCTGGTCGTCCTTGCTGGTCAGCCGCACGCGGTAAAGGCCGGACGACACCGAGACAAAGTCGCTGATGTCGCCGTATTCCGTGACCGTGGCGGTGGGGCTCAGCCCGCTCAAGCTGCTGGTGTTGGTGAGGTACAGGTCCAGTCCGCTCAGGCTTTCGCAGGCGTGGAACACGCGCACCTTGGTCTTGCTGCTGTCTGCGCTGCTGTTGGATTCGGCGAAGAACTTGAACTTGAGGCTGTTGGCCAGTGAGCCGTAGGCCAGCAAGCTGGTGTAGGTATCTTCTTCCAGCGTGCGGGTTTCGGTGAGCTTGGCGCTGGAGCCTCCGGCGGCGTACAGCGCGATCTGGGTGCTGTCGGCTTCTACGGCATACCAAGCAGAGATGTTGCCCCCGTTGCTTAGCGAAGCGGCCACGCGCTCGCCTGCGGCGTAGAAGTCGGCCTGGGTGTAATCCACCGTGGCGTTGATGAAGCGCAGCTGGGCTTCGCTGCCCAGCCCGCCGCAGCCGGTCAGGGCCAGCGCGCTGCCCGCGCCCACAAGGCCCAGGGCCGATGCCAGCACGCTGCGGCGGGTGGGGGGCAGGTGGGCGGTGAATGCCGAGCGAGGGGAGCGGTGGGACACAGGATTTCCTTGTAGTGGTCGGTAAAGCGACGAGGCTACGAAGCCGCCTGCAGGTCCACATGTGCCGGGGGTAAAGATAGCCCGCCGCACAGTAAAGAAAGTTGAAGCAGTGCCCCACACCTGTGGCGGGCTGCACCGCCTTGGCGCTGGCGTGTGCACCAGTGTTGGCGCTGTTGCCTTGCGCCTTGCGTTGAACTGGTGCGGTCGGGGCGTGGAGACCCCTCGCCAGGGCCCGTGTGCACGAAACAGGTGCGCCACCGTGGTGCATCGGTCTTGTATACCAGTTGGCACAGAACCTGCGTAGGTGGTGTCAATGACCACCGCCACCGACATCAGCAACCGCATCATGGAAGCCGTGATGGCCCAGAAGCTTGCCCCTGGCTCGCGCCTGGGTGAGCAGCAACTGGCCATGCTGTTTGACTGCAGCCGCACCATCGTGCGCGAGGCGCTGACGCGGCTGTCCACGCGCGGCATCGTCACCGTGAGTGCACGGCGCGGCTGGTATGTGGTGGAGCCCTCGCAAGACGAGGCACGCGAAGCGTTTGAGGCCCGGCGCGTGATCGAGCTGGGCCTGCTGCACCAGCTCAAAGCCCGCGCGGTGGACCCGGGCGCGTTGCGCCAGCTCAAGAACCACCTGGCGCGCGAAAAGGCCGCCCTGGCGGGCAGCGATGTGGGCATGCGCACCTACTTGCTGGGCGACTTTCATGTGTGCCTGGCCGAATGCCTGGGCAATGCGCTGCTGGCCGACACGCTGCGCGACTACACCGCCCGCACCACGCTCATCGCCATGCTCTACCAGTCTTCGCACGATGCGGCCCAAAGCTGTGCGGACCATGTGCGCATCGTCGAGGCGCTGGAGGCGGGCGACATCGACCGCGCCGAGACCCTGATGGCCGAGCACATCGGCACCGTGCAGGCGGCGCTGCGCCTGCAAGCCCAGACCGACCCCCTGGCCGGCCTGCGCGACGCGCTGGCCCCCGTGGCCAAGACGCCGCCGCAAGCCCCGAAAAAGCGGCCCGCAGCGCGCAAGGCCATGGCATCTACCTCCGCTACCTCTTCCACCCCCTCACCGTCTGACGACGGGTCTGCCTACCTAGGAGCCTTGCTATGACCGCTTTGATGAGTTCCCGTACCTCTTCCGTTGCCGCTGCTGTGGACAGCCACCGCACCCGCCGCATGGCGCTGGCTGTGCTGGCTGCAGCGGGCATGTCTGCCGCCTTGGTGGCGCCTGCCGCGCATGCCGAAAGTGCGCTGGACAACATCCTCAAAGCCAAAGAGATCAAGATCGCCATTCCCACCGACTACCCGCCCTACGGCTTTGTCGGCACTGACCTCAAGCCCCAGGGCCTAGACGTGGAAATGGCCAACTACATTGGCACCAAGCTGGGCGTGAAGGTCGAGCTGATCCCGGTGACCAGCGCCAACCGCATTCCTTACCTGCAAACGCAAAAGGCCGACCTCGTGATCTCCACCCTGGGCAAGAACGCCGAGCGTGAGAAGGTGATCGACTTCACTGCCGCCTATGCCCCGTTCTTCCAGGCTGTGTTTGCCAGCAAGAGCCTGAACATCAAGAGCTTTGCCGACCTGACCGGCAAGAGCGTGGCCGTGACGCGTGGCGCCATGGAAGACCAGGAGCTGGCCAAGGTGGCCCCCGCCGGTGTGGATGTGAAGCGCTTTGAAGACCATGCCGCCAGCATCTCGGCCTTTGTATCGGGCCAGACGCAGGCCATTGCGACCAGCGCCTCCACGGCGGGCACCATCATGGTGAAGAACCCACAGCTGCAGACCGAATACAAGCTGCTGCTCAAAGACAGCCCCAACTTCATTGGCGTGGCCAAGGGCGAAGACAAGTTGCGCACCCGCGTGAACGAAATCATTGCCGACGCCAAGAAGGCGGGCGACCTGGACAAGCTGTCGAGCAAGTGGCTGGGCCGCCCTGCGGGTGATCTGCCCCAATAAGCACTCAAGACCGTTCTCTTCCTTTGCACAGGGCTGCGGCGTGACAAGCGCCGCAGGGTTTGTCCACCATGCTGATTCAACTCGACTTTTCTGCCGTGCTGGCCGCGTGGCCGCTGCTGGTGCGGGGCGTGGTGTGGACCATTGCCCTCACCATCGTCGGCACCGTGCTGGGCCTGCTGCTGGGCACCGCCTGTGCCTGGGCACGGGCGCGCAACCTGGGGCACCGGCCGGCACCGCTGCGCTGGGCTGTGGCCAGCTATGTGGAGCTGGTGCGCAACACGCCCTTCATCGTGCAGCTGTTCTTCCTGTTCTTTGGCCTGCCGGCGCTGGGGCTCAAGCTCTCGCCCGAGTTCGCTTCCGTGCTGGCCATGGTGGTCAACTTGGGGGCCTATTCGTCCGAGATCATCCGCGCCGGCATCGAGGCCACGCCGCGCGGCCAGATCGAAGCCGCACACAGCCTGGCGCTCACGCCGGGCCAGACCTTTCGCCGCGTGGTGCTGCCGCCCGCGTTGCAAAAGGTGTGGCCTGCCATGGTCAGCCAGATCATCATCGTGATGCTGGGCTCTGCCGTGTGCGGGCAAATCTCCACGCCCGAGCTGAGCTATGCGGCCAACCTGATTTCCAGCAACACCTTCCGCGCGTTCGAGGCCTTCATCCTGGCCACGCTGGTGTATCTGGCGCTGTCCATGCTCACCCGCCGCCTGCTGATGTGGGTGGGTGCGCGATTCTTGGTGGGGAGGTAAATCCAGATGGTTGAATTTTCCTTGTGGGACATCTTGCGCAACCTGCTGATGGCGGCGCGCTGGACGGTGTCTCTCTCCCTCATTGCCTTCATTGGTGGCGGCCTGGTGGGCTTGCTGCTGCTGGTTGCGCGCTTGTCCAAGCTGCGCGGCACGGAGCGTGCCGTGGGTGCCTACGTGCAAGTGTTTCAAGGCACGCCGCTGCTCATGCAGCTGTTTCTGGCGTACTTTGGCATTGCCCTGTTTGGCATCAAGACCTCGCCATGGACGGCGGCGGCCGTGGCGCTCACGCTGTACACCAGCGCCTACCTCACCGAGATCTGGCGCGGCTGTGTGGCCTCCATCCCCAAGGGGCAGTGGGAGGCCGCGCAGAGCCTGGCGCTCAATTTTGCCGAGCAACTGCGCCACGTGGTGCTGCCGCAGGCACTGCGCATTGCGGTGCCACCCACGGTGGGATTTTTGGTGCAGGTCATCAAGGGCACGGCGCTGGCCTCGGTCATCGGCTTTGTCGAGCTGACCAAGGCGGGCAGCATGATCTCCAACGCCACCTACCAACCGTTTCTCGTCTACGCCTGCGTGGCGTTGCTCTACTTTGCCCTGTGCTTCCCCGTGAGCCTGGTGGCGCAATCGCTTGAAAGGAAACTCCATGGCACCCGCAGCTGAAGCCACCGCCACTGTCGCCACCCCCGTGCACCCGCACGACGGCATCCTCGTCGGCCCACCCCCCATCGTGGACATCACCGCGCTGCGCAAGTCCTACGGCACCAACGAGGTGCTCAAAGGGATCGACCTGAAGGTGGCGCGGGGCGAGGTGATTGCCATCATCGGCAAAAGCGGCTCGGGCAAGAGCACGCTGCTGCGCTGTGTGAATGGGCTCGAGCAGTTTCAGGAAGGCGCTTTGAGCGTGAACGGCAAGAAGCTGCTGCACGACAACCCCGCTGCCATGCGCGAACTGCGCCAGCAGGTGGGCATGATTTTTCAGGGCTTCAACCTGTTCCCGCACCTCTCGGTAGGCCGCAACGTGATGTTGGCCCCCACGCTGGTCAAGGCCCGCAACCCCAAAGACGCAGAGGTGCAGGCGCGCAAGTTGCTTGAACGCGTGGGCCTGGCCGAAAAGTTCGATGCCATGCCCGACCAGCTCTCGGGTGGGCAGCAGCAACGCGTGGCCATTGCCCGCGCGCTGGCCATGGAGCCGCAGGTGCTGTTGTGCGACGAGATCACCTCGGCGCTGGACCCTGAGCTGGTGGGTGAGGTGCTGCGCGTGGTCGAATCGTTGGCGCAAGAAGGCATGACGCTGATGATGGTCACGCACGAGATGGCGTTTGCCCGCAAGGTGAGCGACCGCGTGATCTTCATGCACCAAGGCCGGGTGCATGAGATGGGCACCCCCGCGCAGTTGTTTGGCAGCCCGCAAACGCCGGAGCTGCAGCAATTTCTGTCGTCGTTGCACGACTGAGATCGATCCCAAAAAAAGCGGCGGCTGGGCGCAACCATGCCGCCAAAAAAAGAGCCCGGAGCGTCCACCACCGCCCGGGCTCTCATGGGGTGGGCGCGGCGGGGGCCGCACCGCAGGGCGTTATGACTTCACGCCTGCTTCAAATTCTTCGCGCGACAGCATCTGGTCCTTGTTCTTGTCCAGCGCCTGGAAGCGGTTGCCAATGGCGGGCAGCGTGGCCGCTTCCTGCGGGCTGAGCATGCCGTCGTGGTTGGCATCGGCGCGCTGAAAGGCCGCGTCGCTGCTGGTGCTGGCACTGCCACCGCCAAAGGTGGCCTGGCCTGCGGTGGGCGTGGCGTTGGCTGGGCCCACCACGGTTTTGGAGGGCGCCGTGCCCGTGCCGCTGGCGCCGCTTTGTGCATGCACCGCACCGGCCGTGCCCAGCGTCAAGGCTGCAAACAGCACCACGCTGCTGGCTTCAAAGTGCCGTGTCCAGCCAGTGGCCGTGGCGCGGCTGGCCGGGCTTGTGGGGCTGGTGGTGTGGGGTGCAAGTTGTTGCTTGGTCTTCATGGATGCAGTGCTCCGTAAAGTTGAACAGGGTTGCATTGCACCCCAGCAGGGCCATGCAGGCCAGCACTTTTGCCTGCTGTTGCCTGGTCCAACATTTTTCAGCGCCGTGTAACGGCGCAGCCACCTGCCGTCCGCGCATCTGCACGGTGCGGTGCAGTGCACAGCGCACCGTTTCAAATAGAAATACCTTGTAGCGCTCAATAAATAAGCGCTGACAGCTATTGTTTTGATAGCGTATTGAGAGAGGCCGAATCGCACGGCGCACCGGGCACAATCGGGCCTTCGTTGATCCAACCCACCCCAGGTCCCGCCCATGGCCCAAGCTTCCAAAGCCCTTCCCGTCATCACCGCCCTGGCCGTGCTGGTCGCAGCCGCAGCGCTGTTCAATCCCTCGGCCGAGCGGCACCGCCAGCAGATCCAGGCGTCTGTGGCCGAGCGCAGTCCGCTGGCGGGCGTGCTGGGCGTAGGCGCGCTGGCTGCGTTTGTGTCCAACTACCACTCGGTGGGCGTGGCCTCGTACACCAGCATCCGGGGGCGCACCGTGTCGGTGGGCTTCATGGGCATGGTCTTTGTGCTCGACTCGCACAAAGATCTTTGAATTCCCTTTTGAACAGACATTGAATCCCACCGGAGACATCGCATGGGAAACCGCCTCACCGAAATCGCCACCCGCACCGGGGACGCTGGCACCACGGGCCTGGGTAACAACCAGCGCGTGTCCAAGAACAGCCTGCGCATCCACGCCATGGGTGATGTGGACGAGCTGAACTCGCACATTGGCCTGCTGCTGTGCGAGCGCCTGCCTGACGGCGTGCGTGCGCTGCTGGTGGAGATCCAGCACCAGCTGTTCAACCTGGGTGGCGAGCTGTCCATTCCCGGCTTTGAACTGCTCAAGGCCGAGGCCGTGCTCGCGCTGGACGAGTCCCTGGCCGAGCACAACGCAGTCCTGCCGCGCCTGCAGGAATTCATCCTGCCCGCTGGCACCCGCGCAGCAGCCCAGGCCCATGTCTGCCGCACCGTGGCCCGCCGTGCCGAGCGCGTGGTGGTGGCGCTGGGCAACGAGGAAGCCATCAACGATGCACCTCGCCAGTACCTCAACCGCCTCTCCGACCTGATGTTCGTCCTCGCCCGCGTGCTCAACCGCATGGATGGCGGGGACGACGTGTATTGGAAAAGCGAGCGCTTGGCGCGCCAAGAGGGCGCTTAGCCATCGGTTCGCCGCTCTGCGACTTTTTCTGTTTCTCGGTTTCCTCGTACCACGCGTTCCTTTTGTCATGAAAATTTCTGCTGGGTTTCGATATTCCATTGCCGCATGTGCCCTGATGTTGACGGGATGTCTCGTTCCCGAAAAGTTTGCAGCCAGTGTGGATGTGCAATCGGACGGTGGCTACACGTTCCGATACTCGGGCACGGCCGTGCATGCATTGGCTGCTGCTGAGATCAAGAAGGCAGGCCGTTTGACCGAGAAGGACCAGGTGGGCCTCAAAGCAGAGGCTGAAAAGCTCTCTGGCCACCCCGGCTTTCGCAAAGCGACCTACAAGGGCGATGGGCGCTACGAGTTGGAAATTAACAGCCCCAAAAAGCCAGGCCAGCCGCTGGACATGCTCAACATTTTTTCGGTGCGCACCGACAAAGACGGGGTGATGACCATCGCCTCGAAGGAAATCAAGGACAAAGAAAAGCGTGAACTCGAACAGCTCGGTATCACGGTGAACGGAACACTGGAGGTCAACCTTCCCAAGAACGCTGAAGTCATCTCGCACAACGCGACTTCAACGCCCACGCTGGGGTTTGGCTCGTACGCTTGGAAGATTGGCCGTGTGGACCAGAGGCCGCAGATGACGGTTCGGTTCAAGAGCTGACGCAGACTTCTCCCCAGCCATGGACAACCACCGCACACCAGCCCGCTGGACCAATGAGGAACATCCGTTTTCCGGCAAGACCGGTTGGCTCGGAGTGGCCTTGCCGTGCGCCATGGTGGCGCTGGGCATCTATGGGGAGTCTCCAGGCCTGGGTGGACTGGGCGCCGCAGTGTTGCTGGTTCAGGCGCTTGGATACCGGAAGTGGTTGGCAGACGGTGCCTTGGTAGCGGCTGCGCAAGCTTCCACGGACTGGATACCGGCACGGTTAGACCATGAGCAGTCTTCGGATGGATGGGGATGGAAGCTGGACGTTTCTCTGCCCAACGGGACGGCGGTGTGGATGTTGAAATCGACCGGTGATTTCAGAAAAGAGCTTCCGCTGTCCGTGGAGGTCTGTGATCTGGGGAACGACGTGGTGGTGATTCGCTGCGAAGACCGGTTGGTGCTGACCCGGGTGGAGTCTCAGGGGTAGTGCTTCTCGGTGCGCATCAATGGGCGGCTGGCCGTGCCTTGCACGCGGCCTTGATCAATCGCATGTAGGGCTGGCCCGGCACGTCCTTGAACAGCACGGGAGCCTGGCCTTCCTCGTAATTTTCCTTGCCAATGGTCGGCCCCTGCCATTGGGGCCCTGCATGGTACGAAAGCCAGAGATACCACGCCTTTTGTGCCGTGCAATCCACACTGACTTTGGCCACGTAAGAGCGGTATTTTTGTCCTCGAAACGAAGTGCGCTGGTGGCTGCGTGATACGCGCAAATCCAACAGCACGCGCTCACCCAGGGCCGTGGGGGCGGGAAGCACTTCGATCAGTTCCCCGTTTTTTTCGCTGGGGTCTCCCAGCACGGCGAACCAAGGCTCTGCCGACGCCGCCATGGGAGCTGCCAACACCATCAGGACCGAGCCATGGATCAGAAAGCGGAACACCACATTGCCTTTGGTGGAGTGCGTCACGCAGGCTAAGACGGATGGGAGGCGTGAGCGAGGTGGTGGATCGTAACGGATGGAGTTCTGCCTTCGAAAACCAGCTCTGGCGACAAGGAGGTCCGCCTACCTTTTGTTGGCAAAAAGGTGGGTCCGCCAGGGCGCCGACACACTTCTTTACATCATGTTCATCGGTGTATTGAATCCAAAAAGTTCCCTTTGATTGTTTCAATTTCATGAACATTTCGTTCCATGAAGAGGCATTTATCTCCGTGGAAACCCTAGATACAGTTCATCCCATCGATGAGCGACGCGTTCAACTGGCGCTCACCGACGCAGGTTGCACTGGCCTCCGCCCTCTGGGTGGTCTCCTCTGGCCCGCATCTGACTGTTGATCTGAAAGGTATGACCATGAAGAAGAACTATCGCACTCTCGCCGCCCTGTCCGTTCTGGCCCTGAGCTCCTGGGCTGCCCAAGCGCAATCGGTGGGCGCTTTTGGTGAAGGCTCCAACTATCCCGCAGCCGCATCGGCCCAAGGCACGCTGACCCGCGCCGCCGTGGCTGCCGATCTGGCCGCCGCCCGCGCCAATGGCACGATGCCACACGATGCCGAAGGCTCTGACGTTGCTTACAGCGATGTCTCTGCGCACGGTTCCCGCAGCCGCGCCGAAGTGCGCGCCGAAGCGATTGCCGCTGCCCGCGCCCATCAAACCGACCGCGGCGAGTTCTGATCGAACGGCGCTGCCCCGAGAGGGCACCCAAAAAAAGCCCGCAAGGCCTGCCTTGCGGGCTTTTTTGCATGGGCGCGATGGAAAGGCGGATGGCGGTGAATGCGCGGACGCAGCGCATGGATCGTGCTTGACGCTACGCTAGCGCCTTCGATGTGCAACCCAGGTAGTCAACGCAGTGACACAACGACCCAGTAAGCAAGACGCTGCGCCACAGGTGCAGGCGGCGCAATCGCCCAGCCCAGGCTTGCACGAGGCTTGGGATGCCCTGCAGTCAGGCCGGCTTGCAGAGGCAGAGTCCCGGTTTCGCCATCTGTTGCAACAGGAGCCTGCGCAGCCCATCGCGGCGCATTTTCTGGGTGTGGTGCTGCACCAGCTCGGTCGGTCGGACGAGGGCCTGGCATGGGTGCAATCGTCTTTGACGGAAATGCCCGGATGGAGTGAGGGCTACAACACGCTGGGCAACCTGTTGGCTGTCATGGGGCGGCGCGAGGAGGCTGTTGCTGCGTTCATGGAGGCGGTGGAGATTGAGCCACGCTACGCGGTTGCATGGAACAACCTGGGAGCGTTGCTATTGCAAGAAGGCAATCTTGAGGGCGCGCGCATGGCCCTTCAAAACGCTGTCGACATAGACCCCGCGTTCCGAGACGCGCTGCAGAACCTTGGCGACACCCACACCCGCGCGGGCGATGCCCACGCCGCTGCGCTGTGCTATTGCGCCGAATACGTGCTGCGCCCACCCGACCCTGCACAGCGCCAAGTGCTGGGCATCGCCTACAGCCAACTGGGACGCTATGAGGAGGCCGCCCAGGTGTACGAGGCCTGGCTGCAAGACGAGCCCGGCCACCCGATTGCCACCCATTTGCTGGCAGCCAGCCGGGGTCAGGGGGTGGTCGAGAGGGCCTCTGATGCGTACTTGCAGGCCTATTTCGATGGCTTTGCCGACACCTTCGAGAGCAAATTGCTGGGCTCCCTGGGTTACCAAGTGCCATCGGCATTGGGCGATGTCATGCGCGACCTGGGGGTGCCGCTCCGCAGTCTGCGCGTGCTGGACGTGGGTTGCGGCACCGGCCTGTGCGGCGCCGAGGTGCGGCCCTTTGCGCGCTGGCTGGAGGGTGTGGATTTGTCTGCCAAGTCGCTCGACAAGGCGCGGGGCAAAGCTGTGTATGACACGCTGCACCAGGCCGAAATTGTGGAGCACCTGGCTGGAGCTGATGCTGCAGCGTATGACTTGGTGGTGGCGGCCGACACCCTGATCTACTTTGGTGGTATCGAGCGCTTAGTCCACGGCGTGCGCCATGTGCTGGCGCCCGGTGGGTGGTTTATCGTTTCGTTGGAGGTGTTGTCCGCCGATTCGCCATCCCCCCATGCCATCCAGCCTTCAGGGCGCTACAGCCATCGCCAGGACTATGTGCAACAGGTGCTGGCGGCTGCAGGGCTGGTGGTGCAAAAGACCATCGCCCTGGATCTGCGCCATGAATTGGGGCGGCCTGTGCCCGGCGCACTGGTGGTGAGCCGCTGGCCAGTCGATGGCTGATGTCGCTGGGGTAGGGGGCTCTGCGCAGGCGCTCAGCCCTTGGGCGCCAACACGGCCATGGTGATGCGCGAGACGCAGGTCAGCTCGCCCGCGTCGTTGACCATGTCAATCTGCCAAACCTGCGTGGTGCGGCCAATGTGCACTGGCCGTGCCGTGCCGGTGACCCAGCCGCTGGTGGCTGCGCGCAGGTGGTTGGCGTTGATGTCCAGCCCCACGGCGCGGTGGCCTTCGGGGCTGGCGTAGTAGGCGCCCAGCGAGCCCAGGGTCTCGGCCAGCACCACGCTCACGCCGCCGTGCAGCAGGCCAAACGGCTGGCGGGTGCGCTCGTCCACGGGCACGCGGCCACGCACGAAGTCATCGCCCACTTCCGTCAGCTCAATCCCCAGGTGGCTGGTGGCGGTGTTGGCGCTGGTGTCGTTCAGGCTTTGGACGGAGATGGGCTTTTTCCAGATGGACATGGGGGCGGGTTCCTGTCGGTGCATGAGGGATGTGCGAATGAGGCTGCACGGTGCTTGCAGAGACAGCCTAAGGGTTGATTCTCTGGCGCTCGCGCAAGCCACCGCATAGATTGCCATGTTGCCCTGTGTTTGGGGCACTGGTGGCGGCAGGTCGGTCGCGTGCCATTGTGGTCAATTCTCAGGAGCCTGTGTTCTATGCTGCGTCGCCAATTTGTCACCCATGCCCCTCGTCTGGTTGCTGCCTTGGCAGCTCCTGCACTGGTGCGCAATGTGTTTGCGCAAGAGGGCGGCATCAGCAGCAAGAGCCTGACGATTGGCTGCTCGGCTGCACTCACCGGCCCGTTGGCAGGCTTTGGGCAAGACATCAAACTCGGCGCCGAAGCCGCGCTGGCACAAATCAACGCGCGTGGCGGCATCCATGGCCGCGCGGTGCAATTGCAGGTGGTGGACGATGGCTATGTGCCCCAGCGCACCACGGAGAACATCCAGCAAATCATCAGTCAGGGCAGTGCGTTTGCACTGATGTCCTGTGTGGGCACGCCCAACAACGCAGGCATCCTGCCTTTGATCGACGAAGCGGGCATTCCGTATGTGGCGCCGTTCACCGGGGCATCGTCGCTGCGCAAGGGCTCACGCAACGTGTTCCATGTGCGCGCCAGCTACACCGACGAAGTGCGCCGCCTGGTGCAACGCCTGGCGGGCATGGGGCTCAAGGACATCGGCATCGTGAACCTGGACAACGCTTATGGGCGCGAAATGCTGGAAGACTCCACGCGCTTTTTGGCAGAGCAGGGCCTCAAGCCACTCGTGCAGGCGGCTCTGGCCACCGATGGCAAGAACCTGAGCGATGTGCTGGCCAAGGTAGGCCAGGCGCGTCCGGCGGCGGTGCTGCTGGCTACGGCAGGCTCGGCATCGGTCGAGCTGGTGCGTGGGCTGAAAAAGAACCTGCCCGGTGTGTTGATGGCGGGCCTGAGTGTGACCCTGACGAGCGATGGCCTCAAACAACTGGGCGATGCGGGCAGTGGTTTGGCGGTCACCATGGTGATGCCTGACCCTAACCGCGCCAAGACCGCGCTGGTGCGCGACTACCAGGCCGCCATGCGTGCCAAGGGTGTGCAAGAGTTCAACCTGGGCACGCTGGAGGCCTACGTCAACACCCGCGTGCTGGCCGAAGGCCTGGAGCGTGCCGGCGCCGACCCTACCCGCAGCAAGCTGCGCACCGCACTGGCGGGCATTCGCAACTTGGACCTGGGGGGGCTCACCATCGATTACGGTGGCCAGGCCCCTTACGTGGGCTCCCGGTTTGTCGATATGGGCGTGCTCAACGGCACAGGCCGTTTCGTCGGCTGATACAGCCTGGCAGCGTGCCCACGCCCGTTGGGGGGCTGGATCAGCCGACGAAACGGCCGTTGGCGCCCAGGATGCCCAGGTCCACAAAGTGCGAGCCCACGTAGGGGGCACCGCCGCTGAAGTCCACCGTCATGCCTCCCATGTCGTGGCTGCGCAGGCCCGCCAAGGCAGAGCGCAGCTTGCCACGCGTCAGCTCGCGGCCAGCGCGCTCCAGGCCTTCGGCCAGCACGCGGGCGTTGACATAGCCTTCAAAGCTGCGGGCTGAGAATTCCTGGAAGCCCGCTGCGCGCATGGCCTTTTGGTACTCGCGCACCAGTGCCACGCTGGTGCGGCCTGAGTCGGGCAACACCATCGACAGGGCCAGGCCTGCAGCTTTGCCGCCCAGTTGGCGAAGGTTGTCGCCGCTCAAAGCCACGCTGGTGGCGGCCAGTGGGGTGCTGGGCGATACCTTCTTGAATTCATTGACCAGTGCTGCCGTCACGTCACCGGCCGTGCCCAGCAGCACGGCCATGGGCTTGGCCGCCACGGCTTGGCCCACCACGCTTTCAACGCCCTTGCCTTCTGCATCCAGCTTGAAGGCCTTGGGGGCCGCTGTCTGGCCGGTGGATTTGAGGGCTGCGGTCACGTCGGTCAGAAACTCGCGGCCAAAGGCCGTGTCCTGGTACACGATGGCCAGGTCGGTGATGCCCATGGACAAGAGTTTTTGCGTAAGGCGTTGCGCTTCTTCCGAGTAGCTGGCGCGCACGTGGAAGACGGAGCGGTGCTCGGGCTTGCGCAGCGATGTGGCACCGCTTTGTGGTGCGATGTATGGGATTTGGGCCTCGTCCACCAGGGGCAGAATGCGCTGGTTGTTGGCAGTACCCATGCAGGAGATCAGTGCGACGGTATTGGCGTCGGCAATCAGCTTGCGGGCATTGTCTTCCGAGCGTTTGGCGTCGTAGCCATCGTCCAGTGCCACCAGCTTGATCTCGCGGCCATTGATGCCCTTGGCGTTGGCTTGGGCGATGCCTGCTTCTAGGCCTTGCTTGAGTTCGCGGGCCAGACTGATCAAGGGGCCTGTCAGGCCCAAGGAACAACCGACAGACACGGTCTTGCTGTCCATGGGGTCTTGCACGCCCACCGCGCGCGAGGCGGTGGCAAAGAGAAGGCCCGTGCTGGCGGCCACCAGCGATTGTGTGAATTGACGACGTTGCATGGCTGTGAAATCCGCAAGTAAAACAGCCGACCTCTGAGGGAGGTCGGCTTAAGTCATGAAGGGGGTGGGGCCGTGCGAAGGCCTGAGATTCCCAGGCGAATAACCTAGGGTTAACCCTAATTTTACCGGGTGGTAGAGGATTTCTGCAAGCGGAACGTCCGCCAACGGCAGCGGGGGACGTTGTCGTTCAGCATGAATGACTGGGCGGCTGGCGCCCCGGCTCAGCGCATGGAGCCTGTGTCCACGTACCGTTGGTGCCAGGACAAGGCCTCGTTCAGCAGGTGTGGCGTATGTTGGCCCGTGGCACCTTTGCGGGCGCGGGCCAGGTAGTCGCGCAGCGCGGGGCGGAAGTCCGGGTGGGCACAGTGCTCGATGATGAGTTCAGCCCGCTGTGTGGGCGAGTGCCCGCGCAGATCGGCCAGGCCTTGCTCGGTCACGATGACTTGTACATCGTGCTCGGTGTGGTCCACATGCGAAACCATGGGGACGATGCTGGAGATGGAGCCACCCTTGGCCAGCGAGGGCGTGACGAAGAACGAGAGGTAGCAGTTGCGGGCAAAGTCGCCCGAGCCGCCAATGCCATTCATCATGCTGGAGCCCATGATGTGGGTGGAGTTGACGTTGCCGTAGATGTCCGCCTCGATCATCGCGTTCATGCCGATGATGCCCAGGCGCCGCACCAGCTCGGGGTGGTTGCTGATCTCCTGGGGGCGCAGCAGGATTCGCTCGCGGTAGAAGTCCAGGTTGCTCGCAAACTCGGCCAGCGCAGCGGTGGACAGCGAGATGGCGGTGGCCGATGCCGAAGCCATCTTGCCGGTGCGCAGCAAGTCGAGCATGCCGTCTTGCAGCACTTCGGTGAAACCGGTCAGCCCCTCAAAAGGGCTGTCCTGCAGGCCCGCCAGCACGGCGTTGGCCACATTGCCCACCCCTGATTGCAGGGGCAGCAATTGCTTGGGAAGGCGGCCCTTCTGTACCTCGGCCTGCAAGAAGTCGATGATGTGCGAAGCGATCTTTTGCGACACTTCGTCGGGCTTGGCAAACACGGTGTTGCGGTCGCTTTGGTGGGTGCCCACCACGGCCACCACCTTGGCGGGGTCTACGCGCAGGTAGGGCTCGCCAATGCGCTCGTGGGGCTGCGTGAGCGGAATCGGCTTGCGGTGCGGCGGCAGGGCCGTGCCGTAGTACACATCGTGCATGCCCTCCATGGCCTCGGGCACCATGGAGTTCACTTCGATGATGACTTTGTCGGCCAAGTCCAGCCAGGTCTTGTTGTTGCCCACGGCGGTGGAGGGAATCAGACGCCCATCGGGAAGAATCCCCAGCACCTCGATGACCGCAACGTCCAGATGGCCCAGAAAGCCAAACCAGGCATGCTGCGCCACGTGCGACAGGTGCATGTCATTGAACTGCATCTTGCCGGTGTTGATCTTTTCGCGGCAGATGGGGTCGGACTGGAACGGCAGGCGCATGTCGATGCCATCCACCTTGGCCAGGGCTCCGTCCAGTTCGGGCGCGGTGGACGCGCCCGTCCACACATTGATGCGAAACGACTTGCCCGCCGCGTGTTCGGCCTCAATGCGTTTGGCCAGCGCCAGCGGAATCGCCTTGGGATAGCCCGCCCCGGTGAAGCCGCTCATCCCCACGTTGGCCCCTGCCGGAATCAACGCTGCGGCCTCTTCTGCCGTCATGATGCGTGAGTGAAAGTCGGGGTAACGAACGCGCTCTGCCAGGGTCATTGGGGCCATCTCCGGTCAAAAAAAATACCGCCCCACAGGGCGGTTCCGTCTTCTACAGGGCAAATGGTAACGACCGTGTAAACCCTGTCAGTGATTACCCTCAAATGTCCCCGTTAAAGACAGGGGGCGTCAGGCTTGCGTCAAATTTGCGGCGGAGATCTGCAGGGGCTGTCTGCACACCTCCTATGCGCCGTGGGTTGCTGCGCCAGTCAGTCTGTAGACCGATTGAGCAGTGCGTACAACACGATGGCGCCGAACGTGGCGGTACCGATGCCGCCGAGGGCGAAGTCGCCGAACTTGAGTGTGAAGTCGCCCGTGCCCAGGATGAGGGTGATGGCCGCCACGATCAGGTTCTTGTTCTGCGAAAAATCCACCTTGTTGTCCACCCAGATCTTGGCGCCCGCCACGGCGATCAGGCCGAACACCACGATGGAGACACCGCCCATCACCGGCAGCGGAATGGTCTGGATCAGCGCGCCGAACTTGGGGCTAAAGCCCAGCACCAGCGCAAACACACCGGCCAGCAGGAACACGGCGGTGGAGTAAATCTTGGTGGCGGCCATCACGCCGATGTTTTCGGCATAGGTGGTCACGCCCGTGCCGCCCGCGCTGCCGCTGACCATGGTGGCAATGCCGTCACCGATGAAGGCGCGGCCCATGTAGCGGTCCAGGTCCTGGCCCGTCATGGCCGTGACGGCTTTGACGTGGCCCAGGTTCTCGGCCACCAGGATGATGGCCACAGGGGCGATGAGCAGCATGGCGTTGGCGCTGAACACGGGTGCGGCAAAGTTGGGCAGGCCAAACCAGGCCGCGTTGGCCAAGGCCGACAGGTCCATGGGTTTGCCCAGGCCCAGGCCGTTGGTCAGCACTGCATAGGCGATGCTGGCCACGATGAGCCCCACCAGAATCAGCAGGCGCTGCACCATGCCGCGCGTGAGCACGGCCACCAGGCCCACGCACACAAAGGTCAGGGCCTGCATCCAGCTGTCAAAGTTGCTCGCGGCCATGTTCTTGATGGGGATGCCCGCCAGGTTCAGGCCAATCACGGCCACCACCGAACCGGTGACCACCGGGGGCATGCAGCGCTCGATCCAGCCCGTGCCTACGGCTTGCACCAGCACACCGATGAGGGTGTAGACCAGGCCGCAGGCAATGATGCCGCCCAGCGCCACGCCGATGTTGGCATTGGCGCCTTTGCCTGCGTAACTGGTGGCTGCAATCACCACGCCAATGAAGGCGAAGCTCGAACCCAGGTAGCTGGGCACTTTGCCGCCGGTGATCAGGAAGAAGATCAGCGTGCCCAGCCCGCTCATGAGGATGGCCACGTTCGGGTCAAACCCCATGAGGATGGGGGCCAGCACGGTGGCGCCGAACATGGCGATCACGTGCTGCACGCCCATCACGGCGGTTTGTGGCCAGGGCAGGCGCTCGTCGGGGCCGACCACGCCGCCCCGCTCCAGCACGTCGGGGGTTTTGACTTTCCAGTCCATGAATCCCATGGTGTTTCCTTTATTGTGAAAATTTGTGTGCTGGATGCTAGTGGATTTCGGGGCGCAGAAGCGGTCGCTGTGCGCGGGCGGGTTGTGAGGTGGGTGGACGGTTACGATGGCGCGTCACTTCCCGTCCAGCCGCTACGCCATGAAACCCTCTTCGCTTTGCCCCTCGTGCCGCCAGCCTATGCAGACCCAGACGCTGGCGGGCCACGACCATGGCAGGGGCCAGAGCGCGGTGGAGCTGGACCTGTGCTTTGCCTGCCAGGGCATCTGGTTTGACCACCGAGAGAACCTGAAGCTGCACCCCCAGGCGGTGGTCGAGCTGTTTGCGCTGCTGCACCAGCACCGCACCGATGAGCGCAGGCCGCTGCAGCACAACCTGGCCTGCCCGCGCTGCGTGCGGCCCCTGTCGCAGGGCTATGACATGGTGCGCAGCGGGCGCTACATGGTGTACCGCTGCGCGCAGCAGCACGGGCGTTTCAGCGCGTTCTCCTCGTTCATGGTGGAGAAAGGCTTTGTGCGCCACCTCACCCGCGCCGAGGTGCAAGACCTGGCGCGGCGGGTGGATGCCATCTACTGCACGGGCTGCGGCGCGCCGGTGGACATCCGCAAAGACCACGCCTGCCCGCATTGCCGGGCGGCGTTTTCGCTGATCGACCCGGAGGCCGTCAAACGCGCCCTGGAGGGCTATCGCGTGGCTTCGGCGGCCAAGGTGCCTGGCGCCGCCGGTGACGGGGCGCCGCGCCCCGACTTGGCCGACGCGCTGATCATGATCGAGCGCGACCGCAACCGGGCCGAGCGCGAACAGCAAAAGCGCCGCTTCACGCAAGAGGACGACCGCACCGTCACCGGCGATCTGCTGACCGCCGGGGTGGGCCTGGTGGTGGGGATGCTGCTGGGCGGTTAGGCCGTCACGCCCACTTGCAACACAGCGGTGTAGCCACCGTTCACCGTACCGCTGGTGTCGGCGATTTGCAGGGCGCCACTGTCGTCGCTGAACACGTTGTCGGACGCCAGCGAAGTGCGCGCGTAGTTGGTGCGGCTGGTGGCGTAGGCGGTGGTGGCGTACACCTCGGCCATGGCGGCGGGGGTGAAGGTCAGCTGCGAGGTCTTCACATCGTTGTTGCCAGAGGTGGCCACCGACAGGCTGCGGTACACCTCGAAATGCACATGCGGGTAGCGCCCGTCGTAGCAGCCAGGGAAGATGGTGGTGAAGCTCACCTCGCCATTGGCGTCGGCCACCTGCACGCCGCGCAGGTAGTTTTCGTTGGTGATGCCGGTGCTGTACATCGAGTAGTTGCCGTCGCGGTCGCAGTGCCACAGGTACACGGCGTAGCCTGCCAGGCTGGCGCAGTTGGCGCTGGCGTTGACGAGCTTGAGCCGGATGGTCAGCGGCACGCCAGCGGCCGTGGTGCTGGTGGTCAGGCTGCTGCGGATGTCGCTGCGCACAATGCCCGACAGCAGCAGCGCGTTGGCCACTGTGCCGCCACTGCTGTTGGTGCCGTCGCCGGGGTAGGGGCCTGCCGTCTCGCTGGGGATGGTGCTGCAGGTGGTGGTGCCGGTATCGGTGCCCGTTCCGGTCCCTGTGCCGGTTCCCGTACCACTGCCAGAGCCTGTTCCCGTGCCGGTCCCGGTCCCCGTGTCTGTCGTGGTATCCGTGGCCGTGGTGGCGTCGCTGCTGCCGCCGCCGCAGCCCCACAGGGAAAAGGGCACGCTGGTGCCCACAGCCAGCCAGCGCAGGGCTTTGCGGCGTTCGGTCAACCGGTGCAGGTCTTGTGCCAGGCCGCCGTAATGCGCGTTGGGGGCGGCTGCGGGGGCGAGGTGGGGGGTGGTGCGGTCCATCGTGTGCTCTCTCTCTGGGTGGTTGCGGTTCAAGCAACGCAATCTAGAGAGCCCACTGCACCTCCTTTTTGCTGGGCCGTAAAGATTCGGTAAAACCAGGGCGAGCAGGGAACTGTGTGGTTCTAAGCAAAAAGAGGCTCTAGCGCTTTTGCCATAAGCGCTAGAAGCTATGAATTTGGTAGCAAATGGCGGCGCAAAGGCAGGCTGATCCCGCTCCGGCCCTCAGGCTTTGGCGGGCTTGCGTGTGCTTTTGGCGGGCTTCTTCTTGGCCGTGCCGCCCTTTTTGCCGCGCAGGTGCAGGCCCCAGCCCACCAGCAGCCACAGGTAGGACGCCAGCACCGAGTAGGCCGCGATGGCGGGCAGCGACAGCGGCGGTGCGGTGAGGGAGCGGGGGTTGCTGAGGGTTTCAAGCAACTGCTTGGTGCCCGTGCCCAGCACGGGCACGGTGGGCGCGCTGCCCGCGCGGGCCATGCGCGCGGCCATGAAGACAAAGAACTCCATGAGCAAGGCGCCAATCAGGTAGCAGGCCAGCAGGGACATCAGGAAGGCGAACGCCCGGCGGTCGCCCTTGGCCAGAAAGACGATGGCCGACACCAGCACCAGTGCGGGCAGCAGCAGGACCACGGCGGGCCAGGCGGAGAGGAGTGTTTGCATAGCAGCGGTGGAAATGCGGGGGCTGAGGCCCGTGGGGACGCCAGATGCCCAGGGTTCGTCTCAAGGGCCGATTTTGCGCCTGTCGGGCGCGGCTGCCGATGATAGTGGTCCGGCCGCGCCGCAGCGGCCAAAGCACCGACCACGAGGTAAGCAGGTTTTACAAAGCGGCCGCTTGTGCCGCTTGGCGCGTGGGCACCGCCTCTGCCCGTCACCCCCGTTGCCGGGCGACGGCCAGTGCGTTGCCCAGCTGGGCCAGGGGCGCTTGCCAGCGGGGGGCTTTGCCGGTGAGCTGGGCCACGATGGCCGCCTTGAGCGGCGGCAGGCGCCGCGCGCCTTGCAGCACCAGCTGGCGCAGTGCACGGGGCAGGGGGCGCGCATCGGTGTACAGGCGCACGATGGCGTTGGTGCCCTGGTAAATGGGCCAGGCATGCAGGTGGTGGGCCCGCGCATAGGGCGCCAGCGCTGCCGCGTCGCCCCAGTCTTGTCCGCGCTGGCGGGCGGCCACCAGGGCCTGCGTCAGCCGCTCCACCCCGGCCAGGCCCAGGTTGTAGCCATGGGCGGTAACGGGGTGCATGCCCACCGCCGCATCGCCCAGCAGCGCACAGCGTGGGCCGGTGAAGCGCTGCGCGTACACAGCCACCAGCGGGTAGGCGTGGCGCTCGCCCAACAGCTCCATAGCGCCCAGGCGGTTTTGGAACTGAGCTTGCACCTCGGCCGTGAAGGCGGCGGGCTCCAGCGCCAGCATGCGGGCGGCATCGGCCGCCTGGGCGGTGACCACCACGGAGCACTGCGCTTGGCCCTCGGTAGCGCCGTCGGTCGCACCGGCGGCCACATCGGGCAGCGGCAAAACGGCCAGCGTGCGTTCGTAGCCAAAGCACTCGTGGGCGGTGTCGCCGTGGGGCTCGGCATGGCGCATGCGGCAGACGATGACGGTGCGCCCAAAGTCGGTCATCTGCGCACCAATGCCCAATTGGCGCCGGGCGGCAGAAAAGCGGCTGTCGGCCGCCACCACCAGGGGGGCGCACAGCCGCTCGCTGGGCTGCCCGGGCTGGGCGGTCAGGGCAAAGTCCACCTCGGCGTGGGTGGCCAGGGCGGCCACGCGGTGCACCTGCGCCCCGGCCACGATGCGCACGCCCGGTGTGCGGGCCGCCACCTGGTAGGCCGTGCGGCGCAGGGCATGGTTGGGCACGATGAAGCCCAGCGGGGGGCGGGGGCCTGAGGCTGTGGTGCCTGCTGGGGTGTCGGCGGAGCCAAACCCATCGGGCGCCTGCAGTTGCATGGCGCTGTGCGCGCCCACGGGGCCGTCGTGCACTTCTGCGGTGCGGATGTGCCCGATTTCATGGGAGGCCAGCGCGCCCCAGGTGCCCAGGCGCTGCAGCGTGGCCGCGCTGGGGTGGGTGAGGGCGATTTCTCGCCCGTCCGGGGCGGGCTGCTCCAGCGCTGCGGTGGGGTTTTGGTCCAGCACCGTCGCGGTAAAGCCGGCTTGCGCCAGCGAAATCGCCAGAGACAGGCCGGCAGGGCCTGCGCCCACGATGAGTACGTCGCTGTGCATGTGCATGGAATGGATGGGGTGCGGCCCTGAAAAATGACGCTGGCATTGTGGCCCCGGCCTCGGCCCCGGGGCTTGCATTGCATCAAAGGGCGCCTGGATACCTAGGGACCCTTTGCACAAATCACCGCGCCGTGTGCATCTGCGGTCTCGGGCGGTCTGCGGCGTTGCAAATACTCGCAATAGCGATGGCTATTGCTGCGTTTTGCGCCTTGCAGCCCATCCCGATCCGCAGCGCACACTTGGCCAGCTCGATTCGTGCAGAAGATCCCTGGGCTGCGGGGTGGTGCAATCGACGCGCCGAGCGTGAAATATGTAACGCAAAGTGATGCGCGTTGCGCCGCCCGATGGCCACTAGAGCGGCGCCAGTGTTACAAAGTACGGCGCGTTTCAATTGCCTTCGTCAAGATACGAACGGTTGCAATTGAAGGGGCTGGGCAGGGCGTTTGGCGGGCGTGCGTGAAACAATTACGCCGCATTTGAAACAAGCCTCCTGCCCGGGTTGCCAATGCTGCAAGGGGCCACGCGGCACCAGCGGTGTGGCAGGGGCGCGCTGCACTGAATTCACATCCATCCAAAGAGGGAAATCACACCATGAAACAACTGTCTTACATCGCCATGGCCTGCGCGCTGGTCTTGACGGGCTGCGCCACCACCGACGGGGGCTCTGCCGGTGGCCTGTCGGCCGTCTCGTCGGCCCTGGGCTCGACCAGCGCTGGTGGTTCGGGCGCCAGCAAGTCCGAGAACAAAGTGGGCGCAGCCCTGGACGTGTTCAAGGCCGCCACCGTGTCGGACGACGAACTCAAGTCTGTGGCCCTGCAGTACCGCGCCTATGGCGACCGCACTGAAAAGCTGGCCCCTGCCAACAACAAGTACTCCCAGCGCCTGGCCCGCCTGACGGCCAAGCACGTCAACGAAGACGGAATGAAGCTCAACTTCAAGGTGTACCTGAGCAAGAACGTGAACGCCAACGCCACAGCCGATGGCTCCATCCGCGTCTATGCGGGCCTGATGGACATGATGAATGACCAGGAATTGTTGGGCGTCATCGGTCACGAAATCGGCCACGTCAAGCATGCCCACACCATGGGCGCGATGCGCACCGCCTACATGGCATCGGCTGGCCGCAAGGCCGTGGCCGCCTCGGGTGGCGCAGCGGCCAAGCTGGCGGACTCGGACCTGGGCGAGCTGGGCGAAAAGCTGCTCAACAGCCAGTTCTCGCAAAGCCAGGAAACCGAGTCGGATGACTACGGCCTGGCTTTCATGCAAAAGCACAAGTACAACGTCAAGGCGATGGAAGGCGCCTTCCGCAAGCTGGCCTCCTTGGGCGGCAAGCAAGGTGGCATGGACCAGATGCTGTCCTCGCACCCCGATCCAGGCGCCCGTGCCGACCGCATGCGTGACAAGGCTGCAGGCAGCAAATAACGCTATCAATAAAATAGCTGCTAGCGCTTTATAGATAAGCGCTAGAGGCCATTTTCAAACAAAAAGCCCCGCACTGCGGGGCTTTTTTATGGGTTGGCAACGTGCTGGAGGGCGCTGGCCTCAGGGGTACTGGTGCCCCCGGCGCGTGCGCATTGCGTTTCCTGCGGGCAGACCCATGCCAGGCCCGCTGCCTGTGAGCACACTGGTGGCGCCCACCGTGCTGCCCGACGCGGCCGTGTCAAAGCCATAGGTGCCTTGCCACACGGCCCAGGTCATGTCGTTGCCTGTGCACTCGCTGTCCTTGAACGCCAGCGGGTGGGTGCTCTCCAGCAGGTTGGCTGCCACCGCAAGCTGGCTTGCCAGACCCGCCGGGCGGCTCTGGCAGGAAAGGCCTTCGTAGGGGCTCAAGCTGCCGTTGCTGATGATGTTGTGGCTGATGCGTGTGCCCGCACTGCTGGGGTTGAAGGGCCCCCAATTCAGGCCAATGTGCTGCTTGATGATGGTGTTGTGGTGCACGTCATGGTCGCGCATGGAGCAGGTCGATTGAAAGCACTGCACGCCCAGGTGGATCCCGGCATTGACGATCAGGTTGTGGTGAATGTGCACGTTAGCCGAGTTGTCCTGCGCAGAAATCTGAATGCCCATCGCCGTGCGGTTGGCGTCCGAGAAGGTGATGTAGTTCTCGCGGTAGGTGTTGTACTGCGAGTTGTCCTTGTCGTGAAAGCCTCCGTTGACTTTGCCCAGGTTCAGCTGGTTGTTCTCGATCAGCGATTGGCCCGCATCGAACAGCGTGGTGGCGTAGCCGTTGCCCACATAGGGGCCAAAGTCGTTGTCCTGGATCAGGAATTTGTGCCGCCAGGCCGGGCCGGAGTCGCCCCAGCCATGGATGAACGCAGGGTTCTCGCCGTTGTTAGTGGCTTCGCCATCGAGAAAACGCACATGCCGGATCACCAGCCCGGCCTTGCTCGGGTCGCTGACGATGCCCCACTGGGTGACGCCGGTGATGTCGAAACCTTCGATGCGCACCGCGGGGGCGATGTCGCTGCCCACGCTGATGTTGGTGGTCTTGTTGAAGTTCAGCGTCACCACCTCGTCCGGGTAGGCGAGAAACTGCTTGGCCTTGTTGTCGTACACCTTGATGTTGCCGGGCAGGTAAGTCCCTTTGCGCAGCACGATGGCCTGGTTGGGCGTGGAGTTGGCCAGCGCATAGGCCACGGTCTTGTAGGGCGCTGCCAGGGTGCCGCGCCCTGAAGCGTCGGTGCCATTCGGGTCCACAAAGAGAAAGCGCGAGGCCGCTGACTGGATCGTGAAGCTCTGCTCCAGCGTCTTTTGTGCAGCGCCACTGTCCTTGATCTCCAGGGTGAGCACGTAGGCGCCCTCGCTCGCCGGAGTGAAACGCACGGTGCCCCGGCGCCAGTCCAGCGAGACGCCTGTGGTGCTTTGCGCTACGCCGCCCAGGGTGAAGCTCTTGATGCGGTACTCGTACGGGAAGATGCCGCCCACCACGCCTGGGCGGCTTTCGTACGCAATGCCTGGGTAGGCGATGTCACGCAGGCCAAAGGACACGGCCAGCGCGGCGTTGGGCAATGTCTCGGGCAGGGTGAGGTGCGCAGCGCTGGTGTACATGCAGCGCACAAACACGGGCGCGCCACTGGCAGGCACGGAGGCGGGCGCCGCGCCGGACACCGCACACGCCTGGCCCGCAGGCTGTGCCAGCACACGCAAGTCCAGCGGCGCCCCGGCAGCCACCTGGGGCGTGAAGGTGTAAGGCTGGTTCAGCGTTGCATCCAGCGTGGCCGAGCCGTGCCCCAGCTTGAGCGTGCCACCCAGGCCGAGGCCTTGCACGCGCACATTCAGGGCGACTGGGCTGGCTGGTGCTGGTGCTGGTGCTGGTGCTGGTGCTGGTGCTGGTGCTGGTGCTGGGGCTGGGGCAGGAGCAGGAGCAGGAGCAGGAGCAGGAGCAGGAGCAGGAGCAGGAGCAGGAGCAGGTGTCGGTGCGGGCGTAGGCGTAGGCGTAGGCGTAGGCGTAGGCGTAGGCGTAGGCGTAGGCGTAGGCGTAGGCGTAGGCGTAGGCGTAGGCGCGGGTGTGGGTGTGGGAACCGGCGTCGGCGTGGGCGTTGTCGGTTGCACGGGCGAGGGGGCGGGTTCCGGGTTCGCCGTGGTCACGGTGTCTTGTGTGCCGCCGCCGCAGGCGACCAGGCTGGCGGTCAGCGTCCAGGCCAGCAGGGCCCGGGCGGTGGCATGGTGGCGGGGGCCTGCAGTGTGGGCTGGCAACAGGGGGGCGTGGGGCAGCATGGGGCTCAGATCCTGGGTCTGGTTTCAATCCGGCAGGCGCCGGGCTCTTTTTTTGGCTGCCGCTCGCTGGCGGCCTCTCTCTCTGAGCGCGGATTCTGTGTCATCGGATGTCGTACGTGTCGCGTAGCCATCCCCACCTTGTTAAGGTTTGTAATTTTTGAGGCCCAGGTGCTGCGCCGCCGCCACAGGCGCTGTGAGTGTCAAACAGGTGACTGACCCGGGTGGCTTATGTGTTGATGCACTGCTAAGTTGCCGGGCATGGAGACACCACATATTTCTGACGGCCGGGGCACATCGGCCGAGGGCCCCACGCCGCCCTACATACCGCAAATCCGCCTGTACCAGCACTGGCTGCGCGATGTACGCGGCCTGCAGTTCGACAGCTACGACGCCCTGTGGCGCTGGTCCACCACCGAGCTGGATGCGTTCTGGCAAAGCGTGTGGGACTACTTTGATCTGCAGTCGCCCACGCCGCACACGGCCGCGCTGGCGTGCAACACCATGCCGGGGGCGCAGTGGTTCCCCGGTGCGCAGGTGAACTACGTGCGGCAGGTGCTGCGGCATGTCGATGCGGCCCAGGCTGCGGGTCTGCCCGCCATCATCAGCCGCAATGAAAAAGGCCAGCACCGTGAACTCTCCTGGCCCGAGCTGCGCCGCCAGGTCGCGTCGCTGGCGCTGCACCTGAAGGCCCAGGGCGTGCAGCCCGGCGACCGCGTGGCCGCCTACCTGCCCAACGTGCCGGAGGCCATGATCGCCTTCCTGGCCACCGCAAGCATCGGCGGCGTGTGGAGCATCTGCGCGCCCGACATGGGCACCCACGCGGTGCTTGACCGCTTCCGCCAGATCGAGCCCAAGGTGCTCATCAGCGTGGACGGCGTGACCTACGGCGGCCGCGACCACGACCGCACCGGCGTGCTGGCCGAGCTGCGCGCCGCGCTGCCCAGCGTGCAGCACGTGGTGCTGCTGGGCAATCTGGATGCTTCTATTTCGATAGCTGGTTGCGCTGATTGGACAAGCGCTACAGCCCAAAACGATGCAGAAACTGCGGCCTTTGAGTCGATGTGGCTCCCGTTTGACCACCCACTGTGGATCGTCTACTCCAGCGGCACCACCGGCCTGCCCAAACCCATCGTGCACGGCCACGGCGGCAGCATGCTGGTGGCGCTGCAGCTCAAGGTGCTGCACAACGACATTGGCTGCAGCTACGAGGCCAACAGCTTTGGCGAGCGCTACCACTGGTACAGCTCCACCGGCTGGGTGATGTGGAATGCGCAGATGAGCGGCCTGCTCTCGGGCACCACCTGCGTCATCTTTGACGGCAACCCCGGCGGCAGCAAGGAACACCCCGACTGGGGCGTGCTGTGGCGCTTTGCGGCCGAGACGGGCGTGACGTTCTTCGGCGCGGGGGCGGCGTTCTTTGCCAACTGCATGAAGGCAGGCATCACGCTGGCCGACTATGGCGACCTCACGCGCATCCGCGCCCTGGGCACCACGGGCTCGCCGCTCTCGCCCGAGGTGCAGCAATGGGGCACGGCGCAGTTTGAGGCGCTGGGCACACCCGATATCTGGTGGAACAACATCTCGGGCGGCACCGACTTCTGTGGCGCCTTCATCGGCGGCAACCGCGAGATGCCCCAGGTGCCCGGCGAGATGCAATGCCGCATGCTGGGCGCGGCGGTGGAGGCCTGGAATGCCGAAGGCCAGCCGGTGACGGACGAAGTGGGCGAGCTGGTCTGTGCGCAGCCGATTCCGTCGATGCCGCTGTACCTTTGGGGCGACAAGGACGGAAGCCGCTACCTGTCGAGCTATTTCGACATGTACCCCGCAGGCCACGGCCGCCAGCCCGGCGGTGGTGACGGCCCTGCCCACATGGGCGCGGTGTGGCGGCATGGCGACTGGCTGAAGATCGACGGGGCCACGGGCGGCTGCATCATCTACGGCCGCAGCGATGCGACCATCAACCGCCACGGCCTGCGCATGGGCACCAGCGAGATCTACAGCGCGGTCGAATCCCTGCCCGAGGTGCTGGACAGCCTGGTGGTGGACCTGGAGTACCTGGGCCGCGAGAGCTACATGCCGCTGTTTGTGGTGTTGCGCGCCGGGGTGGTGCTGGACGACGCATTGCGAGCCCGCATCAACGCCGCAGTGCGCACGGCGCTGAGCCCGCGCTTCGTTCCAGACGACCTCTTTGCCGTGGCCGAGGTGCCGCGCACGCTCAGCGGCAAAAAGCAGGAGCTGCCGATCAAGAAGCTGCTGCTGGGCCAGCCCATCGAGAAGGTGGTGAACAAGGACGCGATGGCCAATCCGGGGTGCCTGGATTGGTATGTGGCGTTTGCGGCAGGGCGGGCTGTGAAACTACAAAATTCATAGCGGCTAGCGCTTGTTGGACAAGCGGTGGCGACCTTTTTTCTTGAAATATGGCGTGGCTACATGGCCCAGTCAGCCCTGGGTTTCCGCGCACCAGCGGCGCTGCGGTCTTAGCCCCCTCTCCCCTGGTGGGAGAGGGTTGGGGAGAGGGGGCTTGTGCAAGGGGCTGTGCCTCATTACCCCCCTCTCCCCCGCCCTCTCCCGCAAGGGGAGAGGGAGCATCAGGGGTGCTATGACCGATGCGGGGCGGTAGAAGGCAGCCCTGTCCCTCGCCACCTCAATCCAGCTTCGCTCCAGATGCCTTGATCAGCCGTTCCCACACCGGCCGTTCCTTGGCCATCGCTGACGCAAACAACGCGGGCGAGCTCTTTTGCACATCAAAGCCCATCGCTGCAATGCGCTGGGCCACGTCGGGCTGCTCGGTGGCTTTGCGCACCTCGGTGGCAATGCGCTCCAGGATGGCGGGTGGCGTGCCTGCAGGCGCACCAACGGCCAGCCAGCCCGCCACGCGGTAGGCCTCGTCATTCAGGCCCTGTTCGGCCAGGGTGGGCACATTGGGCAGCGTGCCCATGCGGCGCTCGCCGCTCACGCCAATGGCCTTGAGCTTGCCTGCGTCAATGTGGGCCTTGACCTGCAGCGCGCTGGCAAAAGCAATCTGGATCTGCCCGCCCAGCAGGTCCTGCACCATGGGCGCCTCGCCCCGGTAGGCCACATGGCTCATGTCGGCGTTTTGCGATTGGCTCATGTACGCGCCCGCCAGGTGCGGGTAGGCGCCCGTGCCATACGAGCCGTAAGACACCTTGCCTTTGTTGGCCGCGATGTACTTGAGCAGCTCTGGCCCCGTGGCTACGGGCACGCTGGGGTGGGCCACCAGCACCAGGGGTGCGATGGCGATCTGGTAGACGGGCGCAATGTCGCGCTCGGGGCTGTAGGGCAGCTTGGTGTAGAGGAACTGGTTGGTGAGCATGGAGTTGCTCAGCCCCAGCAGCAGTGTGTAGCCGTCGGGCGCGGCCTTGGCCACGGCGTCGGTGCCGATGATGCCGGCGGCGCCGGGCTTGTTGTCGATGACCAGTGGCTGGCCCAGGCCCACGGCCATCTTCTCGGCCAGCACGCGGGCCAGCACGTCGGTGGCGCCGCCGGGGGCAAAGGGCACCACCACCTTGATGGGCTTGCTGGGGTAGGCCTGGGCCAGTGCTGTGGTGCCCGTGCCTGCGGCGATGCAGGTTGCGGTGGCCAGGGCGGCCCCGCGCAGCCAGTGGCGGCGGGGCATCCAGCGGGGCATCAATGGGGAGGGGTGCATGCGATGTCTCCTGTCGTTGTGGTTGGCAAATCGTCAGCCTGGCTTGCTTTGCTGGGCGGGTGCCGGGGCAAGCCGCCAGCCCCGGCACGCAGCGCCATCAGGGCCCAATCAGGTGGGCGCAGGGGTGGCAGCAGCGCCCTGCGCTACCACCGTGATGCGCAAGGGCAGGGGGGCCAGCAGTTCGCGCAGCGCGGTCAGCCGTGCCGCGTTGTCTGCGCCAGGGGTGGGGGCTACGGTCACGCGCACGGCGTTATCCCCTTCGGCCTGGATCTGGACCTGTGCTTGCGCCGGGTTCAGGTCGGCCAGGGTGGGCAAAGCGGCCATGGCGGCTTGCACCGCCTGGCACGCTGCGCGCTGTCGCAGCTCGGGCTTGTAGATCTTGCCGACGTTGGTCACCGGCATGTGCTCGATCACCTGCACCCAGCGCGGGCGGGCCACGGCCTCGTCCACGCGCGCGGCGGTGAAGGCCATCAGCTCCGCTTCTGTCACCTGCACGCCGGGCCGCAGGGTGGCGTAGACCACGGGCAGCTCGCCTGCATAGGCATCGGGCGCGCCCACGGCGGCGCACAGCTGCACAGCGGGGTGGGCGCCCAGCGCGTCTTCGATCACCTTGGGGTCGATGTTGTGGCCGCTGCGGATGATGAGGTCCTTGGAGCGGCCGCTCAGGTGCAGGCGCCCTTGCTCGTCCACAAAGCCCAGGTCGCCGGTGGCCAGCCATCCATCGTGCGTGAAGGCCTTGGCCGTGTCGGCCGCATCGAGAAAGCCCGAGAACAGGTTGGGCGACTGGAACAGCACCATGCCCGGCTGGCCGGGCGACAGGTCCAGGTCGGACGCGTTGCCCTGCGCATCAAGCGCCACCACGCGCAGCTGGGTGTACGGCAGCCGCCAGCCCACGCAGCCTGCGGGCGCGTTGACGCCGGGCGGGGTGATGGTGGAGATGCCCGCCATTTCCGTCATGCCCAGGCTTTCGTGGATATGCAGGCCAAACAGCCGCTCAAACCGCGCCGCCAGCTCGGGCGCCAGGATGGCCGCGCCGGTGCGGCAGTAGCGCAGGGTGGCAATGTCGGCCCCGTCCAGCGGCACATTCGCCAGCGCCGCCAGCACCGTGGGCACGGCCGAGAGGTAGGTGCAGCGGTAGCGCTCCACCAGCCGCCAGTAGTTCGCAATCACCTCGCGGTTGCGGAACAGGCCGGTGGTGGGGATGATGGTCTCCACCCCCGCAGACAGCGCCGCCAGCGAGCCCGGCAACACGCCCGCCACATGGAACAGCGGGTAACCGTTGATGCCCACGTCCTCGGGCCGTATGCCCTGCATCTGCACGCTGCCCCAGGCGGTGAACACCTGCGCGCCGTGGCTGTGGCGCGCCAGCTTGGGCGCACCCGTGGTGCCGCCGGTGTGAAAGTACGCAGCGATGTCAGTGGCCACAATGCGGCGGCCGCTCACCAGGTGGTCGCCGGGGTGCTGGTGGCGCGCGGCCAGGTCCACCACGCCAGCGGGCAGGGCGGTTGTTGCGCCCGCTGCCTCATCGTGCGGGGCTACGCGCAGCACGGTGGTCAGCGTGGGCACCAGGGCGCGCAGGCGCAGCGCCTTGCTCCAGTAGCCCAGGTCGCCCTCGCCGCCGTAGGCAATCAGCACCTTGGCGCGGGCCAAGGTCATCATGGCTGCGATCTTCTCGTCGGTGAGCATGGGGTTGAGCGGCTGCACGATGCCCGCCGCCTCGCCGCCCCACAGGGCCAGGTGGTATTCGAGGCAGCCGGGCAGCAGCACGGCCACGGCGTCCTGCGGGCCCACGCCCAGGTGGTGCAGCAGGTTGGCCGTCTGGTGGATGCCGGTGAGCAGTTGGGCATAGGACCAGCGGATGGGCTCGGCAGCCGGGTCGGCGGTGGGCAAAAAGGTCAGCGCCGTCTTGTCGCCAAACGCCGCCGCCGAGTTCACAAAAATTTCGTAGGTGCTTTGCACCGGCAGCGCCTCGGCCAGGGGGCGGGCTTCGAGCCGCTGCACATCCTGCAGGCTGCGGATGGGGAAGGCGCGGGAGAACGGGGCGGCAGAGGGCGCAGGAATGGGGACTGCAGGGGCCGAGGATGGGGGCTGTGGCGGCGTCAGCCCGCTCTGGGGCTGGTCGGTGCGTTCGTGCAGGCGGTTCCCGGTGGTGTGCATGGTGTTTGTCTCGTTGGTCCTGGCGCCACTGTGCCGTGGCGTGTGGCCACAGTCTCGCTGCGTGCGGGCGCAAAAGCAGTCGCGCAAATGTCAGTGGGGGTCAGTGGGGGGCCGTGGGGGCCTGCGGAGGCAGCCAGGGGTTACCCGGGGCCGGGGTGGCGCCGCGCCCATAATGGGAAGTGTTGTCACTGCGCGCTCAGGGCGCTCTTTTTCATGAACACTCCCCAGCACCCCAAACGCTTTTCCATGATCCGCGAATTCCATCTGGCCGACTGGTTCACCCTCGGCAACGCGGTCTGTGGCGTGGGGGCTCTGTTTTCGGCCATGTCGTACCTGGCCACGCACGATGTGGTGCACATCTACTTTGCCGCCGCCCTGGTGTTGGCGGCGCTGATCTTTGACGTGCTCGATGGCCGCATCGCCCGCTGGCGGCAAAAAAGCTCGGCCATGGGCCGTGAGCTGGATTCGCTGGCCGACGTGATCTCGTTCGGCGTGGCGCCCGCCATCATTGCCTACGGCTGCGGCATGCAGGGCCTGTACGACCGCGTGGTGCTGGCCTACTTTGTGGCCTGCGGCGTCTCGCGCCTGGCGCGCTACAACGTCACGGCCGAGACGCTTTCGGAAGGCACGGGCAAGGTCAAGTACTTTGAGGGCACGCCCATTCCCACCTCCATCGTGCTGGTGGGCCTGCTGGCCCTGGCCGCCGCCCAGGGCGCGGTGGGCGCCAACCTGTGGGGTGGCCGTGTGGTGCTGGGGGGCTTTACGCTGCACCCGCTGGTGCTGTTGTTTGCGCTGTCAGGCTCGTTGATGATCAGCCGGATCAAAATTCCGAAGCTGTAATTTGCTATCAATAAAATAGCTGCTAGCGCTTATTTGGTAAGCGCTAGCAGCTATTTTTATGCAAATGGGTGGGTTGGCCCTTTGGGCGGGGGCTCAGGCCGCTGCCGGTTTGCGGTTGACCAGCACAATGCCCACGGCCACCAGCGCCAGTGCGGCCACCAACGAGGGCGTGACCGGCTCACCCAGCCAGCTGGCGCCAAACAGCAGCGCAAACACCGGGGTCAAGAACACAAACGAAGACATCTTGGTGGCCGGGTAGTGCGCCAGCATCCACATCCAGGCCAGGTAGCTCACAAACGCGCCCACCACCGCCTGCACCAGCAGCGATGCCCAGGCAAACGCGCTGAAGTGCCAAGACCACACCTCCCCCAGCGCCAAGGACAGCAGCGGCAGCAGCGCAGCGCTCACCGCCACCTGGTACAGCAGCTGCTGCGCCGGTGCCACCCGCGCCAGGGCCGTGCTGCGGATGACCACGGTGGTCAAGGCCCACATCAGGCCCGCCACCAGCCCCAGCACATCGCCCAGCCAGGCCAAGGGGTGGGCATCCGGGCCCCGGCCAGTCATGCCGTCCCCCAGGGCCAGCCCCACCCCCACAAAAGCCGCGGCCAGGCCCAGCCACTGCCAGCCGCGCAGCCGCTCACCGGGGATAAAGCGCGGCAGCAGCAGCGCCACCCAGAACGGCGAGCCGTACAAAAACACCGTGAGCCGCGAGGCGCTGGTGTACTGCATGCCCACGTAAATGCACGCAAACTCGCCCGCAAACAGTGCTCCGGCCAGCAGCCCCGGGCCCCAGCCGCCAAGCCGGGGGGCTGGGGCTTTGTCTGCGGCACCGGCCGGTGTGGGGCTGGGCACAGCGCCTGCCGCGCTTGGCACGGGGGTGCGCAGGCCACTCCACAGGCACCACGCGGCCACCGCCACTGTGGCCAGAGCAAAGCGCACAAAGGCCTGAAACACCGGCGCCACCTCGGCCACCGTGGCCTTGACCAGCACCTGCTGGAACCCCCAGAACATGCAGCAGGCCAGCAGCAGCGAGATGGAGAGGGTGTCGAGATGGGTTTTGCGTGCGCGGGGGCTGGTCATGGCTTGATTATGGTCAGGTGACAGGGGCGGCGCTTCGGGGTTCAATAGGGGGAATGCCCCAACCTGCCTCCCTCGCCCCTGCCGCCCAGACGCCCCTGGCCGCAGGCGTTCGTCCCTTGAAACCGAATGTGAGCGGTTGCCCCGCCTGTGGCGGCTTGGCCACGCGCTGCCGCTACACTCAGGCCTTTTGGCTGCGCCCGGTGGCGTGGCTGCTCAACACACCCCTCCATGGCCACTGAAACGGCGGCGCACACCCGCGCCAGTTTTGACCTCAAAAGCGCTTCACTGCCGGTGGTGGCCGTGGTGCTCAAGACCACGGACGCGGCGCAGTTTGCCGTGGACTTGGCCGACCGTGTGGCCGATGCCCCAGGCTTCTTTGACTACGACCCGGTGCTGATTGACCTGTCGCCCGTGCGTGAGGCCGAAGACGCCATCGACTTTGCCGCCATCACCGAGCAGCTGCGCGAGCACCGCACCCTGCCCGTGGCCGTGCGCGGCGGCAGCCCTGCCCAGATGGAAGCGGCCCGCGTTGCAGGCCTGGCCGCCGCCCCTGATGCCCCACCGGCCCGCGCCGAAGCGCCCGCCCCGGTGGAGGTGGTGCGTGAAGTGGTGCGCGAGGTCGAGGTCGTGCGCGAAGTGCCCACCCTCGGCCCCGGCACCGTGGTGGTCGACAAGCCCTTGCGCTCGGGCCAGCAGGTGTACGCGCGCGGCGCCGATCTGGTGGTGATGGCCGTGGTGAGCTTTGGTGCCGAGGTGATTGCCGACGGCAACATCCACGTCTACGCCCCGCTGCGCGGCCGCGCCATTGCCGGGGCCCGGGGCAACACCGAAGCCCGCATCTTCAGCACCTGCCTGGAGCCGCAACTGGTTTCCATCGCAGGCATTTACCGCACCACCGAAACCGCCCTGCCCGAGAACGTGGCCGGCAAGCCCGCCCAGGTTCGCCTGGAGGGCGAAAAACTCATCATCGAGCCCCTGGCTTGATGGCTTCCATTCCCTCGTATCAACCCACAGAGAATCTGCAACACATGGCCAAAATCGTCGTCGTGACCTCCGGCAAAGGTGGCGTGGGCAAGACCACCACCAGCGCCAGCTTTGCCACCGGCCTCGCCCTGCGCGGCCACAAGACCGCTGTGATCGACTTTGACGTCGGTCTGCGCAACCTGGACCTCATCATGGGCTGCGAACGCCGCGTGGTGTATGACCTGATCAACGTCATCCATGGCGAGGCCAACCTGAACCAGGCCCTCATCAAAGACAAGCAGTGCGACAACCTGTTCGTGCTGGCCGCCAGCCAGACGCGCGACAAGGACGCGCTGACGCAAGACGGCGTAGAGAAGGTGCTCAAAGACCTGGCCGCGATGGACTTCGAGTACATCGTCTGCGACTCACCCGCTGGCATCGAAAGCGGCGCCCTCATGGCCATGCACTTTGCCGACGAGGCCCTGCTGGTGACCAACCCTGAAGTCTCTAGCGTGCGCGACTCCGACCGCATCCTGGGCATGCTGGGCAGCAAAACCAAGCGCGCCATCGACGGCGGCGAGCCCATCAAAGAGCACCTGCTCATCACCCGCTACAACCCCGCCCGCGTGGAAGACGGCCAGATGCTGAGCCTGGAAGACATCCAGGACATCCTGCGCATCAAACTCATCGGCGTGATTCCTGAATCCGAGGTGGTGCTGCAATCGTCCAACCAGGGCACGCCCGCCATCCATGCGCAGGGCACCGACGTGTCCGAGGCGTACAAGGACGTGATCGACCGCTTCCTGGGCGCGACCGACAAGCCCATGCGCTTCATCGAGGCCGAAAAGCCCGGTTTCTTCAAACGCCTGTTCGGGAGCAAATAAGCCATGGCTTCGTTCCTCTCTTTCCTTCTGGGCGAAAAGAAAAAAACCGCCAGCGTGGCCAAAGAGCGCCTGCAGATCATCCTCGCGCACGAGCGCAATGGCCGCAACGCCTCCGAGCCCGACTACCTGCCGGCACTGCAGCGCGAACTGGTGGCCGTGATCTCCAAATACGTCAAGATCAGCCCCGACGACCTCAAGGTCCACCTGGAGCGCCAGGACAACCTGGAAGTGCTCGAAGTCAAGATCGAGCTGCCCGACACCGTGCGCTGAACGCCGGGCACTGCCTGGCAAGCACCCCCAAGCCCGCCCCGCAGCCCTGCGGCGCGGGCTTTTTTGTGCCGGTGTTGCGGTGACTGGCCTGACAATTGCTTAAAAAATCAGGGTAAACCCTATATCGATGGGTAGAGAGCATTTTGGTGGACACAACCTGGAAACTCAGCTGGCAGCGTGCCAGCAACCACGAAGGCTTCACACGCGGGGCGCGGGCGTTTTTGGCGCTGGCCGTGGTGCTGGCCTATGGCTGGTGGGCGGATTGGCAGACCGAGCTGATGCCCGTGCTGCTGGGCGTGATCGCCAGCGCCCTGACCGAGACCGATGACAGCTGGCGCGGCCGCTTGCGCGCGCAATTGCTGGCCATGGGCTGCTTCACCCTGGTGGCGTTGGCGGTGTGTGCCACGGTGTCGTGGCCCTGGGTGCTAATGGGGGTGATGGCGCTGTCGGCCTTCACCTTCACCATGCTGGGGGCGCTGAGCGAGCGCTACCGCGCTATTGCCTTTGGCTCGCTGGTGCTGTTCATCTATGAAGCGCTGGCCGCCCACACCAGCCGCGACGCCGCCGTGGTGGCCACGCCCTTGATGCTGGGCGGGGCCGCCTGGTACGGCGTGGTGTCGGTGCTGTGGAACGCGGTGATGCCCCGCGCCCCCGTGCGCTATCGGCTGGCCAAGTTGTATGCCATGCTGGGCGAATACCTGCGCCTCAAAGCCCTGCTGCTGGAGCCCGTGCGCGACGAAGACCTGGAGCGCCGCCGCATGGCGCTGGCCCTGCACAACGGGCGGGTGGTCGATGCGCTCAATGCCACCAAAGAAAGCCTCATCAGCCGCATGGGCCGGGGCACGCCACCGCTGTGGCTGCAAACCGCCATGCACCAGTACCTGGCTGCGCAAGACGTGCACGAGCGTGTCAGCTCTTCGCACGAGCATTACGACCTGCTGGCCCAGTCGTTCTTCCACAGCGACGTGCTCTACCGCTGCCAGCGCGTGCTTACGTTGCTGGGCGAGCAGGCGCTCAAATTCTCGGTGGCCATCCAGCAGCAGACCGAGCCGGTGCACTCCGGCGTCACCTCGCGCGCCATTGAAGACATGGAAGCCGCCCTGGCCCACCAGGAAGAGATCGAGCGCGAACACCCCAGCGCCGCGCAGGCCCGGCCCCTGCGCTCGCTGCGCGCCTTGGGACACAACCTCACCGCCCTGGCCCGCGTGTTTGCCGGTGCCCTGGCGCTGCCGGTGGACGAGCCCGGCGCCTCTGCGGCGGTGGACTACAGCCTGTTTGACCGCGAGCCCCGCACCCTGCGCGACGCCTGGGGCCGCATCCGCGCCCAGTGCCGCGCGCAGTCGCCCTGGCTGCGCCACAGCGTGCGGCTCAGTCTGTCGCTGGTGCTGGGCTTTGCCGTCATGCAGGCCACCGCCGACCCGCACGGCTACTGGATCTTGCTGACCATCGTCTTTGTCAGCCAGCCCCAATACGCCGCCACCCAGACGCGCCTCATGCAGCGCGCCAAGGGCACGGCCATCGGGCTGGCACTGGGCTGGGCGGTCATCCAGCTGTTCCCGGGCGACTTCATCCAGGCCGCCCTGCTGGTGCTGGGCGGCGCCGTGTTCTTTGGCGCGCGCCACACCCGCTATGTGCTGGCCACCGCCGCCGTCACCACCTTGCTGCTGCTGAGCTTTCACCAGATGGGCATGTCGCAGGGCGTGATCCTCACCCGCCTGCTCGACACCGCCGTAGGCTGCTGCATTGCCGCTGCCGCCGCCTGGCTGGTGCTGCCGCACTGGCAATCGCGCCAGTGGCCCCAACTGGCCGCCCAGGCGCTGCAGACGCAAGCCATCTACCTGCGCGAAATTTTGGCCCAGTACCAAAGCGGCAAGCGCGACCACCTGGCCTACCGCGTGGCCCGCCGCAACGCCCACAACGCCGACGCCGCCCTGTCCAACTCCTACAGCGCCATGCTCAAAGAGCCTTTGCGGGTGCGCGGCGGTGCCGAGGTGGTGGGCAACTTCCTGCGCTTGTCGCACACGCAGCTCAACTACCTGTCTGCCCTGGGCGCCCAGCGCGGCGGCGCAGCCGCCCAGCCCATGGACGAAGCCACCCAGGCCTCGGCCCAGGCGCTGCTGCAGTCGTTGCAGGATTTGTCGGACGAGCTAGAGCGCGCCCAGCGCGAAATGGGCGGCCGCCGCCGCCCCGTCGCCCAGGCCCCCGCCGTGGCCGAGGTGCTGCGCCAGTTTGGCCAAACCCCACCCGCAGCGCCCGCCCAGAGCTGGATGGCGAACCAGCTGCAGCTGGTGGGCAAGGTGTTTCCGCAGCTCAGGGAGCAGGCGAGGCAGATGGTGGAGCGGGGGTGAGGGTGGGTTGGCGCCGCTTTATTCATGCGGAGATGCGGCTCCCAATTCAAAGCTTCATGGTTTGCTGAAGCGGGCTTTGTCAGAGTCTTGTATTTGCTGAAGGGCTATAGTTTGGTGGTAGATGTGTGTGGGGTTTTTCGGAATTTAATACTTGGATATTTAAAAATCGATCTACGCACGCGCTAAGATTCTGCGGAATATATTAATTTGGAACCTACATGTGTAAGCTCTCTCACCTCGTTGAAAATGAATGGGTTGAGCACTCGTTTGCACCGATCTTCGCGCTTGAGGAAAATCGAATTGCCGGCGGAGTACCGGGAGGTGACGCATCAATATTTGAAACATTGGTGATGTGTTTATCCGAGCCGATTTTGGTAATTTACATTCTTCACACCCCACGGGGTGAAGCGGATCCGGGGCGTTATCAAAGCCCCGAACTTTCCATGAATGATTTCCGCGCTTTTATCGGGAAGTACCGAGATTTTTTGAGCAGCGATGCACGTTTTGATATTTGGGCTCATTCATCACACGATCATGCGACAGTTGTCTGGGATAGGCACAACAAGTTCTTTGCATATGGGCCGCTTCCAAAATTCGTCTCACAGCTCCAGGCAAAGGGTTTTGTTGAAGGCACTATCAGACCTCTTGGTACACATCAGCACCACTACCGCGCGGAACAAGATGCGTTGGCAAGGTCGCTAATCGATGAATATCAATGGTGTTATTCTCCACTCCGACCGGAGGACGAGCAGTGAGCATGTGCCCCTACCTTTCAGCCTGTTCACTTCTACGCTATCCATTATGAAATGTCGTCCTCGGCTGCCTCCGACGGAGTCCACTTCGTACCAAGTGCTTTGGGAGAGATGGGAGCTTCTTCCCACGGGGGAACTGGCCGTCTACCTTCGTCGAATAATCGTCGCCGAGCGTCGATGTCGCACCGGAGAGTTTCCGAGGCGCCTCTTTTCTCGATTTCGTCGCCGACGAATTGCGGTTGGCCGCAGGTTAATTGCGTTGGGTGGAACAGTGCATCCGCGTCTTTTTATTGATCCACATATTCGAGGCTGGAAATATGGGCAGCAGTTCTGGCTTGCGAACGTATCCCCGAAGCTCTGCCGACCAGCCATATTCCTTCTTGTGCCCATTGTGACGGGCATTCAATAAAAGATAAAAGGTCGGCCCAGTCGCAACAGCCTATGGCGGCAGCTGGCCTCCAACGTTAGGCCGCAGAAAAATGCCCGCTCTTAAACCGTCGCATCCGCTCATCGAGCAACGAGTCAGGAATCGCCTGATTGAGTGGCTTGAAATGCTGGTCCACTACGAGACTGATCCACCACCGTTCGATCTGAATGCAGTACTAAATCAGTGGGAAGACTGGAATTCGCCCCTTCATTCATACTCTGCCCCGACTTACTCGGAAAGCGAAGCCAAGAAGCTCCTGCTTGTAGCGAATGCCTGGGAAGGCTTTTGCAAAGGAACACCAAATACTATTTCGAATGAGCGTGAAGCTTTAGGCACATCGGAATGGATAACACTCGTCTTGGCATGCCAAGTCGCTCTATCTGAGTTGCGTCGCCGGGGCAGGCTCCCCGAGGAAATCGAGGTTGGTCATGGCGAAAATACGGTTTAACCCAATAGTCAGCGCCTGCTAGATTGGGGCCGGAGGGTAGAACACCTGCAGTCCTAAATCATGCCGCTGTTGTGGACGTTTTGGAGGCCTATGGCGTCACAAGAATCTGTGCCACAGCATCGCCCCGTGCTGCAAGCGGCAGACGCAGTGTGGTGGGTGGGCAAACCGACTTCCCTGCTCGCCGTACACCTCCACCGCCGCATTCTTCATCCCCAACGGTTCGTGCCGTTGCGATTACCCATCGCTCCAACCCCTGGCGGTAAATCCCGGTTGGCGTAACAATGCGGCAACTATTGCGGAGGGGCGCATGAACGAACCAACCACCATGAAGTGGGCCGTGCTGGCCCTCGGCTGTGCAGCCCTGGCAGGTTGCGGGGGCTCTGCCGAAAACGATGGTGTCACCATCTCGTTCGGCGGGCCGGGAGCTCCGCCCGCTGTGGCCGAGGTACCCCAGCCCAAAGCCATGGGCAAGGCCATGGCGCTGGCTTCCATCGCCCCACTGGCCCAGGTCAGCTTGGCACCGTCCGACCAGGACTTCCCCAACCCTGAGCGCGGCTTCTACCGCTTTGCCACCGACCCCTCCAAAATCACGGCCACCTCGCTCGACTATGTGGTGGCAGACGGGCAGCGGCTGGTCTACACCCCGGCCGACCTCAGCGCCTACCGTACGCGGGATTTGCCCAGCAGCTACCTCACCAAGCTGAACACCGGCTTTGCCAACCTGCGCAAACAGGGCCTCAAGGCCGTGGTGCGCTTTGCCTACAACTACCCTGAGACCGAGGCCGATTACCTCAACGCGCAAGACGCCACGCTCTCGCGCGTCAAGCGCCACCTCACCCAGCTGCAGCCGGTGCTGCAGGCCAATGCCGATGTGATTGCGGCTGTGCAGGGCGGCTTCATCGGTGCGTGGGGCGAGTGGCACACCTCGTCCAACAACCTCACCACCCCCGCCAACAAATCCGCCGTACGCGACGCGCTATTGGCGGCCGTGCCCGCCAGCCGCCAAGTGCATGTGCGCACCCCGGCCGACGTGGCCGCGTGGTACCCCACCCCACCCACCCTGGCGCAACTGCTGGCCCCAAGCCCCACGGCTGCAGCGCGCATTGGCCAGCACAACGACTGCTTTTTGGCCAGCCCCGACGACGTGGGCACCTACTGGGCCGATACGTCTGCGCAGGCTGCCGCTCTGCGCACCCATGCCCAGCAGACCAGCGCGGTGACGGGCGCAGGGGGCGAGACCTGCGCCCCACCCGAGGTGGCCCAGGCCCGCATGGCCTGCGAGGACATCTTGCGCGAAGGGGCGGTCTACCACATGACCTACCTGAACCGCGACTACTAAGAGGGCTTCTTCGCCCAGTGGCAGGCGGGCGGCTGCATGGCCGAGGTGTCGCGCAAGCTGGGTTACCGGCTGCAATTGAGCACCGTTGCACACAGTGCCATCGCCGCGCCGGGCGGCACGCTGGCCTGGCAGGTGGCCCTCAGCAACCAGGGCTGGGCCCGGCCGCTGAATGCGCGCAGCCTGGCGCTGTACCTGGTCAGCGCCACCAACGTGGCCACCGTGCTGCCCTTGGCAGGCACCGACCTGCGCCAGGCCAGCCCTGGCGAGCCGCTGCAATGGTCGGGCGAAGTCACCCTGCCCGCCACCCTGGCCCCCGGCAGCTACAGCGTGCACATTGGTGCGCCCGATGTAGCCAGCGCTTTGGCTGCCACCCCCGCCTATGCCGTGCGCTTTGCCAATGCCGACAGCGCTGTGACGGGCGTGCAGTGGCAGGCGGGCACGGGGCGGCTGGCGCTGGGGACCACGTTGCAGGTGCAGTGAGTGCTTGCCGATTGCCCGCAAAATCCCCCGCATGGATTCCACGTTATTTCTGGCGATAGGGTTGTTGTTTCCCGCAATCAGTTGGCTGACGCTGATCACGGGATACCTTCACTACAAATGGCACGGGGGCTCGTCGTCTGGTGTGTACGTCCCTTTTGTCGGCCCCGGGTTGCTCGATCTGTGGCTGCTGGCCCGTGGTGAGCCCGGTTGGGCGCTGGTAGTGCCGTGGCTGGCAGACGTGGGAACCCTGTTTTTTCTGGTGGCTTTGCCTCGATTGGTAAGGGATGTATGGCAAACCAGCCGCTTCACCCGTTTGCTGCTTTTATCTGGTCAGCACTCCGATACCAGGGTAGAAATTTCGCTCCACCGAGGTGGGCACTACTTGCTTCGGAAACACTGGAACCCAGACGCTACTACGCATGCCTCCGCCGGGTATCGCCCTGTCTTCCTGGGTGAGCCTGGAGTCTGCGAAGAGGTAACTGGTGGTTGGCGTTTGACCAGCCACGCAGGGCGTGTTCGGCTTTTGCTTCGCGGCGAAGGTTCTGGCTATGTGGTAAGCGATATGGCGGTGGCGGCGCGCGATGAAGACTTTCAAAACATCAATGGATGTTTGTTAAGGAATCATGCTTGAAAGTCGGTCTAGCGCTTGAATCGAAAGCGCTGGTAGCTATAAAAAATATAGCGATATAACTCGCACAACCAAACCCTACAGCGGGTGCTCCGTATAAAACTTGCCCCCGTGGTACAGCAGGGGCGAGGCGCCTTCGCGATGTTCGCAGTGCTCGACCTCGCCCACGAAGATGGTGTGATCGCCTTCCTTGTATTGGCTGCGGTTGAAGCATTCAAACGTGGCGGCAGCCCCGGCCAGCAGGGGCGCGCCCTGGATGCCGGGGCGGTGTTCCACGCCTGCCCAGCGGTCGATGCCACGGGTGGCGAAGCGTTCGGCCAGGGCCTTTTGGTCGGCGGCCAGCACGTGGATGGCGTAGTGCGAGCCGTTGGCAAAGGCGGGCATGCTGCTGGCGCTGTGCGACAGGCTCCACAGCACCAGCGGTGGGTCCAGCGACACCGAGTTGAACGAGCTGGCCGTGAGCCCGACCAGCTCGCCCGCCGCATTGCGTGCGGTGACGATGGTCACGCCCGTGGCAAACATGCCCAGCGCGTTGCGAAACTCGCGGGAGGAGAAGCTGGGGGGCAGTGCCAGGGCAGGGCGGGGCGAGGGGCTGTTCACAAAGGTTGGGCGCGGGGCCTGCATCAAGGGGGGATGGAACTATTATGGAGTGCCGCCCGCGCGCCTGTGCGGCGGGGGTTACTCGGCACTTATTTCTTTAGGACTTACGCAAATCGCGATGCAACAGGCGGCCCAGCCTGGGGCACGCCGCCCGCCTCGGCCCTGTTTGGCGTCCGTCATTTTCTGTATGGCTTTGCTCCCCACCTTCTCCACCCTGGGCTCTGGCCCCACCGTGCTCATGCTGCACGACGCTGATGGCGACCACCTCACCTTTGCCCCCCAGTTGGAGATGCTGGCCAGCGCCGGCTACCGCGCCGTGGCGTGGGACATGCCGGGCTACGGCCACAGCGCACCCATTGAGCCCTACACCTTCAAAGGCCTGGCGCAAAGCTGTCTGGCGCTGATCGATGCGCTGCAGTGCGGCCCCGTCACGCTGGTGGGCCACGGCATGGGCGCCATGCTGGCGTTGGAGGTTGCGGTGCGCCGGGCCGAGGTGGTGCGCCGCCTGGTGCTGTGCGCGGGCGGGCCCGCGCTGGATGCGCAGGCCGTGCAAGCCTGGCTGGCCCCACGCGAGCGCGCGCTGGACGCCGTGCAGCAGCCCGGCGGCAGCATGCAGCAGTTGGCGCAAACACTGGTGCCCCAGTGCATTGGCACCGCCGCCTTGCCCGAAGGCGTGCGCCTGGCCGAGCATGCCCTGGCGCAGGTCCACCCCGCCACCTACCGCCGCGCCTTGCAGGCCATGCAGGGCTTTGACCGCTGGGCCCAGGCCTGGGTGAATGTGCACACCCCCACGCTGTTGCTGGGGGGCGATGCCGACCATTGCACCCCACCCGCGGCACTGCAGGCGCTCGCCGAGTTGATGCCCGACGCCCAGCACCTGAGCCTGCCCCACATTGGCCACTGGCCGCAGCTGGAGCACCCCGAGGCGTTTGACGCTGCGTTGCTCGACTTTCTGGCCACGCAGCGGGTGCTGCATTGAGCGGCGCTGCGCAGCCCGCAGGCCAGGGGGCGCGGCACCGGGGGCATTCCCAAGCACGTTCCCCGGTGTGGACCGTGGCGACGGCGAGTGCGGTGGTCACTGCGCTGGCCGCCGTGCTGTGGGTGCCCACGCAGCTGTGGCCTGGTGGCCCCGCGTCCGGCGGTGTGTATGGCCGCGCGCCTTCGGGCCCGATGGGGCTGAACGCGCTGGAAGGGCGCGCAGCAGTGCAGGGCAACTTGGCCGTGCCTGGCTCAGTCCATTCAAGGGACTCAATGGAGCCCATGGGTGCTGAGGCGCAGCCCCGCCCCGCTGCCACGGTGCCAGCGTCGACGGCGCCCTCTGGGGTGGAGACGTCTGCGACGGCTGCGCCCGGGATGTCCGAGCCAGCCACGCAAGCCGCCTGCGAACTGCTGTTGGCGCGCCTGCCCGGTGTGACACGCTCGCAGTGCCTGGCCACGCAACTGCAGCCCAGCGGCGCGGCATCAGGCCAAGGCGTGCCGCTTTACTGGCGCGATGTGGTGCCACGCACGGGGGGGCCTGCCCCGGCCGCCGATGTCCCGCCGCTGCGCGTGCTGGTGGTGGGCGCCATGCACGGCGACGAACTCACAGCCGCCTCGCTGGCCTTGCGCTGGATTGCCCTGGCGGGGGCCGAGGGCGGGGACCGCGGTGCGCCGCAGCCGCCCGTGCATTGGCGCTTTATCCCCGTGCTCAACCCCGATGGCCTGTTGGCCCCCAAACCCACGCGGGTCAACGCCAGCGGGGTGGACCTGAACCGCAACTTTCCCACCCCCGGCTGGGCGCAAGATGCGCCGGTGTACTGGGAAAAGCGCACCCGCAAAGACCCGCGCCGCTGGCCGGGCCACACGCCGCTGTCCGAGCCCGAGTCGCGGTTTTTGCACCAGCAGATGGAGCAGTTCCAGCCCCAGCTGGTGGTCAGCATCCACGCGCCTTATGGCGTGCTGGACTTTGACGGCCCGCACGACCCGCCTGCCCGGCTGGGCCGTTTGCGCATGGACAAGCTGGGCGTGTTCCCCGGCTCGCTGGGGCATTACGGCGGGCTGCACCGGGGCGTGCCGGTGGTCACCATTGAGCTGGAGCACGCCCTGCGCATGCCGCCCGACACTGAGGTGCGCGCCATGTGGCGCGACCTGCGCCAGTGGATGAACACCCGGCTGCTGGACGGCGGTGATGCCGTGGCGGGCGTGGCCGGTGCGGAACCGCCCGGCGTGGCGCGTTGAGGGCAGGCCGGGTTTGAATAAAAATGGGCGTTAGCGCTTATCTATCAAGCGCTAATAGCTCCTATTTTGGTAGCAAAAAGTGCGCTGCTTGCGCTACGGCCTCTGCATCGGCCTGCACAGCACCGGGTGGGCCACCCTTGCCCCACAGGGCGCCGCCCCAGGGCATCGATAAGAACTTGGCGCACAGCTCTACCGAGTCGATCATCGGCTGGGCCTTGGCACGGTCGCCGCTGGTGGTGATGAGCTGCAACGACTTGGCCGCCATCTGCTCCTTGAAGGGCAGGCCCGGCACGCGCATCCAGCCGCTCCAGTGGTCCAGGTAGGTCTTGAGCGGCGCGGGAATGCTGAACCAGTACACCGGCGACACGAACACGATGTGCGTAGCCGCCAGCGTGGCGTCGAGCAGGGTTTTCAGATCGCCCTCGGGCGCGGGGTAGGTGCCCACGGTGTGGCGCAGGTCCACAAATGGTGGCAGCTGCATGCGCGCCAGGTGGTGCCAGGTTTGCACCGTGCCTGCGGGCAGTGCAGCGGCGGCTTGCTGGGCCAGCCATTCGGTGTTGCCCAGGTGGCCGCTTTCGCGGGTGGAGGTGGTCAGAAAGAGATAGTGCGGGGAGTGCGGTGTGGTGTTCGGCATGCCGCCGATGGTAGCGGCGGCGGAGCCGTGATGCCGTGGTGAGCGGCATGGCCCGCAATGCGCCATGCCGTCCCTTGGGGCTCAGGCCGCTACGGTGCCGCGCACGGCGCGCGGTGCCTGCACACCCAGAAAACCAAAGTTCATCGCAGGCACTTCGCCGCTCACCAGCTCGGCCATGGCCTTGCCCGAGCCCGCGCCGTGCGTCCAGCCCAGGGTGCCGTGGCCTGCGTTCACCCACAGCTTGCCCACGCGGGTGTGGCCGATGAATGGGATGTTGGTGGGCGTGGCGGGGCGCAGGCCGGTCCAGTACTCGGGGTTGCCGCCTTCTTCGGGCGTGCGGGTGTCGCACACGCCGGGCAGGATCTCTGCAATGCGGCGCGACAGCATGTGGCAGCGGGCGCGGGCCACGGGGCTGTCCAGGCTCAAATCAAAACCGCCCAGCTCGATGGTGCCGGCCACACGCAGGGTGTTGCCCAGGCGGCTCATGGCGATCTTCTTGCCGTCGTCGATGGTGGAGACCATGGGAGCGCCCTCGGGCTTGAGCAGCGGGAAGGTGGCGCTGTAGCCCTTGCCAGGGTAGATGGGCAAATCCACGCCCACGGTGCGCAGCAGCGGCGCACTGTACGAGCCGCAGGCCACCACAAAGGCATCGGCTTTGAGAATGAAGTCTTTTTGGCCGCCAGCGCCCGTGTTGCGAGCGATAACAGCTACAGAATCAATAGCGTCCCCGATCTTGTTCAGTCGCAGCACGTCGTGCCCGTAGAGGAACTGGGCGCCCCGCGCAGCGCAGCGGCGGGCCAGCTCTTGCGTGAACACGCGGGCGTCGCCGCTTTCGTCGGTGCTGGTGTAGGTGCCGCCGGTGATCTTGTCGCCATAGGCTTTAAAGGCGGGCTCGATTTGGAGCAGCTCGTCGCGGCTGACCAGACGGCGCTGCACGCCAAACTTGCGCATCAGGTCCACCGCGTGGCCTGCGGCGTCGAACGATTTTTGGTCGGTGTAGAAATGGGCGATGCCGCGTTCGAGCCGGTTGTATTCAATGCCGGTGCTGGCCACCAGGTCCTTGAGGGCCGCGTGGCTGTAGGCGCCCAGGGCCACAATCTGCTGCACGTTGCGCTCAAATGCCACGTCGTTGCACTGCGCGAGAAACTTCAGCCCCCAGCGCCACTGGTCCCAGTCGAGCTGCGGGCGAAACAGCAGTGGCGCCTCTTTGTCGAACATCCATTTGAGCGCCTTGAGCGGCGCTTCGCGGTTGGCCCACGGCTCGCAGTAGCTCACCGAGATCTGCGCCGCGTTGGCGAAGCTGGTTTCCAAGGCAGCGTCGGGCTGGCGATCGACGACGATCACTTCATGACCGCGTTCCAGCAGGTGCCACGCTGTGCTGATGCCGATGATGCCGGCGCCCAAAACAATGGTTTTCATGAGGGCGCAGTGTGCGCGACATTGCATTTGAGTAAAAGCAAAATTAAACTTACTCCAAAATCATCAGCATCGCTAATGTTTGGCGGTGCCATTTTTCTGTATAAATTTGCCTGAGATCGGCCTGCGCAGGCCCTTGCGAGACCATGAGCACTTACGATCCCGCCGCCCTGGAATGCCTTGCCGCCATCGTGGAAGAGGGCGGTTTTGAACGCGCCGCGCAGCGGCTGAATGTGACGCAATCGGCCGTCTCGCAGCGCCTGCGGGCGCTGGAGGCGCAGGTGGGCTCGGTCCTCATCGTGCGCAGCCGCCCGCTCAAGCCGACGTCTGCCGGGCAGTTGCTGCTCAAGCACACCAAGCAACTGCGCCTGCTGCGCGCCGACCTGGAGCGCGACCTGCAGGAGCTGGCCCCCAGCGCCCCCGGCAGCACCCGCGAAGACGAGCGCATCTCCATCGCCATCAATGCCGACAGCATTGCCACCTGGGCCATGGGTGCGCTGCACGACCTGGTGCGCCAGCGCCTGCCGCTCGAAATCATTGCCGATGACCAGGACTTCACGCAGGAATGGCTGCGCTCGGGCCAGGTGCTGGGCTGCGTCACCACGCTCAAGCAGGCGCTGCGCGGCTGCAAGATGGTGCCGCTGGGCGCCATGCACTATGTGGCGGTGGCATCGGCCGAATTTGCCAGCAAGCATCTGCCGCAGGGGCTCACGCCGCACAACTTCCGCGAGGTCTCATTTTTGTCCTTCAACCGCAAGGACGACATGGCTGCCGAGTTTGTGGCCCGTGCGTTCGGCCTCAAGCGCGTGGCACTGAACCACCTGTTTGTGCCCAGCACTGAAGGGCAGATGCGCGCCGTGGCCGCAGGCTGGGGCGTGGGCGTGATGCCCGAGCTGTTGGCGCGTGGCCCCATTGCCGATGGCAGTCTGATCGACCTGGTGCCTGGGCGCTCGCTGCCGATTCAGCTGTATTGGCACTGCTGGAACCTGGAGTCTGAGCTGCTGGATGCGCTGACCGATGCCCTCAAGGCCACGGCCGCACGCACCTTGGTGGCCTGACCGGAGTACGTTTGGGGCATTCGGGCGGCCACACGGCGTGAACGCCGTAGTTGCAAAGCAACTTCTACAGTAGTTTTTTTACCGTAGTGGATAAGATGCGAACCATGTCTTCGCTGCCCACCAAAGTTTCGTTCAAAGAGCAGATGCACCTCGCCCGCGAGGAGGCCATCCTGCAATCGACTTGCCGCCTGCTGGGCGAGAAGGCCTATGACGCCATGACCATGGACGATGTGGCCAACGCCGTCGGCATTGCCAAGGCCAGCCTGTACAAGCACTTCAGCAGCAAAGAGGAGCTGTGCTGTGCCGCCATGGTGCAGATTTTGGAGAGAGTGCGCGCTTACCTTTCTGGCTTGCCAAGCGAGCTTGCACCCATTGAAAAGCTGCGGGCGCTGGTGCGCTGGTCGCTGGAGCGGCTCATCACCAACGAAATGCCGCTGCTGCCCAGCCGCAATTCCAGCCTGCGTGCGGTGCTCATGGCCAACAAGCAGTACCTCAATGGCCTGGTGAACGTGAGCGATCAGATTGGCGAATGGATCACCGAGGCCCAGGCGCAGGGCGTGATCGACCCCAAGCTGCCGCCCCTGGTGGTGCTGTACACCCTGTACGCGCGGGCGTGTGATCCGGTGGTGACCTTCTTGAAGGACGGCGGGCAGTATTCCGACGCCGAGATCGTCGAGCTGGTGGTGCGCACCTGCTTCGATGGGCTGGCCGCACGCTGAGCCGCCCATGAAAAAGCCCCGCTCGGGGCGGGGCTCGTGCCGTACCGTTGAGGGGCTGAGTGGAATCAGCGCACGATCAACAGCGGCACCTTGCAGTGGGCCAGCACCTGCGTGGTGACCGAGCCCACGACCAGCGTGGCCAGGGCGCCGTGACCGTGCGAGCCCATCACCAGCAAGTCGAATTTGCCGCTCTCTGCCACTTTGGCAATGGTCTCGCCCACCGCACCCACTTTGAACATGCACTTGGCTTGCACGCCATGGCGAGCGAGGAACTTGGCCACGGGGGCGGTGACTTTCTCGGCTTCTTCCGTGTGGTAGTTGTCCACCACTTCTTTGCCCAAGGCCGCGCGTGCGCGGGTGGGCAGCGGGGCCTGCACCGTCAGCACGGTGTAGCTGTGGCTTGCGCCCAGCAGGTCTTCGTGGGTGGCCAGGTAGGCCAGCATCTTCTTGGTGTAGGCGCTGCCGTCGACAGCCAGCAAAATGTTCATGGTGTGCTCCAGGTTGGTGTGCTCAGACTAATGCGCGCGAGCGGTTGTTGTCTTGACCTGGGTCATGTTTTTCGTCGTGCGCTGTGAAAGGCGGTTGAACAGGGGTGTTCAGGGGCCTGCGTCGATCATACGGTGACGCACATCTGGGGCTGGAAGGTGGCCTGTTCCCCCTTGCGGGCATAGCCCAGCGGGTTGGCCACCACGCGGCATTGCCAGGGCTGCCCGGTGGCGTCGTGCGTGCCGCGCACGGTGTAGTCGCTGGGCGCGTGCAGGTGGCCGTGCAGCCACAGCTGGGCGTGGGGCAGCAGCCCGTCCAGGGCGTTGCAAAAACCTGCAGTGCCGGGCACCAGCCCATAGCGCGGGTCCGCACTGCGCAGGCTGGGGGCAAAGTGGGTAACGGCCACGGTGGGGCCGTCAAATGGCGCGGTCAGGGCAGAGCGCAGCCATTGCTGGCAAGCCAGGGCCTGCTCGCGCATGGGCTCGGCCAGAAAGGGCTCGCCATGCCGGGTGCCACCGGTCTTGCGCAGGTAGAAATTGGCGGCGCGGTAGGCTTTGTCGCGCAGGCGCAGTTGGCGGGCAAGGTCTTCGGTGCCTTCGTCCTCAGCCAGTGCGTCAAAGTCGCTCCACAGGGTGGTGCCCACAAAGCGCACGCCGCCGAGCACCAGGGTTTCGCGCTCCAGCCAAGCAATGCCCAGCCGCTCGCAGGTGCTGCGCAGGCGTTGGTGGGCTTCGTCAAAGTCTTGGGCGTCGTATTCGTGGTTGCCCGGCACAAACAGCACGGGGGTGGGCCAGGTGCCGCCTGCCGCCTGGGGGGCAAACCGGGCCAGGCCGAAGTCTTCGTCGCTGAGCTGTCCCCCTTGCTGGTACGAGCCGATGTCGCCAGCGAGCACCAGCAGGTCAGCGCCGGGTGCGGGCTCGGGAACAAAGTGGGGGTGCGCCTCCAGGTGCAGATCGGACAGGAGCTGAATCTTCATGCGGGCAGTGTAGATGCCCAAGGGGCGCCCGGGCTGGGTGCGCCTAGTCCGGGAACATGCTGCGGGCCGAGCGCGCCAGGGCGTTGAGCAGCCATTCCATGGCCTTCTCTTGGGGGCCGCGCCGCCGCCACAGTGCATCAACGTGCACAGCGGGCACGTTCAGGGGCAGGGGGCGTTGCACCAGCCGGTCGGCAATGCCGGTCACCGGCACAAAGTGCCGGGGCAGCACGGTGAGCAAGTCCGAGCCCACCACCACCCGGCCCGCTGTGAAGAACTGGTTGACCGTGATGAGCACATGCCGCTTGCGCCCCAACGAGGCCAGGGCTTCGTCGATGAACCCGTAGGGGCGCCCGGAAAAGCTCACCAGCATGTGCCGCGCTGCGCAATACGCATCGAGCGTCAACTCCCCGCTGGCCAGTGGGTGCCCTTGGCGCATCACGCACATGTATTCACCGTCGTACAGGCGCCGGCTGTCGTAGGCCACGGCGCCGCCCGATTGGGCGCGGGCCGTCAGATCCGCCAGGGCGGCCGGAAAGTAGCCCACGGCCATGTCGGCCGACTCTTCGTCCAGCAGGCGGCGTGGGTCGCGGGTGGTGAGGGGCAGCACGCGCACCGAGATGCCCGGTGCCTCGCGCTCGATGATTTGCACCAGCGCGGGGATCAGCGTGGCGGCGGTGGCATCGGCCATGGCCAGCACAAAGGTGGACGTGGCGGTGGACGGCTCGAAGGCGCCCGGGGCCAGGGACTCCTGCAGCAGGGCCAGTGCATCGCGCACGCTGGGCCACAGCGCCAGTGCGCGGGGCGTGGGCTCCACGCCCTGGCCGCTGCGCACCATCAGCTCGTCACCCACCACCTCACGCAAGCGCCGCATGGCGTTGCTGACGGCCGGTTGGGTGATGGAAAGCTTGTGCGCAGCCTTGGTCAGACTGCGCTCGGCCATCACCTCATCGAAGACACGCAGCAGATTCAAATCCAGTGATCGGAAGTTCACTAGCGATGCTTTGGGCGATGTCTTGGGTGAGGTCATGGCTCGATCATCATCAATGTGAATGTAAAGAATTCAAAATATAAATTTGAATAGATAAAGGGTAAACCCTAAGATTCATGCATTCGCCCGGCAATCTCGCCAAAAGCGTTTGAAAAGGGACTTCCAAAATGACCAATTTCGCACACGTCGACTACCCCACCGAACACCTTGGCGTGACCCGCGCCGAAAACGCAGCCGCCTCCATCAAGGACATGGCGTCGCGCTTTGACGGCACCCGCGGTGCTGCCTCTTTGCTGCTGGCCGCAGTGGTTTCCGCCCTGCTGGTCGTGGCCAACCAAGTGATCGACACTTGGAGCGAAGGCCACCTGCTGGCCGCTTGGATGGTGCTGTGGCTCGTGGCCTTTGCCGCCCTGGCCCTCTTGACCATGCCCGCCCGCCGCATGGCTGTGGCCCTGCGCGCCTCGGCCAAGGCCTGGGCTGAAAACCGCGCTCGCAATGCAGAAGACGAGCGTACCTGGCAAGTCGCCCTGAAGGATCCCCGCATCATGGCCGAATTGAACCATGCCATGGGCGTGCCCACTGTGAGCGATATCTGTCGCTACTACTGAGCATCAGGTTACTCCAAGCTGCGGCAGGCCCTGAATAAGCACCAGGGTTGAGCCCAAGATTCAAGCCGTGGACGGTACAACGTCCACGGCTTTTTTCATGCCCGCTCGCACGGCGAGGTGCCGGGCTGTTTGGTTGCATATGCGGTTGCCCGCAGATGCCCACAAAAAAGCCGCCCGGCACAAAGGCGGGGCGGCTGATGGAGGCCTGAGCCCAGCGCGCAAGTGCGCGACAAATGGGCTCAGCCATGTGTCGGTCAGGCCGACAGGCGCTTTTCAATAGCGGCCTTGGTGTCCAGCAGGGCTTGGGGCAGGTGGTAGGCCAGTTGCTCAAAGTGCGTGGTGTGCAGCTTGAGTTCTTCGGTCCACGCGGCCTTGTCAATGCTGGTGACGGTGTTGAACTGCTCAGGCGAAAACTCCAGGCCGGTCCAGTTGATTTCGGCGTACTGCGGGGCCACGCCAAACATGGTTTCCTCGCCCTGGGCCTTGCCTTCAATGCGGTCGATCATCCACTTGAGCACGCGCATGTTCTCGCCATAACCAGGCCACACGAACTTGCCCGCCGCGTCCTTGCGGAACCAGTTGGTGGTGTAGATCTTGGGCTGCTTGCCACCGGCGGCGGTGATCTTGTCGCCCATGTTCAGCCAGTGCTGGAAGTAGTCGCTCATGTTGTAGCCGCAGAAGGGCAGCATGGCGAATGGGTCGCGGCGCACCACGCCTTGCTGGCCAAAGGCAGCGGCAGTGGTTTCCGAACCCATGGTGGCGGCCATGTAGACGCCTTCGGTCCAGCTGCGGGCTTCGGTCACCAGTGGCACGGTGGTGGAGCGGCGGCCGCCGAAGATGAACGCATCGATGGTCACACCGGCTGGGTCGTCCCAGGCCGAGTCAAGGGCTGGGTTGTTGGTGGCAGCCACGGTGAAGCGGGCGTTGGGGTGGGCGGCCTTGGCGCCGGTTTCCTTGGCGATGGCGGGCGTCCAGTCCTTGCCTTGCCAGTCGATCAGGTGATCGGGCAGTTTGCCGGAGTCCTTGTCCATGCCTTCCCACCACACGTCGCCGTCGTCGGTAAGGGCCACGTTCGTGAAGATCACGTCCTTGTCCAGGCTGGCCATGCAGTTGGGGTTGGTGAGCGTGTTGGTGCCGGGGGCCACGCCAAAGTAACCTGCTTCAGGGTTGATGGCGCGCAGGCTGCCGTCGGCCTGGGGCTTGATCCAGGCGATGTCGTCGCCAATGGTGGTGACCTTCCAGCCTTCGAACGCTGTGGGTGGCACCAGCATCGAGAAGTTGGTCTTGCCGCAGGCGCTGGGGAAGGCGGCTGCCACGTGGTACTTCTTGCCTTGGGGGTTGGTCACGCCCAGGATGAGCATGTGCTCTGCCAGCCAGCCTTGGCTCTTGCCCATGGTGGACGCAATGCGCAGGGCCAGGCACTTCTTGCCCAGCAAGGCGTTGCCGCCGTAGCCCGAGCCATAAGACCAGATTTCGCGCGTTTCAGGGTAGTGAACGATGTACTTGACGGTGGGGTTGCAAGGCCAGCTGGTCTTGTCGGTTTCGCCTGCCGCCAGGGGGGCGCCCACGGTGTGCATGCAAGGCACAAATTCGCCATCCACGCCCAGCACGTCGTACACCGCCTTGCCCATGCGGGTCATCAGGCGCTGGTTCACGGCCACGTAGGCGCTGTCGGTCAGTTCGACGCCGATGTGGGCAATGGGGCTGCCCAGCGGGCCCATGCTGAAAGGCACCACGTACATGGTGCGGCCCTTCATGCAGCCGTCAAACAGGGGCTGCAGGGTGGCGCGCATTTGGGCAGGCTCCATCCAGTTGTTGGTGGGGCCTGCATCTTCCTTTTGGGCCGAGCAGATGTAGGTACGGTCTTCCACGCGGGCCACGTCCGAGGGGTCAGAGCAGGCCAGAAAGCTGTCGGGGCGCTTGGCGGGGTTGAGCTTCTTGAAGGTGCCCGCCTTGACCAGTTGCTCGCACAGGCGGTCGTACTCTTCCTTGGAGCCATCGCACCAGAAGATGTTGTCGGGCTTGCACAGAGCAGCCATATCGGCCACCCAGGCCAGCAGGCGTGGGTTCTTGACGTAAGCGGGGGCGTTGAGATTCAGGCCCTGCATGGTGGGTGCGTTCATCGGGAGCTTCCTAAGTTGAAAAACAGTTTTTTCAAAGGAAGCGAACCGTGCGGCTCACGACGACAAAGACCTGGCGCAATTGCGATGCTGAGCGCTGCCTTTGAAAAAACGGCTTGCGGCAAGCGTTGGCAAAGGGAGCGCTGGGCGGGCCACCCCTTGCACAGCGCGGTGCCTGTGCTCAGTCGGCGGGCGAAACAGGTGTGGCTACCCCCACGGTGTGGAGGCGTCTCCACGCATTCCGCGGGTCGGCTGGGATGACGATTTTATGAATCTGTCGCCGTTTTGTCTGTCAGACTCGGGTCAAATCCATGCAAAAATTGCATGGGGTTATGTGGTGATTGTGGAGGCTGTGGGGCCTCGTCCTGGGCCATTCAGGGGGCTTTGCCGGCTGTCCAGCGCTCAAAACCGGCCTTGCGCAGCGCACAGGCGGGGCAGGTGCCGCAGCCGTAACCCCAGGCGTGCCGCTCACCGCGCACGCCGTGGTAGCAGGTGTGCGATTGCTCCAGCACGATGTCCACCAGCGCGTCACCGCCCAGTGCATGGGCCATCTCCCAGGTGTCGGCCTTGTCGATCCACATCAGCGGCGTCTCAAAGGTGAAGCGTTGCCCCATGCCCAGCGAGGTGGCCACTTGCAGGGCCTTGAGCGTGTCGTCACGGCAATCGGGGTAGCCCGAAAAATCCGTCTCGCACATGCCCCCCACCAGCGTGTGCAGACCACGCCGGTAGCCCACGGCCGCTGCCAACTGGAAAAACAGCAGGTTGCGCCCCGGCACGAAGGTGTTGGGCAGGCCGGCCGCAGTCATCTGGATTTCGGTCTCGCTGGTCAGTGCTGTGTCGCTGATGCGGCCCAGCACGCCCAAGTCCAGCATGTGGTCGTCGCCCAGCTTGCCGCGCCATTGCGGGAACTGCGCGCGCATGGCCTCCAGCACGGCGTGGCGTGCCTGCAGCTCGATGTGGTGGCGCTGGCCATAGTCGAAGCCGATGGTCTCGACATGGGCAAAGTGGCTCAGCGCCCAGGCCAGGCAGGTGGTGGAGTCTTGCCCACCAGAAAACAAAACGAGTGCGTTGCCGCTGCGCATGGGTGGATTCCTTGCAAAAAATGGGTGAAGTCGGGGCCGTGTTCAAGGTGGGTCAGCGCGTGGCGCCAAACGAAAAAAAGCCCCGCAGTGCGGGGCTTTTGCTCTGGGGCGCAGGGGGCGCCTCAGGCCATTTTGACGGCAATGAAGGCCAACAGGAACATGATGACACCGCCCATGACGGGCAGCACTACGGGCATGAAGGAGACCACGTTTTCCACGGGGTCAGACGATGGCTCGGAAGTGGTGTGCGAGGGGCTGTGGTCCGACATGGTGATGGCTCCAGTGCTGAATGTTGGCGCGATTCTAGCGGTTCCCGTGCGTTTTCGTCTGCGGGTCTTTACGGGTCAGGCGCTCACATCAGGGCCGCTTCCATGCCCGCGGCCCGCAGTTGCTGCAGCACCTGCTCGACATGGCTTTTGCTGCGGGTTTGCAGCACCAGTTCAATGTCCACGTTTTGTGCGGCCAGCATGGTGAAGGCGCGCTGGTGGTGCACCTCTTCGATGTTGGCGCCCGCGTCGGCCACCGTGGCGGTGATGCGTGCCAGCACGCCGGGTATATCGCGTGCGCTGACCTGGATGCGTGCCAGGCGGCCCGAGCGCACCATGCCGCGCTCGATGATGGCGGCCAGCAGCAGCGGGTCGATGTTGCCGCCGCACAGCACCAGGCCCACGCGCTTGCCCTTGAAGCGCTCGGGGTAGCGCACCAGCGCGGCCAGGCCTGCAGCGCCAGCGCCTTCGACCAGCGTCTTTTCAATCTCCAGCAGCATCAGCACGGCTTGCTCGATATCGCCTTCGTCCACCAGCACCAGGTCGTCTACCAGGCGCTTGATGATCTCTTGTGTGATCTTGCCCGGCGTGCCCACGGCAATGCCCTCGGCAATGGTCGATGTGCCCTGTGGGTGGTGCGTGCCCTGGATGGCATTGACCATGGCTGGGAAGCGCTGGGTTTGCACGCCAATGATTTCGATACCGGGTTTGAGTGCCTTGGCCGCTGTGGCCACGCCCGAGATCAGGCCGCCACCGCCCACGGCAATCACCAGCGTGTCCAGGTCGGGCACGGCTTGCAGCATCTCCAGCCCCAGCGTGCCCTGGCCTGCGGCCACGCCCTCGTCGTCATAGGGGTGCACAAAGGTCAGCTGTTGCGCATCGGCCAGCGCATAGGCGTGTGCTCGGGCTTCCTCCAGTGTGTCGCCGTGCAACACCATTTCGGCGCCAAAGCCTCGGGTGCGTTCCACCTTCACACCGGGGGTGAAGCGTGGCATCACGATCACCGCGCGCAGGCCCAGGCGCTGCGCGTGGTAGGCCACGCCCTGGGCATGGTTGCCCGCACTCATGGCCACCACGCCGCGTGCGCGCTCCTCATCGGTGAGCAGCGCCAGCCGGTTGCAGGCGCCACGCTCCTTGAACGATGCGGTGAACTGCAGGTTCTCGAACTTGAGAAACACCTGCGCTCCGACGATGTGAGAAAGCGTCTTGGATTCAACGCAAGGGGTGTCCAGCACCTGGCCTTGTAGGCGGGTGGCGGCGTCACGGATGTCTTGGAGGGTCAGCATGGGTGCCATTGTGGCGCACCGGGGCTGGTGGTGTCACTTGGGCTGCGGTCCACCGCCAGGCCACATCCGCTGCAGCACGCCGTCGCGCCGCACCCAGTGGTGGTACAGCGCTGCAGCCACATGCAGTGCGACGACGCCCCAGGCCACAAACTTGCCCAGGAAGTGGTGGACGGCATCCACCGGCGCTTCAAACTCATCCCAACTGAGGTGAAAGGACTCGCTGATCCATGCAAAGGCCGCAGTCTCGTTGAAGCCGGTCACGGTGAACAGGCCGAAGTCCGTGGGCGCGCCCGTGCCGATGTAGCCAGTCACCGGCATCGCGATCAGCAGGCCATACAGCCCGATGTGGGCGGCATGCGCCAGTGCGTGCTCCCACGCCGGGCCGGGGGGCTGCGCAGGCTGCACAGCCCGCAGGCGCCACAGCAGGCGGGGGACGACCACAAACCCCACCAGCAGGCCCAGCACCCAGTGAATGTTGAGCACGGGCAGGGACTCCGGCGAGGTGTCGTCCATGAACCAGATGACGTAGTACACGACCACGTATGCGCCGATGAAAGCGGCTGCGCTGGTCCAGTGAAAGAGCTGGGCGATGGCGCCGAAACGGTGGGTGGAGTTGTTCCACTGCATAAAGTTTTTGAATGGGTAGGCTGGGGTCAAACGGTGGTGGTCAGGCACGAAGCCCATTGAGCAGGCGGTCCAGCCCGTCCAGGGCTTGGGCCAGCTTGATGGAGGGATCGTCATCTGGCTCGGCGATCCAAAAGGAGGCTTCGGTGACAGCGCCGTACAGCATGCGTGCCGTCACGCCAGCGTGATGCCGCGCCACAGTGCCTTCTTCCATCAGCTGCTCCAAGGACGCTTCCAGTGCTGCAATGCCTACGGACTGGGCGGCCTGGGGCACATCCCCCAACACGGCCCTTGCGTCCTGCAGGATGATGCGGCGGATTTCGGGCTCCAGCGCCAGCTCCAGATAGGTGTGGCAGCGTTGGCAAAAGCCTTCCCAGAGGGTCGGCGCGGCCTGCGATACCGCGTCCAGCTGGGTGCCCACCTCGGCCTCGATCTGCTCAATCACGGCCACCAGCAAGCCCTCCTTGCCGCCAAAGTGGTGGTACAGCGCCCCCCGTGTAAGGCCTGCTTCGCCCGTGAGGTCGTCCATGGACGTGTGTGCGTAGCCCTGTGCGGCGAAGGCGTGCCGTGCCGTGGCCACCAGTTTGGCCCGGGTCTCTTCCATCATTTCCGCCCGTGTGCGGCGCTGCGACATGCGCTCCTCCTTTGACATACGCTGCGTATGTTAATTGGCATACGCAGCGTATGTCAATGTCTTGAGGCGCGTCACGCTGGGCTGCGGATTGCGTGGTTGCGTCATCGCCCGTTGCGCTTCATCAAACTACCTATAGCGTTTCGTGGGTATCGTTGACGCTATAGGTAGTGTTTTAAACCCTCGTTGGATTGTGAGAACCCATGGCGTCCACCCTCGTCACTTTGCCCCGCGAAGTTGTTTTGCGCAGCGGCCAGCGCGCTCCTTTTGATGCGGAGCGCATTCGCGCTGCGCTGGCCAGTGCGGGCCTGGCCTCGGGTGAATATGGCGCTGAAGAAGCCGCGTTGCTCACCGCGCAGGTCACTAAGGTGCTGATCCACCGCTTTCACGGCGAAGCCCCCACGGTGGAGCAGATCCAGGACGTGGCCGAGCAAACGCTCATCGCCGCCAACCATCTCGCCACGGCGCGCGCCTACATCGTCTACCGCGAGCAGCACGCCACGCTGCGCGCGGAAAAGCAGACGCTGGTCGATGTGGAAAGCTCCATCAACGAATACCTCACGCGTGCCGACTGGCGCGTGAACGCCAACGCCAACCAGGGCTACTCGCTGGGCGGGCTGATCCTGAACGTGGGGGGCAAGGTCACGGCCAACTACTGGCTGTCGCACGTCTACACGCCCGAGATCGGCGAGGCGCACCGCAATGGCGATATCCACATCCACGACCTTGACATGCTCAGCGGCTACTGCGCGGGCTGGTCGCTGCGCACGCTGCTGCACGAGGGGCTCAACGGCGTGCCCGGCAAGGTGGAGGCGGGGCCACCCAAACACATGAGTTCGGCTGTGGGGCAGATCGTGAACTTTCTGGGCACGCTGCAGAACGAGTGGGCGGGTGCGCAGGCGTTCTCGTCGTTCGATACCTACATGGCACCGTTTGTGCGCATCGATGCCATGGACTACGCCGCCGTGCGCCAGTGCATCCAGGAGCTGGTTTACAACCTCAACGTGCCCTCGCGCTGGGGCACGCAGACGCCGTTCACCAACCTCACCTTCGACTGGACCTGCCCCGAAGACCTGCGCGAGCAGGTGCCCGTGATCGCTGGCAAAGAGATGCCCTTGGCGTACGGTGACTTGCAGGTGGAGATGGACCTCATCAACCGCGCCTACATCGACGTGATGACCACGGGCGATGCCAAGGGTCGGGTGTTTACCTTTCCCATCCCCACGTACAACATCACCAAGGACTTTCCGTGGGATAGCGAGAACGCGCAGCTGCTGTTTGACATGACGGCCAAGTACGGCCTGCCGTACTTCCAGAACTTCATCAACTCCGAGCTGGAGCCCAACATGGTGCGCTCCATGTGCTGCCGCCTGCAGCTCGATCTGCGCGAGCTCTTGAAGCGCGGCAACGGCCTGTTCGGCAGCGCCGAGCAGACCGGCAGCCTGGGCGTGGTCACTATCAATTGCGCACGCCTGGGCTACCAGCACGCGGGCGACGAGGCGGGCTTGTTTGGTGCGCTCGACCGCTTGATGGAGCTGGGCAAACAAAGCCTGGAGACCAAGCGCAAGCTCATCCAGCGCCTTATGGACCAGGGCCTGTTTCCCTACACCAAGCGCTACCTGGGCACCTTGCGCAACCACTTTTCCACGCTGGGCGTGAACGGCATCAACGAGATGGTGCGCAACTTCACACACGGCCGTGAAGACATCACCAGCGAAGGGGGCCATCGCCTGGCCCTGCGCCTGCTCGACCACGTGCGCGAGCGCATGACGCAATTCCAGGAAGAAACCGGCCACCTCTACAACCTGGAGGCCACACCCGCCGAAGGCACGACCTACCGCTTTGCCAAGGAAGACAAAAAGCGCTGGCCCGGCATCCTGCAGGCGGGCACGGCCGAGCAGCCGTACTACACCAACTCCTCGCAGCTGCCCGTGGGCTTCACGGACGATCCGTTCGAGGCCCTGATGCGGCAAGAGGCGCTGCAGTCCAAATACACCGGCGGCACCGTGCTGCACCTGTACATGGGCGAGCGTGTCTCCAGCGGCGCGGCCTGCCGCGAGCTGGTGAAACGGGCGCTGACGAACTTTCGCCTGCCCTACATCACCATCACGCCCACGTTCTCCATCTGCCCCACGCACGGCTATCTGGCGGGCGAACACCCGTTTTGCCCGCGCTGCGATGAAGAGCGGCTGGCCGCCAAGCGTGCGGCCCTGGCGGCCTGAAGCGGTGCAGGGCAGTTGTGAATAAAAAGTGCCTCCAACGCCCAATATAAAAGCGCGAACAGCTATTAAATGCATAGCAATTTGAAATGCACTGGTGATAGCTGCAGCACCCCATCGGCCCTGGGCCGATACCCCCGGGGCCGCAGGCCACAACGGTGGCCCCTTTTGTCCTTCCTCCCCTTTTTCGGAGATCCATCCCATGACCCATTTCTCATCCACCGAACACACTGCCGTGGCCAGCGCTGCCGTGCAACTGACCGACGCCGAGCGCCAGCCTTGCGAGGTGTGGACCCGCGTGATGGGCTACCACCGCCCGGTGGCCAGCTTCAACGTGGGCAAGCAGGGCGAACACCATGAGCGCCAGTTCTTCAACGAATCGCGCTGCTGTGGCTGATGCGGCAGGCGCAGCCCCACTGGCCTGGCCGGGCGGGCTGCGCGTGGGCGGCCTCACGCCGCTCACCACCATCGACTTTCCAGGCCGCTTGGCGGCGGTGGTGTATTGCCAGGGCTGCCCCTGGCGCTGCGGCTATTGCCATAACCCTGAGCTGCTGGACGCCACGGTGCCCGCAGCCACCCCATGGCCCGAGGTGCTGGCCTTTTTGGGCAAGCGCCGGGGGTTGATCGATGGCGTGGTCTTTTCAGGCGGCGAGCCCACGCTGCAAACGGGCCTGCCCGCCGCCCTGGCCGAGGTGCGCGCCATGGGCTTTGCCACGGCCCTGCACACCGGCGGCATGTACCCCGAACGCCTGGCCGCCGTGCTGCCCCTGCTTGATTGGGTGGGGCTCGACATCAAAGGGCCCGAGCACCGCTACGAGGCCATCACCGGCGTGCCCGGCAGCGGCGCGCGTGCCTGGCAGTCGCTGGCGCTGCTGCAGGCCCATGCGGTGGCTTTTGAATGCCGCACCACCTGGCACGAGGGCCTCTTCAGCCCACAAGAGCTGCAGACGCTGGGCGATACCCTGGCCGATGCCGGTGTGCGCCACTGGGCCGTGCAGGTCTGCCGAAAAGGGCCTGGCGTGCCCCTGGCTGCGGGTGCCGACATCGAGGCGCCGGTGGGAGCCAGAATCCCGCGCTTCGAGGTCCGGGGGGCCGAGAAAACCCTTGGTCGGTAAAAAAAATCGCGCCAAAAGGCCTAATTTTTTGCATCATGAAAATGCATTGCAAAAAATGGCAATTTCGACAGGCCGACGCAAGCAGAATCGGCGACCATCTGAGATGGCTTGCGCAAAACAGGGCCCAGGCATACGGTTCACCCCCGGGTGAATTCCGTTTTTGCGGCCCGATTTGTGTGAGTCTTATCTGAATTTGACCGTGGTCGCCGGGCGCAATCCCAGCCGGTGGCTTTTCCACTCCTGTTCCTTGAGACAAGTCATGAGTACCCAGCAACCCTCCATCATCTACACCTTGACAGACGAAGCGCCACGCTTGGCGACGGCGTCGTTCCTGCCCATCATCCGCAGCTTCGCGGCTCCGGCGGGCATCAACGTGACAGAGAGCGACATCTCTGTGGCGGCACGGGTGCTGGGTGAGTTTCCTGAGTTCCTGAAAGAAGAACAGCGCGCGCCCAACACGCTGGCCGAGCTCGGCAAGAAGACACTGCAGGCCGATGCCAACATCATCAAGCTGCCCAACATCAGCGCCTCGGTGGGCCAGCTGCAAGCCGCCATCAAGGAGCTGCAAGGCAAGGGCTACGCCTTGCCCGACTACCCTGAAGCCCCCAGCACTGACGAAGAAAAGGCCATCCGCGCCCGCTACGCCAAGTGCATCGGCAGCGCCGTGAACCCTGTGCTGCGCGAAGGCAACTCGGACCGCCGCGCCCCCAAGGCCGTCAAGGAATACGCCCGCAAGAACCCCCACAGCATGGCCGAATGGAGCCAGGCATCGCAGTCGCACGTGTCGCACATGCACCATGGCGACTTCTATCACGGCGAAAAGTCCCTGACCCTGGACCGCGCCCGTGAAGTGAAGATGGAGCTGATCACCAAGAGCGGCAAGACCATCTTGCTCAAGCCCAAGGTCTCGCTGCTCGACCGCGAAATCATCGACAGCATGTTCATGAGCAAGAAGGCCTTGCTCGAGTTCTACGAAAAAGAAATCGAAGACGCCCGCAAGACCGGCGTGATGTTCTCGCTGCACGTCAAGGCCACCATGATGAAGGTCTCGCACCCCATCGTGTTCGGCCACTGCGTCAAGATCTTCTACAAGGAAGCCTTTGAAAAACACGGCGCCCTGTTCAAGGAACTGGGCGTGAACGTGAACAACGGTATGGCCGACCTGTACGGCAAGATCGCCACGCTGCCCCAGTCCAAGCAAGACGAAATCAAGCGCGACCTGCACGCTTGCCACGAGCACCGCCCCGAGCTGGCCATGGTCGACTCGGCCAAGGGCATCACCAACTTCCACTCGCCCAACGACATCATCGTGGACGCCTCCATGCCCGCCATGATCCGCAACGGCGGCAAGATGTGGGATGCCAACGGCCGCCTCAAGGACGTGAAGGCCGTGATGCCCGAATCGACCTTCGCCCGCATCTACCAGGAAATCATCAATTTCTGCAAGTGGCACGGCGCGTTCGATCCCAAGACCATGGGCACCGTGCCCAACGTGGGCCTGATGGCCCAGCAAGCCGAAGAGTACGGCTCGCACGACAAGACGTTTGAGATCACCGAAGACGGCGTGGCCAACATCACCGACCTGGCCACCGGCGAAGTGCTGCTGAGCCAGAACGTGGAAGCAGGCGACATCTGGCGCATGTGCCAGGTCAAGGACGCAGCCATCCGCGACTGGGTCAAGCTGGCCGTGAACCGCGCCCGCAACTCCGGCATGCCTGTGGTGTTCTGGCTCGACTCGTACCGCCCGCACGAAGCGCAGCTCATCACCAAGGTCAAGATGTACCTGCACGAGCACGACACCACCGGCCTCGATATCCAGATCATGAGCCAGGTGCGTGCGATGCGCTACACGCTCGAGCGCGTGATCCGTGGCCTGGACACCATCAGCGCCACCGGCAACATCCTGCGCGACTACCTGACCGACCTGTTCCCCATCATGGAACTGGGCACCTCGGCCAAGATGCTGTCCATCGTGCCTTTGATGGCTGGCGGCGGCATGTACGAAACCGGCGCGGGCGGCTCGGCCCCCAAGCATGTGCAGCAACTGGTGGAAGAAAACCACCTGCGCTGGGATTCGCTGGGCGAGTTCCTGGCCCTGGCCGTGTCGCTGGAAGACCTGGGCCTGAAGACCGGCAACGCCAAGGCCAAAGTGCTGTCCAAAACGCTGGATGCCGCTACTGGCAAGCTGCTGGACAACAACAAAAACCCCAGCCCCAAGACCGGCCAGCTCGACAACCGTGGCAGCCAGTTCTACCTGGCCCTGTACTGGGCCCAGGCCCTGGCCGCGCAGACCGACGACGCCGACCTGGCCAAGCTGTTTGCCCCTCTGGCCAAGCAACTGACCGACAACGAGCAAAAGATCGTGGACGAGCTCAACGCCGTGCAAGGCAAGCCCGTGGACATCGGTGGTTACTACCTGCCTGATGTGGCCAAGCTGGACGCGATCATGCGTCCTAGTCAGACGTTCAACGATGCGTTGAAGGCGGCGCTGGCGTAATCTCGCCCATGTGCCACCGCCCTGGCGCCGTGCCAGGGCAAAAAAAAGAGACTGCCATAGGCAGTCTCTTTTTCATTGGCTGATCAAGTCTTTGGATCGAATGCAAGCTTTGAACAGACTTCAGCGCAGGTTTACGGTGCCAGCCCTTGGGTGGCTAAAAGCTCCAACGCTTGCCCCAATGCGGCAGGTGATGCAGCCTGGCTTTCTGTGCCATCACCGCTTTCCTCGCTTTTTATGGTCAGTCCGGTACCTACACCCCGTGGGTCGGTGAGACGCCGCACCACCAAAAGTTGCTGGCTGCTGGAGTTGGCTGCGGATGAGTAGCCTTCGCCCTCGTTCACGCTGTACTGCAGTACGTACCCTCGCTGCAATGCTCCGCTGCTATTTATCCATACGCATACGACATTGCCTGCGAGGGTGCCGCGGATTTGGTGCTCACAGCCAAATAGGTTGTTGGCGCTGGCCATCAGACCATTGCCATTGGCTGTAGCAGCCTGCGCCTGGGTCAAGTCGACCACATCCGTGGACACAACGCCGCTGCCAATGGAGTTGAATACCCACAAGCCCCGCAGGCTAGAGGCTTGAGCGGGGTAACCAAACTGAAAGCGTGAAATGGCTTTTTCCGTTTCATTGGGAAACTGCACAAAACCCGTGGTGCCAGAGGTGAAGCGGATGGTCATGTTGCCAGCGCTGCCTGCCTCCACTCCAGAGCGGGCATTGCTGCCGAAGAACCGTCCGCCGGTGTAGCGCACCAGGGGGGCCGTCGCGGCGTTGTTCACCACCTTGCCTACAGCCAAGTAGAACGTAGGCTGGCTATTGGCCTCGTACGCATACATCTGCATCAGCAGTGTGTCGTTTTGTACATCCATCGCCAAGCCACGCCCCGGCTTGCCGTCCACCTCCGAAGTCACCACCCAGGTCCCTGCCTGGGGCATGAACGCATAGGCCATACCGGCGCTGCACAGCAGTGCTGCGGTCATCAATTTCTTCTTCCACATGTGCAAAGCTCTCCCTCAAAACGGTTGGAATGAATGTTTACAAAACTTCACACCTTACCCGTTTTTGCACACATCCGTGAGAAATTGTTAACCGACCGATGCTGTGTCTCAACTCGCCTCTGATTGGCCTTGCTTCGTTCAATCACTTCGCCGTTGTACACAGGCTCCATGCAAGGCTTTGAGCAGATTCTTAGCTGCCAGCGCACACCCGCAGCACCTCTGCCCCATACGCTTCCAGCTTTTTGGCACCCATGCCGCTGATGCCCTGAAGGTCCTCCAGTGTGGTGGGGCTGCGCTCTGCAATGGCTGCCAGCGTGGCGTCGTGGAAGATGACGTAAGCGGGCAGGTTGTGCTCGCGGGCCACCTCGGCGCGCCAGGCTTTGAGGTTGATGAAGCGCACCTGCGCATCCGGCCCCAGGTTGGCGGCGGCAGCCGGGGGGGCGCTGGCCTTGCGCGTGCGTTTGGCGGGGGCGGAGGACACCGATTCGCGCAGCTGCACCGGCACCTCGCCCTTGAGCACCGCGCGTGAGCCTTCGGTGAGGCACAGCGTGTCAAAGCTGTGGCCGCTGTCCAGCATCACCTTTTGCAAGCCCACCGCACCGGTGGCGATGAGCTGGCGCAGCACGCCGCGCAGCTGCGGCTCGGTCAGGTCGGCGCCGATGCCAAAGGTGGAAATCTTCTCATGCCCAAACTGCGCGACCTTCTCGGTCTTCTTGCCGCGCAGGATGTCCATGATGTGGCCAGTGCCAAAACTGATGCCGCTGGCCTGGTGCACGCGGTAGATGGTGGACAGCAGCTTGCGCGCAGCATCGGTGGCATCCCACACAGCAGGCGGGTTCAGGCAGTTATCGCAATTGCCACAGGGCGTGGACTCCTCTCCAAAGTAGGCCAGCAGCCGCACGCGGCGGCAGTCGGTGGCCTCGGCCAGGGCCAGCAGGGCATCGAGTTTGCCGCGCAGTGCCTGTTTGAACTCCTCGCCCGCCGGGCTCTCGTCGATCATGCGGCGCTGGTTCACCACGTCTTGCAGGCCATAGGCCATCCAGGCGTCGGCGTTCAGTCCATCGCGGCCAGCGCGGCCCGTCTCCTGGTAGTAGCCCTCGATGTTCTTGGGCATGTCCACATGCCCCACAAAGCGCACGTCGGGCTTGTCGATGCCCATGCCGAACGCGATGGTTGCCACCATCACCACGCCTTCCTCGCGCAAAAAGCGGTCCTGATGCCGCTGGCGCACCTTGGCGTCCAAGCCCGCGTGGTAGGGCAGGGCGTTGATGCCTGCGTCGCTCAGCGTGGCGGCCAGCTCTTCCACCCGTTTGCGCGACTGGCAGTACACCACGCCCGCATCCCCAGCGTGCTCGCGCTCGATGAAGCGCAGCAGTTGCGTAGTGGCGTCCTTTTTCTCGACGATGGTGTAACGGATGTTGGGACGGTCAAAGCTGCTGATGAACAGGCGCGCGTCCTGCAGTTGCAGCCGCTCGATGATGTCTTCGCGCGTGAGGGCATCGGCCGTGGCCGTCAGGGCAATGCGCGGCACCTGCGGATAGCGCTCGTGCAGCAGCGACAGTGCCCGGTATTCAGGCCGGAAGTCGTGCCCCCATTGGCTTACGCAATGCGCTTCGTCAATCGCAAAAAGCGACAGGTGCCCGCCTTGGTACAGGCTGTCGAGCAAACCCAGAAAGCGCGGTGTATTGAGCCGCTCGGGCGCGGCATACAGCAGCGTGATGTCACCGGTTTGCAGGCGCAGCTCAATGTCCTGCGTCTCGTCGTAGCTCAGCGTGGAGTTGAGAAACGCCGCGCTCACCCCCGCCTCGTGCAGCGCCCCCACCTGGTCGTGCATCAGCGCGATCAGCGGCGACACCACAATCGTCACCCCACGCCCCTGCTGCTGGCGCACGATGGCGGGCACCTGGTAGCACAGGCTTTTGCCTCCCCCGGTGGGCATCAGCACCAGCGCATCGCTGCCGCCAATCACATGCTCAACGATGGCCTGCTGGGGGCCTCGGAACTGTTCGTAACCGAAGACGCTTTGTAGTACGGACTGTGCGGGGGACAAACTCAAAGACTCTCTGTGTGATAGCAGCGAATGGTGCAGTCAAGATGCTTGGGCGAGCTTGGCATCCGCATCTACTGCTGCTGCTTTGCGCGATGGCTTGTGAAAGCAAGTGCTTATTGTGCGCTCGGTTCCGGACCTACCTGTCGGATCGGGCCATGGCCAAGAGTTGGTTGAGGCCGGGCCTGGAGTGTGGGCCCAGGTGATCGGTTTTGGCCGGTGCACCATGCTATTGGTGGCTGATGTCTCAGAGCGAATGCTGGGAGAACACCCATGTCTCCGCATCTTTTCTTGGCACAGAGACATCGCGGCTTGCGCCATTGCATCATTTGGCGCGCTGCGATATGAAGAACTCTGTCGCCACCCCGTGCAGGGGCGCGGGGGGCGACACACAGGGCAAGATTATTTTGCGAGTGCCTTGGATTGCCGCAAGGCCACCGTGAGTTTCTTCAGCGCGTCCTCGCTGGCCCGGACTGCCGCCAAAGAGAAGTTGGCTTTGAACTCTGCAAACTCAGCTTTGCCGACACCTTCCACCCGGACCGTGTCCAGGGTCTTGCCTTGATTGTCTTTCAGCTGGCAGTTGAGTACGACGGTGAAAGACGTAGGCGGCCAGGTAAACGCACTTTCGGAAGATGAGTTGGTTGTGATTTCTGGCGTGATGAGCAGTTGGATTCCGCTGGTCTGTACTTCAGCGAGATCCCCAGGGTTTTTGATCTTGGTTACATCCCGGAAAACGGTGCCCAATGCCTTGTACAAACCGGGCTCAATATCGCGGTAAGGGAAGTAGCGCACCTTGTCGCCGCCACCGCCCGGTGTTGTTACTTCGAGCGTTTGGGATGCCGCAGAGATGTGATAACCCACCTTCTTTGCAAGCAGGTTTTGGTCTGGTGTTGCCTTAACCGCTTCCAGGTTGGGCGCCATAGAGATGGGATGGGCACAGCCTCCCAAAATGAGCGTCAATGCGAGGCCACAGGCGAGAAAAATAGATCTTTGGGACATGGCAAATTCTTAGCGTTGTTTCAGTGCACGGATGAAATCTGGATCGGCAAACAGCTCGGCCAAAAGCTGCTGGACCATCAGGGGGTAATTGTTTGCAGCTTGTGGAATAGCGACAGCTCCTGCGAAGGCGCCGTCCCACTGCCGTGTGATCTTCTTGACCTTGTCGTAGCGCAACTCAGATCCATTCTTCACAACAAACTGGGCTTCCAAGACGCCATCATTGGTTTTGATACCACCTGCGTTAATGTTGTTTTGCAGCAGTCTGCCCGAGACCTCGAGAGGCGATGCTGGCGCATGCAGCTTGGCCATCTCCAGCTCTGCGCGCAAAGCGGCGGCCAAATAGTCACCATAGTTTTTGCCGACAGGAGACACCAGAGATGCTGCGCGCAACCCAATGGTGTCTGCGTTTTGCATACCTGCTTTGGTGTCAAAAACCCCTACCTTGGCGGCAGAAACGTCTGCTTTCTTCAGTTTTTCAACGTTGTCAATTGATGGCGCGTAGTTGGGCGCAGGGCCAGCGCAACCGACCAAAAAAATGCATGTAAGTGCGGCCAATGGCAGTGCCATGGACATCGAGCGTTTGGACTGCATGTAGCGGTTCCCCCCTCTTTCGTGTCTTGTTAGAGAATTGTTTTTGCCGTGGCGGATCCCGGCGCGGGGGATCATATATGACGGTTATTGCCTCAATAGGGGCGTTTCAGCCGTTTGCCTTGGGGTGGTTTCTACAATGGAGGGATGCAAGCCCTCCACTACACCCGCGCCCAGCAGCTTCCCGGCATCCTTGCCCAACGCATTGCCATTCTTGACGGTGCCATGGGCACCATGATTCAGCGTTTCAAGCTGGGTGAGGCCCAGTACCGCGGCGAGGGCTACAGCGGCCCGGACGGCGCGGGTGATCGGTTCAAGGAGTTCCCGCGCGATGTGAAGGGCAACAACGAGTTGCTGAGCCTGACGCGCCCCGATGTGATCCGTGACATCCATGAGCGCTACCTCGCTGCCGGGGCCGACCTGATCGAGACCAACACCTTTGGCGCCACCACCGTGGCGCAAGAGGACTACAAGATGGCCGAGCTGGCGCGCGAGATGAACCTGAAGTCTGCGCAGCTGGCCCGTGCTGCCTGCGACAAGTACAGCACGCCCGATAAGCCCCGCTTCGTCGCCGGCGCCCTCGGCCCCACGCCCAAGACGGCCAGCATCAGCCCCGATGTGAACGACCCCGGCGCACGCAACATCGACTTTGAGCAACTGCGTGCCGCTTACTACGAGCAGACCGAGGCCTTGGTCGAAGGCGGCTCGGATGTGCTGCTGGTCGAGACCATCTTCGACACGCTCAACGCCAAAGCCGCGCTGTTTGCCATTGACGAATTTTTTGAAAAAAGCGGCGAGCGCCTGCCCATCATCATCAGCGGCACGGTCACCGACGCGTCGGGCCGCATCCTGAGCGGGCAGACGGTGACGGCCTTCTGGCACAGCGTGCGCCACGCCCGCCCGCTGGCCATTGGCCTGAACTGCGCGCTGGGTGCCACGCTGATGCGCCCCTACATCCAGGAGCTCAACCGCGTGGCGGGGGACACCTTCATCAGCTGCTACCCCAACGCAGGCCTGCCCAACCCCATGAGCGACACAGGCTTTGACGAAACGCCCGAAGTGACCAGCCGCCTGGTGCATGAGTTTGCCGCCGAAGGGCTGGTCAACATCGTGGGCGGCTGCTGCGGCACCACGCCCGACCACATTGGCGCCATCGCCCGTGCGGTGGAGACGGTGCCTGCGCGCAAGATGTTCTACCCCGCAGAGGCCTGACAGGGCCGACAGGACTGGCGCCCCGTCAGGCGCCAAGCTGGCCTTGCTGTGGATGGAGCCACTGGCCTCAACCCGGTTTTGCATCCGCCATGTTTGAGAAAAACCGGGTTTGTAAGAAAATACGGCTCCAGCGCTTGATTGGTAAGCGCTGGCAGCTATTAAAAACATAGCTAACAACCCACAGACAAAGGGCCTTGCCACTGCCACCCTGATTGCGCGATGCCCACAGGCATGGTGTTGGGGCGGCGGCCTCTGTGCCGCGTTGGCGGCTTTTTTGCCCTGCTTGTGCCTTGCTACCGCCCTGCGGTCCCCCACTGCCTTGATCCATGCTCTCCACCGCTGAAACCCCATTTGCCGCTGCTTTGCCCATCGATGCGAGCCATGCTGCGCCCGCTGCTGAGCCGTCGGCAGACCCTGCGGCCGAGCGCGAAGCCATCAAGCTCGAAAAGCGCCTGGTGCGCCAGGTGGCCCAGGCCATTGGCGACTTTGGCCTGATCGAAGACGGTGACAAGGTGATGGTGTGCGTCTCGGGCGGCAAGGACAGCTATGGTCTGCTCGACGTGTTGCACAAGCTGCAGCAGCGCAACGGCCACCGCTTTGAACTGGTGGCCGTCAACCTCGACCAGAAGCAGCCCGGCTTTCCGGCCCATGTGCTGCCCGACTACCTCGCGAAGGTGGGCGTGCCCTTTCATATCGAAACGCAGGACACCTACAGCGTCGTCAAAGAGCACATCCCAGAGGGCAAGACCATGTGCAGCCTGTGCAGCCGCCTGCGCCGGGGCATTCTGTACCGCGTGGCCGACGAGCTGGGCTGCACCAAAATTGCACTCGGCCACCACCGTGACGACATGCTGCAGACCTTCTTCCTGAACATGTTCTTTGGCGGCAAGCTCAAGGGCATGCCGCCCAAGGTGCAGAGCGACCGGGGCGACCACCTCATCATCCGCCCCCTGGCCTATGTGGCCGAGAGCGACCTGACCCGCTGGGCCGAGATCCAGCAGTTTCCCATCATCCCCTGCTCGTTGTGCGGCAACCAGGAGAACCTGCAGCGCAAGCAGATCGGCCAGATGCTGCGCGACTGGCAGCAGCTGTACCCCGGGCGCATCGAGAACATGGCCGTGGCTCTGCGCAACCTGGTGCCCTCGCACTTCATGGACACGCGCCAGTTCGACTTCAAGGGCATGGTGCCCAATGGCATGGCCGACGCCGATGGCGACAAGGCCTTCGACGCCGAAGAGTTTCCCCAGGCCGTGGGCACCCTCGCGGGCCTATCGGTGATGCCCCGCTGACCTGACACCGACGATTTTTAGATTGGGCCACCCCATGACCACCCTCAAAGCCCCCGAACTGCTCTTGCCCGCTGGCTCGCTCGACAAAATGCGCGCCGCCTACGACTTTGGCGCCGATGCGGTGTACGCCGGGCAGCCGCGCTATTCCTTGCGTGCGCGCAACAACGAGTTCCGCCTGGAGCAGATCAAGCAAGGCATTGACGAGGCCCACGCACGCGGCAAGAAATTCTTTGTGACCAGCAACCTGATTGCGCACAACGACAAGATCCGCACCTACCTGCGCGACATCGAGCCCGTGATCGACTGCAAGCCCGACGCCCTCATCATGGCCGACGCGGGCCTGATCATGATGGTCAAGGAAAAGTGGCCCGAGCAGGTGGTGCACCTCTCGGTGCAGGCCAACACCACCAACTGGGCGGCGGTGAAGTTTTGGCAGAAGATGGGCGTGGAGCGCATCATCCTCTCGCGCGAACTCAGCCTGGACGAGATCGAAAAAATCCGCCAGGAATGCCCCGACATGGAGCTGGAAGTGTTCGTGCACGGCGCGCTGTGCATCGCGTACTCGGGCCGCTGCCTGCTCAGCGGCTACTTCAACCACCGCGACCCCAACCAGGGCACCTGCACCAACGCCTGCCGCTGGAACTACGCCACGCACGACGCCGACATCGACCCCACCACCGGCGAAGCCATTGCGCAGAAGATGGAAGGCGACTTCAACTTCGAGGCCGCGCAGCAGAAGGCCGAACAATCGTTTGCCTCCACCACCGGCAACGGCGAGCGCCACCCCAAGGCCGACAAGGTGTACCTGATCGAAGAAGCGGGCCGCCCTGGGCAAATGATGCCCATCATGGAAGACGAGCACGGCACCTACATCATGAACAGCAAGGACCTGCGTGCGGTAGAGCATGTGGCGCGCCTGGCGCAGATCGGCGTCGATTCGCTCAAGATCGAAGGCCGCACCAAGAGCCTGTACTACGTGGCCCGCACCGCCCAGGTGTACCGCCGCGCGATCGACGACGCCGTGGCGGGCCGCCCCTTCAACCCTGAGTTGCTGATTGAGCTCGAAGGCCTGTCCAACCGGGGCTACACCGGCGGCCTGCTGGAGCGCCGCCCCAGCAACGACTACCAAAACTACATCAGCGGCCACTCGCTCACGCAGCGCAGCCAGTACGTGGGCGAGGTGCTCGGTACCGAGGGCCTGGCCGAAGCGGGCCTGAGCGGTCTGAACCAGGAATGGGTGCTGGTCGAAACCAAGAACCACTTCGCCGTGGGCGACCTGATCGAAGTGGTGCACCCCAGCGGCAACATCACCGTGCGGCTGCAGGAGATGCGCAACCTGGAAGGCCAGCCCGTGCAAGTGGCCCAGGGCAGCCCCGTGCGCGTGTGGATTCCGCTGCCTGCGCTCTACAGCGGCGCCTTGCTGGCCCGTGTGATCGAGTCGCAGCCCACAGCGGCACCCGCTGCACCGGCCGAAGCGGCACTGGCCGCGCATTGATCCCGGCAAAGCGGCGATGCCGCCTGGGGCCGCCGTGTGATGCCCGCACGCAACGGTGTGCCCCATGTGCGAGGTATTCAATGGGCCAATGCGGAACTAGTTCACTGCACTGGCGTTTCTGACGGGCGCAGGCCCCTGCGAGCCCGCAGGGGCTGGCAACAATCGCGGCTCTGAGACCTTCCCACAGAAAGCGATCCATGCCCGCCCTCAAACACGCCGATGCCCTGGTGCACTCCAGCCACCAGGTCGTTCTCTCCGACATTTCCTACACCTCGTTCACCTACCCCGGTGACCAGGAGGCCCTGGCCGCGCTCAAGGCCATCCCCGGCGCCGGCCCGTTGCTGGCCTGGCTGGACGCCAATTTCTCCGAGCAGATCACCCACCTCAACAACAACGAGCAGATGGTGCGGGTCAATGCCAACAACTATGGCTCGTTGTTTGCACTGGTCGAGCGCTGCTGCGCCATCCTCTCGTGCAAGGTGCCAGATGTGTACATCACCACCAACCCCGAGATGAACGCCTACACCTCGGGCCAGCGGCGCACCTGCATCGTGCTGCACAGCGCCTTGGTCGAGGCCCTCACGCCCGACGAGCTGTGCTTTGTCATTGGCCACGAAATCGGCCACATCAAGGCCGCGCACGGCCTGTATCGCCAGCTGGGCGACATGCTGATTCGCTACTGGGACATCCTGTCGTCCGTCGTGCCCATCCCCGGTGTGGGCCTGCTGCGCATACCCCTGCTGCTGGCGTACTGGGAGTGGTACCGCCGCGCCGAATTCACCTGCGACCGCGCAGGCCTGCTGTGCGTGCAAGACATGGCCCCCGGCCTGAACGCGTTGGCCCAGCTCTCGGGCAAGGTGGCGGGGTACGAAGACGAGCGCAACATCGAAGAAACCATTGCCCAGACCGAGGCCCACAAAGAGGTCAACAAGCTGGTGCTGCTGGTGTCGATCCTCGAAAACTCCAGCACCACCCACCCCTTCATTCCCCTGCGCCTGAAGGCCCTCAAAGAGTACGCGCAGGGCGATGCGTACCGCCAGATCCTGGCAGGCCAGTACGACCGCGAGGCCAAGGCGCTGACTGCCTCGGCACCAGCCACCGCACCTGCTGACGGTGCCCCTGACGCAGTGGCCGACCCCGCCGACCCCGCCGCCGCCAAGCCCCTGCTGGCCGCAGGCGCAGACACCGTGGACAAGTGGAAGGCCTCGGCCACGGGGTTCTTCAAGCGGTAGTGGGGTTGTGCTGTGCGCGCAGGCGCACAACACGGACAACACGGACAACGCGCAGGGCACGGCGCGCGCACACTGTGCACTACCATGCTGCCGTGCTGCACACCACATGCCCGAAAGCGCGTGGTGTGCGACCCCTGGCCACCCACCCCGCGAACCCACCATGCTGCACCGCCAACGCCATCGTTTGCCCCTTGTCGCCCTCTGGGCCTCTTTGTGCTGCCTGTCGCACGCCAGAGCCCAGCAGGCGGCTTCGGGCGTGGCACCCTCCAAGCAACGCTATGTGCAGGGCTCGTGGGTCAACCTGCGCGAGTCGGCCCAGCCGCAGGCACGCATCGTCGCCCAAGTGCCCGCCAACACCGTGCTGCAACAGCTCACCGAGCGTGACGGCTGGTGTGCCGTGCTCTATGCGGGTGATGCACGCCTGGGGCCGCCGTTGCCCGAGCCCCTGCAAGCCCACATCGCCTGCAACCTGCTGGCCGACCAGCCCCTCACCCTGGCCCAAGCGGGCAAAGACGCCGCCCGCGCCTTCTGGGTGGCCCCATCGCCCAACCGCTTGCGCGCTTACGGCAACGCCCTGCCGCGCCCGCCCGCTCTGCAGTTGTCTGCGCTGGTCAAGAGCCACACGCCCGAAATGCCGGTGCAATACCCCACGCGGGCCGAGTTTGAGGCCGCCAAAAAGCTCCTGCGCACTGGCGTGCCACTGCGGCCTGAACAAGAGATCGACCGGGGCCGCCCCATCAACCCGCTGGACGATCTGAAGCTGGCCACGCGCGGCACGGAGTACCAGCCTGCCGTGGCCCCTCTGGCCGCCAAACCCACCTTGCCAGCGATTGCGCCGTCGTACTTTCGCAACCACGCCAGCGTGGCCCTGCTGCACGAGACCGACGCCGATGGCCTGGCCGCCGTGGCGGGCACCCGCATCAGCGTCATCCCCAAGGGCTTGCCCTATGGCACCTTCACCCGCCATCAAGGCCCAGAGATCGACTACATCACCGGCTTTTGGGACGTGGGCTTGGCCGACCAGACTTTTGCCCCCGCGCTCACCTTCTATTCCGTCACCCACCAGGGCCTGGTGGGCGCACGCAGCTTGAGCCAACGGTACTGGAACATCAGCAACGAAGCCCACTACTGCGGTGGCCACTACCCCGGCAAAGGCTTGGACGACCCACGCGACGACGAAACCACCCCCGTGCGCGGCTATGCCAAGCTGCCAGACACGGCCGAAGTGCTGGTGCGGTTGGTGCTGCCCGGCAAGCTGCCGCCCGACGCCGTGAAGGTCAAAACCCAGCGCTACGCCACCAGCTGGATGATCCCCGCAGAACCGCCCGAGCGGCCCAAACCCCAGCGCAAATCCACCGCCGTGCTGGTGCATGAAATCGACCTGGACCGCGATGGCATTGCAGACATCCTGCGCATCGACACCCCCGCGCCCGGTGGCATGAGCTTGGAGCCGATTTTTGACTGGCGCTGGTACCTCAATATCAACGGCCAGTGGTTCAAGGCGGGGTACTGGGAGGATCAAGAGTGCACTTGATGCTTGTGGAGGCTGGGCCACTAACTGGCCCACCGAAAGCGCCGCTTAAGCCACGTCGCCTGTCACCACCGAGAGCAGCGTTTCACCGGTGGCGACCAGCTTCTCGGCGCCTCCAGCCTGGGCATACAACTCACAGGCGGTGAAGACCTGTGTTTTGCCCGGCTTGACGACACGGGCTCTGGCAATGAATCGATCGCCAATGGCTGGGCGCAGGCAGTTGACCGAATAGTGCGACGCCAACACCCGCCCGACCACCGTGGCGGCAGCGAAGCCGCAAGCCGTATCGATGAGCGCACCGACCAGGCCTGCGTGCAAGAAGCCCGCGTACTGGCCGACCTCCGGTCGCCAAGGCATGGCGATTTCGACCTTGCCGGGTTCCGCGCTGATGACCTCCATGTGGCACCATCGATTGAAAGCGGCAGTCTGGTTGATTGCGCGAATTTGCGCGAGGGGGTCGTGGAGTGAATGCATCGCGTCGCCTCCAGGCAGGTGGACAACGGCAATGTAGGTTTTGGCGCGCGTGGCAGCTGTCAACGCGGCGACAGGCGATCTTGTTCAATAGCCCCTGCATCAACCACCGCGAGGCCACAGTCAACATGGGGGTTATTGCTTCATTGGTCCAAAGAAATCGGTCGGGCTCTCAATTCGACACGCCATCGTCGTAGCTATTGCAATCAAATCCATTCAGCCTTGCCAGCCTGGGTGCCTCAAAGCGCTTTTCCTTGTTGACTTTGACGCGTCCTTTCACCCGCTCGTAGAGCGTGAGCTTGCCTGCCAGATAGTTGACGCTGGTGCGCCCGTGCTCCTTGCCTTGCACCTCCCAAAGGTTTTCCTTGCCGATCAGCTCAAAGTCGCCACGCTGTGGGCTGAAACGGAATTGAAGCGCCGTGGTAGCCGACACATCGCCTTCGGCTTTGTCCACAGCGGTGACAAAAAGCGATGTGCCCTTGGTCTCCAGGTTGAAGAACTTCTGTGCCCTGCAATAGCTGGCAGAGGCGGACAGGAGCGTGTACTGGCCGCCCGGCGTGCCTGCCAGCACCACGAGGCGGATTTCCATCGGCGCATCCGAGGGGGCATTGACTTCGTTGAGGAGCAAGGCGAGGTCCTGGACGCTATCGCCGTTCCAGTCGCCCGTCGTGGAGGTCCATTCCACGAAAGTCTGTTGCGGAAACAGGGCAGCGACCGCTGCTTTGGCACTGGCAAATTCAGGCGGCTGGGCGTATGCCACCGCTGCCATGGTCAGGCAGGCGATGGTGGTGGAAATGCGTTGGATGCAGCGCATGCGGTGCCTCATGAATGCAAGTGTTTGGGGCTGTGTCCGTGCGGGATCACCCCTGGGTGCCCGGCTGCCGCAGCAGCGCCGCCAGCACCAGCGCCTCGGCCAGCACTTCCAACGCCTCTTCGAGGGTGGCCAGCAGCGGCGGCAGCTCGGGCAGCCAGTGCCAGTGCGTTTGTACTTCAGGCCACTGGTCCACGCCAATCGCTAGCCAGCCCACGGCCAGGCCCGCCCACAGCAGGGCGCGCGTGCTGCGGTGGCCCAAGGCGCGGTGCAGCCAGGCCAAGGTGAGCAGGCCGATGGCGGCCACGGCCAGCATAGGGGCCTCGCGCACGGTGCTGTACTGGCAGGCGGCAGTCCATTCGTGGCAGCGGAACTTCCACAGCTCGTGCAGCATGAACTGCTCGTCCAGCGCCAGCACCAAAAACGCCACCGCCAGCCACGCGCCCAGCAGGCGGGGCAGGGCGCGTTCGCCCACGAGCCGCAGGGCGGTGATGCTGAGCGTGAGCAGCAGCGCGCTCGACAGCCAGGCCACGGGCGATGCGTCCGAGCGGAAGGCGCGTTCCCACGCGGGGGCGTAGACCCAGGCGCTGAGCAGCAGGTAGCCCAGCACGGCGGCGAGCAGCGCGGGCGCCACGCCGCGGTGGGGGTTGGGGCGATGGCGGGGCAGCGGTGTGGGTGGCGCAGCGTGGGGCATGGGCCGATTGTCTGCCAAACCCGCAAGATTGTGAATAAAAAGTGCCTCTAGCGCTTGATGTGAAAGCGCTAGCAGCTATTGTTTTGATAGTGATTGGGTCGCGGCTTTTCATGCGGGTTGAATGGGAACAGAATCTGGCATCTCCGCTGCACTGGGCCAGGCTTGGCCTTGCGCCCCACCGTTCAGCCACACCGCCTTGCCGCCATGTCCATCCAAATGGATCCCCCCCGCAGCCCTGTGCCCGCCGCAGCCCAGGTGTTGGCCGAAGCTGCTTTACAGCGGCAAAACATGCTGCTGGGCGCAGACAAAGTGGGCACCGGTGTGGCGGCGCCCACCCCTGGGGCTCTGCCGTCCCCCACGCCAATCCCTGCCACGCCTTTGGCCCCGCCGCCGTTGCCCGAGGGGGTCCGTGACCCGGCGCTGGCCGACCGGGTGAGCCTGTCGCCCCGCGCCAGCCAGGCGCTGCAGGCGCAGGGCCAGGGTGGGGTTGCGCAGGGCAACGCAGCACCGGCCGCGCCCCGGGCCGCGCCTTTGCCCCCTGCGGCTGCAGCCACCTTGGCGGCCGCGGCTGCTGGCGGCGCTGAAGCGGTGGAGGGTGCTGCATGGCCTGCGCAGGGCGTGTCGCCCGCCATGCGGGGGCTGCTCCAGGCGCTGGTGCAGCAGCTTGCCCCTGCGGCGCCACCGCGCGTGGTGGTGGCGCAGCCCTGGGGGCCTGCGGCGGGCGGTGGCGTGGCTGCCGATGTCGATGTGCCCCCGCTGCAAACCTGGCTGGTGGGCCAGGGCCGTGTGCTTACCGAGCAGGGCGAGCGCGTTTTCTCCGCCACGCTGCGTGTGCCAGCGGCGTGGTTGCAGGCGCAACCTGCCGCGCCTGCCGCAGCGCCACCGGGCTCTGCCAGCACGCTGCAGGCCGCCTTTGCCGGGCGGCCCCAGGCGTTGGCGGGCGGCTTGTTTGCGTTGGTCTTGCAGCCGACGGTGCTGGCGGGCGATGCGCACGGTGGTGCTCCCGTGGGGGGGCACACTAGTGCCTTGTTGGCTCTGGAGCTGGCCCCGTGGGCGGGTGCCGCCGCCAGCCTGGTGTACGGGCGCGAGCAACTGCACTCGCGCAACGACCCGTGGTTGCAGATGCTGGCGCTGCAAGCCAGCGGCTACGGGCGCGATGAGGAAGAGGCGGAACAGCGCCGCCGTGCACGGGGCCATTGCGACACCCCCGGCTGCCCCTACGCAGGCCGCGCGCCTTGCGAGCAGCCGTTTTGCCATGCCATGCGGGTGGAGCCGGTGCCTCCGATAGATCGGGCTTGACGCTGCGCACGGGCTTGGCGTGAACTTACGCAAACCGTTCACGCTGAGCCTGTTGAAGCGCCGCTCAGGGCTTCGACAAGCTCAGCCCGAACGGATTTCTCATGTGCAAAGATGCCGACTCAATGGCCCGTCAAGAAAGAAAAGAGGCGGGCATAAAAAAAGCCGCCCTGTGGTGAGGGCGGCTTTGCCGGGCGCTTGTGGCGCACCTGGATTCGGGGCGCTGGCGGTGTGCCAGCGCTGCGAGAAAATTCAGACCACGGCGGGCATCATGGATACAGGCCGCGCATTTCGCGGGCGTGCAGGATGCGCTGGCAGGCCACGATGAAGGTGGCAGTGCGCAGGCTCACCTTGTGCTCTTGCGCCACTTGCCAGATGCCCGCAAAGGCCTCTTGCATGATGCGCACCAGGCGGGCGTTGATCTCGTCTTCGCTCCAGAAGAAGCTGGAGAAGTCCTGCACCCATTCAAAGTAGCTCACCGTCACGCCGCCGGCGTTGGCGATCACATCGGGCAGCACCAGCACGCCCTTGTCGTGCAGGATGTCGTCGGCCTCGGTGGTCGTGGGGCCGTTGGCGCCTTCGATCACGAGCTTGGCCTTGATCTGGCCCGCGTTGTCCTTGGTGATCTGGCCTTCCAGCGCGGCAGGGATCAGGATCTCGCAGTCCACGCCCCAGAACTCTTCGGCCTTCATCACATCCGCGCCAGCAAAGCCGCCCACGCCGCCACGGGTCTTCACATGCGCCAGCAGCGCGGGCACATCAAGGCCCTTGCTGTTGAAGATGGTGCCGGTGTGGTCTTGCACGGCCACCACCTTGGCGCCTGCTTCGGCAAACAGCTTGGCGGCAATGCCGCCCACGTTGCCAAAGCCCTGCACGGCCACGCGGGCGCCGTCCAGCGCCAGGCCGGTCAGCTTGGCGGCTTCCACGCCCACGGTGTACACGCCGCGGCCGGTGGCCTCGACACGGCCCAGTGAGCCGCCCAGGTCCACGGGCTTGCCGGTGACCACGCCGGTGGAGGTGGCGCCGGTGTTCATCGAATACGTGTCCATCATCCAGGCCATGATCTGGCCGTTGGTGTTCACGTCAGGCGCAGGGATGTCCTTGGAGGGGCCGATCAGCAGGCCGATTTCGCTGGTGTAGCGGCGCGTCAGGCGCTCCAGCTCACCCATTGACAGCTTCTTGGGGTCCACGCGAATGCCGCCCTTGGCACCGCCGTAGGGCACGTTCACTGCGGCGTTCTTCACCGACATCCAGGCCGACAGGGCCATCACTTCAGACAGCGTCACGTCTTGGTGAAAGCGCACGCCGCCCTTGCCGGGGCCACGGCTCAGGTTGTGCTGCACGCGGTAGCCTTCGTAGTGAGCGATGGTGCCGTTATCGAGCTCAATTGGCACGTCCACGATCAGGATGCGCTTGGGGCGCTTGAGCGTTTCCACCCAGCGCGCCAGGTTGCCGAGGTAGGGGGTGACGCGGTCGACCTGCTGCAGGTAGTTGCCCCAGGGGCCGAGATGATCGGCTTGCAGGTAAGAGGGCAGGGGGTGTGCGGGTGCGGCGGGTGCGCCAGAGGGGGTTGACATGTAATTTCCTTGTGGGACCAGTTCAAGGCGCGAAGCTTATGCCTGCCGATTACCTCTGTCCAAGGCCAGAGTGTTACGGGGTTATGCGTTTGCTGCATAACTTGCCAAGTTGTCCTGTTGACGCTCAGGACCGCTGCACATCGGTCCTGTCTTGTTACCCTTGGTGGCATTTCTACCGACGGTGCCCCATGTCCGCAAACACGTTCACCTTGACCTGCATTGGCGCCGACGCAGGCGCGCTTTCCAACCTGAACGCCCATCTGCAGGCTGCCATTGGCGTTGCCAGCGGTGCCTGGGCCGAGCCGTTGAACGGAATGTTTGCAGACTGGGACCAGCCCTCGGTGCTCAGCGCATCCTTGCTGGGCACCACCTTGCGCTGCAGCATCGACACCTCGGCGCACGATGCACTGGAGAAGGCGCAGATCACAGCCCTGCATGCAGCGGGTGCCGAGTACCTGCGCGTGCAGGTGTTCAACAGCCAAGTGGGCGAGTCGCAGACCCTGCACTACCACGGCGGCAAGCGGATCACTGCCAAGGCGTTCCCTAAGCCGACCTTGTCTGAGGCCGACCGTTTGTACGAACTGGTGCTCGAGTCCAAGGATGGCGCGCTGGCCAAGGAGATCAAGGCCGGGGCCTCCCCAGATGCCGTGGTCAACGGCGTGCCTTTGTTCATGCACGCCCTGCGCGGGGGCATGGAGAAGTCCTTGCGCGCCATGTTCGACGCCCGCGTGGACCTAGCCCCCTGCCTGCCTTGGGCGGCCGAGGCTGCACAGCAGATCGGCCAGCTGGGCGGCAGCCGCAGTGAAGCCATGCTGGCAGCGCTGCTGGCACTGCCAGGCGCGGACCTCGTGGCGCTGTCGCGCTCTGTGTTGGTGATGCGGGCGGTGTGTGCACACCCCCGACTGCTCCAGTGGTTGCTGGTGCAAGAAGGTGTGGACGTGAATGCCCGGCTGTACGAAGAGGACTCAGCGCAGGAGATCGGCAGCCTGCTGTTCCACAGCGTGGAGCTCTTTGAGGACCAGCCCAAGGTCTTGGCGGTGCTCCAGGCCCAGGGCGCCCGCTCGGTGCCACCCGTGCAGATGAGCGACGTGGTCCGGCTGGACCGCATGCGTTACAGGTACCGCGATGCGGAGACACCGGCGCAACTGGTCGCGGCGGGTGTGGGCCTCGATACCTCTGTCTGGCGCGAAGACTATCCCGCAGTGCGTATGCTCCTGCGCAACTACCAGGGGGCGTTGCAGGACCTGCGGCTGGTGGAGGACTTGCTCGACGCGGGTGCCAGCATCGCTGGCTGGTTGACGCCAGAAGTGGCCCAGGAGGAGGTTCTGGCAGCGCTGCTGGAGTGGTACTGGTACGAGCATATTGCCGCCCAGGAGGGGCGCCCCGCCACCCTGGACGGGCAGCGTGCGGACGCGATCATCGGCATCTTTCGCCGCCTGCTGGAGCTCGGGCTCAACGCAGATGCCCCCGTGGTCTTCAGCGCCCGCAACCTGGCCGCCAAGGACGAAGCCTATGCAACGCCCCGCGTGCGCTACGAGGGCAACCTGCTCGGCGCCGTGGCTGGCTTGCTGTGCGCACGGGGCAGCGAACTGCGCGGCCTGTGCCTGCCCCTGCTAGAGCTGCTGCTGGCGCATGGCGCTGACCCGCGTGCGCCCTGCCGGCGTGTCGCCGACCACCTGGACTTGGGTGGCACCAGTATCTGGGTGCGCGGGGCCTGGCCGGAGATCAACCTGCCCTGGCCCGAAGGTGCCTCGGCATTGGACTACCTGGTGCTGCGCCAGGCCCAAGGGCCGGACGCTGTCGATGCGGTCGTGATCATGGCGCTGCAGGCTCGGGGGTAACGCGGGCGACGGTCCAAGCCACCTTGACCCTGCCAACCGGCTCTACCCTGACGGACAGCGCAGCACCAGGTTCTGCATCACTGAGCAGAGCGGGGTGGCAACCACTAGGTTGCGGGGGAGAGGGCGAGACCAGCTCCGTCTGCTACCACCAGGATGCGTCTGAAGCGCGCCAGGGCCTCTGCCCAGGGCATCAGGTGGCCCACGCAGGGGTGACACGGTGCAGCTGCTGCAGGCAGATGCACCAGGGGAATTGAGTAGGCGGGGGAGAGTGTCCGGGTGCGATGGTGCCCCAGGCCAGTCTGTATCTGGACAGTGCATTTGATGCATACAGTGGCGGGCGTGTGCTGGAGCCGGCCTTGGCAGCGCACGGAACCCCGATTTCTGTGCAATTTTTGTGCCCTGCGCGCGTTGCGAGGCGCATGGCTTGCGCTTGTTACCGGTGATTAACATTTGGCCGATAGACTCGGGCGCCAAAGCACCTGCAACCCCGCGAAGAACACGGCCTGAGAGGGGTGGGTGTTTTTCATGCCCCGCAGCCCGGAGCGGCGGCAGACCGGGCCAGCGCCTTGGCTGCGGCCCTGGGGGTCAGCGTGCAGTCTGTCCAATCTCCAACAAGGTCCGCCAATGAGTGTCAACTGCCATGCCTGCGCCACCGTGAACCGCGATGGCGCCAAGTGCTGCAAGGGTTGCGGCACAGCCCTGATTCCCCAACCAGCCGAAGCTGTCGCCAGCACGGTGTGCCCCGCCTGTGCGGCTCCGTGCAAACCCGGTGCGCGTTTTTGCGGCCAGTGCGGCGAAAACCTGGTGGCCCCACAGCCCGCTGGGACCGTTGCAGGGGCCGCCGTTGTCGCCGTCGCCACTCCCACCGTGCCCCCGGTTTCCGCTGCGCCATCGCCCAGCACCACTCCGGCAGACGAGCCCGTGCTGGAGCTGGACATGGACTTCGACCTGGACGATGGCCCCTCGGACCCCGATGCCGACACCCGGCCTGCGCCGCTGGAGTTTGTAGCGTCGGCGCAAGAGGAGGAAATGGACTTGCTGCTGGACGTGCCTATGGCCGCCGAGGCCCCCGCCGCCACGCAAGCCCATGCGGCGCCCGCACCCACAGTACCCGCCCCCACACCTGCCGAGCCGGTCGTGGCCGCCGAAGCTGCCGCCCCGGTGCCCGAAGCGCCTGCGGCGGTGGCCGCAGCGGTGGCCGCAGTCTCTGCCGTGGCTTCCTCTGCGTCAGCGTCTGGCGCGGTGCCTGCTACGCCCGCTGTGCCCGCGCCCACCGTGCAGGCCCCAGCCACCTCTGCCACTACTCCAGCGGCGGCAAGCCCTGCACCCGCCCCGGCAGCCGCAGCGCCCGCTCCACGCCCGGCGGCACCCGCCTCGGCCTGGCCGTTGCCTGAGGAGCCCGTGGCCTCTTCCGCACCGGGCGGTGCCCTGAAGTACGCCGCCATGGGCTTTGCCGGTGTGGCTGTGGTGGCCGGCCTGGCCTGGTGGCTGCTGGTGGCCAAGCCGCAAAGCCAGCCCGCCGTGGCACAGCAGGCGGGTACGCAGATGGCAGACGCTGCGCCAGCGCCGGGCCCCAAGATCGTGATCGAATCGGCCCCCGCCGCCCCTGTGGTGGCTGCGCCCGCTGCCCAGTCTGAGCCCGCACCTGCGGCGCCGGTGGCATCGCCCGCCGTGGTGACCGAACCCCTGCAACCGCAGGTGGTGGCACCCGCCCCCGTGGCTGCCGCTGCGCCAGCGCCAGCCGCTACCGCTAAGCCCGCGCCCAAGGCCAGTGAAGCCGCCCCCAAGCCGCCCAAGACACGCCCCGGTGCGCAGCCTGCCAACGAGCCGCCTTGGCCCCACGCGGGCTCGCGGGCCCCGGCGCCGCCCACCTTGTCCAACGCCCCGGCGCCCGCCCCGCAGCCGCCAGCAGTCACCGTCATCACCGCGCCGCCTGCCGATGGCCTGGGCCCCCTGCGCGCCGCGCTGCGCCAGTGCGACCGCGAAGACAACATGTTCAGCAAAGGCGTGTGCGTGGTGAAAGCGCGCCACCAGCACTGTGGCAACCACTGGGGCCGCGTGCCGGACTGCCCCATGAGCAGCCGCAACAACGACCCCTACGCCAACTGATACCGGGATGCGTTCAAGAAGACAAACCCGTTCACGCTGAGCTTGCCGCAGCGCCGTGCGAGGCATCGACCAGCGCAGCACGAACGGTTGGGGTTTTGATCTAGAGAACGCGAATCTGTATGAGGGGTGCAAGGGCACTGCGCCGGGCCTGCACCCATACCAACAACTGACGATTTACCGAGGGAGAAAACACCATGAACCAACCGCCCAACCCAGCGCCGAATGCACCACTGAACCCGTCGCCCGCGCGCACCGACAACCCGTATTCCATCTACCGCCTGCCCGAGGCGCTGACCTGCTGGCCCGCCATGGCCGTCATGGCCGCCGCCTTCCTGGTGGCCGCCCTGGTGTTTGCGCTGGGCGGCGTCATGGCCCGCGTGTGGTTTGGTTTCACGCTGCTGTTTGCCATCGTGGCCGTGGTGGTGGGCATGGCGGGTGTCAGCGGGGCGGGCGCATGCCTGTCTGACCTGGCCCGGGGCCGCCCCTACCGGGGGCTGGTGGGGTACTTCATGGCCGGGCTGCTGTGCCTGCCCAAGCTGCTGGGCGCGGGCCTGGTGATGGGGCTGGGCGTGCTGGCCGTGTTCCTGGCCCTGGCCGTGGTGTTCTTTGTCTGCAAGATCCCGGTGCTGGGGCCATTGCTGCTGGTGGTGGTGGTGCCTGTGGCGGTGCTGCTGATGGCGGCGCTGATGCTGGCGCTGTATGTGGCCTCGTCCATCGTCGGGCCTGCACTGTGGGACGGTGAGCGCGTCATGCACTCGCTGTCGATCGCCTGGCACATCACGCGCAAGTACCCGTTTGCGGCCATCGGCAAGATCGTAGGCGGCATGCTGCTGTCGGCCATCTTCGCCTCGATGCTGTTTGGTTTGCTCACCTCGGCCTCGTTCACGGTGGGCGGCATGTTTGCGGCCGTGGTCGGCATGGGCGGCGACTTTGGCGGGGGCATGGGCTACGGTATGGGCGGCCGCATGGGTGGCGGCTTCAACCCGCTGGCCGTCATGATGGGCGGTGCCTCGGGCCATGTGATGGGTGCGGGCGTGGGCTTCAGCCTGGTGTTTGCGCTGGCCTCGGCGTTTGTCTTTTTGCTGCCGCTGATGGTGGGCGTGCTCACCTGGTGCGAGTTTTCCGAGAAGGTGGACCTGGGCAGCATCCGTGACTCTGCAGACGAAGCCCTCAAAGAAGTGAACAGCAAGGTGGCGGACCTCAAGGAAAAAGCCCAGGCCCAAGCCGCTGCGGCTGCAGCCGCCGCCACGGCCGCCACTACCGCGCACAACACGGCGAATACGGCCAGCCCTGCGCCAGCCCAGGCCCCTGCGGCAGCGCCCTCGGTGGCCCCGGTAGCACCCGCCACGGCGGCACCTGTGGCATCCACAGCGCCCGCCGCTCCAGCCTGCCCCCAGTGCCATGGCGAGGTGCAGGCCGATGACCGCTTTTGCGAGCACTGCGGCCACAAGCTGGTGTGATCGGTTGAAATCGAGATAGAGCGTGCAGGGGGGCGCCATGCCCAGGGCACGCTCTGGGCATGGCGGCGCCCCCGCCTGGTGGATCACTCCACCGTGAAATGCTCCAGCGCCGCGTCGCCCGTGGGGTAGCGCAAGGGCAGGCCCTGCAGCACCGCACGCAGCACGGTGACAATCATCAGGTTGCGGTGGGTTTTGGAGTTGGCGGGCACGATGGTCCACGGTGCCCAGGGCGTGTGCGTGGCGCCCAGCAGCGTGTCGTAGGCGCGGCGGTAGTCGCCCCATTGCTTGCGCACTGCAATGTCTCCCATGCTGAACTTCCAGTGCTTGGCCGGGTCGTCCAGGCGCTCTTGCAGCCGCTCGCGCTGCTCGTCCTTGCCAATGTGCAGCAGAAACTTCAGCACGATGGTGCCCGTCTCGCTGAGCATGCGCTCAAAGTCGTTGATGTGCGCCAGGCGCTGCTGGTGCTGCTCGGGCGTGATCCAGCCGTTCACCACGGGCACCAGCACGTCTTCGTAGTGGCTCCGGTTGAACACCGTGATGTCGCCTGCCTGCGGCACCTGCTGGTGGATGCGCCAGAGGTAGTCGTGCGCCAGCTCGGGCTCGGTCGGGGCCTTCCAGCCCACGGCGTGCACGCCCAGGGCGCTCATGCGGCCAAACACGCCGCGAATGGTGCCGTCCTTGCCCGAGGTATCGGTGCCCTGCAGCACCACCAGCAGCTTGTAGCGCTTGTCGGCGTAAAACAGGTTTTGCAGCGCGTCCAGCTCCACGGCCAGGGCTTCCACCGCCGCTTTGTCTTCGGCCTTGCTGCCGGTAGAAAAGGGCTTGGCGCTGGGGTCGATGGCGTCCAGCGCAAACGGCTTGCCCGGCTCGGGCTGCCAGGGCGCCCAGCGCGGCGCCAGGCTGTGGCGGACGGTGCCCCAAAGGGCGTCATGGGCATGGGGTGAGGGCATGGGGCTCTCCGGTGTGGGGGTTGGCAGGGGCGTTGGCGCCACGATACCAGCCGAGTCCTTCACCGGGCATTCATGCCATTGAATGCTATTAAAAATATAGCTGCTAGCGCTTATTCAATAAGCGCTGGCAGCATTTTTACCTATAACCTAGCCTGCGCCGGTCAGAACGCCACCTGCACCCCGGCCACCACCTGGCGGCCCAGGCCAGGGATCACCGTCAGGTTGCCCCACGAGGCGGTGTAGTAGGTCTTGTCGAACAGGTTTTGCACGTCCAGCGTCAGGCGCGTGCGCTTGTCGATTTGCCAGTAGCTGGTGATGCGCGCCGTGGTGTAGGCGGGCAGGCGGTAGGCATCGGTAGCGGTGCCTGTGCGCTCGCCCACGTGCACCAGCCCACCGCCAATGCCGTAGCGACCGCCCCAGGGGGCTTGGTCTTCGCGGATGGCGAACAGCCCGGCGCTGACGCGGGGCACGTTCAGCAGGCGCTTGCCCAGCAGGGCGGCGTTGTTGTCGCGGGTGACTTCGGTGTCGGTGTAGGCCAGGTTGGCCGTCATGCGCCAGTGGGTGTCGATTTGCCCGGCCAAGTCCAGCTCCAGCCCCCGGCTGCGCACCTCGCCAGCGGCAATGCTGAAGTTGGCATTGGTGGGGCTGCGGGTGAGCACGTTGGTCTTGCGAATATCAAACAGCGCCACGTTGGCGTTCAGGCGCTGGTCGGGCGACTGCCACTTGGCGCCCAGCTCAAACGCCTTGCCCTTTTGCGGGTCGAATGCGTTGCCGTTTTCGTCGGTGCCCGCATTGGGGCGGAACGAGCGACCCGCCGAGGCATACACCGAGGTGTTGGCGTCAATCAGGTAGGTCAGGCCGATGCGCGGCGTGGTGGCCGAGTAGGAGTGCACTTGGCGCGTGCCCGCCATCAGGTCTTGGTTGTCCTGGTGGTAGCTGTCAAAACGCACGCCGGCCAGCAGCTTCCACTGGGCGCTCAGGTCGATCTGGTCTTGCGCAAACAGGCCGGTGGCGCGCAGGCGGTCATTGAGCAGGTAGCCCTGTGCCAAGGTGCTGCCGGTGACGGTGCCGTAGGTGGGGTTGTAGATGTCGATGGGGTACTTTTGCGTGGAATAGCGAATGTCCTGGCCCGACGTCAGCCGCCACGAGTCCACCCCCGCCAGCACGGTGTGGCGCAGCGCGCCGGTGGTGACCTTGCCTTCCACTTCGGCTTGCACCGACGTGTCCCGCGAAGGCAGGCTGCGCCAGCTGTCGCTGCGCGCCAGGGTGCGGCCGTCGCTGCCCAGCACGCCCAGCTGGCCCGTGCCAAAGTCCACGGCGTTGCCGTACAGCTCGGTTTCGCGGTACGACGCGCCCAGGCGCGTGCGCCAGCCGCTGCCCAGGTCATGGTCCAGCGTGATCTGGTGGGTGTCGCCATTGACATGCAGGTTGCCCCGGTCGGGCTCGCCCAGGAAGCGGTCGCGTGGCAGGGCCCCCACATTGCCGTTGACCTGCACCAGGCCCCGGTCCAGCGGGGTGCGGATGCGGATGAACTCGGCCTCGTAGTTCAGCACGGTGTTGGGCCCCAGATTCCAGGTGATGGCCGGGGCCACCACCATCTTGCGGTTGTCCACCAGGTTCGAGCGGCTGGCGCCGTCTTCAGCCGCCACGTTCAGGCGGTAAGCCACGTCGGTGCCCAGCGGGCCGGTGCTGTCGAGCGTGGTACGCCGATAGCCCAGGGTGCCCACCTGTACGCCCGCCTTGTTGGCGGCGGTGAACTGGGGCTTTTTGGTGACCACATTGAGCGTGCCGCCGGGCTCGCTGCTGCCGTACAAAGCAGCGGCGGGGCCTTTGAGGAACTCCACGCGCTCCACGCTGGCCACATCGCGCTGCGGGCCATAGCCCCGGTTGGAGGCAAAGCCGTTGAGCAGCTGCCCGCCGTCGGTGTTGCTGAAGCCGCGAATGGCGTAGTTGTCCCAGGTGCCGCCAAAGTCGTTGAGGCGGGTGATGCCGCTGACAAAGTCCACCGTGTCGGCCAGGCGGCGGGCGCCCAGGTCTTGCATGAGCTGCTGGGGCACCACGCGCACGGACTGCGGCGTCTCGATGAGCGGGGTGTCGGTGCGGGTGGCTGCGGTGTTGCGCTGCGCGCCCTGGTAGCCGCTGCTGCCCGAGGTTTCGCGCACCTGCACTTCAGACAAGGCGGGGCTGGCCGGTGCCTCGCCCGACTGGGCAAAGGCGTGAGAGGTAGCAGCCAGGGTACACAGCGCCAGCGCAGCGCGGGCCACGGCATGGTGTCGCACGGGCCGGAAAGGGAATGAAGACATGGTGATGGGGTCTGAAAGGGACGGACAAACCCGCCCACCCAACGCCGCAGCCCACACAGGCCACCGCGCCAGGCAAAGGACGAGCGGGGCGCCATTATCCAATTAAATGCAACTAATTCGCATTTGCTTTCAGTTTTGATGGGCGGGAATGGTGAACCTGGGGGTAGAGGCCGTGTTCACACGCAATAAAGTCTGAGACGACGCAATAAAGTCTGAGACGCACAGCCAGGTGGTAGCGATCACTATGCAGCGGTTGCCGCCATTCGAATCTACGGCGAGCGCTTACTATCGGCCAGAAGCAGCCTGTGGTGGCAAATTAAAGCGGACGTTCAAGGGGAACATGAGTCGCAGGATGTCGGTCTTGACCGTTTCGTTGGGCCTCACCATGCCGCTCCAAACAACGCAGTCTTCGAGTGACTGCACTGAAGAGTGTTGCGACTGAGCCTTCCGTCAATGGCTCCCAAAATGCACATACACCCGTCACTGATTCTGACGATCGCATCGTTTGCGGCCGAGTGCATGGACAAATTGCTTTGCGTCACGATGGCTTGTACTTGGGACATCTCCATGCCGTCAGCAAACTGTGCACAGGATAGGACCATCCGCTCAGAAGGTCTTGGACGAAGACTCGGAGAGAAGTCTTCCAAGACCGCATACGAGAAGCCAACGACTAGGAGCGCCAAGACTCCGTGCAGCCACCATTTTTGCAAGAACTTCACTGTGAGGTCTAACGTTTAACATGTGAGGCGGCGCCCGGCTTGCCGGGTGACATCCTCTCAATGGAAGGATTAGGCGTCGGCTTTCGAGAGAACATAGGCAATGCGCTGCTTGTCGAAGGCGATCCAAGACGTCTTTCCTTGAAGCATGGCTCCTTGAAGCTCGGCGAGCTTTAGCGTCATCTTCAGGAAATCGACCCACGGCATTCCGACATAGCCATCTTTCAGTGAAGGGTGCGACGGTAGCGTCGCGGCTGAAGACCAAGTTCCGTTACTTGGAATGGTGACGCTCTTCATCACAAGCCGATCGCTGGCTTGAGTTGTGTATGAAATACCGGGCTTGGCAAAGGAAGGGATTGACGTGGGATCGATTCCGGCAAAAACGTCCCGACCAACCATCATCTTGTACAGATGATGGAAATCGGAATCACGTTTGTGTTCTGCAATGTCAAAAATTAACTGCTCGAGATCGTGCGGATCTTTCTTCCCCGTCTTTCTTAGAAATGCAAACACGCGTATCTCCGGCGCCTAACCCACTAAGCCGCAGGCCATATCTGGCGCTTGCGGTTTAAATGGGCACGTAGACAACGCTGCAAGTGGCCTGAAACCTAGCTTTACGGCATGTTTTCTGCATAAAAATACAGTACTAAATTCAGTCATGAAACCCCCCGCTCCTCCTGTATTGTGCACCACACGGTTTGCTGGGTCAGGTCCCGCGAGTGCATTCGTTAAAAATACTATAGCTTGCACGGAGTTGGGCCGCTACATGGTCTGTCGCTCATTGGATGACCGCTTTGCGCGCCTTAGCTGAAAGACTGCTTCGGGCGGGAAGTCTGACTTCGCGGAATTCCGCTTTGGGCCCTGAGCCGACGGTGAGCTTCCCTTCCCAAAAGCCGTCATTGATTCACAAATCCGCTACTCGTGGTCCGAAAAAGAGCTGTTGTTAGCCCTAGACCTGCCTGCTCGAAATCTGTAGTTTGTTTCGTCGAACCTTGCCCAGTATCGTGGCATTTTTATACTCGAGCGATTCAACGGTGCTGCAACAAAAAACTAGACTGCAGGTCTCTTTCAAGAGGCATCAATGTCCAGAACATCTCTAGCGGCACAGTTCATTCAGTCAAAATTTGCGTTCGCAATTACCTTTAGATCTTTCTTATGGCACTCATCGACGATCCGAAGGCTTTTATCGCAAGGATGTTTCAGATGGAGGCCAACGAGGGACGCGGCACGTATTGCCAGGTTTTCTCGGAAGGGACAACTGCAGTTCCCATCGACCTGCAGCCGCACGATCGCGTGTACGCCATCTACAAGTCCAAGTACTACTTCACCTCGGACGCCATGTATGTCTCCGGTTCTCAAGGCAGCTTGAGGCTCGCTTGGAAAGAGGTCTCCGCCTGTTCAAGTAAACACGGCGATGGAAGCAAGAAATCTACGATTTCAACGGTACATGGGAAATCGATTGTCATTGACATGACGGATCTCGCAAAAGGGTGGTCTGGTCGCATCTCTCAACTTGTGCACAGCATGATTGACAGATGGGGGAGCCCGGGTGCGCTAGGTCTGCCGCTGATGACGGTACAAGAGTTTCTTTGTCACCCAGATGCGGAAGCTGCATTCGCTCCGAATTTTGAAGGGCGCCTATCGTGCTCGGAACTCAGCGAAGCATTTCAACTACTACTCGGTCTTCCTGGCGTTGAAAGTGTTTTCCTTAGCCGCGCTGGAACGGAAGAAGAAGAGCTTGCTATTCAGGGCGTCATCATCGTCTCCACGTGTGAGCCGGATGAATTTGCCGCATTTATCAGCCGACTGAGTGCAAGCGAAGTGGTCCCTGCAGATGAAAGTGTTCGGAGAAAAGTAGGACGTCTCGCAGCCGATCAAAAGGTATTTGAGGTCATGTGGTCCTAGGACAGAAATCTACCCATTCCATCGAGGGGACGGCGCAAGTGCCATGCTCGCAGATCACTTCCGGGATAAAGCATTGAGCGTCCGCTTCCATTTGCAATGAACGGCTGCTCTTGGCCGATAGTACTCACTCGCAGGCACGTCGCGCTTGAGCTTGGAGCGGACCTTGGCGCTGTCTCAGACATTGACGCCACGACTGGTTGTAGATGAGTCCCACGGGGGCATCTGTCTCAGACTTTCTCAGCGAAAGATCGCCAGACGCGCTCCATCGCGCCCCGTTTGGCTGTCTCAGACTTTAATGCCCGTGAACAGGCCGATACGGACCAAGGATCAGACGCTCTCAATTGCCTCAGCAGCTTCAGCCGCGACAGCCGCCCGGCTGTTGATGCGTGGCCGCACCGCACCTAGGGGCCACAAGGCACACCCCCCAGCCGGGTTGACTGTGCCTACGCAGGCGGCTGGGTGCGTTCCATCAACGCCACAAACCGCCGCGCGCCCAGGCCCAGAGGCCGCTCCTTGGACCACACCACATCCACCCACAGGGCGGCGCCGTTGCTCAGGTTCTCAAACGGCATCTCCACTAGCCGGCCCGATTCGATGCGCGGCTGCACCAGTGCGCGCGGCTGCCAGCCCCAGCCCAGCCCGGCCTCGATCAGGCCCAGCGCGGCCAGGTGGTTGTCGGTGCGCCAGTGGTGGCGGGCAAACACAAAGCGCGGGTCGGTCTGCGCCAGGTCGCGGCTGGCCACCACGATCTGGCGCGTGGTGGTCAGGTGCTCCTCGCGCAGCATGGCGCTGGCGGGGGCTTCGCCGCGGGCCTGGGCGGCCGCGCGCGCGGTGGCCAGCACCGGGTGGTCGGGCGCCATCACGGCCACCAGGGTTTCGGTGCCCACCTCTTGAAAGCCCTCGCGCCCGTCAATGCTGGGCCGCTCGAACACCAGCGCCAGTTGGGCGCGGCCGCTGTGCAGCAACGCCAGCGCATCCACCTGCGGGGCGGCCAGCACTTCCACCTGCAGCAGCGGGTATTCGTGCGCCAGCGCGGCCAGTGGCGCCGTCCAGCGCGCGGCCAGCAGCTCGGGGGCAATGGCCAGGGTCAGGCGCTCCTCCAGCCCCTGCGTCAGTGCCAGCGCCTGGGCGTTGAGCTGCTGCAGCTGCCCGGCCAGCAGCCGCGCCTGGGGCTCCAGCGCCCTTGCGGCAGCGGTGGGCCGGGGTTCGCGCCCGCTGCGGTCAAACAGCTGCACGGCCAGCTCGGCCTCCAGGTGGGCGATGGTCATGCTCACCGCCGAAGGCACCCGCGACAGCGCCCGCGCAGCGGCCGAGAACGAGCCGTGGTCCAGCGCCGCCAAGAACACCTGCACGCTGTCGGAAGAAAAGGCCATGGGCTTGAACTATCAATTAATCTGAAAGAAGCTGACTTTATATATCAGCAAGGTGCACATAAAGTGCACAGCCATGACTTCCAACTCCCTGATTCAACCCCTGTGGCGCAGCCTGCAAGGCCCCAAGCGCCGCGTGCTGTACGTCACCCTGTACGAACTCATCGCCATTGCCGCCGCGACGCTGGGGCTGGCGGTGCTGACGGGGCAGGGCGCCGGGCACTCGGGCGTGGTGGCGGTGGCTGCGTCGGCAGTGGCCGTGGTGTGGAACGTGGTCTTCAACTGGGCCTTTGAGCGCTGGGAGGCCCGCCAGGCGGTGCGTGGGCGTGGCATCGGCCGCCGCATAGCCCATGCCATCGGGTTTGAAGGGGGGCTCGTCTTCACGCTGGTGCCGCTGTTTGCCTGGTGGTTCAACGTGAGCCTGTGGCAGGCCTTTGTGATGGACCTGGCGCTCATCGTCTTCTTCCTTTGCTACACCTTTGTCTTCAATTGGGTGTTTGACCGGGTGTTTGGCCTGCCCGCCTCGGCCATGGGGCATGCGGCGGCCTGACGCGGCAGGGTGTATTTGCTATGTTTTGGATAGCTGCTGGCGCTTTAGGGATAAGCGCTGGAGGCCCATTTAATCTAAATTTCTGGCCCAAGCCTGCAAGATCAAGCCTGCAAGAGCTGCCCTGCGATGGCCGCCGCAGCGGTGCGTGTTTCGACCCCCAGCTTTTCGAAGATGTGCTCCAGGTGCTTGTTCACCGTGCGCGGGCTCATGCCCAGGATGTCGGCAATGTCGCGGTTGGTCTTGCCCTTGCTGAGCCAGGACAGCACCTCGGTTTCACGCGGGGTCAGGGCCACCTGCTGCAGGTGGCGCGGCGCAGCGGCCTCGGGGGCGGCATGGCTGAGCAGCAGCATCGACTCGGCCAGGCCGCTGGCCCCCAGGTGGCGCGCCAGCAACTGGCGGCCATCGGCCAGTGCCAGGGTCTGCCCGCCCGTGCGCTGTGCGCGGTTGAGCCAGGCCGCCGCCGCATCGTGCGGCGCAGGCGCTGCGGCAAAGGCGGCTTCGAGCCAGCGCAGGGCCTGGGGGGATCGCCAGGCCACGCGGCCCTGGCCGTCGAGCACCACCACGCCGAGCCCGGCCACATCCACCGCTTCGCGCGCCAGCCGTGTGGCCTGTGCGTTGCGCACATGGGTGGCCAGCCGCGCCAGCACCTCGGGAATGCGCAGCGGCTTGACGACATAGTCCACCCCACCGCTGGCAAAGCCCTGCAGGATTTGCTCGGTGTCTGACAGCCCCGTCATGAAAACGATGGGCACATGCGACCACGGCGGCGTGGCCTTGAGCTGGCGGCACAGCGCAAAGCCGTCCATGCCGGGCATCACGGCATCGAGCAGCACGCCGTCGGGCACAGTGATGTCAAAGCGCTGCAGGGCCTCCTGGGCGTCGCGCGCGGCCAGCACCGCGTAGCCTTCTGCGGCCAGGGCGTCGCACAGCATGCGCAGGGTGTCCAGCGCGTCGTCCACCACCAGGATCACGCGCTGCGGCGCCGGGGGGGCGGGCTGGGGGCCAGCCTCTGCCAGGGCTTGGGGGTCAGTCTCGGCGTCGGACATGGTGCTCTTTCATGCATCGGCCGCTTGCACCGCACGCAGGTGCTCGGCCAGGGCTTCAAAGTCGAAACGGTCGGCGCAGGCTTGCAACAGCGCCAGGGTGGCCTGGTGGTTCGGCAGCTCAGCGCGTGCACGCCGCAATTGCTCACGCAGCGCAGCGGCCTGGCCTGACCGTGCCAGGCGCGCGAGGTTTTCGCGCAGGTCGCCCGGCAGCGTGGCCAGGGTGTCGTGCGGGTCCACTGGCCCGGTGGCGCTGCGTGGGGCGTGGGCCAGCGGTGTGTTGTCGCGCACCCATTCCAGCTGCAGCGCCTGCTCCAGCGCCTGCAGCAGTTCGGATTCGATCACCGGCTTGCCCACAAAGCCCTGGCACTGCTGGGCCGCCAGGCGCGAGGACTCGTGCTCGAACAGGTTGGCCGACACGAACACGATGGGCAGCTCGGCCGCAGGCCGCAGATCGCGCAGCAAGGCGGCGGTTTGCCAGCCGTCCAAGTCGTCCATGGTGATGTCCAGCAGCACCAGGTCGGGCGGGGTCTGGCGCACGATCTCCAGGCACTCGCGCCCGCTGGCCGCCTCACGCACCACAAAGCCCAAGGGCACCAGCAGCCCGGCGAGCAACTGGCGCTGCAGGGGCTGGTCGTCCACCACCAGCAGCGTGCGTTGCGGCGCCAGGTAGCCAATCACCGAGCGCAGCGCCGCGCGGCTGGGCGTGGTCCAGTGCGGGTCGGCGGCCATGCCGGGCAGGTACAGCCGCACGGTGAAGGTGCTGCCCTGTCCGGGCGTGCTGGTGAGTGTGAGCTGCCCGCCCATCAGCTCGGTCAGCAAATGCGTGATGGTCAGGCCCAGGCCGGTGCCCGCCTCGCTGGCGCGGCGACCTGCGCTGCCGCGCTCAAACGGCACGAAGATGCGCTCCAGGTCCTGCGGCTCAATGCCAATGCCGGTGTCGATCACCTCGATGCGCGAGACATGCTGGCGAAAGTCCATGCGCAGGCGCACCTCGCCGCGTTCGGTAAAGCGCACCGCGTTGGACAACAGGTTGATCAGAATCTGCCGCAGCCGCTTGGCGTCGGCGCGAATCCAGGCCGGCATGGTGCCCAGCGTCTCCACCACAAAGCGCAAGCCCTTGGCCTGGGCCTGCGGGCGCAGCATGGCCTCGATGTTCTCGATGAGGTCGGGCAGGGGCAGGGGGGCCAGGTCCAGCCGCAGCCGCCCCGCCTCGATGCGGGCCAGCTCCAGCGATCCATCGATCAGCGCATGCATGTGCAGGCCGCTGTGCTGCATGGTCGATAGCGTCTCGCGCAGCCAGCCTTCGGTGTGCGGGTGTTTGAGCAGGATTTGCGTGTAGCCCAGGATGCTGTTGAGCGGCGAGCGCAGCTCGTGCGTCATGCCCGCCACGTAGCGTGTCTTGGCCTGGTTGGCCGATTCGGCCTGGTCCTTGGCGGCCTGCAGCTCGGCGTCGGTGCGCTTGTGGGCCTCGATCTCTTGCAGCAGCAACTGGGTCTGCCGCTCCGACTCGTCTTGCGCCATGCGGCGGCTGTCGGTGCTCAGCACCACCCACCAGGCACACACGGCCGCCAGCAAGGCCAGCAGGGCAAACACCTTGAGAAAGGGCATCTGCAGCAGGGTGGCATGCGCGGGGCTCTGCAGGCCCTCTTGCACATACACCACGCCCACCAAAAACGCCATGGCCGCGCACAGCGACACCAGCACCATGGCGTACTGCCCCACGCGAAAGTTCACCTTGATGGCCCAGCGCTTTGGCAACAAGGCCTCCACCACGCCGCGCAACTGGTCTGCCGCGCGCGAGCCCGTCTTGCAGCGGTCGTGGCAGCGCGATTCGAGCGAGCAGCACAGTGAGCAAATGGGCGCGGCATAGGCCGGGCAGCGCGCCATGTCTTCCGACTCGAACTGGTTCTCGCACACCGCGCAGCGCACGATCTCGCCGGGCTTCCAGTCGTTGTCCGGCGTGCGGGCCAGGTAGTAGCGGCCCTGGGTCATCCACGCCAGCAGGGGCGCCAGCGCAATCGACAGCACCAGCGCGATGAAGGGCGAGAACGCGGCAGCCTCTTCGCCCAGCAGCCCCGCATAGGCGCAGCAGGCCACCGTGGCCGCCAGCACCATGGCGCCCAGGCCCACGGGGTTGAAGTCGTACAGGTGCGCGCGGCGAAACTCAATGCCCTTGGGCGACAGGCCCAGCGGCTTGTTGATGACCAGGTCGGCCACCAGCGCACCCACCCAGGCAATGGCGACGTTGCTGTAGACCGCCAGCACTTTTTCGAGCGCGCCAAACACGCCCAGCGTCATCAGCAGCGTGGCGATCAGCACGTTGAACACCAGCCACACCACGCGGCCAGGGTGGCTGCGGGTGATGCGGGCAAAAAAATTGGACCAGGCCAACGAGCCCGCATACGCATTGGTGACGTTGATCTTGATCTGTGACACCACCACAAACACCACCGTCACGGCCACCGCCAGCCCCGGCAGGCCCAGGGCCTGCATCACCTGATGAAAGCCTGCGAGGAACATTTGCGTGGGCTCGGCCGCACGCTGTGTGCCCACCTCGAACTGCAACGCAGCAAAGGCCAAAAAGGCGCCGCCCGCCATCTTCAGCATGCCCGTCACCACCCAGCCCGGCCCCGCGACCAGCACCGCGCCCCACCAGCGCAGGCGGTTGGCGGCGGTGCGCTCGGGCAGAAAGCGCAAAAAGTCCACCTGCTCGCCAATCTGCACCACGAGCGAAAAGATCACCGCCGCTGCTGCACCAAACATGAGCGGGTCGAACTGGCTGCTGCCGCTCTTGAGGCCGGAAAGCCCCGCAAAGTCGCGGTACAGCTGCGGCTGGGCCAGGGCAATCCACACAAAGGGCAGCAGCAGCAAGAACAGCCACAGCGGCTGCGTCCAGGCCTGTAGCCGCGAGATGAGCGTGATGCCGCGCATGGCCAAAGGCAGGATGACCAGCGACGACACGATGTAGCACCACTCCAGCGGCCAGTCCACCACCATCTGCAGCGCCAGCGCCATGATGGCCGCCTCCAGCGCAAAGAAGATGAAGGTGAACACCGCGTAGATCAGCGAGGTGATGGTGGAGCCCAGGTAGCCAAAGCCCGCGCCGCGGGTGAGAAGGTCCATGTCCAGCCCGTAGCGCGCGGCGTAGTAGGCAATGGGCAGCCCCGTCAGAAAGATCAGCAGCCCCACCGTGAGGATGGCCCACATCGCATTGCTGAAGCCGTAGTTCAGCGCAATGGCGCCGCCAATGGCTTCCAGCGCCAGGAACGACAGCGAGCCAAAGGCCGTGTTGGCCACGCGGAACTCGCTCCAGCGCCGAAAGCCCTTGGGCGTGTAGCGCAGTGCGTAGTCCTCCATCGTCTCGTCGGCCACCCAGGCGTTGTATTCGCGCCGGAACCGAAAGATGGTCTGCGGCGCGCTCTGGGGATCGGGGGGGAGCGGGTGGGCCATGCAGGGCACCAAGCAAGAAGCGTTCTACGTCCCCCGCTGAAGTGGCACGGGCTGCGTACGCCACCTACGTTAATTGACGTATGGGCGCGAACAAGGGTTGTCCCTAATCTTCAACCCAGAGCGGACACACCGCCCCAACCCCGTCGTTTCAACCCCTTCCTGATCCTGCAAGGAGCGTCCTCATGAGCCACCCATCAGACCCCCGCACCTCTGGCCCCAACGCCGCAGAGCCCGGCCGCCGCCGCATGTTGCAAGCGCTGGGGGCCGCCTCGGTGGCAGGCTTGCCCGCCTGGTCGTTTGCGCAGCCCACGGCCCAGGTCAACACCACCAAGTTGGCGGTGACGGACACGGAGGTCACGGTGGGCCAGCTGCACTCGGCCACCGGCACCATGGCCATTTCTGAAACGGGCTCCATCCAGGCCGAGCAGCTGGCCATTGACCAGATCAACGCCATGGGGGGGGTGCTGGGCCGCAAGATCAAGGTCATCAAGGAAGACGGCGCCTCTGACTGGCCGACGTTTGCCGAAAAGTCCAAGAAGCTGCTCATCAACGACCACTGCGCCGCCGTGTTCGGCTGCTGGACCAGCGCCTCGCGCAAAGCCGTGTTGCCCGTGTTTGAAAAAGAAAACGGCCTGCTGTACTACCCCACCTTCTATGAAGGCCTGGAGCAGTCCAAGAACGTGATCTACACCGGCCAGGAGGCCACGCAGCAAATTTTGTACAGCCTGGAGTGGGCCAAGACCGAGAAGAAAGCCAAGACGTTCTTCCTGATTGGATCGGACTACATCTGGCCCCGCACCTCGATGAAGATCGCGCGCAAGCACATCGAGAACTTCCAGAAGGGCAAGGTGGTGGGCGAGGAGTACTACCCGCTGGGCAGCACCAACTTCGGCTCGCTCATGAACAAGATCAAGGTGCAAAAGCCAGACTGCCTGTTTGTGGCGGTGGTGGGCGGCTCCAACGTGGCGTTCTACAAGGCGCTCAAGGCCGCAGGCATCACGGGCGACAAGCAACTGCTGGTGACGTTGTCCGTCACGGAGGACGAGATGACCGGTGTGGGCGGCGAGAACTTCGCGGGGTTCTATTCGTCGATGAAGTACTTCCAGTCGCTCGACAACGAGAACAACAAGAAGTTTGTGGCCGCCTTCAAGGCCAAGTACGGCAAGGACGCCGTGATCGGCGACGTGACGCAGGCGGGCTATCTGGGCCCCTGGCTGTGGAAGGCCGCCGTGGAAAAGGCCAAGAGCTTTGACGTGGACAAGGTGGTGGCCGCATCGCCGGGCATTGAGCTGACCACGGCGCCTGAAGGCTACGTGAAGGTGGATGCCAACCACCACCTGTGGAGCAAGTCGCGCATCGCCATGGGCATGCCAGACGCCACGTTCAAGGTGGTGTCCGAGTCTCCGAACCTGATCAAGCCCGATCCGTTTCCCAAGGGATACCAGTAAGCAGTGAGAAGTCACCCCCTGAGGCGCTTCGCGCCTTCCCCCTCTCTCGCTGCGCGGGAGGGGGACGACACCCTCGGTGCGGGGCGGCCCTTCCTCGGTGTCCCTGGCATTTGCGCCGCGCCAGTAGCGGGCGCAGTGACCGGATGACTGCTGCGGGGCTGTGCTTCGCGCAAATCGCTCTCTTTTCGATTGGCCTGCACGCAGGAGCTGCAACATGACCTTTTCCGAAATGCTCAACATTGGCCTGATGCAGGGCTTTGCGGGCCTGAGCCTGTTTGCCGTGCTGCTGCTCATGGGCCTGGGGCTGGCCATCATCTTTGGGCAGATGGGCGTTATCAACATGGCGCATGGCGAGTTCATGACGATTGGCGCCTACACCATCTACCTGGGCTCTACGCTGGCGGCCAACCATGCGCCGCAGATGGCGCCGTACTACTTTCCGCTGGCCATCATCGCGGCCTTTGGCTTTGCCTTTGCCGCGGGCTGGCTGGTGGAGTGGGGACTGATTCGCCACCTGTACAAGCGCCCGCTCGATACGCTGCTGGCCACCTGGGGCATCAGCCTGGCGCTGCAGCAGTGCTTTCGCACCTTCATCGGGCCCAAGGAGGTCAGCCCCACGCTGCCTGAGTGGCTGATGGGCTCCTGGGCGCCTGCCCCAGGGCTGGACATTCCGATCAATGGCCTGTTTGTGCTGGGGCTCACCGCCGTGGTGACCGCAGGTGTGCTGCTGGCGCTGCACAAAAGCCGCTGGGGCTTGCGTGTGCGGGCCACGGTGAGCAACCGCGTCATGGCCAACGCCATTGGCATTGACACCCAAAAGACTGACCGCCTCACTTTTGCCATCGGCTGCGGCATTGCGGGTGTGGCGGGGGCTGCGTTCACCACCATCGGCTCCACCGGCCCCACTAGCGGCTCGTTGTACATCGTGGATGCGTTCCTGGTCGTCACCTTTGGTGGCGCAGCGAGCTTGCTGGGCACGGTGGTTTCGGCCTTTGGCATTGCGCAGACGCAGTCCATCACCGAGTTTTTCCTGGCGGGTTCCATGGCCAAGGTGATCACGCTGTCGTTGATCGTGCTGATCCTGATGGTGCGACCCCAAGGACTCTTTGCATCGAAGGTTCGTCGATGACATCCGCACACCCGACCATTCCCACCGCGCTCAACGGAGTCTCCGCATGAATGCCCTCAAAGCCTGGATCCTGCGCTACCAGCTTGCCAGCCTGGTGCTGCTCACCGTGCTGCTGGCCCTGGTGCTGCCGCTGGCGCTCGACATTTTTCGCCTCAACCTGGTGGGCAAGTACCTCACCTACGCCTTTGTCGCCATCGGCCTGGTGATGGTGTGGGGGTACGGTGGTGTGCTCAGCCTGGGGCAGGGTGTTTTCTTTGGCCTGGGCGGGTATGCCATGGCCATGTTTTTGAAGCTGGAAGCGTCTGACCCCATCAGCACCAAGATCCAGTCCACGCCCGGCATTCCCGACTTCATGGACTGGAACCAGATCACCGAGCTGCCCAGCTTCTGGGTGCCGTTCAAGAGCCTGCCGTTCTCGCTGGCCGCCGTCATCGTGGTGCCTGCGCTGCTGGCCTGGCTCATCAGCTTTGCCATGTTCAAGCGCCGCGTGGGGGGGGTGTATTTCGCCATCATCACGCAGGCGGTGGCGCTGATTCTCACGGTGCTCATCATTGGCCAGCAGGGCTACACCGGCGGCGTCAACGGCATGACTGACCTGAAGACGCTGTGGGGCTGGGACACGCGCACCGACAGCGCCAAGTACATCCTGTACTACGTGTGCGTGGCGCTGCTCATCGGCTCTATCGTGCTGTGCCGCTGGATCCAGACCGGCAAGGTGGGCACGCTGCTGCTGGCCATGCGCGACAAGGAAGACCGCGTGCGCTTTTCGGGCTACGACGTGGCCAATTTCAAGATATTCACCTTCTGCCTGGCGGCTGCGTTGTCAGGCATTGGCGGGGCGTTGTTTTCGCTGCAGGTGGGGTTCATGTCACCGAGCTTCGTGGGCATCGTGCCCTCCATCGAGATGGTGATCTACGCCGCCGTGGGCGGGCGTATGAGCCTGGTGGGCGCGGTGTACGGCACGCTGCTGGTGAATGCGGGTAAGACGTTTTTCTCGGAAAGCTTTCCGGAAGCCTGGTTGTTCTTGATGGCGGGCCTGTTCATCGGCGTGACCATGGCCTTCCCTATGGGGTTGGCGGGCTTGTGGGAGAGCCACGTTGTGCCCTGGTGGAAGGGCCGCCGCGAGGCCCTGCGCCAGGCCTCGGTGCCACCCCGGCCGGTGGCAGAGGCTGCAACTGCCGCAAATGCCGTCCCCACAGCATCGGTCAGCGTGGCGCCCGCGCCCGCGCCCGCGCCCGATGCCCTGCCCGACGGCGTGAGCCGCCAGGGCGCCTGACACCCCACGCCACGGAGCACGCCCCATGAGCAATACCGACTTCGCCCTCGCCGTGGAAGACCTCACGGTGTCGTTCGACGGCTTCAAGGCCATCGATGCCCTGACGCTGTACATCGACAAGAACGAGCTGCGCGTGATCATCGGCCCCAACGGTGCGGGAAAGACCACGCTGCTCGACCTCATCTGTGGCAAGACCCGTGCCACGGGCGGCAGCATCAAGTTCAAGAACGAAGAATTGACCCGCATGGCCGAGCACCAGCGCGTGCGCTTAGGGATCGGCCGCAAGTTCCAGACGCCCTCGATCTACGAGAACCTCTCGGTCTTTCAGAACCTGGAGGTGTCGTACCCCGCAGGCCGCTCGGTGCTGGGGGCGCTGGCCTTCAAGTGCACCGACGAGGTCAAGGCCCGCGTGCAGGTGGTGGCCGAGGACATTGGCCTGGGCGACAAGCTCGATACCGAAGCGGGCTTGCTCAGCCACGGGCAAAAGCAGTGGCTGGAGATTGGCATGCTGCTGATGCAGGAGCCCGAGCTGCTCATGCTTGACGAGCCGATTGCCGGCATGAGCGCCCGCGAGCGCGAGCTGACGGCCGAGTTGCTGCAGCGCATTTGCAAGAACCGCGCGGTGATCGTGATCGAACACGACATGGAGTTCGTCAAGCGCATTGCCCACAAGGTCACGGTGATGCACCAGGGAAAGATCCTGGCTGAGGGCCCCATGGAGAAGGTGCAGGCTGACCCTAAGGTCATCGACGTGTACCTGGGCCATTGAGATGAAGCGCCCCCCTGAGCGGCTGCGCCGCTTCCCCCCGCTCTCACCTTGCTGCGCAAGGTGGGCAAGGGGACGCAGCCCTCGCTGCGGGGCGGCCCTTGCTCGGCCGCCCTGGTATGGGCCGCGCCCGCTTCATGCGGTGTGGATGACGTGCAGCGCCAGGACGAATGCAATGCGAGACGGCCCCTGGAGCGACCGCAGCCCTCTCCGTCCATCCTCCAAACCCTCTGGAGCACAACTATGTTGAAAGTCGAAGACCTGTTTGTCGCCTACGGCCAGAGCGAGGCGCTGCACGGCATCTCGTTTGAAGGCCGTGCCAACGAGACCGTGGCCATCATGGGCCGCAATGGCATGGGCAAAACCACGCTGTTCAAAAGCCTCATGGGCGTGATGCCGGTCAAAAGCGGCCAGATCACCGTGGCAGGCCAGGACGTGACGAAGGACGAGAGCTTTCGCCGCGTGGCCAAGGGCATTGCCTATGTGCCCCAGGGGCGCATGATTTTCCCGACCCTCACGGTCGAGGAAAACATCGAGACCGGCCTGGAGAACTCCAAGACGCGGCAGATTCCAGAAGACATCTATGCGCTGTTCCCGGTGCTGTGGGACATGCGCCGGCGCAAGGGCGGCAACCTGTCGGGCGGGCAGCAGCAGCAACTGGCCATTGCCCGCGCCCTGGTCACCGACCCCAAGGTGCTGCTGCTTGATGAGCCCACCGAGGGCATTCAGCCTTCCATCATCAAAGACATCGCCAAGGCGCTCAACGAGATCCGCAAGCTGCGCCAGACCACCATCGTGGTGAGCGAGCAGGTGCTGTCGTTTGCCATGGATGTGGCCGACCGGCTGTTCGTCATCGAGGGCGGCCGCCTGGTGCATGAGACCGCACGGGCCGACACCGACCAGCAGCGCATCAAAGCGTATCTCTCTGTATGAGGCACCCCCTGTGTCGCTTCGCGCCTTCCCCCTCTCTAGCATCGCTGCGCGCTGCGGGAGGGGGACGCCCCCAGCGCGGCGGGGCGGCCCTTGCGCGGGGGCACTGGCGTTGGCCGTGACCGTTTCACAGGCAGCTTGCCTTGCAGGCCCTGGAGCTTTTATCTCGCTTTTTCATTTTTCCACCCACCCCTTCCAAGGAGCACGCCATGGCTGAAACCCTGATCAAGGTCGATCTGAGCAAGTCGCCCACCGAGAACGAAAACATCCACAACCGCTGGCATCCCGACATCCCCATGGCCTGCTGGGTCAACCCGGGCGATGAGTTTGTGCTGGAGACGTTTGACTGGACGGGCGGCTTCATCCAAAACAACGACAGCGCCGACGATGTGCGCGACATTGACCTGACCACGGTGCACTACCTCAGCGGCCCGGTGGGCGTGAAGGGTGCCGAGCCGGGCGATCTGCTGGTGGTAGACCTGCTGGACATTGGGGCCAAGCAAGACAGTCTGTGGGGCTTCAACGGCTTTTTCAGCAAGAACAATGGCGGCGGCTTTCTGACCGAGCACTTCCCCCAGGCGCAAAAGTCCATCTGGGACTTTCATGGCATGTTCACCAGCTCGCGCCATGTGCCGGGCGTGAAGTACGCGGGGCTCATCCACCCCGGCCTGATTGGCTGCCTGCCTGACCGCAAGATGCTGGAGCAGTGGAATGCGCGCGAGCAGGCGCTCATCGACTCGGCACCCACGGCTGGGCTGGCCAATCCGCCCTCGGCGGGCACAGCCCACATGGGCCGCCTCACGGGCGAGGCCAAGGCCAAGGCAGCAGCCGAGGGCGCACGCACCGTGCCGCCGCGCGAGCATGGCGGCAACTGCGATATCAAGGACTTGTCGCGCGGCGCCAAGGTGTTCTTCCCGGTGTATGTGGACGGCGCGGGCTTGAGCGTGGGCGACCTGCACTTCAGCCAGGGCGATGGAGAGATCACGTTCTGCGGCGCCATCGAGATGGCAGGCTGGGTGCACATGAAGGTCACCCTCATCAAGGGCGGCATGGCCAAGTACGGCATCAAGAACCCTATCTTCAAGCCCAGCCCCATCACGCCGACCTACAACGACTACCTGATCTTTGAAGGCATCTCGGTGGATGAGGCGGGCAAGCAGTACTACTTGGACGTGAACGTGGCCTACCGCCAGGCCTGCCTGAACGCCATCGAGTACCTCAAGAAATTTGGCTACTCCGGAGCTCAGGCGTATTCCATCCTGGGCACCGCGCCCGTGCAGGGTCACATCAGCGGCGTGGTGGACGTGCCCAACGCCTGCGCCACGCTGTGGCTGCCTACGCAGATCTTTGACTTCGACATCAACCCCAGCGCGGCCGGACCGATCAAGCACCTGGACGGCTCCATTGCCATGCCGTTGTCGCCCGACCTGGTCTGACCGCACAACGCCCTGCCACTGCTGCGCAAGGAGCCGCCATGCCCACCTACGACTACGCCTGTGCCCAGTGCGGCGGCTTCGATGCCTTTCGCACGCTGGCCGACCGCAACGAGCCCGCCGCCTGCCCTGACTGCGGGGCCGCATCGCCCCGCGTGTTTGCCACGGCGCCGCGCTTGGCGCTGATGAGCGCCACCACCCGCAGCGCCATGGCCACCAACGAGCGTGCGCGGCATGAGCCGCAGCGCTCAGGTGACTACGCCCGCCTCAAGCACCCCGCAGGGTGTGGCTGCTGCTCTTCGTCGTCCACGCGCAAGGCCACGGTGACAGCGCCTAGTGGCGCCAAAGCGTTCCCAAGCAAGCGGCCCTGGATGATTTCCCACTGACGGGATGCGTCCCTGTGTTTCACAGCGATATTTCACGCAGCAAGGGCGCTTGACAGGGCAACGCCTTCAGGTGGCAGAGTCGCGCGCGCGGGCTTAGGCGTTGGCCTGCGCGCACTTCCCCTTAAAATTGCCTGTCAGCCCAAGGAGCGTTGCAGCGGCAGGCCAGGCCCCACCCACAGGTGGCCGGTTGCCGTCAGGCTTGGGCCCTGTGCACTATGGCACCGTCCCCCCGTAACGACGCTCACCTGTTTTGTCCGTGTTCCTGCACAGGTGAGCCCTATGTCTGCTGTTTCCGTCCCTCCCATGAAACTCTCTGGCCTGGAGCCTGTCTCCATTGGCGAGGGCACCCTGTTCGTCAACGTGGGCGAGCGCACCAACGTCACCGGCTCCAAGGCGTTTGCGCGCATGATTTTGAACGGCCAGTACGAAGAAGCCCTGGCCGTGGCCCGCCAGCAGGTGGAGAACGGCGCGCAGGTCATCGACATCAACATGGACGAGGCCATGCTCGACAGCAAGACCGCCATGGTGCGCTTTCTGCAGCTCATCGCGTCCGAGCCCGACATCGCGCGCGTGCCCATCATGGTGGACAGCTCCAAGTGGGAGGTGATCGAGGCTGGCCTGCGCTGCGTGCAGGGCAAGGGCATCGTCAACTCCATCTCCATGAAGGAGGGCGTGGACAAGTTCAAGCACGAGGCGCGCCTGGTGCGCCGCTATGGCGCCGCTGCGGTGGTGATGGCGTTTGACGAAACAGGCCAGGCCGACACCTACGAGCGCAAGATCGAAATCTGCGAGCGCGCCTACCGCATCCTGGTCGATGAAGTCGGCTTCCCGCCCGAAGACATCATCTTCGACCCCAACATCTTTGCCGTGGCCACCGGCATTGAAGAGCACAACAACTACGCCGTCGATTTCATCGAAGCCACGCGCTGGATCAAGCAGAACCTGCCGGGCGCCAAGGTGTCGGGCGGCGTGTCGAACGTGTCGTTCAGCTTCCGCGGCAACGACCCCGTGCGCGAGGCCATCCACACCGTGTTCCTGTACCACGCCATCAAGGCCGGGATGGACATGGGCATCGTCAACGCAGGCATGGTGGGCGTGTACGACGACCTGGAGCCCGTGCTGCGCGAGCGTGTGGAAGACGTGGTGCTCAACCGCCGCCCCGACGCGGGTGAGCGCCTGGTCGAGATCGCCGAAACCGCCAAGAGCGGCGCCAAGGACGAGAGCAAAAAGCTTGAATGGCGCGGCACGCCGGACAACCCCAAGACCGTGGGCGAACGCTTGAGCCACGCCCTGGTGCACGGCATCACCGACTTCATCACCGAAGACACCGAAGAGGCCTACCGCGCCATCCTGGCCAAGGGCGGCCGTCCGTTGCACGTGATCGAGGGCCCGCTCATGGACGGTATGAACGTGGTGGGCGATCTGTTCGGCGCGGGCAAGATGTTCCTGCCCCAGGTGGTGAAAAGCGCACGCGTGATGAAGTCCGCCGTGGCCCACCTGATCCCCTACATCGAAGAAGAAAAGCGCCAGGACGAACTGGCCGGGCGTGATGTGCGCAGCAAGGGCAAGATCATCATCGCCACCGTCAAGGGCGACGTGCACGACATCGGCAAGAACATCGTCACCGTGGTCCTGCAGTGCAACAACTTTGAAGTGGTGAACATGGGCGTGATGGTGCCCTGCCACGAAATTTTGGCGCGCGCCAAGGTCGAGGGGGCCGACATCGTGGGCCTGTCGGGCCTCATCACCCCCAGCCTCGAAGAGATGCAGTACGTGGCCGGCGAGATGCAGAAGGACGACCACTTTCGCATCAAGAAGATCCCGCTGCTCATCGGCGGCGCCACCACCAGCCGCGTGCACACCGCCGTCAAGATCGCTCCGCATTACGAAGGCCCCGTGGTCTACGTGCCCGATGCCTCGCGCAGCGTGAGCGTGGCGCAAAGCCTGCTGGGCGACGGCGTGCAGAGCTACGTGGATGAACTGAACGCCGACTACGACAAGGTGCGCACCCAGCACGCCAACAAAAAGGCCACGCCCCTGTGGCCCCTGGCCAAGATCCGCGCCAACAAGACCCCCGTGGACTGGTCTGTCCACCGGCCCGCCGTGCCCCGCGCGCTGGGCCGCCGCGTGTTCAAGAACTTCGACCTGGCCGAGCTGGCCAAGTACATCGACTGGGGCCCGTTCTTCCAGACCTGGGACCTGGCCGGTCCGTACCCTGCCATCCTCACCGACGAGATCGTGGGCGTGGAAGCCACGCGTGTGTTTGCCGATGGGCAGGCCATGCTCAAGAAGATCATCGAAGGCCGGTGGCTCACCGCCAGCGGCGTGATGGCCCTGCTGCCCGCCAACAGCGTGAACGATGACGACATCGAGTTCTATACCGATGACACCCGCAAAGAAGTGGCCATGACCTGGTACGGCCTGCGCCAGCAGGCCGAAAAGCACACCATCGACGGCGTGACGCGCCCCAGCCGCTGCCTGGCCGACTTTGTGGCGCCCAAGGAAAGCGGCATTGCCGACTACGCCGGCCTGTTCGCCGTGACGGCGGGCCTCGGGATCGAAAAGAAGGAAAAAGCCTTCATCGACGCGCTGGACGACTACTCCGCGATCATGTTCAAGAGCCTGGCCGACCGCCTGGCCGAGGCGTTCGCCGAAGCCCTGCACCACCGCGTGCGCACCGACCTGTGGGGCTATGCCGCTGGCGAAGCGCTGAGCAACGACGACATGATTGCCGAGAAGTACCACGGCATCCGCCCCGCGCCCGGCTACCCCGCCTGCCCGGACCACAGCGCCAAAAGCGAGCTGTTCCGCGTTCTGCAGGCCGAGGAGATCGGCATGACCCTGACCGAAAGCCTGGCCATGATGCCCGCCGCCAGCGTGAGCGGCTTCTACATCGGTCACCCTGACGCGGTGTATTTCAATGTCGGCAAGATCGGTGAAGACCAGTTGCACGACATGGCCCAGCGCCGGGGCATGGACGAGAAGGTGTTGGAGCGGTTGTTGGCACCGAACCTGTGATGCTATGAAATGAATAGCTGTCAGCGCTTATTGGGTAAGCGCTAGACGTTGTTTTGACCTTAAAAGGCTCCTGTGCAGGAGCCTTTTTTCTGCCGTGTGGGATCACTCCATCCGGCGTTCAGGCGTGCGGCAGCTTGGCAATCACCTTGATCTCAAACTGAAACCCATACAGCCACGTCACCCCGATGCCGGTGAGTGTGGGGTAGGGCGCCTCGCCCCAGAACTCGGGCACGATGCCCCAGACGGTGTCGAAGTTCGCCTCGGGGTTCACCACGAACATCGTCACGTCCACCACGTCGTCAAACGTGCAGCCTGCCGCTTGCAGCACGGCGTTGAGGTTGGTGAATGCCAGGCGCACCTGGGCGGCCACATCGGGTTCGGGCGAGCCGTCTTCGCGGCTGCCCACCTGGCCAGAGACAAACAGAAAGCCATTGGCGCGCACGGCGGGCGAATAGCGGTTGCGCTCGTACAGCGCCTGGCGGCCTGCGGGAAACACGACATCACGGGTGGGCATGGAGAGTCCTTTCATTCATGCGGGGAGGGGTGGTGATGCAGGCACTGTAGAAGCGAGCGCTGTTCTGATAAACAGGCTAATCTGCGCAGCACTGTTCTTCATTTCCAAACAATCAACAATGGGCGGCGCCGTGTGCGCCTTGCCCCCGCCGCCATGGACCGTTTTGACGCCCTGCAGGCCTTTGCCCGCGTTGTGGAATCCGGCAGCTTCACCAAAGCCGCCCACACCTTGGGCATGAGCCGCACCACCGTGACCCAGCTGGTGCAACAGCTCGAAGCCCGCCTGCGTGTGAAGCTGCTGCACCGCACCACGCGCAGCGTGCAGCTCACCGCCGACGGCGCCGCTTATTACCAGCGGGTGGTGCGCCTGCTGGCGGATCTGGAGGAGGCGGACGCCAGCCTCTCCAGCGCCATGGCCGCACCCCGGGGGCGGTTGCGGGTGGATGTGCCCAGCCCGCTGGCCAGCCTCGTTCTCATCCCGGCACTGCCCGCCTTCCATGCCAAATACCCTGATATCCAGCTGCACCTGGGCGTCAGCGACCGGGTGGTGGACATGGTGAGTGACAAGGTCGATTGCGTGGTGCGTGGCGGCACCATCACCAACCCCTCGCTCATCGCGCGCCATGTGGGCGATCTGGTCTTGCGCGTCTATGCCGCCCCCAGCTACCTGCAGCGCTGCGGTGCGCCACAGCACCCTACGGAGCTGGAGGGGCCGCACCACCACACGGTGGGCTTTGTGTGGGCCCGCACCGGCAAGCCCCTGCCCTTTGCCATGCGCCGGGGCCACGAGCAAGTGCAGGCCCAGGGGCGCTATGTGTGTGCGGTGGATGACGGCAATGCCTACCTGGCTGCAGGCCTGGCGGGCCTGGGGGTGCTGTGGCTGCCCGACTACATGGCACGGGCGCATGTGGAGGCTGGCGCCTTGAAGCCTTTGTTTACCGATTGGCAAATGGAGGCGATGCCGATGTCCGTGGCCTATCCGCCGCACCGCCACGTCAGCGCCAAGCTGCGCGTCTTCATTGACTGGATCGTTGGGCTGATGGTGCAGCATGCGCCGATGCAGCGGGCGGCGGATGCGGCACCGGCCGTTTACAAACCCAAACAACCGTAACCGTTAGAACCCCGATTCTGTTGGTCCTCCGTGGTCCACTACGCCCGGCCCAAACACGGCGACTGCAGAGGCGGTCGCCGTGAATGCCCGTCAGAGGCGACAGTGGGCCATCAATCCACACGGAGGGAACTATTGTGTTCAAGCGAAAAGCCAGGCCACTGGCTGGGACGGCTGCGGCTGCAGTGGCTGTAGCGCTGCTGGCTGGTTGCGCCACGGGTTACCAGGCTTCGTCCAATGGGTTAATAGGGCCGAGCATCTTTGGTTACCGCGAGGCCAAAGGGCCCGGAGAGCTCATCAAGGTCAGTTTCCATGCCAATGCTATGACCGAGCGCCAGGCGGTGGGGCGGTACCTCATGTACCGGTGCGCCGAGATCGCCCAGCGAGAAAACAAAGCCTATTTCGCCTTGTACCCCACGCTGCTGGCGGCAGCGTTGGACAAGCGTAGCGACGGCAATCCGGTGGGGTCCTTCCCTGAGCCGCAGCGGGGCTTTACCTACATCCTGCTTTTTAACGCCCCCTCACAAGGTTTGATGAATACCAAAGAGGTGCTGGCTCGCCTGGGGCCTGAAGTCAAGAAAGGGGTGACCCCATGAAGCGCGGTTGTCATGTGGCGATGGTGTTGGCAACGTTGTGGCTGGCAGGCTGCGCCTCGCGGCCCGAATACCAGCCCGCACCCGGCGCGCCCACTGCCCGCCTGAACATGCAGGGCGTGGGTGACAAGAGTTTCTGCGTGGATGGCGCGTGGTACAAGCCGGTGGGCGACGGCGATGGGTATGCCCCCCTGCCGGCAGGGCGTCGGGTCCACATCAACGTGTATTACAGCGTGCAGCGCCCCAATGCCTTGTACCGCTGCGAGTCACGCGTCAGCCTCGTGCCTGCGGCGGGCCAGAAGTACCTGGTGGACTTTGAACCCCACACCGAGCGTTGCTACCTCACGGTCTTCAAGGAAGACACGTCCAAACGCGCAGGGGTGTCGATGGAGCCCACGTTGGCCGCCGCCTCGGCCTGCAAGGCGCCCTGAGTCCATGGCGCTTTGCGTGATTTGGGTTTAATTGCTATGAAAATAAGAGCTGTCAGCGCTTATTAAATATGCGCTAGAGGCCAATTTAATTGAAGATCACGCAGGCGCAATGCGTGCACGGCGTCAAGCCGCCACCCACACCTTGCGCACCGTCTCCAGCGTGCGCCAGGTACCCAGGTAGCCGGGCTTCATGATGAAGCAGTCGCCCGCGCGGTAGGTGACGGGGGCGTGGCCGTCTTCGGTGATCTCGGCCACGCCGCTGAGGATGTAGCAAAACTCCCAGGTCTCCCCTTTGATGGAGCGGTTGGTGCCGGGCGTGGATTCAAAAACACCCGCGCGCACCTTGCCGTCCTTGGCGCTGTCGATGTCCCAGTTGCGGCAGACGATGTCGCCCTCAATGACGCGATCGGCAGGCGGGCGGGATTCGCGGGGCTCGCCCAGTTGGTCGAAGTGGAAGGTGACGAGTTTGCGGGTCATGGTAGGCCTTGCAGGGTGTGCAGTGTGGTGTGGGTTGACACCCCTGCACCCCAGGCCTGCGTGTGGCAACCCCCTGGGTGCGCAGGGGCACCGGATGGGATGAATGCTAGGCCCGACCGCCCTGGGGCGGGTGCCAAAGTGGTGGCCCGCCGTGGTGGCAAATGTGCGATGCAGGGCCCCTGGCAGCGCAAAGTGCTGCGGGCGTTGGCCCTGCCTTGCGGGCTACAGCGCGGCGTACACCAGCGTGGGAAACAGCTCGCACAGGTACTGCAGTTGCCCCGGTGCCTGCGTGAGCAGGATGGCGAACAGGTCCTCGGCCGGGTCCACAAAGAAGAAAGTGCCGCCCATGCCGCTCCAGCTGTAGTGCCCGGCGCTGCCGGGGCGGGTGGCGTTGCCGGTGGCGGTGCGCACCGCCACGCCCAGGCCAAAGCCGTAGCCCTCGGGCAGGATGCCGCCTGCGCGGGGCAAGGCGCCGATATGGTCGGCGGCCATGAAGTCCACCGTGGCGCGGCTGGCCAGGCGCACGGGGCCTGCGCTGGTGTGCAGCGTGCCCCGCCCCAGCATCAACTGCAAGAAGCGGGCGTAGTCGCCAGCGGTGGAGACCAGGCCGCCCCCGGCCGATTCAAAACGGGGTGGCGCGTCCACATCGATGAGCGTCACGCCTGCGCCCGTCTGCGGGTCGTGGGCAAAGGGCTCGGCCAGGCGATGGCGGCTGGCGGCGGGTACCGAAAAGCCGGTGTCGTGCATGCCCAGAGGCTCCAGAATGCGCCGCTGCAGCACCTGGCCCAGCGGGGCGCCTTCGATCTGCTCGATCACCGCGCCCAGCACATCGGTGGCGCGGCTGTATTCCCAGCAGCTGCCGGGTGGGTGCAGCAGCGGTAGCGGGCCCAGAGCTGTTGCCAATTCTTGGTTGCTGTGCCTGCGCGAGCCCACGCGGGCGCTGCGGTACTGCTCGGCAATGGGGCCGGTGTCCCACGCGTAGCCCAGGCCTGCGGTATGGCGCAGCAGGTCGTGCACCGTGGCTTCGCGGGCGACAGGGGCCAGGGCGCCGGTGGCAGTCTGGTACACCTGCTGCCCCTTGAAGGCGGGCAGGTAGTGCGACACCGGGTGCGCCAGCAGCAAGCGGCCTTCCTCCATCAGCATCAGCGCTGCCAGCGAGGCGATGGGCTTGGTCATCGAGTAGATGCGGAACACGGTGTCCAGCGCCATGGCGGGGCTGTCGGCGCCAGGGCGCTGCCGCCCCACGGCTTCGTGCAACACGGTGTGGCCCCGATGCTGCACCAGCGCTACTGCACCGGGCAGCAGGCCTTGGGCGACATCGCGTTCCAGAACGGCGCGCAGGCGCGCCAGTGCGGTGGGGTTCATTGGGCTCCCTGGGGTGGTGTGTGGGGTGGGTGTCGCGGTGATTTTGCCTGTGGGTCTGGACGACTGCGGAACGGTTCGGCATAGGTGTTCTTCCCAGCTAGGGCGATTCCTAGCTGGGAATCGCCTGTATAGCTTTGCAGGGGTAAAGCCGATTCAATCACGGTCATTGCTGCAGAGCCCCTCCACAGGACGGAGCTCTCTGGCAATGGCCCGCAGGCCCCAGTGCATCACCGGCTCCAGCGGGTCCAGGCAAGGACAGATACCGATCACGGCCACAGAGCCAAACCAATTGAAGGAGTTGAACATGGGTGCAGCAGTAGGCGTAGTGGGTTCCGCATTGCTCGGCGGAGGCGGCATGGGCGGCCTGCTCGGCGGCATCGGCTCCCAGTTCCTGGGCGGCATGGTCAGCGGGCTTCTGGGCGGCTCGGACATGAGCAAGACGCTCGAAGGCTTCTCGCCCGTGAACATCCTCAACGCCACCACCAACTTGGTCAGCACCATCATGGGCGGCGGCGCCCAGCAGGCCACGCAAACCCTGCAGCGCGAAGACGGCATGCCCAAATTCCTGCAGGACGCCATCAGCCAGGCCATTGAGAAAGTGCTGCAAGACTGCCACAAGCCCAGCGAAGGCGCAGACGAAGCGATCTCGGACGCAGCAGGTGGGGGCATCCAAAGCGCAGTGGACGACATTGCCAAGCAAATCGTGGACAGCGTGCGCCGCCAGATGACGGAAGGCACCTCGGACATGGGCAAGGAATGCGGCGGCGGTGGCAAGACAGGTGCCAAGAGCTGGCTGCAGGCGATTGCACAGGCCATGGGAGAGGCCATGGGCAACAAGGCCTCCAAGATGGTGGAGCTGTCCAACAAGCTCAAAGAGAACTCGGGCGGCAGTGAACAAGACCAGGCCAAGGAGATGCAGGCGACGAATGCGGAGTTCCAGGCGGTGAGCCAGGAGTTCAAGCTGCTGACGGATGCGTTCAACACGGCGCTGAAGTCGCTGGGCGAAGGCATGAGCAGCATGGCGCGCAAGCAGTAAGGGGCGGTAAAGGGCAGCAGGGGACGGGGCAAGCCACGCAGCCCGCCCCAGCCACTCCGTGGCAATCATCGCCAGTTGCAACAATGGAAACGGGCCGTTCTGCGGCCCGTCGCGCTTCACTATGCAAATCAATACCAACACCAGCACTTGGGCGTTTCCTGGCGGTGGCACGGCTGCAGCTGCGGCAGACTCCAGCGTGTCTCGGGGCGACACCCTTGTCGGCGGCAACACCTCGACGGCTGCACAGCCCGGTGTCCTGCTGGCGCAGGCCGATACCCACAACCCCAGCGCCAGCAGTCAGAACGGCAACAACGGCACCCCTGCGCAAAGTGCCAACACCACGCCGTTTTGGGGGGCTGGCACCGTGCCTGCCCCCAATGCTCTGACGGCGTTGCGGCAGGCCGAGCGCGACCGGACGGATCCGCTGCGCCTGGGGGTGAACGAGGTCTACCGCGACGCCATCACCTTGGCATCCGACCGCACGGGCTACCCGCGCGCCACGATTGCGGCCGTGATATCGGCCGAAGCCGGCCCGCTGCGTGGCAAGCGGCTGGACGAGGCCACCAACCAGCGCTTCTACGGCGAACTGCACCCGCAGCTCGACCCCAAAGCCAAGCTGGGCAAGGCCGATGCTGCCGAATGGAAGGCCGTGCGCAGTGAGCTGTCTGCCACCTGGGACCCGCAGAGCTACAACACCACCAGCAAGGCTGGGGGGCTGACGCAGTTTCTGGAAAGCACCTGGATCGAGTCGGCCACCAAGCCCGGCAGCTACGTCAATCAACAGGCCAAGTCCCTGGGGCTGGTGAACGACGCCAACCAGGTGGTTGACCGCGCTGGGCTGCTGGACCTGCGCTTTGACGCCACCACCTCGATCGTGGCTGCGGCTGAGCTGGACAAGGGCTACTTCACCCAGCTGAGCGCCCGCACCAAGGACGATGGCACCCCTCTGGTTCCTGCCGATCTGCCCGCAGATCAGAAGGCGCAGTACATCTACCTGGTGCACCACGAAGGGGCGGGCGGTGCGGCGCAAATCCTCAAAGGCACGCTGACCGATGCGCGTGCGGAAGGCTTGCTGCAAAACCATGTCGCCGATGCCGACAAGCGCCAGGCGATGATCGACGCCCGCGAAGGCAGTGCGGCCAAGGCCTATACCGCCTACCTGTGGCAGTACATTGAGCAGCGCATCGTGCCCGCCAACTTCCGCTGAAACTCTTGACCGCTGCCATGACCTTGCCCGCTCGCCTTCACCTCCATTCACGTTTTGTAGGGGCCGTGCGCAGCGTCGCGCGCGCTGGGGCTCGAAAGGCGTTGTTCGCCGCATTGGTGTCCGCCTTACCCGTCTGCTGGGCGCAGGCCCCGGCGCCCGCCCCGGCCGCCAGCGCTGCCTTGCCAGCCAGTCGGCTGGCGGCACAGTGGGATGGCCCGGCCCTGGTGGGGCAACTGCGGTTGCGGCTCATAGTGTTGGATGCGGAGCGTGGCACCGTGGCTGCTGCGCTCACGGTGGGCTCACCGCAGTGCAGCGGCGGCCTGGACAGCCTGGGGCAGTGGCAGCAAGGCACCTTGGTGCTCAAGCCCTACCGGCCTGAACCCGACGCTGCCGCCTGCGAGGTGCGTGTGCGCGTGGATGCCAACGGGCGCCAGGCCTGGGTGTCAGAGACGGGTTGTGGCGCCTACCGGGGCGCGGCCTGTGTGTTTGAGGGGCAGTTGCAAGCGCGGTAGGGGCAGGCCATTTGCAGCGAATGTTTCATAAGAAAATAGCTGCTAGCGCTTTCCAATAAAGCGCTAGCAGCTATTGTTTTTGTAGTGTCTGATTCAGGACCCGTCGGCGTGCGGCCTGCCTGGCGGGGTTGGGGCATCTGGCGTGCCATGCGGCACTTTTGGCTCCTGGGCCCCTTGGGCCATCTCCAGCTGCATCATGATCATGTTGACCAGGGTGTGCACGGTGGGTCGGCCAGTCTCGATGACATAGGTGGCGGTGTCGCGGTACAGGGTGTCGCGCTGGGCGTACAGCTCGCGCAGGCGGTGCAGGGGGTTGCCTACCTGCAGCAGGGGGCGCGTGCGGTCGTGCTTGACGCGTTTGAAGATTTCTTCTGGTGAGGCGCGCAGGTACAGCACGTTGCCAAACTGGCGCAGCACCTCGCGGTTCTCCGGGCGCAGCACGGCGCCGCCGCCGGTAGACAGCACCATGCCGCCGGGCTGGGCTGTGGTGTCGGCCAGCACCTGGGCCTCCAGGTCCCGAAAGCGGTCCTCGCCCTCGGTCTCGAAAAAGTTGCGGATGCTGGTTTTAAGCACCAATTCGAGTTGGTGGTCCAGGTCAATGAAGGGAACACCGAGCCGCTGGGCGAGCTGCTTGCCTACGGTGGATTTGCCCGAGCCGGGCATGCCGACCAGTGCACAGCGAACTTGCATAAATCTCCTGTCTTCCCCCAACTGAACTGGGGGGTGAGTTTACGGCCCCGGCAAGGGTGGGGCGCGGGCCGGCTTGTCGGCTTTGGCTGACGCGCGGCGCGGCGCTGCGCTGACAGCCGCCCGAATGGGGCTGGATTACCTTTGCCCGATGACTCCTGTTGAGCCCACCCAGGGCCGTCTTCATCCCACCGGGGCTGCGCCTTCCCCGCGCGTTCGCTCCTGGTTGGGCTGGGCGCACAGGGTGGCAGGGTTGTGGTCGGGGGCCGACGGCGCACGCATGAGTGCGGCAATGTCGTTCTATGGCGTGCTGAGCCTGGCCCCTTTGCTGGTGTTTTTGGTGGCGCTGCTGGGCTGGTGGCTGGACCGTGACCAGCTGGAGCACAGCCTGGTCGAGCAAATTGGCACGGTGCTGGGCGCGCAGGGCGCGGCCGTGGTGCAGCAAGCGTTGGCCAGCGCGCAGCAGCCTGCGCAGGGCGTGATGGCGTCGCTGCTGGCCCTGGGGGTGCTGTTGTTTGGCGCCACCGGGGTGTTTGGCGAGCTGCAAGCGGCGCTGCACCGGCTGTGGGCTTTGGAGCGGCCGGGGTCGGGCGCTGAGGCGCCCTGGTGGCAAGGGGTGTCGCTGCGCTTGCGTGGCGTGGCCTATGTGATGGCCTTTGGCTTCTTGCTGCTGGTGTCGCTGGCTGTGTCGGCGCTGCTCAATGTGCTGGCGGCCTGGGCGCAGACGTGGCGCTTGGTGGCGCCGGCCTTGCATCTGCTCAATGAACTGGCAGGTTTTGTCATTTGCGCAGCCCTGTTTGCCGGGCTGCTGCGCATGAGCACGGGGCCCAAACCCCAGCTGCGCTACCTGGTGCGCGGCGCGCTGTGCGGGGCCGTGCTGTTCACGGTGGGGCGCCACGGGCTGGCGCTGTACCTGTCGCAGGCCGCCGTCGTGTCAGCCTACGGGGCCGCTGGTTCGTTGGTGGTGGTGTTGATGTGGATTTACTTCTCGTCCGCGGTGCTGCTGCTGTCTGCCGCTTGCGCCCGGGCCTGGCAGGAGCTGGAAGGCCGCGCGTCCCATCCACATCCTTGAACAGCTTCTTACAACGCTTACCGGCCAGGGCCTGCATTCGGTGCCCAGGCTGTGTACCTTAGGCACATGCAAGTACGGCAGGGCACATCTGGCCCTGGCCAATGAAAGAAAAGGAAAAACGATGCACAAAGCAAACACACTCTCCGTGCAACCCGCTACCCCCATGGCGCTGCCCGGCGCGGCCGGTGCCCCCGGTGCCCTCAAGTGGATGTGGGTGGCCATTGGCGGCCTGGGCGCTTGCGTGGTGGCGCTGGCAACGGTGCTGGTGGTGCAGCACACCGGCACACCGGGGGCAGAGGCGGCCGCTCCTGGCGCTCAGCCTGCTACCTTGGTGGCGGGGCCTGGGGGGCTGGCAGCGCCCGCACTGGGCTCCTCATTGCAGGCCCAGCCTGCAGGGCAGGGTGCCCAGGGCCTCCAAGGGGCTGGTTTTCCGGCCCCTTCTGGGGCTCCTGTCGCGGTTGCCCCGGTGGGTGGCCAGCCACGCCCCGTGGCACAGCAGGGCGGTGCTTGGCCCGAGCCTGCACCTAATGGCGCTATGGGCAATGCAGGCAACGTGGGCACCCCTGTGGCCCAGCGTTCTGTCAGCATCTGCAAAACCTGCGGTCAGGTCGAATCGGTACAGGCCATTGAACAGGCAGCGCCCGCCACGGGCGTAGGCGCCGTGGCCGGTGGTGTGCTGGGGGCGGTGGTGGGCAACCAGATCGGCAAGGGCAACGGCCGCACCGCTGCCACCGTGCTAGGGGCCGTGGGTGGCGGTTACGCAGGGCACCAGATTGAAAAGCGCACCCGCACCCAAACCACCTACCAAGTGCGCGTGCGCATGGAAGACGGCTCCAGCCGCGTCTTCACCCGCGCACAACCCCCAGCGGTAGGTACTCCCGTGGTGCTGCAGGGCAAGGGCTTCCGGGTGGCCGATGAACGCGCCATGCCGCAAGCGCAGCAACCCCAGCCGCAATACCAGACGGTGTCGCAGCCTGGCTATGTGGCCATGCAGCAGTGAGCGGGGCGCCACCCGCGTGGGGCGGCATGAAAAAAGGGAGCCCTCGGGCTCCCTTTGTTTTTGGCTGCGGCGTTTGGCTTACTTCTCGACGAAGGCCCGTTCCACCACAAAGTCACCAGGGGTGCTGGTGTTGCCTTCTTCAAAGTCGCGCTTTTCCAGCATGGCCTTCAGGTCGTTCAGCATGGCGGGGCTGCCGCACAGCATCACGCGGTCGTTGATCGGGTCCAGCGGCGGCAGGCCGATGTTGGCGGGGAAGGTGCCGTTATCGATCAGGTCCGTGATCCGGCCCTGGTTGCGGAAGGGCTCGCGCGTCACGGTGGGGTAGTAGATCAGCTTGTCCCGCACGATGTCGCCCAGGAGTTCGTGGTTGGGCAACTCTTTTTCGAACAGGTCTTGGTAGGCCAGCTCGTTCACCTCACGCACGCCGTGCACCACGACCACTTTCTCGAAGCGTTCGTAGGTCTCGGGGTCGCGCACGATGGACAGCCAGGGGGCCAGGCCGGTGCCGGTGCCGATCAGGTACAGGTTCTTGCCGGGCAGCAGGTAGTCGATCAGCAGCGTGCCGGTGGGCTTTTTGCCCACGATGATGGTGTCGCCCACCTGGATGTTTTGCAGCTTGGAGGTCAGCGGGCCGTCTGGCACCTTGATCGACAGAAACTCCAGATGCTCTTCCCAGTTGGGGCTCGCAATAGAGTAGGCGCGCAGCAGGTTTTTACCGTCCACCTTCAGGCCAATCATGGTGAAATGGCCGTTAGAGAACCGCAGGGCGGGGTCGCGGGTGGTGGTGAAGCTGAACAGGCGATCGGTCCAGTGGTGAACAGTCAGAACGCGTTCTTCGAGAAAAGCACTCATGGTTTCTTGCAGAGATGAGAATCAGGGAGCGGCCGCCAGACACCGAGCGTTGGCGGAACAACAGAGCTTGGCTGGCGCGTACACAACAAGAACAGGTTCTGAGGGCCGAAGCGCCTTTGGCTAGCAGGCAAACCCGCCTATTGTCAGGCAATTGGGCGCGCGGGTACATTGTCGGCCCTCAAGCCTTTGATTCAAACGAAAGAAAAGTCATGCCCTTATGCACCGCTTTGCTCCGAACCTGGGCACCCCTGGTCGGGTTGGGCCTGTTGGCAGGCTCTGCGCTGGCGCAGGGCACCCTCAAAATCGGTGAAATCAACAGCTACAAGGCCCAGCCCGCGTTTCTGGAGCCCTACAAAAAGGGCATGGAGCTGGCCGTGGAAGAGGTCAACGCAGCAGGCGGCATTGCTGGCCGCAAGATCGAGTTGATCGTGCGCGATGACAACGCCAACCCCGGCGACGCGGTGCGCGCTGCCGACGAGCTGCTCACCCGCGAGAAGGTGGATGTGCTCATGGGCAGCTTTCTGTCGCACATCGGCCTGGCGCTGACGGATTTTGCGCGGCAGAAAAAGGTGTTTTTCCTGGCCGCAGAGCCGCTCACCGACAAAATCGTGTGGGAAAACGGCAACCGCTACACCTACCGCCTGCGTGCCTCCACCTACATGCAGGTGGCCATGCTGGTGCCTGAGGCGGCTGCGCTCAAAAAGAAGCGCTGGGCCATCGTCTACCCCAATTACGAATACGGACAGTCGGCCGCCGCCACCTTCAAAAAGCTGCTCAAGCAGGTCCAGCCCGACGTGGAGTTTGTGGCCGAACAAGCCCCGCCGCTGGGCAAGGTGGATGCGGGCAGCGTGGTGCAGGCCCTGGGCGATGCCAAGCCCGATGCCGTGTTCAACGTGCTGTTCGGTGCAGATTTGGCGCGCTTTGTGCGCGAGGGCAACACGCGCGGCCTGTTCCAGGGGCGCGAAGTGGTCAGCCTGCTCACGGGCGAGCCCGAGTACCTGGACCCGCTGAAGAACGAAGCCCCCAACGGCTGGACCGTGACCGGCTACCCCTGGTACGGCATCACCACGCCGGAGCACCAGGCCTTTTTGAAGGCCTACCAGGCCAAGTTCAAAGACCACCCCCGCCTGGGCTCGGTGGTGGGCTATTCGGCGGTGCAATCGCTGGCTGCAGGCATGCGCAAGGCTGGCGGTGCCGATACCGAAAAACTCATCGCGGCGTTCAAGGGGCTCGAAGTGACCTCGCCCTTTGGCCGTATCCGTTACCGTCCAGAAGACAACCAGTCCACCATGGGCACGTTTGTGGGCAAGACCCGCAACGATGGCGGCAAGGGCGTGATGGTGGACTTTCGGTACGCCGACGGCGCACGCTTTCAGCCCAGTGCCGATGACATCAAGAAGCTGCGCCCGGCGGATTGAGGTCAACGGAAGCCGCCTGAGTGGCACTGCTCTGACCTGATCCACTCCCCTCGACTCGCCCTGCAACGGACCCCATCTTTGTGAGCTTCTCCGGTCTGGTCGTTCAACTGCTCAACGGGCTGGCCTCGGCCTCGTCGCTGTTTCTGGTGGCGGCGGGGCTGTCGCTCATCTTCGGGGTCATGCGCATCGTCAATTTTGCGCATGGTTCGTTCTTCATGCTCGGCATCTACCTGGCCTACACGCTGGTGGAGCGGCTTGCGCCTGCGCTGGGCTTTTGGCCCGCGCTGTTGCTGGCGCCTTTGGTCACGGGGTTGCTGGGGGCGGTGGTCGAGGTGGCGCTGCTGCGGCGCATTTACCGTGCGCCCGAGCTGTTTCAGCTGCTGGCCACGTTTGCGCTGGTGTTGGTCATCAAGGATGCCGTGCTGTGGGCCTGGGGGCCTGAGGAGCTGTTTGGCCCCCGCGCGCCAGGGCTGGAGGGGGCCGTCAGTATCTTGGGCCGCCAGTTCCCGGTGTACGACCTGTTCCTGATGGCCGTGGGCCCTGTGGTGCTGGGCCTGCTGTGGCTGCTGCTGCACCGCACCCGCTGGGGCACGCTGGTACGCGCTGCCACGCAAGATCGGGAGATGGTCAGCGCGTTGGGCGTCAACCAGGCTTGGCTGTTCACTTCGGTGTTTGCGCTGGGGGCACTGCTGGCTGGCTTGGCCGGCGCCCTGCAGCTGCCGCGCGAGCCAGCCCATCTGGAGATGGACCTGCTCACCATCGGCGCGGCGTTTGTCGTGGTGGTGGTGGGCGGCATGGGCTCCATCACCGGCGCGCTGGTGGCGGCGGTGGTCATTGCCGAACTCAAGGCGCTGTGCATCTGGATCGGGCTGGTGGAAGTGGCGGGCGTGAGCCTGTCGCTGTCCAAGATGACGCTGGTGGTCGAATTTGTGGTGATGGCCGTGGTGCTGGTGTGGCGCCCCTGGGGCCTGCTGGGCCGCCCGCAAGCCACGGTGCGCGCGCTGGCCCAGGCCGAGGCCCCACTGCGCTCAGCCAGCGTGGGCCTGCGCCGCCTGGGCTGGGCCGTGCTGGCGTTGCTGGCGCTGGTGCCCCTGGCTGCGGGTGTGTGGCCCTACCTGCCCGTGTTGCTGGTCGATGTGCTGGTGGCTGCCCTGTTTGCCAGCAGCCTGCACTTCATCATGGGCCCGGCGGGCCTGCATTCGTTTGGCCATGCGGCCTACTTTGGTCTGGGGGCCTACGCTGCGGCCCTGCTGGTGCGCAGCGCCGGTGTGCCTATGGAACTGGTGCTGCTGCTGGCCCCGCTGGCTGCAGGCTTGGGTGCGCTGCTGTACGGCTGGCTGTGCGTGCGCCTGTCGGGCGTGTACCTCACCATGCTCACGCTGGCCTTTGCGCAGATCACCTGGGCGCTGTGCTACCAGTGGGATGCCGTCACCGGCGGCAGCAACGGCCTCACGGGCGTGTGGCCCGCTGCATGGCTGGCGCATCCGCTGGCGTATTACGGCCTCACGCTTGCCGTGGTGGTGGCCGCCGTGCTGCTGCTGCGCCGCATGCTGCTGGCCCCCTTTGGCCTGGCGCTGCGCGCCGCGCGCGATTCGGCCTTGCGGGCCGATGCGCTGGGTGTGGATGTGCGCCGCCTGCAGTGGGCGGCCTTTGGGGTGGCCGGGGTGATGGCGGGGCTGGCAGGGGCGCTGTATGTGTTTTCCAAAGGCAGCATCTCGCCTGAAGGGCTGTCGGTGGGCAAATCGGTCGACGGGCTGGTGATGGTGCTGCTGGGCGGTGTGCAAACCTTGTCGGGCCCGCTGGTGGGTGCCGCCGTGTTCACCTGGCTGCACGACACGGTGGCCCGCAACACCGACTACTGGCGCGCCGTGCTGGGCGCCACCATGCTGGTGCTGGTGCTGCTGTTCCCGCAGGGGCTCGCAGGCTTTGGTCAGCAGCTGGCGCAGCGCTGGCAGGCCCGCAATGCAGGTTCTATAGATCAAAGGGGCTCGCGTGGATAAGACCGAGCCGCCCCTGCTGCAAGTCACCGGTCTCAGCCGTGCCTTTGGTGGCGTGCAGGCGGTTGACCAGGTCGGCTTTGACCTGGCTGCGGGCGAAATGCTGGCCCTCATCGGCCCCAACGGCGCGGGCAAGTCCACCACCTTCAACATGGTGGGCGGCCAGTTGCGGCCCGATGCGGGGCAGGTCCTGCTGGGCGGGGTCAACACCACCGGCCTGCCGCCGCGCGCCATCTGGCGCCACGGCGTGGGCCGCACCTTTCAGATCGCCGAGACCTTTGCCTCGCTGACCGTGCTGGAGAACGTGCAGATGGCCTTGCTGTCGGCCGACCGCCGCATTTACCGCTTCTGGCGCCCAGCGGGCCTGCACCGGCCTGCCGATGCCCTGGCCCTGCTGGAGCAGGTGGGTATGCAGGCCCAGGCCGACCGCCCCTGCAGCGCGCTGGCCTATGGTGATGTGAAGCGCGTGGAGCTGGCCATGGCACTGGCCCACAGCCCGCGCCTGTTGTTGATGGACGAGCCCACCGCTGGCATGGCCCCTGCCGAGCGACAGGCCCTGATGGCGCTGACCCGCCAAATCGCCCGCGAGCGCCGCATGGGCGTGCTGTTCACCGAGCACAGCATGGATGTGGTGTTTGGCCAAGCCGACCGCGTGCTGGTGCTGGTGCGCGGCCGCCTGCTGGCCGAGGGCACGCCCGAGCAGATCCAGGCCGATGCCCGCGTGCAGGAGGCCTACCTGGGCGCGGGCTTTGATGTGGGGGCGGCTGCATGACAGAAAACGCAACGGCGCCACTGCTGCAGGTGCAAGGCCTCAACGCCTGGTACGGCGCTGCGCAGATCCTGTTTGACGTGTCACTGCAGGTGGGGCGCGGTGAGGTGGTGGCCCTCATGGGCCGCAACGGCGCTGGCAAGTCCACCACGCTCAAGGCCCTCATGGGCATGGTGGCGCGGCGCGGCGGCGTGCAGTTTTTGGGGCAAGACATTGCGCGGCGCGAGCCGCACGACATCGCCCGCCTGGGCCTGGGCTATGTGCCCGAAGAGCGCCGCATTTTCACCGACCTGTCTGTGATGGACAACCTGGAAGTCGGCCGCCAGCCCCTGCGCCGCTGGCCGGATGGCACACCCGCTCCGGTGTGGACGCCCGAGAAACTGTTTGCACTCTTCCCCAACCTGGGCGAAATGCCCCAGCGCCCCGGTGGGCGCATGAGTGGGGGCGAACAGCAAATGCTCACCGTGGCCCGCACGCTCATGGGCCAGCCATTGCTGGTGCTGCTGGACGAGCCTTCCGAGGGAGTCGCCCCCCTCATCGTGCAGCAGATGGCCCGCACCATCCGTGCGCTCAAGGCGCAGGGCGTGAGCGTGCTGCTGAGCGAGCAGAACCTGCCTTTTGCCGAGGCCGTGGCCGACCGCGCCTACCTCATCGAGCAAGGCCAGATCGCCCACGAGGGCCGCATGGCCGAGCTGGTGGGCAACCCCGAGATTCGCAAAACCTACCTGGGTGTTTAGATGCAGGGCTGTTGTGGGAGCCCTGCTTGAACGTGGAATATCCGTTCACGCTGAGCCTGTCTAAGCCTTGCGCAGCGCCTCGAAAGGCTCAGCGTGAACGGTTGACTGCGGTTCAGCCCGCTGTCTGAGGGCAATACAGACCCAGTGCTGGCAGAGATGCGCCCATGGCCTCAGCGATCAGGCCCATGTCGTGGTCGCTGATGGCGAACAACCCAAAGCGAAACTTGCTGCCCCAACGCTGGCGGTCGTCCACAAACTCAAAGTGGTCCAGCAGCGGCGCAATCGGTGCCTCGCATGCGGGCAGGTAAGACACATCCTTGCGATAAGGAAAAAATCCGGCACCCATGTCAAACGCATACGCATCACCCGGCAGCACCACGCCAATCGACACAAAGGCCTGCAACCGGTCGACGCCGCCCATGGTCACGGTGGGGGCGTAGTAGGCCACGCGGTCTCCCGCCTGTACGCGCTTGAGCGGCGCAGACTTGCCGTGGCAGACCTGCATGAAACCCGCCTGCGGCTGGGCACAGCCTCGGCGGGCATGGGTGGCGCTGGCCACCGCAATCCAGTTGCGGCGGGCGCCTGAAAGGGATGTGGCTGCAGTCTGCGCAGCGGGCCACAGTGCTTGCTGCTTCATGCAACTGCCTCAGAACGTGACCTTGACCGATGGCGCACTGCGCTTCGCATCGCCATGGAAAACGGCCTCGATGTTGTTGCCGTCCGGGTCCAGCACAAACGCCGCGTAGTAGCCGGGGTGGTAGGGCCGCTCGCCCGGTGCCCCGTTGTCCTGCCCGCCGTGGGCCAACGCAGCCTGGTAGAACGCATGGACCATGTCACGGTCCTGCGCCTGGAAGGCCAGGTGGACCCGGCCCGTGAGGTGGCCCTGCGCAGCCACGCTGTCAGCGGTTGAAACAAACAGCTCGTCTGCCCAGAAATACTCTGCCGTGGCGCCGCCCATGGGCACGTTCAGGGCCTTGAAGGCCGCCGCATAAAAGGCCTGGCTGGCCGCGAGATCGCGCACCACCAGCTGGACGTGATCGATCAGCCGGCCGCGATGCAGTTCCTGGGTTTCCATGGCGTTGTCCTTTCAAAGGTCAGTTCGATGCGTGCAAGCCCACACGGTTGCCGTCCAAGTCATGGATGTGCGCAAAAAACCCCATGCCCTGGGGCAGCGCCTGGCGTGGCAATGCGATCTTGCCACCCTGTGCGACCACACGCTCCAGTGCTGCATCCAGCGAGGGCGATGCATCCAGGTACACCACCGTGCCTTGCCCGCTGGGCTGCGCAGCGGCGGTGCCCGTCATCAGCGCGCCGCCCACCCCCGCGCCCTGGTTGTACGCAAACACTGCCAGCTCGCACTGCGGGCCCATCACCTCGCGCCGCATGCTCTGGCCCAGCACGGCTTCGTAAAAAGCCTGGGCGCGGTCGATGTGGGGGGTGGGGATTTCAAACCAGGTGATGGCGTTGTTCATGGGAACCTCCTTTGCGTCAAAGCGCGTGATGAAAAAAATGCGAAACCGCATGGTGCGGCTCCCCTGCTGACACCGCCATGTCAGCAGGCTCTGCATCCCGATGCCCTTGGAACGGGTTTTTGCGCAGGCTTCTGCGCCCTGCCTGCTACGGTCCGTTTTGTGCGCCTCTGCCATGGCACAGCCCCGCCGGCTTACCGCACCATCGGCCCATGCAGTCTTCCAGCGCCCTCCACGTTGCCCATCCCCAGTCGTTGCGCGCCGCCATCCCGGTGGACTACCTGCGCTGCGCCGTGCCCACCCACATGGGTGGATTGGGGGGTGGGCCTGAAGAGCTGGGGCTGTTGATGCGCTCGCTGTGCGCCCAGTCGCTGTCGGCTGGGGTGCTGTTCTGGTGCCAGCGCACCGCCATCGAGTTTTTGGTGCAGTCCTTCAATGCGGCGCTGCGTGAGCACCTGCTGCCTGACCTGCTCAGCTTCCAGCGCGCAGCCACCACGCCCCTGTCGCTCGATGCCCCCGCGCTCACTGCGCAGGACGGTGCGCGCGGCCTGCGCCTCAGTGGCTGGGTGCAGTCGGTCGCCAATGCGCAGGCCGACGGGGTCTCGCTCATCGTGCCCGTGCACATGCCTGCACCCACGCCAGGTTCCGCTGGCTGGGCCGTGCTGCAAAGCGAGGAAGACGGCGTGCACCTGGAGCCCGGCACCCTGCTGCCCCACCTGCACAACACCTGCCCGGCCCGCGTGCGGGTTGATCAAGCCTTCTTTCGCGCTGACGAATGGCTGGGCGACAGCCGCCTGCTGCAACAGACCGAGCCCGTGCGGCTGGCGCTGGGCGTGCTGTACCAGTCGCTCATTGCCGCGCCCGAAACGCTGCTGTGAGCATGCGCCGCGCCTGGGCGCGTCACCGTGCATCGCGGCTCCTAGAATGTCCACAGCAGGCCGCGTCATCATCCTGGGGCGCGGGCCGTGCGCTCCCTCACCATGACGCAATACGAGCAACTCGCTGACGAAATCCATGCCCTGATCCGCTCGGGCTCGCTGCGCGTGGGCGACAAGCTGCCCTCGGTGCGTCTGTGCAGCGAGCGGCGCAAGATCAGCCAGTCCACCGTCTTCCAGGCCTACTATCTGCTGGAGTCGCGCGGCGTGATCCAGGCGCGATCGCGCTCGGGCTACTACGTGCTGCCGCGCCTGCAAGAGCCACTGCAAGGGCCGGACACCTCGCGCCCATCGCTCACCTCCCACACCGTGGCCATCAATGACCTGGTGGTAGAGATCCTGAACCTCTCGCGCCGCAAAGACGTGGTGCCGCTGGGCTCGGCCTTCCCCGACCCGGCCCTGTTCCCGCTGGATCGGCTGGCCCGCTGCATGGGCACGGCCCTGCGCCGCCTGCCACCGCACAAACTCATCGAAGACCTCACCACCGGCCACCTGCGCCTGCGCCAGCAAATTGCGCAGCGCTACGCGGTGGATGGCGCGCGCGCCGAGGTGGACGAGATCGTCATCACCAACGGCGCCATGGATGCGCTCAACCTCAGCCTGCAAGCCGTCACCTCGCCGGGCGACCTCGTGCTGCTGGAGGCCCCCACGTTCTATGCCCCGCTGCAAGCCATTGAACGCCTGAAGCTGCGCGCCCTGCAACTGCCCACCAGCGCCAGCGAAGGGGTGGACCTGGCTGCGCTCGAATCAGCCCTTGCCAGCGGTGAAGCCAAGGCCTGCTGGTTCATGCCCAACTTCCAAAACCCGCTGGGCGCGCTGATGCCCGAGCACCGTAAGCAAGCCCTGGCCGCCTTGCTGGCGCGCTACCAGGTGCCTCTGATCGAAGACGACGTGTACGGCGACCTGTACGCAGGCGCCCACAAGCCGCGCCCCATCAAGGCGTTTGATCCCGAAGGCTGGGTCATCCACTGCGCATCGTTCTCTAAAACCCTGGCCCCCGGCTACCGCGTGGGCTGGGTGGCCGCTGGGCGCTGGACGCGGGCCGTCGAGCGCCTCAAGGTCATGAGCAGCCTCTCGGCCTCCGTGCCACCGCAGGCCGCGCTGTCTGATTACTTGGCCCAAGGCGGCTACGACCTGCACCTGCGCCGACTGCGCCAAACCCTGGCCCTGCAACGCGACGTGATGATCGACGCCATCGCCGAATCCTTCCCTGCAGGCGCCCGCGTCACGCGCCCACAGGGCGGCTACTTTCTGTGGCTAGAGTTGGCCCCCCACATCGACGCCCTGGCCCTCATGCGCCAGGCGCTGCAAGCGGGCGTGAGCCTCATGCCCGGTCAGCTGTTTTCAGCCGACCAGCGCTTTGCGCACTGCATTCGCCTGAACTTCGCCGCAGCCCCCGCCCACGACATCACGCGGGCTACGCATGTGCTGGGTGGGTTGGTGCGAGGAATGGCGGCTGGGTAGGAGCAATGCGGCTGAATCCGCTGCTGCTATGCCCCCCAACCGCAGCCTCTGCCGCTGTTTTTCATAGCCCATCACAGGCCTACTAGCTGGTACACAAGGCGGCCTGTGTGGGGGTGCATTGGCACCCCGCCGGCCGCAGGAGCCAGCCATGTCATCCGCCGCCGCGCCACGCGCCCAGCCCATTCACTTTTACCCTCCCCAATCCACGCTGCAGTTTGGCATCCGTGCGATTGCGGGGCGCTTCAACCGGGCCCGCTGGTGGTCCATTGGCATCACGCAGATGCTGTTCTTTGGCCTGTGTTGGGCGCAGTGGCAGGGGCGGCCGCTGGTCAGCTTTGACCTGGTGCGCCAGCAGGTGCATTTGTTTGGTGGGTTGTTTGGGCCGCAGGATTTGTTGTTGCTCACGCTGCTGCTGATCGGTGGGGCGCTGGCCTTGTTTGTGACCTCTGCCGTGGGTGGCCGCATCTTCTGCGGCTTTGTGTGCCCGCAGTCGGTCTATACGGCGCTGTTCATCTGGATCGAGCAGCGGGTGCAGGGCACCCCCGGCCAGCGTCAGCGCAGGCAGGCCAGTGGCGCCCCAGTCGTCATCGCCGCGCTGTGGGCGCGGCGGCTGCTCACCTGGGCGTTGTGGGCAACGGTGTCGCTGGCGCTGGGCTGGACGCTCACCGCCTACTTCTCCAGCGCGCCTGCACTGTGGCAGCGCACCTGGCAGGGCCAGTTGGGCGGGGCCGAGTCCACGTTGATGCTGGGCTACGCCGCATTTGCCTTGGCGCAGGCGGGTTTTTTGCGCGAAAAGGTCTGCCAGCACATGTGCCCCTATGCGCGCTTTCAGGGCGTGATGGCTACGCCGCAAACGCAGTCGGTGGTGTACGACGTGCCCCGTGGCGAGCCGCGCCGCAGCACGGCCCACTCCGTAGCGAACGCAGCGGCACAAACAGCAGCGGTGCGTGCATCGGTGCCGGCAGCCAGCACAGCGCAACCCCCCAGCCGGGGCGATTGCCTGGACTGCAACCTGTGCGTAGAGGTGTGCCCCGCAGGCATCGACATCCGCAACGGCCTGCAGTACGAATGCATCAGCTGCGGCCTGTGCATTGATGCGTGCGACCGCGTGATGGACAAGGCGCGCCAGCCCCAGGGGCTCATCCGCTTTGCCTCGCAGCAGGGCGCCGACTGGCGCCACACCTTGCGTCAGCGCCGGGTGCGGGTGTACTTTGTGCTGTTGGGGCTGACGGCACTGGCCGTGGTGGCCACGGTGGCCTGGCGCGTGCCGCTGCAGGTCGAGGTGGTGCGCGACCGGGGAGTGATGGCGCGCCAGCTGCGCAACGGCGATGTAGAGAACATCTACCGCGTGCACATCCAGAACTACGACACCCAGGCCCACGCCTACCGCATCGCCCTGGCGGGCGACACGCCACTGCGCATGCCGCCGCAAGAGCCCGTGGTCATTGCATCAGGCGAAGAGCGTACGGTGGCCGTGGCGGTGGTGCAGCCCTACCGCTCCACCAGCGGCGCGGACCCTGGTCGGGGCGTGTCCACCATCACACCCATTGCCCTGCAGGTGCAGTCGCTGGTAGATGCGCAGCAGCAGCGCACCCGCTCCAGCAGCTTCATACAGCCACGGTAGTGGTTCACGGGGTGCTGCTACGCATGCGGTCTATTGCTGGGGCGCTATCCCGGCAGGCCGCGCAGGGCTGCGGCCCATCTGCTATGCACCCCTGCGCAACCAACTGATGTGGCCACGCGGTTCGCAGGCTCGGTAACATCGCCCCCTGCTTGCCGCTCCACATTCCCCGCGCCTCCAACGGTGCTACGGGCGCCAGCAGGGCACTGCACACATGGCCGTGCCCATCAACAGCCAGGAAAAATCAAACCATGGATTGGGTCCCAGTCGTTTTCATCACCTTCAAGGTGATCGTGTTTGGCTCGTGCATGTTCTACGCCATCAAATGGCACCACGACCAAGGGAAGAAGGCGAAAGAAGAAGCCCGGCTGCGGCAAGAGGCGGCTGAACGGGCGGCGGGCGCGTCGGAGTAGGCGGCTGGTTTCCAGAGATGGCCGTTGCGGCATCAAGCAGCGACTACCCCGGCCACGCCATGGTTGTCGGCGACAAGAACGGCAGCAGCATGGGACTGGACTCAGTCCCGGCTGCGGGTCAGCTCCATCGCAAATTTGAAGCGGTCGGCCGGGTGCAGCGAAACGGAGATTTCAAACACCTGGTCGGCTGCGTCCAGGTAGTGACGCGTGATCTGCAGCGCGGGTGACCCGGCCTCGGCGCCCAGGTCTTCACTGCGCTCGCGTGGAATCTGCACGGCCTCGATGCTCTGGCGAATGCGCGCAATGCGGCGGCCGTAGCGCTCTTCGATCAAGGAACTGGCCAAGGTTTCGGGTGCATTGCGCACCAGCTCGCCAATGTCTGCATAGGCGGGGTCGATGTACAGGTCCAGCCAGCAGATGGGGCGCGCCTTTTTGCCGCCCTCCATGCGCAGGCAGGCAATGTGCAGCCAGCGCGTGCCACCGGGGCAATCCAGCGCCTGGGCCAAGGGCAGGTCGGTCACCACCTCGCCGGTAGATCGCACCGTGCGCACATGCTCTGCGCCAAAGCGGGCCAGTTCTTCCACGGTGGCGATGGACTGGGTGAAGCCTGCCAGCGGGCGCATGGCCTCCACCCGTGTGCCCACATTCTTGCGCCGAGAGATCAGGCCCAGCGCCTGCAGCGTATCGAGCGCCTTGCGCACGGCGTAGCGGCTCAGGCCGTACTGCTCACACAGCTCAAATTCGGTGGGCAACAGCGTGCCTAAGGCGTAACGGCCGTTGGCGATGCCTTCTGACAGGTCGCGGGCGAGGTCGGTGGTGTTGGCGGTCATGCAAAGCGGGGGGGCAGGCACCCAGGGTTATCCCTGTGGAATTGTTTGTTCGAACAAATTAATATGTTCGTATTTTATCAACATATTCCGCACCGCCATGTCTTCTTCTCTGTTTTCGCCCGCCAGCACGGTTCTGGATTCGGTTTTGTTTCGCGATGCCTTTGGTACGGCCCACATGCGCGACGTGTTCTCGGACCAGAGCCTGATCGCCCGCTACATCGAAGTCGAGGTGGCCCTGGCCCGCGCCGAGGCGCGCGTGGGTGTGATTCCCGCCGACGCGGCCGAAGCCATCGCCCGCGAATCGCGCCTAGACCGCGTGAACTTCGACCACATGCGGCACGAGACCGACATCGTGGGCTACCCCATCTTGCCGCTGGTGCACCAGATGGTGGCGATGTGCGGCGAGGCTGGCCGCTATGTGCACTGGGGCGCCACCACGCAGGACATCATGGACACCGCCAACGTGTTGCAGGTGCGCGCGGGCCTGGAGGTCGTGGAGGCCGACATTCGCGCGCTGCGCGGCATTCTGGCCGCGCTGGCGCAAAAGCACCGCGACACGCCTATGGCCGGGCGCACCCATCTGCAGCAGGCGCTGCCGGTGACCTTCGGCTACAAGGTCGCCATCTGGCTGGCCATGTTCGACCGCCATCAGGAGCGCTTGGCCGAGCTGCGCAAGCGCGTTTTAGTGGTGCAGTTCGCCGGGGCTGCGGGCACGCTGGCCTCGCTGGGCGACAAGGGCCTGGAGGTGCAGGCCGCGCTGGCCGATGAGCTGGGCCTGGCCGTGCCGGCCACCACCTGGCACGTCGCGCGCGACGGATTCGCAGAGGCGGTGAACCTGCTGGCGCTCGTCACCGGCTCACTGGGCAAGATCGCGCTGGACATCATGATCATGGCGTCCACCGAGTTCGGCGAGGTGTACGAGCCCTTCGTGAAAGGGCGCGGCGCGAGCAGCACCATGCCGCAAAAGCGCAACCCCATCTCCAGCGAGCTGATGCTGGCCGCCTCCAAGGCCGTGCGCCAGCACGCAGGGCTCATGGTCGACGCCATGGTGCAGGACTTCGAGCGCGCCACCGGCCCCTGGCATGCCGAATGGCTGGCGCTGCCCGAGAGCTTCATCCTCACCGCTGGCGCGCTGCACCAGGCGAAATTTGCGCTGGGGGGCCTCATCGTGGACGAGGCGCGCATGGGCCAGAACCTGGCGATCTCCAAGGGCCTGATCGTTGCCGAGGCCGTGATGATGGGCCTGGCCCCCGCCATGGGCCGCCAGCAGGCGCACGACGTGGTCTACGACGCCTGCCGCACCGTCAACGAGCAGGGAGGCACGCTGGCCGAGGCCCTGGCCGCGCTGCCCGCCGTCGCGCAGCACTTCGACCGCGCCGCCATCGACCGCCTGACCGACCCCGCCAACTACCTGGGCCTGGCGCCCGCCATGGTGGACCGCGCCGTGGCGGCGTCGGCCGCGTACGACCCCTTGTGATCGACCTCCTTTGATCGTTGCGCGAAGCCGCACTGCATTTCCCACTACAACCACACCCGGAGACAACACCATGAACATCGCCAAGGCCCTTGGCCGCACGGCCGCCGTTGCAATTGCCACTGCGGCGCTGTGGGGCACTGCCACCACTGCCCACGCCCAGGCCTGGCCCGCCAAGCCGGTCACCTGGATCGTGCCGTTCGCCGCAGGCGGCCCCACCGATGCCATGGCGCGCGACATTGCCGACAAGGTGGGTCGCCAAATCGGCCAGGCCATCGTCATTGAGAATGCGGCCGGCGCGGGCGGCACCATTGGTGCGGGCAAGGCCGCCAAATCCACGGCCGATGGCTACACCTTCCTGGTCGGCCACATGGGCTACATGGGCGCCGCGCCCTCGCTGTACAAAAAGCTCAGCTACGACCCAGTGAAGGACTTCGATGCAGTGTTCCGCTTCCCGGACACGCCGCTGGTGCTGCTGGTGCCCAAAAGCTCCCCCTACAAAACGGCCGATGCGCTGATCGCCGCCGCCAAGGCTGCGCCCGGCAAGATCAACTTCGGCAATGCGGGCGTGGGCTCCACCTCGCACCTGATCGCTGCGCTGTTCGAATCGCGCGCGGGTGTCCAGGTCACCTCCATCTCGTACAAAGGCGCAGGCCCTGCTATGAACGATCTGGTGGGCGGCCAGGTGGATGCGATGTTTGACCAGAGCAACACCGCCTTGCCCCAGGTGCAGGGCGGGCGTATCAGCGCCATCGCGCTGACCTCGCTCACGCCCATGCCACAGCAATACCCTGGCGTGGCCCCATTGGCCGAGAAGACGTTGCCTGGCTTTGAAGCCGCCACCTGGTACGGCCTGTACGCCCCCAAAGGCGTGCCCAAGGACGTGGTGACCAAGTTGCATCAGGCGTACATCAAGGCCCTGGCCGACAAGGAGTGGACCACTCGCATGGCATCGCAAGGCATCCACCTGTTGCCCGAAGCGCAGTACGCGCCGGACGCTCTGGCCAAGCACACCGCTGCCGAGGTCGCAAAGTGGCGCAAGGTGGCGACCGACGCCAAGATCCAGATTGATTGATGCCCATTGTTCTTCCACGCCAAAAGGCCGTTCACGCTGAGCCTGTCGAAGCGCCGCGCAGGGCTTCGAAAGGCTCAGCCCAAACGGTGGTTGATGCCGCGCGCCCTCTAACGCAGTGCAACCTGCTGACGGCAATGCGACCGCCATCGACCCCCGACATGACCGAGATCGCCCCATGACCCGCATCGCCCAGGAAGACCTGGCCACCAGCATCGCGCAGGCCCTGCAACTGGCCAGTTACCGCCACCCGCCCGACTTTGTGCGCGCGATGCGGCTGGCCCATGCCGCAGAGACCCACCCGCCCGCCAAGGCGGCACTGGCGCAATTGCTCGTCAACAGCCGCATGGCTGCCCAGGGCCACCGGCCGCTGTGCCAGGACACGGGCGTGGCACAGGTCTTTTTGCGGGTGGGGTTGGGTGTGGCTTGGCACCGCCACGACGGCCAGCCGCTGCAAAGCCTGCAGGCCGTGGTGAACGAGGCCGTGCGCACGGCCTATGGCGACCCCACCAACCCCCTGCGCGCCACCATGGTGTCCGACCCGCTGGGCTTGCGCACCAACACCCACGACAACACGCCCGCCACCCTGCACTGCGAACTGGTGGAGGGCGACGCGCTGGAGGCCCTGGTGGTGGCCAAGGGGGGCGGCGGTGATGTGAAGGCCCGCTTTGCCACGCTGAACCCCAGCGACAGCGTGGCCGACTGGGTGCTGAGCCAGCTGCCCGGCATGGGCGCGGGCTGGTGTCCACCAGGCGTGCTGGGCATTGGCATTGGCGGCAGTCCTGAGCAGGCGATGCTGCTGGCCAAGCTGTCGCTGTTCGACCCGCTGGACATGGATGCCTTGCAGCAGCGCGGCGCGGCCACCCCGGAAGACGCGCTGAGGCTGGATCTGCACCAGCGCAGCAACGCCCTGGGTATTGGCGCGCAGGGGCTGGGTGGCCTCTCGGCCGTGCTCGACGTGAAAGTGCGCACCGCGCCCTGCCACGCGGCCACCATCCCGGTGGCACTGGTGCCCAACTGCGCCGCCACACGCTACCAGCGTTTTCGTCTGGATGGCAGCGGGCCTGCCGTAGTCGAGGAGCCTTCGATGCAGGCGTGGGAGGGCATCCCCGACCACTTCACGGTGGCCGACGCAGTGCGTGTGGACCTGGACCAGTTGGGCCGCACCGAGGTAGGGCGTTGGAAAGTGGGCCAGACGCTGTTGCTGTCGGGCACCGTGCTCACGGCGCGCGATGCGGCACACAAACGGCTGGTCGAACTGCTGGCACGTGGTGAGCCGCTGCCCGTAGACCTGCGCAACCGCGCCATCTACTACGTGGGCCCGGTGGATGCCGTGGCGGGCGAAGCCGTGGGCCCTGCAGGCCCCACCACCGCCACGCGCATGGACAAATTCGTGGAGCCACTGCTGGCCCACACCGGCCTGCTGGTGATGATTGGCAAGGCCGAGCGGGGGCCTGAGGCCATCGCCGCCATTCGCCGCCATGGCGGCGCCTACCTCAGCGCCACGGGGGGCGCGGCCTACTTGCTGTCGCGCTCCATCACCCGCTCGCGCGTGCTGGCCTTTGCCGATCTGGGGATGGAGGCCATCCACGAATTTACGCTGCACGACTTCCCGGTGACGGTGGCGGTGGATGCGCAGGGGCGCAGCATCCATCGCTTTGCCGTGGCTGCAGCCGATAGCGCTGCAACCACAGCCTGAGGCGCCTTACTTGCAGCTAAAGCTGCTGGCGCTCTCTACATCGCCCGTGCCGTTGTAGCGTGCCACCTTGGGGTAAACGCACAGCGGCCGCGTGCGGTTGGCTGACCAACTGGCGGGCAGTTCAGTGTTCACCACATTGGCCCCAGCGCCACGGGCGTTGGCGGTCACCGTGTCGGGGGCCTTGCCTTGTTCCACCCAGGCCACCAGCGGGGCCAGCATGTCGAACTGGTCGTTGGCGGGGCCGCCTGCACAGTGGTTCATGCCGGGCACCATGAAAAGGCGCGCAAAGGTGTCGGCCTGGTTGCCGTGGTGGGCTTGCAGCTGGTCCATCCACTGGGCGGTGTCGATGGGCGAGAACACCGAGTCTGCGGTGCCGTGGAAGACGATCATCTTGCCGCCGCGGTTCTTCAGGCCGCTCAGGTCTGTGGCGTTGGGCGGCGTCATGTAGGCCCAAGGCGATTCGGGGTACAGCGCGGTGGTGGCGAAGATGCGGGGGAAGTCGGTTTCCAGGTCGAACTCCATCGCGTACTGCATGCCCGTCTTGGCGCGGAAGTCGGCCACCGAGATGGGTGGCGTGGTGAAGATGAAGGCCACAGAGCCTGCGTTGCGCGTAGGGGGCGCATCAAAGTGCCACCACGCAAAGTTGCTGCCCATCACGCCGGGGTCCCACCAGGTGCCGGGGTATAGGGCTTCGCCCTTGCTGTTTTTGGGGCCTGCAAAGATGGTGGTGAGCACCTTCTTTTGCTCGGCAGAGATGCAGGTGCCGTCGCGTGCGCCGGTGCAGGTGGGCACGTCGCGCTGCAGGTTGAAGGCGCCCTGGCAGGCCGCCACGTCGTTGACCTGGCCATCGGTCACGCCATCCAGCGCATCGCATTTCTCGACGATCTTGCTGCTGATGAGCTTGAACTCTGCGGGGGTGACGGCGCTCTTCAGGTTGGGCTGGCCGTTGGCGTCTTTGCTGGCTACCTTGGCGTATTGCTGGGCCTTCCACAACTGGGTGGCTGCGGCTTTGGGCAGGTACACGCCGGGGTTGCCCGCCAGAATGCCGTCGTACTGGTCTGCATAGCGCGATGCACCCACCATGGCGTGGCGGCCTCCGTTGGAGCAACCGGCAAGGTACGAGCGGTCTGGGCCTTTGCCATAGGCGCTTTGGATCAGGCTCTTGGCCATGGGCGTGAGGGTGCCTACGGCCTGGTAGCCGTAGTCCAGCCGGGCCTGCGGGTCTACGCCGAAGAACGGGCTGGGCGTGGGGTGGCCTGCGTCCGAGCTGAGCACCGCAAAGCCCTGCACCAGCGCAGGGGCCACGGGGGCACCACCGCTGACAGCGCCCAGGGCAGGCACCACTTCTCCGTCCAGCCCGCCGTTGGCTTGGTACAGAAAGCGGCCGTTCCACTGCACGGGCAGGCGGATCTCAAAGCCCAGGGCATACGCGGCACCGTCCACCGGGCTGGTGCGCTCTTTCATCTTGCCTTTGACCAGACAGTGCGCGGGCACGGGCGTGGTCATCTCCTTGATGGTGAGGTTGCCTTCCGTCACCAGCTCTGACGAGGTGATGCGGGTGTCGGGCAGCTTCAGGCGGCTGGCCAGGTCGGTACACGATTGCAAGGTGGCGGGCTGCGCTGCCGTGAGCTGGGGCAACGCAGCGTGGGCCGGGGCGGCCATGGCCAGCAGGCTGAGCGCGATGCCGGACAAGGGCAATAAAGGCGACAAAGGCGTGCGCTGATGGGAGTGGTTCATGCTGCTTTTGGTTGTTGGTTGGGTGAGTGGTGAGGCGGTCATCCGGCGATGGTCTTGCGGTGGTCTGGTGTTCAGTGTGCTCGCAGAGGGACGAGATGAATGCGGCGGATGCGCTTGAAAACAGGTGTTTGGTTGCTACTGAATCCATAGCTTGCGGCATTATTCACCAACCTCGACCCTCGCAGATCGGTGCTGCGCGCAGGACCAAAACGCAAAGGCCCTGGACGGGCGTGCCAGTCCAGGGCCATTTGCTGCGGGGCGAGCGCGGTGCGTGGTGCTTGGCGCGAAGGTGTGCGCTAACCGCGCTGCGCCGCCGGGCTTATTTGCAGCTGAAGCTGCTGGCGCTTTCTACATCGCCCGTGCCGTTGTAGCGTGCCACTTTGGGGTACACGCACAGGGGGCGAGTGCGGTTGGCAGACCAGGTGCTGGGCACTTCAGTGTTGACCACATTGGCACCTGCTCCGCGAGCTTTGGCCGTTACGCTGTCGGGGGCCTTGCCTTGCTCGACCCAGGCCACCAGCGGGGCCAGCATGTCGAACTGGTCGGTGGCGGGGCCGCCGGAGCAGTGGTTCATGCCGGGCACCATGAACAGGCGGGCGAATGCGCCTGCGTCGTTGTTATGGTTGGCCTGCAGCTTGTCCATCCATTGGGCGGTATCGATAGGCGAGAACACGCCATCGGCCACGCCGTGGAAGACGATCATCTTGCCGCCACGGTTTTTCAGGGGGCTCAGGTCTGCCTCATTGGGCGGTGTCATGAAGGACCAGGACGACTCGGTATACAGCGGTGTGGTGGCGAACATCTTGGGGTAGTCCGTCTCCATGCTGAAGTTCAGCGCGTACTGCAGGCCGGTGGTGGCGCTGAAGGCCGCCACGGTGCTGGGCGGTGTGGTGAAGATGAAGGCCACCGCGCCCGCATCGCGCGTGGCGGGCGAGCCAAAGTGCCATGACGCAAAGTTGGCGCCCGCAATGCCAGGGTCAAACCAGGTGCCGGTGTACAGCGCTTCGCCCTTGCTGTTCTTGGGGCCTGCAAAGATGCTGGCCAGCACGCCCTTTTGTTCGGCAGAGATGCACGAGCCATCGCGCGAGCCGGTGCAGGTGGGCACGTCGGTTTGCAGGTTGAAGGCGGTCTGGCAGGCGGCCACATCCTGAACCTGGCCGTCGACCACGCCGTCCAGCGCATCGCACTTCGCCACGATCTTGCTGCTGATGAGCTTGAACTCGGCGGGCGTGACGGCGGTGGTCAGGTCGGGCTGGCCGCTGGCGTCCTTGCCTGCCACCTTGGCGTATTGCTGGGCCTTCCACAACTGGGTGGTGGCCGCCTTGGGCAGGTGAAAACCGGGGTTGCCCGCCAGGATGCCGTCGTACTGCTCGGCATAGCGCGATGCGCCCACCATGGCGTGGCGCCCGCCGTTGGAGCAGCCTGCCAGGTACGAGCGGTCTGGGGCCTTGCCGTAGGCGCCCTTGATCAGGTTCTTGGCCATGGGGGTGAGGGTGCCCACGGCCTGGTAGCCGTAGTCCAGCCGGGCTTGCGGGTCCAGCCCGAAGAAGGGCGTGGGCGCGCCGTGGCCCGCGTCTGAGCTGAGCACCGCAAAGCCCTGCACCAGCGCAGGGGCCACGGGGGCAGCGCCGCTGACGGAGCCCAGCGCGGTGACCACCGAGCCATCGAGCCCGCCGTTGGCCTGGTAGAGGAAGCGGCCGTTCCAGTTGACGGGCATGCGGATCTCGAAGCCGATGGCGTAGGCCGCGCCGTCCACCGGGCCGGTGCGCTCTTTCATCTTGCCTTTGACGAGGCAGTGCGCGGGGATGGGCGTGGTGACGCCCGTGGCCGTCAGGCCGCCCTCGGCCACCAGTTCCGACGATGTGATGCGCGTGTCGGGCAATGCCAGGCTGCTGGCCAGCGTGGCGCACGACTGCAGGGTGGCGGGCTGCGCAGCCGTGAGCTGCGGCAAGCCCGCGTCTGAGCCGCCACACCCCGCCAGCAGGGCGACGGCGATGGCCGAGAGCGCCAGGGTGGGGTGGTAGCGGCCGGTGGATGGCTGCGCAGCGTAAAAGGCACGGTTCTGTCGGGTGCTCATTCGGTTGTCTCCGGTTGGTTTTTCGAGGCGCAAGGTCGCCCGCAGCGTGGCCTCAACACGCTGCGGATGGGGAGGAGGGGAGTTTTGCTATTGAATTAATAGCTGTCAGCGCTTTTGTATCCATCATTGCAGGCTAATTTGCCTGATCAGCGACCTGGCTCAGCCCGAACGGATGGGGTTGTATCTGAGGCAAGTAACTAATCAGGCCAATTGGGTACATAACGAAGCACCAAGGTGTGCAGTGCGTGGGCGGTTGCGTGCCAGCGCGTTGCGCCAAGGTGGCCGGCAGAGCCCGCATGCTGGCTACCCCCGGCGGCGCCCTGGCTACTTGCAGCTAAAGCTGCTGGCGCTCTCTACATCACCCGTGCCGTTGTAGCGGGCGACCTGAGGGTAGGGGCACAGTGGGCGAGTGCGGGTGGCGGGCCAGCTGGCGGGCAGGTCGGGGTTGGGGCCTGCAACGTTGCCTGCAGCACGCACTCCGGCGATCACCTGGTCGGGCGCCTGGCCCTTTTCTACCCAGTTGACCAGCGGGGTCAGCATGTCGAACTGGTCGGTGGCCGGACCTAAGCCGCAATGCGACATGCCGGGTACGGGGTAATAGCGCGCGAAGTTCGATGCATCGCCGTTGTTGTTGCTGCGCAGGCCGTCGTACCAGCTGGCCGTGTCGTTGGCCGAGAAAATCGGGTCGCTCACACCGTGGTAGACCATGACCTTGGCGCCGCGTTGCTTGAGCGTGGTCAGGTTCGTGGGATTGACGGGTTGCATGAATGACAGACCTGATTCGGTGTACACGCCGCTGGTGGCGCCAACCGACGCCAGCATCGTGTCGATGGGGGTGGTCAGGGCAAACGCTGCGCTGTTGAACCCGCTGGGGTTGACTGGCGGCGAGCCCCAGGTCATGGCCGTCATGGCCGAATCGATGTTTGTCGAAACAAAGAACTCCCAAAACGACGAGTCGCCCGCGTTGTGACCGGTGTCAAACGGGAAGCTTGCGTAGAACTTGTTGCCCTTGCTGTCCACTGCGCCCGAGAAGATGGGCGCGATGGCTGTCTTTTGGGCGGGCGTCAAGCAGCTGCCGTCGCGCTGGCCCGTGCAGCTGGGCACGTCGCGTTGAAAGTTGAAGCTGGCCTGGCAGGCGGCGGTGTCTTGCACGATGCCGTCCTTCAAACCGTCGAGTGCATCGCATTTTTCCAGTATCTTGGCTGAGACCATGGCCCGCTCTGCGGATGTGAAGGCAGTGGACAAGTCCGCTGGGTCGGTAGCAACGCTGGCGTATTGCTTGGCACCGAACTGGTTGGCGATGGCGGCCAGTGGCAGGCGGTAGCCGGGTGCCCCTGCCAAGTAGCCGTCGTATTCACCTGGCATACGTGTCATGGCCACAAAGGTGTGGCGGCCTGCGTTGGAGCAGCCTCCGATGTAGGAGCGGTCGGGTTTTCTTCCGTAGGCGGATGAGATCAGTTCCTTGGCCATGGGGGTCAGCTTGGCCACCGCCTGGTAGCCATAGTCCAGCCGTGCCTGGGCGTCAATGCCAAAGGTCAGGTTCCCCTGTCCGGAGTGGCCCGCGTCAGAGCTGATGACGGCGAAGCCTTGCTGCAGCGCCACGGTGGGCTGCGGCCCAGGTTGGGAGCCGAGTGCAGGCCAGATGACGCCGTCGGAGCCACCGTTGGCCTGGTAGAAGAAGCGTCCGTTCCAAGCCAGTGGCATGCGCATCTCAAAGCCAATGGCGTAGCGCTGCCCGTCCTGGGGGCTGGTGCGTGCGAACATCTCGCCGCGCACCAGGCAATGCGCAGCCACGGGGGCGCTGCCCCAGCTCACAGCCCCCGCAGCCACCGGCTCGGCCTGGGTGATCTGGGTGTTGGGGTGTTTGAACTTGCTGACCAAGTCTGCGCAAGTGGCCAGCGTCCCCGGGGTGGCTGCGCTGAGCTGCGGCAGCCCTGCATCTGACGACCCACCCCCGCACCCGATCAACAGGGCCGCTGGCAGGGCGGACAGGGCGAGAGGGTGCAAGCACATTCTTCTTTTCGTACGGTTCATGCTGTTGTCTCCGGTTGGTTTTTTCGAGGCGCAAGGTCGCCCGCAGCGTGGCCTCAACACGCTGTGGGTGGGGAAGGGATGTGGTTTGGTTTTGCTATTGAATCAATAGCTGCTTGCGCTTATCCATCAAGCGCTAGAGAGCAATTTCTCTTGAGGCGTGGCCGCGTCGCTCAGGCGCTGGCGCACGATGGCCAGGCGCATGTCGAACTCGGGCAGCACCCAGGTGCGCAGGGCGTGGGCCGGGTCTTGCCAGCGCGCGGTGGCGCTGCCCGGCGTGCCGGTGATGCGGCCCCAGGCCCATTCCAGCAGCACCAGCGCGGTGGCGCGCAGGTAGTCGTCGGCCACCCAGTAGGGCAGCTCGGGCTGGTCGGCGTGTTCGGCCACGGCGGCCACCAGGTCGCGCGTGGTTTGCGCCAGGGCGTTGCGGCGGGGCGTCGCGGGCAGGGTGGTCAGCAGGGCCTGCATGCCCGCGCCGCCATCGGTCAGCACCTTGCGCACCAGCAGGTCGATGGCCTGGATCTCGTTGGTGCCTTCGTAGATCATGGCCACGCGGGCGTCGCGCACGATCTGCTCAATGCCCCATTCGCTCACGTAGCCGTGGCCGCCAAACACCTGCAGGCAGGCGCTGGCGCCGTGAAAGCCCTGGTCGGTGAACGCGGCCTTGAGCACGGGTGTGACCAGGGCGCACCAGCGCTGCGCGTCGGCGCGCTCGGCCGCGTCGGTGCTGTGCTGGGCCACGTCCAGCTGCACGCCTGTGTGGTAGGCCAGCACGCGCCCGCCGTCGATCCAGGCGCGCTGCGTGTGCAGCGTGCGGCGGATGGCGGGGTGGTCCTGGATGAGGCTGGTGCCACTTGTGCCACTGACGCCGGGGGCGCGCATCTGGCGGCGCTCGGCGGCGTAGGCGCTGGCCTTTTGCCAGGCGGCTTCGAGCAGGCCAATGCCTTGCAGGCCCACGTGCAGGCGGGCGGCGTTCATCATCACAAACATGGCGGCCAGGCCCTTGTTCGGCTCGCCCACCAGCCAGCCGGTGGCATCGTCAAAACGCATCACGCAGGTGGGGCTGCCGTGCAGGCCCATTTTTTCTTCGATGCGCTCGCAGACCACTGCGTTCGGTACCCCCACGCTCCCCACTTCGTGTGGTTCGCTGCCCCCCGAGGGGGCTGGCCTTGCTTGGGGCGGCCCGGCGCGGCGGCCGTCACCGCTCTCCAACATCTTGGGCACCAGGAACAACGACAGGCCCTTCGGGCCAGCCGGTGCATCGGGCAAGCGCGCCAGCACCAGGTGCACGATGTTGTCCGTCAGGTCGTGCTCGCCGCCCGAGATGAAGATCTTGCTGCCGTTGACCCGCGCGCTGCCGTCCGGCTGCGGCACACCGCGTGTGCGCACCTGGCCCAGGTCGCTGCCCGCGTGGGCTTCGGTCAGGCACATGGTGGCCAGCCATTCGCCGGTGGCCACCTTCTCCAGATACCGCGCCTTGAGTTCGTCGCTGGCATGGTGCTTGAGGCATTCGTACGCACCGTGCAGCAGGCCGGGCGCCATGGTGAAGCCGTGGTTGGCGCCGTCCAGCCATTCGTACAGCACGCACTCCAGCACGGCGGGAAGGCCCTGGCCGCCGTCCTCGGGCGCGCAGGCGAGGGCTGGCCAGCCGCCTTGCCAGAAGGCCTGGTACGCCTCGCGAAAGCCCGGCGGGGTGTGCACTTTTCCCGCGTCAAACCGGCAGCCCACCTCATCGCCTACGCGTTGCAGTGGGGCGATGGCGGTGTCCACAAACTTGGCGGCTTCTTCCAGCACCTGTGCCGCCAGGTCGGCATCGGTCTCGGCAAACGGCGCCAGCGCCTGCCACTGCGCGGGAGCGTGCAGTACCTCGGTCAGCAGGAACTGGATGTCAGCGAGGGACTGGCGTGCTTGCATGGTTTGCTCTTGATTTGATAGCTGCTTGCGCCTGATGGATAAGCGCTAGGGGCTGTTTTTATTTGAAATCGTTGACATAGCGCCGCTCCTGGCTTGCCGAAGGCTGCGCGGGCAGCGTGCCTTGGCTTCGACAGGCTCAGCCCGAACGGATCGGGGCGAGGTGGGCGGCGACGCACTGCAACGGTTGCGCTTCCCTTCGCCCGTCGATACCGACGCACCAGGCGAGGGCCGCCCCGCCCCGCCGCGCTGGCGGCGTCCCCCTCCCACGCGCCAGCGTGAGAGAGGGGGTGAAGGCGCGAAGCGCCTCAGGGGGGTGCTCTTTAGGACTCTGCCGTGAACCCGATCTTCTTGATCAGCGGCCCCCAGGTGTCGTACTCGGCCTTTTGCCAGCGGGCCATTTCCTCGGGGGTGGTGCCGTGCGGGATCAGGCCCACGATGGCCAGGCTGTCGGTGACGGATTTTTCCTTCAGCGCCGCGTTGATGGCAGCGTTGGCCGCCGCAATGATGGGCTTGGGCGTGGCGGCCGGGGCGTAGAAGCCGAACCACTCTTCGGTGGTGAGCTCAGGAAAGCCCTGCTCGGCAAACGTGGGCACATCGGGCACATACATCGAGCGCTTGGGGCCCGAGGTGGCCAGGATGCGGATCTTGCCCGCCTTGTAGTTGGCGATGAAGTCGCCGTGCGGTGTGACCATGGCCGCGATTTGCCCGCCCACCACGTCCGTCACGCCGGGGATGGAGCCACGGTAGGGCACGTGGCGCAGTTCCACCCCGCTGTTGATGCCCAGCAGCGCGCCCAAAAAGTGGGGCGTGGAGCCCGCGCCGGGCGAGCCGTAGCTGGCTTCTTTGGGGTTGGCCTTGGCCCAGGCGAGGAAGTCTTTCACCGTCTTCACGCTGGCGGGCACCATGGGGCCCACGGCCAGGCCGTGGTGCATGATGGCCCCGATGGACACGGGCGCAAAGTCCTTGTCCGTGTAGTTCATCTTGCTGTAGATGTGCGGGTAGTTGGCGATGGCCGAGACCTGCGCCACGGCCAGCACGCTGCCGTCGGCCGGTGCGGCCTTCAGCGCCTCCAGCGCAATGCGGCCGCCCGCGCCGGGCTTGTTCTCCACCACCCCAGCGTTCTTGGAATACGCGGTGCCGAGGAACTTCTCGGCCACGCGGCGGGCCACGGTGTCACCCGAGCTGCCGGCCGGAAAGCCGAACAGCACCTTCACCTGGTCCACCGGCTGGGCCGATGCAGACAAGGGGTACAGCGCCCCGAGGGCGGCGGCAGAGCCAAAGGCTTGCACAAATTGGCGGCGTGTCGTCATGGTTGTCTCCTGTTGTGTGTCTTGGTGCAATGACGTGCGAAAAAATCGAAAAGGGGCGGCAGCTTGCGCTTACCGGGGGGCCATGCGCAGGGCGCCATCCAGGCGGATCACCTCGCCATTGAGGTGGCCGTTGGTCACGATATGGCAGGCCAGCTCCGCAAACTCTTGGGGTTTGCCCAGGCGCGGCGGGAACGGGATGCTAGCAGCGAGGGACTGCTGCACGGCCTCGGGCAGCTCTTGCATCAACGGCGTGGCAAACAGGCCGGGGGCGACGGTGCACACGCGGATGGCGTGCTGCGCCAGATCGCGCGCCATGGGCAGCGTCATGCCCGCCAGGCCGGCCTTCGATGCGCTGTAGGCCTGCTGGCCCACCTGCCCGTCAAAGGCCGCCACCGAGGCGGTGAACACCATCACGCCGCGCTCGCCGTTGTCCAGCACGGGCAGCTTGGCGCAGGCGGCGGCAAACAGGCGGCTCACGTTGTAGGTGCCGATCAGGTTGATCTGCACCACGCGCACAAAGTCTTCCAGCGGCGCGGCGCTGCCGTCGCGCTGCACCACGCGCTTGGCACTGCCGATGCCCGCCACGTTCATGAGGATGCGCGCCGGGCCGTGGGCGGCGGCCGCCTGCTCGATGGCGGCGGTGACGCTGGCGGGGTCGGTGATGTCGCAGGGGCAGGCCACGGCGCTGCCGTTGCCAAACTCTGCGTTGATGGCAGCGGCCACTTTGCCTGCCAGTTCGGCATTGCGGTCCAGCACGGCGACCTTGGCGCCCAGGCGGGCCAGTTCGCGTGCGGTGGCCTCACCGAGGCCCGATGCGCCGCCGGTGACGAGGGCGGCTTGTCCTTGGATTTGCATGGTGTGTGTCCTGTCAGGCTGTCGTACCTGTTTTTGCTGCGGGTCGTGTGGGCGTGGGGGCTCAGGCGCCGGGCTTGAGGATGTGGGGCGCCGTGTCGGCATGCAGGGCCTGCACCAGCGCATCACGGTGCTTGAGCACCGCGCGCTGGTTGACCGAGCCCTTGTCGGTGATCTCGCCCAGGTCGATGGAGGGCGGCTCGGTCATCAGCAGCGCGCGGGCCACGCGGCTGGCGCTGCCCGTGGCCTCGCGGGCCAGCTCGTCGAGCACGGCCTCGATGCGCTGGCGCACGGCGGGGTGGTCCACTACGTCGGCCCAGGGGGCGTCCGTGCCCAGGCCCGCCACTTCGCGGCAGGCGGGCGAGGGGAACAGCAGGGCGCCCACTTCTTTCATGTTCAGGCCGGTAAGCACCACGTCCTGGATGTAGGGTGCACCCGCCACGATGATCTTGGCGCGCATGGGGCCCACGCTCACAAACGTGCCGGTGGAGAGCTTGAAGTCCTCGGCAATGCGGCCGTCAAACGCCAGTCCCCGGTGGATGTTGTCCTCGTCAATCCACTTCACGGCGTCGCCGGTGCACAGGTAGCCTTCGTCATCGAACGCGTCGCGCGTGGCGGCGTCAGAGCGCCAGTAGCCGGGCGTGACGTTGGGGCCCCGGTAGCGCACCTCGGTCTTGCCGTCCACCTCCACCAGCTTGAGCACCATGCCGGGCACGGGCGCGCCGATGTGGCCCGAGCGCACGTCGGGGCTGTTGCAGAACATGGCCGAGGGGGCGGATTCGGTCATCCCTAAGCCGGTGCACATCACGATGCGCTCGCCAATGGCGGCCTCTTGCGTGGCGTGCAGGCTGTCCCACACGGGCTGGGCCAGCCCGGCGCCCGAGTAGAAGAACATGCGCACGCGCGACAGCAGGTTGGTGCGCAACTGCGCATCGGCCTTCATCGCCTCGGCAATCATTTCAAAGCCGGTGGGCACGTTGAAGTACACGGTGGGCGCGATCTCGCGCAGGTTGCGCAGGGTCTCGCCAATCAGCGCGCCCGTGGGCTTGCCGTCGTCGATGTAGAGCGTGCCGCCGTGCATCAGCGTGAGGCCGAAGTTGTGGTTGCTGCCGAAGGTGTGGTTCCATGGCAGCCAGTCCACCAGCACGGGCGGGGCTTCGGCCAGCACGGGCAGCGACAGTGAGATTTGCTGCAGGTTGGCGCACCACATGCGCTGGGTGTTGATGACCGGCTTGGGCATCTTGGTGGAGCCGCTGGTGAACAGGAACTTCACGATGGTGCCGGGGCCGGTGGCATGCATGGCCGCATCCACGGCAGGCGTGGCGGGGGTGGCTTTGAGGCTGCCGAACGTCTGGGTGGCGCGGCCCTCGATGCTGCCCTGGGCCAGCACCACCTCCACATCGGCGGCCACGGTGGCTTCAATGGCTTTGCCGTAGCGCGCACCGTCGGCCGCAAACACCAGCCCGGGGGTGAGGGTGGCGATGACGTGGCGCAGCTTGTCGTAGTCCTGGCTCACGGTGGCGTAGGCGGGCGACACGGGGCAGTAGGGCACCCCCGCGTAGATGCAGCCCAGCGCCAGCAGCGCGTGTTCGATGGTGTTCTCGCTCAGCACCACCACCGGGCGCTCGGCATTCAGGCCCCGGTCCAGCAGGGCCTGGCCAATGCTGCGGGCGGCATCGAGCGCCTGTGCGTAGCTCACATGCTGCCAGTCGCCCGTCTGCAACTGCTTGCCTGTGCCCAGCTGCTCGCGCCGCGCCAGAAAGCTGTGGTCGGGCGTGGTCTCGGCCCAGTGCACCAGGTAGTCCGTCACGCGCCGCGCAAAGGCGCCCAGCGGCAAGTCGGCCTGCAGGTAGCGCACGCCCGGCGCGCCTTCGCGCAGGTTGACCCGGGTGACACCGAAGTTCATCGGGCGGTAGCGGGCAGTGGAGGGGGCTGTGGTCATGGTTTTCTTGTCTCTTGATTGTTCTATTGCGCGCTGCTTGGGATGTTCGCGCGGCCATTGCCAGTGGACGCCTAGCAAGGGCCGCCCCGCAGCGATGGCGTCGTCCCCCTCCCCGCGCAGCGAGAGGAGGGGGAAGCGGCGCAGCCGCTCAGGGGGAGGGCTTCACCTTCGCTGCGCGGCCTTCCAGGAAGTCGGCCAGGCGCTGCTTGGCCTCGGGGGCGCTCTGGGCAATCGCGGCCATCATGGCTTCGGTGAAGAAGCCCTGGTCGGCAGGCTGCTCGGCAATGCGGGGCAGGGCGTGCATCAGGGCGTAGTTGGTCAGCGGTGCGTTCTGCGCTACGCGCACGGCCAGCTCAAAAGCCTTGTCAAAGGCCTGGCCTTCGGGCACGAGGTACTGGGCAAAGCCCGCTTTTTCGCCGTCTTGCGCGTTGTAGACACGGCCGGTGAGCATCATGTCCGTCATGCGCGCAGCGCCAATCAGCTTGGGGATGCGCACCGCGCCGCCGCCGCCCACGAAGATGCCACGCGAGCCCTCGGGCAGGGCGTAGAAGGTGGATTCATCGGCCACGCGGATGTGGCAGGCGCTGGCCAGCTCCAGCCCGCCGCCCACCACGGCGCCGTGCAGCGCCGCGATGACGGGCACGGGGCCGTACTGCACGCGCTCCAGCGCGGCATGCCACATGCGCGAGTGGTGCAGGCCCTGGCCTGCGTCGCGCTCTTTGAGCTCTGACAGGTCCAGCCCCGCGCAGAAGTGGGGGCCTTCGCCATCAATGACGGCAGCGCGCACGCTGGCGGGCATGGTTTCAAACAGGTCACGCAGGGCCAGGATCAGGCCGTCGTTCAAGGCATTGCGCTTGGCACTGCGGGTCAGGCGGATCACGGCCACTTCCTGGTGGTCGCCGCGCAGCTCGAAATGGATGTCTGGATGGGTCATGATGTCTTTCGTGTGATGGGAATTGTGGTTATAGTTAATAACCAATTCAAGCAAGCAAAACCTGTTTTTTCTCAGTACTTACCCTTGATCTGCGTCATAGGATTGGCGCGCATCCAGGCCCCGCACTGTCAAAAGACGCCGCCCACAGGAGACAACCATGGACCACGCCAACCTGCTCGCCATCGACATCCACACGCACGCCGAGGTGAGCTGCTGGAACCCGTTTGACAACTATGGCGAGGAGTACGACCGCGCTGCGGACAAGTACTTCAAGAACGGCCGCCGCCCCACCATCGCCGAGACGGTGGCCTACTACCGCGAGCAGAAGATTGGCCTGGTGATGTTCACCGTGGACGCAGAATCCAAGATGGGCCGCCGCCGCATCCCCAACGAAGAGATCGCCGAGGCGGCCAAGGCCAACAGCGACATGATGATGGCGTTTGCCAGCATCGACCCGCACAAGGGCAAGATGGGCGCGCGCGAGGCCCGCCGCTTGATCGAAGAGCATGGCATCCGGGGCTTCAAGTTCCACCCCACGGTGCAGGCCTACCACCCCTACGACAAGATGGCCTGGCCCATCTACGAGGTGATTGCCGAGTACGGCATGCCCGCCATCTTCCACACCGGCCACAGCGGCATTGGCAGCGGCATGCGTTGCGGCGGTGGCCTGCGGCTCGAATACAGCAACCCCATGCACCTGGACGATGTGGCGATCGACTTCCCCGACATGCAGATCGTGATGGCCCACCCGAGCTTTCCGTGGCAGGACGAGGCACTGAGCGTGGCCACGCACAAGCCCAATGTGTGGATCGACCTGTCGGGCTGGAGTCCTAAGTACTTCCCCAAGCAACTGGTGCAGTACGCGAACACGCTGCTCAAGGACCGCATCCTGTTCGGCAGCGACTACCCACTGATCACGCCCGAGCGCTGGATGAAGGACTTTCAGGAAGCGGGCTTCAAGCCCGATGTGATGCCCGGCATCTTGAAGGGCAATGCGGTGCGGTTGCTGGGGCTGGACAAGGCCCAGGCGGAGCCAGCAAAGGCCGCCTGAGGCTGAAAGGCATTCAAAACGCCCATCCGCTCGCGCTGGGCGTACCTGCGCTGGTACCGGAATGCGTTCAAAAATACCTGCCCGTTCGGGCTGGATCGAACGCGAACCAGCCGGATCAGTCGTAGACCTTTTGCAGTAGTCGGATCAGCGTCTTGCGCTCGGCCGCTGTCAGGCGGGCCGTGGCGTCTTCTTCCAGCTGCGCGGCGGTTTGCTCGGCCTGCTGCGTCAACTCGGCCCCGGTGGGCGTCAGGTGCACGCCCATGGCGCGGCCGTCGCTGGGGTGGGGGCGGCGTTCGATCAGGCCGCGCCGCTCCAGTGCGGCAATCAAGCCCACCAGGTTGGGCGGCAGCACATTGAGTGTGGCGCACAGCTGGCGTGAGGTGATGCCCGGGTTGTGGGCCACCAGCGACAGCACCGAGAAGTCCACCACCTTCAGGTCATACACCGCCATGCGCTCCATGAACACCGCAATGATGGACAGCGACGCGCGCCGCGTGTTGTAGCCCACCAGCGTGCGCAGCAAGGTGGTGTCCACCATGTCCACGGAGGGGGCGGGTGCGGCTTCCTCCACGGTGGAGGTTTCGGGCAAGGGCGGTGGGGGCAGTTGGCGGGTGCGGCGGGCCATGGGGTGCGGTGGTGTTGGGGCGTGGCGCTGTCTGGGGCCGGTTGGGGCAGGTGCCCAGGCGCTGGGTGGGCTGATTCTAATGAAATGGCCTCCAGCCCCATTTGATAAAGCGCTGGTAGCTATCAAAAATATAGCTATTGCGCGTGCGGTGCAGGCGCTTGTCCCAGCTTGGCCTGCACCACGGCGGCCAGCCAGTCCATCACCACGCGCACGCGCTGGGGCAGGTGGCGGCGGTGGGCGTACAGCAGCGTGACGGGCATGGGCGGCGGTGGGTGCTGCGCCAGCACCGGCACCAGCAGGCCTTGCTCTACCAGGTCTTGCGCGCCCAGCAGGGGCACCTGGATCAGGCCCAGCCCGGCCAGGCATGCGCCCAGGTAGGCCTCGGCGCTGTTCACCGTCACGCGCCCGCCCATGGGCAAAAAGGTGGTGGTGCCGCCCTCTTGCACTTCAAACCCGGCCGACCGCGTGCCCAGCGTGCTCACGTAGTGCACCAGCTCGTGCTGGGCCAGGTCTTGCAGCGTGTGCGGCGTGCCCAGGCGCGCCAGGTAGGCGGGGCTGGCGCAGGTGGCCACGGGCACCTGACCCAGGGGTCGGGCCACCAGGCCGGGCTCAGCCACCGGGCCCACGCGGATCACGCAGTCGAACCCCTCGCGCACCAGGTCCACGCGGCGGTCGGTGCTGCTCACTTCCACCTCCAGCTGCGGGTGGCGCTGCAGCAGCTCGGGCAGGCGCGGCAGCACCATGTGGCGGGCAATGCCGGTGGACATGTCGATGCGCACCCGGCCGCGCAGGGCAGTGCCCTCGGGCTGGTGGAACATGGTTTGCAGCTCGTCCACATCGTCCAGCACGTCCTTGCAGCGCTCGAAATACGCCTGCCCGTCTTGCGTGAGCTGCACGCGCCGCGTGGTGCGGTGCAGCAGGCGCGTGCCCAGTTGCGCTTCCAGTTGCTGCACGGCCAGGGAGGCGCTGGCTTTGGGAATGCCCAGCACCTGCGCGGCCTGGGTGAAGCTGCTCAGCTGCGCCACTCGGGCAAAGATCTGCATGCGGTCCAACGGGTTCATTGTTCGCCTTGTTAAGACAATGAATCTGATTTTGCGCCATTTATTCGTTTTGTTTGCGCCAATACAGTTCACCCCAGCCCGGCACATGGTGTGACTGGGCCACAGACCCCAGGACTGCACCATGACCACATCGACCCCCTCCACTGCTTCTTCCGCATCGCCCTCTACCCCCATCGTGCTCATCACCGGCGGCAGCCGGGGCCTGGGCCGCAGCGCCGCACTGGCCGCCGCCCGCACCGGCATTGACGTGGTGCTGACCTACCGCCAGCAGGCAGCCGAGGCCCAGGCCGTGGTGGCCGAGATCACCGCCCTGGGCCGCCGCGCCGTGGCCTTGCCGCTGGACGTGGGCGATGTGCGCAGCTTTGAAGGCTTTGCCGCCCAACTGACGCAGGCGCTGCAGACCCACTGGCAGCGCGAGCGCTTTGACTTCCTGGTGAACAACGCCGGGATGGGCGTGCACGCCCCCATCACCGACACCACCGAGGCGCAGTTCGATGCGCTGGTGAATGTGCACCTCAAGGGCGTTTTCTTCCTCATCCAGCGCCTGCTGCCGCTGATGAACGACGGCGGCCGCATCCTGAACCTGTCCTCGGGGCTGGCCCGCTTTGCGCTGCCGGGCTACGCCGCCTATGCGGCCATGAAGGGCGCCATCGAGGTGCTCAGCCGCTACCTGGCCAAGGAACTGGGCCCGCGAGGCATTGCGGTGAATGTGGTGGCCCCTGGCGCCATTGAGACCGACTTTGGCGGCGGCGCCGTGCGCGACAACGCGCAGCTCAACGCCTTTGTGGCCGCGCAAACGGCCCTGGGCCGCGTGGGTGTGCCGGAGGACATTGGTCCGCTGGTCGCCTCGCTGCTGCAGCCCGCCACCCGCTGGGTCAATGCGCAGCGCATCGAGGCATCGGGCGGCATGTTCCTGTAAAGCAACCCTGGGGGGTTGCGTTTGTGCCCTTAGCTCGGCGCGTGCAGTCCGCGCCGGTACTGCACCGCCTCGGCCACATGGCTCACTTCGGTGCGCTCAGCCCCGGCCAGGTCGGCAATGGTGCGGGCCACCTTCAGCGCCCGGTGCGTGCTGCGGGCCGACCAGCCCAGGCGCGCGGCCGTGGTGTTGAGGAACTTGGCGGCGGTGTCATCCAGGTGCAGGTGCTCGTCAATGGCCTGGCCCTGTAGCGCCTGGTTGGTGCTGCCTTGGCGGGCCATGGCGCGGCCACGGGCTTGCACCACGCGCTCGCGGATGGCGGCAGTGTCTTCGCCCGGCGGGGCTTTGAGCAACTGGTCGGCGGGCAGGGCAGGCACTTCCACATGCAGGTCAATGCGGTCCAGCAGGGGGCCGCTGAGCTTGCCTTGGTAGCGCGAAACCTGGTCGGGCGTGCAGCGGCAGGCGCGCTGGCTCGATCCCAGGAAGCCGCAGGGGCAGGGGTTCATGGCCGCCACCAGCTGAAAGCGTGCCGGAAAGTCCGCCCGCTGCGCCGCCCTGGCGATGGTGATGTGCCCGGTCTCCAGCGGCTCGCGCAGGGCTTCGAGCGCGGCGCGGGGGAACTCGGGCAGCTCGTCCAAAAATAAAACGCCTTGGTGGGCGAGGGAAATCTCGCCGGGCTTTGGTGGCGATCCACCCCCCACCAGCGCCACGGCGCTGGCCGTATGGTGCGGCTGCCCTGTGGGGCGCACGCCCCAGCGGCTGGGGTCAAAGCGCCCGGCCAGGCTGGCCACGGCGGCGCTTTCCAGGGCTTCGGTCACCGTCATGGGCGGCAGCAGCCCGGCAAAGCGCTGGGCCAGCATGGACTTGCCCGAGCCTGGGGGGCCCAGCATCAGCACGCTGTGCCCGCCGGCTGCGGCAATCTCCAGTGCGCGTTTGGCGGCGGCCTGGCCTTTCACATCGGCCATGTCCGGGCCTGCGGCGGCGGCACCCAGCGGTGTGGGTTGCAGGGGGCTCCAGCCGTCGTTGTCTACCTCGGCATCGCCACCGGCGCTGCTGCCGGGGGGCAAAAAGGCGCGCACCACGTCCAGCAAGTGGCGCGCCCGCACCACCAGGGCGTCGGGCACCAGGGCGGCTTCTTCGGCGCTGCCCGGGGGCAGCACCATCTGCACGCTGATTTGCTGCGCCGCCAAGGCAAGGCTGGTGGCCAGCGCGCCGCGCACAGGCCGCAACTCGCCCGATAGCGACAGCTCGCCCGCAAATTCATACCCCTGCAGGCGCTGCGCATCCACCTGCCCGCTGGCGGCCAGGATGCCCAGGGCGATGGGCAGGTCAAACCGGCCCGAATCCTTGGGCAAATCGGCGGGCGCCAGGTTCACGGTAATTCGCTTGTTGTGCGGAAACTCCAGCCCTGCATTTTGCAAAGCCGAGCGCACGCGCTCGCGGGCTTCCTTCACCTCCACATCGGCCAGGCCCACCAGCGTGAAGCTGGGCAGGCCGTTGGCCAGGTGCACCTCGACGGTGACGGCGGGGGCCTGCAGCCCCAGAAGGGCGCGGCTTTGCACCAAGGCAAGACTCATGTGTAACTTTCTCCCCAGATGGGTGCACTTGCTAAAGCGGTGGGATGTAACGGCTTGTGATTGCACCAGTCGGGTGCGTCGTCAAAAAAAGCTTGCACCGCTTTGCGCAGCCGATCAGCGCGCATTGCGGTGCATTCAATTTTGGAATGCAGCAGGCGGTGGCACGGTCCGTGCTTAAAGCCCTTGTCCCTACTTTGTCCAACCGGAGGAAACATGATTCGCACTTCCATCAAGACCCTGGGCGTTGCCCTTGTCGCTGCGCTGCCCGTGTTGGCCAGCGCGCAACTCACTGGCAATGTCAGCCTGACCACCAACTACAAGTTCCGTGGCCAGGACCAGGACACCAGCAAGGTCAAGGCCGTCAAGCCCGCGCTGCAAGGTGGTTTTGACTATACCTTTGGCGAAACCGGCTTTTACGTGGGTAACTGGAATTCCAGCGTGGATTGGCTCACAAGCAACTCGCTGGAGATGGATTTCTACGGCGGCTACAAATTCAAGGCCGGCGCGGTCGACCTGGATGTGGGTGCGCTGACCTATGCCTACCCCGGCAACTCGCTGGGCAACACCACCGAGCTGTACGGCGCCGCCACCTACGGCCCGCTGACCGCCAAGTACTCGCACACCATCTCCAAAGACTACTTCGGTTACGCCGGCAACAAGCTGGGCACGGGCCGCAAGGGCACCAACACCGGCTACCTGAACTTCGCCTTCTCTCAAGAAGTGATGCCCAAGGTCACGCTGAAGGCATCGGTGGGCTTCACCCGCTTTGCCAGCGACATCAAGGACTCGGGCGTGCCCAACTACATGGACTACAGCGTCGGCGGAGCCTATGATTTTGGCAGCGGCCTGTCACTGGGCGCCGCGGTGGTGGGTGCCAACAAGAAGGACGTCTTTGGTCCGGTCAACAAGTCGCGCGTGATCGTCACGCTTACCAAAACCCTGTAAATCTCAGCGGGCACCGCGCGTGCCCGTTGCCGGAGGACATGAACATGAAAATGGTGACAGCCATCATCAAACCCTTCAAGCTCGACGAGGTGCGTGAAGCCCTGTCGGACATGGGGGTGCAAGGCATTACGGTGACCGAGGTCAAGGGCTTTGGGCGCCAAAAGGGCCACACCGAGCTGTACCGTGGCGCTGAATACGTCGTGGACTTTCTCCCCAAGGTCAAGATCGAAGCCGCTGTGGCCGACGACCTGGTGGACCGCGTGATCGAAGCCATCGAAGGCGCTGCACGCACCGGCAAGATCGGTGACGGCAAGATCTTTGTGACCCACCTGGAGCAGGTGGTGCGCATCCGCACGGGCGAAACCGGCAAGGAAGCCCTGTAAGGGCCCGCCGCATCACACAGAGAGAAACGCCATGAAAAAACTGCTTGCTTCTTTCGTACTGGGGTTGAGCCTGTTGTCTGCCGGCACCTTGTCGCTGGCCCAGGCACCTGCCGCCGAACCCGCTGCCGCCACCGCCCCGGCCGCAGCCCCCGCTGAAGCCGCTCCGGCTCCTGCCGCCGCAGCCGCACCTGCTGCAGCCGTTGCGGCAGCCCCTGCTGCCGAGGCCGCTGCACCCGCAGCCCCCGTGCCCAACAAGGGCGACACCGCCTGGATGATGGTCTCCACCATCCTCGTGATCCTGATGGTGCTGCCCGGCCTGGCCCTGTTCTACGGCGGCCTGGTGCGCAGCAAGAACATGCTGTCCGTGCTCATGCAGATCATGGTCACGTTCTCGCTCATCACGGTGCTGTGGTTCATCTATGGCTACAGCCTGGCCTTCACCGAAGGTGGTGCCTTCATCGGCGGCTTTGATCGCCTGTTCATGAAGGGCATCTGGGACAACGCAGCGGGCACCTTTGCCAACGCCGCCACGTTCAGCAAGGGCGTCGTGATTCCTGAAATCTCGTTCGCAGCCTTCCAGGCCACGTTTGCAGGCATCACCTGCGCCCTGATCGTGGGTGCCTTTGCCGAGCGCATCAAGTTCTCTGCCGTGCTGCTGTTCATGGTGCTGTGGTTCACCTTCAGCTACCTGCCGATTGCTCACATGGTCTGGTTCTGGATGGGCCCTGACGCCTACACCGCCAAGGACGTGGTGGACGCCATGAATGGCAAGGCTGGCCAGATCTGGCAGTGGGGTGCGCTGGACTTTGCCGGCGGCACGGTGGTGCACATCAACGCTGCGGTCGCTGGCCTGGTGGGCGCCTTCATGGTGGGCAAGCGCATTGGCTACGGCAAGGAAGCCATGGCCCCTCACAGCCTGACGCTGACCATGGTGGGTGCTTCCCTGCTGTGGGTGGGCTGGTTCGGCTTCAACGCTGGCTCTGCCTTGGAAGCCAATGGCTTCGCCGCCCTGGCTTTCATCAACACGCTGGTGGCCACGGCTGCTGCGGTGTTGGCCTGGTGCACGGGTGAAGCGCTGATGCGTGGCAAGGCTTCCATGCTGGGTGCTGCCTCCGGTGCGGTGGCTGGCCTGGTGGCGGTCACGCCTGCTGCGGGCAACGTCGGTATCGGCGGCGCCTTGGTCATCGGCCTGGTGGGTGGCTTTGCCTGCCTGTGGGGTGTGCATGGCCTCAAGAAGATGCTGGGCGCTGACGACTCGTTGGACGTGTTCGGCGTGCACGGTGTGGGTGGTGTCGTGGGTGCGCTGCTGACCGGCGTGTTCAACTCCCCCGCCCTGGGCGGCCCTGGCTATGTGGCCGACTGGGTCACAGCCTCCATGGTCACTGCGGCCGATTACTCCATCGCTGCCCAGGTGTGGACACAAACCAAGGCCGTGCTGCTGACCATCGTCTGGTCTGGCGTGGTGTCGTTCATCGCCTTCAAGGTGGTGGACCTGGTGGTGGGCCTGCGTGTGTCGGAAGAAGACGAACGCGAAGGTCTGGACATCACGTCCCACGGCGAAACGGCCTACAACCGTTGATTGGGGGACCACCGGTGGCGGTATCTGGTGGTGCCGCCGCCGCCCCATGGTTTTCTAGCGAGAGTCTCCTCAAGAGTTGGGCCCACCCTGTCGGTGGGCCCTTTTTTTATGGGCGCCCCGGTGTGGCGGCCCTGGCCCGGTGGGTGGCCAGCGCAAAGAACCTGCACGGGCGTTGTTCAAAAAATTCACGCTATGTGGGGCGCCCCTGCCAAGCCGCACCCGCTACGATGCAGGCCATGGACCAAGCCCTTGCCCAGATGATCGAGCGCGTGCGCGCCGCAGCCGCAGACCACACCCCCTTGCGCATCCGGGGTGGGGGCAGCAAAGACTTCCATGGCCGCGCGCTGCAGGGCGAGGTGCTCGATACCCGTGTCTTCTCAGGCATCACCAGCTACGAGCCGAGCGAGCTGGTGGTGACCGCCCGCGCAGGCACCCCCCTGGCCGAGCTGGAGGCCGCGCTGGCCGACCAAGGCCAGTGCCTGCCCTTTGAATCCCCGCACTTTGCCCCTGGCGCCACCGTGGGCGGCATGGTGGCAGCGGGCTTGTCAGGGCCCGCACGGGCCAGCGTGGGCGCGGTGCGCGACTATGTGCTGGGCGTGGGCCTCATCAACGGGCGGGCCGAGGCGCTCACATTCGGCGGGCAGGTCATGAAGAATGTGGCGGGCTACGACGTCTCGCGCCTCATGGCGGGCGCCTGGGGCACGCTGGGGCTGCTGACAGAAGTCAGCCTCAAGGTGCTGCCCGTGGCCCCGGCCGAGGCCACGCTGCGCTTTGAATGCAACCAGGCCGATGCCCTTCGCAAGCTGCACGCCTGGGGCGGCCAGCCCCTGCCGCTGAACGCCAGCTGCTGGCTACACGACACGGCGGTGGACGCAGGCGTAGGCACCCTGTATGTGCGCCTGCGTGGTGCGGCGGCGGCGGTGGAGGCCGCCTGCAAAACCATGGGCGGCACGCGGCTGGACAACGCCGCCACCGCGCCAGACTGGGCCGCCTGCCGCGACCACACCCTGCCCTGGTTTGCCGCACGCGCCCAGCAGCCCGGCCACGCGCTGTGGCGTCTGTCGCTGCCCGCCACCGCGCCGGTGCTGACGCTGCCCGCTGCCGCCCAACCGCTGGTGGAATGGCACGGCGCGCTGCGCTGGGTGCAGGCACCGGCCCATGCGGGCGAGGCCCTGCGTGCCGCCGCCCAGGCGGCAGGTGGTAGTGCTACTGTTTTTGTAGCTGCTAGCGCTGATTCATCCAGCGCTAGCGGCCAGTTTGATCCAAAGTCTGCAGCCCTGGCGCAGATCCATGCCCGCCTCAAGCAGGCGTTTGACCCTGCGGGCATCTTCAACCCCGGCCGCCTGGCCGCCGACTGGTAAGGCGGCCGCCATGCGCCGTCTGCGCCACCTCACGGGCCACCACCGCACCGTCACCACCAACCGGGTGCTGGGCCTGCTGCTGGCGTTCAACGCCGGGGCGGTGAATGCGGGGGGCTTTTTGGTGGTGCACATGTACACCTCGCACATGACGGGCTTTCTCTCGTCGCTGGCCGACAACCTTGTGATGGGCAACATGAAGCTGGTGCTGGGGGCCGTGGGGGCGCTATGGGCCTTCCTCTCCGGTGCGGGCAGTACGGCCATCATGGTCAACTGGGCGCGCCACCACCGCCTGCGCGGCACCTACGCGCTGCCGCTGCTGCTCGAAGCTGTGCTGTTGCTGCTGTTTGGCCTCATGGGCGCCATCACGCTAGGCTGGCGCACGCCGTTTTCGGTGCCGCTCACGGTGCTGCTGCTGGCCTACCTCATGGGGCTGCAGAACGCGGTGGTCACCAAGATGTCGTCAGCCCAGATCCGCACCACCCACATGACGGGCGTGGTGACCGACCTGGGCATCGAGATGGGCAAGATGCTGTACTGGAACCGCAGTGGCACCACGCCCGATCGCCATGTGCACGCCAACCGCGAGCGGCTGCGCCTCATGGCGGGGCTGATGGGCATGTTTCTCATGGGCGGGCTGGTGGGCGCGGCGGGGTTCAAGTATGTGGGCTTCATCTTTGTGGTGCCGCTGGCGCTGGTGCTGCTCACGCTGTCGCTGCCGCCGCTTTGGGCTGACCGGGTGCGCTTGCGGCAGTTGCTCAATGCGTTGCGCAGTGGCCCCCCGGCGCTGCCACCTCCCGCCCATTTGCCTCCTCATTCGCCCCCCAATCCCCACGGCACGGCCCATGGGTCCGGCCCGCACGAAACGCGCTGAGCGGGCCTGGATGCCCCCGCGCTGTTGTTGACTCTTTCCCTAGGCACGCACCATGCAGACCCAACTCGCCCCCGAATACGCCGCCCGCGCCGATGGCCTGGAGGCCGAAGCTATCTTGCGCAAATGCGTGCACTGCGGCTTTTGCACCGCCACCTGCCCCACGTATCAGCTGCTGGGCGACGAGCTGGACGGGCCGCGTGGGCGCATTTACCTCATCAAGCAGGTGCTGGAAGGCGCTGCACCCACCCGTGCCACGCAGCGCCACCTGGACCGCTGTCTGACCTGCCGCAACTGCGAAAGCACCTGCCCCAGCGGCGTGCAATACGGCCACCTGGTGGACATTGGCCGCAAGATCGTGGACGAGAAAGTGCCCCGCCCCGTGGGCGAAAAGGCCTTGCGCTGGGCGTTGAAAGAGGGGCTACCATCGCCCCTGTTTGCCCCGGCCATGAAGGTGGGCCAGGCCCTGCGCGGAGCTTTGCCCACGGTGCTCAAGGAGAAAGTGACCACCCCGCGCAGCGCCGGTGCCTGGCCCACGCGCGAGCACGCCCGCAAGGTGATCATGCTGGCGGGCTGCGTGCAGCCGAGCATGATGCCGAACATCAACACCGCCACCGCCCGCGTGCTGGACGCTGTGGGCGTGCAAACCGTGGTGGTGGCCCAGGCCGGGTGCTGCGGCGCGGTCAAGTTCCACCTCAACGACCAGGAAGGCGGCAAGGCCCAGATGCGCGCCAACATCGACGCCTGGTGGCCGCTGGTGGACCCCGACGGAGCGGGCGGGGTGGAAGCCATCGTGATGAACGCCTCGGGCTGCGGCGTGACGGTGAAGGAATACGCCCACACCCTGAAGGATGATGCGCAGTACGCCGCCAAGGCCGAGCGCATCAGCGCCCTCACGCGCGATTTGTCGGAGCTGCTGCCCGCCATGCTGCCCGAGCTGGCCACCAAGCTGCAAGGCCGTGTGGACGCCACGCGCCAACCGGACACCCTGTACGCCTACCACCCACCCTGCACCCTGCAGCACGGGCAAAAGCTGCGCGGCGGGGTGGAGGCGCACCTGAACCAGCTGGGCTTCAAACTGCGCACGGCGCGCAACGAATCGCACCTGTGCTGTGGCTCGGCGGGCACGTACTCGGTGCTGCAGCCTGATTTGTCGCACCAGCTGCGCGACCGCAAACTGGGCGTGCTGGCCGAAGCCTTTGGCGAGCAGCCGCCCGATGTGATTCTGTCGGCCAACATCGGCTGCATCACCCACCTGCAAAGCGGCACCGGCACGCCCGTGCGGCACTGGGTGGAGGTGCTGGACGAGGCACTGGCCCCGGCCAACCGCTCTGCCGCCTGAGCCCGCGACCTCCAGGGCGCTGTTGCACTCAGCCCACGCGCGGTGCTGTTTGTCATGGCGTGGGCCGCGTCTGCACCCACAATCCAATGACAACGTTGTCTGGCCTGCGGCCAGCGCACAGGTGAGGACACGCCACAAGATGCCAAACGCACAGACCAGGGAAGACCCAGAGGATTCACACGCGGGCAGCACCGCCAACCCGGTGGCGCTGAACGCCATCGTGCGGGCCGCCGAGATCTACAGCATCGTCGCGTCGGAGGACATCGTCGATGTACGGGGCGTCAAGCTCTGGGCCAAGAACCAGCCAGTGTCGGCCAGCCTGCAGCAGCGCCTGCTCGAGCGCAAGCTCAGCAAGCCGCTCGAATCGTGCCTGGCCGCTGAAGACGGCGTGAGCCTGATCACGCTGCAGGAAGATTTTGAGCGCTTCATGGCCGAGCCCACGCCGCTGGTGCAGGGCTTGCGGCCCTGGGCCGAGGGGGTGGGCCAGCAGCTGCGCCAGCTGCCCCTGCACTCGGTGGCCCAGTTGCTGCTGACCACCGCCCTGGCCAACCGGCCCGAGATGGTGACCCACGCCGTGCAGGCCATGGCCCTCATGGGTGCGCTGGCCACCAAGTACCTGGGCCAGGCCATGGACGTGCGCATGGCCATGCTCGCCGGGCTGTTGCACGACATTGGCGAGATCTACATCCAGCCCGAGTACCTGGACCCCGGCCGCAGCATGGACCTGCTGGGCCACAAGCACCTGGTGGTGCACCCCCGCGTGGCGCAACTGCTGCTGGACAGCACCACCGACTACCCGCGCGCCATTGGCCGCGCCGTGGGTGAGCACCACGAGCGGCTCAACGGCTCGGGCTACCCAGCGCGGCTGCGCCAGCCCGAGCTTTCGCCCCTGGGCCGCATGCTGGCCGTGACCGAGGTGACCTTGGGCATCGCCCGGGCGCAGTCGGCGCCGCTGACCCGCGCCAGCTTTGCCTTGCGGGTGCTGCCCGGCGAGTTTGATCCGCAGTACATCGGCTTCATCAGCGACATGGCACGCCGCGTGGCCGAGCCCGCCGTGGCCGACGTGCCTGCACCCGCCTCGCTGGCGTGCAACCCCTTGGCCGAGATCCAGCAGCGCGCGGCATTGGCCTCTGAGCTGCACGCACAGCTACAGGCCCTGGGCGGCGAGGCCCCGGCGCTGGAGATTGCCGACATCGCCCGCACGCGGCTGGAGCGCCTGAAGGTGGCCTGGAACTCGCTGGGGTACTGGGGCGCGCAGCACGCCGAACTCACCGCGCGCGAGCGGCTGGAGCTGCACATGGCCGACCGCGAGCTGGGGCAACGCCTGCGCGATCTGGACCGCGAATGCCTGCTGCTGGCCGAGCGCGTCTCGCCGCTGGAGCGCGAGATGTTGTCGCCCTTATGGCAGTTGCTGCACTTGGAGGCGCCTCCCCAAACCCTGGTCTGATGTCCTGCCAGAGGGGCACCCAGGGTGCGCGAAAGGCCATCGGTGGCATGATGGAGGGTTTGTTGCTCCCCCGTCCCCTGAAGGACTTTGATCGCTATGACCGAATCCGTGCCTGAAGTCGTTGCCGCCCCCCTGCCCGCAGACGCTGGGGCAGCCCATGCTGGGGCAGCCCTCGCTGGGGCCGCCAGTGAGAGCGCCACCGCAACGACACCAGAAGGCGCTGCCGCCGCAGACCGCGCTGGCAACGCCGCAGGGCGTGCCGCCCGCAACCGGGGCCGCCGTGGCGGCAAAGACCGCGGTGGCCGCAACCCTGAAGGCGCGCCCGCCGCCGCCCAGGCGCCTGCCCCCCAGCGCGTGCACCCTGCACTGGAGCAGTTGGCTGGCCTGTACCCGCACTTGTTCGGCGCGGTGTTCCGCCCCCTCAAGCGCGGCATCTTCCAAGACCTGCTGGCCGCTCATCCCGAACTGTTCGAGCGCGAAGCGCTCAAGGTGGCGCTGGGCATCCACACCCGCTCGACCCGCTACCTGCAAACCGTGGCCGCTGGCGAGCAGCGCCACGACCTGCAAGGCCAGCCCGTGGAAGCCATGGCGCCCGAGCATGTGCACCATGCCCTGCTGGAGGTGTACCGCCGCCGCAAGAACCAAAAGGGCCGCCCCACCGAAGACCTGCTGCCCAAGCTGCGCAACCGCATGATCGCTGCGTTCGAGGCCTCGGGCCTCACCCGCGAGGCCTACACCGAACTGGTGGTGGGTCGCGACGTTGCTGCCAACGCCATCCTGGAAGAAGCCTTTGCCGAATGGGCCGCCCGCAATGCCAAGGCCGAAGCCCTGCTGCGCGCCTTTGAGGCCAGCGGCAGCACGCTGGAGCAGTTTGCCGACATGTACGGCATGGACCCGCGCAGCACCGGCCAGCAACTGGAGCGCGCCCGTAAGCTCGCAGCGGCCAAGGCTGCCCCACAGGCAGATGGCGGCGCCGCTGGCTGATGGATTGACCTGATGCACCCACCCTGGTGTGTGCCAGGGCGTGTCAGGGCACAGTACGGCAGGTCGGGGCGCCTGCCACCCTGCTGACATAACGGTGTCAGTAGCCCCAAGGCAGTATCCAAAACCTGTTTAAACATACAGGAGTTTGCATGTTGTGTGCCATCACGCCTTGGGCGGTGTCTGTGCCTGCATTCCGCGCGGTGGGCATTCGCACCCGTACCTCCAACCCGGCCGAGGCCGACCCCGCCACCGCGCGCATCGGCGCGCTGTGGGACCGCTTTTTCAGCGAAAGCTGGGAGCACAAGCTGCCCCCTCCGGGCAGCGATGGCCGCGTGTTCGGCGTGTACAGCCACTACGCCTCAGACCAGCACGGTGAATTTGACGTGCTGGCAGGGGTTGCTGCCCCCGCAGACCACCAAGCCATGCCCGGCGCGAGTGCGGTGGACATCGAGGCTGGTACTTACCTGGTGTTCGAATCCGAGGGCCACATGCCCCAGCTGGTGATCGACGCCTGGACAGCGGTGTGGCACTACTTTGCCGCCAACCCCCAGGTACAACGCCGCTTTGGTACCGACTTCGAGGCCTACAGCGGCCCGTATCAGGTAGCCATTCACATTGGGGTTTATGAGTCCGGGGCCGTTCCCCGTTAAGCGCTTTCGTGCCTTTCACCCCCTGGGAGCGTTGGATGTGTTCCCAGGGGCTTGTTGTCAGACAACATTCGTTACAACTGCAGGCCAGGCGTTGTTGCGGCTATCAATGTGTGTTTTTGCTATGAAAAATATAGCTGAAAAGCTAATGGGAAAGAGCGCAATCGCCATGCGGAACACTCAATGCGATGCCTTTTTTAAGGTGGCTCTTGCGGTGCTGTCACCGTTGTACCCCTATGCCATGCGTGGACAATGGCGGCCGACCGTCGGCTGGGCCGAGGTGGGCCGCTGCCATCCGCGCTGCGCTTGTGCCACCCATGCCCCTCCATGGCGGTCTGCCACAACAAGAGAGAGGGAAAAACATGGAATTGAGCAGCGGCTTCAAGAAGATTGCCTGCGTCGGGATCGGAGCGGCATTTCTGATTTTTGGCTACCAGGACTATTCCAAAAACAAGTCCTTGCACAAGCGGGGCGTAGCGGCGGTGGTCGAGCCGATCAGCAAATACACCGAGCGGTCGCGCAAGGGCTCGACCACCTACACGGCGGAGTTCGATTTCACGACGGCATCGGGGCAGAAGATCCACAAATCCAGCTCTTTCCCCAAGGAGGCGCTGGACGACTTCCAGGCGGGCAAACCGGTCAAGGTGTTCTACGATGAGCGCAACCCCTACGAGTTCGTCTTTGAAAAGGACGACCCCGCTTGGTGGCCCATGTTGTTGGGCGTGGCCATTGCCGTGGGCGGGTTGCTGCTGCTCTGATTGGCCAAACGGCGGCTTGCCTCTGGTTGGCCACTACCGTTGTGCTGAGGCAGTGAATGCGCGGAGGCTATATGCGCCGCGCTGACCGCCTGTTCCAGATCGTGCAGCTCATCCGGGGGCGGCGGCTATCGACGGCGGCATTCCTGGCGGAGCGGCTGGAAGTCTCGCAGCGCACGATTTACCGCGACGTGGCCGACCTGCAGCACCAGGGTGTGCCCATTGAGGGCGAGGCCGGTGTGGGGTACCGCCTGGGGGCGGGGTTTGAGCTGCCCCCGCTCATGTTCAGCCAGGGCGAGGCCAACGCGCTGGTGGCGGCCGCCCGCCTGGCGCAAGTGTGGCTGGACCCAGGCCTTGCGCGCGAGGTGGAGGGGGCGCTGGGCAAGATCTTGTCGGTGCTGCCCCCGGCGGCCCGGCTTGCGGCCGAGGCCCAGGCGCTGTACGCACCCATGGTGGGGCTCGATGCCCGCGCACAAGCCACGCTGCAGGCCCTTCGCGAGGCGGTGCAAAGCTGCCACGTGGTGGAGATCGACTACGCCGATGTGCAGGGCCGCCCCAGCCTGCGCAGGCTGCGGCCGCTGGGCTGCTTTTACTGGGGCAAGGTGTGGACCTTGTCGGCCTGGTGCGAGCTGCGCAGTGACTTTCGGGGCTTTCGCATCGACCGCATTGCGGCCTTCAAGGTGCTGCCCGAGCGCTTTCGGCAAGAGCCTGGCAGAACGCTGGCCGACCTGCTGCGCCAGGTGGAGGAAGAGCGCGCCTGCTGGGCCGCCGAAGCGCCGCTGCAGTGATGTGGCGGTGTTTGATTGAGCCAGAACGAACCCACTTGAACCGTTCACTGAGCGCTGTCGAAGCGCCGCGCAAGGTTTCGACAAGCTCAACCCGAACGGGTATTTCAAGTTCAAAGAGGCCGGATCAATAGAACAAGTGATCAGGCGCGCAACGCTGCCTCGATGTCTTGCCCCAGTTTGGCGGGTGCGTCCTGCGGGGCATAGCGGCGCACCACCTGCCCGTCTTTGCCCACGAGGAATTTGGTGAAGTTCCACTTGATGGCTTTGGTGCCCAGAATGCCGGGCGCCTGCTCTGTCAGCCAGCGGTACAGCGGCGCGGCTTGCTCGCCGTTCACGTCGATCTTGGCCATCATGGGAAAGTCCACGCCGTAGTTCAGCTGGCAAAAGCCCGCGATCTCGTCGTTGCTGCCAGGGTCTTGCTTGCCAAACTGGTTGCAGGGAAACCCCAGCACCACCAGCCCCTGGCTTGCGTACTGCTGGTGCAGTGCCTGCAAGCCCGCAAACTGCGGCGTGAAACCACAGGCGCTGGCCGTGTTGACGATGAGCAGCACCTGGCCCCTGAACTGTTCCAGTGCCACGCGCTGGCCGCGAATGTCCTGGGCGTCGAAGGTGTAGATGTCTTGGGGCATGGGCAAGGCTCCGTCGGTGAGGTGGTGGGTGGGGATGGGCAGGCCCATGGTATCGGGACAGGCCCCGGGGGTGTCAGCCCATTGTTGTCAGCGCCTGTTTGTCAGCGCTTTGGCCTCCACGGCACGGTGGCCAGCAACGCGGCCGACACGATCATGGCGCCGCCCAGCACGGTGCGGGCGTCCAGCGCGGTGTCTGTCAGCAGCACCGACGACACGCTGGCAAACACCACCTCCGACAGCATGATGAGCGCCGTGGTGCCCGCCGCCAGCCGCGTGGCGCCAAACTGCAGCGCGTAGTTGCTCAGCAAAAAGGCCGCTGCCAGCAGCAATGCCACCGTCACCCAGCCGCTGGCCAGTGCGGGCACGGGGGTGACAAAGCCCGCCAACAAGCCTGCGCAGGCGCTGGCCGTGGCCATGAGGGCGCCGCCGCCAAACATGGCCAGCATGCGGCACTCGCTGGGCAGCTGGTGCAGGCGGCGCAGGGTGACGTTGGTCAGCGCAAAGCAAAAGCCCCCGGCCAGGGCCAGCAGGTCGGCCCCTGAGAGGTGGCCCACCAGGCGCTCGATTGAGGCATCGGCAGGCACCAGCACCAGGGCCACACCCGCAAACGCAAGTACCAGCCGCACCACGGCCATGCGCGTGGGGCGCTCGCCCAGCACGCGCCAGGCCAGCAGCACCGACCAGGCGGGCATCAGATAAAACAGCAGCACCACCCGCACCACGTCGCCCACCGTCACGGCCCAGTTGAAGGCCACATTGGTCAGGCCTGACGACAGCGCCAAGAGCCACAGGGCCGGGTGCTGCAAGGTGCGTGCGAGCAGGCCGGGGCGCACCAGCAGCAGGCCCCCCACGGCCAACGTATACATCAGCGCCGTGGCCCACAGGGGGTGCAGCCCGGCGCCGTGCAGTTGCCGAAACGGCCACCACGAAACGCCCCAGACAAAGGCGTTGAACACCAACGCCAGTACAGGCAAAAAACTATGCATTAAATCGGGTTCTAGCGCCTGTTGAATAAGCGCTAGCAGCTATCAAAAAAGGAGTGATTGAGCGCCTGGGCCGCGTGGCGCAGATCCCCGGTGCATCACCTGCCGCGCCTGTGCGGCCGGGGGCCTGGAACAGTGGCTCAGTGGTGGTGGTCTTGCCGCGCAATGTGCAGCAGGTGCTCCACCTCTTCGCGGTGGCGGGTGCAGTTGCTGATGTGCCAGCGGCGAATCAGCCACATGATGCCCGCCACCACCAGGCCAAAGGCGGTGATGGCACCAAACACCGACAGCCCCAGCTTGAGCGACAGGCTGTAGAACGCGCCCAGGCCCAGGATGCAGGCCTGCTCGTTGAAGTTTTGCACGGCAATCGAGCGCCCTGAGCCCATCAGGTTGTGGCCCCGGTGCTGCAACAGTGCGTTCATGGGCACTACCAGGTAGCCGCCCAGGCCACCCAGCAAGATCAGGAACGGAATGGCTAGCCAGATGTTGTTGATGAACACCATGAGGATGAGCAGCAGCCCCATGCTGATGCCCAGGGGAATCACCTTGGTGGCCGCATCGAGCCGCATGCGCATGGACGCCACCACCGCGCCCACGGCGGTGCCGATGGCCACCACCCCTGTGAGGGCCGAGGCCTGCGTGGTGTTGTAGCCCAGGGCCACGGCAGCCCAGGCCAGCACGATGAACTTGAGGTTGCCGCCAGCGCCCCAGAAGAGGGTGGTGGTGGACAGCGAAATCTGCCCCAGCTTGTCGCGCCACAGGCGGCTGTTGCAGGCCCAGAAGTCGGGCAGCAGCGCCAGCGTGTTGGACAGCACATTGCGCGAGGGGTCGGTGCGCAGGGGGCGCATCTCTACCCCGGTGTGCGGGATGCGGGTGTTGAACCAGGCCGCCACCACATACACCAGGATCAGCGTCGCAATGGCCGATTCGGCCGGGGTGTCCACACCGGTGTCGATGAGGGGGATGTCGATGCTCAAGAGCATCACCGACAGGTGCTGCCCCACCAGTTGCCCGCCCAGCAGCACGCCCAAAATGATCGATGCAATCGTCAGCCCCTCGATCCAGCCATTGGCCTTGACCAGTTGCGACGCGGGCAGCAGCTCGGTCAGGATGCCGTACTTGGCGGGCGAGTAGGCCGCCGCCCCCAGCCCCACCACGGCGTAGGCCATGAGTGGGTGCGAGCCAAACAGCATCATCAGGCAGCCCACCACCTTGATGGCGTTGCTGATGAACATGACCCGGCCCTTGGGCAGCGCGTCGGCAAAGGCACCCACAAACGGTGCCAGCACCACATAGAACAGCGCAAACATGGGCACCAGCGCGGCGCGTTGCCACTCGGGGGCGCCATCGGCCCGCAGCAGCTCCACGGCGGCCACGAAGAGTGCGTTGTCGGCCAGCGAGCTGAAAAACTGCGCCGACATGATCGTGTAGAAACCGCGCTTCATCGATGGGCTTGTGCGGGCATCAGCTGGGCTGATGCCCTGTTAAATGTGGAAAACCGTGGCAAGTGACCGGCGGTTATATCACGCGGATAAACGGTGGCAGTGCCAGAATCTGGGGCTGATCACCCGGTTAAACCCCATGCCACGCCCCATACAAGCCCACATCCACACCGCCGCTTTGCAACACAACCTTCAGCGCGTGCGCCAGGCCGTGCCAGACGCCAATGTCTGGGCCGTGGTCAAGGCCAACGCCTATGGCCACGGCATCGAGCGTGCGTTTGAGGGGCTGCGTGGCGCCGATGGCTTTGCCCTGCTGGACCTGGCCGAGGCCGAGCGCGTGCGCGCCCTGGGCTGGCGTGGCCCCATCCTGCTGCTCGAAGGTGTGTTCGAGCCGCGCGACCTGGAGATCTGCTCGCGCCTGGGCCTGTGGCACGCCGTGCACTGCGACGAGCAGATCGACTGGCTGGCAGCCCACAAGACGCAGGTGCCGCACCGCGTGTTCCTCAAGATGAACTCGGGCATGAACCGCCTGGGCTTCACACCCGCCCGCTACCGCGCCGCCTGGGCGCGGCTGAATGCGCTGCCGCAGGTGGATGAAATCTCGTACATGACCCACTTCAGCGACGCCGACGGCCCGCGCGGCATCGCCCACCAGATGGCGGCGTTCAACACCGCCACGCAAGACCTGCCCGGCGAGCGCAGCCTGAGCAACAGCGCCGCCATCCTGCGCCACGCCACCGATGCCGGGGTGCGGGCCGACTGGGTGCGCGCGGGCATCGTGGTGTACGGCAGCGCGCCCGACCACCCTGAAAACACCTCCGCCCACTGGGGCCTGCAGCCCACCATGACGCTCTCGACCCGCCTGCTGGCCACCCAGCAGCTGCAGGCGGGCGACACCGTGGGCTACGGCTCGCGCTTCACGGCCGAGGGCCCGCTCACCATCGGCGTGGCCGCCTGCGGCTATGCCGACGGCTACCCCCGCCACTGCGACACCGGCACGCCTGTGCTGGTCAACGGCGTGCGCACCCGTCTGGTGGGCCGCGTGAGCATGGACATGGTCACCGTGGACCTGACCCCCCTGCAGCAGGCTGGTGTGCCTGTGGGCTTGGGCAGCGAGGTCACGCTGTGGGGCCGCGCCAGCAATGGCGAGGTGCTGCCCGTCGACGAAGTGGCCCGCGCCGCAGGCACCGTGAGCTGGGAGCTGCTGACCGCGCTGGCGCAGCGGGTGCCGGTGGTGGCGGACTGAGGCAGAGCGCCACAACGCCGCGCCGCCAAGCCCCCCGGGAGGGGGTGGCACTTTGCCCCTTGGGCTTGCGCGGCCAGCCCCTTATAGTGCGGCCCCATGACCACCCAGCGCCCCACCCACCGCTCCTCACGCCGCCGCCGCTGGACCTCGGTGCGCCTGTCCGCACGCGATGTCGCCCATGACCTGCAGCAACGCCACAGCCTGCGCTGGCATGGCCTGTGCATCGGCACCCTGACGCTGCTGGGCATGCTGCTGGCGGCCTGGGTGCAGAAGCTGGTGGGCGTGCACATGCTGTCGGTGCGCTACGCCATCACGCTCACGGTGGGGTATGGCATTTACTTGCTGGTGCTGCGCTGGTGGGCCGCCCGGCTGCTGGACGATGAGGAAGAGGGCGCCGACGTGGACGGGGTGGACGCCTTGAATGTGGCACTGGACGTGGCCGACCTGGCGCGTGCCGTGCCCCGCAGTGGCGGCCCACGCATGCCGGAGGTGCCCAGCCTGGGCGACGCCGCCGATGTGGCCGATGCTGGCAAAGGCCTGGGCGAGTTGGCCGGGGATGCGCTGGAAGGCCTGGGCAGCGCCGACGAAGGCGCGGTGGTGGTCATCCCGGTGGTGGCCATCTTCCTGATCGGCGCCGCCATCCTGGCCGGTGCGGGGGCGCTGGCCATGCTGTTCTTCAGCTGGGATGTGTTGCTGGCCGTGGCGGTGGAGCTGGCCTTTTCAGTGGCTGCCGCACGGGTGGCCACCCGGGTGGAGCGCGAAGGCTGGATTACCGCCGCTGTGCGCCTGACCTGGAAGCCCCTGCTGGGTGCGCTGCTGTGCGCTGTGCTGCTGGGCGCCACCATCGACCACTTCATGCCCCAGGTGGATTCGCTGCCCGAAGCGGTGCGGGTGTTGCAGGGCAAGTGACGGGCGAAATCTGTGATTTGCTATTGAATGTATAGCTGCTAGCGCTTATTCATCAAGCGCTAGAGGCATAAAACACTTAAAGCCAAGAGCGGATGGATCACCAGGGGCTCAGCGCACCCAGGGCATCAGCACTGCCAGCCAGCGCGGGCGCCAGCTCAGGGCAAAGGCCACGGCCAGCGCGCTGGCGGCCAGGCCCATCACCCACACCAGCGCGGCCATGGAGGCATGGTCCACCGCCAGGCACAGCGCCAGAGAGGCGCCCAGGCCCGCGGCGCCCAGCAGGCGCAGGGCGCGCACCGTGCGGGCGGGCAGGGGGGCGGTGCCGCGCACCTGCTCCCAATGCGTCTCCATGGCCAGGGCCAGCCAGGCCATGCCCAGCACACTGGCGGCCAGGGCCGCGGCAAGCATCACTGCATCAGGCATGGGCGGTCTCCGCTGTGTTGGCACTCATCGTCGTTGGGCGGGCCGGGGTGGCCGGGGCGCCTTGCGCACGCTGGGTGAGCTTGCGCGCCGCCAACAAGGCCACGGCGGCGCCGGTCAATATGAAGAGGTCCACGCCTGCCACCGGCCAGTAGCCCGCGCCCAGGGTCTTGATGAGGTGGTCGCCCGTGGTCACCCAGTTCAGCACCACGGCGCACACGGCCAGCGCGGCAATGGCCCAGCACTGCTCGCGCCACGCGGGCGACATGCGGCCCTGCGCCACCGGCGCGCTGCGCCAGAAGGCGTGGCCCAGCGCCAGCGCCCAGGTGGCCCAGAAGGCGTATTGCTCCAGGCTGCCACGGTTGGGCCAGCCAGCGGGCACAGCGTCAGGCAGCAATCGGTTGGCAATCAAAATGCCCAGCGCAGCCAGCACCATGCCCGTGACGGTGGTGGTGGCCAGCGCGTCCACCGCACGGGCGCCCTGGCTGCTTTGCTTGGCGTGCTGCTTCTTGCGCTTTTCCACAAAGAACACAAAGCCCGTGGCAATGCACACGCAGCCCATCAGCCCGCCCAGCACATACATCCAGCGTAGCAGCCAGTGCCTGAAGTGCTGCAGGTGCAGCCCGGTGAGGAACTCGTTGACGCTGTTGACGGCGCTGTGCGGCGGGTCTTCGCGCAGCAGCGCGCCCGTGCTGGCCTTGAAGTGGATGCCGTTGCCCACCAGCGCAATGCGGTCGGTGCCCGCGCGGTACACGCTCACGTAGCCGTTGGCGTCGCCCACGTGCTGCAGTGCCAAAAACCCCACGTCGCCCGCCATGCCCTGCGCAGCCCAGCGGCGCTGGGCCTCGGCCACCATCGCATCGACCGATGCCAGTGGGGCAGGCACGCCTGCGCGTTCGTGCGGCAGGCCCGTCTCGGCGGCTTCGAGCTTTTCGTGCAGCTCGTGCAGCGGGTTGAGCTGCGTGTGCGCCACCGGGAAGTAGATGCCCGCAAAAATCACCAGCCCCGTGAAGGCAAAGAAGAAGTGGAACGGCAACGCCAGCACGCCTGTCATGTTGTGCAGATCCAGCGCGCTGCGCTGCGTGCTCTTTTTGGGGCGGAAGGTGAAAAACTCGCGGAAGAACTTGCGGTGCATGACCACGCCGCTGACCAGCGCCACCAGCATCATCAGCGCTGCAAAGCCCACGATCCAGGTGCCCAGGTCCTTCCAGTGGAAGTTCAGGCTGTAGTGCAGCGGGTAGAAGAACTGGCTGCCCACCTTGAGCCGGTCGTCTGGCAGCGCTGCGCCGGTGCGTGGGTCGATGGTGCGGTTGCCCCAGGCCACGTCGTCGTGGTCCTTGGAGCCGGGCAGCTCAAAGCCCGCAAACACGCCCAGCACCGGGTCGCGGTGGGTGGTGTAGGCGCCCAGGCGCTGGATGGTCTCAAACCGCTCGGGCATGGGCAGGCCGGTTTTGGTGCGCAGGGCTTCCACGCTCTCGGGCGTGGGCTGCATGCTGTCAAACACCGGGCGCAGCACCTTGTCAAACGAGGGCATGGGCTGCGGCGCAAAGCGCGACTGCGGAATCGCCCAGCGGTCGATCTCGCGGTCGAACACCGACAGTGCACCAAAGAAGAACACCACCATCAACACAAACCCGAGCGCCAGCCCGAACCAGGTGTGCAGCCAGGTCAGCGCCTGGCGAGCGTTTTGAAACATCGTGATCTCCCGTCTCAGACCAGCGTGGTCTGCAAAAGCGAGGCCGCGCCCGCCATCAGCGCCGCGCCACCCGCCAGCACCGCCCACACCCGCGCCAGGCTGCGGGCCGCAAAGGCCCAGCAAAACACCGTCACGTACAGCAAAAAGGCCAACATGGCGCACAGGTGTTCTGCGTCGTGGAACGACATGCCCAGCGCAAACAGGCCGGCCATGCTGAGCGCCACAAAGCCCCAGCAAAAGGCGTAGCCCCCCAGCACGGCGGCCGCAATGCGCAGCAGCACATGCCTGCGAGGGGTGGAGAGGGTTCCGGTGCTCATGGTGTGGGTGGATGAAAATAAATGAGAATGATTGGCGATTATCGTTTGGTGAAGACGTTTTGCCCACCTGTGGCCCTATGTCCTGGGGCGATGCGCGGGTGCGGTTGGCGCAGTATTTTGTGAGGAAATGGATTGAAGCGCCCGTGCGATAAGCGCCAAAAGCTATGAAATTAATAGCAAAAATGCCTTGGGGCCAATGTCGCCGTGCGGGCGCCGGCGCGCGTCCCCCACTACCATGGCGGCCTCTGGAGACCCTTGCCTGTGCTGTTCAAATTTTTCGAGAAACGCGTTCTTTCCTACCCCGCCCACGAGCCCACCCTGCCGCCCAAGGGCTTTGTGGCCTTTGTCTGGGCCTGCGCGCGCGGTGTACGCGGCTACGTGCTGGCCATGGCGGGGCTGTCGGCCCTGATTGCCGTGTACGAAGCGCTGCTGTTTGCCGTGCTGGGCCGCGTGGTGGACTGGATTGCCGGCGCCACGCCCGCCACACTGTGGGCCCAGCGGGGCAATGCCATGCTGTGGGTGGCTGCCGCCATGGTCGCCAGCATCGTGCTGGTGGCGCTGCAAACCAGCGTCAAGCACCAGGCGCTGGCCATCAACCTGCCGCTGCGCCTGCGCTGGAACTTTCACCGCCTGATGCTGGGCCAGAGCATGGCCTTTTACGCCGACGAGTTTGCGGGCCGCATCACCACCAAAATCATGCAGACCGCCCTGGCCGTGCGCGACATGCTCTTCACCACCACCGACGTGGTCGTGGGCATGGGCGTGTACCTCGTCACCATCTTGCTGCTGGCGGGGGGCTTTGATGCGCGGCTGCTGCTGCCCTTTGGCGCCTGGATGGTGTGCTACGGCCTGGCCTGCTGGTACTTTGTGCCGCGCCTGGGCCAGGTCAGTCGCGCCCAGGCCGATGCCCGCGCCCTCATGACCGGGCGCATCACCGACGCCTACACCAACATCGCCACCGTCAAGCTCTTCTCGCACACCCACCGCGAGGCCGAATTTGCCCGCGCCGCCATGGACGCCTTCAAGCTCACCGGCTACGCACAGATGCGCTTGGTCAGCCTGTTTGAAATCGTCAACCAAGTGCTGGTGGTGGGCATGATCCTGGGCGCCTGCGGCACCGCCTTGTGGCTGTGGACACAAGGCCAGGTGGGCGCAGGCGCCGTGGCCGCCGTCACGGCCATGTCACTGCGCGTGGCGGGCCATGCGCATTGGGTGATGTGGGAAGTGACGCGCCTGTTTGAAAGTGTGGGCACCATCCAGGACGGCATCAACACCCTGACGCGCCCGCGCGCCGTGCTGGACGCCCCCGGTGCCAAGCCCCTGCAGGTCACGCAGGGCGAAGTGCGCTTTGAGCAAGCCCGCTTTGCCTACCAAGACGGCGGGCGCCCCGTCATCGATGCGCTCAACCTCACCATCCGCCCCGGCGAACGCATCGGCCTCATCGGCCGCTCGGGCGCGGGCAAGTCCACGCTGGTCAACCTGCTGCTGCGCTTTCATGACCTGCAAGGCGGGCGCGTGCTGATCGATGGGCAAGACATCGCCCACGTCACGCAAGACAGCCTGCGCCACGCCATCGGCATGGTCACGCAAGACACTTCGCTGCTGCACCGCTCCATGCGCGACAACATCCTCTATGGCCGCCCCGACGCCACCGAGGCCGACCTGCACGCCGCCGCCGAGCGCGCCGAGGCCGCCGCCTTCATCGACACCCTGACCGACCCGCAAGGCCGCAAGGGCTATGAGGCCCATGTGGGCGAGCGCGGCGTCAAGCTCTCGGGCGGCCAGCGCCAGCGCGTGGCCATCGCCCGCGTCATGCTCAAAGACGCGCCCATCCTGCTGCTGGACGAAGCCACCAGCGCCCTCGACTCTGAGGTCGAAGCCGCCATCCAACAAAGCCTGGACGGCCTCATGCAGGGCAAAACCGTCATCGCCATCGCCCACCGCCTGTCCACCATCGCAGCGATGGACCGCCTCATCGTCATGGATGCAGGCCGCATCGTCGAAGAAGGCACCCACGCCCAACTGCTGGCCCAGGGCGGCATCTACGCCCGCCTGTGGGCGCACCAGAGCGGCGGGTTCTTGGGAGAGGCGCAGCGCGGCGAGGAGTGAGGCTCGGCTGCATTCAAAAAATACCAAACCGTTCACGCTGAGCTTGTCGAAGCGCTGCGCAAGGCTTCGGCAAGCTCAGCCCGAACGGTTTGGGTTCTGTAGGTTCTGATGGGCTGAACGCGAATCCGTATAAGGCGTTAAAAGACCCAACAGGCTAGCGCCCCAACTGCCCCCGCAACTGCTCCAACAAGTCCAGCAACTGGGCTTGCGATGCGGCGGGCACGGGCTGGAGCAGGTCGGCGGCCAGGGTGCTGCGGGCCTGGCGCACGGCGTTGAACAGGGCTTGACCCTGGGGGCTCAGGTGCAGGCAGCGGCTGCGTTTGTCGTGCTCGTGCGGGGCGCATTGCAGCCAGCCTTTGTCCAGCAGCAGGGCCACCAGGCGGGCGATCTGGGCCTTGTCGGCGCTGGCGTGTTGCACCAGTTCTTTTTGCGTGGCACCGGGGTGGCGGCCCACGAACATGAGGGCGCGCACCTCGTTGTGCGTCAGCTCGGGGTGGATGGAGGCCACTCCCTCCATCATGCGGGCGCGGTACACATGCACCAGGTCGTGCATGGCTTCAAAAATCTGGGCGGGGCGGTTCGTGGACATGGCTTTGTTGTTGACAAAGTCAACCAAATACATGATATTTGGTTGACTTAATCAACAATTTTAAATCGTGACCCAGCATTCTGATCCCTCTGTGACTTCTTCCACCCCGGCCACCGCCAATGTGGCCGACCCATTGGCCGTGCAGCGTGTGCGCCACGCCCTCAAGGGGCGGCATGTGCAGGTGGTGCGCCGCACGCAAATCAGCCCCGGCTTTGTGCGGCTGACGCTGGCAGGCCCCGACATGGCCGATTTTGTGAGCGCCGGGTTTGACGACCATGTGAAGCTCATCTTGCCCGCGCCGGGGCAAGAACGCGCGAGCCTGCCGCAGCTGGTGGACGGGCGGCCGCAGTTCAGCGAACCCCGCCCGGTGCTGCGCGACTACACGCCCGCCCACTTCGATGCGGCGCAGGGCACGCTCGATATCGAGGTGGCTTTGCACGATGCCGGGCCCGCATCGGACTGGGCGGCCGCTGTGCAGGTGGGCCAGTGGGCGGGCATTGCAGGGCCGCGCGGCAGCCTGGTGATTCCGGTGGGGTTTGACTGGCACTGGCTGCTGGGCGATGAAACCGCGTTGCCCGCCATGGCCCGCCGCCTGGCCGAGCTGCCTGCCACCACCCGCGCCGTGGTGCGCGTGCAGCTGCGCAACCCGCAAGACCAGCGCACGCTGGCATCGGCGGCGCAGCTGGACGTGGCCTGGGTGAATTCGCTGACCGAGGCTGCGCAGGCGCTGGCCGTGCCCGCAGGCACCGGCTACATCTGGGCGGCAGGCGAGCACCACGACATGGCCGCGCTGCGTGGCGTGCTGGCCTCCAAGCCGGGTGTGGACGCCAAGCGCATGCGCATCGCCGCGTACTGGAAGCGCGGCGAGGCCGACCACCACGAGAACCTGACGGCTTGAACCGGCAGGGAAGCTGAACGCTTCAGCGTGCAGGCAGCGCGCTGCGCGCCTGGGCCTGTACGGCGGCGGTCATGTGGGCCAGGGCCTGCACGTTCAGCCGCCAGTATTGCCAGTACAGCGCCACGTCCACGGGCTTGCCCGGAATCAGCTCGACCAGCGTGCCCGCGCGCAGGTGGCTGTCGACCATGGGGTCTGGCGTCATGCCCCAGCCCAGCCCGGCCTCGGTGGCTTTGACGAAGGCGTGCGCCTCGGGCAGCCAGTGCACGGGCGGAGTGAGGGCGCGGCGGGTGATGCGGCGTACAAAGCGCTCTTGCAATGCGTCTTTGCGGTTGAACACCAGCATGGGCGCCAGCGCTAGGGTTGCCGCCGTCACGCCCGTTGCAAAGTGCCGTTGCACAAAGGCCGGGCTGGCCAGCGCGCGGTAGCGCAGGGTGCCCAGGGGCAGCACCTTGCAGCCCTGCACGGGCTGGGGGTCGGCCGTCACGGCGGCCATCACCCGGCCTTCGCGCAGCAGGTTGGCCGAGTGGTCCTGGTCTTCCACATGGATGTCGAAGGTGATGGGCTGACCCTCGGCCGCTTGAGCCATGGCCGCAGGGAACCAGGTGGCCAGCGAGTCTGCATTGACGCCGATGGCCAGGCGCGTGGCGCTGCGCTGGCCGCCGCCAATGGTGGCCAGCGCGTCGGCCTCGCTCAGGGCCACTTCGCGGGCATGGCGGTACAGGGCCTGCCCGGCATCGGTGGGGGTGCAGGGCGTGGCGCGGCGCACCAGCACCTGGCCCACGCGCTCTTCCAGCAGTTTGATGCGCTGGGACACCGCCGAGCGCGTGACATGCAGCACGGCGGCCGCGCGCTCAAAGCTGCCCTCGTCGATCACCGTGGCAAAGGCGTTGAGCTGGGCGGAGTCGAGTTGCATGGGTGGTTAGCGATTCTGACGGATCGTTAAAAAGTATAGCTGGCGTGACTAGTGTGCAATGCCGAAAATCCACCGCCATGACCACCACTGCTTTTGTCCACGGCTTCAGTTCCACCGCCATGCTGATCATGGCCATTGGCGCGCAAAACGCGTTTGTGCTGCGCCAGGGCTTGCGCCGCGAGCATGTGCTGCCCGTGGTGGTGCTGTGCGCTTTGTCCGACGCGGTGCTGCTGCAGGCCGGGGTGTGGGGCATGGGCGGTGTGCTGCTGGCGCGGCCCGAGTGGGGGCAGTGGATGCGTTGGGCGGGTGCGGCCTTCTTGCTGGCCTATGCCTTGCAGGCCGGTGCGCGGGCGCTGCGGCCCGGTCAGTTGCTGGTGGCCGCGGGCGGGCCGGGCAACCCGCTGCGCAGCACGGTGCTCACGCTAATGGCCTTGACCTGGCTCAACCCCCATGTGTACCTAGACACCGTGGTGCTGCTTGGCACCATGGCAAGCCCTTACCCCATGTGGGGGCGGGCCGCCTTTGCCACAGGGGGGGCGTTGGCCAGTGCCCTGTGGTTCACCGCCATTGGCTTTGGCGCCCGCTGGCTGGCCCCGCTGTTTGCCTCGCCCCAGGCGTGGCGTGTACTGGATGGGGTCACGGCAGCTTGCATGATGGCGCTGGCATTTGCGATGGCTCTAAGCTAAGAACGATAAGTTCGTTACATCGCGCAGCGGTTTGGTTCATAGTGGGGGAATTGACTGATTTGGAGTGATTCCCCATGCGTTTCAAAACCCTTTTGCTGGCGGCTGCCGTGGCCACGGCCTTGCCCCTGGCGGCGCAGGCCGCTACTTTCCGCTGGTCTCGCTCGGTAGATATTTCCACCTGGGACATCCACACCCAGAACGTGGGTGTGAACAACACCATGCACGGCGCGGTGTACGACACGCTGGTCGAATACAACAGCAAGACCTTCAAGCCTGAGCCGTCGCTCGCCACCGAGTGGAAGCTCATCAAGCCCACGCAGCTGCGCCTGACGCTGCGCAAGGGCGTCAAGTTCAGCGATGGCAGCGAGTTCACGGCCGACGATGCCAAGTTCTCGCTGGAGCGGGCCAAGGCCAAAAGCTCCAACTTCGCTGTCTACACCCAGGGCATTGACCGCGTGGAAAAGGTCGATGCCTACACCATCGACATCCACTCCGATCTGCCCAACCCGGTGCTGGTGAACCAGCTGACCGAGCTGCGCATCATGAGCAAGGCCTGGGCCGAAAAGAACAAGTCGGTCGAGCCCAAGGACATCAAGACCAAGGACGAAAACTTTGCCCATCGCAACGCGCTGGGCACCGGCCCTTACCAACTCAAGCAGTGGACGCCTGACCAGCGCGTGGTGCTGGAGCCCAACCCGAACTGGTGGGGCAAGGGCAAGTACCCCACCAACCTGACCGAGATCGTCTACACCCCCATCAAGGCCGATGCCACGCGCACGGCGGCGTTGCTGTCGGGTGAGGTGGATTTTGTGATCGACCCCAGCCTGCAGGACCTCTCGCGCATCAAGCAGACGCCCAATCTGCAGGTACTGGAAGGGCCTGAGTACCGCACCATCTTCCTGGGCCTGGACCAGTTTCGTGACGAGCTGCCTGGCTCGGACGTGAAGGGCAAGAACCCGCTCAAGGACCTGCGCGTGCGCAAGGCGCTGTACCAGGCGATCGACATCCAGTCCATCCAGCGCGTGGTGCTGCGCGGCCTGGCGCAGCCCACGGGCACGCTGATTGCCAACCAGGTCAATGGCTGGAGCAAGAAAGCCGATGTCCGCTACCCCTACGACGCCAAGGCCGCACAAAAGCTGCTGGCCGATGCGGGCTACCCCAACGGGTTTGAAGTGGACTTTGCCTGCAGCGCGGGCCGCTACATCAACGACGAACAGCTGTGCCAGGCCATCACGTCGCAGTGGGCCAAGGTGGGCGTGAAGGCCAAGCTGCGCTCGCTGCCGTTTGCCACCTATTTCCCGATGATCCAGCGCAACGAAGCCAGCATCTACCTGCTGGGCTGGGGCGTGCCCACGTTCGATGCGTTCTACAGCCTGCAGTCGCTGGTGCGCACGACGGGTGCGGGCGGCGATGGCAACTTCAACCTGGGCCGTTTCTCTGATCCGCAAATCGACGCCCTGGTCGAGCGCGTGAAGAAGGAAACCGATGCCACCACGCGCAACCAGCTGATCGAGCAAGCGCTGATCAAGGAGCATGAGCTGGTCTCGCACATCCCGCTGTACAACCAGGTGATCCCTTGGGCTGCGACCAAGAAGGTGGACATCATCCACCGCGCCGACAACCGCATTGACTGGCGCTATTTGAAGGTGAATTGATGGGTGAGGGGCCTGGGCGACCGGGCCGCCTTTGGGTCTGCTGCTCTGTTCCACCAGCGCCCGTTCGGGCTGAGCTTGCCTTAGCCATGCGCCGCGCTTCGACAGGCTCAGCGTGAACGGTGGGTAGCTAGGAGCAGACCCCAACCAGAAAAAAAGCCCCGGTGCTGCCCAAGCCCCGGGGCTTTTTTGTGCCTATTTCGGGAGGCGTTAAGCCAGCGCGCGCTGCACCGCAGGCCGCTGCAAAACGCGCTGTGTGTGGGCGTGCACCTTGGGGAATTGGGCAATGTCCACCCCATCGCTTTGCAGCCAGGTGCCGATGGTGAACAGGTAGCCGTCGGCCACGGTGTACTGCTCGCCCATCACCCACGGGCCATCGCCCAGATAGTGGGTTTCGATGAGGTTGAAGCAGTCGATCATGTTCTGCGCCACCTTGCGCTGCATCGCGGCCTGGGCCTCGGGCTCGTCGGCCCAGCGGCTGGCGCGGGGGCGGTGGGCGTGGGCGATGTGCACGGTGGACGCGAGGTAGCTTTGGAACTCTTGCAGGCGCGCAAAGCCGTAGGCATCGGTGGGCGCCAGCTGCGCGGCCGGATAGCTTTGCGCCACATAGGCCAGCAGCGCGGGTGTTTCGGTCAAGGTGCCTCGGGGCGTGACCAGGGCAGGCACGCGGCCCTTGGGGTTGATGGCGAGGTACTCGGGCGTGCGCTGCTGGCCCGCTGCAAAGTCCACGCGCACCAGGTGGTGAGCGGCACCGGCCTCTTCCAACGCAATGCGCACAGCTTGCGCGCAGGTGCCGGGGGTGTAGTAAAGCGTGAGTGTGGTCATGGGTTTGCTATGAAGTTGATAGCTTGTCGCGCTGGATGAATAAGCGCTAGAGGCTATTTTGGTTTAAAAATCAATCAATACAGGCCGCGTGTGCGCGCCATCAGCCGCACCAGGCCCAGCAGGGCGTCGGTGTGGGGCGTGGGGGTGCCGGTGATCTGCCCCAGCTCGCGCACGGCGCCCACCAGGGCGTCGATCTCCATGGGCTTGTTCGCTTCCACGTCCTGCAGCATCGAGGTCTTGAACTCGCCCAGCTTGCGGGTGACGGCGTGGCGGTCTTCGGGTTGCTGGTCAATCGGCAGGCCCAACTTGTCGCCAATGGCCTTGGCTTCGAGCATCACGGCGCTGACAAAGCCGCGCACCAAGTCGTCGTCCAGGATGCGGTCGGTGGTGGCGCCGGTGAGGGCGCTGATGGGGTTCATGGTGAGGTTGCCCCACAGCTTGAACCAGATGTCTTTCTGGATGCAGCCTGAGGCTTCCGCGTCGATGCCGCCGCGCTGCAGCATGCCCACCAGCGCCTGCAGGCGGGCGCTCTGGCTGCCATCGGGCTCGCCCACGATCAGGCGGTTGCCAAAGTGCTGGCGGACGAAACCCGGGGCTTCCAGCGAGCAGCTGGTGTGCACCACGCTGCCCACCACGTTGCGCGCGGGAATGGCGCTGGCGATTACGCCGCCAGCGTCCACAGACTGGAGCGCGTGCCCTTCGGCGGCACCGCCAAACCCGTCCAGAAACCACCAGGGCACACCGTTCATGGCGGTGAGCACGATGGTGTCCGGCCCGATCAGCGGGGCGATGGCGCGCGCCACATCGGGCAGGCCGGGCGCCTTGACGGCCAGCACGACCAGGTCTTGCACGCCCAGCGCGGCGGGGTCGGCGTGGGCGGTCACGGCCGTTTGCGCCACCGATCCATCAGGGCGCCGCAGGCGCAAGCCATCGGCTTGCAAAGCCGCCAGCGTGGCGCCGCGGGCCACCAGGCTGAGCTGGCAGCCCGCCTGCGCCAGTGCCATGCCCATCCAGCCGCCAATGGCGCCGGCGCCGTAAATACATGCTTTCATGGTGATAGAGCCTTTGTCTTGCGTTGTGTTTTGAATGCGTGGCGGTATCAATAGCCCGCTGGGCGGGCAACCGGGGTGGTGGTTGCTGTGCGAAAGCGTGCCAGCAAATCCTGGGCGGCGCTGGCCAGCAGCATGGTGTCGACCCCCACAGCCACAAACAGCGCGCCAGCGGCCAGCCACTGGCGCGCCTGCGACTCGGTGGTGGCCAGAATGCCCGGTGCCTTGCCCGCGCGCAGGATGCGCGCAATGCCGTCATGGATGGCGGCCTGCACGTCCGGGTGCCCCGGGTTGCCGGGGTGGCCCATGGAGGCGGACAGGTCGGCCGGGCCGATGAAGATGCCGTCCACACCGGGTGTCGCCGCGATGGCATCGAGGTGGCCCATGGCCTGCACCGTCTCGGCCTGTACCAGCAGGCAGACCTGCTGGTTGGCTTCGTGCACATACTGGGGGTAGGCCTGCCAGCGCGATGAGCGGGCCAGGGCGCTGCCCATGCCGCGCACGCCTTCGGGCGCATAGCGCGTGGCGCGCACCAGTTCCTGGGCCTGCTCGGGGGTGTCCACCATGGGCACCAGCAGCGTCTGTGCGCCCAGGTCCAGGTACTGCTTGATGAGTGCAGTGTCGCCCACGGGCACGCGGGCGATGGGGTGGGGCGCTTGTGCGCCGGGTGGCAGGGCGCTGGCCGCGCTGGCAATGGCCTGCAGCTGGTGCAGGATGCTGCGCACATCGTTGGGCGCGTGCTCGCCGTCCACCAGCAGCCAGTCGTAGCCGGTGCCCGCGAGGATTTCTGCGCTGTAGGCGTCGGCCAACCCGAGCCACAGACCGATCTGCGCCTGGCCTTGGGCCATGGCCTGTTTGAAACGGTTGATGGGTGTCTGCAATGTCAACTCCATGCGGTGCCAAGCCCGCCATCGTACGGGCTGTGGCGGTTGCGTGCAGGCGCGGCCGCTATAGTCGGCTGCCCCCGCTTGGGGCTCCTTACCGATACCTTCCATGGCCAAAGACAAAACCACCTTCACCTGCTCCGAATGCGGCGGCACCAGCCCGCGCTGGCTGGGCAAATGCCCGTCCTGCGGCGCCTGGAACACGCTGGTGGAAACCGTGGCGGAAGCGGGCGCTGGCAAAAACCGCCTGAGTACGCCGCAAGGCTACGCCGGTCTGGCCAACGCGCAGGCTGTGACGCCACTGGCCGCCATCGAGGCCCAGGACGTGGCGCGCACCCCCAGCGGCATCGACGAGCTGGACCGTGTGCTGGGCGGCGGCATCGTGGAGGGCGGCGTGGTGCTCATCGGGGGCGATCCGGGCATTGGCAAATCGACCCTGCTGTTGCAGGCCATGGACGCGCTGCAGCGCGCAGGCCTGCCCACCCTGTATGTGACGGGTGAGGAAAGCGGCGCCCAGGTGGCGCTGCGCTCGCGGCGCCTGGGCATTGAGGGCAGCCAGGTGCAGCTGCTGGCCGAGATCCAGCTCGAAAAAATTCTGGCGACGGTCGAGGCCACGCAACCGTCCGTGGTCGTCATCGACTCCATCCAGACGACCTATTCCGACCAGCTCACCAGCGCACCGGGCTCGGTCGCCCAGGTGCGCGAATGCGCGGCGCACCTCACGCGCATGGCCAAAGGCACGGGCATTGCGGTCATTCTGGTCGGCCACGTCACTAAAGAAGGCGCGCTGGCTGGGCCGCGCGTGCTGGAGCACATGGTGGACACGGTGCTGTACTTCGAAGGCGACACGCACAGCCAGTTCCGCCTGGTGCGCGCCATCAAGAACCGCTTTGGCGCTGTGAACGAGATCGGCGTGTTCGCCATGACCGAAAAGGGCCTCAAGGGCGTGAGCAACCCGAGCGCCATCTTTTTGAGCCAGCACAGCGATCCCGTACCGGGCAGCTGCGTGATGGTGACGCTGGAAGGCACGCGCCCCATGCTGGTCGAGATCCAGGCGCTGGTGGACAGCGGCGGGCCCAGCCCGCGCCGCCTGTCGGTGGGCCTGGACAAGGACCGCCTGGCCATGCTGCTGGCCGTGCTGCACCGCCACGCGGGCGTGGCCTGCATGGACCAGGATGTGTTTGTGAACGCGGTGGGCGGCGTGCGCATCAGCGAGCCTGCAGCCGACTTGGCGGTCATGCTGTCCATCACGAGCAGCCTGCGGGGCAAGGCGCTGCCCCGGGGCTTTTTGGCCTTTGGTGAAGTGGGGCTGGCCGGTGAAGTGCGCCCCGCCCCGCGTGGGCAAGAGCGCTTGAAGGAGGCCGCCAAACTGGGCTTCAGCGTGGCCGTGGTGCCCAAGGCCAACGCGCCCAAGAAGCCCATCGAGGGTCTCACCATCCACGCCGTGGAGCGGGTGGAAGAGGCCATGAACGTGGTGCGTGGCATGGTCTGATTGGGGTGAGGGCGAGCGGCGGGGCAACTGCGACCAGGGAGCGACATGGTTGCTGCGCCCTGTACGCACTCTCCGCAGCAGGGGCATGGCCTGGGCATACGACAATGGCGCCCATGAATTTGCGCAATATTTTTGTCCCCATCGGGGTGATCGGATTGGTGCTGGTGGGTTATGCCTCTGCAGGCTGGCCCGGTGTGGCGGCTGTGGCGGGCGGCTTGGTCATGTGGGCGCTGCTGCATTTCACCCGGTTGATGAATGTGATGCGCAAGGCCGCCAAGCGCCCTATTGGGTATGTGGGCAGTGCGGTCATGCTCAATGCCCGGCTCAAGTCCGGCGTGAACCTGATGCACGTGATGGCCATGACCCAGTCGCTGGGCGAGCGCCTCTCGCCCGCGGACACCGATCCGGAGATCTACCGCTGGACCGACGGCACGCAGTCGCATGTGACCTGTGAATTTGCCAATGGCCGCCTGCAGAAGTGGACGCTGGAGCGGCCGCAAGCGCAGGAACCCACCGCCGCTGAATAAGGCCCTGGCCGGGGTGGGCTGGTTTTGCGTGCGCAGCCCCTGCTGCCGCCCGTAAAATCAGGGGCTTGCTCAACCACAGCAACCCACAAAGGACACCCATGAGCCCCGTAGTTCCCTCGATGGCCGACCGTGACGGCAAAATCTGGATGGACGGCCAAATGGTCGATTGGCGCGACGCCAAGATCCATGTGCTGACCCACACCCTGCACTACGGCTGCGGCGCCTTTGAAGGCGTGCGCGCCTACAACACCGTCAATGGCCCGGCGATCTTTCGCCTGCAGGAGCACACCGAGCGCCTGTTCAACAGCGCCAAGATCCTGCGCATGAAGATCCCGTTCACCCAGGAGGAGGTGAACGATGCGCAAAAAGCGGTCATCCGCGAAAACAAGCTCGAATCCGGCTACATCCGCCCCCTGACCTGGATTGGCGACAAAAAGCTGGGCGTCAGCCCCAAGGGCAACACCATCCACCTGATGGTGGCCGCCTGGGCCTGGGGCGCGTACCTGGGCGAAGAGGGTATGAAGCGCGGCATCCGCGTCAAGACCAGCAGTTACACGCGCCACCACGTCAACATCACCATGACGCAGGCCAAGGCGGTGAGCAACTACACCAACTCCATCCTGGCCAACATGGAAGCCACCGATGAGGGCTACGACGAAGCGCTGCTGCTCGACAGCTCGGGCTTCGTGTCCGAAGGTGCGGGCGAGAACATCTTTGTGGTCAAGAACGGCGTGATCTACACGCCCGACCTGTCGGCTGGGGCTCTGAACGGCATCACCCGCAACACCGTCTTTCATATCGCCAAGGACCTGGGCCTGGAGATCGTGCAAAAGCGCATCACGCGCGACGAGGTGTACATCGCCGATGAAGCCTTCTTCACCGGCACGGCGGCCGAAGTCACGCCCATCCGCGAGCTGGACCGCATTGAGCTGGGCAAGGGCAGCTACGTGGGCAGCCGTGGCCCCATCACCGAAAAAATCCAAACTGCGTTCTTTGACATCGTCAACGGCCGCAACCCCCAATACGCCCACTGGCTCACCAAGGTTTGATCATGTCGCAAGCAGTTATTGAAGTTCTGGCCAAGGATCTGAACGCCCAAGGCGGCGTGTTCTGCCCCAATCCCAAGGCCGACATGAAGCTCTGGAACAGCCACCCCAAGGTGTACCTGGACGTAGCCCACCACGGCGAGGGCAAGTGCCCCTATTGCGGCACGGTGTACCGCCTGAAGGCGGGCGAAGTCGTTCGCGCAGGGCACTGAGCTTGCAGCGGCGCAGCCGGCTGCCGGGGGCGCCATGCGGGTGATGCATTTCGTCACCGGGGGGTTCTCTGGCGCTACCCAGGTGGCGGTAGATCTGTGCCTGGCCGCCCGCAGTGCTGGGCAGGACGTGGTGCTGGTGCTGCGCCGCAAACGCCGCACCACGCTGCCGGACAAGGTGGAGGCCTTGCGCGCCCAGGGCCTGGACGTGCGCGTGGTGCCCGGCTGGACCCATTTCGCCACGGTGTGGGCCCTGCGCGCGCTGGCGTTGCAGTGGCGCCCTGACATCCTGGTCACCCATGGCTACAGCGAGCACCTGTGGGGCCGCTACGCAGGCCTGTGGGCCAAGGTGCCCCGCATGGTGCATGTAGAGCACAACTCGCGCGAGCGCTACACGCGCTGGCGCCTCAAGCAGGCGCTGTGGTTGGCCGAGCGCACGGCGGCCACGGTGGGCGTGTCCGAAGGCGTGCGTGAGCAACTGGTGGCGCGCGGATTTCCGGCAGAGCGCTGTGTGGCCATTCCCAACGGCATTGATCTGGATCGGTTCCCCGAGTCGGCCCTGGTGCCCTTTGCCGAGCGCGCGCCCGGCCTCGTGATGGCGGCCCGCTTTGCCCGCCAGAAGGACCATGCCACCCTGATTGAAGCAGCGGCCTTGCTTAAGGCCCAGGGCGTGACTGCCCCGGTGTACCTGGCCGGCGGCGGCAAGGCAGGCATTCAAAAGCGCATGCGCGCCCTGGCCGAGCAGCGTGGGGTGGCCGAACAGGTGCACTTTTTGGGCCCGGTGGCCGACCTGCCCCAGCGCCTGATGCAAAACCAGATTTTTGTGCTTGTCACCCACTACGAGGGCATGCCCCTGGCCTTGGTCGAAGGCATGGCCGCAGGCTGCGCTTGTGTGGCCTCGGATGTGGTGGGGGTACGTGGCGTGATGCAGTCCGGCCGCACCGGCCTGCTGGTGCCTGAGGGCGATGCCCCCGCCTTGGCGCAGGCGCTGGTGGGCTTGCTGGCCGACCCGGCCCGCGCAGCCCGCCTGGGCGAAGCGGCACGGGCGCAGGCCGTGCAGGAGTACAGCCTGGCAAAGATGCACACCCGCTACCAGCAACTGCTGGAGCGCGTGCATGCGCTTGGGACTCCCTGAGGCAGGTCCTCAGAGTTTGGGCAAACGACGGCGGTGCCAGGCATTGCCCACGGTCAGTGCCAGCTTCATCGTGAACTTGCGCCAGCGCTGGCCGGGGGTGAGGGTGTCGCGGGTGTCCCAGATGCTGCTGACCTCGCTGGTGTCGTCCAGGGCAATGGCCGAGGGCGAGACGCCCAGGATGCGCAGCTGATCGCATTCCCACCAAAAGCGCAGGTCCACATCGATAGGTCGGCCAAAGGGCTGGCGGTGGGCCAGCAGCTTGGCCGCACCGGCGCGGCTGACCACATAGCCCGCCGTCATGCTGGGCACGCGGCTGTAGTCCACCAGCGTGGTGCCTGGCACCAGGGGGCGTTCGGATCGCACCTTCTCGCGGTCGCGGCCCAGCAGTTTCACCATGTCCCAGGGCTCCGGCAGGGCAGCGATGGCGTTCACTACTTCGGCAAACTGGGGTGTCAGGCGCACGTCGTCCTCCAGCACCACCAGCGCGGGTGCGTCGCTGGCCAGCAGCTGTTGCCAGGCACCGATGTGGCTGGCGTAGCAGCCCTTTTCGCCATTGCGCAGGGGCTTGTAGTACTGGCGTGCATTCAAGGCGTCGCTGTACCAGCGGCTGGTTTGTTCGGGGGGCATGTCGGCCCACCACACCGCAGGAAAGCGCTCGCTGGGCATGTCGATGGACTGCAACTCGGCCAGCAGCCGCGTACGGCGCTCGGCGTCGCGGTCCAGGTTGATGAAGACGATGGGCAGGCTCATGGGTGCGCTCAGCCCAGCAGGCGGCTCCACCAGCGGCGCTTCTTTTTGACCGGGGTGCCTTGTTGCAGGGCAATGGCCGCTTCCAGGTAGCGGGCAAATTGCAAGGGGCGCTGTGCTATGGCGTCGTCGGCCACGGCCACCAGCAGTTGCTCGTACGCGGGCTCGCGCGACTCGAACAGGTGAAAGAAGTCGTTGTCACCGTAGAAGGTGCCAATGCCAAACACCCCTTCGTTGCCCAGTGCGAACTTGGAAATCAGCGTGGAGGTGGGCTTGTGCAGCACCAGCGGCACGCCCTGTTCGCGCGCCAGGGCGGACAGGCCTTCGGCCGCGTCAAAGGCCGACGATGATTTGAGGTCGGGGCTCCCCAGCCGCTCCCACACGCTTTTGCGAAACGCCATGAACATGGGGCCTGCATAGGTCTCGGTGGTTTTCTTGTGGTTGGAAAACTGCGACAGGCCGAAGATGGCGCCTTGCTCTGCGTGGGCCACGGCCAGGTCGTAGGCCGAGCGCTTGAGCGGGAAGGCGTCAATGTCGCAAAAGATGACGATGTCGTCGGATGCCATGCGCTCCACCACGCTGTTCATCCAGGTGCCATGGGGGATGCGGTGCGCAGATTCCTGCTGCAGCGGAACGTCCAGGGCGGCAAAAACTTCACGCTGCTTTTGCAGGATGACACTGGGGATGTTGTCCCAGTGCATGGTGTGAACGATAGGTTGGGGCATGGGCGCGAAGCACGCAGGCGCAGGGGCTGCCGCCGTGCAATGGATAATGTGAGGCTCTAATTATCGCGGCCTGGGCACCAGTGATGTGCTGGCCTGGTGTCAATGTTGTTGCCGTTGTGGCGACAAGGTCTATGCAGTATCCCCACGTTTTCCTGCGCTCGGCGGCTGTTTTCAGCGCCATCGCAGCCTTCTTTTCCATCCCGTGGACGCTTGCGGGGGCCAACATCTCGCTGCTGTGCCTGGTGCTTGCCTGGTTGCTGGCGGGCGACTGGCGCCAGCGTTGGGATGCTGCCCGCGGCAATGCCGTCTCCCTCCCATTGCTGGCCCTGTACGCCATCATTTTGCTGGGGGCTGTGTACACCACCGCCCCCTGGCGCGTGGTGCTGGACCACTGGCTCAAGTACGACAAGCTGCTGCTCATGGTCATCGCCATCTCGCTGCTGGCGCAGGATGAGAAAACCCGCGAGCGCTGCTGGACGGCTTTCACCATCGCCGCCCTGTTCACGTTGGCGAGCAGTTACCTCAGCATCTGGTGGCGGCTGCCCTGGTCGCGCGCCCAGACGCTGGGCTGGGGCGGCGACCATTCCGTGTTCAAGGACTACATCACCCAAAGTGTGCTGATGGCGCTGCTGATGCTGCGTGGCCTGTACTTGGCGCTGCGCGCCAACGTGGCTTGGCAGCGGGGTGCCTGGCTGGCCGTGGCAGCGCTGGCCTTTGTGTGCAACACCCAGCTGCTTTACGGGCGCACGGGCTATGTGGCCACGGCGGTGGCCGTGCTGGCCTTTGTCTTGGCGCTGGTGCCGGTGCGCCGGTGGTGGATGGCTCTGGCACTGGTCGCGGTGCTGCTGGCGGGCGCCGTGCTGCTGTCACCCACCATTGTTCCGCGTGTGGCACTGGGCCTGAAAGAGCTGGGCGAGGTGCCCGAGACCACGACCTCCATCGGGCCGCGCCTGTATTTCCTGCACTATGGGCTGGATCTGTTCTGGCAAAAGCCCTGGCTGGGTTGGGGCACCGGGGCTTACCACGGCGAGTTTTGCCGCATTGCCACCACGCCCGAGTGGTGCGCGGCGGGCTCGTTCCATCCGCACAACCAGTTCTTGTTTTTCATGATCGAGCACGGGATTCCGGGGCTGCTGGCCTTTGCGGCCGTGTTTGCTGCCGCCCTGTGGCAAGCCGCACGCATGGAGCGGCTGGACCGCGCCGTGGCTTTTGCCTTTGTGGGGGTGGCCTGCGTGGGTAGCCTCACGCACAGCGGCATCTGGCTGGCCAACGAAGGGCTGGCCTACAGCTTTGGCCTGGTGCTGGTGCTGACGGCGCCGCTGCGGCCGTGCGCCAAGGCGCAGGCTGGTGTGCCGGCCTGATTGGCCCGTCAGGCCCGCGCTGGGGCTGTGATGTGGTCGAACTGCTGCACCCAGTGTGCAAAGTCGTACGGCTGCAAGGCCCCAGGGGGCAGCGGCGGCATGGGGGCTTGCAAGAACGCGGGGAGGGCCTGGGGGTCATCCTGCCCCAGGATGAAAAAGCGTGCGGGGTTGTAAAACGGCAGCGTGCGCACGCATGGGTTGTTGGTGATGAGCTTCTTGTCAAAGAACAGCGCCTCCAGGCAGCGCACCGTCAGCCCGCTCTGGTTGGCCTGGGTGATCTCCAGCAGGCAGCGGGCGCGGTTGATGCTGTCGATGTTGCTGGGGTAGTCGATGCTGTGCGCCAGCACTTCCAGGCCGGGCACCGGAGCGTAGGTTTGGCCCGGCTCGGGCACCATGCGCAGGCAGGTGCGCAGGCCCAGGCTGTGCCATTGCTCGGCCAGCGTGCGCAGGGTCTCGAAACGGTGCTTGTCCTGCCCCAGAAAGTAGATGTCAAACGCCTCGGGCAGGGGTTGGCGCAAACCCTCGACAGACCGGTACACCTGCTGCGTGAGCGTGAGGCCGTAGCGCTGCGCATCGCCCGGGTCGAACGTGAAGATGTGAAACCCCAGCCCCTTGAGCTGCTGGATGTGCAACTGCCGCACCCGGTGGTTTTGCTGGTAGTCGATGACCGGGTTCCAGGTGAACACCGCGATGCGCCGGGTGCGCAGGTACTTGCGCAGAATGCGCAGGTCCTTGATGTTCTCGATCCCGAAAATCAGCACCGGCGCTTGCTCAGGAATGGCCTGCAGCGCCTGCAGGTAAGCTTCAGGAAATGGGCGAAACCCCGGCAGCCGAAACGGGCACCATGCGTCCAGCGCCTTCAGCAGTGAATAGGCCACGCCCTTGATGCGCTTGGGGTGCGTCAGCACACCGGCCCGTTGCGCGGGGGGCAGGCTGTCGAGCAAAAACTCCGTCAGCGTGAAAGGGTTGGCGATGATGTGGGGCATGGGCAATCGGGGTTCGGGCCGATTGTAGGCAGGGGCACGCAGGCTGCGGCCTTGCACCCCGCGTGCCCTCGGGCTTTCGCTCGGCAGCGTGCTCAGTGCGCCGTGGCTGCGCTGAGCTGCCTGCAAGCCGCCCGCCATTCCTCGGCCAGTGTTGCCACCAGCTGGGCTGCAGGCTGGGGCCGCACGGCTGCCACCCCCTGGCCAGCCCACAGCGACAAATGGCTGGAGCGGCCCTGGGCGGCTGCGGCGCGGCGCAGGGCGCCGGTCAGCGCGTTTTGCACGGGGTAGGCCGGCACATTCGCCTCGTCGGCCGCCATGGCTTGCATCATGGGGTTGACGATGCCGCGCGCGGGGCGGCCTGAGAAGATGCGGGTCAGCCGCGTGTCGGTGTCCTTGGCCTGCACCAGGGCCTGGCGGTAGGCGGGGCTGATGCTGGACTCGGGGCAGGTCAAAAAGGCCGTGCCCATCTGCACTGCTTGCGCGCCCAGGGCCTGGGCGGCGGCAATGCCGCGCCCGTCCATGATGCCGCCCGCTGCAATCACCGGGATGTCCAGCGCATCCACGCACTGGGGCACCAGCGCCAGGGTGCCCACCAGGCTTGATTGGAAATCGCCCAAAAACGTGCCCCGGTGGCCCCCGGCTTCCATGCCGCTGGCGCACACCGCATCGGCCCCCACTGCAGCCCAGGCCTGGGCCTCGGCCACCGTGGTGGCGGTGCCCACCACCAGGCTGCCTACCGCTTGCAGGCGCGCCACTTGCGCGGCGGTCAGGATGCCAAAGGTGAAGCTGGCCACCGCCGGGCGCTGCGCCACCAGGGCGTCCAGCTGGGCGCCAAAGTCTTCGCACCACTGCGCGGGCACCTCGGGCGTGAGGCCCAGCTCGGCATACAACGGCGCCAGGCGCTGCAGCGCGGCCTGCACTGTGGCTGCATCGGGGGTGGGGGTGGCTTGCACAAAGAGGTTCATGCCAAAGGGCCGGTCCGTCAACTGGCGTACGGCGGCCGCAGCCTCGGCCATGGCGGTAGGCGAGCGCATGCCGCAGCCCAGCATGCCCAGCCCGCCCGCAGCCGATACGGCGGCGGCCAGCGCGGGGCTGTCAGCCCCCGTCATGGGGCCCTGGACGATGGGCAGGGTGATGGGCAGGCGCTGCAAAAGTGAATAGCTCATGGGTGCGGGCTCCATTTCAGGTCGGGGAAATCCAGGTGGGCACGGCGGGGCCATGGCCTTGACGCAGGCTGAACAAGGTGTCCAGCAGGGCGTCGAGCGCGGGCGACTGGTAGCCGCGCCGGCGCACCAGCACGGTATCGCAGTGCTGCAGCGGCACCAGGCGCAGTGCGGGGGGATCACGCATCAGGTCCCACACGGCCTGGGGCACTACGCCCGCGCAGCGGCCTGCGGCCACGCAGGCCAGGATGGCGTGGTACGACGCCAGCTCGAGCACCTTGGGGGGCTTGCCTGTGCCTATGGATTGGGCCTTGCCAGGGGCCTGCTGCATCCAGGCCTCGCCCAGGTGGCGGTAGGTGCAGCCGGTGCCGAAGGCTGCCAGCGTGTGCAACTGCAGATCGGCCGGGCTGTGCACTGGCGGGTGGTCGGCGGGCAGGGCCAACAGCAAAGACTCCTGGTACACCGTGGTGCGTTCCAGCGGGGCATCGGGCGCCAGCCCCTGCAAAGGCCAGGCTACCAGGGCAGCGTCCAGGGTGTGGGCCAGCACCTGCTCTGCCAGGGGGGCGGAGGCGCCGGTGGTCAGCTCCAGCTCCACCTCGGGCCACTGCGCGTGCAGCCGTGCCAGGGGCTGCGGCAGGCGTGCTGCGGCGGTGCTTTCCATGGCGCCCAGGCGCAGGCGTCCGCTGGGGTGGGTGGGGTGCACCGCCTGGCGGGCCTCTTCGGCCAGCGCCAGCAGGCGGTCGGCATAGCCGCGCAGCGATTCACCCGCAGGCGTCAGCAGCATGCGCCGCCCTTCGCGCAAAAACAGCAGAGCGCCCAGTTGCTCCTCCAGTTGCTGAACGCGCGTGGTCACGTTGGACTGCACGCGGCCCAGCCGCTCGGCCGCCCGGGTCACGCTGCCTTCGGCGGCGACGGCGCGAAAGATTTCCAGTGCAGCAAGGTCCATGAATATTCTCTTTGTGAGATGATTTATAAAAAATAAATCTCAATTCAGAATAATACGCCAGGTGGCCGCCACTGCTCAGCAGGCGCTCTCTGGTGGCCTGGAACCTGCCCTCATGTCCTCTTCTGCCTCGGCCTCTTCGTCTGCCTCCGTCGCCCTGTTTGACCGCCCCTACACCGTGGCCCTGGCGGGCATGGCAGCGCTGGCGGCGGCCATGGGCATTGGCCGCTTTGCCTTTACCCCGCTGCTGCCCATGATGCTGCACGACGGGGTCGTGTCGCTGGCCGGTGGCAGCTGGTTGGCCACGGCCAACTATGTGGGCTACCTGCTGGGGGCGCTGGCCTGCATGGCCTTCCCGTGGGTGGCGCCGCGTGCGCGCCAGCGCTGGCATGCGGCGCGGCTGGCGCGCTGGGGGTTACTGGCCACGGTGGTGTTGACGCTGGGCATGGCCTTGCCTTGGCCGTGGGCTTGGCCTGCGCTGCGCTTTGCCGCAGGGGTGGCCAGCGCCCTGGTGTTTTTGAACGTCTCGGCCTGGTGCATGTTGCGCTTGGTGGCGCTGGGGCAGCCCGCGCTCGGGGGCTTCATTTTTTGTGGGCCGGGGCTGGGCATTGCGCTCACGGGCTTGTCGGCCAGCGCCATGGTGGCCTGGCACTGGCCCGCAGCGGCGGGCTGGGCTGTGTTTGGCCTGCTGTGCGTGGGGCTGTGCGCCTTGGTGTGGCCGGTGCTGCAGGGCTTGCCCCAGCCCAACGCGGCCAGCACGCAGGCCCCTTTGGCTGCGCCCGCCGGGCTGGGGGTGGCGGCCCGCAGCCTGCTCACGCTGGCCTACGGGTTGGCGGGGCTGGGGTACATCGTCACGGCCACGTTTTTGCCGGTGATTGCGCGCTCTGCCTTACCTGCAGGTTCGCCTTGGCCTGATTTGTTCTGGCCGCTGTTTGGCGCGGGTGTCGCCATGGGCGCGGCGCTATCGACACGCACTCCCGCGCGGTGGGACAGGCGCTGGCTGCTGTTGGGAGCCTATGTGATGCAGGCAGCCGCCATTGCCTTGACCCTGGTGTGGCCCGGCGCCGCAGGGTTTGCGCTGGGCAGCTGGCTGCTGGGGCTGCCCTTCACGGCCATCACCTTTTATGCCCTGCAAGAGGCACGCCGGGTGTGGCCTGCGGCGGGGGACAGCTTTACCGGCCTGCTGACGGCTGCTTATGGCGTGGGGCAGATTGCAGGCCCACCCATGGTGGCGTGGCTGCTGCACGGCGCCGCTACGCAGGGGCAAGGGTTTGCGCAGGGGCTGGGGGCCGCTGCCGGGGCACTGGTGCTGGGGGCGGTGCTGTATGCCGCCATGGTGTGGCGCTGGCCCTTGAAGCCCCCTGGCCTTTGAACTCACTATGGCGTGTGAGGCCCGGCAACGGGCTGCGCCAGCGGCAGCCGCAGCACAAAGCAGGCACCGCCGCCTGCGTGGTCTTCGCAGTGCACGGTGCCGTTGTGGCGCCCGGCAATCGACCGCACCAGTGCCAGCCCCAGGCCCACGCCGCCCGAGCGTTCGCTGGCGCCGGGCAGGCGGTAAAACGGCTCGAAGATGCGTTCGCGCTGCGCAGGTGGCACACCGGGGCCCCGGTCGCACACGCGCACTTCGGCCATGCCGCCGGCGCGTTGCACCACCACGGTGATCTCGCCCGTGCTGTAGCGGCGGGCGTTCTCCAGCAGGTTGCGGATGGCGCGGCGCAGCAGTTTGGAGATGCCGTGCGCCTCCAGCCCCTCGGGCACGGCGCTCACGTCCAGGTCGGCGTCCACGCGGGCGCATTCCTCGGCGGCCAGGCCGATCAGGTCCACCTCTTCCACGGTGCCCACATCGGCCTCGCGGGCGTCCAGGCGGCTGGCCAGCAGGATTTCGTCCACCAGCTGGTCCAGCTCGGCAATGTTGCGCAAGATTTCTGCGCGGAAGGCGGGCGAGGGCTGGTCGCCCCCCATCAGCTCCAGCCCCATGCGGATGCGGGTGAGGGGTGAGCGCAACTCATGCGAGGCATTGGCCAGCAGCGACTTGTGCGACTTGACCAGGGTCTCGACCCGTGCGGCCGCCGCATTGAACTGACGGGCCAGGTCGGCCACCTCGTCTTGCCCGGTCTCGGGCACGCGCACTGACAGGTCGCCTTCGCCAAACTTTTTCACGCTGCGCTGCAAGGCCTCCAGCCGCAGGGTCAGGCGGCGGATGACGGGGTACACGCCCAGCGCGGCCGCCAGGCCCATGATGGCCAGCATCCAGACGAAGCCAAACGGGGGGCGCAGCCAGAAGGCGCGGTCTGCCCCTCCGGGTGGGCCACCTGGTGGGCCGGGCGGGCCCACGGCGCGCCGCCGCTCGCCGCCGCGTTCATCGGCGCGCTCGCCTCGCCGGTCTTCACGCGGGGGCTTGGGTCCCAGCTCCAGGGTGAACTTCTCGCCGTTGTCCGTTTCAATGCGGAAGTCGATGCCTTCACCCGGCGGGCCGGGCTCGCGCACCGCATAGCCGCGCATCACGGTCTGCCCGTCGGCGCTGCGCAGCAGCAACTCCCGTCCGTGCGGTGCGGGCTGCGCCATGTTGCCTTCTTCCACCGCCACCCGCCAGGCCCAGCCCACGGCCAGCGTCAGCACGGCCATGCCGGCCACCACGGCCAGCCAGATGCGCAGGGACAGGCGCTGGGCAAACGGGTTAGAGAGCTTCACGGCGGGGCTCAGTCCTGCTGTTTGGCAAACACATAGCCCACGCCGCGCACGGTGAGGATGCGGCGGGGGTTCTTGGCGTCTTGCTCGATGGCGGCGCGGATGCGACCCATGTGCACGTCGATGGAGCGGTCAAACGCATCCAGCTCGCGGCCGCGCACGGCTTCCATGATCTGGTCGCGCGTCAGCACGCGGCCTGCGCGTTCGGCCAGGGCCACCAGCAGGTCGAACTGGTACGAGGTCAGGTCGGCCACTTGCCCTCCCACGGTGACGGTGCGCGAGTCGCGATCGATCTCCAGCGAGCCAAAGCGCAGCGCCTGCGTGGCGGCTGCGGCACCACCGTCGGTGCGGCGGCGCAAGATGGCGCGGATGCGCGCCAGCAGCTCGCGGGGCTCAAACGGCTTGGGCAGATAGTCGTCGGCGCCCAGCTCCAGACCGATGATGCGGTCCATCGGGTCGCCCTTGGCGGTGAGCATCAGCACCGGCACCTGTGCGGCAGAGCCCTGCAGCGAGCGGATGCGGCGGCAGACCTCCAGCCCGTCCATGTCGGGCAGCATCAGGTCCAGGATGACCAGGTCGGGCAGGGCGCCTGCCTCGGGGCCCTGCAACTGGGCCAGGCCGCTTTTGCCATCGGCCCGGTGCGTCACATGCAGGCCCGACTGGCCCAGGTACTCACCCACCATCTCTGCGAGGCGGGTGTCGTCTTCGATCATCAGCAGTTGCGAGCTCATGGATTCAGTGTAGTGGTGGTCTGCGGCACGCGCCCAGGCGCGCCAGCTCACTCTATCGTGCCCCGCAGGCGTGCAGTGCGCTTGTCGCTTGTGTAAAGCTGCCGTAAATGCCCGTGGCGGTTTGGCAAATATTTGCTATATAAATCATAGCTGCTAGCGCTTTTGTATCAAGCGCTAGGTGCCGTTTTTATGCTGGATGCCAGCCACACCAGCAGCAGCACCGGTAGCCCCAGCAGAGCGGTGGATTTGAAGAACTGCGCATAGCCATAGGCGTTGACAAAGTCGCCCGAGAAGCCCGCCAGAAACTTGGGCAGCAGCAGCATCATGGAGCTGAACAGCGCGTACTGCGTGGCCGAGTAGCTCACGTTGGTCAGGCTGGAGAGGTAGGCGATGAACGCGGCCGAGGCCACGCCGCCCGCCAGGTTGTCGGCCGAGACCACCGCAATCAGCGCTGTCACGTCATGCCCATGCCCGGCCAGCCAGGCAAACAACAAATTGCTGGCGGCGCTGAGAATGGCCCCCAGCATCAGGATGCGCATCACCCCAAAACGCATCGACAGCACCCCGCCCACAAAGGCGCCCAGCAGCGTCATCACCACGCCGTAGATTTTGGTGACGGTGGCAACTTCGGCCTTGGTGTAGCCCATGTCCACGTAAAACGGGTTGGCCATGATGCCCATGACCACGTCGCTGATGCGGTAGATGGCGATGAGCGCCAGGATGAGCGCCGCATGCCAGCCATAGCGGCGCAAGAAGTCGGCAAATGGCTCCACCACCGCGCCTTGCAGCCACACGGCCAGGTTTTTGGCGGGGGGCAGTTGCACGCGGGCGGGCTCGCTGGAGAACAGCACCGTCACCATGCCCACCACCATCGACACCGCCATCACCAGGTAGGCCATCATCCAGGCGTGGTTCTGGTAGCTGGCGGCCTGGCCCAGTGCGGGCAGCACTTCCGAGCGGTCGGCAATCCACAGCACCCCGGCGCCCGCCCAGATCATGGCCAGCCGGTAGCCCGTCTGGTACGACGCGGCCAGCGCCGCCTGGTGGTTGGCGTCGGCCGATTCAATGCGAAAGGCATCGAGCGCAATGTCCTGCGTGGCCGAGCCAAAGGCCACGGCCAGCGCGCACCACACGATGGGGCCCAGTGCATCGCGCGGGTCGCACACGGCCATGCCCACCAGCCCGCCAACGACCAGGCACTGCGACAGCAGCAACCAACTGCGCCGCCGCCCCAGCCAGCGGGTCAGCAGCGGAATCGGTAGCCGGTCTACCAGCGGCGCCCATACCCACTTGAAGCCATAGGCCAGGCCCACCCAGCTCAGGTAGCCAATGGTGCTGCGGTCAATGCCCGCCTCGCGCAGCCGAAAGCTCAGCGTGCCCAACACCAGTAATAGCGGCAGCCCCGCAGAAAACCCCAGCGTCAGCATGCGCAGGCTGGCGGGCTCCAGGTACACGCGCAGGGTTTGCAGCCAGCTGGGGCGTGGTGGGGCGGGTTGTGCGGATGGGGTGGTGCTGGAAGCGGGAGGGGTGGCGTCTGACATGGGTGGGTGCGGGTTTTTGTCTATTATTCCTGCATGTGCTTTTTGTGCCCCACCCCCTTTGGTTCTGCCCCTGTGGCGCCGTCGTCCCCCTGGTCGGCGCGCCGCGCCTTCTTGCTGGCGGCGGGCAGTGCAGCGGCCGTGCCCGCCCTGGCCCAGGTGGACGTGGGATCGGCCTCCACCCTGCGCAAGCTGGTGCCCGCCGAAACGCTGGAGCGCTCGGCCGCGCAGCAATACCAGCAGATGCTGGAGCAGGCCCGCGCCAAGCGCGCCCTGGCGCCGCCAGAACACCCCCAGCTGCAGCGCCTGCATGCCATTGCCAAGCGCCTCATTCCGTTTGCCATGCCCTGGAACGACCGCTCGCGCCAGTGGCGCTGGGAGGTGAACCTGATCGGCAGCCAGCAGATCAACGCCTTTTGCATGCCCGGCGGCAAAATTGCCTTCTACACCGGCATTCTCGACAAACTGCAGCTCAGCGACGACGAAGCCGCCATGATCATGGGCCACGAAATGGCCCATGCCCTGCGCGAGCATGCCCGCGAACGGCTGGCCAAGACGCAGGCCACCAACCTGGGCGTGCGCTTGGGCGCACAGCTGCTGGGCCTGGGTGACCTGGGCAACGCCGCAGCGGGCTTGGGCGCGCAGCTGCTTACGCTCAAGTTCAGCCGCTCTGATGAAACCGATGCCGACTTGGTCGGGCTGGAGCTGGCCGCCCGCGCGGGCTACCAACCCGACGCTGCCGTGAGCCTGTGGCAAAAGATGGGCAAGGCCTCGGGCAGCCAGCAGGCGGGGCTGGCGTTCTTGTCCACGCACCCCTCGGGGCCGGACCGCATCCGCGAGCTGCAGCAAAACGTGCCCAAGGTGCAGGGGCTGTACCAGGCTGCGAACAAGCCGGGCTAAGAACCTGTTCCAAGGCCCTCAGCCCAAGTCCACGCTCACGCAGTTGCGCCCGGCGCGCTTGCTGGCATACAAAGCCCGGTCGGCGCGGGCGGTGGCCGCTTTCAGGTCCTGGGTGCCCTGCACCTGGGTCACCCCAAACGACAGCGTTACCTGCAGCGGCGCGCTGCCTTCGCCTAGCTCCAGCGTGGTGGCCTGCACCGCCTGGCGAATGCGATCTGCCACCTCTTGCGCTGCGCCAGCGGTGCTGCACGGCATCAGCGTTAAAAACTCCTCACCGCCCCAGCGGGCCAGCAAATCGCCTTCGCGCAGGTTGCGGCTCATGATCTGGGCCACCGCTTGCAGCACCTGGTCGCCCACCGCATGGCCGTGGGTGTCGTTCACCTGCTTGAAATGGTCCACATCGCAAAGCAGCAGCGCCACCGGCTCGCGCGTGCGCTGGCACAGGGCCAACGCGTGCTGCGCCTGGGTCTGGAAGTGGCTGCGGTTGTACAGGCCCGTGAGCCCGTCCAGCGTGGCCTGCTTGAGTAAGCGGCCCTCGGCAATCAGGATGGTGCGGCGGTAGTACCCCGCCAGCGCGGCCGACAGGGCAAACGCAATGCAGATGTGGATCCAGTTGACGATTTGCATGCCATGGCCCTGCAGCGGGTCGAGCGGACCCAGGTGGTCGCACAGCGCCCGCAGGCCCACGTAATACGCCAGCAGCGCCACCACAATCGGCACCGCATACCGCCCCGCGTTGGCAATCACGATGGCCGGGACGAACAGCAGCAGGTAGTAGTGAAAGCCGCTGTCCCAGCCAATCAGCAGCGACCCCAGGGCCGAGTGGCCGATGACCTCGGCCCAGATCAGCACCAGCCCCGGCACATTGCGCCGCCGCTGGATGAGCGCATACGCCCCCAGGTACAGCGCAATGCTGCCCAGGTTCACCAGCGCCAGCGGCACCGAGCCCAACCACAGGAACAGGCCGATGTAGCCCAGGTCAATGCATGCCGCCGTCAGCGCCACCCGCTGCACCATGGCCCAGTAGGCCTTGCCCGCCAGGCTGGAGCCGCGCGGGGCAATGGGGCGGGGAGGCTTGTGGGGCTGCGTTGGCATGGATCAGGGCGGGCAGTGGGCTGTCAGCGCCTGCAGTGCAGGCCAAAGCAATGGGGGTGAGTGGTTTACAAAGTGATACATCGTAACCACTGCGGCGCCTGCCAGTCGCCCCAAACAGGCCGGGGTAAACCCGCCAGTTCTCGCCAGTGGCCTGTCTGGGCGCGGCAGTAAGACCCTGGGGGATGGGCGTCGGGAGCTTGCTGTCTGATATTTGCTATTGATTTTATAGCTGTTAGCGCTCTTCCAGAAAGCGCTAGAGGCGTATTTGGTTTAAAGAGTACGGCGTTTGCCTAGCCCGCCTCCTGCACAGGCTGCCACAGCACTGGCACAGGGCTCTTGCGCGAGAACAGCTCCACATGCGCGTCGATGGCGAACTGCACACGGGCCAGCAGCTCGGCGTCGGCGGCGGTGCAGTCAAAGTGCAACGCGGCGTCGTCAGCCTGCAGCACGCACAGGCCCCAGGGAAAGTGGGCCTCGCCCCGATGGGTGTCGTAGTACACCGTGATCTTGCGGGTGAAGTGGTAGCACAGGCGCTGCAAGTAGCGGCTGGCTTCGGGGGTGGGCACATGGCCTTGTCGTCGCAGCATGGTGGGTGGGGGTGTCGTTGCAGAAAAGCCAGGGTGTGGGTGCTGGCGGTCAGCCCGCATCCACTGGCAGCGCGGCGTCCGCCAGCACCAGCAGGTGGCCCTGGCTGCAACGCTCTACGCGGGCCTGCACGCCGTAGGCCTGGCGCAGCAGATCGGGTGTGAGCACCTGGGCCGGGTCGCCCTGGGCCCGCACGGTGCCCCCGCCCAGCACCAGCACGCGTTGGCAAAACCGCAGGGCCAGGTTCAGGTCGTGCACGGCCACCAGGCCCACACTGCCTTGCTGCTGCACGCGCTGGCGCACGGCTTGCAGCACCTGCAGCTGCCAGCGCAAGTCGAGCGCGCTGGTGGGCTCGTCCAGCAGCAGCAGGCGCGGCGCGCGCACCAGCACCTGGGCCAGCCCCACCATTTGCCGCTGCCCGCCCGAGAGTTCATCCAGCCGCCGCAGTGCCAGCGCCTGCAAGCCCAGCTCGGCCACCACGGCTTCGATGGCGGCCTCGCGCTGGGCGGCGCTCCAGGCGTCCCGGCTGGCACGCAGGGCGCTGTGCCAGGCCTCGTAGGCCATCAGCGACGAGCTTTGTGGCAGCGCCTGCGGCAGGTAGCCCACGGTGCGTAGCCGCTCGCGCGGGGGCAAGGTGGCCAGGGCCATGCCGTCCAGCGTGATCCGCCCCTGCATGGGCCGTAGCCCGGCAATGGCCTTGAGCAGGGTGGATTTGCCCACCGCGTTGGGCCCCACCACGGCCACCAGGGTGCCGGGGGGCACGGCGGGCAGGTCCACGCCGTGCAGCACCGGGCGGCCTGTGTAACCGGCGGTGAGTTGGTTGATGCTCAGGCCTGTTGTCATATCAAGCCTTCATGGCGTTGTGCGCCCTTAGGGGGCTTCATACGGTTCTCCGCTGGCGCAGCACCAGCGCCATGAACAGCGGCACGCCCACCAGCGCGGTGATGATGCCGATGGGCAGCACCACGCCGGGAATCAGCGCCTTGCTAAGGATGGACGCCAGCGACAGCATGAGCGCCCCGGCCAGCGCGCTGCCGGGCAGGTAGTAACGGTGGTCCTCGCCCAGCAGCATGCGGGCCATATGGGGGCCTACCAGGCCCACAAAGCCGATGGTGCCCACGAACGACAGGGCCGTGGCGGCCAGCAGGCTCACGCGCAGCAGCGTCAGCATGCGCAGGCGCTCCACCGGCACACCAAAGCTGCGGGCCTGGTCCTCGCCCGCACGCAGCGCCGTCAGCGCCCAGGCCTGGCGGGCCGACCACAGCAGGCACAGCGCCAGCACGCTGCCCACGATGGCGATCTTGACCCAGGTGGCCCGACCCAGGCTGCCCATGCTCCAGAACACGATTTGCTGCAGCGCATTGCTATCGGCCACGTACTGCAGCAGCCACAGCAGGGCCTCAAAGCTGAACAGCAGCGCAATGCCGAACAGCACCACCGTCTCCACACTCGCACCCTGGCGCCAGGCCAGCCACTGAATGAGGCCCGTGGCGCAGGCCGCCCCGGCAAAGGCGCACAGCGGCACGGCCATGTTCTCGCCCCATGCGATCAGGCTCAGCCCGCCCACCACCGCACCCGATGCCCCCACGGCCGCGGCGGCCGACACCCCCAGGGTGAAGGGGCTGGCCAGCGGGTTGTTCAGTGCGGTCTGCATCTCGCCCCCGGCCAGGCCCAGGCTGGCACCCACCAGCACGGCCATTACCGCATAGGGCAGGCGCACCTCCCACAGGATCACCTGCTGTACGGCGGGCAGGCTTTGCGGCGCCCACAGGCCGCGCAGCACATCGGCCAAAGCAAACGTGGACGGGCCCAGCGCCACATCAACCGCCACGCTGGTGGCCAGCACGGCGGCCAACGCAGCCAAAAGCCAGCAGCGCAGGCGCACCAGGCTGCGGTAACGCTGGTGCAGCGAAGCGCGGGATTCGGGCGGTATGGCGGGGCGGGCGGGCAGCGGCTGCGCGGCAGGCAGTACGGGCTGGCGGGCGGAAAAGGTCATTCAAACAGAGGGGATCAACGTCACAAAAGGAACCCACGGGGCGACTGGGCCAGTGCCAGGGCGTCGATGAGTGCGGGGGCCATCACAGCGCCGTGGTCCAGCCCGGGCAGCACGCCCAGTTGCACTTGCAGCTCGGACCAGTGCAGTTCGGCGAGGGCATCGGTCAGCTGGTGGATGCGCTCCCACATGCGCCGCTCTTGCAGCACGGCAGCGCGGGCCGCGTTGGGTGCGGCCTCGGCCCGCTCCAGCGCGCCCAGGCGCAGTTGCAACTGCGCCTGGAAGGCACGCGGTGGCGGCGTGTGGCGCTGCGCAAAGGCCTGCGCGGTTTGCATCACCTGCCCCTGGTTCCACCACACCGAGGGGCTGGCGGCTGCATAGCGGGTGAACTGCTGTGGCCGCGTGAACAGCGCATGCAGCACCAGCAGCCCGCCAAACGAATGACCGAACAGGGTTTGCCGCTGCGGGTCGATGGCAAAGCGCTGGGCCAGATGCGGCTGCACCTGGTGCGTAATGAAGTCCAGCAACCGGTCGGCCCCACCGGCCTGCGGCGTGGGGCTCTGGCCTGCGGCGGGCGGGGTGTAGTCGCGCTGGCGTGCGGGCTGGTCGTAGGGGGCATCGCCGGGGTGGCCAATCCCCACCACCACAGCGCTGCTCTGGTTCCCACGCATATCGGCGGGGCGGCCTGCGCTGTTGCGCGCCAGCTGCGCAGCCATGGCAAAGCAGGCGTTGCCGTCCAGTACATACAGCACCGGGTGGCCAGTGGCGGGCACAGGGCCTTGTGGGCCTTGCGGGGCTTGCACCCACACGCGCCAGGTCAGGCCGCTCGCGGGATCGGTCCAGTCGCGCTGGGTGGCGCCGGGTAGGTGGGCGGCCTGTTCAGCGCCCTGGGTTGCAGCCCGATGTGTGGGGCCCGCGCAGCCCGCCAGCCACAGGCCGGAGGCGGCCGTTGCGGCCAGGGCCGTGCGGCGAGGCATGGGGGATGGCATCACAGGCCCGTCCAGTACACGCCCTGCAGCGGGATGGGCTGGTGGCGCGCGTACAACGCCTTCAGCGTGGCCTGTGGGTCCAGGTCGGCAAACAACTCGGGGTAGAGCCACTTGGCCATTACCTGCACGGCCACCACGTTAAAGGGCGAGTTGTAGTAGTGGTGCCAGATGGCGTAGGCCCGGCCCTGCTGTACCGCCTGCAGCGCGTTGATGCCGCGCCGCTGGTTGGCCCGGGCCAGCGACTGGCGGGCGGCCTCGGGCGTGGCGTCGGCGCCCAGCACAATGCGCTGCGCACCCTTTTGCGCATCGCCCATGTTGCCAATGCCGGTGCCGATGTAGATGCGTGGCTGCTGGGCCAGCAGCAGCTCGGGGTTGAGCGTGCCGTGCTCGCCGGGGATCAGCCCCTTGGCCACGTTCTTGCCGCCCGCTGCGTCCAGCAGCATGCCCACCAGCCCCACCATGGTGGCGCAGCATTCATCGGCCAGGCCCACGCGGTTTTCCAGGAACACGGTGGGGGCCGCCGTGCCTGCGGGCAGCGTGCGTAGGCGCGACTGCACGCGTTCGAGCTCGGCCTTCCAGGTGGCCACGAAGGCATCTGCCTCCTTGCGCTTGCCCAGCACCTGGCCCAGCAGCTCCAGGCTGCGCGGTGTGTTGCGCAAGGGGTCGTGGCGGAAGTCGATGAACACCACAGCCACGCCAGCAGCTTCGAGTCGGGCCAGCGTTTCGCGGTGACTCTGGCTGGGGCCGTGGCCGCTGCCCAGGCCCAGGATGGCGACTTGCGGGCGCAGGGCGATGGCCTGCTCGTCGCTGAAGCTGCCGCTGCTGTTGCGGCCCACGTGGGTCACTTTGTCCAGTTGTGGAAAGCGCTGGCGCCACTGCTGGTAGCCGGGTGCGTCCAGGCTTTCGAAGTCGCCCATCATGCCTACCAGGCGGCGCGGCAGCTCGTTCTGCTCCAGGATGGCCAGGGCGGGCAGCAGGCGGCCCTCGCCCAGCAGGATGCGGTCCACCTGCGCGGGCACCGTGACCGTGCGGCCCGCCAGGTCGGTAACGGTGATGGACGCCGGTGGGGCAGAGAGGGCCGGGGTGCACCACAGCAGCGCGGCGGCGCAGGCCGCGCCCGCGCGGGCGGCCAGTCGGGTCAAGAAATGCATGGATAGAAGCGCTGGAGAAGGGACGTAAAAATCTCTGAAATCGTCTATTTATTGAGAATCATTTGTATTTATTATCCAATGTTGCTAGCATTCCATGGCCGCTGGCTGGCCGTGTTTGCGCCAGCAACGAATACCTTTGCTGTATCTGCAGGGCCGTCGCCAGCGCCTGCTTCCTTACCCGCTTGCCCATGTCTGCCTGCCCCTTTCCTGCCGCCGCCGTCAGCCCCTTGCATGTGACGTCGTCTGCGCCTGCGTCGGATGCGATGCAGGAGGCGCTGCGCAGCCACCTGGCGCGTTTGCGCGTGCTGCGCCCCGGCCTGCACATGCATGCCGATGACCGCGTGGACGCGCAAGACTTCACGGCCAGCGGTGAGCTGGATGCCGGGCTGCGCATCGTGGTGCTGCTGGAGGGCATGGTGGACGTGAGCTATGGCCCGCGCCGCGTGGCGCTGACCTCGTGCGATGGCGTGCCAGGGCGCGCACGCGCTGGTGGCGGGCGCAGTGCCGTGGTGCCGCGCGCACTCATGGTGTCGGTGGCCCAGCCCGAGCGCTTTGAGCGCCGTGCCCGGCGCGGCGCCTATGCCCGGCGGGTGAGCGTGGGCGTGGGGGCCGAGTGGCTGGAGCAATTGGCCAGCGCGTCGGCCCCTGGCATGGCGGCTGTGGACGCATTTCGCCGCCAGCATCTGGCCATGCACCACTGGCAACCATCAACGCGCATCACCGCGCTGGCCGAGCAAATCACCCGCGCGCCCGACATGAGCGCGCCGCTGCTGCACCTGTACCTGGAAAGCCGCGCCCTGGAGTTGGTGGGCGAAGCACTGGCCAGCCTGGCCCAACATGCCCCGGGCCCAGCCCCCGCGCCGGTGCCTGCGCCCGCCCCGCCCGATGCGGCGCTGCGCTTGCTGCCGCAAGAGCACCGCCGCATCCAGGCGCTGCACGCCTACCTGCAGCGCGACGAAGCCATGGACGCATCGCTGGACGACCTGGCCCGCCAGGCGGGCACCAACGCCACCACCTTGCAACGGCATTTTCGGGCGGTGTATGGCACCACGGTGTTCGACTTTGTGCGCGAGAACCGCTTGCAGCGCGCTCGCCGCTCGCTAGAGCAAGACGGCCTGACCGTAGGCCAGGCCGCACTGCTGGCGGGCTACAACAGCGCCGCCAACTTTGCTACCGCCTACCGCCGCCGCTTCGGCATGCCGCCAAAGCTGGCGCGGGCAAGGCTGTGAAGCCGGTCAGAGAGTTCCTTGCCAACCAAGTCTGGGGCAGCCAAACTGAGCGCGGCGGGCGATCTTTCGCGGAGAAAGCCTTAGACAGATGCCTCTGGCGACTCACCAAACGCCTGATGTGGCACAGATGTGTGAGACAGTGTGGAGGTCCGCTGCAGGCTGGCAGTGGTCATTTCGGCTGATGATCCAAGAGACTGCTGTACTGTCGGCCTGACGTTCACCAAGCTCGCGGCAAAGTGCTAGCTGAGCTCTTTGAAAATTTCCATCCGATCAACTTGGCCTGCCTGGTAGTTAACAGCGAACCGATCAAAAGCGGCGAGCGTAACCGCGACGTTGCCAACACCGTTCATCTGTTCGTCAGTAGCTGCCACCCAAGAGCGGTTCAGTCGTTGAAGCAACGATAAGGAGATCAACGCCGAATTCAGTGTGTATTGAGTCATCTGCTGAATGGTGTCCTCATACTTCGACGCTATATCGGCGATGAGTTCTTGGTCGCGATTTGCATTGAAAACAAGCGATCCACGCTCCTCATCAAGGAAGCATAGAACCGATGGTGCTGCTGGATGAACAAGCTCACACAGCGTTTCATAGAGTTGATGCACACCCGGGACGCCGAACTTCGTGAGTTGATCGTTATAGGTCCAGCTACTCTTTTTCTTGTGTTCCGGAGGAACTTGCGGAGCTGTCTTACCTCGGGCGTATGCATAGTGAATCAATGCATCTTCAAGTGGACCGAAGTTTACAAAGGCTGGTCCTAGGTCCGCGGGATGCTCGAGAGCCAAGAAGGCATATCGCATCGACTTAGAGAGCGTATTCGGAAGGTGCTGTAAGACGTCAAATGCGTCCGCCGCTGATTCGAGGTGACCTCGCAGGCCGCTTGCAAACCCGAGCAAGCTATCTTCGCGCATGGCCATGGAGGCTGCACTCAGCCATTGCGATGCTCTGGCAAGATATGTCATGCACGTCAGATGGCTTCTCTCGAGAATCCCCCACAAATACACCGATCGCAATTCATAGAGAAACTCGATAGGTGTATCAGGACCAATGCCCGCAACATTCGGCTCAAGGAATAGGGCCTGATAGGCCGTGCCGTTGGCAGCGGCAATTAGAGGATTAACTATCGGCAGGTAGACATTTGTAAGTTCGTCGAATTTCATACACCGGCAATTTGAGTTTTAGCTGCAGTTTCCCAGTTTTCGAACTACGCGTCTTCCCCGATTCGACCATAAGCCCGGCCGCCAAGCATGAATGCCCGGACAGTTACGGAAAGCGGATGTATCCAGAGCGGAAACAGTCGGCAGCAACCGCTGCGTAGTGATCCCTACCACCCGGCCATGTGTCCCCGACACTATCGCCTCGCCTCAAACTACGTGGTGCTGTCTCCGGCAACTACAGCCCGTGAACACTGAGGCGCGCGCAACGCCGCAAACATCTTTGTGCCTGCCGCAAACACGCCTGCATGCGGTGGCTGGAATCATCGAACCATTGGCCTGGCGCCCTCGACGTGGGGGCGGATGCCGCTGTTCGCATGACTTCAATCGACCTCTCCATGACCGCTCTCCAACGTCTTCACCCTCAGGCGCATGCCTTTGCCCTGCATCCCGTGGCCTGGGCCACGCTGGCCGCCTTGTTGGCTGTGCCCCAGGCCGCACTGGCCCAAAGCAGCCCACCTGCTGCAGCCACGGCGCTGCAAGAGGTGACGGTGAAGTCGGCCGCCGAAACCCCCGACACCTTGCCCGCCACAGCCCCTGGTGGCAAGGTAGCGCGCGGTGCGCGCCTGGGTGTGCTGGGCAATGTGGGCGTGATGGACACGCCCTTCAACCAGACCGCCTACACTGCCGAAGGCATTGCGGACCAACAGGCGCAAACCGTGGCGGGCGTGCTCAAGGGCGACCCCTCGGTGCGCATGACCACCAACGACGGCCATGTGGTCGAGAACTTCAACATCCGGGGCTTTGCCGTGGGCGCGTCGTCGCTGGCCATCAATGGCATGTATGGCCTAGCGCCTGAGCAGAACACGCCCACCGAAATGTTCGAGCGCGTGGAAGTCCTCAAAGGCCCGGGCGCCATGATGATGGGCATCAACACCACGGGCGACGTGGGCGGTGCCATCAACCTGGTGCCCAAGCGTGCGGGCAAAGAAGCGCTCACGCGTATCACCACCACCTGGTCCAACAAATCCAATGTGGGCGTGCATGCCGATGTGTCGCGCCGCTTCGGCCCCGAGCAGCGCCTGGGCGTGCGCGTGAATGGCGTGCTCTCGGGGGGCGAGACCTGGCTGGACCACCAGACCAAGCGCCGCGAGATCGGCCACCTGGCGCTGGACTACCAGGGCAGTGGCTGGAAGGCCGAGCTGGACGCCTATTCGCTCACGAGCAAGGTGCGCAAGGGCTCGCCCATGCAGCCCGTCATCACGGGCTGGACCACAGTGCCCCGCGCGCCCGATGGCTCCACCAACTTCTTCTACGGCGAAGGGGTGTATAGCAATACGCAAACCCAGGGCCTCATCGCCCGGGGAGAGATGAACCTGAACAGCGGCTGGACCGCCTTTGGCGCCGTGGGCCGGGCACTGCATTCGTACGATGGCTTCATCTTTGGCACCCGCCCCGTGTGGACGGCGGCGAATGCCGCCACGGGCAACGCCACCGGTACGGCCTACAACTCCTGGGGCGCCTACCAGACCACGGCCGCCGAGGCGGGCGTGCGCGGCCAGTTTGTTACGGGCAGCGTGGCGCACAAGCTCACGCTGGCGGCCAACGTGCTGCAGTACGAGGGCGGCAGCCGCAACAACGGAACGGCCGCCATCAACAGCAACCTCTTCAACCCCACGCCCATCACCATGCCGGCAGGGGGGGCGGCGTCCACCTTCAAAAAGCTCAACGACGACGAGATGACCGCACTGAGCGCGGTGGACACCCTGGCACTGCTGGATGACAAGCTGCAGCTCACCCTGGGCCTGCGCGCCCAGCAGGTGCACCAGAAGCTGGCCAACTACAAGGAGACCGCAGTGACCCCTCTGGTGGGCGTGGTTGCCAAGCCCTGGGGCGAGCAGGTATCGCTCTACGGTAACTACGTGGAAGGCCTGAGCGCAGGCACCACGGTGCAAACGCCCTACGCCAACGCGGGCGAGACCTTCAAGCCCTACCAATCCAAGCAGATGGAAGTGGGCGTGAAGTGGCAGACCGGCGACATCACCCAAACGGTGAGCCTGTTCCAGATCACCAAGCCTGCCCTCATCGAGGCGAACAACCGCCAGGTGCTCGATGGCGAGCAACGCAACCGGGGCGTGGAATGGAACGTGTTTGGCCAGCTCAATCGCAGCCTCTCGCTGCTGGGCGGCGTGGCCTACACCGAGGCCGAGCAGACGCAAACCAGCAAGGGCCTGAACCAGGGCCGCGACCAACTGGGCGTGCCCAAGCTCACGCTGAACCTGGGGGCCGATTGGCAGGTCCCTGGCGTGCCAGGCCTGTCGCTCAACGGCCGCGTCAACCACACGGGCGCGCAATGGCTCACCGGCGACAACAGCGTCAAGCTGCCCGCCTGGACCACGCTGGATGCCGGTGCCCGCTACGCCACCCGCTGGGGCAGCCAGCCCGTGGTACTGCGTGCCAGTGTCACCAACCTCACCAACCGCGCGTACTTCGAAAGCATTTGGGGCGCAGGCCGCGTGAATGTGGGTGCACCGCGTGCGGTCCGGGTGTCGGCGGCGTTTGATTTCTGATGGGCAACCCCCCAGACTGGCACAGCACCCGCTGACTGCGGGCTGCCTACCAACGAAGCGGCGTGTGTCCTGGTGGGCACGCCGCTTTGTCTTTGGGTTTTGAGTAAAAATCGGCGCTGGCGCCGTGGAATAAGCGCAAGCAGCTATAAAAATGAGAGCTAACGAGTTGCATGTCTGCGACGGTCGTGCACCGTCGCAGACACGCGCAGCTCGCTAGGCTCGGTCTTCCAACGCCTGCAGCCCACCCGCAATCGTCTGCGCCAGCACCTCTGCGCTGGCGCGCAGAGCGGCGGCCTCATCGTCTGCCAGCGGCGGCAGGTACGGAGTGGAAGCGCCCGTGCGCCCAATCACATGGGGCAGCGACACGCAGGTGCGTTGCACACCCAGCAGCTCGGGCAGGTAGGTGGAGACGGTGAACACGCTGCGCTCGTCACCTACCACGGCGCGCACCAGGCGGGCGATGCAGCCGCCGATGCCGAAGTTGGAGACGCCCTTGCCCGCCTTGATGCGGTAGGCCGCAGTGCGCACGTCTTCGGCCATGGTGCGCTGCAAGGCGGCGTCGATGGGGCGGCCGCTTTGCTGGGCAAAGTCCAGGAGCGGCAGGCCGCCCACCTGGGCCCCTGACCACAGCAGCACTTCCGAGTCGCCATGCTCGCCCAGCACGTAGGCGTGCACCGAGCTGGGCGACACCTCCAGGTGGTGCGAGAGCCGGTCGCGAAAGCGGATGGAGTCAAGCGTGCAACCGGTGCCAATGGCGCGGCCTGGGGCCACGCCCCAGCGCTGCACGGCAATGGCGGGCATCACGTCCACCGGGTTGGTGGCAAACAGCAAGATGGTGTCTGGCGCGGCGCGCAGCACCTGCTCGGTGATGTGGTCCACGATGCGCAGGTTTTGCTGCAGCAGCTCCAGCCGCGTCTGCCCGGGCTTGAGGCTCGCGCCTGCGGTGATGACCACCACCGCAGCGCCTGCCAGGTCGGCATAGCTGCCTTCCTGCACCCGTGCGGCGGTGCCAAAGGCGGCGGCGTGGCCAATGTCAGCCGCCTCGCCTGCAGCGCGGGCGGGGTCCACGTCCACCAGCACGATGTCGCTGATGCCGGGCGTGGACGAGAGCAGGTAGCTGGCGGCGGCGCCCACCTGGCCCGCGCCGATCACTCCGATGCGTGCGCCCATGTCACAGCACTCCCATCATGGGCCACAGCGTGGCCGACAGCAGCAGGATGAGGCCCAAGCCCGCCAGCGTGAGCAGCAGGCCCACCTTGGCAAACTGGCTGGTGCCAAAGGCCCCGGTGCCGTAGCACAGCATGTTCTGCGGTGCGTTGGTGGGCAGGATGAAGCCGAACGAGACGACGAAGCTCTGGATCATGACGATGCCAAAAGCGGTCTCCTTGGACACGGGCAGCGACTGCGCAAACGCAATGAAGATGGGGATGAGCGTGCTGGCCAGCCCGGTGGCCGAGGCAAAGCCCAGGTGCAGCACGATGCTGAAGAGCGAGAGCGCACCGATCACCGCCACCACGGGCAGGGCCGACAGGCCCATCTGCCCCAGTGTTTGCTGCGCCAGCCAGCCTGCGGCGCCGGTCTTGGACAGCAGATTGCCCAGCGAGATGGACGCGGCAAATAGCACCACCGTGCCCCAGGGCACGAGCTTTTCGGCCTGCGACCAGTGCATGACGCCGATCTTGGGCATGAGCAGCAGGGCAATGCCCAGTTGCGTGGTGGTTGTCGTGTCAAACGGGTGCAGCATGCCTTCGGTAGACCACATCACCAGCAGCAGCAGGGCCACGGCGATGAGGCGCTTTTCGGGGGCGGTGACGGGGCCCAGGGCCTTGAGCTGCTCGCGCAGCTTTTCGGTGGCGTTCTCCGTCGATTCGACCGAGGGCTTCAGGATCCACAGCGACACGAAGAACAGCACCACGCTCATGCCCAGGGTGAAGGGCAGGGCCGTGAGGAACCACTGGCTCCAGGTCACGGTGTGGCCGAAGGTGGTCTGCATGAAGTTCAGGCTGATCAGGTTTTGCGCCGCGCCGGTCTTCACGGCCATGTTGAAGATGGAGCAGGCCTGCGCGGTGACGATCATCAGCGCTGCGCCCAGGCTGCTGCCCACGGGCAGGCCCAGGGCGGCGGTGATGCCCACCATGATCGGGATCACCGCGCCCACGCGTGCCGTGGCCGAGGGGATGAACAGCGCCAGCACAAAGCCCACCAGCATCGCGCCCACGGTGAGGCGCGCGGGCGAGATGCCCACCCGGCTCATCACGATGAGGGCCACGCGCTTGTCTAGCCCCGTGTGCTTGAGCGCCACGGCCAGAAACAGCGCGGCGGCCACCAGCAGCACGGCGGTGGACGAGAAGCCGCCCAGCATGGTTGTCAGCGCATCGGCCGAGCCCATGGGCTTGGCGCCGGGCGTGAGCGGCTTGCCCATCAGCCCCACCACGGCCATGCCGGTGAGGATGACGGCGCTGTTGGCGGGCGAGACGCATTCGCTGATCCACAGCGTGATGACCAGCGCCAGCAGCGCCAGCGCGACTTGCCCGGAGGCCGTGAGGCCTGCGGGCGTGGGCAGCATGAGCACGATGCCGTACAGCGCAATGGCCAGCAGCAGAAAGCCGAACTTGCGGTTGGAGTTGGGCTCGGGGTGCGAGGTGATGGACGGGGTGGCGGGGAGGGGGTGCGCAGCCGCATTGGCTGCTGGGGGAGGTGTGTGTGAAGCAGGAGCGGTCGACATGAGAGAACACTTTCTTGTTGTGGTCCGGCGGCTCCAGCGCGCTGGGGGGATCGCCCGCCAGGCACGCCTTTGCTGCCGAAAGGGCAGCCCATTCCGTGCCGCCCTGTGCCACAGCATGCGCCTGCTGTGCGGGGGCGGTGTTGATGCGCATCAAGACCTGGGCGCATCTGCCCGCCAGTGTTTTGCCCCCGTGCGGCCCCGGTGCCAAAGCGCAAGATGCTATTTATTTGATAGCTTCTTGCGCTTATTGCATGAGCGCTATAGGGTGTTTTTGCTTAAATTTTCACCCCATCAGCACCCAATGGTTGTCCAGCGCCATGGGTTCGGGCCAGGGCAGAAAGGCGGGCTTGGCGCTGGGGTGCCAGCGCACCAGGCCCGGGGCGGTGGCCACCAGCACGCCGCCGCCGGGTTGGGGCCCGGCCCAGGCGGTCAGGGCGTAGGCCTCTTGCAGTTGCACGATGGCCGAGAGCTTGTCCGGCATGCTGGGGTGCCACAGCTGCGCCAGCCCGGCCTTGTTGCTCGACACCGCAAAGCCGCCGTTGTAGGCGGGGGTGATGTCGCCCGCGTAGCCGTGGCCGTCGTTCACACGGCTGGGCACGCTCAACTGGTCGCCCTCCAGCACGGCCAGGATGGGCGCTGCGGCGCGGCGGGCGGGGTCTTCGTGCTCGGCCTGCATGGCCACGCCCAGGCGGCGGGGGGCATCTGAGGTAGCAGCCGCGGCGAACGTGCTCCAGGCGATGTGGCGCATGCTCAGGCGCGGGTCGTCCAGCACCCAGCGCTGGGCGATGCGGCCGGTGCGGGTGTCGATGCGCACCAGGGCCGATTCCATGCGCTGCAGGTCGTACTTGGCGTCGGCCAGGTTGCGCAGCACGCCACCGTTGGCCACCAGCAGGTGGCCCTGTGTGTCCAGCACAGGCTGGTGGGGGTCAATGCCGCCGCTGTCCCATTCGTCCCGTTTGCGCAAGGTGGTGGCATCGCGCACGCCGATGTGGCCGCGCCCGCTGCGGTAGTTGATCTCGGTGGTGTAGAGGGTGGCCCCGTCGAGCGATGCCACGGTGTGGCCGCTGAGCAGCACGGCGTCCTGGTCACGGTCGAGCTTGATGTGCTCTGCCACCTTGCCCGCGCCATCGCAGCGCAGCAGCCAGGTGCCGGGGCGCACGCAGTTGACCAGCAGGCCGCCATCTGCCTGCGGCACCAGCCCGTGCGGGCGCGAGGGCAGGGCCACGGCGTAGCGGATGGTGAGCTGCTTGCGCTCCCAGTCGGCGGCCAGCACGCCCGCGTAGTGGGTGTCGGTGGCCTTGGGGCCGCGCCAGGCGGCGCCGATCAGTGTGGTGCTGGCATCGGCGCCCAGCGCCAGGGCGCGCCCGGGGGGCAGGCCCAGGGCCCCCGCAGCGCCCAGGGCGGCCATGGCGGTGCCCGAGAGCAGGGTGCGGCGGTTCATGGAGGGGAAGGTCATGCGAAGGGCTCCGCAAAGATATGGGTCAGAAAGGGCAAGAGGGGCGGCGTGCCGCTGTGGGGCAGAGCCTGTCGCACGCCCTCGGGGGCGGTGTGCGTGCTGTGGTGGGGCACACTGGCCTGAGGGGGTGAAGCAGGCCCCGGTGTCCCCAGCCCGGCGTTGTCGGCCAGGGCAAGGGATGGGGCCATGGTGCGGCCCGCTTGGGCACACACCTTGCCCGCGTGGGGCGGGTTCAGCGTCGCCTTAGAACAAGAACTCTGCCGTCAGCGACGCCGAGCGGGGCGCGCCCAGCACCATGCGTGCGCCGTTGTTGTTCAGCGTGCTGATGTATTCCTTGTCGAACAGGTTGTAGATGTTCAGTCGCAGGTTGACGTTGCGGTTGACCTTGTAGGCCGCCATCAGGTCGGTCACCCAGTACGAAGGAATCTTGGGCATGTTGGACACATTGAGCGCCGTGCCAGCGGTGACCACGCGCTTTTGTTCAGACACGTAGCGCGCGCCGCCACCCAGGGTGAAGGCGCCCCAGGTGTACGAGGTCCAGGCGGTGGCCGTGAGGTCGGGTGACCAGCGCACGCTGTCGGTGTTGGTCACCGCGCCGGTGCTGCCCAGGCTGTTTTGGCCCAGGGCCTTGGTCTGTGTCTTGGCAATGCCTGCCGACACCTGCCAGAAGTTGGTGATCTGGCCCACGGCGGCCAGCTCGATGCCCTGCACACGGGTCTTGCCGTACTGGGTGTAGATGCCGGTGACCGCGTCGTACGAGATCTGCTTGTCGTTCTCGGTGCGGAACACGGCGGCACTCAGGTTCAGGCGGTTGTCCAGCAGTTCCCACTTGGTGCCCAGCTCGATGTTGCGGGTCTCTTGCGGGTCCAGCGCGGCGTTGTTCTGGTTGGTGGAGGTGGACGACAGCGCGAAGTTGGAGCCGCCAGGGGGCGTGAGCGAGTTGGCCAGGGATGCATAGATGCTGCCGTTGGCCGCAGGCTTGTACAGCGCGCCCAGCTTCCAGCTGGTGAGGTTGCCCGAGGTGCTCAGCGCCGATGGCGCCAACGAGCCTGCAGCGTAGCCGGGGTAGCTGGTCAGGTTGCTGGTGGTGACGATGGTGCTGGCGTCGGTCTTGGTGCGGTAGTGCTCAAAACGCAGGCCGCCATTGAGCTGCCACTGCTCGTTCAGCTGCAGCGTATCGAAGGCGTACAGCGCGGCCGTGTTGGTGCTGCCATCGGTGTCGGCGCCGGTGCGGTAGGGCACGCCCAGGGCGTCGCTGGCGTTGGGGGCATACAGGTTGGCGGCCGGTGCGTTCACGGCGGCGTAGGTCACGCCGTTGATGGTTTGCGCGGCGGTGCCAAAGCCCAGGTTCTTCTGGCGCTCGTGCATGAACTCCAGCCCGGCCGACAGGGTGTGTTTGACGCTGCCGGTGCTGAACTGGCTGGTCACGTTGGTCAGGTTGGCCAGCACGTCGTTGGTTTGGTCGGTGCGCTGCAATGACCGCGCCGCCGTCCAACTGCTGGGGTTGGCCAGATTGGTGGCGGTGATGGCGCCCACGCTGGTCAGGCGGCGGTCCATCTGGGTGGTGCCTGCGCGTGCAATGTTGCGCACCACGGTGCCGCCGCCCAGGTCGTGCTCAAACTTGGCCGTCACCATGTCGGCGTCGACTTTTTCGTAGTCGTCCTTGCTGCCGTAAAAGTTCTCGCGGTTGACCCTGGCGCCTGCATTGACCTGGGCCACCGCGTTGTAAAAGCCCGGCATGCCGATGGTGGAGATGCCGCCATCGGGCACGTTGTCCTGGCGCACGTGCTGCGAGTACAGGTAGATGCGCGTGGGTGTGCCCAGCCCCCAGGCGAACGAGGGCGCGATGGCGTAACCGTTGTTCTCCACCACGTTGCGCCCTTCCACGCCACCGGCCTGGCCCATGAGGTTCAGGCGCGCGGCCGATGTCTCGCCCAGCTGCTTGTTCAGGTCTGCCGTCACGCGCTTGTTGTTAGCGGTGTTCACGGTAGTGGTCACACCGTACTGGTCGGTGCGGGTGGGCAGCTTGGAGATCAGGTTGATGTAGCCCGAGGCCGCGCCCCGGCCAATGTCGGTGCCTGCAGGGCCCTTCACCACTTCCACCTGGTCGATGTTGAAGATGTCGCGTGTGATGGCACCAAGGTCGCGGATGCCGTCGATGAAGGTGGCGGTCTGCGTCGAGAACGCCCGCAGCTGGAAGGTGTCACCCGCTGAGGTGCTGCCGCCTTCGCCCAGCTGCATGGTGATGCCGGGGGTGTTGCGCAGCGCGTCCATCAGCGATGCCGCACCTTGCTCGCGGATCACATCGGAGTTGATGACAGAGATGGTTTGGGGGATGTCCACCAGCGGCTGCGTGAGCTTGGGGTTGGCCAGCCGGTCGGTTTTGTATGGGACGGTGGCCTCGGAACGGATCGTCGTCTCGGGCAGGCTTTTTTCAGCCGTCTGGGCCTGGATGGCGCCGGGCAGGGCCGCAATGGCAAGTGCCAGCAGATGCAGTGGAACGGTGTGGTGGGGGCTGCGGATGCGCGCCATGGTTTCTCCTCGATGTTGTTTGTGGAACTGGCTGACGTTCCGCAACGCGCGAGGTCAAGGCGCTGTATCGAGCAGATGGCTGGCTGGACAATGATTGTAAGTAATTGAGAATCATTACTAAATGAAAACGGTGCAGCCTGTCGCCCCCGCGCCACAAAGTGGAGGCTCTCTCCGGGGCGACTTGCCCCGGTGCCCTCAGGTGTTGCCCACGTAGGGGTTGCTGCGGCGCTCGCGCCCGAAGGTGCTTTCGGGGCCGTGGCCAGGGATGAACACGGTCTGGTCGCCCATGGGCCACAGGCGCTGGGTGATACTGTCGATGAGCTGCTGGTGGTTGCCCTGGGGGAAGTCCGTGCGGCCGATGCTGCCGGCAAACAGCACATCGCCCACAAACGCCCGGTCAATCTGCGGCGCATGGAACACCACGTGCCCTGGCGTGTGGCCGGGGCAGTGGCGCACGTTCAGCGTCTCGTGGCCCAGTTGCACCGTGTCGCCGTCGTGCAGCCAGCGCGTGGGCGTGAAGGGCTGCGCGGGCGGAAAGCCAAACATCGCGCTTTGCTGCGCCAGCCCGTCAATCCAGAACTGGTCACCCGGGTGCGGCCCCACGATGGGCAGCTGCAGGCGCTGCGCCAGCTCGCCCGTGCCGCCTGCGTGGTCGATGTGGGCGTGGGTGAGCCAGATCTGCGAGAGCGTGAGGCCCAGGCGCTCGACCTCGGCCAGCAGCACATCCAGGTCGCCGCCCGGGTCGATGATGGCCCCCTGCTGGGTGGCATCGCACCAGAGGATCGACGCGTTCTGTTGAAACGCCGTCACAGGAACGGTCAGGTAGTGGAGCATGGGCAGCGAGTGGTTGTTGCAAACAGAGAGTGGATTTTGCAAACAGAATGTGGATCTGCTGATAACAGAGAGTGGACTTTGCGAACATAGACTGGACTTTGCTGACTTACGGTTGGCACTCTCTGCCGACATGCGCCCGGAGCAGTGTGCTGGGCTAGTGGGTAAGTTTTGCGATTTGGCTAAGTCCGTGACTCACAGCAGGACTGCTTAAGTTTGCGTTCGGTTTTGACTCCAACAAATAAAGTGCGTCGGACGTGAATAAAGTCCGTCGGGGAAATTCCGCATTGAGAAATGAATGCCGCCTCATTTGAGGAGGTTCATGTATCGACGTGATCGTAAAAATAAACTCTGTAACCTAAAAATAAAACCTGTAATGGTGCTTCGCACCGTTAGCCATGGTTTCCAAGCGCCTTAGTTGAGGCGCTTTTTGTTTTCAGAACGCGAAGGTCTACAGGTAGTTGGACGGCAGCTTCAGGCTGTCACCTGTCATTGTTGTTTGCGATCTGACCGGCAGCGATTGCTGCAAGCAGTCATACGGAGGGCGCTTGCTTGATTGACTGCTTAACCTTCGACACCGGTCGTTCGAGCCATGCAACCAGGGCAGAGTCAGCGTGAGCGACCGGTCTTGGCATTAATGGCTTTCCGCTCCCAACCCTGAGCTGTCGCTGGTGAGTTCGAATGTCATGCCGAGAAGCAACCGGGAGAGCGTGGCACGCCCCCAGATCAACTTTCCGCCCGAGGCATCATTGCGCCCACTCTGTGAGCGTCTGTCCATCCCAGCCTGACGGCCACCCCGCCAGCCCGCCCTATGGCGGGTTTATCTCGTCGGTGTCTTAGTACCGCCGGATTGCTTTGTCCAGGCGATTGAGCATGGCGCAGTGGGTCTCGCCCTCAGGCAGCATCAGCTTGGCCAGGGCGTTGTGCCCGTCCGAGGCCGTGGCTGCGCAGTCGATGCCGGTGATCTGTCCGATGGTGTTGTCGCCAGCATCGACATACTCCACGAATCGCGCATGAGTTACATGCACACGACCGCCGCTCGCGTCGACTATGACCCTGCGCCCCAGCACGAACGCCGCCAGCTGCTGGCGGCCGTCGGGGAGAGGGACGTCGGTCGTGCTTGCCGGCTGCTTGAAGCGCACATATCTGAATCGGGCGCAGCAATCGTCAGAGCCCCGGCGCGGCATGACGCGCTGTAGTACCGAGGCCGTCGTGTGGCGGCACGCCCTTCAAAAAATCGACGCCTTGTAGACTACCAATCCGATCAGCGTCATGGTTGCCCCATGGCTTCCGCAACCGCAACCGCAACCCTCTCCAACGACACCCGCAACGACATCCTCGCTTCGATCCAGTCCCGAAATAGGACCGCCGGGCTCGCGGCATTCCTCAACGTGCCAAGGGCACCGCAAGGGCACCCGCGAAGCGCGGCGATTCGGCTTCGTCGAGCATGGCTGCGGCGACAGTGGCCCTGCTGACTCCGGCAGGGAAGAGTCGGCGGGGCGCAACATCGGGTGCCACGGTGCGCCGTGAGGTGGCCACTGTCCCCTCACCGAGTGGCCCCGCATGGAAGACGGTGCCGCCCGCGCGCAGCACCGTCGTGTCGGCCTCGACCTTGTCCGGAACTTCTTTGCCCAACACCAAGCCCAGCAGCATGCGGACGGCCCAGCCACCCTGGCTTGCCGTCTGCCCGGTGCCGAACGCACCCAGCCAGATGACGCGGGCCGGTCTGGCGGCCACCACCGCGCGTGCCCCTTTGGTGAGCACGCCAGGCCGCCCGCCCTTGCCGATGCCCAACGCGGACAGCAAGGTGTCATCGGCGCCCAGCGCCTGGTGCAGCGACGATGGGTCGTAGACATCGACGCGCACAAGCCGCAATCGGGGGTGCGGATCGAACCCGCTGCGGGCGGGGTCGCGCACCAGCGCGCTGACCTCATGGCCACGCACCAACGCCTGTTGCACAAGTTCTCGGCCCGTGCCGCCGCTGGCACCCAGGATGGCGAGCTTCATGCAGCCTCCTGGCTCGGGATGGAGCGCAGCACGGCAGTGGCTGCCGCGTGCAGCGCTGGCGCAGCCATCAGGATGTCGGTTGCGCCGGGCTGCCAAGGCGAGCCATCGATGCGGCTCACCGTGCCGCCCGCCTCCTGGACAAACAGCACGCCCGCCGCCACGCCCGGCAGCACGCAGGCGTACTGCCAGAAGACGTCGTTCTGGCCGCTGGCGACATGCAGCATCGGGAAGGTCGATGGCACCGACGTGCGCACCAGCAAGGCGTGGCCGAGCATGGCGGTGACCGACCCACCGATCGGCCCGTAGGTGGCGGTTTGTCCCGCCTCGGCCTGGCCTGTGCTGACGATGGCGTCTGCCAGTTGCGTCTTCGCGCTGACACGCACGGCCTGGCCGTTGCGGTGCGCGCCCATGCCGCTCACTGCGGTCCACATCAGGCCCTCCAGCGGGTGGTGGAAAACGGCGAGCACAGGCTGGCGATCGCGCACCAGCGCGATGCTCACGCCCCAGTCGCGCAGGCCATGGACGTGGTTGACGTTGCCCTCCACGGCATCCACCACCCACCACTCGCCATCGGGTAGGGGCATGGCTTCGAGTTCGCCGTCCAGCCAGTTGGCACCGGGGCGCAGTGCGCTGAGCGCATCGCGCAAGCCCTTGGCCACCAGTGCCTCGTTGTGGGCCAGTGCCGCCATCAGGGCGTTGCGGTCATGCGGTCGGGCATCGGGCGAGAAGTGGGCCAGCAACTGCTGCCCGGCGCGTTCGGCGGCGGCGGTCATGCCAGCGAGCAAGGCATCGGCGGTGGGCTCGGCGAGGGGGTAGAGGGCTTGGGTCATGTGGTGTGTCTTGCGGGTGGTCAGGGGCATCTCGATGTGCCCATGCCGCCACGATAGGCAAGTGATCACATGATGTCCAGTGCAATGTAGGCAATGAATACGTTACCCTGATGCAATGGATATGAACCTGCTCACCGCCCTCGATGCCCTGCTCGAGCACAACAGCGTGGCCATGGCTGCGGAGCGTCTGCACCTGACGCCGCCTGCGGTGAGCCGCACCCTGTCGCGCATCCGCCATGTGACGGGCGACGACATCCTGGTGCGTGCTGGTCGCACCATGGTGCCGACGCCGTACGCCCAGGCCATCCGCGCGCAGGTGCATGCCCTGGTGCAGGAGGCTTCGACCTTGTTGAAGCCCGCCGGTGCGCTCGACTTCACCACGCTTGACCGGGTGTTCACGCTGCGCGGGCACGATGCGCTGCTGGCCGCACTGGCGCCAACGCTGATCGCCAGCGTGGGCGAGGCGGCACCTGCCTTGCGCATCCGCTTCCTGGGCGAAGACGCGTCAGGGCGCCAGGAAGGGCTGCGAACAGAGGTGGACCTGGAGCTGGGCGCGTCGGTGCCGACCCAGCCGGAGATCACGCACCAGGTGCTGGGTGAGGACCATCTCGTCCTGGCGCTGCGACGCCAACACCCCCTGGCCCGGGCCCGGCTGTCGCCTGCGAAGCTGGCTGCCCTGCCGTACGTGGTCGTGTCGCGTCGTGGGCGGCTGCGTGATCGCGTGGACGAGGCCTTGGCCGACCTGGGCCTTTCGCGGCGTGTGGTGGCGTCGCTGCCCACCTCGGCGGCGGCGCTGGAGGTGGTCGCGCGCTCGGATGCCGTCACGGTGGTGGCCCAGAGGCTGTGCGCCGGGCTGTGCGAGGCGCTCGACATCGTGCAGCGACCACTGCCCATGCCGGTGGCGCCTGCACCGGTCGTGCTGTCCTGGCACCGCCGGTTCGACAGCGACGCTGCGCACCGTTGGCTGCGGGCCCGCGTGGCCGACACGCTTCAGGCCGCACTCGTTCAGTGAATCAGTGAAGGCCCGCACCTGGCGCTGCCCATGTCGTGGGGCACAGCAGTGGCTCACCGCGTTCGCAAACAAATTTCGCACCATCACTAGACGACCGGTCTAATTCAATCTATCATTGACCCATGTTCTGCATAGCGCGGCCCGCGAAGCCGCTCCACGCAGCCCACATCGCCGCACTTCCGTTGAAGTGTATTTTTTGATCCGGTTAAATAGTAGACCGGTCTAATGTTTTGACATCAAGGTGAATGCAATGAAAGTTCTGATGGTCCTCACTTCCCACGACCAACTTGGCAACACGGGCCGCAAGACCGGCTTCTGGCTGGAAGAGCTGGCCGCCCCCTACTACGCGTTCAAGGACGCCGGCGTCGAGATCGTGCTGGCCTCGCCGCTGGGTGGTCAACCCCCGCTGGACCCCAAGAGCAACGAGCCGATGTTCCAGACCGAGCTGACGCACCGCTTCGAGGCCGATTCCGATGCCAACGCCCAACTCGCCAACACCGTCCGCCTGGACACCATCGACCAGGCTGACTTCGACACCGTGTTCTACCCCGGTGGCCACGGCCCGCTGTGGGACCTGGTCGAAGACCCGCATTCCGTCGCGCTGATCGAGGCCTTCATCGCCGCCCACAAGCCGGTCGCCCTGGTGTGCCATGCCCCCGGCGTGCTGCGCGACGTCAAGGCCCCCAATGGCCGCCCTCTGGTGGAAGGCAAGCAGGTCACCGGCTTCGCCAACACAGAAGAAGACGGCGTGGGCCTGACCGATGTGGTGCCCTTCCTGGTGGAAGACATGCTGATCGCCAAGGGCGGCCGCTACAGCAAGGGCGCCGATTGGGGCTCCTACGTGGTGACCGACGGCCTGCTGATCACCGGCCAGAACCCGGCCTCGTCGGCCGAAGCGGCCACGGTGCTGCTGAGCCAGTTCGCCGCCACCGCCTGAGCCCGCGCCTCACGCTCACCCGCCATCTTCCATCCCGTTTCAAAGGATCCCCATGACCGCCCGACGCATCTTCGCCCGCTCCGCCCAGCACCTGCTGACCTTGTCCACTTTGGTTGCGGCCTTCGCCGGTGCGGCGCTGACGCCCACCGCGCCCGCCCTGGCCGCTGGCGTCCGGCCTGCGCTGCCGCAAACCGGCAGCGCCCAGCCCTCTGGCAGCTACATCACCACCCGTGACGGCGTGCAGCTCTACTACAAGGACTGGGGCCCGCGTGATGGCCAGCCCGTGGTCTTCAGCCACGGCTGGCCCTTGAGCTCGGACAGCTGGGAGAGTCAGATGATCTACCTGGCCGATCACGGCTACCGCGTCATCGCGCACGACCGCCGCGGGCATGGCCGCTCCAGCCAGCCCTGGGAGGGCAATGACATGGACCACTACGCCGATGACCTGGGCACGGTGATCGACATGCTGAAGCTGAAGAACGCGGTGCTGGTGGGCTTTTCCACCGGCGGCGGCGAGGTGGCGCGCTACATCGGCCGCCATGGCACGGCTCGGGTGGCCAAGGTGGCGCTGGTGTCGGCCGTCACACCGGTGATGATCAAGTCAGCGAAGAACCCGAACGGCGTGCCCATCGAGGTGTTTGACGGCATCCGCGCCGGCCAACTGGCCAACCGCGCCCAGTTGTACAAGGACATCGCCGCCGGTCCCTTCTTCGGCTTCAACCGCCCGGGCGTGAAGGTGTCGCAAGGCCTGATCGACAACTGGTGGTTGCAGGGCATGCAGGCGGGCCACAAGAACACCTTCGATTCGATCAAGGCCTTCTCCGAATCCGACATGACGGAAGACCTGAAAAAGATCGACCGGCCCACCCTGGTGGTGCATGGCGATGACGACCAGATTGTGCCCATCGACATTTCCGGCCGCGCCACAGCCAGGCTGGTCAAGGGTGCGCAGTTGCTGGTTTACCCCGGTGCGCCGCACGGTCTGACCGACACGCACAAGGACCGTTTGAATGCCGACCTGCTGGCCTTCATCCGCCAGTGAACCGGGCGCCGGGCCGGTCGTCTGTTTTGAGATTAATAGACGACCGGTCTAATCTGAGATAGGATGTGAACATGGTTTCCGCCCACACCTCCGAATCCTCTGACGTCCGCGACGGCATCATCGCCGTCGGCCAGCGCATCATGGCCAGCAAAGGCTTCTCTGCGGTCGGCATCAACGAAATCCTGACGGCCGCCAGCGTGCCCAAGGGCTCGTTCTATCACTACTTCGGCTCGAAGGACGCCTTTGGCGAGGCCATGCTCACGGCCTACTTTGCGCAGTATCACGCCGAGATGGACGCCACCCTGGGCCGCAGCAAAGGCTCGCACGCAGACCGCCTGCTGGCCTACTTCCAGGCCTGGCGCGAGGGCCAGTCGCTGCAAGACTGCCAGGGCAAATGCCTGGCCGTGAAGCTGGGCGCCGAGGTGGCCGATCTGTCCGAGGCCATGCGCGCGGCCATGAAGCTGGGCACCACGGGCATCGTGTTGCGCCTGGCGCAGGCCATCGCGGCGGGGCAGGCCGACCATTCGCTTGGCGTGCAGACCGACCCGGCCGAGCTGGCCGAAAGCCTCTACCAGCTGTGGATGGGCGCCAGCGTGATGGCCAAGATCGCCCGCAATGCGCAGCCCTTTGACGTGGCTCTGGGCGCCACGCGCCGCCTGTTGCAATTGCCGGGCTGACCCCTCCCATCGGGCACTTCGCGGGAAGTGCTTTTTTTTGCCCGATTAAGAATAGACCAGTCTACTATTAATATGAACAACCCTTACAAGACACTCTCCCTGACCGATGCCAAGGCCATGTCCCAAGCGGCAGAAGCCTTTGCGCTTCAGTTCGGCCTGCCGTTTTCGGTAGCCATCGTGGACAGCGGCGGGCACCTGCTGCACTTCACCCGGGGCGACGGTGGCGCGGTGGGCTGCGCCGACCTGGCGATCAACAAGGCCTACACCGCCGTGGCCTTCGGGCAATCCACCGCCGACCTGGCGCTGCTGGCGCAACCCGGTGCACCGCTGTTCGGCATCCAGCACAGCCTCAATGGGCGCGCCGTGATCTTTGGTGGTGGCGTCCCGGTGCTGTCCAACGGCAACGTGATGGGCGCCATCGGCGTCAGCGCCGGCACCGTTGAGCAGGATGTGGCCGTGGCCATGGCCGCGATGGCTGCACTGGAGACCGGCGCCGCCGATGCGTGGTCCACAGGTCACAGCCCTGATTGAACGCTTCATGCCCGCACCACATTGGAGATGACGATGCACACCTGCACTGCCGACGCCTTGTCCAGCCCTATCGAACAGAGCCGAATACTCAAGCTGGCTGGAAAGCCGCGCCTTGCAGCGGCCATACGCCCCGCCGAGCCCACCGGGCTCAGCCTCCCCATGACCATCGCAGTCATGGTGCTGGTGGCCACCAACCTTCGCCCGGGCATCGTGTCTGTTGCCCCTGTGCTGGGCTCCTTGCGCAGCGAGTTCCACATCAACAACGCGCAGGCCGCCCTGCTGACGGCCATCCCGACCTTGCTCATGGGGCTGCTGGCCATCCCCACACCCTGGCTGGCGCGGCGTTTCGGGCGCCATCGCGCGGTTCTCGCGGCGTTGGTGCTGTTGGCCGTGGCCACGCTGTTGCGTGCGTTCACCACGTCCACCGTTCTGCTCTTCATCAGTACAGCAGGCGTTGGTGCGGGCATCGCTGTGGCGGGCGCACTCATGTCCGGCTTTGTCAAGGCCCACCATCCGGGGCGCGGGTCGCTGTTGATGGGCCTGTATGCGGCCTCGCTGGGCCTGGGCAGCACCCTGGCCGCTGCGTTGACCGGGCCAGTGGCAGCACTCACCGGTGGCTGGCGCATGGCCACCGCCATTTGGGCTGTTCCGGGCCTGGTGGCCATTGGGGCCTGGCTGCAGGTGTCAAGCGCCGAGGGCACCCATACCGCACCCGATCGCACGGCAGTCAAGGCTGCGCACCCGCATCCGGCCCGCTCTCGGACGGCCTGGCTGGCTGCGCTCTACTTCTCAGCCAACAACTTCTTGTTCTTTGGCCTGCTGGCTTGGCTGGTACCCATGAACCAGGCCTTTGGCGCAACTGCAGCGCAGGCTGGGCTGATGCTGGCTGGCTTCACCACGGTGTTCATGTTGGCCAACCCCATGCCGGCCTTGGTGAGTCGGGGCCATGACCGGCGCTGGCCAATCGCAGGCTTTGCCGGCGCCTTCCTGGCGGGCATCGGCATGTTGATCGCCGCGCCGCATGCCCCGGGCTGGCTGCCCATCGTGCTGCTGGCCGTGGGCGTGGGCGGGTCTTTCTCGCTCGGGATGACGCTGCCGCTGGACAACGCGGCCGACGCGACCGAAGCCAACTCGTGGACTTCCTTCGTTTTAGCCATAGGCTATGGCGTGGGTGCGCTTGGCCCGCTGACCCTCGGGCTGCTGAACGACCTTACCCACAGTTACCTGTCAGGTCTGTGGGTGCTGGCGGCAGTGGGGGCGCTAAAGCTGGCTCTGGCGCCATTCCTCAACAGGCGAAGAGACGAGTGAGAGACTCCATGCATTGAGCCTCAGCAAAGGCGAAGCACCGCATGGTGGCCTCACGGGCAGAACCCATGCAAATGGTCGGATCGAACGCCTTTGGCACCTTTCCCGACCGCCCTCTGATGACCCCAACAGGCTGGGAGCGAACGCTTAAACAATGTCGCTGAAGGTCCGTGGCGATCTAAAGCAGACATAGATGGACTGCCCTTGTAGAACCAAGGTTCACGGTGAAGCAACTCGATCGAATTGCCGCTTGGCGCTCAGACTGCCAGTGGCAGCGCCATTTTGTGGTGTTTGACAGTTTGTTGAAGGTGCGTGTTTCAGTGCTTGCGGACGGCTATCAATTGAGTCGCTAACCACAAGGCGCTGGCCACAGGTGTGTCACCAGGGCATTGCACAAGGTAGTGTTTGCCGGTCATGCCGTTCTTGAACGCTGCCATCTCGATGAAAGCCTCGGTCGTCGGTACTTTTGCTCTCTCCTGCACTTGCTCCAACTTGCGCTGAAGGTGGTCACGGGCATCCTGCCCGCTGTACCAGGTCCCATTTCGGTTGAATTTGCAGCAGGATGACTCCAGGCGAGTCAATAGCGCACGTACCTCTGCTTTAACTGCAGGTGTAAGTGGCTCTGCGTAGCACGTCGAAAGGGCTAGGAAAAACAGGGCTAGGACGATTGAGCATGCGCGCATGGGAGCCCCTTCGCGTGTGGCAACGACCATGCTTAGCCGATGAACAGGTGGAACATGAATCGATGCAAGGTTCACCCAATCAGCTCTTTTTCGGTGACTGGGAGTCAGACAACTTATCAACCACGGCATTGAAAAGCAGCTCACTGATCACTTCGATGTCTTTCCGTGAGTTGCCTTGGAGCACCAGCGAAAGCAAGCCTTGGGACGCAGCCCAAACGGCGAGTGCTGCTGTGTCAACTGTCACCTTGAATCGCCCGGTGTCCACCAGGCGCTGTACCCGGGCATGCATCAAGGCATGTGCATCGGCCACCAAGGACGGTTGACTCCGTGCGTGATGCCAGAGCAATGAAAAGAGCGCTGGACGCTTGAGCGCAAACTCCAGCGCGACATCCCATCCCGAACGGAGTTGGACCAGCAGCTCCGATGAACTCGGTGGCTGCTGCTTGCGCCGCATGAAGTCTGCCAGCCCGCGGCGAATCATGGCCTGCTCCAACCCGTCCTTGTCACCAAAGTGGTGATAGAGCGTTGGCGCCTTGATGCCAGCCGCCTCGCAAACCGCACGGGTGGTCAATGCACTCGGCCCTTGCGACTCCAGGATGCCAAAGGCCGCATTAAGAATTGCCGTTTCCGTGTCCATCTATGCCCTCACATAGCTCTATCCATTGACAGAACTATATCATCATTATATTATCCATGTATCAATGTTACATGGGGATTTTCATGCTCAAAACTTGCTTGATCACTGGCGGCTCCGGTTTTGTCGGGGGGCGACTCATCGAAAGGCTCGTGACACAAGGGTGGCATGTTCGTGCGCTTGCACGCAGCGAAGAAGCCATGCGAATTGTAGAGAGTCGAGGTGCGCAAGCGGTGCGCGGCTCGCTGGATGATGTGAATTCGCTCGTCCGTGCAGCACAGGGTTGCAGCACCGTGATCCACGTGGCCGCGCACTTCAAGTTGTGGGGCGATGCCTCGGCGTTCGAGCAGTCCAATGTGAAGGGCACATCCAACATGCTGACGGCTGCAGCTTCCGTGACATCGGTCAAGCGCTTCATCCAGTTGGGGGCCGCTGCGGTCGTGATGGGCGACATGGCACCGATGTGCCGCGTCAACGAGTCACTGCCTCGCAATGAGCGCGCATGGGCCCCCTACAGCGCATCCAAAGCCCGCAGCGAAGCACTGGTTCTGAGTGCCAACAGAAATGGGGACTTTGAAACCGTGGTGCTTCGTCCGCCGATGATCTGGGGTGCGGGCATGCCAACGCTGGATCACATGATCGACAACGTCAAGGCGGGTCAATTCCGATGGGTGGGTGGTGGCTCGCAAGCCATGTCGACAGCGCATGTCGACAATGTTTGTCATGCGTTGGAGTTGGCGATCGAGAAGGGCCAGGGCGGTCAAGCGTACTTCATCAGCGATGGCGAGGACAGCACGCTCAAAGAGGTGATCTCCGCCCTGTTGAAGTCGCGTGCTGTCGAGCCGCCCCGTGCGTCCGTGCCCCTGCCTGTGGCGTGGGTCATGGCCAGTGCGATGGAGTGGATCTGGCGCACGTTTTCAAGGCGAGGTGAGCCGCCCATCACGCGCCAGATGTTGCGCCTGATCGGTGCGCCTTTCACCTTGGACATTGGCAAGGCAGAGCGCGATTTGGGGTATCGCCCCGTGGTCACGCGGGAGCAGGGCCTCAAGGCCATGCATGCGCCCATGCATGCATGACACCCGCAGAGGAACACCAGAAATGCCTGCCCGAAAAACCCTGATTGGCACGGCCATGGCCGCCTTGGCAACATTGGCCAGCCTGACAGGATGTGCAACCCGTCATGACGGACCACCCAGCGACCACTTCGACGGACGTGTGTTCCGCAATGACGAGCCGGCGCCGCCTGGCGCACTTTGGAAATTTCTGCGTTGGCAGATTTTTGAGCCAGGGGTTTCATGGCCCGATCATCTTCCCATCGAACGAGATCGACCTCCGCCACGTGTGCATGGCGATGACATTCGGGTGTCCTATGTGGGGCATGCGACCGTGCTGGTTCAGGTCGCAGGCATCAACATCCTGACTGATCCTGTCTGGTCTGAACGCGCCTCGCCATTGACCTTCGCGGGCCCAAAGCGCGTGCGTGAGCCGGGCGTGGCCTTTGAAGACCTGCCGCGCATCGACATCGTGCTGGTCTCTCACAATCATTACGACCATCTGGACAAAGACACGCTGGCAAAGCTGTGGGAGCGAGATCACCCGCTCATCGTGTCGCCGCTGGGCAATCTTGCGGCGATGCGGGGCAAGGCCTTGCAAGCCGTTGAGCTCGATTGGGGGCAATCGGTTGACAAGGGGGCCATCCGCATCACGGCTGAGCCCATGCAGCATTGGTCAGCTCGGGGCCCGATTGACCAAAACCTGTCGTTGTGGGCCGCATTTGTGCTGAAGACCCCGTCTGGGGCTGTCTACTTTGCGGGTGACACCGGCTACGGGAGCGGCGCGCATTTCAAGGCCACTCGCCAGAAGCATGGCCCGATGCGCTTGGCGATTTTGCCCATCGGCGGCTATGAGCCCAGCTGGTTCGTGGGCTATGCGCACATGAACCCGGAGGAGACCGTTCAGGCGGGAATGGACCTGGGTGCACAACGGGTGCTGGGCCACCATTGGGCGACCTTTCGGGTGACCAATGAAGCGATCGATGAGCCGGGACAACGTTTTGCATCTGCAGTGGATCGCGCCAGAATCCCCTGGGAGCATTTCCGAGCGCTTCTGCCAGGAATGGCTTGGCTGATCGACTGAACCAACCATTTCAGTCGTCCTCTTGTTGGCGCCGACTGAACATCGAAAGCGACGATGTCAGCATTGCCATCGAATCCGGTCATCCCAATGGCTTCAGGCGCGTTGGACCATTGACTGCAAAGTGGCCGAGACCGTGAGTCCAGAGCGTGACAGCAAACGGCGGCAACCGCTGCATAGTTGTCCACTGGCATCCAGTCGGCAGCTTCAGGCTGGTTGCTGTCGCTCAACACGCAGTTGTTGAACGACCGCTTCGAACACTTTTCGCCATGTAGCTGCTATGTTGGCAGGAACGCAACGAAAGGACTTGTATGTCTTTGAATCCAAAAACTGTCAGAGCGCGCGCTGAGCTCACGCGATCTGTGCTCATCGACAAACGCTACCGTTGTCCTTTGCCCGGGGAAGTATCTTGGACGTTGGGTACGAGAGTATTCTTCTCTCCGGTGAAAGCAGATGCGCGTGGAGGCTCCCCGGGGGTTGTAATCAGTAAAAAGCCCATGGGCGTGCGTAGAGGGCGAATCCTTTCAGCACGGGTACACCGTGTCGGACATACTCCATTAGCCAGGGCGCGATACAAGCCGCTGCAAACTCGCCCACGAAGACCAGTCACCGGTTGATTTCGCCAATGATGCGCAGATGAAGCTCCTTGTTCCTTCCTTTTGCATGTGGAATTTTCCCCGTTCAAACCAGACTCGGTAGCAACGGCCATTGCCGACATGGTGGACTGGCCGGGGACATCGACAAGAGCAGTCGGGTAGCCGCATGGGCTCGCCAGACGTTTCCAGCTGAGCCGGTGGTGCTGGTTGCGGGCAATCATATGGGGGTTAGTGGGGGTGCGGATAAAAACTTGGACTGGTTTTATGCCGCAAGTCCAAGGCTCACCCGGTATTCGATCGGGCTGAGGGCCCCCAAGGAGATCTTGATCCGCTTCTCGTTGTACCAGCGGATGTAGTCATCGACCACCTCAATGAACTGCTCAATGGTGATGCTCTTCCAGTCGCGAGGATAGAACAGTTCGTTCTTGAGGCGACCGAAGAACCCCTCGCAAGCCGCGTTGTCAGGCGAGCAGGCCTTGCGGGACATCGAACGGGTAAGGTTCGCTTCACTCATTCTCGATAGCCAGCCTGGCCATCGGTAGTGGCCACCGCGATCGGAGTGAACTATCGGCCTATCGGTGGTCTCCGCCACTGTCTCAATAGCCGCATCCAGCATGGTGTTGACCAATTCAGCGTCCGGACTTGTGCCAATGGTCCAACTAACCACCATGCCGTCGAAGCAGTCGATGATCGGCGACAGGTAGACCTTGCCTGCTGGGATCTGGAACTCCGTGATGTCCGTCTGTTAGAGCCGATCCAATCTTGACCACCAGTGCCAATCGAATATTGACCAGGGGCTAGGTCGACCTTCGTGAAGGCCAACTGTGAATAACTATAGGCTGCTTGCCTCGGTTGGTCCTCCTTTTCTTGAATCGATCTGTGGTGTTCCCGAGCCGTCAGGCGAGGCCCCTTCCTCCACGGTATCGCTGGCTTGGAGGCCTCGGCCGGCCGCCACCTTCCTGGCTTGCTCCCGCGTCTTGATGCGGCCTTTGGCTTCATTGCTGCTGTGGCGGAAGCGGTAAGACTCGTTGCCGGTTTCGATGATGTGGCAGTGGTGTGTGAGCCGGTCCAGCAGCGCCGTGGTCATCTTGGCGTCTCCGAACACCGTCGACCATTCGGCGAATGTCAGGTTGGTGGTGATCATCACGCTGGTGTGCTCGTAAAGCTTGGACAACAGATGGAACAGCAAAGCCCCACCGGCCTGGCTGAACGGCAGATAGCCCAACTCATCGAGCACCACCAAGTCCATGCGCCCCAGGCTCATGGCGATGCGACCGGCACGTCCGAGGCTCTTCTCCTGCTCGAGGGCGTTGACCAGGTCCACCGTCGAATAGAAACGCACCCGCTTGCCGTGCTGAGTCAGCCCGGAGATGCCCAGCGCGGTGGCGAGGTGGGTCTTGCCCGTGCCCGGACCGCCAATCAACACCACGTTCTGCGCGTCCTGGGTGAACCCCAGGTCGGCCAGTTTGTGGATCAAGCCTTGGTCGACTTGCGAGACCTCGAAGTCAAAGCCTGCCAGGTCGCGGTGGACCGGGAAGCGTGCGGACTTCATCTGGTGCGCAATCGAGCGCATGGCCCGGTCGGCATCTTCTGCCTGCAGCAGGTGTTCCACCAACCAGCGCGAAGCCGCCAGGCTGGTGTCACCGCCTTGCTCGGTCAGATCGGCCCAGGCAGTCGCCATGCCGTTGAGTCGCAATGCCTTCAGTTGGGCATACACATCCCCGGTGGTGTCACGCATGGCCGGCCTCCTGTCCATCCAGATGGGTGGGCCGCAAGCGGTCGTAGCGCGCCGTGTCCGCTTTGGGCGCCTGGCTCAGCCGCAGCGAGGTTTCTGCCTGCGCCGGCGTGGCCGGGTTGTTCAAGCGGGCGAGCACGTTGTGCACATGCTCGACGCTGATGGTGCCGCTGGGGGCCATGCCTTCGAGCACGAGCTCGACCGCCACCAGCACCGCTTCAAGCCCAGACTGCGGCACGGCGGCCAACACCTGGGCCATGGCCCGGTCGCCCCCCGCGTGGCGCAGCAATGACTGGCGTAAGCGCAGCAGTGGCGGCGGCAAGTCCAGGAACGGTGTGCCGTTGCGCAAGGCGCCCGGCTTGCGTTGCACCAGGTCGATGTAGTGCTGCCAGTCGTAGCTGGTCTGGCCGCTGCCGGGCAATCGGGCGTGGCTGGCCACCACGGCGTCTGCGGCGGCAACATCAATACGCTCGGGGTAGACGCGGGTGCTGACGATGTGCCCGGCCCACTCGCAGGGCACGGAGTAACGGTTGCGGGTGGCCGCCACCAGGCAGGTGCTGCTGACCCGAGCCAACTTCTCCACGTAGCCATCGAAGGGCGTCGGCATCGACATGAGGTGGCCTTTCTCCAACTCCCACATCTCGGCCACGGTGAACTGCCGATGGATCGGGTGTGCGGTGTCGGCCCACACCGAGCGACAGCGTTCCGCCAGCCAGGCGTTGAGTTCGATGAACGAGCCGAAGCGGCGCGTGGCGGCTTCGATCCAGATGCGCCGACGGCTGTCCTGCACGTTCTTCTCGACCACGCCTTTCTCCCAGCCCGAGGCGACGTTGCAGAAGTCGGGGTCGAACAGGTAGTGGCTGCACATGGCGGCGAAGCGGGCATTGACGATGCGTTGCTTGCCGCGCTGGACCTTGTCCACGGCGGTCTTCATGTTGTCGTAGATGCCGCGCCGCGTGACACCGCCCAGGGCCTGGAAGGACCGCGTGTGTGCATCGAACAGCATCTCGTGTCCTTGGCTGGGATAGGCCACTAGCCAGAAGGCCCGGCTGGCACACAGCTTCAAGTGCGCCACCTGGACGTTGTAGAACACGCCGCCGACCACCATGCCTTCGTCGCTCCAGTCGAACTGGAAGGCTTCGCCGAGTTCGAAGCTCAGCGGTACAAAGGCCTTGGTGGGACTGGACACGGACTCCACCCGCCAGCGGCGGATGTAGGCGGTGACGGCGCTGTAGCCGCCACGGTAACCCTGGGCCTGAATCTGTGCGAACAAAGCCCGGCCGCTGCGCCGGCCTTGCTTGGGCCGATGGCTGTCGGTGGTGAGCGCCTGGTGCAGGCTTGGCTCGAAGGCCGTGAGCTTGCCCACGGCGTGGGCCCGTTCGTACCGGGGAACGGCTTCGCTGGGGGCCTTCAGCCACTTCTTGACCGTGTTGCGCGACAGGCCGGTGCGCTTCGCGATCTCGCTGAGGGAGAGTTGGTCGCGCAGCTTCATGCGCCTGACCTTGCCAATCATGTCCATGGTGATCACCTTGTATCCCCCTGCTGAAAGATTCAGCAGGTCAGTGGAACACCCTGGTCAATTTTGGATTGGCACTTTGCGCTTTAGATGGTCAGTTTTGGGTTGGCACTAACAATCTCTGCGCTACTGTGAAAAATGTGCATCAGAGCATATTTCGTCGCATGGCGTTGCAATCTGGCGGGTCTCTCATCAACTTCCGGGCGTCGTAGTCTGCGTAGAACATGCTCAACCATTAGTTCAGTATTCGCAAATTCGCCAAATTTGGACCTTGCCTCTTTCGAGACGAGCAGGCGAAATATGTATTGCTTCGCAAAGGGAGCTTGAGTTCATGATTGCCGTAGCCAGGGCTGCTCGATATATTTTCGAAGACGAAGCAGTAGACGTAAATATGCTTCGGAATAATGCTTGCAAGGTGCTGTGTGAAGCCTATGGTGCGCTAGATGCTAAAAGATTAGACCCTGACCTCGTGGAGCGTGAATGGAGTCATTCAACCTTGTTTCAGTGGTGTACTCGCACTGCGACATGTATCAAGGCTTTTCCAAGATTTTGGCTCACTGATGTGATTAGAAGACGGCGCTCAGAAAGAAATCCTTTGAGATGGGCGTTTGCGGTTGCATATTTCAGTGAGCGATCATGGACTTCGATTGACATTTTTTTTGCAAGCCTGTCTGTTGCGCAGACTACTCAGCTCTCCTTGTGGTCAGATATTGAAGGTATTCCCCAAGAAATCCAGCACGCTTTTGAGCGCGCACATAGCCTTACCGAAGCGGCCGCGATGCTGAGAGTTACAGCACCTACCGTCCGCAGATGGATGCGCACTAATCCAGATCTTTCCGGTATCACTCAGCATTGGAAATTCAGGCGATGATAGCAAACGTGCCAGATGGGGTAGAGCTCGATTCCTATGTAAATTTGCTGCAATATTTGCGTGGTAGAAGAGCAAGTCCTTTCAAGAGGAGGTGCCTTATCTGGCGCGCCAATCAGGTTTCTGAGTCCATGCTCAGCGGTCGAAGTAATCCGTTGCAGATACTTGTGAGGCACTCCGTTTGGCCTTTGGTAGTCGCAACGCTTTGCGAATCTGCGAATAATAGCGTGATACCAGAAATGGCCTCGGCGCATGTTGACGTTGATTTTTCCGAAAGGGTCATGCGCTTGATGCCAAAACGCGCGCCGAGCTATAGGCGTTGCCCGCGCTGCATATCCGAGGATCTTAAGGAGTATGGATTCGCCTTCGGTCGGAGTCTGCATCAATTAACCGTTGTACGCACTTGCCCGAGGCATGACGTAGTACTGGAAGAGGAGTGTGCGAAGTGCCAAGCAGATTTTGAGTCGCCGATCCGTTGTGCACCATATAGAGGCGAACTTCAGCTATGCCGCCAATGTGGATCGACAAAAGGACGACCGGTTCCTCATACACCTTCAGACGGCTATAGGGCGTTGGTTGAGCTGCTTGGTTGTGGAATGGAAGGGCGTGCACCTGAAGTTGGGCCGCGGATGTTGAAAGTTGCGTTGGATCGTTTTGCCGAGCTCACTTTGGAGCATGGTGTTGACTTATTTCCAATGTTCTCTAGGTTTTGGGCTAAAAATGATTTGCAAGGCGCCTGCGAGGTGAGCAGTGCCAATCCGCAGGAGATTCGTGCTGCATTGTTGTTTGGAACTCCTCCAAATAGTGTTATTTCCGCATACGTATTGGCCAGCTTCTTTCATGCAGTGATCGTCAAAGAAGACGGCTTGCCGATCGGCCCAGCAGTTCGTACGCCCAGTTGGAAGTTCAAAACTAACTTTTTGGTGCATTCTCGTATCAAATGCCGGGCTCGAGAATTCGGGATACCTATGCGGGTTATGTATTGGGTATTTCTTGGGGACTGGTCAGCCATTAGCAGGTTTGGCTATTCTAATAAGGAGCTTCGTCGGTTTGTTGCTACGCTTGAAAGCTGGGACCAATTGGCTATTCACGCGCGCAGGGCGATATTTCTGAGGGAAAGGCTGCGTAGGCTAAATTTCAACGATGGGAAAATAGCGAGGCCGCCGAAAGTTTTGGTGAGGAGCGCTGAGAATTGCCGTGTGACGGAGCGATTCAAATTCGCTTGTAAGCTCTTGGGACTACATTGCGAAGTGGTGCTTCTGGATGGCGCCCGGAGCGAAAGCCCTGTAGTGCTGCTCGATGGAGTAGAGGTGAGGTACGGGTGTCCATATAAATTCTATACATACGTGATACAGCGTGCTCAATCTTGGCCTCAGCTTCGGGCGCTGAAATTTTTTATGATTCCCAACGTCCCGTGCTTTCATAACGACTCATGACAACTGCGTATTTCGGACACACCTGAACACGGGGGGGCATTTCGATGCGGCCACGCCGCCGACGGCATTAACAGGTCGGAAAAATCCGACCCCAGCGCTCTTGTGGGGCAGAATTCGGCCAACTCCAAACATGCGAAGCCTAGCTCCAGTTGACCCAGAAGCTAACATTCGCGTTCTCTTTTCAGAACCCGCTTGACCCGACCCTTAGGGCCACCTTTATAAAAACATCTTTCCAAATGTGAAGAGGTGACTTTGTGAACAGTCGAACGCGATTCCTGAGCCCTTCAGAGGCAGCGAGAAGGCTCGGCATCTCCGCAAAGGCATTACGTATTTACGAGCAACGTGGTCTTATGACACCGCGGCGCACCGAGGCTGGCTGGCGGTCTTACGGACCGGTGGAGATGCAGTGTGCCGGCGAGATTGTGGCCCTTCGTGCGCTGGGCTTGAGTCTTGCGCAAGTGGCCAGCGTTTTAGAAGGCGAGGCCGAGGGACTTGAGCCTGCCTTGGCCTTACATCAGTCCGTGCTTGAAGGTGATGCGCGTCGACTGGGAGACACCATCGAACGTGTTCGCGGTCTACGAGCCAAATTGGAAAGAGGGCAGAGGCCAACCGTCACAGAATTGACGCGCCTGCAGGTGTCGACCAGTCGGCTGAGCATCGAATTCGAACTGCCCTGGCCCTGGGGTGGTGAATTTTTCCAGTTGCACGACATCCGTCCCCTGAACTACGTCGTGGGTCCGTTGGGCAGCGGAAAAACGCGATTGGCCCTGCGCTTGGCCGAGGTGCTGCCGTCGGCGGCGTTCCTTGGCCTAGAACGGGTTGCTGCAGGTGATGCGAAGGCGCGCATGGATGCCGACTCGAACCTACGATTACGCGTCAATCACGCGATGGATTGGCTGATCGAAGAAGGCGCTGCCGCCTCCGAGGCACTGACCGCGTTGCTGGTCGGACTGGAAGCCGAAGGGCCGACCATTCTGGTCGTCGACATGGTCGAGCACGGACTGGATGCGCCCACCCAACAGGCGGTGTCCGCCTATCTGCGTCGCCGCATGTCCGTGGAGCGCCCGCTCTTCTTGATGACACGTTCTGCGGCCATCCTCGATTTAGCTTCCGTTGGCACGGGAGAGTCCATTCTTCTTTGCCCTGCCAATCACAGCCCACCCATTCACGTGGAGCCCTATCCAGGGGCTGCAGGCTATGAAGCCGTTGCAACTTGTCTGGCGGCTCCTGAGGTGCGCGCGCGAACGGAAGGCGTCATTGCATGGCGGCCTCGAGGGCATGTGTACGAGGATGGGCACCTCTCAGCTCGTTGCTAGCCACATTTTTTGCAGTGCAAAGGCGTTTGCGAATCCGGAAACATGGAGCAGCCAAGAGCAGGCGTTCGAGAAGCAGCCTCACTGTAGTGGAGATGCACCACCCGCCAATCGAAACCCATTTGTTTCCACACCGTCTTGGCCGTTTGCAGCCGGTGACTGAGGAATCCTGCTGAGGGTACTCATGGCGCTGGACTGACCGGTCATCACTACCGGCATATGCAATTCAATTGCGCGACCAGTAATGAAATCTCGCTTGTCAATCACCTAGTGGAATACTTTCAGTGAGCGCAAGTGGGCTAGTTCTATTGCGCTTTCAATGTCCGCAACAAGGCAAAATAAGTACTGCTACGCGACCCAGCCGAGGGGTGTCAGTATTGTGCCCACTGTCCTATGGCACTGCCCCTCGTGTTTTGCAGTCCCTCTGCCAGTAGATCCAATCATCGTTAGCGAGCTGGTTCTAGCAAGCCCAAGATCCACTCATTGCATTCCTCATTCGGATTCTCCCGCTTGGCCATGCCCTTTAGAACGGCAATACCAGATCCACTCATTGTTATTAAGACCCAGAGTCAGCGTAGGGGCAGAAAATTCAGCGCAGCCGGGCAGCTGCGTGGGGGGCGAACAGGTTTTTTGGGGGCTCACAGGCCCAGTTCGTATTCCACGGTGATGGGCGCGTGGTCCGAGAATTTCTCGCCCTTGTAAATGGATTCGGTGCGTGCGAGGGCGGCCAGGGCTGGCGTGGCCAGGTGGTAATCCAGCCGCCAGCCCACGTTGTTGGCATAGGCCTGGCCCCGGTTGCTCCACCACGTGTAAGCGGTGTCGGTGGTGGCAGGTTGTAACTGACGGTAAACGTCTACCAAGGCGCCGCCTTCGCCACTTGTGTCTAACAATTTTGTCATCCAGGCGCGTTCCTCGGGCAGGAAGCCGCTGTTCTTTTGGTTGCTGCGCCAGTTCTTCAAGTCAATGTTTTGGTGGGCGATGTTGACGTCGCCACACAGGATGAATTCACGCCCGGCCTTGAGCTGCATGAGGTGCGGGTAGAACTCGGCCAGGAAGCGGAACTTGGCCTGCTGGCGCTCCTCACCAGAGGAGCCACTTGGAAAGTAGGCGCTCACAATGGAGAGCTTGCGTGCAGGCGTGTCAAAGCGCAGCTCTACATAGCGGCCCTCCAGGTCAAACTCGGGCGAGTTGTAGCCCACGATGACGTCTGAAGGCTCGTGCCGGGTGTAAATGCCTACCCCTGAATAGCCCTTTTTCTGCGCAAAATGGAAGTGCCCCTTCAGGCCCGCCAGCACCTCGAAGCGGGTGGCGATGTCGGCGGCCTGGGCTTTGACTTCCTGCACGCAAATACAATCCGGCCGCGTGGTGGCGATCCAGCTCTCCACGCCTTTGCTGGTGGCCGAACGGATGCCATTGAGATTGAGGCTGGTTAATTTGAACAAGGAATTTCCCATGGTGGATGTTGGCGCGCAAGCCTTGGACGACGGCGCTTTGGCGCAGGATTTTGTACGTTTTGCCGTGGAATCGGGCGTCTTGCGATTCGGGGAATTCAAGACCAAAGCCGGTCGGATGAGCCCGTATTTCTTCAATGCCGGTCTGTTTGACGACGGGGCCAAGATCGGTCGGCTGGCCGAATTCTATGCAAAAGCCCTGCTGGCCAGTGGCATCGAATTCGACATGGTTTTTGGCCCTGCTTACAAGGGCATTCCGCTGGCGGCGACAGTGGCGGTGGAACTGGCCCGCCTGGGCCGCAACGTGCCGTTTGCCTACAACCGCAAAGAGGCCAAGGACCACGGCGAAGGCGGCACGCTGGTGGGCGCTCCGCTCAAGGGCCGGGTGTTGATCGTGGACGATGTGATGTCTGCAGGAACGGCCGCACGCGAGTCCATCGCGCTCATCCAGGCCGCAGGCGCCACGCCCCACGCCTTGGCCATTGCGCTGGACCGCCAGGAAAAAGCCACAGAGAATGGCGTGGACGTGGAGCACAGCGCAGTTCAGTACGTTCGCAACCAGTTGGGCATGCAGGTGTGCGTGATTGCCAAGCTGGCAGATTTATTGCTTTATCTCTCTCAAAACGGGGGGGCGGAGATGCGCATCCATCACGAGCGGGTCTTTGCATATCGCCAAAAATATGGCGTCACAGAAGGATAAGGAACTTGAAAAAATGGGCGGCGAGTGCAGTGGGGATCACGCTTTGGGCGGGCATCACTGCGCTTGCTTCAGCCCAGGGCATCTACACCTGCGTAGACAAACATGGCCGCCGTCTGACGGCCGATCGCCCCATCCTGGAATGCCTGGACCGTGAACAGCGTGAGCTGAGCCCCTCAGGGGTTACCCGTCGCCAGATTGGCCCCTCGCTGTCTGACACCGAGCGTGCGGCCCAAGAAGCCCAGCAACGCAAAGAAGCCGAAGAGCGCGTGCGTGTCACGGAAGAGCGCCGCCGCGAGCGCGCGTTGGTCGCGCGCTACCCCGACAAAGCCACCCACGACATCGAGCGCAACGCAGCCTTGCTGATGGTGGACGAAGTCACCGCCACGGCTGAAAAGCGCATTCTGGACTTGCGTGATGAGCGCAAGAAGCTGGACCAGGAAATGGAGTTCTACAAAAAGGACCCCAACAAAGCGCCCATGACCCTGCGCCGCAAGATCGGGGAAAACGAAGACAGCATTGCAGAGCAGCAGCGTTTCATCCTCGGCCAGGACCAGGAAAAGCGCAAGGTGAACCAGCGGTTTGATGTGGAGCTGGCCAAGCTCAAGGTGCTGTGGGAGGCATACAAACCCGTGAGCCTGCCTGCGGCTTCGGCCACGCAACCTGCGGCGGCATCGGCGGCCCGCTGATGGGCAGCATCAATAAACAAGCCCCTCTGGGATAGACCCGAGGGGCTTTTTCAATGGGGGGCAAGCCAGGGACTTTCAGCGCCCCTGCCTGCCCTTTGCGCTTCAGGCCGACAGCTTGGCCCGCAGCAAATCATTGACCTGCTGCGGATTGGCCTTGCCCTTGCTGGCCTTCATGATCTGGCCCACCAGCGCATTGAATGCCTTGTCCTTGCCCGCGCGGAACTGGGCCACGTTGTCGGCGTTGGCGGCAATCACTTCGTCGATGATGGCCTCCAGCGCGCCGGAGTCGTTCATCTGCTTGAGGCCCTTGGCGTCGATGACGGCGTCGATATAAGCCGTTGCTGAATCGTGCATGGTTCCTGGTGCATGGACCAAGTCCTCGGCAAACACTTTTCTAGCCGCTGCATTTGAAATCGTTCCATCCCCAATTCGAGTGATTAGGGCAGCCAGATTTGCGGGCGGAACCACCCCCGCAAACTCTTCAAAGGACAGGTCCTCCACCGCGTTCAGATATTTGGATACCTCGCCCATGATCCAGTTGCTGGCCAGCTTGGCCTGACCGCAGGCTTTGGCCGCCGCCTCAAAGTAGGCCGCCATCGCCTTGCTCTGCGTCAGCGTGGTGGCGTCGTACTCGGGCAGGCCGTAGTCGGCCACAAAGCGAGCCGCCATCGTTCGGGGCAGCTCCGCCATCTGGGCGCGCTGCTCGTCAATCCAGGCTTGCGAAATCTGCAGCGGTGGCAGGTCTGGGTCGGGGAAGTAGCGGTAATCGGCTGCATCTTCCTTGGTGCGCATGGCGCGGGTCTCGCCCGTGTCCGGATCAAACAGCACGGTGGCCTGCTGGATGGCGTGGCCGTCCTCGATCTGTTCGATCTGCCAGCGGATCTCGTAGTCAATCGCCTGCTGCATGAACTTGAACGAGTTCAGGTTCTTGATCTCGCGGCGCGTGCCCAGCGGCTGGCCAGGTTTGCGCACCGACACGTTGGCATCGCAACGGAACGAACCTTCCTGCATGTTGCCGTCGCAGATGCCGATCCAGGTCACGATCTTGTGCAGCTCTTTGGCGTAAGCCACGGCCTCTTCGCTGCTGCGGATGTCGGGCTCGGTCACGATTTCCAGCAGCGGCGTGCCCGCGCGGTTCAGGTCGATGCCGCTTTGGCCAATGAAGTCCTCGTGAAGCGACTTGCCCGCGTCTTCCTCCAGGTGGGCGCGCACCAGGCGCACGGTCTTCTTCTCGTCGCCCAGGAAGAAGGAGACCTCGCCGCCTTGCACCACTGGGATTTCAAACTGGCTGATCTGGTAGCCCTTGGGCAGGTCAGGGTAGAAGTAATTCTTGCGGGCAAAAATACTCTCTGGCGCAATGTGAGAGCCCAGAGCCAGTCCTAATTTGATAGCGCACTCAACGGCCTTGCGGTTCATCACCGGCAGTGTGCCGGGCAATGCCAGGTCCACCGGGCTGGCCTGGGTGTTGGGCTCGGCACCGAAGGCGGTGGGCGAGCGGCTGAAAATCTTGCTCTGCGTGGCCAGCTGGGTGTGGGTTTCGAAGCCGATGACGACTTCGTAACCGTGGATCAATTTGCTCGTCGTCATAAATCAAAGCCCTCCGGGCTGGCGGAGGTGGAAGTCGGTGGCTTGCTGCAGGCGGTGCGCGGTGTTCAGCAACTGGGCTTCCTTGAAGTAGTTGCCGATCAGTTGCAGGCCCACGGGCATGCCGCCTTCGCCAAAACCTGCAGGCACGCTCATGCCGGGCAGGCCCGCCAGCGATGCTGGCAGGGTGAAGATGTCGGCCAGGTAATCGGCCAGCGGGTCGCTGCCATGCTCGCCCAGCTTCCAGGCTACGGTGGGGGCCACGGGGCCAGCAATCACGTCGCATTCCTTGAAGGCGTTCTGGAAGTCGTCTGCGATCATGCGGCGGATTTTTTGGGCCTGCAGGTAGTAGGCGTCGTAGTAGCCGTGCGAGAGCACATAGGCGCCGATCATGATGCGGCGCTTGACCTCGTCGCCAAAGCCTTCGGCGCGGGTCTTTTTGTACATGTCCACCAGGTCGGTGTAGTCCTTGGCGCGGTGGCCAAACTTCACGCCGTCAAAGCGGCTGAGGTTGGATGAGGCCTCGGCTGGCGCAATGATGTAGTACACCGGGATGGACAGCTCGGTGCGCGGCAGCGTGATGGGCACGAGCTTGGCGCCGAGCTTTTCGTATTCCTTGAGCGCCCCATCGACGGCGGCGCGCACATCGGGCGCCAGCCCTTCGCCAAAGAATTCGGCGGGGACGCCGATGCGCAGGCCTTCGATGGAGTCATTGAGCTTGGCGCTGAAATTTTCGGCGGGCACATCCAGCGATGTGGAGTCGCGGTCAGGGTCCGGGCCGCACATCGCCGACAGCAGCAGCGCACAGTCTTCGGCGCTGCGGGCCATGGGGCCAGCCTGGTCCAGGCTGGAGGCGAAGGCGATCATGCCGTAGCGGCTGGCGCGGCCATACGTGGGCTTGATGCCGGTGATGCCGCAAAACGAGGCAGGCTGGCGGATGGAGCCGCCGGTGTCGGTGCCAGTGGCCGCGGGGGCCAGACGTGCAGCCACTGCCACGGCGCTGCCGCCCGACGAGCCGCCGGGAATGCGGCTGGTGTCCCAGGGGTTGCGCACAGGGGCGGGGGCGTCAAAGCCCAGCGGGGCGATGGCCGAATTCTCATTGGCCGAGCCCATGGCGAACTCGTCGCAGTTGAGTTTGCCCAGTGTCACGGCACCGGCCTCGGCCAGTTTGCTGACCACGGTGGCATCAAATGGCGACTGGTAGCCCGCCAACATCTTGGAGCCTGCGGTGCTCGGAAACTCTTTGGTCACAAAGATGTCTTTGTGCGCGATTGGCACGCCGGCCAAGGGGCCTGCGGTGCCCGCGGCAATGCGCGCGTCGGCCGCCTGGGCCTGGGCCAGGGTGGCGTCTTCGTTCAGGGCCACGTAGGCGCCCAGGGTGGGGTGGGCCTTGGTGCGGGCCAGGAAATGCTGGGCGGCTTCCACGGCGGAAACCTGGCGGTTGCGCAGCTGGCTTGCCAGCTCGGTCAGACTCAGGTCGTGCAGTGCGGTGGGGTTCTGGGTCATGGGGCTTACTCGATCACTTTGGGCACGAGGAACAGGCCGCGCTCCACGGCTGGCGCACTTTTTTGGTTGGCTTCGCGGTTGTTGGGCTCGCTGGCGATGTCTTCGCGCAGGCGCAAGGCCACGGCCTGGATGGCTGCCACGGGGTGGGCCAGGGGCTCAATCCCTTGGGTATCCACAGCCCGCATTTGCTCCACAACGTCGAAAAAACCGTTCAATTGCATGAGCATGCGCTCACTTTCTGAGGGTGTGAGCTCCAGTCGCGCCAGATTGGCGATGCGACCAATGTCCTGAGGGGTCAGTGCCATAGGGAAAATATTTCTCGGGATACCAGATGTAAAGCTGTGATCCGGGTCATGCCGGAGGGAGTTATTCACAGGGGATGGGGTATTATCCCGGCTTTGCCGCAATACCCTCTTTTCAGCCGGTCATTGTGCGAAAAAAGTGATATTTGACTCCCACCCACTCCCTGACACACCTGGCGATGGCAGGCCGACGCGCATGCCGTGCCTGAGAGGATTTTTGAATGTTCGGAGCTTTTCGTCGGTACTTCTCCACCGACCTTGCCATTGACCTTGGCACCGCCAACACCCTCATTTTTGCCCGTGACAAAGGCATCGTTCTGGACGAGCCCTCAGTGGTTGCTATCCGCCACGAAGGCGGCCCCCACGGCAAGAAGGTCATCCAGGCGGTAGGCCACGAAGCCAAAGCCATGCTGGGCAAGGTGCCCGGCAACATTGAAGCCATCCGGCCCATGAAGGATGGCGTGATCGCCGACTTCGTGATCACCGAACAGATGATCAAGCAGTTCATCAAGATGGTGCACCCCCGCACGCTGTTCACCCCCAGCCCGCGCATCATCATCTGCGTGCCCTGTGGCTCCACCCAGGTTGAGCGCCGCGCCATCAAGGACGCCGCTGAAGCGGCAGGCGCCACGGCGGTGTACTTGATCGAAGAGCCCATGGCGGCTGGCATCGGCGCTGGCTTGCCAGTCTCCGAAGCCTCGGGCTCCATGGTCGTCGACATCGGTGGCGGCACGACCGAGGTGGGCGTGATCTCGCTGGGCGGCATGGTCTACAAGGGCAGTGTGCGTGTGGGTGGCGATAAATTTGACGAAGCCATCATCAACTACATCCGCCGCAACTACGGCATGCTGATTGGCGAGCCCACGGCCGAAGCCATCAAGAAGAACATCGGCTCGGCCTTCCCGGGCTCCGAAGTGCGCGAGATGGAAGTCAAGGGCCGCAACCTGTCTGAAGGCGTGCCGCGCAGCTTCACCATCTCCAGCAACGAAGTCCTGGAAGCCCTGACCGACCCGCTCAACCAGATCGTCTCGGCCGTGAAAAACGCGCTGGAGCAAACCCCCCCAGAACTGGGTGCTGACATTTCCGACCGCGGCATGATGCTGACCGGCGGCGGCGCGCTGCTGCGTGACCTGGACCGTTTGCTGGCCGAAGAAACCGGCCTGCCCGTGCTGGTGGCCGAAGACCCGCTGACCTGCGTGGTGCGCGGTTGCGGTATTGCGCTGGAGCGCATGGACCGCCTGGGCAGCATCTTCACCAGCGAGTAATGTGCAAGCCGGGGGCCTTCTTTCGCAGGGGGCTCCGGGTCAGAACCGCGTGATCGCTGATGTCTCCATGCTTTGTGAATCCACTGCAGTGACCCAGCCCCTGCGCGACCCTTCCTGAAGTACTGCCCTCTATGCCCCTGGGAACCCTAGACCGCAGTGCGCCACCTTTCTTCAAGCAGGGCCCTTCGGCCCTGTCGCGTTTGGCTGCGTTCAGCGCGCTGGCGCTGTTCTTGATGGTGGCCGATGCCCGCTTTCAAATCACCGGGCCTGTGCGCCTGGCCATTGGCTCGGTGCTTTACCCGGTGCAGTGGTTGGTGTTCCAGCCGGTGGAGTTGGCACGCCACGGCTCGGGCTACTTCCAGTCCTTGCAATCGGCCCAGGCCGATGCCGATGCCGCCGCGCAAAAGCTGGTGCTGGTGTCGCAGCAGGCGCACCAGGCCGAGCAACTGGCGCAAGAGAACGTGCGCCTGCGCAAGCTGCTGGCGCTGCGCGAGCGGCTGCAAACGCCCGCCCAGGCCGCCCAGGTGATTTACGACACCGCCGACCCCTACACCCGCCGTGTGGTCATTGACCAGGGGCAGTTGCATGGCGTGGAGCAGGGCGTGCCCGTGATGGACGAAGGCGGCGTGCTGGGACAGGTGACGCGGGTGTTTCCCCTGGTGAGTGAAGTCACGCTGCTGGTGGATCGAGATCAGGCCATCCCGGTGCTGAACCTGCGCACTGGCGCCCGCGCCGTGGCGTATGGCGACCCGATGGCCGAGCATGGTGGCGGCATTGAACTGCGCTTCATCCAGGCCAATGCCGATGTGCGCGAGGACGACCTGCTCACCACCAGTGGGGTGGACGGCGTCTATCCCCCAGGCCTGCCTGTGGCCCGCGTGACCCATGTGGAACGCCGTGCCGACTCGGCCTTTGCCCGCATCTATTGCAAGCCCCTGGCCCAGGTGCAGGGCGTGCGCCATGTGATGGTGCTCAAACCCCTGACCGACCACCTGCCGCCTCGGCCTGAACCCGCCCCCACCGTGACCAGCAAGAGGGTGCGCAAATGATCATGCCCCGCGGCCAGCAGTTGCTGCTGCCTGTCAACCCGGTTTTCATCGTCATCAGCCTGCTGCTGGGCTTGGCCGTCAACTTGGTGCCCTTGGGGCGCTGGGTGTGGATGCCGGACTTGCTGATGGTGTTGATCGTGTTCTGGAGCGTGCACCAGCCCCTGCGGGTGGGCATGGGTGTGGCGTTTGCGTTGGGGCTGTGCATGGATGTGGCGCAGTCTGCGCTGCTGGGCCAGCATGCGCTGGCCTACACCGTGCTGTCTTTCAGCGCCACGGCCATGCACCGGCGCTTGCTGTGGTTCAGCGTGCCCTCGCAGGCCCTGCAGTTGTTGCCCATGTTTGCCATGGCGCATGGCATTGAGACCTTGCTGCGCGTGGTCACCGGCGGCATCTTCCCGGGCTTCTGGGTGCTGCTGGCCCCGGCGCTGGAAGTCGCTTTGTGGCCCCTGGCCAGCTGGGTGCTGCTGGCCCCGCAGCGCCGCCCTCCCGACCGCGACGAGAACCGCCCCCTGTGACCATGGTGAGCGCAGGAACGTTACGACTGCCCGCAGTGCAAGCCTGGGGGCGCGGCACACATGACTGAAATCCGCAACGTTGCTGCCGATGCATCGCGCCTGCGAGTGCGCGTGCTGGTGGTGGCCGCCGTGGTGTTTTTTGCGTTTGGCCTCATCGTGGCGCGGCTGCTGTATTTGCAGGTGGTGCGCCACGAAGATCTGGCCGCCCAGGCCGAGAGCAACCGCACGGCCGTGGTCCCCATCGTGCCCAACCGGGGCTTGATCCTGGACCGCAACGGCGTGACGCTGGCCACCAACTACGCGGCCTACACGCTGGAGATCACCCCCTCGCGCGCAGCCCCGCTGGACGACACCATCGACGCGCTGGCCAAGGTGGTGGACATCCACCAGCGCGACCGGCGGCGCTTCAAGCGCTTGCTGGAAGAGTCGCGCAACTTCGAGTCGCTGCCGATCCGCACCCGCCTGAGCGACGAAGAGGTGGCGCGCTTTGCCGCGCAGCAGTACCGCTTTCCGGGGGTGGAGATCAAGGCGCGCCTGTTCCGCAACTACCCCCTGGGCGAGATCGGCAGCCATGCCATTGGCTACATCGGCCGCATCAACCAGAACGAGAAGCAGCGCATTCAGGACGCGGACGACGAGGCCAACTACCGGGGCACCGAATACATCGGCAAGCTGGGGGTGGAGCAAAGCTTTGAATCCGACCTGCACGGCATCACCGGCGTGGAGCAGATGGAGACATCGGCCGGTGGGCGTGCCGTGCGCAAGCTGGCCAGCCGCCCAGCCACGCCGGGCAAGAGCGTGATGATCTCGCTGGACATCAAGTTGCAGAAGATGGTGGAAGACCTGTTTGGCGACCGCCGTGGCGCCCTGGTGGCCATCGATCCGCGCAACGGCGAAGTGCTGGCCCTGGTGAGCAAGCCCACGTTTGATCCCAACCTCTTCGTCGAAGGCATTGACGTGGAGAACTGGACCGCGCTCAACGAATCCATCGACAAACCCCTGCTCAACCGCGCCCTGCGTGGGCTGTATCCGCCGGGCTCCACCTACAAGCCCTTCATGGCGCTGGCGGCGCTGGAGCTGAACAAGCGCTCGCCCAGCATGATCGTCAATGACCCGGGCTTTTACAACTTCGGTGGCCGCACCTTCCGCAGCCACGAAGGCGGCCTGGGCGCGCTCGACATGCACCGCGCCATCCAGTTCTCCAGCAACACCTATTTCTACTCGCTGGCCGTGGACATGGGCGTGGACACCATCCACGACTTCATGAAGCCCCTGACGTTCGGGCAGTCCACCGGCATTGACCTGAACGGCGAAGTGCGCGGCACCCTGCCCAGCACCGAGTGGAAGCGCAACACCTACAAGCGCCCGGAAATGAAGCGCTGGTTCCCTGGCGAGACGGTGTCGCTGGGTATTGGCCAGGGCTACAACAACTTCACCATGCTGCAGCTGGCGGTGGCCGAGGCCACGCTGGCCAATGGCGGCACGCGCTACGCGCCGCACCTGATCAAGGCCGTCAGAGACACGGTGACGGGCGAGCTGACGCCGGTGCCCCAGCCGCCCGGCACAGACCTGGGCTACAAGCCCAAGAACGTGGAGATCGTGCGCAACGCGCTGGTGGCGGTGAACAAGGGCGGCACGGGCACCCGCGTGTTTGCCGGTGCGCCGTACACCTCGGCCGGCAAAACGGGTACCGCCCAGGCCGTGAGCCTGGGCCAGAACGTCAAATACAACGCCAAGTCGATGGAAGAGCACCAGCGTGACCACTCTCTCTTTGCCGCGTTCGCACCCGCTGAGTCGCCGCAGATCGTGGTGGCCTTGATTGTGGAAAACGCGGGCTTTGGTGCCGCTGCCGCCGGGCCCATTGCGCGGCGCGTGTTTGACTACTGGTTGCAGGGCGAGTACCCCAACGAGGAAGACATCCAGGCCGTGCGCAAGGGCCAGGCTGCTGCGCCGATTGGCAAGCCGCGCCGGGCAGACGAAGTCACCTTGCGCTGAGCCTGAAGCAGGCCGTAGCTGCCTGTGTGCCGTCTCGGCGAGGCAGTTAGTGGCAGTCGCGTTGTGCCAAAGCGATTGCTAACACCTGCTCACAGCATGCGGGCGCTGTTGGCATCACAATCCGGCCGCTTTCGCCATTCGGAGGAGAGCACCCGATTGCTAGCTGCCGGAGAACACCATGCAACGCCAACGCCGCCGGGCCCTGGGAGCCCTTCCTGTTTTGCTGCTCACGGCATGTGGCGGAGGCGGTGGGGGCGATGCTCCGACCAGCCCGACCAGCCCGACCAGCCCGACCAGCCCGACCAGCCCGACCAGCCCCGGCACGCCTTCGGTGCCTCCCTCGGGCGCCACGTACGGCAACCTCTCGCGCGCCAGCCTGGGCGCAGGGGCCGCGCTCAATGGGGCCATTCCGTTTCCTGCCGACAACCCCTGGAACACCGACATCAGTGCCGCCGAGGTTGACCCGAACTCCGAGCGCCTGATCGCCAGCATGGGTGCCGACACGGGCCTGTACCGCGACTTTGGCGCGGGCCTGTGGGAAGGGGCGCCCATCGGCATTCCGTACCGCGTGGTGTCCGGCCAGCAGGCCAAGGTGGCGATCGAGTACCAAGCCTACGGGGACGAAAGCGACCCTGGCCCGTTCCCCATCCCGCTGGACGCGCCGGTTGAAGGCGCGCCGGGGCAGGACGGGGACCGGCATGTGCTGGTGATTGACCGGGACAACCAGCGCCTCTACGAACTGGGACGTGCCTTTGCAAAAAGCGACCGTTGGCAAGCCGATGTAGGGGCCGCGTTCCACCTCGACAGCAACAACGTGCGCCCCAGCGCAAAGACGGGCTGGACCAGTGCCGATGCCGCCGGGCTGCCGATCTTTCCCGGTCTGGTGCGGTACGACGAGGCCTCGCAGGGCGCGGGGGGCATTCGCCACGCCTTGCGCTTCACGGCAGCGCGCACGCGCAAAGCTTTTGTGCCGCCCGCCACGCACTACGCATCCTCCAGCACCGACGCCAACCTGCCGCCCATGGGCATGCGGGTGCGGCTAAAGGCCAGCTACGCCATCCCTGCCACCTTCAGTCCCGAGGCCCAGGCCATCCTCACTGCGCTCAAAACCTACGGCATGCTGCTGGCCGACAACGGCTCGAACTGGTACCTCAGCGGCGCCCCGGATGAGCGCTGGAACAACGACCGCCTGCGCACCGAACTGGCCTCGGTCAAGGGGCGTGATCTGGAGGTGGTGAAGATGACGGGTCTGGTCACGCAGGTGTAGGCACGGGCTGCGCTGCTGTATTTCGTGCGGCGTTGGGCTCTATTTGCTATTGTTTTGGTAGCTGCTAGCGCTTATTCAATAAGCGCTAGAGCCTGTTTTTATCTAAAAATATCACGGCGGCGTACCTGTTCAGGCCGCCTGTGCCTTGCTGGCAGGCTGCAGCTGGCTCACTACCAGGGCGGCCACGATCAGGGCTGCGCCGCCGCTGCCTGTCCAGCCCAGGCTTTCGCCCAGCAGCACCCAGGCCGTCAGTGCCGCAAACACGGGCTCCAGCCCGAAGACGATGGCGCTGCGCATGGCGTCCACCCGCTGCTGGCCCCAGGCCTGCAGCGTCACCACCACCACGCTGGCCAGCAGGCCCAGGTACACCAGGGCAATCCAGGCGGCGTTGTCTAGGCGGGTCAGTTGGGGCAGCCAGTCCATGTGGCCATCGCGGCCCCACAGCAGGGCCGTGGCTGCGGCACACATGACCAAGGCCTGCGCAGCGGCCATGCGCGTGGCGCGCAAGGGGGCCGCGCTGGTGCGGCGCGCGCATTCTTCCAGGGCCAGGATGTACAGCGCATAGAACAGCGTGCTGGCCAGGGTGAGCGTGTCGCCCAGGTTCCAGGGTTCGTTCTCGTGGAACATCAGCGCCATGCCCGCGAACGCCATGGCGCAGGCCGCCCACAGCTGCCAGCCGTAGCGGCGACCCAGTGCCAGCATCGCAATCAGCGGCACCACCAGCACGTTCAGCCCCGTCACAAACGCATTGCGGTTGCTGCTGGTGCGCGCCAGCCCCTCAATTTGCAGCCAGAACGCCAGAAACAGCAGCAGCCCCAGCGCACAGCCCCAGCGCCGCTCATGCCGGTGCATGCCGCGCCACAAAGGCAGCAGCACCACCAGCGCAATCGCAAAGCGCAGCCAGATGATCTGCAGCGCATCGAGCTGTGCAGACAGTAGCTTCATGGCCGGGAAGGTGGTGCCCCACACCACGGTGACGATGAGCAAGGCCATCAGGCCGGAACGTTCGGTGCGCATGGGAAGACCTCTCCAGAACTAAAATCCAAAACAAAACCCGGCCCGCAAACAAAAAGGGCCCCCGGTTGCCCGGCGGCCCTTTGAACAGTTTCATAGGGAGCCTAGGCTGCCAGCCTCAGTGGCTGACCCGGCCCAGAAACGCACGGATGCGGTCGTTGGCCGGGTTGTTGAAAAACTCCTGCGGCGGCGCGTCGTGGGCGATGCGACCCTGGTCGAAGAACATCACGCGGTCAGCCACTTCGCGGGCAAAGCCCATTTCATGGGTGACCACAATCATCGTCATGCCGCCGCGCGCCAGCTCGCGCATCACGTCCAGCACTTCCTTGACCATCTCCGGGTCCAGCGCCGAGGTGGGCTCGTCAAACAGCATCACCTTGGGTTGCATGGCCAGCGCGCGCGCAATGGCCACCCGCTGCTGCTGCCCGCCCGACAGTTGCCAGGGGTACTTGTGCGCATGGTCTTGCATGCCCACGCGGCGCAGCAGCTGCATGGCGTCCTGGTTGGCCTGGGCGCGCGGCGTGCGGCGAATGCGGCGGGGGGCCAGCGTCACGTTGTCCAGCACGCTCATGTGGCCAAACAGGTTGAACTGTTGGAACACCATGCCCACCTCGCAGCGCTGGCGCTGCAAGGTGGTGTGGTCGTCGCACACGTCCACGCCATCGATGGTGATGCGCCCGGCATCGTGGGGCTCCAGCCGGTTGATGGCGCGCAGCAGCGTGCTCTTGCCCGAGCCAGAGGCGCCAATGATCACCGTCACCTCGCCCGTGTGGAACACGGTGGACACTTCCTTGAGCACCTGGTGCGTGCCAAACGACTTGCAAACGCCTTCGGCAACGATGTAGGGCTTGGGGTGGGGTACAGGGTTGAGGCTCATTGGTTGCGCCCTTCCACGTCAAAGCGGTACTCGACCGCGTTGGAGATTTGCGTGACCAGCGTGGTTAGCAGCAAATACGTCACCGCCACCGTGGTCAGCGTGGCAATGGGCTGGAAGGTGGCCGACTGGATGCGGTTGCCCACGTTGGTCAGCTCCACCACGCCAATGGCGTAGGCCAGCGACGAATCTTTGAGCAGCGCCACAAAGTTGCTCACCAGCGGCGGCAGCGAAATCTTGAACGCCTGCGGAAACACCACGTCCAGGAACACGTGCACACGCCCCAGACCCAGCGCCCGGGCGGCTTCGGTCTGGCCGCGCGGCACGGCCAGCAGGCCCGCGCGCAGCGCCTCGGCGTTGTAGGCGCCCACGTTCAGCCCCAGGGCCACCACGGCGGCAGCAAAGTCGGGCAGGTTCAGGCCCGGCACCAGCACCGGCAGGGCAAAGTACACAAACAGAATCTGCACCAGCAGCGGTGTGCCGCGAATCGCCCAGATGTACAGGCTGGCCGCCCAGCGCACGGCCACCCAGCGGGCGGTGCGGGCCAGTGCGGCCACGGTGCCCAGCACCAGGCCCACAGCGCCGCTGATGAGCGTGAGCCACAGCGTGGTGCGGGCGCCCTCAGAGAACGCCTGGGCGTTGGAGCCAATGGGTTCGGGCAGGAAGGAGAGCAGTTCGCCCAGCAGCGACAGGGCCAGCACCATGAGCACCACCGCGGCGACCAGGGTGGCATTGCTGCGCTGCTGGCGCGTCCAGGTTTGCGGCCAAAGGGCAATAAGCATGAATGAAATGACCGGTCGGTCTCAGTTCTGAATCAATCCAGCCGCAGAGGCTGGGGCATCCACGGCGCCAAAGGTGGCGAGTGTGCCAGCAAAAACAAAGGGTGCGCAGAGGGCATGTACCCTCTGTGCACCCTGGGGGCCGCAGGGGGGCGGCCAGCTTGGCCCGCCTCAACCCCTCTCGCCCCTGGCGACGGCAACTCAGTTGCAGCGCACGTCTTCGTTGAAGTACTTCTTGGACACGGCGGCGTAGCTGCCGTCGGCCAGCACTTCGGCAAAGGCCTTGTTCCAGGCATCGGCCAGGCTGGTGTTGCCCAGGGCCATGGCGGGGGCGATGCGCTCGATGAACAGCATGTCGCCCAGCTTGAAGCCGGCCTTGGCGTTCTTTGCCGCGGCTTCCTTGGCCACGAACTTGTCGCTCACCCAGGCGTCCACGCGCTTGGAGATCAGGGCGCGCTGGGCGTCGGTGTCTTGCGGGAAGTTTTTCACTTCCTTCACGCCTGCGAGCTTTTGCACGTTCGTGAGGTAGCTGGTTCCGGTTTGCACGGCCACCACCTTGCCGGTGAGGTCCTTGGCGTTGCGGATCTTTTCATCCATCGCCACGATCATGCCGCCCGAGCAGTAGTGGGGGTTGGCAAACGTCACGGCCTTGGCACGCTCTTCGGTCACGCCGTGCGAGGCGATCACGGCGTCCCAGCGGTTTTGGGCCAGGCCGGTCAGCAGGGCGTCAAAGCCCAGGGTCTTCCACTCCAGCTTCAGGCCCATCTTCTTGACCACCAGCTCGGCCACTTCCACTTCAAAGCCCGTCAGCTGGGTGCCCTTGAAGTAGTTGAAGGGGGCAAACTGGCCCTCGGTGGCCACGATGATCTTGCCGTCTTTTTTGACTTCGTCCAGCGTGCGGGCTTGGGCGGCAAAGGCAGCGCACAGCGCCACGGCGGTAACAACGGTCTTCAACAGTTTCATGGCAAGGTCCTGCTAGGGGTGTTTCAGGTACAAAAAAATCCGGCATGCAGGTAAGCAAGCCGGAGCGGGGGAGACGAGGCATCGCCAAAAGCGATGGGGTGCGTCATCAAATAGAAACAAATTATAGGATGCCCGTGCTTTTTCAGGCCACGCAGGACAACCCTAGTGTTGCGCGGATGGTCAAGGTTTTTTTGACCCTCCTCAAACCCCTTCTAGCAAGCGCGATGCCAGGGCAAATACAGGGCCGCCCTGCTGGCGGCCTCATTGCGCGGAGCTGTGCTCAGCGCAAAAACGCGTCGTAGCCCGTCTTCAGGATCAGGCTGCTCACCACCACGATGAAGATGCCGCGCACAAAACCGGTGCCGTGCTTGAGCGCCATGTGCGTGCCCGCCATGCTGCCCACCACGTTAGCAATGGCCAGTGTGACGGCGTAGTGCCACCACACATGGCCCTTGAAGGCGAACAGCGTGATGGCCGCAATGTTGGTGGCGCAGTTGAGCAGCTTGGCCGAGGCGGACGCGTTCAAAAAGTCATAGCCCAGCAGGCGCACAAACAAAAAGACAAAGAAGCTGCCGGTACCGGGGCCAAAGAAGCCGTCATAAAACCCAATGCCCAGGCCCACCAGGCAGGCCACCCACACCTCGGTGCGGCCCGCAAAGCGCGGGGCGTGGTGGCGGCCCAGGTCTTTTTTGGCCAGCGTGTAGGCCAGCACGGCCAACAGCACCAGGGGCAGCACTTTGCGCAAGAAGTCGGGCGACAGTGCGGTCACCGTCCAGGCCCCGGCAAAGGCGCCTGCAAAGCCCGCACCCGCTGCGGGCAGCAGGGCCCGCCAGCGCATCTCTACCCGGCGGCTGTATTGCCAGGTGGCCATGGCCGTGCCCCAGACCGAGCCGGCCTTGTTGGTGCCAAACAAAGTGGCCGGGGCGGTGCCCGGAAAAGCGGCAAACAGCGCAGGGGTCAGAATCAGGCCGCCCCCACCCACAATCGCGTCGATAAAGCCTGCGAAGAGCGAGGCCAGGGTAATAAAAATCCATTCCATCGCCCGATTTTGGCATGCAGCCTGTTATGGCTGTTATGGTTTTTATAGCGCCTGGGCCTCGTCGGCATGGGTGCTTGAGGAGGACAACCCCCCTGGCCGTGGACCCGCAAGGACAAAAAAAAGCGCTGGGATCGCCAGCGCTTTGAAAATTTTGCGCACCTCGTTGGGTGCTTATCTTGGTAGTTGGTTTACGGGTTGTCTCCTCGGTCCCCTCATCTGGGAACACCTTGGCGCCCCGTTGAGTAACTGCAATGTAACTCCTGCCCTGCGCTGGTGCATTGGGGGTTTCCCGAGGATTGTGCAGTGCATCAAATGGGGGCCAAGAACCTGTTCAAAGAGCTGGCACGCCTTGTGCAAACACCCGCTGCGTCTGCCCCCCTGTGGGGCATATCCGAAGGCAACGGAGGCAGCGACACATGAACCACAGCGAGAAACTCGCCATCGCCGCGCACCTGCATGTGCTGCTGCGGCGCAAGACGGGGCGCGTGACGGACACCGAGTGGATGGCGAGCAACGGCAGCTACGCCCGCGAGATCGTCCGCTTTGCCCGCGAACGCGCCGTGCAAGACCAGGCCCCCGAGCTGGTCGAATGGGCCGACCGCCTGGAGCACTGCATGCAAGACACCCAGGCCGCCGAGCTGCGCCGCAGCGCCCGCGAAGCCGTGGCTGCCCGGACTGCCGAACAGGCGGCGGCCCCCTCAGTGCACACCATGGCCTCGGCGCACCCGCAGGCGCGGCGTTATGTGGGTGGCATTCGCTGATCTGGCGCTGGACTGAACAGCCCGGCCGTGGGCAGGCGGCCCTGTAGCTGCCCGTCGCCGTAGGTGCGTAGCACCTCGGCAATCACCACCTGGTAACCGGCCAGCCAGCGCGCCTGCTCGGCCTTGGCTTCAGAGCCTATTTACGATCTCCCAGGGGTCGCGCAGCGGTCTTTGCGGGATGGGATGCAAGGCGCGGTGCGCAGTGGATAGCTTGGCTATCCACAAGCGCCGCAACGCCGCAGACCGCCCGCAAAAACCGCTGCCCGAAGGGTTGGAGCGAAATCGGGCGATTGAATGCCTCGGCCGCTTGCATGGGCACGAGCCCATGCGGCGCATCCGAGGCATCCACTCATCCCGATTGCGCTCCAACGCGATCCCCTGCGAGATCGTAAACAGGCTCTTGGATGCGCTGGGTGCTGCATCAGCGCCTGTAGCGCCGCCAGAGATTCCCAGTAATACACGTTGGAGAGCAGCCCGTTGCGCGTGTCCTCCCACGACTCTTCGCCCAGGTAGCCGGGCAGGGCGCGGGCAGGGCGCGGGCTGCCGTGGCAATGGCCTCGTCCAGGCGGTGAAAAGCCTCGTCAAACTGGCCCGCCGCAAAAATGAAGGTGGATGTGTACATGCCCGCGATTGTGCGGTGGCTTGTGCGGTTGCAGGTGGCCCGTCGCGCAGCCCGTCACGTCAACTCGTCGCCTCAACTGCCCGCGCGCTGTGCCTCCACCATCCACTGTGCGGCGCGCTCGGCCATCATCAGCGTGGGCGAATTGGTGTTGCCGCTGGTGATGGTGGGCATGGCCCCGGCGTCCACCACGCGCAGGCCGTGCACCACGCCGCCGCGCCCATCGCGCACCCGCATCTGGCTGTCCAGCACCGCCATAGGGTCCAGGTCGTGCCCCATTTTGGTGGTGCCCACGGGGTGGAAGATGGTGGTGGCAATGTCGCCCGCCAGCCGCGCCAGGTCTGCGTCGGTCTGGTACTGCACGCCGGGCTTCCACTCTTCGGGGCGGTACTTGTCCAGCGCGGGCTGGGCGACGATGCGGCGCGTCACGCGCAGGCTGTCGGCGGCCACCTTGCGGTCCTCGGGGGTGCTCAGGTAGTTGGGGGCAATGGCCGGGGCGGCGCGGAAATCAGCGTTCTTGATCTGCACCGTGCCCCGGCTGGTGGGGTTCAAGTTGCACACGCTGGCCGTGAAGGCCGGGAAGCTGTGCAGCGGCTCGCCAAACGCATCCAGCGACAAAGGCTGCACGTGGTACTGGATGTTGGGGTGTACATGCTCTGCGCTGCTGCGGGTGAAGGCGCCCAGTTGCGAGGGCGCCATGCTCATGGGCCCGCTGCGCTTGAGCACATATTCCAGCCCGATCTTGGCCTTGCCCACCAGCGAATTGGCCATGGTGTTGAGCGTGGGCACGCCCTGTACCTTGAAGACCGAGCGGATCTGCAGGTGGTCTTGCAAATTGGCGCCCACGCCGGGCAGGTCCACCGCCACCTCCAGCCCGTGCTGGCGTAGCAGTGCTGCGGGCCCAATGCCCGAGAGCTGCAGCAGCTGCGGCGAGTTGACGGCGCCCGCGCTCAGCACCACCTCGCGGCCAGCGTGGGCCGTCACCATCTGCTGGCCGTCCCACACCTTCACGCCGGTGCAGCGGTGCTGCCCGTCGGGCTGCGTCTCGATGATGAGCTGCGCCGCTTGCGCGCTGGTCCACATCTCAAAGTTGGGCCGCCCGTAGCAGGTGGGCCGCAAAAAGGCCTTGGCCGTGTTCCAGCGCCAGCCGCTTTTCTGGTTCACCTCAAAGTAGCCCACGCCCTCGTTGGTGCCCCGGTTGAAGTCATCGGTGGCGGCAATGCCGGCCTCCTGCGCAGCCTGGGCAAAGGCGTCCAGCACGTCCCAGCGCAGGCGCTGCTTCTCTACCCGCCACTCGCCCGTGCTGCCGGTGGCCTTGTTGCCGTGCAGGCGTTTGAAATTTTCATTCACGCCCTCGGGCTGGTCCAGCCGCCAGTGGTCCTCGTGGCGGCGGAAGAAGGGCAGGGCGTTGTCCCAGCGCCAGCTGTCGTCGCCCGTCAGCTGGGCCCATTGGTCGTAGTCGCGGGCCTGGCCGCGCATGTAGATCATGCCGTTGATGCTGCTGCAGCCGCCCAGTGTCTTGCCACGCGGGTAGCGCAGGGTGCGGCCGTTCAGGCCCGCGTCGGGCTCGGTGTGGTACAGCCAGTCGGTGCGCGGGTTGCCAATGCAATACAGGTAGCCCACGGGGATGTGGATCCAGTGGTAGTCGTCCTTGCGGCCCGCCTCCACCAGCAGCACGCGGTGGCGGCCGTCTGCGCTCAGTCGGTTGCACAGCAGGGCACCCGCAGTGCCGCCGCCAATGATGATGTAGTCAAACTGGGTGTCGCTCATGGATAGGGAAATGGCGGAGATGGAACGGATGGGTTACCCGCCCCATTGTGCTGAGCGCCCGTTGCCTGTCGATGGGGTAAATGCCTGTTGCTATCAAATAAATAGCTGCTTGCGCTTATCAATCAAGCGCTAGAGGGCATTTTGATAAAAATTGCATGCACGGGCCGCAAGAATGTGCCAAGGGGTTGCGCCCGGCTCCGCTACCATGCCTGACTCTGTCGTTTACCCCCATTGCCCTGCCCGGTGGCTTGTGCCGCCCTCCCACATGACCACTGACAGCGCCGCCCCCTGCATCGTCCGCACCGACACGCCCGAGGGGCCGTGCGCGCAGCCGCAGGGCCGCTGGGGTGCGGCCGAGCTGGGCACCCGCTCGCAGTGGAAGCTGCTGCGCCGCCAGCTGCAAGACAACGCGCCTGCCGCCGCCCTGGGCTGGGACCTGCGCGCCCTGCAGTGGCTGGACCATGTCGGCGCGCAGCTGCTGTGGAACCACTGGGGCCGTGCCTGGCCCGCGCGTCTGGCGCTGACGGACGTGCAGCGCACCCTGCTCGAACGCGTGGCCCAGCTCACCATTGCCAACCCACCCGCCCCAGCGCCCTGGCGCCTGTTTGACCAGGTGGACCACCTGGGCGTGCTGGTGCTGCACGGGCTGGACCACGCCCGCCATGTGGTGCAGATGGTGGGCCAACTGGTGCTGGACCTGCTGCGCCTGGCCCGCAACCCCCGGCGCGGCCCCTGGCGCGATGTGTCGGGCCACCTGTACCGCATGGGCGCCACGGCGCTGCCCATCACCGCGCTGGTGGGCTTTTTGATTGGCGTGGTGCTGGCCTACCTGATGAGCCTGCAGCTGCGCCAGTTCGGGGCCGAATCGTTCATCGTCAACATCCTGGGCATCTCGCTCATCCGCGAGCTGGGGCCCATGCTGGCGGCCATTTTGGTGGCGGGGCGCTCGGGCTCGTCCATCACCGCGCAGATTGGCGTGATGCGCGTGACCGAAGAACTGGACGCCATGCGCGTCATGGGCATCCCGCACGGCTTTCGGCTCGTTATGCCCCGCACCATCGCCCTGGCGCTGGCCATGCCGCTCATCAGCGTGTGGACCACGCTGGCCGCGCTGGCCGGGGGCATGCTGGCGGCCGACATCACGCTGGGCATTTCTTCGTCGTACTTTGTGCAGGCCCTGCCTGCGGCTGTGAAGGTGGGCAACCTCACGCTGGCCATGGCCAAATCGGTGGTGTTCGGGGGGCTCATCGCCCTCATCGGCTGCCACTGGGGCCTGCGCGTCAAGCCCAACACCCAAAGCCTGGGCGAAGGCACCACCGCTTCGGTCGTCACCTCCATCACCATGGTCATCATCGTCGATGCGCTCTTTGCCGTCGCCTTCCGCAACGTGGGGATCTGAGCCATGACCGCCGCTCTGCACCCCCCGTCTTCCGCCCCCATTCCGAAACCCCTCGCCGTGCCCGCCCACACACCTGTCCACGAACGGCCCATCGTTGAAGCCAAAGGGCTGTGGAGCGTGTTTGGCAAAGGCAGCGAAGCCTTTGCCGTGCACCAAGACCTGGAGTTCACGGTGCAGCGCGGCGAGATGCTCTCGCTCGTCGGGGGCTCGGGCACCGGCAAAACCGTGCTGCTGCGCCAAATACTGGGCCTGGCCCGGCCCACGCGCGGCAGCGTCACCGTGCTGGGCCGCCCCGCGTCTGAAATGGGCCGCGAAGGCGCCGCCAGCCGCGTGGGCATGCTGTTCCAGCACGGCGCGCTGTTCTCGGCCTTCAACGTGCTCGACAACGTCGCCTTTGCCCTGCGCGAGCAAGGCACCCTGCCCGAAGAACTCGTGCGCTCAGCCGCCCTCGTCAAGCTGCAGATGGTGGGCCTCAAGCCCGAGCACGCCACCCGCATGCCGGCTGATCTGTCGGGCGGCATGGTCAAGCGCGTGGCTCTGGCCCGCGCCCTCATCATGGACCCGCCCCTCTTGCTGCTCGACGAGCCCACCGCCGGGTTGGACCCGAGCAGCTCCGACGACTTCTGCGCCCTGGTGCGCGAGCTGCGCTCGGCCCTGGGCCTCACGGTCATCATGGTCACGCACGACCTGGACACCCTCTTTGCCCTGAGCACCCGCGTGGCCGTGCTGGCCGATAAAAAAGTCATCGTCACCGGCCCACCGCACGAGGTGGCCCACTTCAAGCACCCGTTCATCGAACATTTCTTCATGGGCGAACGCGGCCAACGCGCCATGGCCCCGCTGCAGCCCACCGCTGTTGCCGATGCAGCGCCAGCCACCACCGCCGCGCCCACGCCCGCATCTGTGCCCCACAAGGACCTCTGATGGAAAACAAATCACACGCCCTCGCCGCAGGCACCTTCGTCATCGTCGTGGCCGCCCTGCTGGCGGGCCTGGCCATCTGGCTCACCCGCGACAACGCCAACTACGAGCAATACGAACTCTCCACCCGCGAAGGCGTCAGCGGCCTGCAGCCCCAGGCCACCGTGCGTTACAAAGGCGTGGCCGTGGGCAAAGTCACCCGCATCGGGTTTGACCCGCAGATCAGCGGCAACGTGCTCATCCGCATCGCCGTCAACGACAGCGCCCCCATCAGCCCCACCACCTTTGCCACGTTGGGCTACCAGGGCGTCACCGGCCTGGCCCACGTCCTGCTCGACGACTCGCCACAGCCCCTGACCCAACTGCCCCCCGGCCCCAGCGGCCTGCCGCGCCTGACCCTCAAGCCCTCGCCCTTTGGCCGCCTGGCAGAGCAAGCGCCCAACATCCTCGCCCAGGTCGAAGAAGCCACCCGCCGCATCAACCAGCTGCTGGGCGACGAAAACCAGCAACGCATCACCCAGGCCCTGGGCCACATCGGCCAGGCCGCAGGCAGCGTCAACACCCTGACCCAGCGCGTGGACGCCGTTGTGCAAAACCGGCTGGACCCCGCCCTGGCCGCGTTGCCCCCCCTGGCCGCCGACGCCCGCCAGACCATGAAAGCCCTGCAACAAGCCAGCAACAACGTCTCCGTCATGGCCAACGACATCCGCACCACCACCCTGCGCCTGAGCGCTGAAGGCGGCGCCATCGACCAGCTCACCCACGGCACCCAGGTCATGGCCGCAGCGGCCGACAACTTCAGCCGATCCACCCTGCCCAGCATCAACCGCGCCGCCGACGAAACCGGCCGCGCCGTGCGCCAAATGGGCTTGGCCGCCGCCAGCGTCAGCGACAACCCCCAACTCTTCATCTACGGCAGTGGCCGCCTGCCCCCCGGCCCGGGCGAGCCCGGCTTTGCCCCACCCCTGGCCAAACCCTGACCCACAAAGGCCCGCGCCATGCACACCACCCCCGCCCACCCCTTTGCCCGTTCGTCCCGCTCTGCAATGGATGCTATTAAAAATATAGCTGCTAGCGCTCGCCTGGCAAGCGCTACAGGCACTTTTTGCTTGGTATTGCTGGCCGGTTGCAGCGCCTTGCCCGCCGCGCCTAACCGCCCCGTGTCCTACGACTTTGGCCCCGGCCTCACCAGCTACGCCCCGGCCGACCGCCGCGCGCCCCTGGCCCCCATCGCCCTGGCCGACGTAGAAGCCACCGGCCTGGCCGAAGGCAGCACCGCCGTGCAATACCGCCTGGCCTACGCCGACGCCCAGCAACTGCGCCCCTACACCCTGGCCCGCTGGACGCAACCCCCCGTGCAACTCGTGCAACAAGCCCTGCGCGCCCAACTGGGCCAACGCCGCGCCGTGCTGCAAGACGCCGACGCCGCCGCCCAGGCCCGCGACACCGCCCGCGGCGGCAAACTGCCCGCCGTGCTGCGCATCGAGCTTGAAGAGTTCAGCCACCTCTTCACCAGCCCCACCGAAAGCACCGGCCTGCTGCGCCTGCGCGCCACCCTGGTAGACCCCACCCCCGCAGGCGAAACCCTGCTGGGCCAGCGCGTCTTCATCGTGCAAAAGCCCGCCCTGACGGCAGATGCGGCGGGTGGAACACGCGCCCTGGCTGAGGCTGCGCGGCAGGTGGCGATGGAGGTGGATGAGTGGGTGGGGGCGGGGGTGAGGTGAGTTAGCAGGGCGGCTTCTGCTGTAGCTTCTGTGTCTTCTGAAGGTTTCGCTGCAGTCTTCGTATGCAAAGTTCCATGAACTGCTTCACCCCTTCGTCCAGCGCCAAAGACGTGTTGGTCAGGCAATTCGTTGCGTTGTTACTGGCGGCGTCTGTTTGGTTTTTGATAGGCGCCCCGTTGGCATCCTGGATGGCTTGGCATAAAGCAGAGAGTCAAATCACGGCTTTAGAGGCCAAGGCACAGCAAGATGAAACCATCTCCGCTGAGGCTTTGCGCACAGCCATTTCCAGGATCGAGGCAGAGGCCGCAGCAACTGAGAAGACGTGGACCGCAGTGCTTTGTATGGCTCTGGGCTTTCTTTCGAGCACCGGAGCATATGTTTGGTGCAGTCGTATCGGCACTGAGGTGAAAGGCCATTCCGGCACCACCGAACCGTAGGGATGATGTGACTAATCCCCACGCCGCATGGAGCAGGTGTTTTCATCCGCTCTGCCCCCGCAGGCGAGGCAGACAGCACCGAAGTGCTATGGCTACCCACCGCCAGCGGCCCCATGCCCATTGGGGCGCAAATCAACGGACGCCTGTACGCCATAGACAGCGACCACCTGAACACCCCCCGGCGCTTGACCAACACACAAGGCCAAGTCGTGTGGCAATGGCTGATCACGGGGTACGGAGAAGTAGCCCCCACCACCGGGGCCACAGGCTACGCGTTTGAAGCGCCACAGCTGGGCGGCAGCAGCAACACCTCAGGCAGCGTGTACAGCGAAGAAGTGAACTTCAAGCTGCGCTACCCGGGGCAGGTGTGGGATGAAGAGACGGGGTTGAGCTACAACCTGAATCGGTACTATGACGCTCAGGGGGGGAGGTACATCCAAGCGGACCCGATTGGGCTGGATGGGGGGTGGAATCGGTTTGGGTATGTCAGTGGCAATCCGTTGAATGGGATTGATCCACAGGGGTTGTATGAAAGCTCGCCTTGGCTTCGAGCGTGGGTGCCTGGGCAAGTGTCATTCGATAGAGGCATGACTGCCTTGGAGAATGGGAACTACGGAGCAGCTGCGCTGAGTTTCGGGACGATGCTGGGAGAGCAGGTATTAACTGCCGCGAGTTTTGGAGTGAGCCGCGCTGCCAAGCCACTCGGGGATGCGTGTGAAGCGGCAGCCGTGCAAACTACCAGGGTTGGACGGTGGATGTCGCAAGCTGAGCTTGATGCAATGAAGGCATCCGGTAGAGTTCAAGAGAGCTTCTCAGGTACCACACATGTCGCAACACCTACTAACGCTTCTGCATTTATCAATCAAGCCAAACCAGGTAGCGTGTATGTGGAGTTCAACGTGCCTTCGTCTTCTTTGAGAGCGACAAATGAAGGTTGGTCAAAAATCATTGGACCCAATTCGCTTGAGGGGCGGCTCGCCGGGAGAAAGGGGTTGCCACTACCGCAGATGCCTGAAGCGACTGGAATCGTGCACTCAGCGACCAGAATTCCTTAATGGAGAGAACATGTTGAGCTTTTTTCTTGATTGGGCAAAACACATTGGCGAAATCCAAACTTCTTTGGGAGTGGAAGCGACAGTGACCGAAGGTCGGCCTTCGGACAATTCCTCCGCACGGCTTGATATAGATACGCCTACTGCTGTAGCGCGTATAACGTGCTGGCGTAGTGGCGAATTCCATGCGGAGGTTATCGACTTGGAGACTGAGCAAATGAGGTTTTCTAGCCAGGGAGTCTTTCGAGGCGAGTTACCCATTGAACTGCAAGTTGCGCCGTTTCTGGCAGCAATAGGGATTGATTCAAAGCAATAGGAAGGAGGGAATGGGGCATGACAGTTGTTCACGGTCTTGAAAAAAGTCCTACATAGGCTGATTTGTGGGCCGCTAGGGATGCTCTGCACGAATCCCTCTGAGATGTGCTTGAGCCAGTGTGCAGGCGAGGACAATACGCTCATGAAGCAAAGCAGCCTGGGCCTGAGCAATACCACCAAGCGCACCCGCAAGCGTGAGTTTCTTGATGCGATGGAGTTGGTGGTGCCCTGGGTCGAGTTGGTCTCGCTCATTGAGCCTTATGCCCCAGAGATCGGACGCCGGGGCCAGCAGCCCTTTGCAGTGCAGACCCTGCTGCGTATCCATTTCATGCAGCAGTGGTTCAAGCTCAGCGATCCAGCCATGGAAGAGGCGCTGCACGATGTGCCAGCCTTTCGTGACTTTGCCGGCCTGTCTCACTGGGACGAACACATCCCCAGTGAATCGAGCATCCTGCGTTTTCGGCATCTGCTAGAGCGCCACAAGCTGGCCGATCAGATACTCGCTACGATCAATGCACTGCTGCAAGCCAAAGGGCTGCAACTCAAGGCAGGCACCGTAGTGGATGCAACGCTGATTGCGGCGCCGACGTCCACCAAGAACGAAGGCAAAGCACGAGACCCCGAGATGCATCAAAGCAAGAAGGGCAACGAGTGGTACTTTGGCATGAAGGCGCACATCGGGGTGGATGCTGACTCTGGGCTGGTGCACAGCGTGCGCGGCACCAGTGGCAATGTGAACGACGTGATTGAGGCCAACAGCCTGCTGCACGGGCAAGAAACGGATGCCTTTGGTGATGCAGGCTATCAAGGTGTAGACAAGCGGCCCGATGCTAACAAGAGTGTCCGCTGGCATGTGGCCCTGCGACCAGGACTGCGTCGGGCTTTGGACAAAGACAAGCCTCTTGAGGCGCTGATCGACCAACTTGAACGCACCAAGGCCAGCATCCGCGCCAAGGTAGAGCACCCTTTCAGGGTGCTCAAGCAGCAGTTTGGGTACGTGAAGGTGCGCTACCGTGGGCTCAAGAAGAACACGGCGCAGATCGTCACGCTGTTTGCGCTGTCAAATCTGTGGATGGCAAGGCACAAACTGCTGATCAGCCAGGGACAGGTGCGTGTGCAGGGGGCGTGATGCCCAAAGATCAAGGGCCAATGGCCCCCGCGCAGCGTCTGAGGGCGCACTGCTCAGGCCGAAGTTACTCAACGTGAGTGCTTTTAACTTCGCTCTGCGCCGTGGAACAACCACACCCGATTCGTGCAGAGTTTCCCTAGGGTCAAGTCTTGTTTTTTGCCTGACTCGCGCAAAACCTGGCACCTCTCGACGGCAGATTGAAAGGTGAAGTCCCGACAGGCCACTTGCAGCGGTTGATGACTCCTAAATTCATAGCTGCCAGCGCTTATCCCTCAAGCGCTAGCAGCCCATTTGGCTCAACCCCCACCAAGGCCAGCAGGCTCAACCTCTTGCTGGCCTTTGTCTTTGCCGGGCTCGCATCCACGGTAGCTACCAGCACCCAGGCCAACTACACCGTCCAAACCCTGGCAGGCACCGCCACAGAGCAGCGCACCGAACAAGCCGCCAGCGGCACCAACCGCCTGCAAAGCCACAGCGACACCGAAAACCCCCGGCGCCCGATCTCCGCGCGAGTGCAGTGGCGTGGCAACGACTCATCACCGGGGCGGGGAAGCAACCTTTCTTGCAAACTCAATTTGCTCTCAAATTAGTAGCTTCTAGCGCTTTCGGAATAAGCGCTAGGGCCACTTTTGATCCAAATTTCACACGGGTTTACCTGCCTCACTCTTGCGGCAACCCATCAAACTTCCCCACCAAAAAATCCACCAACGCCCGTACCCGCGCAGGCACGAAGCGGCCGCTGGGCAGCAGGGCTTGCAGAGGGTAGGGCGGGGTGTCCCATTCGGGCAGCAGGCGCACCAGGGGGCTGTGGTGCAGTTCGTGGTGCAGGTAGGGCACGGATTTGTAGATGATGCCGTGGCCTGCGATGGCCCAGTCGCGGGCCAGGGCGGCGTCGTCGGCGGTGCGGTTGCCTTTGACGCGCACTTCGGTCCATTGCCCGTCGCGGCCAAAGCGCCAGGTGCGGGCGGGGCGGCCTGCGATGTGAAAGGCGATGCAGTTGTGCTGCAGCAGGTCTTGCGGGGTGGTGGGCGTGCCGTGGCGCGCCAGGTAGGCCGGGGCGGCCCACAGCATGGGGCGGGTGGTGGTGAGGGGGCGGGCGATGAGGCTCGAGTCGGCCAAGGGGCCGTAGCGCAGGGCCACGTCGACTTCGTCGCGCGTCACGTCCAGGGGCCTGTCGCTCACGCTCAGGGCCAGTTCCACACCGGGGTGTATTGCCAAAAACTCGTCAAACCAGGGCAGCAGCATGTTGCGCGCCAAGTCGGACGGGGCGGCCACGCGCAATGTACCCACCAGGGTGCCGTGGTGGGCGGTGGCCATGCTTTCGCCTTCGGCCAGCAGGTCAAACGCGCGCTGGGCGTAGTCGAGCAGGATCTGCCCCTGGGCGGTGAGGCGCATGGCGCGGGTGGAGCGTTCGAACAGACGCGAGCCCAGTTGCCCTTCCAGCCGCTTGAGTGCGGCGCTGGCGGCGGCGGGTGTCATGCCCAGGGCGCGGGCGGCGGCGCTGAGGGTGCCGGTGCGGGCGGTGTGGGTGAGCACGTGCAGGTCGGCCAGGTTTTCGATTTTCATGGGCGGGCTGTGGGTCAGAGCAGGGTTTGGGCTGGGTGGACGGGGCACTTACCCCATGCAGCCGTTCACGCAGAGCGCAGTCGACGCGCCGCGCAGGGCTTCGACGGGCTCAGCCCGAACGGATGTTTCTAGTTCCGAGGTCCCGGATCGCTATTTTCAATTTTCATTTGAAATTGAATGCATTCAAAGCCGTCTTATCAATTGCGGGTTGCTTATCTACAGTGCCTGCATGGCTTGGGATGGGCCCGGCCAGTGATGAAGCGATGCAATGCCGTGTGCGCTGGGCGCCGTGTTGGCGCAATGCGCGCCTGCAGCAGTGCAATGAAAGGACTGTGATGAAAGCCGTTGGATACCGTGCAAATTGGCCTGTGGACCATGCCGAGGCGCTGTTGGATTTGGAGCTGCCTGCGCCGGTGCCGGGCGCACGCGATGTGTTGGTGCGGGTGAAGGCGGTGTCGGTGAACCCGGTGGACACCAAGGTGCGCAAGGGCTCGCTGCCGCCCGAGGGGCAGGCCAAGGTGCTGGGCTGGGATGCCGTGGGCACGGTGGAGGCGGTGGGCGCACAGGTGTCGCGCTTCAAGGTGGGTGACCGGGTGTATTACGCGGGCTCTATCGCCCGCCCCGGGGCCAATAGCGAGCTGCATGCGGTGGACGAGCGCATTGTGGCGCTGGCCCCCCAGTCGCTGAGCGACGAGCAGGCGGCGGCTTTGCCGCTGACCAGCATCACGGCGTATGAGCTGCTGTTTGACCGCCTGGGCGTGGCCAAGGGCGGCGGCGCGGGGCAGACGCTGCTGGTGGTGGGCGGTGCGGGCGGGGTGGGCTCCATCCTGATCCAGCTGGCGCGGCAGCTGACGCAGCTGCGGGTGGTGGCCACGGCCTCGCGCCCCGAAACGCGCCAGTGGTGCCTGGACCTGGGCGCGCATGTGGTGGTCGACCATTCGCGCCCGCTGGCGGCCGAGCTGAGGGCCGCTGGGGTGGAGGGCGTGGAGCTGGTGGCCAGCCTGACGCAGACGCAGCAGCACTACACGCAACTGATCGAGGCCCTCAAGCCCCAGGGGCGCCTGGGCGTGATCGACGATATGCAGGGGCTGGACGCGATGCCGCTCAAGGGCAAGGCGCTGTCGCTGCACTGGGAGATGATGTTCACCCGCCCCATGTATGAAACGCCCGACATGGGCGAGCAGGGTGCGCTGCTGGCCGAGGTGGCTGCGCTGGTGGATGCGGGGCGCGTGCGCTCCACCGTGAGCACCAGCTTTGGCAGCATCAACGCGCACAACCTGCGCAAGGCCCATGCGCTGATCGAGACGGGCAAGGCGCACGGCAAGGTGGTGCTGGCGGGGTTCTGATCGCGCTGCCTCCCAAGGCTCCGTTGGGTGGCCTGCCTGTGCTGTAGGGCGCGGGCAGGCCGTGATGGAGCCGACCTCTTTGAACTTGAAATATCCGTTCGGGTTGAGCTTGTCGAAACCTTGTGCGGCGCTTCGACAAGCCTGTCCTGAGCCTGCCGAAGGGCTCAGCGTGAACGGTTCTGCTCGGTTCGTGCCGGATCAATAGAATGGCCGCTCTCTAAAACCAAGATTACATGAGAGAGGGAACCGATGTTCATCGTCTGGGGGCGCAAGCTCGTCTATCGCAAGCTGGGCCATGTGGCCGATTTTTGTCCCATTTGCCGCAAGCCGCGGCCTTTTGCGTTGCAGCGCATTGGGTCTGCGGGGCATGTGTATTACGTCTCTGTGAGCCAGGGCGAGCTGGTGGGGTTTGAGCGCACCTGCCTGAAGTGCCACACCGTTTACAACGCCGAGCCCACCCATTACGCCAAGGTCGTGCCCAAGCTGCTGCCCTGGAACGACATGGTGCGCCAGACGTTTCCGAACCTGCACGAGGCCTGGGCCGATCGGCTGGCGCTGGAGCAGCAGGTGCGCGACAACCCGCACACCTTGTCGGCCCAAGACCGGCATGCGCTGATCCGCAATCCGTTTTTGCTGCTGTCGCCGAAGGTAGAGAAGCAGTTTGCCTCCACACACATGGACAAGGAGGTGGGTTTTGCACTGCTGGGGGCGGTGGCGCTGCTTGTCACGGTGCCTGCCATTGCGCACGTGATAGCGCCGGATGAGGGGGGCTTGGGCGTGCTGGTGGCCTTGGGCCTGGGCATTGCGCTGGTGGTGTGGCAGATGGCGATGACGGGAGGGCGCTTTATGCGCCGCCAGGTGGTGCCTGTGCTGGCCCAGTGCCTGCAGCCCCTGCAACCCACCCCCGGCGAGCTGCAGGCGGTGATGGCGGAGCTGAAAACCCTCAAGCACAAGATGGGCACCAAGCTGAAGCTGCCTGAGCTGTATGCGCAGTTGAAGATGAAGGCGCGGGGCTCTGCGGGCTGATGCCTTTGAATAGGTTCTTATTGCGCGCTGAGGCGGCGCGGCAGCGTTGCCCCAGGCCCCAGCGCAAAAAAGCCCGGAGCACTGGCGTGGTCCGGGCGGGTGGGGTGGGCCGGTAGAGGCCGGCGCCTGCGTCAGGCCGTCATGAAGCCCAGGTCGGTCGGGTAGTCGGCCCCGCCAAAGTGGCTGAGGTTGGGCAGCACGCCCGCCATTTCGCCGTTGGCCACGCCAAACCATTTGGCCAAGGTGGCTGCGTACTGGTCGACCGAGGTGCTGGGCAGCAGGCGGCCTTGGCCCACGTGCCATTGGTCTGCGGCGTCGGTGGTGCTGTTGGTGTTGCTCACGGGCGGTGCCTTGCCATAAAGCGCCTTGCCCTTGACGGCGCCGCCCACCATGAAGTGGTGGCTGCCCCAGCCGTGGTCCGAGCCGTCGCCGTTGGAGTTCAAGGTGCGGCCAAAGTCGGATGCGGTGAAGGCGGTGACCTTGTCGGCCACACCCAGTTCGACGGTGGCGTCGTAGAAGGCGGTCATGGCTTCGCTCACGCGCTTCATCAGGGTGGGCTGCTGCGAGATGAGGTTGTCGTGCAGGTCAAAGCCGCCCAGCGACACCATGAACACCTGCCGCTTGCTGCCAAGGGTGCTGCGTGCGCCGATGAGGCGCGCCACCATCTTGAGCTGATCGGCCAGCGAGTTGTTGGCAGGGAAGGCGGTGGCCAGTGTCACGCCCGCCAGGCCGCTGGTGATTTGCGATTCAGCGGTGACGGCGCGGGTGGTGATGCGGTTGTACTCGTTCTCCAGCACCTGGGGGCTGGTCTGCTGGATGAGCGATGTGAGCACCGAGCGCACGGCGGTGGAGCCGTAGACGTTGTTCTTCACCCCATTGATGGCAATGGCCCCGCCGGTGCTGACCTGGTAGGACAGGGCCGAATCGCCGGACAGAAACACCGCGTTGCCGGTGACCGAAATGCAGGTGAACAGCGAGTTGGTGTTGGACGACAGGGCCAAATCACCCAGATTGCCGCCCCAGCCTACGGTGGAGCCTTCGGGTGACGAGGACTGCCACACCGACTGTTGGTCGTTGTGCGAGAACAGCTTGGGCGGGATGGGGTAGAGCGCGCGGTTGCTGCTGTTGTATTGCGTGCGGGTGAGCGGCACGATGAGCGGGCCCACGTTGAGTTGCACGGCGGCCTTGCCGGTGTTGAACAGGTTGGCCATGCCCGTCATGGCGGGGTGCATTGCGTATTGGCGGCCAGCGGCCAGGGGCACGGTGGGGTTGAGCAAGGTGGCGGCAAGGTCTGCCTTGGGGATGGCGATGCCGCCGCCCGCCTGGCCGCTGCCGCCACGGATGGTGGCGTACTTGTTGTAGCTGTCGTCGTCGTAGGTGACCACGGTGTTGGCGTAGTCGTTGCCGCCGTACAGAAACACACACACCAGGGCCTTGTAGTCGGTGGCGGTGAAGGCGGCCGCTTCGCCCATGGCAGCGAGGTTCAGGGCAAAGGGCAGGGCTGTGCCTGCCAGCCCCAGCTGGGTGGAGCGGCGCAAAAACGCCCGGCGTGTGTGGAGTTCGGGTTGGATCAGGTGCATGGGGGCCTTCTCTCTGTTCTCTTTTTTTGCCGTTATTTTTGGACGAGGTACTCGGCCGAGGCCATGACCAGGAGGATGGCCGCTGCAATGCGATTGAGCTTCACGGCCTCGGTGCTGGCCGCTGTGACGGGCGTGGCCTTGAGCGCATCGGCAATGAGCTTGATGTTGGCGGCCGAGAGCTGGCCTGCGCACATCAGCAGGTTGATGCGCGCCACCAGCGCGTCGGCGTCGGCCACGAGGGCCATCTCGTTGGGGTAGGTGGTCTTGATGTCGTAGCCGTTGTTGCCGTTGCTGGTGCTCTCGGGCACGTCGGGCGCATTGGCATAGATGCCGTTGCGAATGGTGTTTTGCATGTAGTTCAAGTAGCTGCCCACGCTGCTTTCGTTGACCAGCTGAAACTCGGGCGCCACCTGCCCGGCCGTGGCCAGGGCTGTGGAGGGCGGCACATACCCGGGGCGAAAGAAGTTGAACACCGAGGGTGAGCGCAGCGGGCTTTGCGACAGGCGCGAGCCCGCGCTGCTGGTGTCGCCAATCTTCCAGTACCCGTATTGCGAGTTGACGCCAAAGGTGCGCGCCCATTGCACCAGGCGCAGCATGGGTTCGCGCAGCTTGCCAAAGCTGGGCTTGGTCAGGCCTGCGGGTTCGCGGGCTTCGTCGTCCATGAGGATGGCCATGACCACGGCCTGCAGGTCGCCGCGCACGCCTGCCCCGTTGTTGTTGAACTTGGCGGCCACGCGGCCCACATAGGCAGGCGAGGGATTGCTGGTGACCAGCCGCTGGATGAGCTGCTTGCCAATGAATGGCCCGACGTTGGCGTGGTTGAAGATGGTGTCCAGCGCCGTCTTGAGCGCGGCCGCGCCCGGTGTGCTGGCCGCAATGGTGGTGCCCAAAAAGGTGGCTGCCAGGCTGGAGTGCAGCGACTCCTTGAGTGCCATGGGCAGCCGCGTGAAGTGGGTGCTGGGCACCACGCGCGAGCCACCGGGCACGGTGGCAGGCACGTTCTGCGTCTGGTCGTAGTCGTAGCCGGTAAAGACGCGGGCCAGGTTGGTGATGTCGGACTGGCTGTAGCTGTCGATGGGCTTGCCCGCGCCATCGGTTTTGGGCGTGCCGTCCTGGTTGAGTTCGGCCAGGCCGACGGACATGAGCTGCAGGATTTCTCGGGCGTAGTTCTCGTCAGGCTGGCGGCCGCTGGCGGCGTTTTCCTTCTGGTTGCCGCGCGTGTTCAGGTAGTACCCCATGGCGGGGTTCAGCGTCACGTCTTGCAGCACCTGGCGGTAGTTGCCAAAGGCGTTGGCCACCAGTTGGTCCCAATAGTGGGCCATGGCGTGGCTGCGCCAGTTGAAGTCCAGCCCGCTGAGCGAGACCACGCAGATCTCCGACAGCGCCAGGGCCACGCGCTTGCGCAGGCCGTCTGATGCCGTCATGAGCTGGCTCCAGATCATGTTGTCGGCGGGGTAGGTCTGGTCGTAGTAGTTGGTGGTGTCAGACACGGTGGCGTAGCCGCGCTGGGTGAGCCAGTCCCAGCCTTTGGTGCCCATGGGGGCTGCAAACTGCGAGTTGATCCAGGCCTCGTATCCCACGCTGCGCACGGCGGCGATTTCGGCGGGGGACGCACTGAACTGCGCTTGCAGCAAAAAGCGCGCGGCCTCCTGGTCTGTGGCAGCGGTCTTGTAGGTGTAAGGGCTGGGGGCAGGGGCCGGGCTGGGCGATGGAGACGGCGCAGGCGATGGGCTGGGGGCCGGGGCTGGTGTGGGCGACGGAGCAGGAGTGGGCGCTGGTGTTGGCGTGGGTGTTGTGGGGCTCGGCGCTGGGGTTGGGGAGGGTGTGGGAACCGGTGACGGGGTGGGGGTGGTACTGACAGGCGGTGTCGCCGTGGTCGTGCCCTCGCTCCCGCCTCCGCAGGCTGCCAGCGCCACGCTGGCCATCAGTGCAGCCAGTGGTGCGCGGGGCACGGCGCTTACTTCCGGCGCTGGTGTCCCTTGAACTGCATGCGCTGTATGTGCCGCGTGTGCTGTGGCTTGGGGGCTGCCCTCTGCTTCCTCTGCCGCCGTGGCGTGCAAAGGCTCCTCGTACGTTGTTGTTGTCATGGTGTGAGCAATCGTGGAAATGCTGAACAAAGTGTAAGAAGGCGGGCGGTTTTTGTGCTCGGTGAATGTGTGAGCAATGGATACGGCCGTTACGCTGGGACACATTCGAGGCGCCCTTCAGACACATCGGTGATACGTCTTTGCCCCTTGGGTGGGGGCTGGGCTGCAAAAAGCATTCCACCTGTCTGAGGCTGGCAGATATCCCGGCGCTGTGGCCTACAGACACGCTGTGTTGTCCGGCAGCCCCGTAGGCCTGGGCCCACGCGGCCTGCGTGGCAGGGACTACGCGGGGCTGCTGCATCTGTTCGTACAGTGAATCCATCGCATCACGCAGATGTTCCGCGCATTTCGGGCGGATGGCTGAGGCGAGTTGTACGAAGGACGCAAGCCATGAACGAAGACACCATCAAGGGCAACTGGAAGCAATTCAAGGGCAAGATGGTCGAGCAGTGGGGCAAGCTCACTGACGACGATTTCGATGTGATTGCCGGCCGCCGCGAGCAGCTGCTGGGCAAGCTGCAAGAGCGCCAGGGCCTGGCCCGCGAGGCGGCAGAAAAGCAGCTCAAGGACTGGCAAGCCCGCCACCCCACCTTCCACTTCAACGACTGATCTGTCTGAGTCAGTCCCCCCGTGCACTGCGCCCTGTGCGCGTGCACCGGGCATGCAGCCCCGCGGCTGCATGCCCACCCAGCGGCCCGGCCGCGCCCCCACCGTTTGAACATTGAGGAGAAGCACCATGCACTTCAAAACCAATCTCTTGTCCCGCAACCTCATCGCCCTGTCTGCCGCCACCTTGCTGGCCACCTCTGCCATGGCCATGGGCCAGCCCGAATACAAGGCGGCCAAAGACCAGATTGCCGCCGACTACAAAGTAAACAAGCAAAAGTGCGATGCCCTCAGCGGCAACGCCAAGGACATTTGCCAAAAGGAAGCCAAGGGCACTGAGAACGTAGCCAAGGCTGACCTGGAGGCGCAGTACAAGCCCAGCGACAAAACCGCCTACAAGGCACGCGAGGCCCGCGCCGATGCCGACTACGCCATTGCCAAGGAAAAGTGCGATGACCTGAGCGGTAACGCCAAGGACGTGTGTGTGAAGGACGCCAAAGCCGCCCAGGTGACGGCCAAGGAAAACGCCAAGGTGGCCAAGGCCGCAGCCAAGCCCGGTGAAACAGCCACCGAAAAGGCCGCTGGTGTGGCCGAGGCGCGTAAGGACGCCGCCGCCGAGAAGAACGAAGCCAACTACAAGGCCGCCAAGGAGCGCTGCGATGCCCTGGCGGGCGACCTCAAGTCCAAGTGCGTGGACGACGCCAAGCGCCAGTTTGGGCAGAGCTGATGGCAGGGCTGAGCTTGGGGTCCTCGCCCTGAATTCGCCAAGGGGCTCTTGACGCTGCAGGCCGTTGGGCGAGTGTGAACGCACCCCTCAACGGCCTGCAGCGATGGAATTTGTTACGGAATGCAAGCCTGCGTGGCTGTCCACTGATTTGGGTCAAAACACGCCACGCCGTTGTACCTAAGCTGCCGTTTTTGTCACACACCGAGGAACAAAAATGGCTGCACTGGAATGGTCTGACGCACTGGCGCTGGATTTGCCGCTCATGGACGACACCCACCGCGAGTTCGTAGACCTGCTGGCGCAAGTCGAGCAAGCCGACGACGCCACCGTGGCGCAGCAATGGCAGGCGCTGGTGGACCACACCGAGCACCACTTTGGCCAGGAAGACGCCTGGATGGCAGCCACGCGCTTTGCCTCGGGCAACTGCCACACCACGCAGCACAAGGTGGTGCTGCAGGTGATGCGCGAGGGCATCGTGCGCGCCGAGCAGGGCGACCTCCAGCCCATCCGCATCATGACGGGCGAGCTGGCCCAGTGGTTTCCGCAGCACGCGCAAATGATGGACGCATCGCTGGCCCTGCACCTGCGCCGCGTGGGCTTTGACCCCGTGACAGGGGTGGTGCATGCCCCCGATGCCCTGCCCGGCGAACTGATCCAGGGCTGTGGCAGCACCCACAGTTGTGTCGACCAACCTGCTGCGGTCACGGCGGAAGTGGCCTGAGGGGTGGGGCTCCAGCCTGCAAGGCAATTGCTATTAAATGCATAGCTGCTAGCGCTTTGTTAGGAAGCCCTGGAGGCCAAATTGACTGGATGGCTATGTGACCCGTCTCGGACTCCTCCATCCCACCTCCCACAGCCACCCCCGCCCGTTCGGGCTGAGCTTGTCAAAGCCGGGGCCCATCAGACCCCGTAGGTCGGGTTAGCCCGCAAGGGCGTAACCCGACGCCCACAGGGCCAGTAGCGTTCACGTCGGGTTACGCTGCGCTAACCAGACCTACACGGCTGCCATCTCACCGTTCGGGCTGAGCCTGTGGACGCCTGGGCACTGTCGGCCTGCGGCATTACCCCCGCCCGGTGCGCAAGCGCCGCAGCCCAGACCTATCGCGGCAGCAGCATGCCGGCCATGCACCACGACAACTCGCGCAGCGCGCGCCGCAGTGCGGCGGTGGCGGGTTCGCGGTAGGCGCTGCGCAGCACGGCTTGCTTGGCGGTTTGCAGCGCCCGGCGGTCCTGGGCGCGCAGGGCCGACAGCAGCCGCTGGCGGTAGCGCTCTACCCGCTGCGCCTCGGCGGCAGACAAGCCTGCGGCCGATGGCCGTGGGGGCTGTGCACCCCCGGCGTTTGCCCCCACCAGGTGCTGCCCCCAGGGGCCGTGGGTGGGTGTGGCTGGGGCTGCTCTACCCGGCGCCGCTCCTTCTTCACGGCCTGGGGTTGGGATGTGCTTCATGGGGCGTCCTTGCCTGGTGTGGTGGCCGCACCCGTGGCGACGTTCGGGTTGCGCGGTGCTGGCGTCAGGCCATACCAATTCACCTTGCGGGTTAGCACCATCACTGCCGTCAGCACCAGGAACAGCGCAATCGAGCCCACTGCCAGCGCCGTTTGCTCCAGCTGCAGCAGCACATACAGCAGGCCATACAGCAGCGCCATGCCCGCCCCCAGCGGAATGCCCCGCGCCAGGCTGCCCAGCATGTGGCTGGCGTAGTAGCCCAGCAGCAGCACGCAGGCCGTGGCGGCCGCCAGGTACGACCAGCCAAACGCCAAATGCTCCGACAAGCTCACCAGCAGCAAGAAAAAGCTGCAAATGGCCGAGCCCACCAGCAGGTACTGCACCGGGTGCACGCGCAGGCGCTTCATCAGTTCAAACAAGCCCACGGCCACAAAGGTGAGGGCGATGAACAGCAGGCCGTACTTGGTGGCGCGGTCTGCCAGGGTGTAGGGGTTCACCGGGTCCACAAAGGCCACGCTGAAGCTGTCTGCGCAGTCGCGTGGCGTGGTGCTGGGTGAGCTGCCGTCGGTGGGGTACTGCACCGGGCTGTCGTCATAGCCACCCACGCAAATACGCCGGCCATTCAAGATGTCTTGCTGCGCCGTGGTGGCCAGCGACGACAGGCGCCACTGCGCCGTGAAGCCCTCGGGGCCCCAGTCGCGCTCAGACGGCAGAAAGCGCCCGGTGAACGAGGGGTGGGGCCAGCCGCCGGTCATTTTCACTTCGGTGTTGCCACCCAGCGGCACGATGGCCAGGCGCTCGGTGCCCACCAGCTCCAGGTCCAGCGCCAGCGTCATCGGCTCGGCCTGGCCGCGCACCGACTCGGGCAGCACCGCGTGCAGCCCCCGGCTGTAGGTGGGGTGGAAGGTGCCAGGCTTGAGGGCCAGGGCCTGCTCGCCGTGCAGCACCTGCGCCGTGCGGATGCCGCGCGCATCGCCCACCGCCACCATCACGATGGGCGCGCCGCACTGCAGGCGCGAGCCCTTGACGGTGCTGTGCGCCTGCAAGCTGGCCAGCGTGCCCCACTGCGCAGTGATGTGCGCCTTGAGGTTGAAGGTGTTGACTTTGTGAAGGCCCCGGGCGCGCTCTTCCATGCTCACGCTGGAGCGCACCTGCAACTGCTCGGGCATGGCGGTGAGCAGAAATTCGCGCCGCTGCTCGGTGGTGCGGCGCTCGTCGCCCTTGCCCGTTTCTACGTCCCAGCTTTCCACGCAGGCGCTGTGGATCATGGGGCCCATCAGGGTTTGCGGCCCGGCCAGGCTGTCGGCCACGCTCTGGGCCGTGAGGCTGCGGTAGCGCTGGCGGTCGCGCACCACGTCCTCAATCTGGCCCAGGCCAATGAGCAGCAAGATGGCCACGGCGCCCAGCGCCACGAGTTTGGTGATCAACGGGTGTTTCAAAAGACTCCTCCTTGTGTGTTGGTGGAGCCAGTGTTGGGCGCAGGGGTGAGGTGGCGATGAAGTTTGTGAAGTGAGCGTGAAGTGGTCCGTGTGTTCGTGGCGCGGCGGGCTGGGCTGGCGTATGGCCATGCCTGGCCTTCGACAAGCTCAGCGCGAACGGGCTGCTATGCACCCACGCGCAGGGCATCGGATGGGCGTTGGCCTACAAGCAAGTGTGGCGCTGGCTGACGCCAAACCGTCACACACCCACGTTAGCCTCTGGCTGCAACCAACCACCGCCAAAGGTGCCCCATGTTTTCCAAACTGTTCGGCTGGACCCATCTGCTTGACGCGCTGCTGGATGACCTGTTTGACGAGCGCCGCCTGGGGCTCGACCTGCCCGGGCAGGAATGCCTGGGCACCGACGAGTGGCTGGCCTTGGCCGCGCAAGACGGCGCTTGAGCCGCGCTTGGAACCGATCTCAGCGCCCCAGGTCCAGCGTCACGCGCAAGCCCGGGGCCGTGTTGCGCACCTGCATGTGCCCGCCGTGCAGCACCATCACCCGCTGCACAATCGCCAGCCCCAGCCCTGATCCACTGCGCTCGCCGCCCGGCCGGGCGGTGGTGAAAAACCGCTCACCCAGGCGCGGCAGCGCGTAGTCGGGAACGCCGGGGCCTTCGTCCTGCACGGCCACGGTGGTGCCGTCCAGCTCCACCCGCACTGTGCTGCCGGGGGGCGCAAAGTCGATGGCGTTGTCCAGCAGGTTGCCAATGGCCAGGGTGATGAGTTCCGCCTCCCATGGCCCGCTGTGGCCCCTGCCGCTCAGCACCAGTGCCATGCCGCGTTGCGCCGCGCGGCCCTGGGTGTGGGCGATGGCGGCGGCGGCGCAGTCGTGCAGTGCCACGGGGGCGCGGCCCTCGGCGTGCTGGCGTTGCTCCAGTTTGCTCAGTTCCAGCAGTCGGTCAATCAGCCGCTGCAGGCGTTCGCTTTGTTGCACCACTTGCGTGGCAAACGCGGCGCGGTCTGCGGCGGGCAGCTCGTCTTGCAGCAACTCGCCCGCGCCGCGAATGGCGGCCACAGGACTCTTGAGCTCGTGCGTGAGGGCGCGCACATAGCCCTCGATGTAGTCACGCCCCTGCAGCCGTGCGCGCATGCGGTCCATGGCGCGGGCCAGGTCGCCCAGTTCGCCAGGCACCTCGGGCACCGCCAGGGGCTGGGCGGGCGGGGTGCCTTGTTCGCTGTCGGCCGGTCCTTGCACGCTCAGGGCATAGTCGCGCAGGCGGCGCACGTTCCACACCATCCACAGCGTCACGCCCACCCCCACAGCGGCCGACAGGGCCAGCAACAGCAGCCCGCCCATGAAGACCTTGCGCTCAGCCCGGTCGATAAAGCGCTGGACCGTGCGCGTGGGCTTGGCCACCGTCAGCACCCCGGCAATGCGCTCGTCCACGTAGATGGGCGCGGCCACATGCATCACGCCGCTGGTGTCGTCGCTCTCCACGTCGCGGGTGGAGCGGGCACCATACTCCCCGCGCAGCGTGCGCGCCACATCGCGCCACTGCGAGTAGTCGGCGCCCACCGCGTGGTTTTCAGAGTCGAACAGCACGCGGCCCGAGTGATCCGTCACGTACACGCGAAAGTCCAGCGACTGTTTGGAAAACCCCCAAATGCCCGCATCGATGGGCCGCGTGGCGTAGTGCCGCACACGCTGGGCAAAGCGACTTTGGCTGGCATCGCGCGCCAGCTGTCCGCTGGCCAGGTCGTCACTGGCCACCTCGGCCAGCAGGTTGGCCGTGTCCACCATCATGTCCTCCATCACCTCGCGCACGCTGGGCTTGATCTCGGCCATGAACACGCGCAGCACAAAGAACGCGGCAATGCCGTTGATGAGGAAGAAGGCGAACAGCAGGCGGATGCCTAGGCGCATGGGTGACGCGGACTTTCTATAAAAATGATAGCTGCCAGCGCTTATTTAGTAAGCGCTAGAGGCCAATTTGATTTGAATGGCCGACATGCCCAGATGCTTCCCCCATCCGTTCGGGCTGAGCCTGTCGAAGCCAGGGCGTGGTGTGCGATGTGCTTGGGCAAGGGGTGTGGCACTCACAAGTCAAAACAGTACCCCATGCCCCGGTGCGTGCTGATGTAGTCGCGGCTGGCGTCCAGCTCGCGCAGCTTGGCGCGCAGGGTTTTGATGTGGGTGTCCACTGTGCGGTCGGTGCTCTCGCTGTCGTCGCCCCAGGCGGCGGCCAGCAGGGCGTCGCGCGAGTGGATGCGGCCCGCGCCCCGCAGCAGGTGCGACAGCAGCCGGTATTCGCGCCGCGTGAGTGGCAGCGCCTGGCCGTGCAGGGTGATGCGTTGGCCCGCCTCGTCGTCCATGAAGGGCGTGGGGGGCACGGCAGCCGGTGCGGGCGCAGGCATGGCGGCGCGGCGCAGCAGGGCTTTGATGCGGGCGGCCAGCTCGCGGGGGCTGAAGGGCTTGGCTAGGTAGTCGTCGGCGCCCAGCTCCAGGCCCAGCACGCGGTCCAGCTCCTCGCCCCGGGCGCTGAGCATCAGCACGGGCGTGGCCTGGCGCAGGCGCAGCGCGGCAGCCGCTTGGCCGTGGCGCACGTCGCGCAGCAGGTCCAGCCCGCTGCCGTCGGGCAGGCCCACGTCCAGCACCAGCACATCAAACGGGTGGCGCTGCATTTGCTGGCGCGCGTCCTGCACCAGCAGGCAGTGCGTCACCTGCAGGCCATCGCGCTCCAGCGCATAGGCCACGGTGCGGGCGATGGCGGGGTCGTCTTCGAGCAGCAGCAGGCGGGCGGACATGGGCGGTCAGCGGGCAACGAGTATGGGAAAGAGTTTGCCCAGGCCGTCGGCCATCACTTCCACCGCCAGGGCGGCCAGGATCAGGCCCATCAGCCGCGTCATCACGTTGATGCCGGTTTTGCCCAGTACGCGGGCGATGGGGTCGGCCAGCGAGAAGCACACGGCCGTGGCCAGGGCGATCACCACGCCGTAGCCCACCAGCGCGGCGTGTTGCCAGATGGTTTGGGCGCGGTCGGCGTAAATCACCACGGTGGACATGCTGGCCGGGCCGGTGAGCAGTGGAATGGTGAGCGGCACCACGGCGATGCTGCTGCCGGCGGCGGCTTTTTCAGCGCCTTGCTCCAGCTCGTGGGTCAGGGGCTTGGCTTCGGCGGGCTGGGCGTTGAGCATGTTCATCGCGCTGATCAGCAGCAGCATGCCCCCGCCCACCTGAAAGCTCTGCAGCGAGATGTTGAAGAACTCCAGAATCTGCAGCCCCAGCAGCGCGCAGGCGGCAATCACGCAGAACGATGCAAACGCTGCCGTGCGGATGGTGCTGCGCCGCTGCGCTGCAGAAAAGCCCTGCGTGTAGTGGATGAAGAAGGGGACGATGGCCAGCGGGTTCACGATGGCCAGCAAGGTAATGAGGGGTTTCAGGTCCATATCAGTTCTCCGTTGTGCTGGGCACTATTCACTGCATTCATCACTGGCACGATCCCAGCCAGCGCCCCCGCGCAAGGGCCTGCGACTCAGGAGGTGTACCACTACCGCCCCCCCGACACATCGATCAGCGACATGGTGGTGTAGTGTGACGCGTCGGACATCAGCCACACGATGGCCTGCGCCACTTCCTGGGCAGTGCCGCCGCGCTGCATGGGCACCTGGTGCGAGAGGTCGCGCACCCGGTCGGGCAGGCCGCCGCTGGCGTGGATGTCGGTCTCGATCAGCCCGGGGCGCACGGCGTTCACGCGGATGCCCTCGGCCGCCACCTCGCGGGCCAGGCCGATGGTGAAGCTGTCGATGGCGCCCTTGCTGGCCGCGTAGTCCACATACTGGTGGGCCGATCCCAGGCGCGATGCGGCGCTGGAGACGTTGACGATGGAGCCGCCCGCACCGCCGTGCAAGGTGCTCATGCGGCGCACCGCCTCGCGCGCGCAGACGATGCTGCCGATCACGTTGGTGTCGAACATGCGGCGCAGTCGCGCAACGCTCATTTCGTCCACCCGGGCAGTCACGTCCACCACGCCGGCGTTGTTCACCAGCGCGGTGATGCGTCCCAGTTGCGCGTCCACAGTGGCATACATGGCCAGCACCTGGTCTTCGTGGGCCACGTCGGCCTGCACGGCCAGGGCGCGCCCGCCCTGGGCCTCGATGCTGTCCACCACCGCCTGCGCGGCGGCGGCATTGGCGTGGTAGTTCACCGCCACGGCCCAGCCCTGCTGCGCGGCGAGCAAGGCGGTGGCGGCGCCAATACCGCGGCTGGCGCCTGTGATTAAAACGATCTTGTCCATGGAACGCTGTCTCCTGCAAGAATGGCGCATTGGAACAGTTTTCAGGAGCGAAACATGGGTCAATTCGTCGATTTGAAGTCTGCCGATGGTTTTGTGCTGCCCGCCTGGGTGGCCGAGCCCGATGCGCCGCCCCGGGGCGCGGTCGTGGTGTTGCAAGAGATTTTTGGGGTCAACCACCACATCCGTGCCGTGGCCGACCGCTTTGCCGCGCGGGGCTACCTGGCTGTGGCGCCTTCGACGTTTCACCGTGTGCAGCCCGGTGTGGACCTGGGCTACACCAATGATGACATGCAAGCGGGCATCGCCCTGAAGGCCGCTGTGGAAGGCCTGCCCGCCCCCGGCGTGATGCCCGATATCCAGGCCGCTATCGACTACGCTGCCGAGCGCAGCGGCCGCAAGGTGGGCATCGTGGGCTTTTGCTGGGGTGGGCTGCTGACCTGGCGCGCCGCCTGCACGCTCACCGGCCTGTCGGCCGCCGTGCCTTACTACGGCGGCGGCATGACCACCCCCGAAGAAGCCGCCCGCCAGCCGCAGGTGCCTGTGCTGGCCCACTTTGGCGAGCGCGACCACTGGATTCCGCTGGACAGCGTGCAGGCCTTTGACCGCACCCAGCCCGGCGTGGAAGTGCATGTGTACCAGGCCGACCACGGCTTTAACTGCGACCAGCGCGGCAGCTACGACGAGGCCGCCGCCCTGGCCGCCCGCGACCGCACGCTGGCGTTCTTCGACAAGCATTTGGGCTGACCGCCCTGGCACGGCCCGCAGCCCCCGCGCTGCGTGGCTCTGCCGAGTGGCGCAGTGTGGGCATTGCATTCAACCGGGGGGCGCCATGGCCAGCTGCATTCGAGACTTCAAGCCTTTTAGGCCCCTAGCGCTTTTGAATCAAGCGCTGGCAGCTATATATTTGATAGCAATTGCCAGCCTGACCCATGCGGCCGACTACGCCGGCCCCCTGTTCGACGCCCACCTGCACTACAACGAAGAAGCCTGGAACGGCACCACCGGCCCCCATCCGCCCGCCGACGTGCTGGCGCGCATGCAGGCCAGCGGGGTGCGGGCCATCGTCGCCAATTCGCGGCCCAATGCGGGCTCGCTGGCGCTGGCGGCCCTGCCGCAGATGCGCGAGGCGGGCATTGCCGTGGTGCCCTTTGTGCGCCTGTACCGCACCCGTGCTGACTACACCGGCTGGCCCCGCGACGAATCCATCTACGACATGGTGCTGGCCGAGCTGGCGCGCGGCACCGCAGCGGGCCCGTACCGGGGCCTGGGCGAATTCCACCTGTACGACAGTGCCGACGCCAACGGCCCCGTGGCCCGCAAGCTGATGCAACTGGCCGAGCAGCGCCGCCTGGTGGTGCTGGCGCATGTGGACGATGTGGCGATTGACCTGCTGATGGCGCACACCCCCAGCCAGGGCCAGGCGCTGCGCCTCATCTGGGCCCACACGGGCATTGGCGGCGCCCCGGTAGCGCGCGTCGATGCGCTGCTGGCCCGCTATCCCGGCCTGGTGGGCGAGCTGTCGTACCGCCCCGGGCTGGTGTGTGGCGGTGGCCAGCTGTGCCCCGAGTGGCGTGCCCTGCTGCTCAAGTACCCCACTCGCTTTGTGATCGGCTCAGACACCTGGGTCAACCAGCGCTGGCAGCACTACGAAGCGCAGATGCAGGACTACCGCACCTGGCTGGGCGGCCTGCCTGCCGATGTGGCCCAGCGTGTGGCCTGGGGCAACGCGGCGGCGTTGTGGGGGGTGGGTGGGCGCTGAGCTGTTGGCTGCGCCCGCTGCCCGCTGCGTCGTATTAGGGTGAATCTGTAGGGGTGGCGCAAGCCCGGTGCCCTACTATTTTCAGGCTGGCCCACTCCGTTTCTGGGCGCGGAGATTTTGTTTGAACACTTCTCTTTTTTCACCGCGTTCCCGCCTTGGCTGCGCATCGCACATGCCTAGCCTTCCCCGCCGCGATGCTTTGCTGCACGCCATTGCCGGGCTGGTGCTGGCGGCTGCGCTGGGCCTGGCGCCGCCAACTGCCGCACACGCGGCCACAGCGTTTGAGCCCGCGCAGACGGTGCAGGGCACGCCGCTGGTGCTCAACGGCTCGGGCACGCGCTACCGCACGGTGTTCAAGGTGTACGACATGGCCCTGTACACGCCCCGCAAGGTCAAGACTCTGGAAGAGTTGCTGGCGCTGCCAGGGCCGGTGCGGCTGAACTTTGTGGCCCAGCGTGACATCCCGGGCACCGACCTGGGCGTCTCCTTCATCAAAGGCTTGTCCAACAACTCACCGGCCGAGCAGATCCGCCGCTACACGCCCGCCAGCAACCGGCTGATCGAAATTTTCTCGGGCCGCCCCAAGCTGGCGCCCGGCGAAACCTTTGCCATGGAATATCTGCCAGGCAAGGGCACCACCTTCTACATCCAGGGCCAGCCTCAGGGCGCCCCCGTGGGCGATGCCGAGTACTTTGGCATGGTGCTGCGCATCTGGCTGGGCCAGGTGCCGGTGGACCACCAGCTCAAGGAAGCGCTGCTGCCTTGATGCAGCCGCCCCTGTGGGCTGGGGCTGTGCGTTGATGTCAGGCCAGGCGGAAGCGGTTTACGCTGTCGGACAGCGCGATGGCTTGCTCGCGCAGGTTTTCGGCAGCTGCCGCAGATTCCTCCACCAGTGAGGCATTTTGCTGTGTCATGCGGTCCAGTTCCGCCACGGCGACGTTCACTTGGGCAATGCCGTTGCTTTGTTCGCCTGTCGCGTTGGTGATTTCTTGAATCAGTGCATGCACCTCTTGCACGGCTGTCACCACGCGGTCCATGGTGTTGCCGGCGGTCTCCACCTGTGTGGCGCCAGCCTCGACCTGCTCTACCGAGGCCTGGATGAGGGATTTGATTTCGCGGGCTGCTTCTGCAGAGCGGCCTGCCAAGCTGCGAACCTCTCCGGCCACTACGGCAAAGCCACGCCCCTGCTCGCCTGCGCGGGCGGCTTCCACCGCCGCGTTCAGCGCCAGGATGTTGGTTTGGAAGGCGATGCCGTCAATGACGCTGATGATGTCGGCAATGCGGCGCGACGACTCTGTGATGCCGTTCATGGTGTGCACCACAGCCGAAACGGCCTGCCCGCCCTGTGCGGCCACTTCTTTGGCCGTGGTGGCGCGGCTGGCCGCTTGGCGGGCGGCGTGGGCATTTTGGGTGACGGAGCCGGTCAGTTGCTCCATGCTGGCAGCGGTTTGCTCCAGATTGGCGGCGGTGCTCTCGGTGCGGCTGCTCAGGTCCATGTTGCCGCTGGCGATTTGCTCGCTGGCCTGGGCCAACTGGTCGGTGGCATCGCGCACGGTGCGCAGGGTGTCGGTCAAGTCTTGCGACATGCCTTTCATGGCGCCCAGCAACTGGCTGATTTCGTCATCGCCTTTGACGGTGATGGTGTGTGTCAGATCGCGCTGCGAGATGGCCCGTGCGACACGGATGGCTTTGTCCAGCCCGCGTGAGACCGAGCGGTACACGTTGCGCACCATCAACAGGTTGACCACCATGGCAATGGCAATCACAACGGCCGTACGGGTCAGGCTGCTTAGAAAACTGGCGCGCAGATCGTCTGCATAGACGCCTGAACCCACGACCCATCCCCAGGGCTTGAAACCTTTGACGTAGGAAATTTTCGGCGCTGGTGCGTCTTGGCCTGGTTTGGGCCATTGGTATTCGACGATACCGCCCCCGTCTGGTTGCTGGGCGCGTTGGGCGAATACGATGAAGATGGCCTTGCCATCGGGGTCTTTGATGTTGGTTCCGTCGGTGCCGTTGAGGTCGGGGCGGAAGGGATGCATCACCACCTGTGCATTGGTGCTTTGCAGCCAGAAATATTCATTGCCTGCGTAGCGGGCTGCTTGCAGTGCCTGGGTGGCCAGCTTTTGGGCCTGCTCGCGACTGTGTGTGCCCGCAGTTTCTAGTTGGTAAGCCCACTCCAGCACCGAATGGGCGACTTCCACGTTTTGCTGTACTGCGCGTTCCCGGCCTTTGCGGTTGAGTTGGTACTCTTCCATCAATAAAAAGCCTGACATCAGGACCAGCACGCAGCTGCTGACGGCGGCCATCAGGCGCAGTTTGGTAACAAGCGAGAGAGATTTCATAGGAGGTGGGTGCTGTGCTGCTTGCGGAGCAGGCCCTCTGGCACCGGTTGCAGTGAGTAACTGGGTTACGAATTGCAACACTCCCCCCTTGTATACACATTGACCCAAGTCAACTGTTTCCTGCTCCCCTTTGGCTGTTGTTGTGAGGGTTCACTTAGCGTCTGTTGGCGATGCTGAAAGGACTGGTGCGGGATCTTGCAAGTGTGTGCGTTGGCGCATGGGGTGACACCGGTTGGACCTTTGCATGTTCCGTCGTTCAGTGGGGGCGGGGTGCTGATCCGCACAGCTGCGCAAACCGGCCCAGCAGGCTGCAGGCCTGGGGTGTCTCTTGCACCCTGGGTGGGGTGTGCCCGGCGGGCAGGGTGGCGGCCAGGTGCTGCACATAGCCTTGCATGGCCGCCAGGCTGAATTCGGGGTGGAACTGCACGCCCCAGGCGTTGGCCCCGATGCGGTAGGCCTGGTGGGGCTCATGGGCGTTGCCAGCCAGCCGCACGGCCCCAGGGGGCAGGGCGCGCACGGACTGGGCGTGCACCACCTGGGCGTTCCACTGGCTGGGCAGTTGGGCAAAGAGGGTGTCGGCCTGGGCCTCGGGCGTGAGGGTGATGGGCACGGTGCCCAGCTCCAGCCCGCCTGGGTGGTAGCCCACCTCGCCCCCCAGCGCGTGGGCCAGCAACTGGTGGCCGTAGCAAATGCCCAGCACTGGCGTGCCTTGGGCCACGAGGCGGGCAAGCCAGGGCACCAGGGCCTCGCTCCAGGCTTCGCGGTCGGACACCATGGCGTGGCTGCCGGTGATGACGACCCCGGCCAGCGTTTCAGGCCCGGGCAGGGGGCTGGCGTGGCGGGCGTCCAGCACCTGTATGGGCGGGGGCTGGTGTGCGTTCGCTGGGTCGGCCTTGTCGCCGGAACCCTCGCCAGCGCCTGCGGTCAGCCCGGTTTCGATCCAGTGCTCAAAGTCGCCAATGTTGGGGCGCAGGGTGTCGAGGGTGTCGCCGGTCTTGACGATCAGGATCGGGCGAGGGGCGGATGTGGGCATGGATGCGGTGGGCGTTGAACAGTGGGGCGGGGCCGCGCAGCCAGGTGGCCGTGCTGCTCGCTTGGGGGCGCTGGCAGGGGTGGCCCACACCCCTTCGTTGCATGGGGCTCAGGCGTGGCCGGTGCGTGCCAGGTAGCGCTTGCGCCAGAACAGCAAGACCAGTGCCAGCGCAATGGACGCCATGGCGCCCATGGCCCACCAGAAGCCGTCGGCTTTGTGGATGAGGGGGATGAACTCGAAGTTCATGCCAAAGATGCCCGCGATCAGGTTCAGCGGCAGGAACACGGCCGTGAGCGCCGTGAGGGTGCGCATGATGTCGTTGGTGCGGTTGCCCTGCACCGAAAAGTGCATCTGCACGGCGGTTTCGGTGCTTTGCTCCAGCCGGCGCACGTGGTGCACCACGCGCTCGATGTGCTCCAGCACGTCGCGGCTGCGCACCTTGAGCAGGTCCAGCTCGCGCTGCCCTGTGGGCGTGTCAGGCTGGGCCCAGGTCTCCAGCGCATCGATCCAGTCTTGCACGGCGCTGCGCTGGTCTTCGCAGATTTCATCGAGCTGGTGCAGCGACAGGCGCGCATCCAGCAGCGAGCTCCAATTGACATGCCGGGCCCGGGGCCTGAGCAGCTCGGTCTGCCAGTGGTCGAGCTGGCGCGTCAGCTCACGGCGCAGGTCCAGGTAGCCGTCCACCATCAGGTTGACCACGCGCAGCATCAGGTCGGCGGGGCTGGCGGGCAGGCGCGAGCCGGGGAGGGGGTTGGCGCGGCCTTCGCGCTGCTCTGCGGGGGCGCCGGGCGCGGTGGCCAGCAGCTTGCCCGCATAGGCCTCGCGCACGGTGCAGTCGCTGGGGTGCACCGTGAGCAGCACGTGGTCAAACACCGCAAAGCCCACGGGGCTGGTGTCCAGGCGCCGCAGCACCAGCGGGCCGGTGGGCTTGCGGGGCGGCGTGGCTTGGCTGGCGTCTTCGGCATCGATGCCGGCGCTGGCCGTGGCCAGGCGGCGAAACACCAGCAGGTCGTACTGCGAGGTGTAGTCGTAGTGCGAGGGCAGTTGCGCGTTCAGCAGGTCCGACACGTGCAAGTCCACCAGCTGCAGCCCCACCAGGTTTTGCAGGGCGCTCTGGATCTCCAGCAGGCGCGCCTGAAAGGCCTGGCGGGCCACGGCAATCCACAGAAAGCCCTGGGCGGGGGCCTGGGCGGGCAGCTCGGGCAGCTCGGTCACGCCGCTGCTGTGGATGTGGAAGATGCGCATGCGGGAGTGGGTGAAGGTGGAAATGGCACGCAGCGCTTATTCAATAAGCGCTAGCAGCTATTATTTCGATAGCAAACGTGCTGCGTCGCGGGCAAAATAGGTCAGCACGCCATCGGCACCCGCGCGCTTGAAGGCCAGCAGGCTTTCCATCATCACCGCGTCGTGGTCGAGCCAGCCGTTTTGCGCGGCGGCCTTGATCATGGCGTATTCGCCGCTGACCTGGTAGGCGAAGGTGGGCACGCGGAACTCGTCCTTCACCCGACGCACGATGTCCAGGTAAGGCATGCCGGGTTTCACCATCACCATGTCGGCGCCTTCGGCAATGTCCAGCGCCACTTCGCGCAGGGCTTCGTCGCTGTTGCCGGGGTCCATCTGGTAGACGTTCTTGTCGGCCTTGCCCAGGGCGCCGCGGGTGCCCACCGCGTCGCGGAAGGGGCCGTAGAAGGCGCTGGCGTACTTGGCGCTGTAGGCCATGATGCGGGTGTGGATGTGGCCCTGCACCTCCAGCGCCTCGCGGATGGCGCCAATGCGGCCGTCCATCATGTCGCTGGGGGCGACGATGTCCACGCCCGCTTCGGCATGTGTGATGGCCTGGGCGGTGAGGATTTCGACCGTCTGGTCATTGATGATGTAGCCGGTGTCGTCCAGCACGCCGTCCTGCCCGTGGCTGGTGTAGGGGTCCAGCGCCACGTCGGTCATCACGCCCAGGTCGGGGAATTCTTTCTTCAGCGCCCGCACCACGCGCGGGATCAGGCCGTCGGGGTTGCGCGCTTCTTGCCCGTCGGGGGTCTTGAGCGACGGGTCAATGGCCGGGAAGAGTGCCATCACCGGGATGCCTAGCTTCACGCAGTCTTCGGCCACGGGCAGCAGCAGGTCCAGGCTCAGCCGGTCCACGCCGGGCATGGACGCCACGGCCTCGCGCTGCTGCGTGCCTTCGTGCACGAACACGGGGTAGATCAGGTCGTTGACCGACACCGTGTTTTCGCGCACCAGGCGGCGCGTGAAAGCGTCGCGGCGCAGGCGGCGGGGGCGGTTTTGCGGGAAGGGGGCGGGGGTCTGGAGGTGCATGGGGAAAATTGTGCCCTATCTCGCCAACGCCCTGGGGGCCCTGGCCTGTCACCACGCGGCCCCGAGGGCGGGGGGGGCGCCACAAATAACCCTACTGATTTATGCAACTAATTGCATACGCTTGTAACGGTTTGTCATTAATGATAAATTTGATCCCGGGCAGCCCTCTGCCTCCCGCTTTTTCCTCCCTGAGCGGGGCCTTCGATTGCTACGCGCAGTCAAGGCTTCTCAGCCCGGCCATGTGCCGGGCTTTTTTTTGCCCGCTGCGGTTGGCGGGTTAGTGCGGTTTCGGGGCAGCCACTCTGCAGCGCACAGGCATCGTGTCCGCTGTGGGTGGCCTTTCAGGGGCTTTACCTCTGCTTTGGCGCAGGACGCTCGGTGGCGCGCTTAAACTGCGCCCATGCTCTGGGTAAAAGCCTTTCACATCGTGTTCGTGGCCAGCTGGTTTGCGGGCTTGTTCTATCTGCCGCGCATTTTTGTCAATTTGGCAATGGTGGCGCCCGGCTCGGCCGCCGAGCGTGATCGCCTCTTGTTGATGGCGCGCAAGCTTTTGCGCTTTACCACCCTGCTGGCGGTGCCCGCGTTGGCCCTGGGGCTGTGGCTGTGGCTGGGTTACGGCATCGGGCGGGGTCCTGGCAACGGCTGGATGCACGCCAAGTTGACCGTGGTGGCCTTGGTGATCGGCTACCACCACAGCTGCGCCGTGTTGTTGCGCAAGCTGGCCGATGGCACCAGCCGCCGCAGCCATCGGTGGTTTCGCTGGTTCAACGAGGCGCCGGTGCTGCTGCTGTTGATCGCCGTGGTGCTGGTGGTGGTCAAGCCTTTCTGACGGGACGGGGCCGCCCACGTGCACAAGACCTCTGCCTGGCCTTTGGCGACCAGTTATGTCGCCTTGATCGTTTTTGCCAGCCTGTTCCCCTTCTCCGGCTGGCGTGCCCAGGGGCTGGAGCCTTGGGTGTTCCTCATGGCGCCCTTGCCGCCGCCGTACTGGACAGGGTTTGACGTCACCTCCAACCTGATCGGTTACGCCCCGCTGGGCTTTTTGCTGGCACTGGCGCTGTTGCGCACCGGCTGGGCCTGGGGTGCGGTGTGGCTGGCCTTTTTGGCGGGCACGCTGCTGTCGCTGTCCATGGAGTTTTTGCAGATTTACCTGCCTCGGCGCGTTCCCTCCAATCTGGATTTGGTGCTCAATGCTGCGGGGTCGTTGGTCGGTGCTTTGGTGGCGGCGGTGCTGGAGCGCCTGGGCGCCATTGACCGCTGGAGCCACTTTCGCGACCGATGGTTTGTGTCCGATGCGCGTGGTGCGCTGGTGCTGCTGGCCCTGTGGCCTGCGGCGCTGCTGTTCCCAGCGGGCGTGCCTTTTGGCCTGGGGCAGGTGCTGGAGCGGCTGGAGGCTGCCGTGGAGTTGGCGCTGGAGGACACCCCTTTCCTCGAATGGCTGCCCGCCCGCGAAGCCGTGCTGGAACCCCTGTCGCCCGGCGGCGAGGTGCTGTGCGTGATGCTGGGCCTGCTGGTGCCTTGCCTGCTGGGGTACTGCGTCATCCGCCATGTGGGGCGCCGGGCCGTGTTTGCCTTTGCCGCCCTGGGCGTGGGGGTGGTGGCGACGGCGCTGTCGGCCGCGCTGAGCTGGGGACCGGTGCATGCCTGGGGCTGGCTGGACGAGCCGGTGCGCGTAGGCGTGTGGGCGGCGGCCGGGGTGGCGGTGCTGTTGCTGATGCTGCCGCGCCGCGCCAGTGCTGCCGTGTTGCTGGTGGCGCTGGTGTGGCACCTGGGGGTGCTCAATCAGGCGCCGACCAGCGTGTACTTTGCGCAAACCCTGCAGCAGTGGGAGCAGGGGCGCTTCATCCGCTTTTATGGCCTGGGCCAATGGCTGGGCTGGCTCTGGCCTTACGTCACGCTGCTGTATGTGCTGGTGCGCGTCTCGCGCCGTGACACCCAAACCTAAAATACCGCCATGAGCGAACCCACCCCAACCCCTACCTCGGCTGCGCCTGGTTACTACCAGCGCCACATCTTCTTTTGCCTGAACGAGCGCACCAACGGCGAAGACAGCTGCGCGCACCACAATGCCCAGGCAGGGTTTGACCGATGCAAGGCCCAGGTCAAAGCTGCAGGCCTGGCGGGCGTGGGCAAGGTGCGGGTGAACAAGGCGGGTTGCCTGGACCGCTGCGCCGCAGGCCCCGTGGCCGTGGTCTACCCCGAGGGCACCTGGTACACCTTTGTGGATACCAGCGACATCGATGAGATCGTGGAATCGCACCTCAAAAACGGCCAGGTGGTCGAGCGCTTGCTGGTGCCGCCCGAGCTGGGGCGTTGAGCCCTGGTCTTTGCATGAAATTGCTGCCTAGCGCTTATTTAATAAGCGCTAGAAGCTATCAAATAAATAGCATAAAGTGAACTCTCAAACCGAACGCCTGCTGCTGCAAGGCGCTGCGGGTGCCATCGAGGTGGCCCGCGACGCTGCCAGCCTGCCCGACGGCGCCGCCCCGCGCGGCGTGGCCGTCATCGCCCACCCCCATCCGCTGTTTGGCGGCACCATGGACAACAAGGTGGTGCAGACCCTGGCGCGTGCCTTTGTCCAGTGCGGCTGGACGGCGGTGCGTTTCAACTTTCGTGGTGTGGGCGCCACCGAGGGGGCGCACGACGAAGGGCGCGGTGAGCTGCAAGACCTGCTATCGGTGATCGAGCAAGTGGCGCCCGCAGGCGAGGGCGCGCAGCCCCTGGCGTTGGCAGGTTTCTCGTTTGGCGCATTTGTCACCAGCCACGCCCTGGCCACGCTGTGGCCGCAGCGCACCATCGACCGTGCCGTGCTGGTGGGCACAGCGGCCAGCCGCTTCACGGTGGCGCCGGTGCCGCCCGATGCCCACCTGCGGACGCTGGTGGTGCACGGCGAGCACGACGACACCGTGGCCCTGTCGGCCGTGATGGACTGGGCCCGCCCGCAAATACTGCCCGTCACCGTGGTGCCCGGAGGCGGTCATTTCTTTCACGGACAATTGCCGCTGCTCAAAAACCTGGTGGTCCGGCACCTGCAGTCGGCGGTGTAACAGAGGGTTCGCCTGCACGCCGCAGGTGGAACCTCTCACCCCCACACGACTCAGCCTCCCATCCCTCGTCACCTTCTGCAGCGTGTGGCCCACAGCGCCGCCGCTGGGTTGGTGGTTCTGTCTTTCTTTCCATCGGCCGCTGGCCGCATCCCTGACCTTCCCATGAAACGAATCTTGCCCGCCCTGCGATCCCTGGCCTTGTTTGCCGCCGTTGCGCCCGCCGCATTTGGCGCCCTGGCGCAGCAGGCTCCCCAGCCCCCTGAAATTGCCGCGCGCACCTACTTGCTGGTGGACGTGACGGCCAACCAGGTGCTGGCCGCCAAGGACATCGACGCGCCGGTGGAGCAGGCATCGCTGACCAAGCTGATGACGGGTTACCTGGTGTTTGACGCCCTGCGCGCCAAGAAGATCACGCTCGACCAGAAGCTGCCCGTGAGCGTGCGCGCCTGGAAGATGCCCGGCTCGCGCATGTTCATCGACCCCAAGATGCAGGTTCCGGTGGAAGACCTCATCAAGGGCATGATCGTCCAGTCCGGCAACGACGCCACCATGGCTCTGGCCGAAGGCGTGGGCGGCACGGCCGAGAACTTCGTCAAGCTCATGAACGACCAGGCCCAGGCGCTGGGCATGAAGGGCACGAGCTACAAGAACCCCGAAGGCTTGACGGAGCCCGGCCACACCACCACGGCGCGCGACCTGAGCGTGCTGGCCATGCGCCTGATGAAGGACTTCCCGGAGTACATGCATTACTACTCCACCAAGCAGTACAGCTACCCCGGCACGCCTGCATCCAACGGCAGCAACCGCAACACCCTGCTGTTCCGCGACCCGACCGTGGACGGTCTGAAGACCGGTCACACTGCCGCCGCGGGCTACTGCCTGGTGGCCACGGCCAAGCGCGACTTCCCGAACGTGGGCCAGCGCCGCCTGCTGTCCATCGTGCTGGGCACCGCCAGCGAAAACGCCCGTGCCAACGAAAGCCAAAAGCTGCTGAACTGGGGCTACACCGCGTTTGATGCCGTCAAGCTCTTTGAAGCGAACGCCGCCGTGGCCACGCCCGAGGTCTGGAAGGGCAAGGAAAACCTGCTCAAAATCGGCCGCCCAGACGCCATCGTGGTCACCGTGCCTGCAGGCAGCGCCGGCAAGATCAAGACCGCCGTCTCTCGCCCGGATCCTCTGGTCGCGCCCTTTACCAAGGGGCAGGCCGTGGGCTCCCTCAAGGTGATGCTGGGTGAGCAAACCCTGGCCGAAGTGCCTCTGGTGGCGCTGGAAGGTGTTGAGCAAGCGGGCATTTTGGGTCGCGCCTGGGACGCCATCCGGCTCTGGATCAAGTGATCTTGGGTATTTGCCTTGGCGATGCAGCGTGTGAGGTTGCTGTAAATTTAAGCAATGCTTGCCTCTCGCGCTGCAGCCTGATACATTAGAAGGCTTTTCGGAATTTCCGAAGGGATTCACGTTTTCGCTTTCACGAAGCAAATTCACGTTTAGGGACGTATTTCATGCCAACCATTAATCAACTGGTCCGTCAGGGGCGCGAGGTCGAAAAGACCAAGTCCAAGAGCCCCGCGATGGAAAACTCTCCACAGCGCCGTGGCGTGTGCACCCGTGTGTACACCACGACGCCTAAGAAGCCTAACTCCGCTCTGCGTAAGGTCGCCAAGGTGCGCCTGACCAACGGTTTTGAGGTCATCTCCTACATCGGCGGTGAAGGCCACAACCTGCAAGAACACAGCGTCGTGCTGGTTCGCGGCGGTCGTGTCAAGGACTTGCCTGGTGTGCGTTACCACATCGTGCGCGGTTCGCTCGACTTGCAAGGCGTGAAAGACCGCAAGCAGTCGCGCTCCAAGTACGGCGCGAAGAAGCCAAAGGCCAAGTAAGCCCTGGCCCTTCTGGTCTGAAGAATTTTCGGTGCTGTTTTTCCGCGTGGCGCGGAAGATGCAGCGTAGTGACCCCAAACGCAGGTGTTCTGCGCGGGTCGAGTAAGTGGGAGTTTCAATGACTCTCGCGGTGTCTGAAAAGACGCCAACTGAAGCAAAGATAGAGGTGAAAAATGCCACGTCGTCGCGAAGTCCCCAAACGTGAAATCCTGCCGGATCCTAAGTTCGGCAATGTAGAGCTGTCCAAATTCATGAACGTGATCATGGAAGGCGGCAAAAAGGCGGTTGCAGAGCGCATCATTTACGGTGCCCTGGAACTGATCGAGAAGAAGCACCCCGATAAGGACCCTCTGGAAGCCTTCACCGTTGCCATCAACAACGTGAAGCCCATGGTGGAAGTGAAGTCCCGCCGCGTGGGCGGTGCCAACTACCAAGTGCCTGTGGAAGTGCGCCCTGTCCGTCGCCTGGCTCTGTCCATGCGCTGGATCAAGGAAGCCGCCCGCAAGCGCGGTGAAAAGTCGATGGCCCAACGCCTGGCCAATGAGCTGCTCGAGGCCACCGAAGGCCGTGGCGGCGCCATGAAGAAGCGTGACGAAGTGCACCGCATGGCCGAAGCCAACAAGGCATTCAGCCACTTCCGCTTCTAAATCGACGAGTCGCTTCGTCGTCAAGCGCAAGGCTGCCGGCATTTTTGCCTGCAGCCTTGTGGCGATTGAGGCGGTCACAAAATTGACGGGATGCAGCGCCACAATGGCTGCCCTGTCCCCCGAATAACACGACCCATCCAAGGATCCACCATGGCTCGCAAGACTCCCATCGAGCGCTACCGCAATATCGGTATCTCGGCCCACATTGACGCTGGCAAGACCACGACCACCGAACGTATCCTGTTCTACACAGGCGTGAGCCACAAGATTGGTGAAGTGCACGATGGCGCTGCCACCATGGACTGGATGGAGCAGGAACAAGAGCGCGGCATCACGATCACGTCCGCTGCCACGACCTGCTTCTGGAAGGGCATGGACAACTCTTACGAAGAGCACCGCTTCAATATCATCGACACCCCCGGCCACGTGGACTTCACGATCGAAGTGGAGCGTTCCATGCGCGTGCTGGACGGCGCTTGCATGGTGTACTGCGCTGTGGGTGGCGTGCAGCCCCAGTCGGAAACCGTTTGGCGCCAAGCCAACAAGTACAAGGTGCCTCGTTTGGCCTTTGTGAACAAGATGGACCGTACCGGTGCCAACTTCTTCAAGGTCTACGAGCAAATGAAGTTGCGCCTGAAGGCCAACCCTGTGCCCGTGGTGATCCCAATTGGCGCTGAAGACAAGTTCACTGGCGTGGTCGATCTGCTGAAGATGAAGGCCATCCTGTGGGACGAAGCGTCGCAAGGCATGAAGTTCAGCTACGAAGAAATCCCGGCTGACCTGCTCGAATCCGCCAAGGAATGGCGTGAAAAGATGGTGGAAGCTGCTGCTGAAGCCTCTGAAGAGCTGATGAACAAGTACCTCGAAGAGGGTGACTTGAGCGAAGCGGAAATCAAGCAAGGTCTGCGCACCCGCACGATCGCGACTGAAATCCACCCCATGCTCTGCGGCACCGCCTTCAAGAACAAGGGTGTGCAGCGCATGCTGGACGCCGTGATCGACTACCTGCCAGCACCGACGGACATTCCTGACGTGACGGGTACCGATGAAGACGAAAAGCCAGTGACCCGCAAGGCGGACGATAACGAGAAGTTCTCTGCGCTGGCGTTCAAGCTGATGACCGACCCGTTTGTGGGTCAGTTGACGTTCGTGCGTGTGTACTCGGGCGTGCTCTCCAAGGGCGACACCGTCTACAACCCGATCAAGGGCAAGAAAGAGCGTATCGGCCGGATCGTGCAAATGCATGCAAACGAACGCCAGGAAGTCGAAGAAATTCGCGCCGGTGACATCGCTGCTTGCGTGGGTTTGAAGGACGTCACCACGGGTGAAACACTGAGCGACATCGATTCGCCGCTGATTCTGGAGCGCATGGTGTTCCCTGAGCCTGTGATCACACAGGCTGTGGAACCCAAGACCAAGGCTGACCAGGAAAAGATGGGTATCGCTCTGCAGCGTCTGGCTGCTGAAGATCCATCCTTCCGTGTGAAGACCGACGAAGAATCCGGTCAGACCCTGATTGCCGGGATGGGCGAGCTCCATCTGGAAATCATCGTGGACCGCATGAAGCGTGAATTCGGCGTGGAAGCCAACGTGGGCAAGCCCCAAGTGGCCTACCGCGAAACCATTCGCAAGACGGTGGAAGAAGCCGAAGGCAAGTTCGTGCGCCAGTCCGGCGGTAAGGGTCAGTACGGCCACGTCGTGCTCAAGATCGAGCCGAACGAAGCCGGCAAGGGCAACGAATTCGTCGACGCCATCAAGGGCGGTGTGGTTCCTCGCGAATTCATCCCTGCGGTGGAAAAGGGCTTCAACGAAGCCGTCACGCAAGGTGTGTTGGCTGGCTACCCTGTGGTGGACGTCAAGGTCACGCTGCACTTCGGCTCGTACCACGATGTGGACTCGAACGAACTGGCGTTCAAGATGGCTGCCATCTTCGGTTTCAAGGAAGGTTGCCGCAAGGCCAATCCCGTGATCCTGGAGCCCATGATGGCCGTGGAAGTGGAAACACCTGAAGACTACGCCGGTACCGTGATGGGTGACTTGTCCAGCCGCCGTGGCATGGTGCAAGGCATGGACGACATCCCAGGCGGTGGCAAGGCCATTCGTGCTGAAGTGCCGCTGTCTGAAATGTTTGGCTACTCGACTTCGCTGCGTTCCGCAACCCAAGGTCGCGCCACGTACTCGATGGAATTCAAGCACTACAGCGAAGCCCCTCGCAATGTGTCTGAAGCCATCATGGCTTCGCGCGCCAAGTAAGTTCTGGGCCCGGGTCCCGCCCGGGCTTTGCTTTGTCTGCGATCCGGTGCCGCCCTGTTCCCTGTGCGGGGCGAATCAGCAACCGAATGCAGACGTTAAACCACTACACAGGTATTGCTCTTTGGAGATTGCAAAATGGCAAAAGGAAAATTCGAACGCACCAAGCCCCACGTCAACGTGGGCACCATCGGTCACGTGGACCATGGCAAGACAACCCTGACGGCTGCTATCGCTACCGTGCTGTCTGCCAAGTTTGGCGGCGAAGCCAAGAAGTACGATGAAATCGACGCAGCGCCCGAAGAAAAGGCACGCGGCATTACCATCAACACGGCCCACGTTGAATACGAAACCGCCAATCGCCACTACGCTCACGTGGACTGCCCTGGCCACGCTGACTATGTGAAGAACATGATCACCGGCGCTGCCCAAATGGACGGCGCTATCTTGGTGTGCTCCGCTGCTGACGGCCCAATGCCCCAGACCCGCGAACACATCCTGCTGGCCCGCCAAGTGGGCGTGCCTTACATCATCGTGTTCCTGAACAAGTGCGACATGGTGGACGACGAAGAGCTGCTGGAACTCGTCGAAATGGAAGTTCGCGAACTCCTGGACAAGTACAGCTTCCCTGGCGACGACACCCCCATCGTGCGTGGTTCCGCTAAGCTGGCTCTGGAAGGCGACAAGGGTCCTCTGGGCGAACAAGCCATCGACAAGCTAGCCGAAGCCCTGGACACCTACATCCCTACGCCTGAGCGCGCTGTGGACGGTGCCTTCCTGATGCCTGTGGAAGACGTGTTCTCGATCTCCGGTCGTGGCACCGTGGTGACGGGCCGTATCGAGCGCGGCATCATCAAGGTCGGCGAAGAAATCGAAATCGTCGGTATCCGCGACACACAAAAGACCACCTGCACCGGCGTGGAAATGTTCCGCAAGCTGCTGGACCAAGGTCAAGCTGGCGACAACGTTGGCCTGCTGCTGCGCGGCACCAAGCGTGAAGACGTCGAGCGCGGCCAAGTGCTGTGCAAGCCCAATTCGATCAAGCCACACACCCACTTCACTGCCGAAGTGTATGTGCTGAGCAAGGACGAAGGCGGCCGTCACACGCCTTTCTTCAACAACTACCGTCCTCAGTTCTACTTCCGTACGACTGACGTGACTGGCGCCATCGAGCTGCCAGCCGACAAGGAAATGGTCATGCCTGGCGACAACGTGTCGATCACTGTGAAGCTGATCAACCCCATCGCCATGGAAGAAGGCCTGCGCTTTGCTATCCGCGAAGGCGGCCGCACTGTGGGCGCCGGCGTGGTTGCCAAGATCATTGCTTAATTTTTAAGCAAAAGGAACTTGCCATGTCCAAGCAAAAAATCCGCATCCGCCTGAAGGCGTTCGATTACAAGTTGATCGATCAGTCTGCTGCTGAGATCGTTGACACAGCTAAGCGCACTGGTGCGATTGTCAAGGGCCCCGTGCCACTGCCAACCCGCATGAAGCGTTTTGACATCCTGCGTTCGCCGCACGTCAACAAGACCAGCCGTGACCAGCTTGAAATCCGTACGCACCAACGCCTGATGGACATCGTTGATCCAACAGACAAGACGGTGGACGCACTGATGAAGCTCGACCTGCCTGCTGGCGTGGACGTCGAAATCAAGCTGCAGTAATCCCCTGAAGGCGGGCTCGCCAGGGCCCGTCCGATGGTCAATAACGCGGACTTGCTTGAAAAAGCAGTCCGCGTTATACTTTAGGGCTTCGCTTTCTTTGCGCATGCAGAGGAGTGAAGTTTTATTAACCTTCTTTCACGCGCTGGCGCGCAAACGCTGAGGCCAATTGAAGTCACAGCGGTGAGAGTTTTGGAGAAACAAATGAGTCTGAGCAACTCCCTGGGGTTGCTGGGTCGCAAGGTGGGCATGATGCGTCTGTTCACTGATGATGGGGACGCAGTGCCTGTCACAGTGGTTGATGTTTCTAACAACCGTGTTACCCAGATCAAAACCCAAGAGAACGATGGCTACGTGGCCCTGCAGGTCACGTTCGGTTCGCGCAAAGCATCGCGTGTGACCAAGCCAGAAGCCGGTCACCTTGCCAAGGCAGGTGTGGAAGCCGGTGAAATCATCCAAGAATTCCGTGTGACGGCTGACACCGCTGCCCAGTACCAAGCTGGCGCATCTGTGGCTGTAACGTCCGTGTTTTCCGTGGGTCAAAAGGTCGACGTGCAAGGTACTTCGATTGGTAAGGGCTACGCCGGTACCATCAAGCGTCACAACATGGCTTCGCAACGTGCTTCGCACGGTAACAGCCGTTCGCACAACGTGCCCGGCTCGATCGGTATGGCACAAGACCCAGGTCGCGTGTTCCCCGGCAAGCGCATGACTGGCCACCTGGGCGACGTCACCAAGACCACGCAAAACCTCGATGTCATTCGCATCGATGAAGCGCGTCAACTGCTCTTGATCAAGGGCGCTATTCCGGGCTCCAAGGGTGGGTTCGTGACAGTGCGTCCCGCCGTCAAGGCCAAAGCCTCCAAAGGAGCGAACTAATGCAGCTCGAACTCCTGAATGACCAAGGCCAAGGCGCATCCAAGCTGGATGTTCCCGAAACCGTGTTCGGTCGTGAATACAACGAAGATCTGGTTCACCAGATCGTGGTGGCCTACCAGGCCAACGCCCGTCAAGGCACTCGCGCCCAGAAGGACCGCGAACAAGTTCGTCACTCGACCAAGAAGCCTTTCAAGCAAAAGGGTACGGGTAACGCACGTGCTGGTATGACTTCCTCGCCTCTGTGGCGTGGGGGTGGTCGGATTTTCCCGAACATGCCTGACGAAAACTTCACACAGAAGATCAACAAGAAGATGTACCGCGCTGGCATGTCTGCGATTTTGTCGCAGCTGGCCCGCGAAGGCCGTCTGGCTGTGGTCGACTCGCTGAAGCTGGACTCGCCCAAGACCAAGGTTTTGGCCGACAAGTTCAAGGCGATGAACCTGCAATCGGTGATGGTGATTGCCGATGAAGTGGACGAAAACCTGTACCTGGCCTCGCGCAATCTGGTGAACGTGCTCGTTGTTGAGCCACGTTACGCCGATCCCGTGTCGCTGGTGCGTTTCAAGAAAGTGCTCGTCACCAAGGGCGCTATCGACAAACTCAAGGAGATGTTCGCATGAGCACACTCAAGTTTGACGAAGGTCGTCTGATGCAAGTGCTGGTCGCTCCCATCGTGTCCGAAAAGGCCACTATGGTTGCTGAAAAGTCCAATGCTGTGACGTTCAAGGTGCTGCAAAACGCTTCCAAGCCAGAAATCAAGGCCGCTGTGGAATTGATGTTCAAGGTTGAGGTCAAGGGCGTTTCCGTGGTGAACACCAAAGGCAAGACCAAGCGTTTTGGCAAGACTGTGGGCCGCCGCGACAATGTTCGCAAGGCATACGTCACGCTGCAACCAGGTCAAGAGCTGAACCTCTCTGGGGAGGCTGCGTAATCATGGCCGTCATTAAAATGAAACCCACTTCGCCCGGCCAACGTGCTGTGGTGAAGGTTACCCGTGACCACCTGTACAAGGGTGAAGCTTACGCCCCCCTGCTGGAGCCACAATTCCAGAAGGCTGGCCGTAACAACAACGGTCACATCACGACCCGCCACAAGGGCGGTGGTCACAAGCACCACTACCGTGTGGTGGACTTCAAGCGCAACAAGGACGGCATTGCCGCCAAGGTTGAGCGCATTGAATACGATCCAAACCGTACGGCCCACATTGCTCTGGTGTGCTATGCCGATGGCGAGCGTCGTTACATCATCGCTCCCCGTGGTCTGGAAGTTGGCGCAACCCTGCACTCCGGTTCGGAAGCCCCGATCCGCGCAGGCAACACGCTGCCTATCCGCAACATCCCCGTGGGTTCGACCATCCACTGCATCGAGCTCAAGCCCGGTGCCGGTGCTCAAATCGCTCGCTCGGCAGGTGCTTCGGCAACGCTGCTGGCCCGTGAAGGCATCTACGCCCAAGTGCGTATGCGTTCCGGCGAAGTGCGCAAGATCCACATCGAATGCCGCGCCACCATTGGTGAAGTGGCTAACGAAGAACACAGCCTGCGCCAATTGGGCAAGGCCGGTGTGAAGCGTTGGATGGGTATTCGTCCTACGGTTCGTGGCGTGGCCATGAACCCTGTGGATCACCCTCACGGTGGTGGCGAAGGCCGCACCGGCGAAGGCCGTCATGCAGTCGATCCTTGGGGCAATCTGACCAAGGGTTATCGCACCCGTAACAACAAGCGCACACAAGTCATGATTGTGTCGCGTCGCAAGAAGTAAGGGGTAACAGATGACTCGCTCTCTCAAAAAGGGTCCATTTGTTGACCATCACTTGTTGGCCAAGGTTGAAAAAGCCGTTGCCACCAAGGATAAGAAGCCAGTGAAGACTTGGTCGCGTCGCTCCATGGTTCTGCCCGAGTTCATCGGTCTGACCATTGCCGTGCACAACGGTAAGCAGCACGTGCCTGTCTACGTCACCGACCAGATGGTGGGCCACAAGCTGGGCGAATTCGCCCTGACGCGCACCTTCAAGGGTCACCCCGCGGACAAAAAAGTCCAGAAGAAGTAAGGAACGACCATGTCTGAAACACGTGCAGTCCTCCGGGGCGTCCGTCTGTCGGTCGACAAAGGCCGTCTGGTTGCGGACCTGATCCGCGGCAAGAAGGTGGACCAGGCTCTGAACATCCTGACATTCACGCAGAAAAAAGCTGCTGGCATCGTCAAGAAGGTTCTGGAATCGGCAATTGCCAATGCAGAACACAACGATGGCGCTGACATCGACGAACTGAAGGTCAAGACCATCTACGTCGAACAAGGCACCACGCTCAAGCGCTTCACCGCGCGCGCCAAAGGCCGCGGCAACCGCATCAGCAAGCCCACGTGCCATGTGTACGTGACGGTTGGTAACTGAGGCCAAGGAAGACTATGGGACAAAAAATCCATCCTACTGGCTTCCGCCTTGCGGTCAGCCGCAACTGGTCCAGCCGCTGGTACGCGAGCAACCGTGACTTCGCCGGCATGCTGGCCGAAGACATCAAGGTTCGCGAGTACCTGAAGGCCAAGCTGAAGAACGCCGCCGTTTCGCGCATCCTGATTGAGCGTCCTGCCAAGAACGCACGCATCACCATTTACTCGGCTCGTCCTGGTGTGGTGATCGGCAAGAAGGGCGAAGACATCGAGAACCTGAAGAAGGAACTCGCGACCCGTCTGGGCGTGCCTGTCGCAGTGAACATCGAAGAAGTGCGCAAGCCTGAAATCGATGCCAAGCTGATCGCTGACAGCATCACGCAGCAGCTCGAAAAGCGGATCATGTTCCGTCGTGCCATGAAGCGCGCCATGCAAAACGCCATGCGTCTGGGTGCCCAAGGCATCAAGATCATGTCGTCTGGTCGTCTGAACGGTATCGAAATCGCCCGTACCGAGTGGTACCGCGAAGGCCGTGTGCCACTGCACACCCTGCGCGCTGATATCGACTACGGCACCTCTGAAGCCAAGACCACCTACGGTGTGATCGGCGTCAAGGTCTGGGTCTACAAGGGTGACACACTGGGTCGCAACGATCTGCCAGCCGTGGAAACTCCACGTCCGGAAGAAGAGCGTCGCCCACGTGGCCCACGCCGTGATGGCCGCCCAGGTGGCGACCGTGCCGGTGCAGGTCGCGGTCCTCGCCGTCCCGTAGGTGCCAATGTGGCCCCTGCTGATGGCAGCGACAAGCCCGCCGGTGCCGGTGGCGCTGATGCAACCGCCGTTAAGCGCGTTCGTAAAGCTGACGCGCCCGCTACAGCAGCGGACGGCAAAGGAGAATAAAGATGCTGCAACCTGCTCGCCGCAAATACCGCAAGGAGCAAAAAGGCCGTAACACTGGCGTCGCAACTCGGGGTGCCTCCGTTGCGTTCGGTGATTTCGGTCTGAAGTGCACCGATCGTGGCCGTCTGACGGCCCGCCAGATCGAAGCTGCACGCCGTGCGATTTCCCGTCACGTCAAGCGTGGCGGCCGTATCTGGATCCGCGTGTTCCCGGACAAGCCAATCTCTACCAAGCCCGCAGAAGTGCGTATGGGTAACGGTAAGGGCAACCCCGAGTACTACGTGGCCGAAATCCAGCCCGGCAAGATCGTGTTCGAAATCGTCGGTGTGCCTGAAGAACTGGCCCGCGAAGCGTTCCGCCTGGCTGCCGCCAAGCTGCCGCTGCGCACCACGTTCGTCAGCCGTCACATTGGTTCGTAATTCAGGAGAACAAGCAATGAAGACTACTGAACTGCGCCAAAAAGACGTCGCCGGTATCGAAGCCGAAATCAAGTCCTTGCAAAAGGCCCATTTCGGTCTGCGTATGCAGAAGGCTACACAGCAGTTGGCTAACACCAACACGCTGCGTACCACCCGCCGCGACATCGCCCGTGCCAAGACCATTCTTGCTGAAAAGCAAGCCGCCAAGTAAGGAGCCCACATGACGGAACCTAAAAAATCCCTCAAGCGCACCTTGATTGGCAAGGTGGTCAGCGACAAGCGTCAAAAGACTGTGACCGTGCTGGTGGAGCGTCGTGTGAAGCACGAGCTCTACGGCAAGATCGTTGCAAAGTCGAGCAAGTACCACGCCCACGACGAAAAGGGTGAGTACAAGCTGGGCGATGTGATCGAAATCACCGAAAGCCGTCCGCTGTCCAAGACCAAGAACTGGGTTGCTACCCGCTTGGTTCAAAAGGCTGGTCTGCTGTAAGCCCTAAAGGCTCAAGGCTCCAAAGCCCTTTCAAAACGGCCCACAATGTGGGCCGTTTTGCTTTTTGGGGCCGCTTTCGAGGCCCCGGCGATTCGCTCAAGGAGAAGATGCAATGATCAAAATTGGTGACACCCTGCCTGCAACAACGCTGATGGAATACTCGGAAGTGGAAGGCGAAGGCTGCAGCATCGGCCCGAACCCCGTGCCGGTGGACAAGGCCACTGCGGGCAAGACCATTGCCTTGTTTGCCTTGCCAGGGGCCTTCACCCCCACCTGCTCTGCCAAGCACGTGCCTGGTTACCTGGAAAAAGCAGAAGAGTTCAAGGCGGCTGGCGTGGATGAAATCTGGTGCCTGAGCGTGAACGACGCCTTTGTGATGGGTGCCTGGGCGCGTGACCAGAAAACCGAAGGCAAGGTGCGCATGCTGGCCGATGGCGACGCTGCCTTTGCCAAGGCCACGGGCCTCACACTGGATCTGACGGGCAAGGGCCTGGGCCTGCGCAGCAACCGCTATTCGATGCTGGTGCGCGATGGCAAGGTGGTGACCTTAAACGTGGAAGGCCCCGGCAAATTTGAGGTCAGCGACGCTGGCACTTTGCTGGCGCAGGCCAAGGCCTAAGCATGCACTCACCTCTCATGCGTCACGCTGAGAGGTCGGGTCGCCCTGTTGCAAGATCGGGGTAGGTGCAATGCCTGCCTTGTTGACCAGGTTCTTCGGCGAACGCCCAGGCATCAGTCTCTCGGCTGTTTGCTATCGAAAATATAGCTGCTAGCGCTTTTCTATCAAGCGCTAGCGCCCAATTTTCTTTCAATCCTGCCATTCCATTCCCCACCATTAGTCAATATCGACCTTGAGGTAGTGCGCCCCTGCAATGGGGTTGTGATAGTAGGGTGGGATCTCTTGAAAGCCCAGGTCGGTGTACAGCGCTCGTGCGGATTCCATCTCGTCCAGCGTGTCAAGCAGCACGCAGGCATAACCGGCACGGCGGGCGGCGTCCAGGCTGGCTTCGGCCAGTTCGCGGCCCAGGCCAAAGCCCCGAAAGGCTTTGCGCACGTACAGGCGCTTCATCTCGCTGGCGTTGGGGTAGTCGGTGCCGTCCACGGGGCGCAGTGCGCAGCAGCCCGCCACAGCACCGTCGACCATGGCCAACAAGAGTTGGCCTCGGGGTGGGGCGTAGTCTCCTGGCAACTGGGCCAGTTCGTCTTCGAAGTTCTGGAAGCACAGATCGATGCCCAGGCTCTGGGCGTACTCTCGAAATATCTCCCGAACGGCCTCCATCTCTTGCGCGCAAGAGGGTGTGACCAGGGTCACGGTGGGCTTTTCCACAATGCTCGGCAACGGTTGTATCGGAAGGCGCAGTGTAGCGGCTCCTTCTCTGGCCGCCCTGAAGACGCGTCAAGGCTGCACTGTGCTGTGCCCAAGGTGCTTTCTGTGCCGCAGTTAGCCCCCCAGGCTGGACACCCACCAGGCCAGTGCCGCACAAGCCCCCGCCAGGGCGATGGCCAGTGCGCGGGTGCCCAGGCTGTCAAGGCTCGGCGGGACGGCTTCTTGCAGTTGCTTGTCGCCTTGCACCATGGGGCGGACGATGCGCTCCTTGCGGACCAGCGCGTAAAACACAATCGCCAGCAAGTGCAGCGCCACCAGACCCAGCAGCAGGTACTGCCCTACCTCTTTGTGGTACGTGGTGAACTGCGAGACGACTTCGCCTGAGACAAAGCGCGTCAGTGGGCCTGAGAAGGCGATTTCGTCGTCGGTGAACAAGCCGCTGCTGACCTGGGCTGCGGTCACGCCCAGCAGCGCCAGCACCGACAACGCGCCCAGCGGGTTGTGTCCGGCCTTGTCTTGGGGGCGGGGGTTGCCTCGCAGGTAGTTCAGCAGCCGTGCGGGTGTGGGCACAAATGACGTAAAGCGCGACCAGTGCCCACCCACCAGGCCCCACACCAGCCGGAAGGCGACCAGCGCCAGCACCACATAGCCCAGCCGGAAATGCCAGACCATGGCGTTGCCACCGACTTTGGCGGTGATGACCAGACCCACGATGCTGCCGGCCAGCAGCCAGTGGAACAGGCGGGTGGGCAAATCCCAGATGCGGACGGTGTGCTGCGGCATGAAAACTCCGTGGGCGTTTTGGTGAGATTGGCATTGTGCGACAGGTGGGCCGCTCCGATGGTCGCTCCGGTTCTGCCAGTGTTCGGCAAAAAAAGATGGCTCAGGGCATACTGCGCCTGGGCTCCAGGGCCTGTGGGCACGCACCTCTGCCAACCCCATGGGCCGCTTTGCGGCGCCCAGCCACCCCATTACAAAGGAAGTCCCCATGAAGAAACTTGCTGCATTTGCCCTGGCCGCCGCTGCGGTCACTTTGTCGGCCCCGGCCTCGGCCGAGTTTGCCAAGGCCGAAGACGCCATCAAATACCGCCAAAGTGCTTTTGTCGTGATGGCCCAGCATTTCTCGCGCATTGGCGCCATGGCCAACGGCAAGGCGCCTTTTGACGCCAAGGCTGCGCAAGAGAGCGCAGACATCGTGGCCGTGATGTCCAAGCTGCCATGGGAAGCCTTTGGCGCAGGCACCGACAAGGGCGCTCCCACCAAGGCGCTGCCTGCCGTGTGGGCGGAGCAGGCCAAGTTCAAGGATCATTCGGACAAGCTGCAGGCTGAGGCTACCAAGCTGGCCGCAGCCGCCAAAACCGGCAACCTCGACAACGTGAAGACCGCCTTTGGCGCGACGGCAGGCACCTGCAAGGCCTGCCATGACAATTTCCGCTCGAAATAAAGACAACCCCCTGAGCGGCTTCGCCGCATCCCCCCTTCCTCGAATCGCTGAGCGATTCGGGACGGAGGACGACGCCAGCGCTGCGGGGCGGCCCTTGCGCGGCGTCCCCCGGCTTGCGGCGTGCCTGGGCATGGATTGGTGAAGCCGTATTGCAGCCAGCCAATACCGAGGGCGGAAACGCAAAAGGCCGATTTCATTGAAATCGGCCTTTTGCGTTTCAGGGGCTGGGCTGCTCAGGTCTCTGCCAGCAATTTCTCAATCAGCTGATGCAGCGCGGGGAAGTCGGGCGCCCCCACATAGCTTTTCACGATCTCGCCACGCTTGTTGACCAGGTAGGTGGTGGGTGTCAGGCGCACATCGCCCCAGGCCTTGGCCACCGCGCCGGTGTTGTCGATGGCGACCTTGAAGGGCAGCTTGCGCGTTTCGGCAAAGTTGACCACGTAGCTGGGCGGGTCGTAGCTCATGGCCACGGCCATGGTTTCAAAACCCTGGGTGGCGTATTTCTTGTGGGTGGCAATGATCTCGGGCATTTCGGCCACGCAGGTCGTGCAGCTGGTAGCCCAGAAGTTGACCAGCGTGACTTTGCCGCGCAGATCGGCGGTGGACTGGCGTGAGCCGTCGAGCAGCACAAACGTGCTCTCGGGGGCGGCCGAGCGGCCCGTGTCCAGGTACACATAGGCGCCGATGCCTGCAAACGCCACCACAGCCAAGCCGCCTAACCAATGTTTGATACCCATGATGTCCTCGTATGCGCAAGCCCACAGACGCTCAACGGCGGCTCCGAGCTACGGCGTGCTGCGCCGCAGCGTGCAGTTGATTGTCCTTGATTCACCCCGCGGGCGTTGTTTGTGGCACCTTGAAACTTGACCCAAGGCAAGGTCGTTCCACCCACTGCTGCAGTCTGCAGCCGAAGTGGGAGTCAGCGGTTGCATAAAAGTTCTGCCGTGCGCAATGCTGGTGCTGCTGATAATGGCCCTATGAAACGACCATGGACCGCAATGAGGAATCGCGCGCGCTGGTTGGCGCTGGGGGCCGCCCTGGGGCTGCAGGCCTGCAGCCCGGCCTTGAACTGGCGCAGCGTGCCGGTGCCCGAAGCGGCGTTGCAGGCCATGCTCCCTTGTAAGCCCGAGCAGGCGACGCGCACGGTGGAGCTGGCCGGCACGCCTTTGGCGATGTCCATGCTGGGGTGTGATGCCGACGGCGCCACGTTTGCGGTGTCGTATGCCCGTCTGGCCGACCCTTCGCAGGTGGGGCGGGCACTGGAGCATTGGCAGGCGGCCGCCCTGGCTCGCATGGGGGTTCCCGCTTCGGTGCCAGGTGCTGCGCCTGCCCCTCAGCCCTTTGTGCCTCCCGGTGCTCTGGCCGTGCCGCAAGCGGTGCGCACCACCGTGCTGGGGCGCAGGCCCGATGGCGCCGCCGTCGCGGCCCAGGCGGTATGGTTTGCGCGGGCGGTGGGCGGCGAGGTGCTGGTCTACCACGCCGTGGTGTTGTCGCCCAAGCCGCAGCCGGCGGTGGCCGACACCTTTTTTGCTGGCCTGGAGCTGAAGTGAGACACCCTGCCGACCCCTCCGATGCCGTCTCTGTAAGCGAGCCCACGGCGGGCACGGCGCTGCGTGCCACCCACGTTGCCAATGCCGCCAGCGCATCCGGCAGCACGCTGGCGTGGCGCTCTGCCGTCGCCGTTTTTCTTACCTTTGCGTTTGCGTACTTTCTATCGGCCCTGGTGCGGGCCGTCACTGCCACGCTGGCCCCCACGCTGGCGCAGGAATTTGCACTGCAGGCCCGCGACCTGGGGCTGTTGGCGGGCGGCTACTTTTTGGGCTTTGCCGCCATGCAGCTGCCGCTGGGCCGGTGGCTGGACCGGCATGGTCCGCGCAAGGTGTCGCTGGGTTTTTTGGGAGTGGCGGTGCTGGGCTGCCTTGTGTTTTCGCAGGCCATGGGGTTTGCCGGGCTGCTGGCCGGGCGCGTGCTGTGCGGGGCGGGCGTCAGCGCCTGCCTGATGGCGCCCCTGACGGGCTACCGGCGCTGGCTGGAGCCCACGGCGCAGATGCGGGCCAATTCGTGGATGCTGATGACGGGCTCGCTCGGCATGGTGGCCTCGACCCTGCCCGTGCAGTGGGCGCTGCCCCTGGTGGGCTGGAGGCCTTTGTTCTGGGCCCTGGCGGGCCTGATTGCGCTGGCCATGCTGCTGATTGCACTGCGCGTGCCCGCATGGCGCGCCGCATTGCCTGAGCAAGGTGCGACGGGGGGCGATGCTGTTGGCGATACGCTGGGCGATGTGGCTCCCCCAGCGGGCTACCGCATGGTGTGGCGGCACCCGTACTTTCAGCGCCTGGCGCCGCTGGCGTTTTGTGTGTACGGCGGCATGGTGGCCGTGCAGACGCTGTGGGCCGGGCCCTGGATGCAACAGGTGGCAGGCTACACGCCGCTGCAGGCGGCCACGGGGCTGTTCTGGATCAATGTCTCCATGCTCTGCACCTTCTGGTCCTGGGGCATGCTCAGCCCCTGGCTGCTGCGGCGCGGCTGGGACGCCAACCGGCTCATGCTCTGGGGGCTGCCGTTGAGCTTGCTGGTGCTGCTGTGCACGGTGCTGGCGGGCCCGCGCGCGGGCGGCACAGCGTGGGCGCTGTTTTGCATGGCCAGCAGTTTTGTCTCGCTCTCGCAGCCTGCTCTGGCCCTGGCGTTTGTGCCCGCGCTGGCGGGGCGCGCGTTGTCGGCCTTCAACCTGGTGATTTTTGCCGGGGTGTTTGTGGTGCAGTGGGGCATTGGCCTGGCCGTGGATGCGTTTGCCGCGCTGGGCTGGGGCACGGCGGCATCGTTTCGGGCGGCCATGGCGGTGTACCTGGCTTGCAACGTGGTGGCGTACGCGTGGTTTGTGCTGCAGCCGCGGCGCCATAATGCAAAGCAAACCGCCCACCCATGAGCACCAGCATCCTCATCATTGCCCACGCCCCTTTGGCCCACGCATTGCGCGAATGTGCACTGCATGTGTTTGCCGACTGCGGCGCCGCCGTCACCGCACTGGATGTGCAGCCCCACGAGCCACCGGAGGAAACCCTGGCCCAGGCGCGCATCCTGCTTGCCAACATGGCCACCGATACGACGCTGGTGCTGACCGACGTGTTTGGCGCCACGCCTTGCAACGTGGCCCAGCGTCTGGTGGACGGCGTGCACTCCCGCCTTGTCACGGGGGTCAACCTTCCCATGTTGCTGCGCGCCGTGAGCTACCGTGCCGAACCCCTGGATTCCGTCGTCTCCCGCGCAGTGGTGGGCGGCACGCAGGGGGTGATGCAGGTGGCCATTGCCGCACCGCAAAACCAGTCCCGACGCAATATCCATGATCAAGACCCGTACGACCATCAGCAATAAGCTGGGCCTGCACGCCCGCGCCTCTGCCAAGCTCACCAAGCTGGCGGGTAGTTTTCCGTGTGACGTTTTCATGAGCCGTGGCGACCGCCGCGTGAATGCCAAAAGCATCATGGGCGTGATGATGCTGGCCGCCGGCATTGGCTCGGAAGTGGAACTGGAAACCCATGGCGACCGCGAACAGGAAGCGATGGACGCGCTGCTGGCGCTGATTGCCGACAAGTTTGGCGAAGGGGAGTGACCGTAAGGTCTGACAACGCTTGCCGCCGCCCGTACACAGCACACAGCCCACAGGAGACTGCTGAATGACCTTTTCCGTCCATGGCCTGGCCGTTGCGCGAGGTATCGCCATTGGCCGCGCCGTGCTGGTGGCGTCCAGCCGGGTGGATGTGGCGCACTACTTTGTCCAGCCCGAGCAGGTGGCTGCTGAAATTGAACGGGTGCGCCAGGGCCGCAATGCCGTGGTGGAAGAGTTGCAGCGCCTGCAGGCCGACATGCCCACCGACGCGCCGCCCGAGTTGACGGCGCTGCTGGATGTGCACCTGATGCTGCTGCAGGACGAGGCCCTGACAGGTGGCGTCAAGCACTGGATCACCGAGCGCCTGTACAACGCCGAATGGGCGCTGACCACGCAGCTTGAAGTCATCGCGCGCCAGTTTGACGAGATGGAAGACGAGTACTTGCGTGAGCGCAAGGCCGACCTGGAGCAGGTGGTCGAGCGCATCCTGCGCTACATGAAAGGCGTGGACAGCCCTGTGGCGCCGCCCATCAGCCAGCGCCGCAAAACGCAGCAAGACCTGCTGCTGGACGACACCGTAGACGTGCCCCTGGTGCTGGTGGCGCACGACCTGTCTCCCGCCGACATGCTGCAGTTCAAGCAAAGCGTGTTTGCCGGTTTTGTGACGGACGTGGGTGGCAAGACATCGCACACCGCCATCGTGGCGCGCAGCATGGACATTCCGGCCGTGGTGGGCGCGCGCGCCGCCAGCCAACTGGTGCGCCAGGATGATTGGGTCATCATCGACGGCGATGCGGGCGTGATGATCGTGGACCCCTCGCCCATCATCCTGGCCGAGTACGGCTTTCGCCAGCGCCAGGGCGAGCTGGAACGCGAGCGCCTGTCTCGCCTGCGGCACACACCTGCCGTCACCATCGATGGGCAAAAGATCGAGTTGCTGGCCAACATCGAGCAGCCTGACGATGCCCCCACTGCCGTGCTGGCCGGGGCCGTGGGGGTGGGCCTGTTTCGCAGCGAATTCCTCTTCATGGGCAAAACCGGCAAATTGCCGGGCGAGGAAGCGCAGTACCTGGCCTACCGACAGGCGCTGGACGGTATGCAGGGCTTGCCTGTCACCATCCGCACCATCGACGTGGGGGCCGATAAGCCGCTGGACAAGGGCCACAAAGACACGCACCTGAACCCCGCCCTGGGCCTGCGCGCCATCCGCTGGAGTCTGGCCGACCCGGCCATGTTCCGCACCCAGCTGCGCGCCGTGCTGCGCGCAGCGGCGCATGGCAAGGTCAAGCTGCTGTTCCCCATGCTGGCGCATGTCTCTGAGATCACCCAGACCCTGGCCCAGGTGGAGCTGGCCCGGGCCGAGCTGGACGCGCGTGGCGTGGCCTATGGCGATGTGCAACTGGGCGCAATGATCGAGATTCCAGCGGCTGCGCTGATGGTGCGCACCTTCTTCAAATACTTCGATTTCCTGTCCATCGGCACCAACGATTTGATCCAGTACACGCTGGCCATTGACCGTGCCGACGAGGCCGTGGCGCACTTGTACGACCCGTTGCACCCCGCCGTGCTGCGGCTGGTGGCCGATGTGATTGCCGAAGGGCACGCGCAGGGCAAGGTGGTGTCGGTGTGCGGAGAGACGGCGGGCGATGTGACCATGACGCGCCTGCTGCTGGGCCTGGGTTTGCGCAGCTTTTCCATGCACCCGGCGCAGATCCTGGCGGTGAAGCAGGAAGTGCTGCGCGCCGATACCCGCAAGCTCACGCCTTGGGCGCAGCAGGTGATGCTGGGCGAGACGTCGCTCACGCCCGGCAGTTGATTGGATTGTTTGCTATATATTTAATAGCTGCTAGCGCTTATAAATAAAGCGCTAGAGGCATTTTTGCCTTTAATGCCTCAGCGCCTGGCCAGCGCCACGCCTGCCATGGCCAGCACAAAGCCCAGCAGTTGCAAGGGGGCCAGCGTTTCGCCAAAGATGGCCCAGGCCTCCAGCGCGGCCAGCGGCGGCACGGCCAGCAGCAGCGCGGCGGTGCGGGTGGCCTCGCCCCGGCGCATCAGCCAGATCAGCAGCGTGGCACCGCCAATCGACAGCACCACCACCGCAAACGCCAACGAACCCCACAGCGCGGCCGAGCCGTCCCAGTGGGGCGTGCCCAGGGTCAGGGCCATGGCCAGCAGCACGCCCACCGCGCCCAGGTTTTGCACCGCACTGGCACTGCGCAGGTCGTCTTGTGCCAGCCAGCGCGACTTTTGCACCATGGCCCCCAGGGTGAGCGACACAATGCTGCCCGCTGCGGCCAGCACCACGGGCCATGGCAGCGCCCCGGCATCGGTGGCGGCCAGGCGCGGGGCCAGCACCAAGGCCACGCCACCAAAGCCCAGTGCCAGCCCGCCCCAGGTGCGCGCAGGCAGGTGTTGCCGCAGCCACAGCACGGCCACCAGGGCGGTGAACAGCGGCTGCAGCGCCCCGATCAATGCCATCACCCCGGCGGGCATGCCGCGTGCCATGGCCCACCAGCTCGGCCCCAGGTAAATGCCGCTCATCAAGGCACCGGCCAGCAAGTGCAGTGCAATGCGCTGCCCCCCGCTGGGCCAGGCAGCGCGCACCCACAGTGCAGCAGCGCTGAAGGCGAGTGCTACGCAGGCAAATCGCGCAGACAGAAACCAGAAAGGGTCGGCATGGGGTGCCACGCCGCGCCCCACCAAAAATCCGGTGGACCAGATCAGCACGAATGCGCCAGGCGCCACCAGCGCAAGGGGTGTGGTCGTGGCGTGCGGGCCGGTGGAAGGGGGCGGATGGGCCATGGGCTAAGAGCGCGGGTGTGCGCTTTAGCGGGCGCGCATGCCCAGCACGGCTGCGGCCAAAATCATCCCGGTGGCCACCACGATGCTGCTGCTGAAGGGGCGCCCGCTCACCAGCACCAGCAGGGTGGTGGAGGCCAGTGGGGTGATGTAGCTCAGGATGCCAATCTGCCGTGCATCGCCCAGCTTCAGCGCCTTGTCCCACATGAAAAACGACGCGCCCAGGGGGCCCAGCCCCAGCAAGGCCAGCAGGCCCCAGTCGCGCCACTGCAGCGTGGTGCTGGGCTCCAGCAGCACATGGCACAGCAGCGACAGTGCGCCAGACACCAGGCCGAACAGGCCAATCGCCGTGGTGGGGAATGCCGCTACACGCTTGGTCAGCAGCGAGTAGCTGGCCCAGATGAACGCCGCCGCCAGCGCAGGCAGGTAGCCCCAGGCCAGGTCCCCGCTCAGCTCACGCCCACCGACGATGGCGATGGCCGCGCCACCAAAGCCCAGCAAGGCGGCCAGCACATGCGCAGTGCGCAAGCGCACCCCCGGCAAGATCACGGGCGACAGCACGACGATGAACAGCGGCCACAGGTAGTTGACGAGGTTGGCCTCGACCGCAGGCGCATGCCGCAGCGCGATGAACAGCAGGAAGTGGTAGGCAAACAAGCCATAAATGCCCAGCGCCAACGTGCGCAGGGGGATGCGCCACTGGGCGGGATCGCGCAGCACAAACGGCCACGCCGGCACGCTGCCCAGGATGAGCGCGATGCCCGTGAGCAAGAAGGGCGGCACATGCGTGAGCGACACGCCCAGCGAGGCCAGGGAGGCCCACAGGGCAATGGCGCCCAGAGCGTACGCATTGGCTTTGAGGTTGGAGGCGTGAGGGTGGGGTGGCGGCGCAGAGGACATGGGCCGACTGTAGGGGGTTTGCCGCACCGGCTGTCGTCGCGCAACGATGGAATATCGTCGCGTGCGGCGGGTGTACACGAGGGTGTGTGCACCGCTCGCGCTGGCGCAGGGCGATGGCCCGGCCTGCCGGCGCTGGCTTTGGGGGCGGTCAGCGCGCGGCGGGCAGTGCTTTGCTTGGCGCATCGCGCCGCAGTGCGGCCGTCAGCGCCGAGGGCGAGCGGTAGCCCGTTTGGTGCGCCACCTCGGCCACCGACAGGCCGCTGTCCCGCAGCAAGCGGGCCTGGGCCAGGCGTTGGCTGCGCAGCCACTCGATGGCGCCCAGGCCCAGCTCCTCGCGGCAGCGGGCGCCGAACTGGCTGGGGCTCAGGTGCACGCGCTGGGCGAGGTCGGCCACGGTGAGGGCTCTGTGCCACTCGCGGGCTGCCCACTGTGAGAGTTGCAGCCAATCGATGGACCGGCGCCGCGATGCCGCGCTGGCGGCCGATGGGGTTGCGCCCCAGGCCTCCAGCAGCAGGGCCGGGCCATGGGCCTGGGCCAGCGGGCGGCCTTGCAGCAGGGCGCTGGCCAGGTATTGCGCCAACGGGCGAGCCTGTGCGGGCAAGGGTTCGTTGCGCTGGGCATAGGCCGTCCAGCCCGCGTGGGCGCTGTCAAGCACTAGGCACAGGCTGCCCCGGCGGGACTCAAAGTCGTGCCGAGCGCCGGGCTCGATCACGCAGCCGTTGCCATGGGCCACGCGCAGGCCGCGGCCTTCAATCTCCAGCTCCAGCGTCCCCTCCAGGCCCAGCAGCACCTGGAAATGGTCATGGCTGTGGCTGCCTGGCGAGGGGCCGTAGCGCCGCAGCGTGAGGGCATCGGCGGCGTTGGCCATGGCCGGGCTGTGGAGGTGCCTGGCTTACACGCCAGCGGCGTGGGCCTGCTGGTCGGCGTGGTAGCTCGACCGAACCATGGCGCCCACGGCTGCGTGGCTGAAGCCCATCTTGTAGGCCTCTTCCTCGAACATCTTGAAGGTGTCGGGGTGCACGTAGCGGCGCACGGGCAGGTGGCTGTTGCTCGGGGCCAGGTACTGGCCGATGGTCAGCATGTCGATGTTGTGCGCGCGCATGTCGCGCATGACCTGCAGGATCTCTTCGTCCGTTTCGCCCAGGCCGACCATGATGCCGCTCTTGGTGGGCACATTGGGGTGCAGAGCCTTGAACTTTTTCAGCAGGTTCAGGCTGAACTGGTAGTCAGAGCCTGGGCGCGCTTCCTTGTACAGGCGGGGCGCGGTTTCCAGGTTGTGGTTCATCACGTCGGGTGGCGCGGCTTTCAGGATTTCGAGGGCGCGGTCATCGCGGCCACGGAAGTCCGGCACCAGGATTTCGATTTGCGTTTGGGGCGACAGCTCGCGGATGTTCTGGATGCATTCCACAAAGTGGCCGCTGCCGCCGTCGCGCAGGTCGTCGCGGTCCACGCTGGTGATCACAACGTACTTGAGTTTGAGCGCGGCAATGGTCTTGGCCAGGTTCAGGGGCTCGTCCTTGTCCAGCGGGTCGGGGCGGCCATGGCCCACGTCGCAAAACGGGCAACGGCGCGTGCACTTGTCGCCCATGATCATGAAGGTGGCCGTGCCCTTGCCAAAGCACTCGCCGATGTTGGGGCAGGAGGCTTCTTCGCACACGGTGTGCAGCTTGTGCTCGCGCAGGATCTCCTTGATTTCGTAAAAGCGCGTGGTAGGGCTGCCCGCCTTCACCCGAATCCAGTCAGGCTTCTTGAGCACTTCGCCATGCTCCACCTTGATCGGAATGCGCGACAGCTTGGCTGCCGCTTTTTGCTTGGCCAGCGGGTTGTAGGCTTCGGTGGATTGCGCTTCGCGGACGACTTCAGGGGTGCTCATGGCTGTAGGCGGAGTTCAGGGCGCCAACCGGATGCTGAGCTGCTGGCCCAGCACCTGCGCGGCTTCTTCCCAGGTGGTGTGGACCCCGATTGTAGAAAGGTCCACGGTTTGCAAACCTGCGTAACCGCAAGGGTTGATGCGCGCAAAGGGCTCCAGGTCCATGGCCACGTTCAGCGCCACACCGTGGTAGGTGCAGTGGCGGCTGACCTTGATGCCCAGCGCAGCTATCTTGCCCAGGCCTTCAAAATCCGGCACCGGCGCAGCCGCACCCTCGCGCTTTTGCGGGCGCTGCGGCAGCAGAGCGTGGCTGTGCGGGTCGTCCAGCCGCACATAGATGCCCGGCGCACCTGCCACGCGGTGCCCGGTCACGCCAAAGTGGTCCAGCGTGCGAATCACGGCCTCTTCGACGCGGTACACGTACTCCTTGACGTAGTAACCGGCACGGTGCAAATCAATGAGTGGGTAGGCCACCACCTGCCCCGGGCCGTGGAAGGTGACCTGCCCGCCCCGGTTGGTCGCCACCACAGGGATGTCACCGGGGTTTAGGAGGTGATCGCTTTTGCCTGCGAGGCCCTGTGTATAAAGCGGTAAGTGCTCACAAATAAGGAGCATGTCGGGGCTGTCTGGCGTGCGCGCAGCGGTGTAGTCTTGCATCGACTGCACCGTGTGTGCGTAGTCCACGCGGCCCAGCTGGCGCAGTTCCATGGACATTGTTCAGAGCGCGTATTTCACCAGCGGATGGGCGGTGAGTGCCCGGTAAAAATTGTCCAGCTGATCGCGGCTGGTGGCCGTGATGGTGATGGTGAGGCTGATGTACTTGCCCCCTGCGCTGTCGCGCTGGGCGATGGTGGCGGCGTCCAGAAACGGGTCATGCTGCTTGGCCAGGGCGGTCATTTGCAGCACAAAGTCGTCTGTCTTGGCGCCCATCACTTTGACCGGGAACAGGCAGGGGTATTCGATCAGCGAGTCTTTGCTCGGGTCCGGCGGGGCTGCGTCAGTGCCGTGGGGGGAGGGGGGCGCAGAGGATGTCATGGTCAAGGGTGCTTCTCTTTTGGTAGCTTTCAGCGCTTTGCTGGTAAGCCTTCTGGGCCTGTGCAATCGCTGGCATTGTGCTGCAAATACCCGTTATCAGTCCGCAACTTTGTGCCGGCCTTCTGTGTGTACGGCGTTGGCGTGTCACCACAAAGGGGCACGCGCGCGCACCGCATTTGTGCCCGCCATGTGGAATTTTCCTGGCGTCACGGGTTTTTACTTATAATTAGAGGCTTTGTAAAAGTTGCGGTCTGTAACGCGGACGTCATTCAATAATGAAAACAATCGCGCCAGAGACTGAAGCTGAGGCTGAAGATTCTGACTTCAAGCCCCTGACCGCCCAAGAGGCGCAGCAGTGGCGCAGTCGCAATCCTCCCATTTCGGTGTGGAAGGTGGTGACGGGTCAGGCGCTGGTCGGAATGCTGGTGGCCCTGGTGGCCTGGGTTCTGACGGGCAGGGCATCGGTGGGCTGGTCTGCAGCCTATGGTGCCCTGGCGGTAGTGGTCCCGGCAGCTTTGTTTGCCCGGGGGGTGTTGCGTCACAAGGCGTCATCCAATCCGCGTGCCGCCATGCTGGGGTTCTTTGGTTGGGAAATCGCCAAAATCGTGTTGACGGTGGCGCTGCTGGCAGCGGCACCCCGGCTGGTGGTGGGCTTGAGCTGGATCGCCCTGCTGGTTGGCATGGTGGTCACAATGAAAACGTACTGGGTTGCGCTATGGGTGCGGCCTGGTGTCCGAAAAACCGATTGATAGAGAGAAGAGTTGTCCGATGGCCGCAGAAGCGCACGCTCCGACTGCAAGTGAATACATCGTTCACCACCTGCAGCATCTTCAAAACATCAACCAGACCAAGATTGTTGACTTCACTGTCATCAACTATGACTCCATCATCGTGGGTTTGGTTCTGGGTGCCCTCACACTTTTGATTCTCTGGTCGGCTGCCCGTAAGGCGACCTCCGGCGTGCCCGGTCGCTTCCAGGCGGCCGTGGAAATGCTGGTCGAGATGGTGGACAACCAGGCCAAGGCCAACATCCACAACGCCGAAAGCCGCAAGTTCATTGCCCCCCTGGGTCTCACGGTGTTTGTCTGGATCTTCCTGATGAACTTCATGGACATGTTGCCCGTGGACCTGCTGCCCGCCATCTGGGCGCAGATTTATGGCGCTGCCGGCCACGATCCGCACCACGCCTACCTGCGCGTTGTGCCTACAGCCGATCTCTCGACCACCCTGGGCTTGGCATTCGCCATCCTGATCCTGCGTTTCTGGTACAGCGTCAAGATCAAGGGCGCTGGCGGCTGGGCGCATGAGCTTGTGTCGGCCCCGTTCGGCACCAGCAAGAATCCCATCTTCGCCCTGATTTTGGGCGTAGTGAACCTGTTGATGCAGGTGATCGAATATGTCGCCAACACCGTGTCCCATGGCATGCGGTTGTTTGGCAACATGTACGCTGGCGAACTGGTGTTCATGCTGATTGCCCTGATGGGTGGTGCGGCTGCACTGTCGCTGTCGGGTGTGCTGCTGCCTGTGGGCCACGTCATCGCTGGCACCATCTGGACGCTGTTCCACATTTTGGTGATCTCGCTGCAAGCCTTCATCTTCATGATGCTTGCGCTGATTTACCTCGGTCAGGCGCACAACGCGCACTAAACGGTTCCCTTTCGTTTCTCTTTCCTTTTCAACTTTTCTTTTTTAACTCAGGAGTCATCATGGAAAACATTCTCGGTCTCGTCGCTCTGGCTTGTGGTCTGATCGTTGGTCTGGGCGCTATCGGCGCTTCCATCGGTATCGCACTGATGGGTGGCAAGTTCCTCGAATCGTCGGCACGTCAGCCTGAACTGATCAACGAACTGCAAACCAAGATGTTCATCTTGGCCGGTCTGATCGACGCTGCCTTCCTGATCGGCGTGGCTATCGCTCTGTTGTTCGCTTTCGCCAACCCCTTCGTCTCCACGTTCTTGGTCAACCTGCCCAAGTAATTCCCGTTCAACGCCACTCTAGAAAGGTGTTGCCGTGAGTATCAACGCGACCCTGTTCATTCAGGCCATCGTCTTCTTGATCCTGGTATGGTTCACGATGAAATTCGTGTGGCCTCCGATCGCGAAGGCGTTGGATGAACGAGCCCAGAAAATCGCCGAAGGCCTCGCTGCTGCCGATCGTGCCAAGTCCGAACTGACCGCTGCCAACCAGCGCGTCGAAAAGGAACTGTCACAGGCACGCAACGAAACGGCCTCGCGTCTTGCGGACGCCGACCGCCGTGCCCAGGCCATCGTCGAAGAAGCCAAGGCACGCGCTACGGAGGAAGGCAACAAGATCGTTGCATCCGCACGTGCAGAAGCCGAACAGCAAACGGTGCAAGCCCGCGAAGCCCTGCGTGAGCAGGTGGCCGCGCTGGCCGTCAAAGGTGCAGAGCAGATTCTCCGCAAGGAAGTCAATGCCGGCGTTCACGCCGACCTGCTCAACCGCCTGAAGACCGAGCTGTAAGGGGACACACATGGCTGAACTCGCCACCATTGCCCGCCCTTACGCCGAAGCCCTGTTCAAGGCCGCTACTGCGGGTGCGGGCATGGACCTGGCCAGCACTGCTGACTGGGTCGATGAACTGGCGGCCATTGCCGCCAACCCCCAGTTGCGCCAGCTGGCCGACAACCCCAAGGTGACGGCAGACCAGGTGTTTGCTGTCGTCACGGGTGTTGCGCGTTCGGCGCTGTCCGATGCGGCCAAGAACTTCCTGCGCACGGTCATCGACAACGGGCGCCTTGAAGCGCTGCCTGAAGTCGCCGTGCAATTCCGTGCCCTCGTGAATGGCCGCACAGGCTCTTCGGATGCTGTGGTACACAGCGCTTTCCCAATGGATGCTGCAGCCCTGGCCGATGTCAGCGCAGCCCTGGAAAAGCGCTTTGGCCGCAAGCTCAACCTCACCGCTCAGCTGGATGCGTCCCTGATCGGTGGCATTCGCGTAGTGGTGGGTGACGAGGTGCTGGACACTTCGGTCAAGGCCCGTCTTGAACAAATGAAAGCGGCCCTCACCGCGTAACGCGCGGCGAGGACAGCGAACCAAAGAAAGAAGGAAAGAGTCATGCAACTCAATCCCGCAGAAATTTCTGAACTCATCAAGAGCCGCATCGAAGGTCTGGCCGCCAGCAGCGATATCCGCAACCAGGGTACCGTGGTGTCCGTGTCCGACGGTATCGTGCGCGTGCACGGCCTGTCGGACGTGATGGCCGGTGAAATGCTTGAGTTCCCCGCCACCAAGGACGGCCAGCCCTCCTTCGGCCTGGCCCTGAACCTCGAGCGCGACTCCGTCGGCGCCGTGATTTTGGGTGAGTACGAGCACATCTCCGAAGGCGACACCGTCAAGTGCACGGGCCGCATTCTGGAAGTGCCGGTTGGCCCTGAGCTGATCGGCCGCGTGGTGAACGCCCTGGGCCAGCCTATCGACGGCAAGGGTCCCATCAACGCCAAGCTCACCGACGTGATCGAAAAGGTCGCTCCGGGCGTGATCGCCCGTAAATCGGTGGACCAACCCCTGCAGACCGGCCTGAAGTCCATCGACTCGATGGTGCCCGTGGGCCGTGGTCAGCGCGAGCTGATCATTGGTGACCGCCAGACCGGCAAGACCGCTGTGGCTATCGACGCCATCATTGCCCAGAAGGGCCAAGGCGTGTCCTGCATCTACGTCGCCATCGGCCAGAAGGCTTCGTCGATCAAGAACGTGGTGCGCGCGCTGGAACAAGCCGGTGCCATGGAGTACACGATTGTGGTGGCCGCATCGGCTTCCGAATCGGCCGCCATGCAGTACGTGTCGGCCTACTCGGGTTGCACGATGGGCGAATACTTCCGCGATCGTGGCCAAGACGCCCTGATCGTGTATGACGATCTGTCCAAGCAAGCGGTTGCTTACCGTCAAGTGTCGCTGCTGCTGCGCCGCCCACCAGGCCGCGAAGCCTACCCTGGCGACGTGTTCTATCTCCACAGCCGTCTGCTCGAACGCGCAGCCCGCGTGAACGCCGACTACGTCGAAGCCTTCACCAAGGGTGAAGTCAAGGGCAAGACCGGTTCGCTGACCGCACTGCCGATCATCGAAACGCAAGCTGGCGACGTGTCCGCTTTCGTGCCAACCAACGTGATCTCGATCACGGACGGCCAGATTTTCCTGGAAACCAGCCTGTTCAACGCCGGTATTCGCCCCGCCATCAACGCCGGTATCTCGGTGTCGCGCGTCGGTGGTGCTGCCCAGACCAAGCTGGTGAAGAACCTGTCCGGCGGTATCCGTACCGACTTGGCCCAGTACCGTGAACTGGCTGCGTTTGCGCAGTTCGCTTCCGACCTGGACGAAGCCACCCGCAAGCAGCTGGACCGCGGTGCCCGCGTGACCGAACTGCTCAAGCAGGCACAGTACAGCCCCCTGTCCATCTCGCTGATGGGCGCGACGCTGTTCGCTGTGAACAAGGGCTTCATGGACGACATCGATGTCAAGAAGGTTCTTGATTTCGAACACGGCCTGCACCAGTTCCTGAAGACCAGCCACGCCGCACTGCTGGCCAAGCTGGAACAGGCCAAGGCCATGGACAAGGAAGCTGAAGCCGAATTGACCGCTGCTGTCGCCGCGTTCAAGAAGTCGTTCGCTTAAACCGGACGAGGAGCCATCATGGCAGCAGGCAAGGAAATACGGGGCAAGATCAAATCGGTGGAAAACACCAAGAAGATCACCAAAGCCATGGAGATGGTGGCTGCATCCAAAATGCGCAAGGCGCAGGAGCGGATGCGGGCGGCCCGTCCCTATAGCGAGAAGATCCGCAATATTGCAGCCAACCTCGGCCACGCCAATCCAGAGTACGTGCATCCGTTCATGAAAGTGAACGATGCAAAGACCGCTGGTGTCATTGTCATCACCACAGACAAGGGTCTGTGTGGTGGCATGAACACCAACGTGTTGCGTGCCGTGACGACCAAGCTGCGTGAGCTGCAAGGTGCCGGTGTCTCGACTGAAGCGGTGGCGATTGGTAACAAGGGTCTGGGTTTCTTGAACCGTGTGGGTGCCAAGGTGGTTTCACACGTGACAGGCCTGGGCGATACGCCCCATCTGGACAAGCTGATTGGCCCGGTGAAGGTGCTGCTTGACGCATATGCCGAAGGCAAGATCAACGCGGTGTACCTGAGCTACACCAAGTTCATCAACACCATGAAGCAGGAGTCAGTGGTGGAGCAATTGCTTCCTCTGTCCTCCGAACAAATGCAGGCTGAGAAGACGGAACACGGCTGGGACTACATCTACGAGCCCGATGCGCAAAGCGTCATCGACGAGTTGCTGGTCCGCTATGTCGAGTCCCTGATCTACCAAGCCGTTGCAGAAAACATGGCGTCAGAGCAATCGGCGCGGATGGTGGCCATGAAGGCCGCAACAGACAACGCCGGCAGCGTCATTGGTGAGTTGAAGCTGGTCTACAACAAGACGCGTCAGGCAGCGATCACGAAAGAACTTTCAGAAATCGTGGCCGGCGCCGCCGCTGTGTAAGCAGCTCAACATACAACATTATTGGAGCGAAAAATGGCTCAAGTGCAAGGCAAGATTGTTCAATGTATCGGCGCTGTGGTGGACGTTGAGTTCCCACGCGACCAGATGCCCAAGATTTACGACGCTCTGAAGCTCGAAGGTTCCAACCTGACGCTGGAAGTGCAGCAGCAGCTGGGCGACGGCGTGGTGCGTACCATTGCGCTGGGTTCGTCCGACGGCCTGCGCCGCGGCCTCATGGTGACCAACACCGGCAACGCTATCACCGTGCCCGTGGGCAAGGCAACGCTGGGCCGCATCATGGACGTGCTGGGCGCGCCCATCGACGAACGTGGTCCCGTCAGCCAAGACCTGACTGCCTCTATCCACCGCAAGGCCCCTGCGTACGACGAACTGTCGCCTTCGCAAGAGCTGCTGGAAACGGGTATCAAGGTGATCGACTTGGTCTGCCCGTTCGCCAAGGGCGGTAAGGTGGGCCTGTTCGGTGGCGCCGGCGTGGGCAAGACCGTGAACATGATGGAACTCATCAACAACATCGCCAAGGCCCACAGCGGTCTGTCGGTGTTCGCTGGTGTGGGCGAGCGTACCCGCGAAGGGAACGACTTCTACCATGAAATGGCCGATTCCGGCGTGGTGAACCTGGAGAAGCTCGAAGAGTCCAAGGTTGCCATGGTGTACGGCCAGATGAACGAGCCCCCAGGCAACCGTCTGCGCGTGGCGCTGACCGGCCTGACCATCGCCGAGTCGTTCCGCGACGAAGGCCGTGACGTGCTGTTCTTTGTGGACAACATCTACCGCTACACACTGGCCGGTACCGAAGTGTCCGCTCTGCTGGGCCGTATGCCTTCCGCCGTGGGCTACCAGCCTACCCTGGCTGAGGAAATGGGCCGCCTGCAAGAGCGTATTACCTCCACCAAGGTCGGCTCGATCACCTCCATCCAGGCCGTTTACGTGCCAGCGGATGACTTGACCGACCCATCGCCTGCCACGACCTTCGCTCACTTGGATTCCACCGTGGTGCTGTCCCGTGACATCGCTTCGCTGGGTATCTACCCTGCTGTGGATCCTCTGGACTCCACTAGCCGCCAGCTGGACCCGAACGTCGTGGGCGAAGACCACTACGCCACGGCCCGCGCGGTGCAAGGTACGCTGCAACGCTACAAGGAACTGCGCGACATCATCGCCATTCTGGGCATGGACGAACTGGCTCCTGACGACAAGCTGGCCGTGGCCCGCGCTCGCAAGATCCAGCGTTTCCTGTCGCAGCCGTTCCACGTGGCCGAAGTGTTCACGGGCTCTCCAGGCAAGTACGTTCCGCTGTCGGAAACCATTCGTGGTTTCAAGATGATCGTGAACGGCGAGTGTGACCACCTGCCAGAACAAGCGTTCTACATGGTCGGTACCATCGACGAAGCCTTCGAAAAGGCCAAGAAGGTGGCCTGATCTCAGATGGGCTGAACACCGTCTGGTGGTTCAGCCCTCTGTAGTCAAGTCCCCCTCTTTTCTTAGGAGCCATGATGAACACTATCCACGTTGATGTGGTCAGCGCCGAAGAGTCCATCTTCTCTGGCGAGGCGCGTTTTGTCGCTCTGCCTGGCGAATCCGGCGAGTTGGGCATTTACCCTCGCCACACACCGCTGATCACCCGTATCAAGCCCGGTTCGGTGCGCATCGAAACGGCAGACGGTGGCGAAGAGTTTGTCTTCGTTGCGGGCGGTATTCTGGAAGTCCAGCCCAACTGCGTCACGGTTCTGTCTGATACCGCCATCCGTGGCAAGGACCTGGACGACGAGAAGGCCAATGCTGCCAAGGCGGCAGCCCAGGAAGCGCTCAAGAACGCCAAGAGCGATCTCGATCTGGCCAAGGCACAGTCTGAATTGGCTGTGATGGCCGCGCAGATTGCGGCTTTGCGCAAGTACCGCCAAAAGAAGTGAGCTGCACGCAGCGTCCACCTCTTCCAAGAAAACCCGGCATGTCCGGGTTTTTTTATGGCTGTTCACCGGTCGCTGGCGCCATCAAGAGATTGGAGAGGCATTGAGCGTGTACCCGACCTTTCCTTGCGCATGGCAAAGCGGAGCTTGGGGCGAAGCAGATTCGTTTTGCGGGATATCTAGGGCCGCGCTGTCTGCTATCCCTGCGCTGGGGCCTTGGCTCCCTCACAATCCAGGGTCCAGAAGCCCATTTGCGGTTGAAATCCATTCCTATGCCACGCACCAAACACCCTGCCCAGTCGTTGGGCGGATCGCCGGATGACACGGAAGCTCTGTTCTACGAAGCCTTGCAGAAAGGCGACATCGATTTGTTGATGTCTTGCTGGGCGGACGAGGAAGACATCCTGTGTGTCCACCCGGGCGGCTCGCGCTTGGTGGGTGCGGCGGCCATACGGGCGGCCTTTGATGGGATGTTCTCGCAGGGAAGCATTCGGCTCACGGTTTCCCAGGTGCACCGTGTTCAGTCGGTTTCCAGTGCCGTGCACAGTGTGGCCGAGCGTGTGGAGATCATGTTGCCAGATGGGCTGCACGCTGCTTTTTTGTTGGCCACCAATGTGTACCACCGCACACCGGAGGGTTGGCGCCTGGTGGCGCACCATGCCAGCACGGGCGGATCTCCCGATAGCTTGCCCGGGCCTGAGGTGCCACAGGTATTGCACTGACGGGTGCGAGCGCTGCCTCTGTTGAACTGCGAAGGTTGTGTTTTGAATCAAATAGGCCTCTAGCGCTTATTCAATAAGCGCAAGCAGCTATGAAATATATAGCGCCTAACTGGCTCCCTGGCGGACAACTGCAGACCCTTTGGCCTGCCTTGTTTTCGCGTCGAACCCATGGTTCGGCCCCGGTCTATCGGCGCGAGCGGTGGACCACCCCGGATGCCGATTTTGTGGATGTGGATTTCTTGGCCGACGCCCCAACGGCTGCGGAGACCCCCATGCTGGTGGTCTTTCACGGTCTGGAGGGCTCGTCGCGCAGCCACTATTGCGAGGCTTTTGCCGAGGTGGCGCGCGAGAGGGGATGGGCCTGCGCATTGCCCCACTTTCGCGGTTGCAGTGGCGAGATCAACCATGCACCCCGCGCCTACCACTCTGGCGACCATGAAGAAATCGGCTGGATACTGGGCCAACTGCAAGCCGCGCACCCAGGGCCGCTGGTGGCGGTGGGGGTTTCATTGGGCGGCAACGCTTTGATGCGCTGGGCTGCTGAAGTGCAAGGCCTGGCGGCCCGGAGTGTGAGAGCCGTAGCCGCCGTGTGTGCGCCGCTTGATTTGGCGGCGGGAGGCCTTGCCATCGGAAAAGGCCTCAATCGACAGATTTACACGCGCATGTTCTTGCGGACCATGGTGCCCAAGGCGTTGCAAAAGTGGCAACAGCACCCGGGCTTGTTTGATAAGGATGCACTCTTGGCCGCACGGGATTTGTATGCCTTCGACAACGTGTTTACCGCCCCCTTGCATGGGTTTCAGGACACGGCGGACTATTGGCACCGTGCGTCTTCCAAGCCCCTGTTGCCCCTGATTCAGGTGCCTGCATTGGTCGTGAATGCGCTGAACGACCCCTTTGTTCCTGCGGACAGTTTGCCGGGGGCCTGTGACGTGGGGCCCTGTGTGACGTTGTGGCAGCCGGAGCACGGTGGGCATGTCGGCTTTGCCCAAGGGCGTTGGCCGGGGCATGTGCGCACCATGCCCGATGCGGTCAGCGATTGGCTGGCCTGTGCCGCCGCATTGCCGCAGGCACAATCAGCCCATGGATGACATCGTCAAACAAGCGTTGGTGAAGTGGCCCCATGTGCCCGACTGCTACGGGTGGCTGGGTTTGGATGCGCGTGGGCGCTGGTTCATGCGCGATGCTGCAGTGCAGGCGGCCGGCGATTTTGCCAGCAGCCGTGGGTCGTGGCTGCAGCATGCCAAGCTGATCGAGTTCATCGGGCGCAATTACGAGTGCGATGCCCAGGGGCTGTGGTTTTTCCAGAATGGCCCGCAGCGGGTCTATGTGGAGTTGGAGGCTGCCCCTTGGGTCTGGCGGGTATTGCCAGACTTTCGTTTGCAGTCGCACACCGGCCACCTGGCGGACGCGCAAGACTGCTGCGTGGATGAACAAGGGCGCTTGTATATCGCCACGGTCTTGGGTTTGGGCGTAGTGCATACCCAGGACATGGTGTACGCCGCCGAAGCGGTGGAACAAGGGCTGTGGGTGCCGCGTGACGTTTTATCGGCCCAGTTGCCGCAGGAGTTTCAGTTTGTTTTGAGTCCGGCTGCACAGGCGAAGTAGAGGCGAAGTAGCGACCGCAGGACGCGCAATAAAAAAGCCGATGCATGCATCGGCTTTTTTGATGGACTGGCCGCTGTGGGCAGCCGCCTTGGGTTACTGCGCTGCAGAGGCTCCGGCCTCTGGGGCGGCAGCGCCTGGCGCTGCAGGCTCAGCAAACTTGGCACCGCCGGCATTGGCCATGAACACCACGGCCCGGGCAATTTCGGTGTCGTTGAAGTCACCACCACCCTGGGGCGCCATGGCGCCCTTGCCCTTGAGGGCGGACTGGACCAGCGCTTCAAAGCCGGTCTTGATGCGAGGGCCCCAGGCTGCAGCGTCGGCCAGCTTGGGTGCCCCTGCTGCGCCGGTGGCGTGGCAAGCGGCGCATTGGCCCTTGAACACTTCTTCGCCTGCGCGCAGAGGGCGATTGGCATCGCGCACTTCCACCATGCCCACTTTTTGGATGCGCTCGGCCAGTGCCTTTTCAGGGTTGGCGGCACCAGCGGCAGGCTTGTTGCTGGAGGTCACGTAGAGAACCAGGCCGATGATGGCAAAGATAGGCACCACGAACGAGAAAAATCCCGCGATCAGTAGTTGCTTGGGGGTTTTGATCGGGCCTGTATGCGCTTCTTCGTGGTGGTTGTCGCTCATGACGTCCTCTGGAGTGGCGGGGTCTTTGATGGAATAACCCTAAATTATATCTGTGGGGTAGGCCTGTGATAGACGCTCACTGGCCAGACCCCGCAAGATATTCGTCGGTATCCCACAAGGGGCTTTCTCAGGGCGCTTTGCTGGCTTGGCCTGTTTCCGCATCCCAGCCACCACCCAGCGCCTTGAATAGTGTGACTTGATTTTGCAACTGCCCCAGGCGCACCTGCACCACGCCTTGCTGCGTGCTGAACAGTGAGCGCTGTGCGTCCAGCAAATCGAGGTAGCTGGCCACCCCGTTTTTGTAGCGCAGATCCGCCAGGTTCAGGCGTATGGCCTCAGCCTCGGCTTGCTTGGTTTGCGCGTCCAGTTGCTCTGTCAGGGTGCTTTGGCTGGCCAGCGCGTCAGACACCTCCCGGAATGCCGTTTGGATGGCCTTCTCATACTGCGCTACGGCGAGTTTGCGGCCCACCTGTGCACTATCGAGGTTCGCTTGGTTGGCGCCCGCATCGAACAGAGGCAGCAGCAGCGATGGGGCCAAGGTGAAGCCCCAGGAGCCGTTTTTGAACAGGCCTGAAAGCTCGCCACTGGCGGTTCCGGCCTGCGCCGTCAAGGCAATGCGCGGAAAGAATGCGGCACGCGCGGCTCCAATGTTGGCATTGGCCGCCACCAGTTGCTGCTCTGCCTGTCGAATGTCTGGCCGCTGTGCCAGCAGATCTGAGGGCAAGCCTGCAGGAACTGTCTGCATGCTGGGGGCGGCCCGCAAATCGCTGCGGGTCAAGCTGGCTCGAATGTCTTCAGGCAACGGTTGGCCCAGCAGCAGGGCCAGGGCATTCTCGTCGAGGACTCTTTGGCGCTGCTGCTGGGCCAGCGTCGCCCGTGCGGCCTGGGTCAGTGATTCCGCTTGCCGATAGTCAAGTTCTGACGCTGCCCCGGAGTCCAGCCGCAGCTTGGTCAGCCGCACGGACTCTTCGCGGGTGGTCAAGGTCCGGCGTGAAAGCTCCAGCAACTGCTCGTCGGCCAGCAGCGTCAGCCAGCCATTGGCCACTGCGCTGATCAGGCTGACCTGGGCGGCATTGCGCCCTTCTTCGCTTGCAAGGTACTGTGCCAGTGCCTGCTCCTTGAGGCTGGCGACGCGGCCAAAAAAGTCCAGCTCCCAGGCGGTGACAGCAAGGCCCACGCTGAAGCTGTTGGTCAGGTCGCCGGAGCCCGAGGCGGGCGCGCGGGAGGCATTGGCGGCCAGCCCCACTGCAGGGTATTGCGCCGCTCTGCGCACCTGAAACTGTGCACGCGCTTGCTCGACATTGAGGCTGGCGATGCGCAGGTCACGGTTGTGGTCCAGCGCGATCTCAATGAGCTGTTGCAGGCGTGGCTCGGAGAAGTAGCTGCGCCAGGAGGGGAGCGGAGCGCCGGGCTGCGCCGATGCTGCGGTGTAGCCCGTGGGCACTGGGGCTGCAGGGCGCTCGTATGCCGGAATCATGGAGCAGCCAGCCAGCACGGCCACCATCGCCAGGCTCAGGGGGGCGAGTTTCTTAGTCATGGTTTCCAATTCCTGCTTCTTCTGCATGGCGGCGGTTCATTTCTTGTTGGCGTGCGCTGCCCTTGAAGAGCCCGCGCACGACCACGAAAAAGACGGGAACAAAGAACACCGCCAAGACGGTGCCCGTGAACATACCCCCCAGCACACCAGTGCCGATGGCGCGTTGGCTGGCAGACCCGGCGCCGCTGGCAATGGCCAGTGGCACCACGCCCAGGCCAAATGCCATGGAGGTCATGATGATGGGCCTGAAGCGCAAATGCGCTGCTTCCAGGGCCGACTCAATGACACCCTTGCCTTGGGCTTGCAGGTCTTTGGCGAACTCAATGATCAAAATCGCATTCTTGGCAGACAGCCCAATGATGGTGATCAGCCCCACCTGGAAGTAGACGTCGTTGGCGTATCCCCGCATCAGCGTGGCGAGTAACACCCCCAGCACGCCCAACGGCACCACCAGCACCACGGCCAACGGAATGGACCAGCTTTCATACAGTGCAGCCAGGCAGAGGAACACTGCCAGGATGGCGAAGCTGTACAGAATCAAGGACTGTGAGCCTGCGAGCTTTTCTTCACGCGACTGCCCGGTCCACTCAAAGCCAAAGCCTGCCGGCAACTGGCCGGCCAGCTTCTCCATCTCCGCCATGGCCGCACCAGTGCTCAGACCTGGCGCTGGGCTGCCAGAGATGCGCATAGCAGGGTAGCCGTTGTAGCGCACCGTCTGTTGTGCGCCCTTGACCCACTTGGTGGTTGCAAAGGCCGAGAGTGGCACCGGCTTGCCTTGGCTGTTGCTTGCGTTCAATTTCATCAGGTCATCCGGCTGCATGCGGGCAGGGGCATCTGCCTGCACCACGACACGCTGTAGTCGCCCTTGGTTCGGGAAGTCGTTGACATAGCTGGACCCCAGGGCGGTGGACAGCGTGGAGTTGATGGCATCGAACGTCACGCCCAGTGCATTGGCTTTGTCGCGGTCAATGTCAATTTGCAGTTGCGGGGCGTCTTCCAGTCCGTCTGGGCGTACTTGCGTGAGCACCTTGCTCTGGGACGCCATGCCCAGCAGTTGATTGCGGGCATTGACCAACGCTTCATGCCCCGCACCGCTGCGGTCTTGCAAGCGGAACGTGAACCCGCTGGCGTTGCCCAGCTCGGGGATGGGCGGTGGGCTGAGCGGGAAGATGAATGCATCACGAATGCCCATCAGCCCACCAAAGGCGCGGTTGGCCACGTCTTGGGCCGACTGGCCTGGACCATGGCGCTCGCTCCAGTCCTTGAGCGTCACAAAGGCCAATGCTGCGTTCTGTCCTTGGCCAGAAAAGCTGAAACCCAGAACCCCCACCATGCTTTGCACTTCGGGCTGCTTGAGGATGAAGTTTTCCACTTGTTCCATGACGGCCAGCGTCCGCTCCTGCGTCGCGCCCGGCGGCAACTGCACGTTCACGATGATGTTGCCTTGGTCCTCGCTGGGCAAAAAGGAGGTTGGCAGGCGCATGTAGACGACTGCCACGGCACCCACGATGGCCGCGTAAATGACCAAATATCGCGCTGCACGCTTGAGCATGCGAGCGACCCAGCCTTCATAGCCTTTGGCGGCAACGGTGAAGCGTCGGTTGAACCAGCCGAAAAAGCCCGTCTTTTCGTGGTGGTGGCCTGCTTCCACCGGCTTGAGCAAGGTGGCGCACAGCGCTGGCGTCAACGACAAGGCCATGAAGGCCGAGAACCCGATAGACGCCACCATGACCGCCGAGAATTGGCGGTAGATATTGCCGGTAGAGCCTGCGAAGAACGCCAGTGGCACGAACACGGAGATCAGCACCACGGTCACGCCAATGATGGCGCCCGAAATCTGGCGCATGGCTTTGCGTGTGGCTTCCAGCGGCGAGAGACCTTCTTCGCTCATGATGCGCTCGACGTTCTCGACCACCACGATGGCATCGTCCACGACGATACCGATCACCAGCACCATGCCGAACATGGTGAGCACGTTGATGGAGAAGCCCAGTGCCAGCAACGTCGCAAAAGTGCCCAGCAACGCAATCGGCACCACGATGGTGGGAATGACGGTGTAGCGCCAGTTCTGCAGAAACAGGAACATCACCAGGAACACCAGGGCAACGGCTTCCAGCAGCGTTTTGGCCACTTGGGTGATGGAGATGTCCACAAAGCGCGAGCTGTCGTAGGGAATGCTCCAGCTCATGCCTTGGGGAAAGTACCGGGACAGCTCGTCCATCTTGGTGCGCACGGCTTTGGCTGCCTCCAGCGCGTTGCCGCTAGGAGATAACTGGACACCAATGCCAATGGCCGGTTTGCCGTTGAGTCGGGCGGCGGTGGCGTAGGCCTGGCCGCCCAGTTCCACGCGCGCCACATCCTTGATCCGAACGGTAGAGCCGTCTGCATTGGCCCGCAGGATGATGTTGGAGAACTGCTCTACGCTGGACAACTGGCCTGTCACCACCACGGTTGCGGAAATGCCCTGGCCTGCCAGGTTGGGCAAATCGCCAATGGTGCCGCTGGCCACTTGTGCATTTTGGGCGCGGATGGCCGCACTCACTTCGGCCGCAGAGACGTTGAAGCTCTCCATTTTGGCGGGGTTGATCCAGATGCGCATCGCCCGCTCTGTGCCGAAGAGCTGGGCCTGGCCGATGCCGCTCAGCCGCTGCAGTTCAGGCACCACGTTGCGAGATGCATAGTCACCCAGCGCCACGGTGTCTGTTTTCGGGTCGCTGGAGGACAACATCGTGAACAGCAAGAAGTTGGACCTAGATTTGTCCACGCGCACGCCTTGCTGCGTGACGGTTGACGGCAGCCGTGGAGTGGCTCTGGACAGCCGGTTTTGTACGTCTACCTGCGCCAGGTCTGCGTTGGTGCCGGGCTGGAAACTCAGCGTGATGCTGCCGGAGCCGTCTGCTTGTGCAACGGACTCCATGTAGATCAACCCCGGGGAGCCATTCATCTCGCGCTCAATCACCGACAGCACACTGTCTTCCAGCGTCTGTGCAGAAGCGCCTGGGTATGAGGTGTTGATGACGATGGACGGCGGAGCGACGGGGGGGTACTGCGAGATGGGCAGCTGGGTGATTGCCACGCCCCCCATGACCATGATGAACAGTGCGATGACCCACGCAAAGATGGGTCGGTCAATAAAGAACTTTGCCATGTGCGTGCCTCTCAGGGCTTGGCTGCAGATGCATCGGCGGCCGGGGCCGGAGCGGGCGTTGCAGCCTGTCCGGGCGCCTGCCATGGCACGGCTTTAACGGGAGTGCCTGGGGGCAGCATCTGCAGTTTCTGAAAGCCATCCACCATGACCTTTTCGCCCGCTTGCAGGCCTTCACGCACGACCCAGCGGTTGTTTTGTGCCGCACTGATCTTGACGGTGCGCTGGCTGATCTTTCCGTCATCACCCACCACACTGACTGTGTCCCCTTGCTGCGTGCGCGTGACCGCTTGTTGAGGCAGCGTGATGGCATTGCTGGCCTGTGCCTGTTCCAGTCGCACACGCAGATACAGGCCTGGCAACAACTCGCCCTTGGGGTTGGGGACTTCTGCGCGCAAGGTCACCTGACCCGTGCTCGCGTCCACGGACAAATCAGAAAAAAGCAGCTTGCCTGCTTGGGCGTATTCAGTGCCATCGCTCAGGATCAAGCGAACGCTGGCGGCCTCCTTGCCGTCTGCGCGCTTGAACTGCCCGTTGGCCATGGCTTTGCGCAATTGCAAGATGTCGTTCGCAGACTGGGTGAAGTTCACGTACACCGGGTCAATCTGTTGAATCACCGCCAAAGGGGTTGCTTCCCCTTGGCCGACCAAGGCGCCCTCGGTTACCAAGGCACGCCCAATGCGCCCGGAAATGGGGGCCGAGACGCTGGCGTAACCCAGGTTGATGCCTGCAGTACGCACGGCCGCCTTGGCTGATGCCACATCGGCTTGAGATTGCTTGAGCGCCGCTTCGGCGTTCACATAGTCTTGCTTGCTGATGGCGTTGGCTTCGACGAGCGGGCGATAACGCTCCAGTTGGGCTTGGGTCTGCGCCAGGTTGGCTTCGGCTTTGGCCTGGCTGGCTTTGGCACTGTCCAGGGCTGCTGCATAAGGGGCCTCGTCGATTTTGAACAAAGACTGCCCAGCCTTGACATCGCTGCCCTCCTTGAAGGTTCGCTGCTGCAAGATCCCTGCAGCCCGAGCCCTCACTTGCGCAACGCGAGAGGCCTCTACACGCCCTGGCAGTTCGGTCACCAGCCCAATGTCGCCGGGCGTCGCTGTCACTGTTCCGACCTCTACTGCAGGCTTTTGGCCGCCGGCTCCGGCTGGTGCCGACGCCTCTTTACCGCAAGCGGTTAGCAATAGGCTGGTTGCGACAAGGCTCCCGAGAAGCAGGTGCTGCGTTCTGTTGGATGTTGGTTGAACGGGTTGTTCATCATGCAAGCGAAGCATGGAAATCCTTTGGTGATGAGGCGAGAGGAGGGCTGATGTGCCCGTAGCCTGAAACAAGATGGCCACAAAAGATGGCAGGGGCGCGAAAACCCGACATGGCTGCTGAGAGATTATACATACAGTCATGAATGTATAATGAATTTGCAGCACGTGCTGGCGATGGCGGTGCTTGTAGAAATGGATGGCGAAATGGTTCGCAGAACAAAAGAAGATGCGGCGGCTACGCGCAATGGCCTGATTGATGCGGCCGAGCGTGTGTTTTGTGAGAAGGGCGTGTCGCGTGCGTCTTTGAGTGACATTGCCAGCGCTGCAGGGGCTACCCGCGGCGCGATCTACTGGCATTTCAAGGACAAGGTGGATCTGTTCAATGCCATGATGGATCGGGTGACTTTGCCGCTGGAGCAAGGGTGTGCTCAGTTTTCGTGTGTGGCGGGCGGAGATCCCGTAGGGCGCTTGCGCGCTGTCATGGCGTTTGTGTTCCATGCGGTGGCATCCAATGCGCAGGCTCGGCGGGTTTTTGAGATTGCCATGTACAAGGTGGAGTACGTGGATGAAATGGCAGTGGTGCGGGATCGGCACATTGCCGCGTCGGGTAATTTCACTGCCCAGCTGGCTCGCGACTTTGCGCTGGCTGTGGAGGGGGGGCGATTGAGTATGCCCTTGTCTCCGCATGAGGCGGCTGTGTCATTGCATGCGCTGTTCGACGGGTTGATCCAAAACTGGATTCTTGGGCAGGGCGGGTTTGATCTGGTGAGTGTGGGGGGGCGTGCGACGGATGCTTTTTTGCGGGGGGTGGGGCTTTGTTGGCCCGTTGCTGACACGTAGTGCAAGGTGATCGCCTGGAGCGTTGCTCCGTGCGATAATCCATGGCTAACATGTGAATTCGTGCGGCTGTAGCTCAGTGGATAGAGTATTGGCCTCCGAAGCCAAGGGTCGTGGGTTCGATCCCCGCCAGCCGCACCAGATAAATATGTTGCTTGAATTTCGGGTTTTGTTCGGGTTTGCAAAAACCGTGCTAGAATTCAAGGCTGATCGGAGGGGTGCCCGAGTGGCTAAAGGGGGCAGACTGTAAATCTGTTGGCTTACGCCTACACTGGTTCGAATCCAGTCCCCTCCACCAAAATTTAGTGTGAGTTTGTCTGTTGGGTTGTGCAGGCTTCGCAAGAGTCGTTGGCTTGTGCGGGAGTAGTTCAATGGTAGAACCCTAGCCTTCCAAGCTAATGACGCGGGTTCGATTCCCGTCTCCCGCTCCACGTTGTTTTGGTTTTGTAGTTTTGTCTGACATCATTGATGTGATGCTTAGATTGCCCATGTGGCTCAGTGGTAGAGCACTCCCTTGGTAAGGGAGAGGTCGCGGGTCCGATTCCCGCCATGGGCACCACTTTCGGGTGCGTCCGGTTCTGGTTGCGCCAAGATCCTGTTTTTTGAAATAGATATTTTTCGGAGTCGGAAAAATGGCAAAAGGAAAATTCGAACGCACCAAGCCCCACGTCAACGTGGGCACCATCGGTCACGTGGACCATGGCAAGACAACCCTGACGGCTGCTATCGCTACCGTGCTGTCTGCCAAGTTTGGCGGCGAAGCCAAGAAGTACGATGAAATCGACGCAGCGCCCGAAGAAAAGGCACGCGGCATTACCATCAACACTGCCCACGTTGAATACGAAACCGCCAACCGCCACTACGCTCACGTGGACTGCCCTGGCCACGCTGACTATGTGAAGAACATGATCACCGGCGCTGCCCAAATGGACGGCGCTATCTTGGTGTGCTCCGCTGCTGACGGCCCAATGCCCCAGACCCGCGAACACATCCTGCTGGCCCGCCAAGTGGGCGTGCCTTACATCATCGTGTTCCTGAACAAGTGCGACATGGTGGACGACGAAGAGCTGCTGGAACTCGTCGAAATGGAAGTTCGCGAACTCCTGGACAAGTACAGCTTCCCTGGCGACGACACCCCCATCGTGCGTGGTTCCGCTAAGCTGGCTCTGGAAGGCGACAAGGGTCCTCTGGGCGAACAAGCCATCGACAAGCTAGCCGAAGCCCTGGACACCTACATCCCTACGCCTGAGCGCGCTGTGGACGGTGCCTTCCTGATGCCTGTGGAAGACGTGTTCTCGATCTCCGGTCGTGGCACCGTGGTGACGGGCCGTATCGAGCGCGGCATCATCAAGGTCGGCGAAGAAATCGAAATCGTCGGTATCCGCGACACACAAAAGACCACCTGCACCGGCGTGGAAATGTTCCGCAAGCTGCTGGACCAAGGTCAAGCTGGCGACAACGTTGGCCTGCTGCTGCGCGGCACCAAGCGTGAAGACGTCGAGCGCGGCCAAGTGCTGTGCAAGCCCAATTCGATCAAGCCACACACCCACTTCACTGCCGAAGTGTATGTGCTGAGCAAGGACGAAGGCGGCCGTCACACGCCTTTCTTCAACAACTACCGTCCTCAGTTCTACTTCCGTACGACTGACGTGACTGGCGCCATCGAGCTGCCAGCCGACAAGGAAATGGTCATGCCTGGCGACAACGTGTCGATCACTGTGAAGCTGATCAACCCCATCGCCATGGAAGAAGGCCTGCGCTTTGCTATCCGCGAAGGCGGCCGCACTGTGGGCGCCGGCGTGGTTGCCAAGATCATTGCTTAATTAGTTTGTGTATAGGGGTATAGCTCAATTGGCAGAGCGTCGGTCTCCAAAACCGAAGGTTGTAGGTTCGATTCCTACTGCCCCTGCCACTTAAAGTGGCTCAATCAAAGCCCGCCAGGATCTGGCGGGCTTCGGTGTCTTGTGTGATGCCGTGTGAAATGAAGTGAAAGTATCAAACATGGCTGCCTCACAGGTTGAAACCGTAAGTTCCGGTGCGGACAAAGCAAAGCTTGCTGCTGCTGTTGCTTTGGTGCTAGCTGCTATTGCTGGTTTTTATTTGCTTGGAAAGCAAGGTGTATACGCTCAGTGGGCGGTCCTGATTGTCGGGCTGTTGGCTGCTGTGGGCGTTTTCTTGGTTTCTGAGTCGGGTCGCCAGTTTGTTGCATTTGCGCGTGATGCTTGGCGCGAAGTCAAAAAAGTGGTTTGGCCAACCCGAAAAGAAACACTGCAAATAACGGCTTACGTTTTTGCCTTTGTGGTCATCATGGCCTTGTTTCTGTGGTTCACGGATAAAACGCTGGAATGGGTCTTTTACGACCTCATTTTGGGATGGAGAAAGTCATGACAACCGATGCAGTGGTGGCCGATGGCGGTGCGCCCGTTTCATCTACGCCCTCTAATCCTGATTTGCGTTGGTACATCGTTCATGCCTATTCGGGCATGGAAAAGGCGGTTGAGCGCAACATTGTCGAGCGCATCGGCCGCGCTGGCATGCAAGACAAATTTGGCCGAATTCTCGTCCCCACTGAAGAAGTGGTTGAGATGAAAAATGGCCAGAAGAAGACGACCGAGCGGCGTCTTTTTCCTGGGTATGTCTTTGTTGAAATGGTGATGGACGACGACACTTGGCACTTGGTGAAGCACACCAACAAAGTGACGGGTTTCGTTGGTGGGGTCAAGAATCGGCCTGCGCCTATCTCGGAAGACGAGGTGCAAAAGATCGTCAGCCAGATGCAGGAAGGCACTGACAAGCCACGCCACAAGGTCGAATTCATGGTGGGTGAGTTGGTGCGGGTCAAGGAAGGCCCATTCACTGACTTCAATGGCTCGGTCGAAGAAGTCAACTACGAAAAGAATCGTCTGCGCGTTTCTGTGATGATTTTTGGCCGGTCTACACCCGTTGAATTGGAGTTTGGACAGGTTGAAAAGACCTGAGCCTAGTGGAATAAATACCTCGCATTTTTCGACTCGGTGCGAGAGGTTTTGGTGAGTCGTTAACCCCCGGGGAGCCTGCTAGTGCATGTTGCATAGGCAGGCGTTACAACCCGCAAGGAGCAAAGCATGGCGAAGAAAATCGTCGGTTTTATCAAGCTGCAAGTCCCAGCAGGTAAGGCCAATCCATCCCCACCAATCGGCCCCGCACTGGGTCAGCGTGGCCTCAACATCATGGAGTTCTGCAAGGCATTCAATGCGCAGACCCAGGGCGTCGAGCCAGGCCTGCCATTGCCCGTGGTCATCACGGCTTTTGCGGACAAGAGCTTCACCTTCATCATCAAGACGCCGCCTGCGACGACTCTGATCAAGAAGGCCATCAAGCTCGAGAAGGGTTCTTCCAACCCTTTGAAGACCAAGGTCGGCAAGATCACTCGCGCACAGCTTGAAGAGATCGCGAAGACCAAGCTGAAGGACATGAACGCTGCCAACGTCGACGCCGCTGTGCGCACGCTGGCTGGCTCTGCACGCTCCATGGGCGTGACGGTGGAGGGTTTGTAAAATGGCCAAGCTGACAAAGAAGCAAAAAGCCCTGCAAGGCAAGGTTGACAGCACCAAGCTGTACGCTTTCGCTGAAGCAGTTGCAATCGTGAAAGAAGCTGCTACCGCCAAGTTCGATGAATCCATCGATGTGGCCGTTCAACTTGGCATTGATGCCAAGAAGTCGGACCAAGTGGTGCGTGGTGCTGTGGTGCTGCCTAACGGTACCGGCAAGACGACTCGCGTGGCCGTGTTCGCCCAAGGCGCCAAGGCTGAAGAAGCCAAGGCTGCTGGCGCCGACATCGTGGGTATGGATGACTTGGCCGCCATGGTCAAGGCCGGCGACATGCCTTTCGACGTGGTGATTGCTGCCCCTGACGCCATGCGCGTTGTGGGTACGCTGGGCCAGATCCTGGGTCCACGTGGCCTGATGCCTAACCCCAAGGTGGGTACCGTGACGCCTGACGTCGCTACGGCTGTGAAGAACGCCAAGGCGGGTCAAGTGCAATTCCGTGTCGACAAGGCTGGTATCGTGCACAGCACGATCGGTCGCCGTTCGTTCGACAACGAAAAGCTGCAAGGCAACCTGGCTGCGCTGATTGAAGCCCTTAACAAGGCCAAGCCAGCTACCAGCAAGGGTCTGTACCTGCGCAAGGTGGCTGTGTCCTCCACGATGGGCTTGGGTGTCCGCGTGGATACGCAAACCATCGCAGCGTAATTGCAAAAAATCTTCAATCTTGTCTTCGGGCGAGATTGATGTGGTGGGCTGAGGCTACCTCGGTAGCTTCAGGCCATCCAAGACCGTTGGTGTGTGAGTTACTCGCGCTTAAAGCCAGAGATGGTGCCAACGCAGATGGCGATCCCGCTGCAGATGGAAATTTTCCAAAACAGTTGGTCGCTGCAACAAGAGCGCGCACAAGGCCATCGCCGAGTGCGCATTTTAAGGAGTAGACCTTGAGTCTTAATCGCAGTGAGAAAGAAGCGGTCATCAGTGAAGTGACCAGCCTCGCCGCTAAAGCTCAAACGCTCGTGATCGCGGAATACCGTGGCATCACGGTCGCCGACATGACCAAACTGCGCGTTGATGCACGCAGCAAGGGCGTCACCCTGAGTGTTCTGAAGAACACCCTGGCTCGCCGTGCTGTGGCTGGTAGCGCATTTGACGTTGTGGCCGACCAGATGACCGGTCCGCTGATCTATGGCTTCTCCGAAGACGCTGTGGCTGCCGCTAAGGTGGTGGCCGATTTCGCGAAAACCAACGACAAGTTGGTGATTCGCGGTGGCGCTTTCGGTGGCAAAGCCCTGGATGTCAACGGCGTTAAGCAACTGGCCAACATTCCTTCCAAGGAAGTTTTGCTGGCTCAGATTTGTGGCTTGCTTATGTCCCCCATGTCGCGTACAGCCGTTGTGCTGGGCGCGCTGGCGGCGAAAAAAGGCGAAGGCGCAGCCGAAACGGCCGCCGAACCTGTTGCGGCTTGATAGCCCGACAGACAACCAACTAATTGTTAGGAAATAAAAATGGCATTCGATAAAGACGCATTTTTGACCGCTCTGGACAGCATGACGGTTCTGGAACTCAATGACCTGGTGAAGGCCATTGAAGAGAAGTTTGGCGTGAGCGCTGCAGCCATGGCTGCTCCTGCTGCCGCTGGTGGTGGCGCTGGCGCTGCTGCTGCTGAAGAAAAGACAGAATTCAATGTGGTGCTGACTGACGCTGGCGCCAACAAGGTTTCCGTCATCAAGGCAGTGCGCGAAATCACCGGCCTGGGCCTCAAGGAAGCCAAGGATCTGGTGGACGGCGCTCCAAAGAACGTCAAGGAAGCTATTGCCAAGGCTGACGCTGAAGCCGCAGTCAAGAAGCTGGTGGAAGCCGGTGCCAAGGCTGAACTGAAGTAATTCGGTCTCTTTCAAGGGCTGGAGTGCTCCTCAAGGGCCTCCAGCCTTTGGCGCTTTCAGAGCGCACCCGAAAAGTGACTTGATGCAGGGCGTTATGAGTCTGCAGTGAGTTGAATTTCGAGTGTCTTCTGACAACCCCGACAGCAGAAGATACCTTGGTTCGGGTGATGTGCAATGCATCGCCGTCCGCCATGGTTGGTAGTGGCCAACCGCCAAGCCCGCAAAGGAAAGCACCTTGCGGGTCAGTCGTCGAAGACCCAGGACTCATGTCTTTGCCCGGAGATCTCATGGCCTATTCCTATACCGAACGCAAGCGAATTCGCAAAAGTTTCGGCAGCCGCGACAGCGTGCTGGAAGTTCCTTATCTGCTGCAGATGCAGAAGGACGCATACACCGCCTTCCTGCAGGCAGATAAAGCACCTCAAAAGAGGACCATAGAAGGTTTGCAGGCTGCTTTTGATGCAGCCTTCCCTATCGTCTCGCACAATGGTTTTGTCGAGATGAAGTTCATTGAGTACAACTTGGCCAAGCCCGCATTTGACGTGCGTGAATGCCAGACTCGGGGCTTGACTTTTGCTTCGGCCGTGCGCGCCAAAGTGCAGCTGATCATCTATGACCGCGAGTCCTCGACTTCGCAGTCCAAGGTGGTGAAGGAAGTGAAAGAGCAAGAGGTCTACATGGGCGAAGTGCCCCTGATGACTGACAAGGGCTCGTTCATCATCAACGGCACTGAGCGCGTGATCGTGTCTCAGCTGCATCGTTCGCCTGGCGTGTTTTTTGAGCACGATAAGGGCAAGACCCACAGTTCCGGCAAGCTGCTGTTCTCGGCACGCATCATTCCGTACCGTGGCTCGTGGCTGGATTTCGAGTTCGACCCCAAGGACATCTTGTACTTCCGTGTGGACCGCCGTCGCAAGATGCCGGTTACGACGCTGCTCAAGGCCATTGGCCTGAACCCTGAATCCATCCTGGCGAACTTCTTCGTCAATGACAATTTCCGTCTGATGGACAGCGGCGCACAAATGGAGTTTGTGTCCGAGCGTTTGCGTGGTGAAGTGGCTCGCTTTGACATCACCGACAAGTCCGGCAAGGTCGTTGTGGCCAAGGACAAGCGCGTTACGGCCCGCCACACGCGTGAACTGGAACAATCGGGCACCACGCACATCAGCGTGCCCGAAGACTTCCTGATTGGTCGCGTCGTTGCCCGCAACATCGTTGATGCCGATACCGGCGAAATCATCGCCAAGGCCAATGAAGAGTTGACCGAAGCGTTGCTCAAGAAGCTGCGCTCTGCCGGCGTGCAGGACCTCCAGGTCATCTATACCAATGAACTGGACCAAGGCGCCTACATCTCGCAGACCCTGCGCATCGATGAAACCGTGGACGAGTTTGCCGCCCGCGTGGCCATCTACCGCATGATGCGCCCTGGCGAGCCACCCACCGAAGACGCAGTGCAGGCCCTGTTCCAGCGCCTGTTCTACAACCCCGACACGTACGACCTGTCGCGCGTGGGCCGCATGAAGTTCAACGCCAAGATTGGCCGCGACGAATCCACCGGTCCCATGGTGCTGTCCAACGAAGACATCCTGGCTGTGGTCAAGATTTTGGTGGACCTGCGCAATGGCAACGGCGAAGTCGATGACATTGATCACTTGGGGAACCGCCGCGTGCGTTGCGTGGGCGAACTGGCCGAAAACCAGTACCGCACAGGCTTGGCACGTATCGAGAAGGCCGTGAAGGAGCGTCTGGGCCAGGCCGAGCAAGAGCCTCTGATGCCCCATGACCTGATCAACAGCAAGCCGATTTCGGCTGCTCTGAAGGAATTCTTCGGCGCATCCCAGCTGTCGCAGTTCATGGACCAGACCAACCCGCTGGCCGAAATCACGCACAAGCGCCGTGTGTCCGCTCTGGGCCCAGGCGGTTTGACCCGTGAGCGCGCAGGCTTTGAAGTGCGTGACGTGCACGTGACCCACTACGGTCGCGTTTGCCCAATTGAGACGCCTGAAGGTCCAAACATTGGTCTGATCAACTCGCTGGCTTTGTACGCCCGCTTGAACGAGTACGGCTTCATCGAGACGCCTTACCGCCGCGTTGTGGACGGCAAGATCACCAACGAAATCGACTACCTGTCGGCCATTGAAGAAGGCAAGTACGTGATCGCTCAGGCGAACGCGCAGCTCGACAAGGATGGTCGCCTCACCGGTGATCTGGTGTCTGCCCGTGAAAAGGGTGAATCCATCCTGTGCGGCGCGGACCGAGTGCAGTACATGGACGTGTCGCCCGCTCAGATCGTGTCGGTGGCTGCCTCGCTGGTGCCATTCCTGGAGCACGATGACGCGAACCGCGCGTTGATGGGCGCCAACATGTCGCGCCAGGCTGTGCCTGTGCTGCGTCCTGAGAAGCCACTGGTGGGTACCGGTATCGAGCGCGTGGCCGCTGTGGATTCGGGCACTGTGGTCACGGCCACCCGTGGTGGTGTGGTGGACTACGTCGATGCGACCCGCATTGTGGTGCGCGTGAATGACGACGAAGCTGTGGCCGGTGAAGTAGGTGTGGACATCTACAACCTCATCAAGTACCAGCGTTCCAACCAGAACACCAACATCCACCAGCGTCCCATCGTGAAGAAGGGTGACAAGCTGGTCAAGGGTGACGTGGTGGCCGACGGCGCATCGACGGACTTTGGCGAAATCGCGATCGGCCAGAACATGCTGATCGCCTTCATGCCCTGGAACGGCTACAACTTCGAGGATTCGATCCTGATCTCCGAGCGCGTGGTGTCGGAAGACCGCTATACCTCGATCCACATCGAAGAACTGGTCGTGATGGCCCGTGACACGAAGCTGGGTGCGGAAGAAATCACGCGCGACATTCCGAACCTGTCGGAACAGCAACTCAACCGTCTGGACGAGTCCGGCATCATCTACGTGGGTGCAGAAGTGCAACCCGGCGATACGCTGGTCGGCAAGGTCACGCCCAAGGGCGAAACCACCCTCACACCTGAAGAGAAGCTGTTGCGCGCCATCTTCGGCGAGAAGGCTTCCGACGTGAAGGACACCTCGTTGCGCGTGGACCAGGGCTCGTCGGGCACCGTGATCGACGTGCAGGTGTTCACCCGTGAAGGCATCCAGCGTGACAAGCGTGCTCAGCAGATCATCGACGATGAACTCAAGCGCTTCCGTCTGGACCTGAACGACCAGCTGCGTATCGTGGAAGCTGACGCGTTTGACCGTATCGAAAAGCTGCTGACCGGCCGCGTGGCCAACGGTGGCCCGCAAAAACTGGCCAAGGGCACCAAGCTCGACAAGGCGTACCTGTCGTCGGTGGAAAAATTCCACTGGTTCGACATCCGTCCTGCCGAAGACGAAGTCGCCACCCAGCTCGAATCCATCAAGAACGCGCTGGAGCAAACCCGCCACAGCTTCGACCTGGCTTTTGAAGAAAAGCGCAAGAAGCTCACGCAAGGTGACGAGCTGCCTGCTGGCGTGCTCAAGATGGTCAAGGTGTACCTGGCCGTCAAGCGCCGCCTGCAGCCTGGCGACAAGATGGCCGGCCGCCACGGTAACAAGGGTGTGGTCTCCAAGATCGTGCCCGTTGAAGACATGCCTTACATGGCCGACGGCACCCCTGCCGACATCGTTCTGAACCCGCTGGGCGTGCCTTCGCGGATGAACATTGGTCAGGTGCTGGAAGTCCACTTGGGCTGGGCCGGCAAGGGCATTGGCCAACGCCTGGGCGACATGCTGCAGGAAGAGGCCAAGGCTTCTGAGCTGCGCACCTTCCTGGAAGAGGTCTACAACTCCCGTGGCCGCAAGGAAGACCTGTCGCAGCTGTCTGACGACGAGCTGGTGGCTATGGCGCAGAACCTGACTTCGGGCGTGCCTTACGCAACCCCCGTGTTCGACGGTGCTTCGGAAGAAGAAATCAAGGACATGCTGAAGATTGCATACCCTGATGACATCGCCGCACGCAAGGGCCTGACACCGACCCGCACGCAGGCATACCTGCACGATGGCCGCACGGGTGACCGCTTTGAGCGTCCCACCACCATCGGCTACATGCACTACCTGAAGCTGCACCACTTGGTGGACGACAAGATGCACGCCCGTTCGACCGGTCCTTACTCGCTCGTCACGCAGCAGCCGCTGGGTGGTAAGGCGCAGTTCGGTGGCCAGCGTTTCGGGGAAATGGAAGTGTGGGCGCTGGAAGCTTACGGCGCCGCCTATGTGTTGCAGGAAATGCTGACCGTGAAGTCCGACGACGTGGTGGGCCGTACCAAGGTGTACGAATCCATCGTCAAGGGCGAACACGCCATCGAAGCCGGCATGCCGGAATCGTTCAACGTGCTGGTCAAGGAAATCCGTTCGCTGGGCCTGGACATCGAGCTGGAACGCTCCTAAGCAGAAAAGGAAAGAGTCACTATGAAATCGCTACTCGACCTGTTCAAGCAATTCACGCCGGACGAGCACTTCGATGCCATCCGCATCGGCATGGCTTCGCCCGAAAAGATCCGTTCGTGGTCTTTCGGCGAAGTGAAGAAGCCTGAAACCATCAACTACCGCACGTTCAAGCCCGAGCGCGACGGTCTGTTCTGCGCCAAGATCTTCGGCCCCATCAAGGACTACGAATGCCTGTGCGGCAAGTACAAGCGTTTGAAGCACCGCGGTGTGATCTGCGAGAAGTGCGGCGTTGAAGTCACGCAGACCAAGGTGCGCCGCGAGCGCATGGGCCACATCGATCTGGCCGCGCCTTGCGCCCACATCTGGTTCCTGAAGTCGCTGCCATCGCGTCTGGGCCTGGTGCTCGACATGACGCTGCGCGACATCGAACGCGTGCTGTACTTTGAAGCCTATGTGGTGACCGACCCCGGCATGACCCCGCTGAAGAAGTTCAGCATCATGTCCGAGGACGACTACGACGCCAAGCGCAAGGAATACGGCGACGAGTTCATCGCCAAGATGGGCGCCGAAGGCATCAAGGACCTGCTGGAATCCATCGATATCGACCTGTCGATCGAACGCCTGCGCGGTGACCTGACCGGCTCCGAAGTCAAGGTCAAGAAGAACGCCAAGCGCCTGAAGGTGCTCGAAGCCTTCAAGAAGTCGGGCATCAAGCCCGAGTGGATGGTGCTCGAAGTGCTGCCCGTGCTGCCCCCGGACCTGCGTCCGCTGGTGCCGCTGGACGGCGGCCGCTTCGCGACCTCCGACCTGAACGACCTGTACCGCCGCGTCATCAACCGCAACTCGCGTCTGCGCCGTCTGCTCGAGCTGAAGGCCCCTGAAATCATCGCCCGCAACGAAAAGCGGATGCTGCAGGAAGCCGTCGACTCGCTACTGGACAACGGCCGCCGTGGCAAGGCCATGACGGGCGCCAACAAGCGTGCCTTGAAGTCGCTGGCCGACATGATCAAGGGCAAGTCGGGCCGTTTCCGCCAGAACTTGCTGGGCAAGCGCGTGGACTATTCCGGTCGTTCCGTGATTACCGTGGGCCCAACGCTCAAGCTGCACCAGTGCGGTCTGCCCAAGCTGATGGCGCTGGAACTGTTCAAGCCTTTCATCTTCTCGCGCCTGGAAGCCATGGGCATCGCGACGACGATCAAGGCCGCCAAGAAGGAAGTCGAATCCGGCACCCCCGTGGTGTGGGACATCCTGGAAGAGGTCATCAAAGAGCACCCCGTGATGCTGAACCGTGCGCCTACGCTGCACCGTTTGGGCATCCAGGCCTTTGAGCCCATCCTGATCGAAGGCAAGGCCATCCAGCTGCACCCCCTCGTCTGCGCGGCCTTCAACGCCGACTTCGACGGTGACCAGATGGCTGTCCACGTCCCGCTGTCGGTGGAAGCGCAGATGGAAGCTCGCACTCTGATGCTGGCCTCCAACAACGTGCTGTTCCCCGCCTCGGGCGAGCCTTCCATCGTTCCTTCGCAGGACGTGGTGCTGGGCCTGTACTACGCCACCCGTGACCGTATCAACGGCAAGGGCGAAGGCCTGGTGTTCGCCGACACCGGTGAAGTGCAGCGTGCCCTGGACGCTGGCCAAGTCGAGCTGGCTGCCAAGATCACGGTGCGCATGACCGAGTGGACCAAGGACAAGGCCACGGGCGAATTTGTGCCCTCGACCTCGTTGGTGGAAACCACTGTGGGCCGCGCACTGCTGTCCGAGATCCTGCCAAAGGGCCTGCCGTTCTCCAACATGAACAAGGCGCTCAAGAAGAAGGAAATCTCGCGCCTGATCAACGTGTCCTTCCGCAAGTGCGGTCTGAAGGAGACGGTGGTGTTTGCCGACAAGCTGCTGCAAAACGGCTTCCGTCTGGCCACCCGCGCTGGTATCTCCATCTGTATCGATGACATGCTGGTGCCTCCACAAAAGGCCGGCATCATTGAGCGCTCCGAAAAGGAAGTGAAAGAGATCGAGCAGCAGTACGTCTCCGGTCTGGTCACCTCTGGCGAGCGCTACAACAAGGTGGTGGACATCTGGGGCAAGGCCGGTGACGACGTGTCCAAGGTGATGATGGCCCAGCTCTCGAAGCAAAAGGTGATGGACCGTCACGGCAACGAGGTGGACCAGGAATCCTTCAACTCCATCTACATGATGGCCGACTCCGGCGCCCGTGGCTCTGCAGCCCAGATCCGTCAGGTGGCCGGTATGCGGGGTCTGATGGCCAAGCCAGACGGCTCGATCATTGAAACGCCTATCACCGCGAACTTCCGCGAAGGTCTGAACGTGTTGGAGTACTTCATCTCCACCCACGGTGCCCGTAAGGGTCTGGCCGACACGGCGCTGAAGACGGCCAACTCCGGTTACCTGACCCGCCGCCTGGTGGACGTGACGCAGGACTTGGTGGTGACCGAAGAGGATTGCGGCACTTCCAATGGCTCGCTGATGCGCGCCATCGTTGAAGGCGGTGAAGTGATCGAATCGCTGCGTGACCGTATCCTCGGCCGCACGGCAGCGGAAGATGTGCTGCACCCCGAAAACCGCTCGGTCCTGATCCCTGCGGGCACGATGCTGGAGGAAGACCTGATCGAAGAGATCGAGGCAGTGGGCGTGGACGAAGTGAAGGTGCGCACAGCCCTGACCTGCGAAACACGCTTCGGCCTGTGCGCCAAGTGCTATGGCCGCGACTTGGGCCGTGGCGGTTTGATCAACCTCGGCGAAGCCGTGGGTGTGATCGCTGCCCAGTCCATCGGCGAGCCCGGCACGCAGCTGACCATGCGTACGTTCCACATCGGTGGTGCTGCTTCGCGTGCCGCCATCGCTTCGAGCGTGGAAGCCAAGTCCAACGGCGTGATCGGCTTCAACGCCACGATGCGCTACGTGAGCAACACCAAGGGTGAACTGGTGGTGATTGCGCGTTCGGGTGAAATCATCATCCACGACGAGCATGGCCGCGAGCGTGAGCGCCACAAGGTGCCTTACGGTGCAACCCTGACGGTGAAGGCTGACCAGACCATCAAGGCTGGCACCATCCTCGCCAACTGGGATCCGCTGACGCGCCCCATCATCACCGAGTTCGCCGGTCAGACCAAGTTCGAGAACGTCGAAGAAGGCCTCACCGTTGCCAAGCAGGTTGATGAAGTGACCGGCTTGTCCACTCTGGTGGTGATCGACCCCAAGCGCCGTGGCGCTGCCAAGGTCGTCCGCCCCCAAGTGAAGCTGATCGACGCCCAAGGCCAAGAAGTGAAGATCCCTGGCACCGACCACTCGGTGACCATCGGCTTCCAGGTGGGTGCGCTGATCCAGGTGCGCGATGGCCAGGACGTGGGCCCCGGCGAAGTGCTGGCCCGTATCCCGGTCGAAGGTCAGAAGACCCGCGACATTACCGGCGGTCTGCCCCGTGTGGCCGAACTGTTCGAAGCCCGCACTCCGAAGGACAAGGGCACGCTGGCAGAAATGACCGGCACCATTTCGTTCGGTAAGGAAACCAAGGGCAAGGTCCGCTTGCAAATCACCGACCCCGAAGGCAAGGTGTGGGAAGAGCTCGTGCCCAAGGAAAAGAACATCCTGGTGCACGAAGGCCAAGTGGTCAACAAGGGCGAATCGATTGTGGACGGCCCCGCCGACCCACAAGACATCCTGCGCCTGTTGGGCATCGAAGAGCTGTCGCGCTACATCGTGGACGAAGTGCAGGACGTGTACCGCTTGCAAGGCGTGAAGATCAACGACAAGCACATTGAAGTGATTGTTCGCCAGATGCTGCGCCGTGTGGTGGTCGAGAACGTCGGTGAATCCAACTACATCAGCGGTGAACAGGTCGAGCGCTCCGAGATCCTGAACACCAACGATGCACTTCAGTCCGAAGGCAAGATCACTGCGACCTACAGCAACTTGCTGCTGGGTATCACGAAGGCTTCGCTGTCCACCGACTCGTTCATCTCGGCCGCTTCCTTCCAGGAAACCACCCGCGTGCTGACCGAAGCCGCGATCATGGGCAAGAAGGACGAGCTGCGCGGTCTGAAGGAAAACGTGATCGTGGGCCGCCTGATCCCTGCCGGTACCGGCATGGCTTACCACCAGGCACGCAAGGCCAAGGACGCCATGGACGACGCCGAGCGCCGCGCCATCGCCGAAGCCGAAGCGGCTGAAATGGCTGCCTCTGCGGACGAGCCAGAATCAGAAAGCAGCGTGTCTGCCTCTGACGCCGCTGCAGACTAAGCCTTTGGGCGCCGTCTAAAACGCTCCCGTCCTGCCTCCCGGCGGGCCGGGAGCGTTTTTCATGGGCGCGCCGCTTTGTCTGTTTGCCCTCTTTACCTTTTTATTTGCTTGTCCCGCGTCGCGCCTGAAGGGGTGGTGCCAAGCTCTGGTGTATGTGGTCGTCCCCCCTGTTCTGGATATTGGTTGCTGTCTTGGTGTTTTGGTCACTGGGGGCCTATAACCGTCTGGTTCGCCTGAAGTCCGCCGCGCAAGCCGCTGGTGTGCACTTGCGCGGGCTGCAAAAGCGGTGCGCGCAGTTGCCGCGCGATTGGGTGGCCGCTGGACCCACGCCAGCTTTGCCTGTGTCCCAAGAGCCTGGCGGTGTTCCCGAGGTGCACACTGAGGCCTTGTTGGCTGCGAGCGACCTATTGGACAAAGCCTTGTCGCCAGCCAAAGCCCCCTTGCCAGCACAAGAGCCGCATGCCAGTGCCCAAGAGGCGAGCCTGGTGCTGCAAAATGCGTGGGCCGATGCCATGCAGGCTGCTGCAGGTTCTGAGTGGGATGTAGCCGCATGGCAGGCGCGCTGGGCCGAGCTGCAGGCGCTGCTGGTGCCAGCGCAGCGGGGCTATGAAGAGGCTTCGCAGGCGTACCTTTGTGCCATCTGCCAGTTTCCCGCCAGCGTGCTGGCCCGTGTGGTGGGATTCAGACCGTTGTAGGCGGGTATCTATGGGCGCCGCTGGGTGTGCCCCGGCGACTCGCCGTTTGAACCCATGTTGTGCGTGCCTGCATGTTGTGTGCGGGCGTGTGCAAGGCTCCTTTTCTCCTGCCATGGCGCGCCCTGCTGTGCCGCTTTGTTTTCCTCCAATCCATGAACTCACCCACCTCACGCCCTGCGCGTCCCGCCCGCCCCGCCGCTGCACCCAAGGCCGATCGGCCTAAAGCTCCCGCTTTGTCCGCGCAAGGAGGGGCCTCTGGCGCAAGCGTGCCCGTGCCTCTGTGGCAGCAGCTGACGGCCGTGGCCCAGGCGCTGCAGGCCATACGCGGCGGGCAATCGGGAACGGCGGCGGTGGATGCGGTGGAGCCCCGTCTGCGCCCCGGGGTGCAGGCGCTGCTGTTTCAGGTGCTGCGCCAATTGGGGCGGGCCGATGCCCTGCGCAGCCAACTGGTGGCCCGCAAGCCCCCACCGGCCGCCGATGCGCTGCTGTGCACCGCCTTGGCCCTGGCCTGGGACCCGCAGGCGGCACCCTACGAGCCTTTCACCCTGGTCAACCAAGCGGTGGAGTCTGCCAAGCGTGGGCAGGCCACGCGGGGCCAGGCTTCGTTCATCAACGCCTGCCTGCGCCGCTTTCTGCGCGAGCGCGATGCCCTGGTGGCCGCCACCGATGCCGATCCCGTGGCCCGTTGGAATCACCCGGCTTGGTGGATTCGGCGGGTGCAGCAGGATTACCCCAGCGACTGGGAACGCATCCTGCAAGCCAACAACGCCCACGCACCCATGGCTTTGCGCGTTAATCAACAAAAATGCACGCTAGCGCAATATCAACAAGCGCTAGAAGCTATAAATTTGGTAGCAATCGAAGTGGGCAGCTATGGGCTGGAGCTGGCCCAGCCGGTGCCTGTGCAGGCTTTGCCGGGCTTTGCCGACGGCTGGGTGTCTGTGCAAGACACAGCCGCACAGCAGGCGGCGCCTTTGCTGCTGCAGGGGCTGGATTTGACGAAGCCCCTGCGGGTGCTGGACGCTTGCGCCGCGCCAGGAGGCAAAACCGCGCATTTGCTTGAGCACGCCCCTGCCGGCGCTGCTCTGCAGGTCACGGCGCTGGAGGTGGATGCCGCCCGCAGCGAGCGCATCCATGGCACGCTGGCCCGTTTGGGGTTGTCGGCCCAGGTGCTGGTGGCCGACGCGGCCCGGCCGCAGGACTGGTGGGCGTCGCAGTGCGGCGGGCAGCCCTTTGATGCCATCTTGCTGGATGCGCCGTGCACCGCCTCGGGCATTGTGCGCCGCCACCCGGATGTGCGCTGGCTGCGCCGCGAGTCGGACGTGGCCCAGTTGGCGCAGTTGCAGGCACGCATCCTGGCCGCGCTGTGGCCCCTGCTCAAGCCCGGTGGGCGCCTGTTGTACTGCACCTGTTCGGTCTTCAAGACCGAGGGCGATGCGCAGATGCAAACGTTTCTTACACACAACACCGACGCACGATTGCTACTCTCGCCGGGTCATTTAATTCCCCGAATCGGGGACAAGGCTGGGGCTGTCCCGGACAATCCACTGGGTGATCACGACGGATTTTTTTACGCTCTGTTGCAAAAATCAGCGCAATGAGTCTCCCTTGGCTCGTTGGCTGCGCCTTTTCCTGTGCTGCTGGGCGCTGTGGTTTGCCCTGCCTGCAGCGGTCATGGCGCAGTCCGATGCGCCGGAGGCCCCTGGCCTGCGCGTAGAGCGCGCCGATGACGCGCTGTATTTGGCCGCGTCCTTGAACTTCAGTTTGCCGGACCTGGCCGAGGACGCCCTGAACAAAGGGATTCCCATGTTCTTCGTGATGGAGGCCCAGGTGCTGCGCGACCGTTGGTACTGGTCGGACCGCGTGGTGGCTGAAGCCACACGCTACATGCGCCTCACTTACCAGCCGCTCACCCGCCGCTGGCGCCTGAACACCTCGACGGTGCCCTTCACCAATAGCGGCCTGGGGGTGGTGCTGGGGCAGAATTTTGATGACCTGGACGAGGCCCTTTCTGCCATGCGCCGGGTTTCGCGCTGGCGCATTGGCAGTGCCGACGCGATCGACCCTGATGCCGCGCACACCGTGCAGCTGCGCTTTCGGCTCGACATGTCCCAGCTGCCACGCCCCCTGCAGATTGGGGCCGTGGGCCGCTCAGACTGGAATCTGCTGGTGTCCCGTATCCAGCGCATCGCGCCCCGCGCTCTGCCATGAGCCAGCCTTCGCCAGCATCGGGCAGCATCCCCGCTCCGTCGGCCTCTGCCGCGACCGCTGCCCGCGCCTCCAAGGCCGTGCGTTGGGCCGTTGGGGTAGGGGCCGCCACTATGGTGGCCATCAGTATGGTGCTGCTGTTCTTGCTGACGCTGGCCACCAACAACCGCGCTTTGTACGAACGCAACTACGCCTGGCTGTTTGGCGTGAACGTGCTGGTGGCCCTGCTGCTGCTGGGGGTGCTGCTGTGGATCGCGGTGCGGCTCACCCTGCGGTTGCGCAAGGGCCGTTTTGGCAGCCGTTTGCTGGTCAAGCTGGCCGCCATCTTCGGTCTGGTGGGGCTGCTGCCCGGCGTGTTGATTTATGTGGTGTCGTACCAGTTCGTCACGCGCTCCATCGAGAGCTGGTTCGATGTGAAAGTGGAGGGTGCCCTGGTGGCAGGGGTCAACCTGGCGCGGGTGTCGCTGGAGTCGCAGGCCGCCGACATGGCCGCCAAGACGCGAACCGCTAGCGCGCAGGTGGCGCAGGTGTCCAGCACGTCGGCCGGGCTCATGCTAGAGCGGGTCCGTGATCAACTGGGTGCCACCGATGTGGTGCTTTGGAATGCCACAGGCCAGCCCATTGGCAGCGCTGGGCAATCCCGCTTCAACCTGAACCCGGAACGCCCCAGCAGTAGCTTGCTGCGCACGGTGCGTGACCAACGCTCTGTCACCCAAATCGAAGGGCTGGATGACCTGACGGACCCTGCTGCGCTGCAGATGGCCCGCGTCAAGGTGTTGGTGTTGGTCACCAGCCCCGGCTTGGGTTTGCTGACCGAGCCGCGCTTTTTGCAGGCCACCCTGCCGTTGCCGCCGGCTTTGGTGTCCAACGCCATTGACGTCCAGGAAGCCAATCGCGAATACCAGGAGCGCGCCCTGGCGCGCGGGGGGTTGCGGCGCATGTACGTGGGCACGCTCACGCTCAGTTTGTTTCTGGCCGTGTTTGGGGCCGTGCTGCTGGCCGTGTTGCTGGGCAATCAACTGGCACGGCCGCTGCTGGTGTTGGCCGAAGGCGTGCGCGAGGTGGCCGCCGGCAACCTCAGCCCCAAGGCCGCGCTGCAAGGCAAAGATGAGTTGGGGGGGCTCACCCGCTCGTTTGCCCTGATGACGCAGCAACTGGCCGACGCCCGAACGGCGGTGGAGCAGAGCATGGTCAAGGTGGACGCATCGCGCTCCAAGCTGCAGACCATTCTGGACAACCTCACTGCGGGCGTCATCGTGCTGGGTGAGCACGGCCTGATTCGCTCGTCCAACCCCGGTGCTACCCGTATTTTGCGAGCCCCTATGGCCGCCTACGAAGGGCGGCCATTGTCTGAGGTGCCGGGGCTGGCCGAGTTTGCCGCAGCGGTGGAGCGACACTTTGCCGCATTTTTGGGCGACCGTGACCATCATGGGCTGGACCATTGGCAGCAGCCGTTTGAGCTGCACGCATCGTCTTCCGGTGCTGGGCAGCACGCAACCAGCCTGGTTGCGCGGGGGGCTGAGCTGCCCGATGGCACCAAACTGTTGGTTTTTGACGACATTTCGGAGATTGTTTCAGCCCAGCGCGCGCAGGCTTGGGGCGAGGTCGCTCGGCGTCTGGCCCATGAAATCAAGAACCCCCTGACGCCCATCCAGCTGTCTGCCGAACGGTTGGAAATGAAGCTCTCAGGCAAGGTTCCGCCCCCCGAGCAGGCCATCCTCACCAAGTCGGTCAAGACCATCGTGGACCAGGTGGACGCGATGAAGAGGTTGGTCAACGAGTTCCGTGATTACGCCCGGCTGCCAGCCGCCGAGTTGCAGTCCTTGGACCTCAATGCGCTGGTTGCCGATGTCTTGCATTTGTATGGCGAAGAAAACGCGTCCGTCCCCGTGAAAGCCGAGCTGGACCCGCGTTGCCCGAGGATTGCAGGCGATGCGCAGCAACTGCGCCAGGTGGTACACAACCTGCTGCAAAACGCCCAGGATGCCACCGAGCAGGCGCGCGCGGAAGGTCGATCGGACGAGTTTTTGGTGCGCATTTCTACCCGTGTGAGTGAGACATCGGGGCGGGTGCGGCTGACCATTTCTGACAGTGGAACGGGCTTTCCGGCGCACATTTTGCAGCGCGCTTTCGAACCTTACGTCACCACCAAAGCCCGGGGCACGGGGCTCGGTTTGGCTGTCGTTAAAAAGATCGCCGACGAGCACGGTGCCCGCATCGACCTGTCCAATCGCATGGACGGCGATGTGTTGCGTGGCGCGCAAGTGTCGTTATCATTCGCCCCTGAACCCGCGGTGGCGTCTTAGGAAGCCTCCGCACAACTCCTGCGGGCTGTGTTAGTGCACACCTCGGGCAGTCAGGTGTGTCGCTTTGCCATCATTGGCCCCGCCGTCGGAGCAGGGGGCAGTCACAGCCCAAGCCGCACCGTCTGCCGGGCCCGCTGCTGGCTTCCAGTTGTGCAGAGCGTCCTCCGCGACACCGTACCGCAGCATTCCTTGGCGCTTCAAAATACACATGGCAAATATTCTGGTGGTCGACGACGAGCTTGGTATTCGCGACCTGTTGTCCGAAATCCTGAACGATGAAGGCCACAGCGTGGACCTGGCGGAAAACGCCACCCAAGCCCGCGCTGCCCGTTTGGCCAACCAGTACGATCTGGTGCTGCTGGACATTTGGATGCCCGACACCGATGGCGTCTCGCTGCTCAAGGAGTGGGCTGCCGCAGGCGTGCTGACCATGCCCGTCATCATGATGAGCGGGCATGCCACCATCGACACGGCCGTGGAGGCCACGCGCATCGGGGCGTTCTCCTTCCTGGAAAAGCCCATCACCATGCAAAAGCTGCTCAAGGCCGTGGAGCAGGGCCTGGCCCGCAACAGCGCGCGCCATGCAGCACCTGCAGCGGTGGCTTCGGTGTCGCTACAGTCCGTGGTGGATGTCGCGCAGGTGCCCATGGCGGCCATCGTGGTGGCCTCTGCGGGCGACAGTGGGCCCCATGCCCACCAGGGCTTCGATCTGGACCGCCCTTTGCGCGAAGCGCGCGATGGTTTCGAGAAGGCGTATTTTGAATTTCACCTCGCACGCGAAGGCGGCTCCATGACGCGCGTGGCAGAGAAAACCGGGCTGGAGCGCACTCACCTTTACCGCAAGCTGCGCCAGCTGGGCGTAGACCTGGGACGCGGAAAACGCAATTAATTTTGAAATTTGCCGTTTGGGGGCAAATTCTCTGGCTATAATTTGAGGCTCAGGCCCGGTAGCTCAGTCGGTAGAGCAGAGGATTGAAAATCCTTGTGTCGGCGGTTCGATTCCGTCCCAGGCCACCAAATCAAAAAGCCCTTGATCCAAAAGATCAGGGGCTTTTTACATTACACAGGCCTTTGCGGCCGGCTGGCCGTGCTCCGCGGTGCAGGCTTGTGGTCCCGTCCCCCTCGGTGTCGATGCTGGTCTTGCCCATTGAGGCGTCCGCGTGGCCCGGGCGTTGGGTGCGTTGGCTTTCTCTCTATCTTGGGCGGCGCCTTGCGCGCCTTGCCCTGCTACAGCAACGGTTCAAGATGGCTCTCCTGCAGGATGTCACGCTCGGTATCGACTTTGGTACCTCCAACTCGGCCATGTCGGTACGCCAAGGCAGCGGCCCCGCGCGCATGATTTCGCTCGAAGGCGATGCGCGCACCTTGCCCACGGCCTTGTTTTTCAACACCGAGGAGCAGCGCACGCACTTTGGGCGCGATGCGATTGCGCAGTACCTGGAGGGCACGGAGGGGCGCTTGATGCGTTCGCTCAAGAGCCTGCTGGGCAGCGCGCTGCTGCAGGACAAAACGGCGGTGCACAACCAGCTGATCAGCTACCAGGACGTGATCAGCCTCTTTTTGCGCATGCTGGCGCAAAAGGCGCAGGCCGAGCTGGGTGGCATGCCGGGGCGCGTGCTGATGGGGCGCCCGGTGCACTTTGTGGACGACGACCCCACCCGCGACCAGCAGGCCGAAGACGCGCTTCGGCAAGCGGCCCTGGATGCCGGGTTTGAGAACGTGTCGTTTCAGCTGGAGCCCATTGCGGCGGCGCTGGACTATGAGCAGCGCATTGACCACGAAGCCGTGGTGTTGGTGGTGGACATTGGCGGCGGTACCTCGGACTTCACGGTGGTGCGACTGGGGCCTGGGCGCATGCAGCGGGCTGATCGCCTCAGCGATGTGCTGGCCACCACCGGGGTGCATGTGGGCGGCACGGACTTTGACCGCCGCCTGAGCCTGGAGCTGTTGATGCCATTGCTGGGCTTCAGGCACCTGGGGGCCAGTGGGCGGGAGGTGCCCAGCCGGGTGTTTTTTGACCTCTCAACCTGGCACTTGATCCAGTGGCTGTATTCGCCCAAAGCGCTGCGCGATGCGCAGAACCTGCGCACCGACTACGCCAACCAGCAACTGCATGCACGCTTGATGACGGTGTTGAACGAGCGCTTGGGCCACAAGCTGGCCAATGCCATGGAGCAGGCCAAGATTGCCGCGTCGGTGAGCGATGCCATGGCCCCGGTGGCGCTGGACTGGATCGAACCAGCGCTGGCCTCCGGCGTCAGCCCTGAGGGGCTTGCGCAGCATTTGACGTCTCCGCTGGCCCAGGTGGTGCAATGTGCCCAGCAGTGTCTGCAACTGGCGGGGCTGCAGGCCAGCGACTTGCAGGCCATCTACCTCACTGGGGGCTCGTCGGCCTTGCGCCCGTTGCGCCATGCGCTGCGCGTGGCCTTCCCCGACACCGCGCAGGTGGAGGGGGATCTGTTTGGCGGCGTGGCCTTGGGATTGGCCGTTGCGCCGTAACTGAAATTTGCTATTAAAAATATAGCTTTTAGCGCTTATTAATCAAGCGCTAGAGGCTATTTTGGCTTGTTTTTTGAGCCCCTGCGCGTTGGGGGGGGCTCCATGTTCAGGGCGTTTCGTCGTCCGCCTCGCGCTTCCAGCCCAGGGCGGTGTCGTACAGCACGTTGCGTGATGCCCCGGTCACTTCGGCCGCCAGGCGCACAGCGGTTTTCAGGGGCAGTTCCTGCAGCAGCAGGCGCAGCACGCGCAGGCTTTCGCCGTTGTTGTCGCTGGTCACGGGCACGGGGTGCAGCAGCACCACAAATTCGCCGCGTGAGCGCTGGGCGCCGCCTTCCAGCCATGCCGTCAAGGCGTGGGCGGGCTGGGTGGTGATTTCTTCGAACTGCTTCGTCAGCTCGCGCGCCAGCGTTACCGGGCGCTCGCCCAGCGGCGCCAGCGCGGCGGCCAGTTCTTGAATGCGGTGGGGGGCTTCCAGCAGCACCACGCAGCGGGGCTCTGCGGCCAGTACTTGCACGGCGGCGGCGCGTTCGGCCTGCTTGACGGGTAAGAACCCCGCGAACACAAAGCCGCCTTGCTCTGCACTGTGGGCCACCGCGCCTGCGGCACTGAGCGCCGTGGTGATGCTGCTGGCGCCGGGCAGGGGGACGGATCGCAGGCCTGCTTCGCGCACCGCTTGCGCCAGGCGGGCGCCGGGGTCGCTTACGCCCGGCGTGCCTGCGTCGCTCACATAGGCCACACGCTGGCCTTGCTGCAAGCGCTGCACCACGTTCAGCGCAGCTTCAGCCTCGTTGTGCTGGTGCACGGCCAGCAACTGGTGCGTGCTTTTGTCGATGCCGTAGGCGCGCAGCAGGGCTTGGGTGTGGCGTGTGTCTTCACAGGCCACGGTGTCGGCCAACTGCAGCACATGCAGTGCACGCAGGGTGATGTCGGCCAGGTTGCCGATGGGTGTGGCCACGACGTACAGCGCGCCCTGCGGATAATGCTGCGCAGCGGCCGCATCGTGTGCGGCGGTCAGGGCTGTTGCGAAAGATGCGCTCAATGAAATTCCTTGGAAAAAAGCCTGTGAAGCCTGCTCTGGCGGGCGTTGCTGCGGTGGCGTCTGGCCCTGCAGCGGGCACTACGCGCCAGCGCGGCAATGTGGCCGAAGACCGGGCACTGGCCTATTTGCAGGCGCAGGGCTTGCAGCTGCTGGAGCGCAATTATCGGACGCCCGGGCGCGGCGGTGGTGAGATCGACTTGGTCATGCGCGAACGCGATGGCACCGTGGTCTTTGTGGAGGTGCGCAGCCGCAGCAGCGGGGCGTTTGGTGGGGCGGCGTCCAGCATTGGCGCTGCCAAGCAGCAGCGCGTGGTGTACGCCGCGCGCCACTACCTGCTGCGCTATGCATCGCCCCCGCCATGCCGGTTTGATGCGGTGCTGCTGGAAGACTCGGTGCAGTGGCTCAAAGCGGCCTTTGATGCGCAGTGAGGTGCGTGCCCGCCCGTTGGGGTTTGCGGGTGGGCGCGCACTGCTTAGCACTGGGGCTGAATGCCCTACCCGTGGCAACCCTTTGCTACAAAAGATGTAACACCCGCCGAGTATCATCGGGCCCTCATGCTTGAGCAACGCATCCAACAACACTTCATCGACAGCGCCGACCTGAAATACCAGGCCGCGCAAGTCTTGAGCCAACCCATCGCCTCGGCCGTTCAGGCCATTTTGGCGTGCGTCACCAGCGGGGGCAAAGTGCTGGCCTGTGGCAACGGCCCCTCGGCCGCCGAAGCGCAACAGTTTGCCGCCTTGTGCGTTGCGGGCTTTGAGCGCGACCGGCCCGAGCTGGCGGCTCTCGCCCTCACGACCGACAGCACCTTGCTCACCGCGTCGGCCAGCGCCCCTGACATGTCATCGCAGCAGTTTGCGCGCCAAGTGCGAGCCCTGGGCCAGGCCGGTGATGTGTTGTTGGCGCTGTCGGTGTCGGGTAACGATGCCAACCTGCTGTCGGCCACCGAGGCCGCGCACGAACGTGACATGACCGTCATCGTGCTGACAGGCCGCACCGGGGGGCGCTTGGCCACCGTGCTGCGCGAAACGGACGTATCGATCTGTGTGCCCCATGACCGCGCTGCGCGCGTGCGTGAGGTGCATGCCTTGGTGCTGCACTGCCTGAGCGACGGTGTGGACGCCCAACTACTTGGTGACCAGGAGATTCCTCTATGAAGCAAACCTTGAACCGCACTCTTTGCACTGTGCTGGCCGCTACCGCGCTGGCCGCAGGCCTGTCGGCATGCGCCCCCCTGGTGGTGGGCGGTGCCGTGATGGGCACCATGATGGCGGTGGACCGTCGCACAACGGGCACCCAAGTCGAAGACGAGGGCATTGAACTGCGCTCGGCCAATCGCCTCAATGAGGCCCTGGGTGACCGTGGCCATGTCAACGTGACCAGCTTCAATCGCCAGGTGCTGCTGACGGGGGAAGTGCCCAGTGCGCAAGACCGCCAGCGGGTGGAGCAGATCGTGCTGGGGGTGGAGAACGTGCGCTCTGTCGTCAATGACCTGGCCATAATGCCCACCACCAGCCTGGGCCAGCGTTCCAACGACACCTTCATCACTGGCAAGGTGCGCGCCAGCCTGGTGGACGCCAAAGACCTGTCTGCCAACGCCTTCAAGGTGGTGACGGAGCGCAACATCGTCTACATGATGGGCCGTGTCACCCCGCGCGAAGCGCAGCGCGCCACCGAGATTGCACGCGGCGTGAGCGGTGTGAACAAGGTGGTGCGTGTGTTTGAAACACTCACCGAGGACGAGCTGCGCAACATCGCCCCGGCACCGGTGATTCAGGATGCGCCAGCGCCCTCGTACCCTCGCAACTGACGCAGCGGTTTTATTAAGCCCACAGGCCCCGCGCCTTGTGGGCGGGCCTGGCCGCTGCTGGGCTGCCTAGCCCGCGCAGGCCTGCGGGGCGTGGTGCCCGCCCCGCATGGTGCGCTCTGGCAGCACACCGGGGGGTGTTTATTTCAGGCGCTTGATTAGGCTGGAGGTGTCCCAGCGCTGGCCCCCCATTTTTTGCACATCGGCATAGAACTGGTCCACCAAGGCAGTGACGGGCAGACGTGAGCCATTGCGCTTGGCCTCATCCAGCACCAGCCCCAGGTCCTTGCGCATCCAGTCCACGGCAAAGCCGAAGTCGAACTTGTCGTCCACCATGGTCTTGCCACGGTTGTCCATTTGCCAGCTTTGCGCGGCGCCCTTGCCAATCACGTCCAGCACCTGCTTCATGTCCAGCCCCGCGTTTTGACCAAAGGCCACGGCCTCAGACAGGCCTTGCACCAGGCCCGCGATGCAGATCTGGTTGACCATCTTGGCCAGTTGCCCCGCGCCGCTGGTGCCCAGCAGGGTGAATGCGCGCGAGAACGCCATGGCCGTGGGTTGCACGGCCTCAAAGGCCGCTGTATCGCCACCGCACATCACCGTGAGCAGGCCGTTTTGCGCACCGGCTTGGCCGCCGGACACGGGGGCATCGACAAAAGCCAGGCCCAGTGCCTGGGCTGCTGCATACAGCTCGCGCGCCACTTCAGCAGATGCCGTGGTGTGGTCCACAAAAATGGCCCCAGGCTGCATGCCTGCAAAGGCGCCATCCGCACCCAGCGTGACGGAGCGCAGGTCATTGTCGTTACCCACGCAGCAGAACACGATGTCGGCACCCGCCGCCGCCTCCAGCGGGGTTGCAGCATGTTTTGGGGCCTTGGCGCCTGCGTATTCAGCGCACCAAGCTATGGATTTTGTAGCGGTACGGTTGTAAACCGTCACCTCATGCCCCGCCAGCGCAAGGTGGCCAGCCATGGGGTAGCCCATCACCCCCAAGCCCAGGAAGGCGACTTTGCGGGAAGGGGTGGCGTCGTAGTTGCGGGGGTTGGTGCTTGGCATGGCAATAAAGGAAGAAGGATCAAAAAGAAAAGCCCGCATTGGGCGCGCACTTGCCAGTGCCACCGTGGAGCGGGCTTTGCCCGGCCACCGGTGGCGTCCCCCTCGGGGGAAGGCGCCGCAGGCGACTCAGGGGGGCTTTCAAACTATGGCGAAATGCTCGGTGCCGGAGGCCAAGTCGGGTGACTTGGCGCGTTGGCTGTTGAGCTTGATTTGCAAGCGCAGGTCGTTCAACGAGTCAGCGTTGCGCAACGCGTCTTCATAGCTGATGACGTTCGCTTCATACAGGTCGAAAAGCGATTGGTCGAAGGTCTGCATGCCCAGGTTGCGGCTCTTCTTCATGATTTCCTTGATCTCAGAGACATCGCCCTTGAAGATCAGGTCAGAAATCAGCGGGGTGTTGAGCATGATTTCCACCGCCGCAGCACGGCCCTTGCCGTCTTGCTTGGGAATCAGCCGCTGTGACACCATGCCGCGCAAGTTCAGCGACAAGTCCATCAGCAATTGGGCGCGGCGCTCTTCCGGGAAGAAGTTGATGATCCGGTCCAGTGCCTGGTTGGCGCTGTTGGCGTGCAACGTGGCCAGGCACAAGTGCCCGGTTTCAGCGAAGGCCACGGCATGCTCCATGGTTTCGCGGTCGCGGATTTCGCCCATCAGAATCACATCGGGCGCTTGGCGCAGGGTGTTCTTGAGGGCGGCCTCCCAGCTGTCGGTGTCCAGGCCCACTTCGCGCTGCGTCACTACGCAGTTCTTGTGGGGGTGCACGAATTCGACCGGGTCTTCCACTGTGATGATGTGGCCAAAGGAGTGCTCGTTGCGCCAGTCCACCATCGCGGCCAGCGTGGTGGACTTGCCGGAGCCGGTAGCGCCCACCATGATGCACAAGCCGCGCTTGGCCATCGTTACTTCCTTGAGCACCTGGGGCACCCCCAGGCCGTCAATGGTGGGCAGTGTCAGCGGAATGGTCCGCAGCACCATGCCGACCCGGCCTTGCTGCACAAAGGCATTCACCCGGAAGCGACCAATGCCCGCAGGCGAAATGGCGAAGTTGCATTCCTTGGTGCGTTCAAAGTCGGCCACCTGCTTGTCACTCATGATGGCGCGGGCCAAGGTCAGGGTGTGCGTGGGCGTCAAAGGCTGGGGCGATACCTTGGTCACCTTACCATCGACCTTGATGGCCGGTGGAAACTCCGCTGTGATGAACAAGTCGCTGCCGTTGCGGCTGACCATCAACTTGAGCAGGTCATTGATAAATTTACTGGCCTGATCGCGTTCCATCAGAAATCCTCTCTGGCGTCATTGTCAGCCGGGCGGCTGTCTTTGTTCTGCGCTGTTTACGTGCGGTTACTTTTGGTTGTCGCTCAAGCGGGCACTGACCACGCGCAAGCGCAACGACAGTTTACGCGCCAACAGCGCCACCAAGCTGGCAGCCAACTGGGGGTCTTGGGACATCATGTCGTCCATGGCTTCTGCGCTCAGCACCGCGATTTCACAATCGGTGAGCGTGGTGCAAGCCGAAAAACGGATGCCGCTATCGAGCAGCGACATCTCGCCCAGGATGTCGCCCGGGCGGGTTTCCGCCAGACGCAATTGCTCTCCCCAGGGTTGCACGCGGTCCACGGCAATGGTGCCAGTCAACAGCACCACCATGAAGTTGCCGTATTCGTCCTGGCGGATCACGTCGCGGTTGGACGGAATGGCGGCGAATTCAAAAAAGCGCTCCATGCGTTCCACGGCATCCTTGTCCAGGTGCGCCATGTACTTGTCCTTGGACCACAGGCCTTGCAGCAGCTTGCCACCCCGGCTGGTGGGCAGGCGCTTGGCGCCTACCTCTACAGCGCGTGCTTCCCAAGGGACCAGCATGGAGTCATCCACACCCTGGCCCGCAAAGGCGGTGGAGAACAGCACGGAATCGGTGTTGTCGTCCTTGGGCTTGTTGCCTATGGTTTTTGAACGCAGAAGGCCAAGAATGCCTTTCATAAGATGCTCCGGTCTACAGCACAACGGTGCTGCGATATGTGTCTGTGGGGGCGTGTGTGACGCCGATCAACCAGGGAAGTTCTCGGGGATCTTGGCCTTGGCGCGCGCTTCTGCAGGGCTGATGATGTTGCGGCGCACCAGATCCGTGAGGTTCTGGTCCAGCGTCTGCATGCCCACGCTGTTGCTGGTCTGGATGGTGGAGTACATCTGCGCCACCTTGGCCTCGCGGATCAGGTTGCGGATGGCGCTGGTGCCCAGCATGATTTCGTGCGCAGCCACGCGGCCCGAGCCGTCCTTTGTTTTGCACAGCGTTTGCGAGATCACGGCCTGCAGCGATTCGGACAACATCGCGCGGACCATTTCCTTTTCTTCGGCCGGGAACACGTCAATGATCCGGTCGATGGTCTTGGCGGCGCTGGACGTGTGCAGCGTGCCGAACACCAAGTGGCCCGTTTCAGCGGCCGTCATGGCCAGGCGGATGGTTTCCAGATCGCGCATTTCGCCCACCAGGATCGCGTCCGGGTCTTCGCGCAGTGCGGATTTGAGCGCAGCGGCGAACGACAGCGTCATCGGGCCGACTTCGCGCTGGTTGATCAGGCACTTCTTGGACTCGTGCACGAACTCGATCGGGTCTTCCACCGTGAGGATGTGGCCGTACTCGGTTTCGTTCAGGTAGTTGACCATGGCGGCCAGCGTGGTGGACTTGCCCGAGCCCGTAGGGCCGGTCACCAGCACCAGGCCCCGTGGCTTGAGGGCCAGGTCGCCAAAAATTTTGGGGGCGTTCAGCTGCTCCAGCGTCAGGATCTTGCTCGGAATCGTCCGGAACACGGCCGCTGCGCCACGGTTCTGGTTGAAGGCGTTGACACGGAAACGGGCCAAGCCTTCGATCTCAAACGAGAAGTCGACCTCCAGGAATTCCTCATATTGCTTGCGCTGGGAATCGCTCATGATGTCGTACACCATGGCGTGCACGGTCTTGTGGTCCAGTGCCTCGACGTTGATGCGCCGCACATCGCCGTGCACCCGGATCATGGGCGGAAGCCCCGCCGACAAGTGCAAGTCGGAGGCCTTGTTCTTGACGCTGAATGCCAGCAATTGGGTAATGTCCACGGGGTTCCCTCTATCGTTTGGTACGCTTGGCGGCCATTATGACCACGATTGCTAACAACCTCCAACAGGTGAACGACCGCATTTCCGAGGCGTGCCGGGCAGCTGGCCGGGCGCGGGAGGAGGTGGCTTTGTTGGCTGTCTCCAAGACCTTCGGCGCCGAGGCAGTGGCCGAGGCCGCCGCTGCCGGGCAGCGGGCTTTCGGCGAAAACTACATCCAGGAGGGCGTGGACAAGATCCTGGCACTTCGCCAGCAATTGCCATTTGCGCTGCAATGGCACTGCATCGGGCCTGTGCAGAGCAACAAGACCCGGCTGGTGGCTGAGCACTTTGACTGGGTCCACACGGTGGACCGGCTCAAGATCGCCCAGCGCTTGTCTGACCAGCGGCCCCGGGACCTGCCTGCTTTGAATGTGTGCATCCAGGTGAACGTGGACGGTGGCGAGACCAAAGCCGGGGTTGCGCCCCAGGACGCGCTGGAGTTGGCCTTGGCTGTGGCAAAACTGCCACGCCTGCGGCTGCGCGGGCTGATGAGCATCCCCGATGCCAGTCCTGACTTCGCCGCCCAGAAAGCGGTGCACAGTGCGGCCCGCGCGTTGTTTGACCAAATCCGCAAGGCCCTTGTGGAGGCCGGCATCCCTGGGGCGGAGGGGTTTGACACCTTGTCATTGGGCATGACGGCCGACCTGGATGCCGCGATCCAGGCAGGCAGCACCATGGTGCGTGTCGGTACAGGGGTGTTTGGTGGGCGTACCTACCCCCCTGCTTGACGGGCAGTGACTGCCCCTGCTTCAGCCGGGCAGGGCAAAGCGCGCAACGCAGTCCAGGGCCGATTGCACGTCGGCTTGGCTCACATCCAGATGCGTCACCCAGCGCAGGCGGGTCTGGCCTGCATACAAGCCACTGGTCACCCGCACCTGGTGCTGGGCGAGCCAGGCCGTGAAGGCCGGGGCAATGTCTGGGTGGATGTCGGTGAACAGAATATTGGTTTGCCAGGGCTGTACCGTGATGCGGCCCTGTAGCGCCGGGTGGCTGCTGCCCATCTCCTGCAGCCCCTGGGCCAACTGGTTCAAGTGGGCATGGTCATCCGCCAGGCGGCGGACGTGGTGCTGCAGCGCATAGTGCCCCGCTGCCGCCAGCACACCGGCCTGGCGCATGCCGCCACCCAGAATCTTGCGGGTACGGCGTGCCTGGCGGATGAACGCAGCGCTGCCCAGCACCAGTGAGCCCACGGGCGCGCCCAGGCCCTTGCTCAGGCACAGCGACACCGAATCAAAATGGCTGCACAGCGTGCGCGCTTCGTCGTACACATCGGTGCCATGGCGCGCAGCGTTGGCCGTGGCGGCGTTGAACAAGCGCGCGCCGTCCAGGTGCATCGCCAGCCCCCGGCTGCGGGCCAGTTGGGCCACCTCGGCGATGTAGGCGGGCGGCAGCACCTGGCCGCCGGTCGTGTTCTCCAGTACCACCAGGCGTGTGCGTGCAAAGTGTGGGTCGTCGGGCTTGATGGCGGCGGTGATGTCGGCCACGCGCAGCGTGCCATCGGGCTGGGTCTCGACGGGCTGGGGCTGGATGGAGCCCAGCACCGCCATGCCGCCCGCCTCCCAGCGGTAGGTGTGCCAGCTCTGGCCCACGATGGCCTCGTCACCCCGCTGGCAGTGGCCCCACAGCGCAATCAGGTTGGTTTGCGTGCCCGAGGGGGCGAACAGCGCGGCCTCAAAGCCCAGCAACTGCGCTGCATGCTCCTGCAGGGCGTTGACCGAGGGGTCATCGGCAAACACATCGTCGCCCAGCGGGGCTTTGAACATCGCTTCGCGCATGGCGGGCGTGGGTTGGGTGACGGTGTCGCTGCGAAAGTCGGGCATGGCAATCCTGCGGGTAAAAAGGGCATCGTAGCGGCCCGTGGCCAACGCTGTGCGGGCGGGTCTTTTGGCCCAGCCTGCATGCTAAGCTGGCCTGCTCGGCCTACCCCGCACCGGGGTGGCGTTCCTGTTGACGGAGAACTTTCATGCCCGGACTGCTGCCCGATATCGACCCCGATGGCTTGCTTGAATTTTCGGTGGTTTACACCGACCGCGCGCTCAACCACATGTCCAAGCGCTTCACCGGCGTGGTGCAGGACATTCTGGGCACGCTCAAAGAGGTCTACCACGCCCACACCGCCGTGCTGGTGCCCGGCAGCGGCACCTTCGGCATGGAAGCCGTGGCCCGCCAGTTCGCGAACCGCGAGAAGGTGCTCATCGTGCGCAACGGCTGGTTCAGCTACCGCTGGACGCAGATTTTTGACGCCGACAAGGGTCTGGGCGGCGGCTCGGTGGTGTGCAAGGCGCGCCAGCAGGGCAGCGGCCCGCAGGCCCCCTTGGCGCCGTGCCCGGCCGACGAAGTCGCAGCCACCATCCGCGCCGAAAAGCCCAAGGTGGTGTTCGCCCCCCATGTGGAGACGGCCAGCGGCATCATCCTGTCCGACGACTACATCCGCACCGTGACGGCTGCGGCCCACGATGTGGGCGCGCTGTTCGTGCTGGACTGCGTGGCGTCGGGCGCCATGTGGGTGGACATGCAGGCCACCGGCGTGGATGTGCTCATCAGCGCGCCGCAAAAGGGCTGGAGCGGCTCGCCCTGCTGCGCCATGGTGATGTTGAGTGAACGCGCGCGCCAGGCCATCGACGGCACCACCAGCAGCAGCTTCTCGTGCGACCTCAAAAAGTGGATGCAGATCGCCGAGGGCTATGAAAAGGGCCAGCACGCGTACCACACCACCATGCCCACCGATGCGCTGGTGCGCCTGTCCGAGGTGATGGCCGAAACCCGCGCCTACGGCTTTGCCAAGGTGCGCGAAGAGCAGATCGAACTGGGCGCCAAGGTGCGTGCGCTGCTTGAATCGCGCGGCTTCCCCAGCGTGGCGGCCGATGGCTTCAAGGCACCCGGCGTGGTGGTGAGCTACACCACCGACCCAGGCATCCAGAACGGCAAGAAGTTCATGGAAGTGGGCCTGCAGACCGCTGCTGGCGTGCCGCTGCAGTGCGACGAAGGCCCGGACTTCAAGACCTTCCGCATCGGTCTGTTTGGCCTGGAGAAGTGGCACAACGTGGACCGCACCGTGGGCCACCTTGCCAAGGCGCTGGACCAGATCGCCGTGGCGGCCTGAGGCGCTGCAGCAAACCTGGATGACCACCGCGCTGGCCCCTGACACCGCAGCGCTGGCCCTGCGCCGCGCCAAGCGGCAAGCGCTGGGCCTGCTGGGGCTGGTGACCGCCGTTTTTATTGCCACCAGCGTGGTCGAGCGGGATTTGCTGCTTAACTGCATCAAAGCCGTGGCGGAGGCCGCCATGGTGGGCGCGCTGGCCGATTGGTTTGCTGTGGTGGCTCTATTCCGCCGCCCGCTGGGTTTGCCCATTCCGCACACCGCGGTCGTCGCGCGCAACCAGGCGCGCATCGGCCGCAACCTGGCCACCTTTGTGCGCGACAAGTTTCTGGACGTGCCCTCACTGGTGGCACTGATCCGCCAGCACGACCCCGCCGAGCGGCTGGCGCAGTGGCTGACGGCGCCGGGCAACGCCGCGCTGCTGGGGCACCAGGCCACGCGTCTGGCCTCGGCCGCGTTGGAGACGGTGCAGGACGCGCAGGTGGAGCGCTTCATCCAGAAGGCGGCGCGCGCGTTGATCGGTCAGGTGGACATGTCGCGCGCCCTGGCGGCGGTGCTCGACACCCTCACGCACAACGGCCGCCACCAGGCGCTGCTGGACGAGGTGCTGGAGAAACTCATCGAATTGCTGCAGAACGAGCCAACCCGTGCCTGGGTGGCGCAGGCCATCGTGGCCTGGCTCAAGAAGGACCACCCGCGCACCGAAAAGTTATTGCCCAGCGATTGGCTGGGCGACAAGGGCTCGGCCCTGCTGGCCCGCGCGCTGGAGAGCGTGATGGCCGATGTCGCAGCCAACCCGCAGCACGCCCTGCGCGCGCAGTTCGATGCGACGGTGCAGCGTTTCATCGAGCGCCTGCGGACCGACCCCGGCTGGGCACGCAAGGGCGAGGAGATCCGCACCTGGCTGCAGACCGATGCCACGGTGGCGGGCTATGTGCAGACCTTGTGGCTGGACCTGCGCGGGGCGCTGCAGCGCGATCTGGCCGATGCCGATTCGGTGCTGGCGCGACAGGTGGGCAAGCTGGGCTTGTGGTTCGGTGAGTCGTTGGCGGGCGATGCAGCGCTGCGGCAGTCGTTCAATGACCGCCTGGAGCGGTGGGTAGAAGGGCTGGCGCCAGATGTGTCGGCCTTCATCGCCCAGCACATTGAAGACACGGTGCGCCGCTGGGACACCGAAGAGATGACGCGGCTGATCGAGCTGAACATTGGCAAGGACCTGCAGTACATCCGCATCAACGGCACCGTGGTCGGCGGGTTGATCGGGTTGGTGTTGTTCGGGGTGTCGCACGCCAGGGAGGTTTGGGCGGCGGTGTCAGGGGGGTGAGGGTGCTATTAAAGGTATAGCTGCTTGCGCAATTAATACGGGCGCTACCGGCCAAAATGGCTTAAAGGTAGGCGGCAAAAACCCTCACAACCACCGAAACACCAACGGCATCAACACCGCCGCCAGCACCACCTGCAGCCCTAACGCCAGCCCCGCATATGCCCCTGCTTCGGCATGCACCTGCAGCGCGTGCGCCGCACCGATGCCGTGCGACGCGGTGCCCAGCGCAAACCCCCGCAGAGCCATGCCCTCCGCATCGCTCGGCAAACGCATCCACCCAAACAGCCAGCGGGCCGACAGCGCACCCACCATGCCCGTCAGTGCGGCAAACACTGCCGCCAGCGCGGGTACGCCGCCGATTTGCGCGGCCACACCCATTGCGACCGGTGCCGTGACGGACTTGGGCGCCAGCGACAGCAGCACATCCCCCGGCAGACCCAGCGCCCAGCCCAGCCCCACGGCGCTGGCCGCTGCGGCGCTGCCACCGGCCAGTGACGCCAGCACCAGGCGAGCCCAGCGCGCGCGCAGCGCTGCACGGCGCTGCCACAGGGGCCAGCCCAGTGCCACCACCGCAGGCCCCAGCAAGAAGTGGATGAACTGCGCACCCGCAAAGTAGGTGGGGTAGGCTGTGCCTGTGGCCAGCATGAGTGTTGCCAGCGCGGCCACCGACAACATCACAGGGTTGGCCCAGGGCGCGTACCCCGCGCGCACCGACAGTGCCTGGGCTAGTACATACACGGACAGGGTTGCCGTCAGCCCAAACAGCGGGGCCGAGGCCAGGTACACCCACAGTTCAACGAAGTTCGGCATGGATCGCCTTGGGTTGCAGCAGGCGCAGCACCAGTGCCGTCACGGCCATGCCGATCCAGGTGGACAGCACGATCACCGCTACGAGCCGCAAGCCGTACTCGCTCAGCAAGGCCAGGTGTGTCATCACCCCCACGCCCACCGGGATGAACAACAGCGACAGGTGGCTGAGCAGGAAGCCCGCAGCCGGGGCCACTGCCGCCTGCACGGGGCCCCAGCGCAAGGCCAACACCAACAGCACCATGCCCACGACGGGGCCAGGCACTGGCAGCTTCAAAAAATGCGAGAGCGCTTCACCCGCTGACTGCATGAGCAGCAGGAAGGCCAAACCTTGCAAGGGTTTCATCGGCTTCAAAAACGCGGCAGCTCGGGGTGTTTGATTTGCCCCCCGCGCACCAGCATCTTCCCGTACTCCGCACACCGGTGCAGCGTCGGAATCACCTTGCCCGGGTTCAGCAGCCCTGCTGGATCGAACGCATGCTTGAGCCCAAACATCTGCGCGTTTTCCTCGCCAGAGAACTGCACGCACATGCTGCTCAGCTTCTCGATGCCTACGCCATGCTCGCCCGTCACTGTGCCGCCCATGGCCACGCTGGTTTCCAGGATGTCGGCGCCAAACAGTTCGCAGCGGCGCAACTGGTCCGGGTCGTTCGCATCGAACAGGATCAGCGGGTGCAGGTTGCCATCGCCCGCGTGGAACACGTTGGCGCAGCGCAGCTGGTATTTCTTTTCCATCTCGGCAATGGCGAGCAGGATGTCGGCCAGGCGCTTGCGCGGAATGGTCGAGTCCATGCACATGTAATCGGGGCTGATGCGGCCGCTGGCGGGGAAGGCGTTCTTGCGACCACTCCAAAAGCGCAGGCGCTCTGCCTCGTCCTGGCTGACGGAGATGGCCGTGGCACCTGCGGCGCGCAGCACCTCGCTCATGCGGCCAACTTCTTCCTCCACCTCTTCGGGCGTGCCGTCGCTCTCGCACAGCAAGATGGCTTCGGCTGTGAGGTCGTAGCCTGCTTGCACAAAGTCTTCCACGGCAGCGGTCATGGGCTTGTCCATCATCTCCAGCCCGGCGGGGATGATGCCGGCCGCGATCACGGCGGCGACGGCGTCGCCCGCTTTGCGCACGTCGTCAAAGCTGGCCATGATGCAACGCGCCAGCTGGGGCTTGGGGATGAGCTTGACCGTCACTTCGGTAGTCACGGCCAGCATGCCTTCGCTGCCGATCACGGCGGCCAGCAAGTCGTAGCCAGGGGTGTCCAGCGCTTCGCTGCCAAATTCGACGGGCTCGCCTTCCACCGTGAAGCCCTTTACCTTGAGCACGTTGTGCACCGTCAGGCCGTATTTCAGGCAGTGCACGCCACCGGAGTTCTCGGCCACGTTGCCGCCGATGGTGCAGGCGATCTGGCTGCTGGGGTCGGGCGCGTAATACAAGCCGTAGGGCGCGGCGGCCTCGCTGATGGCTAGGTTGCGCACGCCGCATTGCACCACCGCCGTGCGGCTTTCGGGGTTCACGCTCAGGATGCGGTTGAACTTGGCCAGCGACAGCGTGACGCCCGTGGCATGTGGCATGGCCCCGCCCGACAGGCCTGTGCCTGCACCGCGCGCCACCACCGGCACCTGCAGCGCGTGGCAGGTTTTCAACACGGCGGCCACTTGCTTGTACGTTTCGGGCAGGCACACCACTAGGGGGCGCTGTCGGTAGGCGGTCAGGCCATCGCACTCGTAGGGGGTGGTGTCTTCGCTGTGCCAGAGCAGCGCGTGCTGTGGAACCACAGCAGAAAGGGCCTGCACCACGCGGTGCTGCAGGGCCTTGCGCTCGGCAGGAGAGGGATGGGGTGTTTCGGTCATCACCTGAGCACTGTAATGCTCCTATGCCTGTCTGGGGTTGGGGCAGTGTTTGAAGTTTTCTCACGCTCTCTGTGAGTAAAGGCGTCGCAAGCTTCTTTGCCCGCAAACCTTCTGGTTCCTGGAGGTATTCGTAAGCTCTCGCCAAAAGGTCGTTGTCAGCCTACAGCGTCGCCTTGAGCCACTGCGCAAAGGCGGCGCATTCCCAGCGCTCCATGGCGCCGGCGCGCCAGCACAGGTAGTGGGCGTGGGGGCTGTGGGCGTCGATGGGAAACAGCCGCACCAGCGTGCCATGCTCCAGCCAGGGCGCGCCCAGTTTCAGGCGCACCAGGGCCACGCCCATGCCGGCTGCGGCGGCATCGCACATGAGTCCAATGTCGTTGAATTGCGAGCCCTCGTTGGGCTCGGCCCAGTCAAGCTGGCTCACGGCAAACCAGGTACGCCAGGGCTCCAGGGGGCTGCGTAGCAGGGGCAGACCTTCCAGGTCTTCTGGGCGTTCAAACGGGCCGTGTTCGCGCACGAATGTGGGGGACGCCAAGGGCGTCACCACATCCCGCGCCAGCTCGACATGCTCCACGTCGGCGTAGTGGCCGGGGCCAAAGCGCACCATCAGGTCGGCATCCTCGGCCACCACATCCAGCAGCGGGATGGAGACCTGCAGGGCCAGGTCGATTTCCGGGTAGGCCTCGGTGAACTGCCGCAGGCGTGGGATGAGAATGGTGCGTGCAAAGGTGGGTGTCACGGCCAGCTTCAGGCGCCTGCGCCCGGGGGCTGTGGCTTCACCTGGAAAACGCTGTAGTGCCCCCAGCCCTTCGCGCACATGGGCCAGGTAGGCGCTGCCCTCGGTGGTGAGCGAAAAGTCCGCCCGCCCAAACAGCCGCACACCCAGCATCTGCTCCAGCTGCTTGACGCGGTGGCTCACGGCGCTGGGCGTGACGCACAGCTCGTCGGCGGTCTGCGTCACGCTGCGCAGCCGAGCCAGGGCCTCAAACGTCAGCAGGCACTGGATGGGTGGAATGCGCCTTGCGGCGCTGTTGAGCAAGGAGGCCGCAGCGGTGGTAGCCACTTCAATGCACCCATCAAGCCCGCAAAGGCTTTATCGGAACACCACCGTCTTGTGGCCGTTGAGCAGCACGCGGTGCTCGCTGTGCCACTTCACGGCGCGTGCCAGCACCTGGCTTTCGGTGTCGCGGCCGCGCGATGTGAGGTCTTCCACGGTGTCGGTGTGGTCGGCGCGGGCCACGTCCTGCTCGATGATGGGGCCTTCGTCCAGGTCGGCCGTCACATAGTGGGCCGTGGCGCCAATCAGCTTCACACCCCGGTCATGGGCTTGGTAGTAAGGCTTGGCACCCTTGAAACTGGGCAGGAAGCTGTGGTGGATGTTGATGGCGCGGCCCGCCAGTTTGCGGCACAGGTCATCGCTGAGCACCTGCATGTAGCGCGCCAGCACCACCAGCTCAGCGCCTTCGGCTTCGATGATCTCGAATTGCTTGGCTTCGGCCTGGGCCTTGGTGGCTGCTGTGACGGGAATGTGGTGGAACGGCACGTTGTAGCTGGCCGCCAATTGATAGAACTCGCGGTGGTTGCTGATGATGGCGCGGATGTCCACCGGCAGCAGGCCGGACTTCCAGCGGAACAGCAGGTCGTTGAGGCAATGGCCTTCTTTGCTGACCAGCAGCACGGTCTTCATGGGCTCGGCCGTGGTGTGCAGGCTCCAGCGCATCTCGAAGGGCTCGGCAAAGGTGGCCAGGCGCGCCTTCAGTGTGGCGTGGTCATGCTGGTCGCAGGCGAACTGCACGCGCATGAAAAACAGGCCCGTGGCGTTGTCGTTGTACTGGGCAGCTTCTTCAATGTTGCCGCCGTGCTCCATCAGAAAACCGGAGACAGCGTGCACCAGCCCCAGTCGGTCGGGGCAAGACAGGGTGAGGATATAGGCTTGGGTCATAGGCGCCACATTGTCGCAGCACCGGGGGCGGCTTGGCGCCGCGGGGCTACTTGTGGCGGGTTCTTGGGCCTGGGCGTGGGGCCCAGAGCGCTTATTCCAGTTGCTTGCGCAATGCTTCGCAGTGGTCGGGCGCGTCCCGCCAGTGCGATGTCCACACCAGGTCTGCGTCGGCCGGAACGAGGCGGCCCACGGCATCGGCAGTGGCCTGTTCGCTTGGCGGGGACTTGTCTGCCGGAGTGTCGCTGGGCGCTCCGGCAGTGGCTGGGGCCTTTTGCTGCAGCGCTACCACGATGCGAACGGTCAGGTCTTTGGGCAAATGCACGGGCACCCCAGCGGTGCGCAGCGTGTGGCCTGCGCCAGTGATCAGCAAGGCGGTGGTACCTGGGCTACGGTGGGCTTCTGCCAGGGTTTGGGCCATGGCCTTGTCGCGCGCGATCTGGATGCGTGCCATGCCCGGTACCTGGGCTTGTGCCAGCAGGTGGCAATGCCCCTCGCGGATGGCTTCGCGCTGCCGCTCCAGGGCTTCGGGGCGCAAGGCCTGGTCCAGGCCCTGGTCGCGCATGGCGCTGCGGGCCTGGGTGCGCGGCAGATTGCCCCCCAGCACGGGCACACCTGCGCGCACGGCTTCCATGATGGCGGGGCTGTACTGCGCCCAGGGCCAAGCCGCCTCTTGCCACTGCAGTGCGCTTTGTACCTGGGCTGGTGTGGCTGATGTGGGCAGTGCGGCTGTGCTGGTGCCGCGTTCGGCCATTTCCAGCACCACCGCGCCCAGCTGGTTGCGGATGGCCAGCCATTTCACGGCTTCGTGCTGCATGCGCTGGTGCTCCGGGTCGTCATGCTGCTCGCCCAGGAGCAGCACATCGGCAGGCAGCACGGTGCGCAGCACCAGGGGCCATTGCGTGCCGGTGGCGCTGGGGGGGCGGTGGGCGCAGCCTGCCAAAGCGGCACCTATCACCACGGCACCCAGGGCGCGGCGCAGCAGAGGGCGGGCAGACGAAGAATGGGGGCGTGAGCGGGAAAACAGTGAACGCATGCGCAAATGCTACGCGGTTGTTTCTTGACTTGGGTCAAGAGTCCCCAAGGGGGCATGTTTACACTGCGGCGATGCGAACCTCTCCATCCTTGACCGCAAAGCTGCTGGCGCTGGGGGCCGGCTTCTTGCTGGTGGCCCTGGGCTCCATAGGCCTGACCCTGTGGGTGACCTGGAAGCTGGAGGGCGGGGCCGCTGCGGTGAACGAGGCGGGGCGCCTGCGCATGAACATGCTGCGCATGGTGCTGGTGCTGCAGACGGAACCCGTGCAAGCCGTGCAACAGCGCGCCAAAGAGTTTGACGCCAGCCTGGAGCTGCTGCGCACCGGTGACCCGGCCCGCCCTTTGTTTGTGCCCTGGGGCGACGAGACGCGCCCCCGGTTTGAGGCCATCCGCGCGGAATGGACCGCCCTGCACCGCCAGTGGACGCAGGAGCCCCGCCCGGACCGGGTGCAGGCGCTGGCGCAGGCCGACCACTTTGTGGAGCAGGTGGACCAGTTTGTGGAGACCATCGAGGTGCAGATTGCCGGGTGGACGGCCGCGCTGCACCTGTTTCAGCTGTGCATGATGGCGCTGGCGATTGCGGCGGCCGTGACTTTCATGGCGGTGAGTTACCTGCTGGTGATCAACCCGGTAGCGCGGCTGCAAAATGCCCAAGCCCGCTTGCGCCAGGGCGACTTGGGCACCCGGCTGCCCATCGAGACTGATGACGAGTTTGGCCAGCTGTCTGCGGGGTTCAACCTCATGGCCCACGCGTTGCAGGCCTCGCATGAGGGGCTGGAGCAAAAAGTGCAGGAGAAGACCGCCAGCATTGCCGTGCAAAACCAGCGGCTGGCGGCGCTCTACGAGGTCAGCGGACTGGCCTCGGATGCGGGCAGCCTGCAGGCGTTGGCCAACGGCTTTGTGCGCCAGATCCGGCGCGTGGCCGGGGCCGATGCGGTGGCCGTGCGCTGGTCGGACGAAGCCAACGAGCGCTATGTGCTGCTGGCCAACGATGGGCTGCCCAAAGCCATGGCCGAGCAAGAGCACTGCCTGCACACTGGCGCTTGCCACTGCGGCCAGCCGCAGGAAAAAGCGCGCACCCGCGTCATCCCCATCACGCCCACATCGGCCGTCGCTTTGCCCCACTGCCGCGAGGCCGGGTTTGAGACCATGGTCACCATCCCCGTGCAAATGCAGCAGCGTGTCCTGGGCGAGGTGGACCTGTTCTTTCGCTCCCCTGTGGTGCTGAACGACGAGCTGCGCGAACTGCTGGAGGCCATGACGCGCCACCTGGCCAGCGCCATGGAAGGCCTGCGTGCCACGGCCCTGGAGCGCGAGGCCGCCGTGGCGCAAGAGCGCAGCATGATTGCGCGCGAACTGCACGACTCCATCGCCCAGTCGCTGGCGTTCCTGAAAATCCAGACCCAGCTGCTGCGCGATGCGGTGACCAAGGGTGACACCGCCAAGCGCGACCGCAGCATTGACGAGCTGGATGTGGGTGTGCGCGAGTGCTACAGCGATGTGCGCGAGTTGCTGGTGCACTTTCGCACCCGCACCAGCGAGGAAGACATCGAAACCGCGCTGCGCGCCACGCTGTCCAAGTTTGAGCACCAGACGGGCATGGCCGCCACGCTCGCCATGTCGGGCCACGGCCTGCCGCTGCCGCCCGATGTGCAGATCCAGGTGCTGCACATGGTGCAGGAAGCCTTGTCCAACGTGCGCAAGCATGCCAACGCCAGCCGGGTGGCGTTGCGCGTGGAGCGCCACCCCCGTTGGCGCTTTGAAGTGCAGGACGACGGCATCGGCTTTGAAGCCGCGCAGGTGCCGCCCGATTCGGTGCATGTGGGGCTTGGCATCATGCGCGAGCGCGCACAGCGCATCGGTGCCGTGGTGCAAGTACATTCACAGGCAGGCCAGGGCACGCGCGTGTGCATTGAGCTGCCCAGCAGCCCGCGCCCACCGGCCCCAGCGGCGACGCCTGCCCCGGCGCCGGTGCCCGCTGCTCCCGTTGTACACCAGGAACTTTTGACGTGACCCTTGCCGCTGCTGTCCGCCCCTTGACCCTGCTTGTGGTGGACGACCACACCCTGTTTCGCCGGGGCCTGATCGCCTTGTTGGGGCAGGATGCGGGGCTGGAGGTGGTGGGGGAAGCGGGCGATGCGGCCGAAGCCCTGCGCCTGGTGCCACGCCTGCAGCCCGACGTGATCCTGCTGGACAACCACTTGCCTGGCGTGATGGGCGTGGACGCCATTCGCGGCCTGCGCGAGGTGTCTCCACACTCGCGGGTGCTCATGCTCACCGTCAGCGAGGATTCGCAGGACCTCGCCGCCGCCCTGCGCAACGGCGCGCAAGGCTATCTGCTCAAGACCATCGATGGCGACCTGCTGGCCCAGGCCATCCGCCGCGCGGCGCGCGGCGAGCCCGTGGTCAGTCCTGAGCTCATGGGCAAGCTGGTGGCTGCGTTTCAGGCCCAGGGCGGCCCGCCCGAGCCCGTGCCTGCGGGGGTTGTGGCCGCGCCAGCCCCTGAAGACGAGGTGTCTCCGCTGTCACCGCGCGAAGAAGACGTGCTGCGTGAAATTGCTCGCGGCCTGAGCAACAAAGAGATCGCCCGCACACTCGATATTGCCGAGACCACCGTCAAGATCCATGTGCAACACATCCTGCGCAAACTGGGGCTCACCTCGCGCGTGCAGGCCGCGGTCTACGCGTCAGACCGTCAGCGCATCGAATAGCTCTGGGGCCATCGGCCCCATGCCGCCACGCAGCTCGCAGCGGGTGTGCCGCTCAGTGCGGGCCGATCTGCTGGACCTCTCCCTCCAAGATTTGAATGCTCTCAAAATGAGAGCTGTTTGCGCTTGTTTTACGGGCGATGGAAGCTACTTCTTATTGAAGAGTGGCGCCTCATAGGCGTGAGGTGCTCCTGAATTTGCAGTGTCTTGATGTTGTCAAGATAGTTCGCTATAAACCGCCCTGTTGATCTTCCGTGTGCTTCGCGGCTGCTCTTGCCAAAGGCCATAGTTCTTTCGAACGATGGTGCTCCCCGTGTGACTACTCCCTCTGCCGTGCCAGACACGTTCTAGCGAAGGATGGGCAAGCTCCCCGATAAGAGGGACGATGCCTGTCATCCAATACGAGAGGACTAGCGCCATGGCACAAACCACTTTGCCCTCGGGCAACAGCCCACAGCGCACCCGTCAGGCTTGGTCGGTACTGATCGTCAGTACTTTCGCCTTCACGGTCTGCTTTATGGTCTGGATGATGTTCGGCGTCATCGGGATCCCCATCAAAAAGATGCTCAACCTGAACTCCACGCAGTTCGGGTTGCTCATGTCCATGCCCGTGCTTACGGGCTCGCTGGTGCGGGTGCCGCTGGGCATCTGGACCGACAAGTTCGGCGGCCGCATCGTGATGGCCGCTGTGATGGCCACCACCGTGCCTGCCATCTGGATGATGAGCTACGCCACCGAATACTGGCACTTCCTCACCATCGGCCTGTTCGTGGGTTTGGCGGGGGGCTCGTTCTCGGTGGGCACGCCGTATGTGGCGCGCTGGTTCCCTAGGGAGCGTCAGGGCACAGCCATGGGCGTGTACGGCGCAGGCAACTCGGGTGCGGCCGTCAACAAGTTCGTGGCGCCTGTGATCCTGGTGGCCTTTGGCTGGACCATGGTGCCGCAGGTGTACGCCGCGATCATGCTGGGCACGCTGGTGCTGTTCTGGTTCTTTAGCCACAGCGATCCTTCCCACCTGGTGGCCAGCAACGTCAAGTTCACCGACCAGCTCAAGGCGCTCAAGGACCCCAAGGTGCTCAAGTACTGCCAGTACTACAGCATCGTGTTCGGCGGCTACGTGGCGCTGTCGCTGTGGATGGTGCAGTACTACGTGGGCGAGTTCGGCCTGGACATCCGCGTCGCTGCCCTGCTCGCTGCCTGCTTCTCGCTGCCTGGCGGTGTGCTGCGCGCCATCGGCGGCGTGCTGTCTGACAAGTACGGCGCCCACAGCGTGACCTGGTGGGTGATGTGGGTGAGCTGGATCTGCCTGTTCCTGCTGAGCTATCCGCAGACCGACTTCACCATCCTCACCGTCAACGGCGCCAAGACCTTCCACCTGGGCCTGAACGTGTATGTCTTCACCGGCCTCATGTTCCTGCTGGGCATCTGCTGGGCCTTTGGTAAGGCCAGCGTCTTCAAGTACATCAGCAACGACTACCCCCAGAACATCGGAACGATCAGCGGCATCGTCGGGCTGGCTGGCGGCATGGGTGGCTTCATCCTGCCCATTCTGTTTGGCCTGCTGATGGACCTCACCGGCATCCGCTCCAGCGCCTTCATGTTGATGTACGGCGTGGTGTGGGTCTCGCTCATCTGGATGTACTTCACCGAAGTGCGCAACACCCGCGTCATGGGTGCACAAGGTACCGCCCCAGCCGGTAACCGCTGATTTTTCTAGGAACCTCACCATGTCTGCCACCACCACCAGCGGGCGCCAGGGGCGTCTGCTCACCCTCTGGACACCAGAGGACAAGAATTTCTGGGAGCGCGAAGGCGAAGCCGTCGCCAAGCTCAACCTGTGGATCTCGGTGCCCGCGCTGTTTCTGGCCTTTGCCATCTGGCAGGTCTGGAGCGTGGTCGCTGTGAGCCTGCCGGGCCTCGGGTTCAAGTATTCGACCAACCAGCTGTTCTGGCTGGCCGCAGCGCCAGCGCTCTCGGGCGCCACGCTGCGCATCTTCTATTCGTTCATGGTGCCGCTGGTCGGTGGCCGCCGCTGGACGGCGATCTCCACCGCCTCGCTGCTGATCCCCGCCATCGGCATCGGCTTTGCGGTGCAGGACAACACCACGGCCTACCCCACCATGCTCATCCTGGCGCTGCTGTGCGGCTTGGGCGGCGGCAACTTCAGCTCCAGCATGGCCAACATCAGCTTCTTCTTTCCGAAGGAACGCAAGGGCTCGGCGCTGGGCGTGAATGCCGGCCTGGGCAACCTGGGCGTGTCGGTGGTGCAGTTCCTGAGCCCGCTGGTCGTCACAGCCGGCATCTTCGGCATCTTTGGTGGCGAAGGCCAGACCATCGTGAAGAATGGCCAGACCGTGCAGGTCTGGACGCAAAACGCGGCCTTCATCTGGGTGCCATGGATTGCCGTCACGGCCCTGGCCGCATGGTTCGGCATGAACGACATTGCCGACGCCCGCGCCTCGTTTGCTGCGCAGGCCGCCATCTTCCGCCGCAAGCACAACTGGCTGATGTGCGTGCTGTACCTGGGCACCTTCGGCTCGTTCATCGGCTATGCAGCAGGCTTCCCGCTGCTCATCAAGAGCCAGTTTCCCAACATCAACCCACTGGCCTACGCCTGGTTGGGCCCGCTGGTGGGCGCTGTGATCCGCCCCTTTGGCGGCTGGCTGGCCGACAAGCTCGGCGGCGCGCGCGTCACGCTGTGGAACTTCATCGTCATGGCCATCGCCGTGATGGGCGTCACGGTGTTCCTGCCCTCCGCAGGCAACGAAGGGCAGTTCTCTGGCTTCTTCGTGTGCTTCCTGGTGCTGTTCCTCACCACCGGCATTGGCAACGGTTCCACCTTCCGCATGATCCCTGTGATCTTCCTGACCGAGGCCCTGCGCGGCGTAGACAAGCACGACCCTGCTGCCGTGGCCCAGGCCAACAAGGAAGGCAACACCCTGGGCGCCGCCACGCTCGGCTTCACGGCCGCCATGGCTGCCTACGGCGGGTTCTTCATTCCCAAGAGCTATGGCAGCTCCATCGCCCTGACGGGCACCCCCAATGCCGCGCTGTGGTGCTTTGCAGTCTTCTATGCCGTCTGCATCGTCGTCACTTGGTGGTACTACGCGCGCAAGAACGCCGAGATGCCTTGCTGATGGCCGCCTGAGCTGTCCGCACACCCCCTATAGAACAAGGAGCCCCCGATGAGCCATTTTCTGGATCGCCTCACGTACTTCTCGCAGCCCCGCGAGACCTTCGCCCAAGGCCACGGCGAAACCAACGGCGAAGACCGTACCTGGGAAGACGCCTACCGCGACCGTTGGGCGCACGACAAGATCGTGCGCTCCACCCACGGCGTGAACTGCACGGGCTCCTGCTCGTGGAAGATTTACGTCAAGGGCGGCATCGTGACCTGGGAAACCCAGCAGACCGACTACCCCCGCACCCGTCCCGACCTGCCCAACCACGAACCCCGTGGCTGCGCACGCGGCGCCAGCTACAGCTGGTACCTGTACAGCGCCAACCGCGTGAAGTACCCCATGGTGCGCGGCCGCCTGCTCAAACACTGGCGCGCCGCCATTGCCCTGGCCAAGAGCCCCGTGGACGCCTGGGCCAGCATTGTCGAAAACGATGCCTCCAAGCGCGAATGGCAAAAGCAGCGCGGCCTGGGCGGCTTTGTGCGCAGCACCTGGGACGAAGTCAACCAGATGATCGCTGCGGCCAATGTCTACACGATCAAGAAGCACGGCCCTGACCGCATCATCGGCTTCTCGCCCATCCCAGCGATGTCGATGATTTCGTATGCCGCAGGCTCACGCTACCTGAGCCTGATCGGTGGCGTGTGCATGAGCTTCTACGACTGGTACTGCGACCTGCCTCCCTCCAGCCCGCAGGTGTGGGGCGAGCAGACCGACGTGCCCGAGTCGGCCGACTGGTACAACAGCTCGTACATCATTGCCTGGGGCTCCAACGTGCCCCAGACACGCACGCCCGATGCCCACTTCTTGACCGAGGTGCGCTACAAGGGCACCAAGGTCGTGTCCATCACGCCCGACTACTCCGAAGTGGCCAAGCTGGGCGATCTGTGGATGCACCCCAAGCAGGGCACCGACGCTGCCGTGGCCATGGCCATGGGCCACGTGATCCTGAAAGAGTTTTACTTCAAGGACGGTGGCAAGGGCCGCAGCACTTACTTCGACGACTACGCACGCCGCTACACCGACCTGCCGCTCTTGGTGGTGCTCAAGGAAAAGACGCTGCCCGATGGCAGCAAGGCCATGGTGCCCGACCGCTATGTGCGTGCCAGCGATTTCCCAGGCCAGCTTGACCAGTCGAACAACCCCGACTGGAAGACCGTGGGCTACGACGAACTGGGCCAAGTCACGCTGCCCAACGGCTCCATTGGTTTTCGCTGGGGCGCCGATGGCCGCGCCGACCAGGGCCTGTGGAACCTGGAGAACAAGGAAGCCCGCACGGGCAACACCGTCAAGCTCAAGCTGTCGGTGATCGAAGACGGCGCACAGACGCACGAAGTGGCCAAGGTGGCCTTCCCGTACTTCGGCGGCGTGCAGTCGCCCAACTTCACGGCCAACGAACAAGGCAGCGACGTGATGGTGCGCCCCGTGCCCGTGACGCACCTGGAGCTGTCCGGCCACGAAGCCCAAGGCCGCGTGATGGTCGCCACCGTGTTCGACCTGCTGGCCGCCAACTACGGCATCGACCGGGGCCTGCCCGGTGAAGAGCCCGGCGGCAGCTACGACGCCGACCGCCCTTACACCCCTGCCTGGCAGGAAAAGATCACGGGCGTGCCGCGCGACCAGATCATCACCGTGGCGCGCCAGTTCGCCGACAACGCCGACAAGACGCATGGCAAATCCATGGTGATCATCGGCGCGGCGATGAACCACTGGTACCACTGCGACATGAACTACCGCGGCATCATCAACATGCTGATGCTGTGCGGCTGTATTGGCCAGAGCGGTGGCGGCTGGGCCCACTATGTGGGCCAGGAAAAGCTGCGGCCCCAGACCGGCTGGACCGCTCTGGCCTTTGCGCTGGACTGGATCCGCCCCCCCCGCCAGATGAACAGCACGAGCTTCTTCTACGCCCACACCGACCAGTGGCGCTACGAGAAGCTGGGCATGGAAGAAATCCTCTCGCCCCTGGCCGACGCCAGCGCCTACCACGGCGCCCAGATCGACTACAACGTGCGCGCCGAGCGCATGGGCTGGCTGCCTTCGGCGCCCCAGCTCAAGACCAACCCGATGCAGGTGGCCAAGGATGCTGCGGCGAAGGGCATGGACGCCAAAGACTACGTGGTGGAGTCGCTCAAGAACGGCAGCCTCACGATGAGCTGCGAGGACCCGGACCATCCCGACAACTGGCCGCGCAACATGTTCGTGTGGCGCTCCAACATCCTGGGCTCGTCGGGCAAGGGGCATGAATACTTCCTCAAGCACCTGCTGGGCACCACCCACGGCGTGCAGGGCAAGGACCTGGGCAAGGACGAGGCCAAGCCCGAGGAAGTGCAGTGGCACGCCAATGCGCCCGAAGGCAAGCTGGACCTGTTGGTCACGCTCGACTTCCGCATGAGCACCACCTGCCTGTACTCCGACATCGTGTTGCCCACGGCCACCTGGTATGAGAAGAACGACCTCAACACCAGCGACATGCACCCCTTCATCCATCCGTTGTCCACAGCGGTGGACCCTGCCTGGCAGGCCAAGAGCGACTGGGAGATCTACAAGGGTTTCGCCAAGGCCGTGAGCGAGGTCAGCGTGGGCCACCTGGGCGTCGAGAAAGACGTGGTGCTCACGCCCATCATGCACGACACCCCCGGTGAAATGGCCCAGCCTTATGGCGTGCGCGACTGGAAGAAGGGCGAGTGCGAACTCATCCCCGGCAAGACAGCGCCACAGGTCACGGTGGTTGAGCGCGACTACCCCAACCTGTACAAGCGCTTCACCGCCCTGGGCCCCTTGATGGACAAGGCGGGCAACGGCGGCAAGGGCATCGGCTGGAACACGCAGACGGAAGTCGGCCAGCTGGGCGACCTGAACGGCCGCGTGAAGGAAGAGGGCGTGACGCAGGGCATGCCCCGCATCGTGACCGACATCGACGCCACCGAAGTGGTGATGATGCTGGCGCCTGAGACCAACGGCCATGTGGCCTGCAAGGCTTGGGAGGCCTTGGGCAAGCAGACCGGGCGCGACCACGTGCACCTGGCGCTGCACCGCGAGGACGAGAAGATCCGCTTCCGCGACATCCAGGCGCAGCCGCGCAAGATCATCAGCTCGCCCACCTGGTCGGGCCTGGAAAGCGAGAAGGTCAGCTACAACGCGGGCTACACCAACGTGCACGAGTACATCCCATGGCGCACCCTCACGGGCCGCCAGCAGTTCTACCAGGACCACCCGTGGATGCGTGACTTCGGCGAAGGCTTTGTGAGCTACCGCCCACCGGTGCACCTGAAGACGCTGCACGAAGTCGAAGGCAAGAAGCCCAACGGCAACAAAGAGATCCAGCTGAACTTCATCACGCCGCACCAGAAGTGGGGCATCCACAGCACGTACAGCGACAACCTGATGATGCTTACCCTGAATCGGGGCGGCTCGGTGGTGTGGCTGAGCGAAGACGACGCCAAGGTTGCTGGCATCGTGGACAACGACTGGGTCGAGCTCTTCAACTCCAACGGCGCCATTGCGGCCCGCGCGGTGGTGAGCCAGCGTGTGAACCCCGGCATGGTGATGATGTATCACTCGCAAGAGAAGATCATCAACACCCCCGGCTCCGAGATCACCGGCACCCGTGGCGGTATCCACAACTCGGTCACGCGCATCGTGCTCAAGCCCACCCACATGATTGGTGGCTACGCACAGTACAGCTACGGCTTCAACTACTACGGAACCATCGGCACCAACCGCGACGAGTTCGTGCTGGTGCGCAAGATGGACCGTGTGGACTGGCTCGACGACGAAGCCCCCGCATCGGCCCACCACGCCTGAAGCCGAAGACAAGGAGAAACACGATGAAAATTCGCGCACAAATCGGCATGGTGCTGAACCTGGACAAGTGCATTGGTTGCCACACCTGTTCCGTCACCTGCAAGAACGTCTGGACCAGCCGCCCCGGGGTGGAATACGCCTGGTTCAACAACGTCGAAACCAAGCCCGGCATCGGCTACCCCAAGGAATGGGAAAACCAGGACCGCTGGAACGGTGGCTGGGTACGCAACCCCGACGGCTCCATCGCGCCCCGCCAGGGCGGCAAGTGGAAGCTGCTCATGCGCATCTTTGCCAACCCCAACCTGCCGCAGATCGACGACTACTACGAGCCCTTCACGTTCGACTACGACCACCTGCAGTCCGCCCCTGAAACTAAGGCCGCACCCACGGCGCGTCCACGCAGCCTGATCACCGGCAAGCGCATGGAGAAGATCGAGTGGGGCCCGAACTGGGAAGAAATCCTGGGCGGCGAGTTCAGCAAGCGCAGCAAGGACAAGAACTTCGACGATGTGCAAAAGGACATCTACGGCCAGTTCGAAAACACCTTCATGATGTACCTGCCGCGCCTGTGCGAGCACTGCCTGAACCCGGCGTGCGTGGCATCGTGCCCCAGCGGCTCGATCTACAAGCGCGAGGAAGATGGCATCGTGCTGATCGACCAGGACAAGTGCCGTGGCTGGCGCATGTGCGTCTCGGGCTGCCCCTACAAGAAGATCTACTACAACTGGCAATCAGGCAAGGCCGAGAAGTGCATCTTCTGCTACCCCCGCATCGAAGCGGGCCAGCCGACCGTGTGCTCGGAAACCTGCGTGGGCCGTATCCGCTACCTGGGTGTGCTGCTGTATGACGCAGACCGCATCCAGGAAGCCGCCAGCGTGGAGCGCGACCGCGACCTGTACCAGGCCCAGCTCGACATCTTCCTGGACCCGAACGACCCGGACGTGATCAAGCAAGCCCGCATCGACGGCATCCCGGACAGCTGGATGGACGCTGCCCGCAACAGCCCGGTCTACAAGATGGCCGTGCAATGGAAGGTGGCCTTGCCGCTGCACCCTGAGTACCGCACGCTGCCCATGGTCTGGTATGTGCCTCCGCTCTCGCCCATCACGGCTGCCGCCAACGCAGGCCATGTGGGCGTGAATGGTGACATCCCCGATGTGTCGCAACTGCGCATCCCCGTGCAGTACCTGGCCAACCTGCTCACCGCCGGTGATACCGGCCCCGTGGTGCGGGCGCTGGAGCGCATGCTGGCCATGCGCACCTACCAGCGCGACAAGCATGTGGAGCAGCGCCAGAACCTGGCCGTGCTCAAGCAGGCTGGCCTGTCGATGGCCGAGGTGGAGGAGATGTACCACGTGATGGCGATTGCCAATTACGAGGACCGCTTCGTCATCCCATCGGCCCACCGCGAGTACGCCGAGAACGCGTTCGACATCCGTGGCGGCTGCGGCTTCTCGTTTGGCAACGGCTGCTCGGACGGCGCCAGCGAGGTCAGCATGTTCGGTGGCAAGAAGCCCCGCACGATCCCGATCAAGGCTACGGTCTGATCGCACACAGGAAGGAATCACCATGTTCAAGAAGAACCCGACCTCTGTGCGCCTGACCCTGCGCGCCCTGGGCTACCTGCTGAGCTACCCCGATGCGCAGCTGCGCAGCGTGATGCCGCAGCTCATCGACGCGCTGCAGGTAGAGCAGGCCCTGACCACCGAACGCATGGCCGAGCTCGAAGCCGTGTGCCAGCACCTTGCAGCACTCGACCCGCTGGAAGCCGAAGCCCGCTACGTGGACAACTTCGACCGGGGCCGCCAGACCTCTCTGCACCTGTTCGAGCATGTGCACGGCGACTCGCGCGACCGCGGCCCGGCGCTCATCGACCTGATGCAGACCTATGAAAAGGCTGGCCTGCAATTCCAGGCCGACGAGCTGCCCGACCACCTGCCGGTGGTGCTGGAGTTCGCCTCCACCCAGCCGCCCGAAGTGGCCAAGGAGTTCCTGGGCGAAATGGCCCACATCCTCAATGCACTGTTCAGCGCACTGGTCGCGCGCAACAGCCCCTACGCCAGCGTGATCGCAGCCGTGCTCGAAGTGTCGGGCCAGCGTGTGCAGTCGGTGGCGCTCACCCCCGAGCCCGAGATGGACGAGGTGTGGGCCGAGCCCGAAGCGTTTGGGGGTTGCAGCACCCAGGGCCAGGCCAAGCCTGACCAGCCGCAGCCCATGCATTTTGTTCGTACCCCCCGCGCCGAGCGGGCACCAGAAGGAGTCTCAGCATGACCACCTGGCTCGATACCCTGTTGTTTGGCATCTATCCCTACATGTGCCTGGCCGTTTTCTTCATTGGCAGCTGGGCGCGGTTTGACCGCGACCAGTACACCTGGAAGAGCGACTCGTCGCAGCTGCTGCGCACCGGCAGCCTGCGCTGGGGCAGCAACCTGTTCCACATCGGCGTGCTGTTCCTGTTCTTCGGCCATACCGTGGGCATGCTCACGCCGCACTTTCTGTATGAGCATTTCATGAGTGCGGGTGCAAAGCAGCTCATGGCCATGGTCTCCGGGGGGATTGCGGGCACGCTGGGCTTCATCGGCCTGTCCATCCTGCTGCATCGCCGCCTGTCGGATGAGCGCATCCGCGCCACGTCCAAGGTCAGCGACATCCTGATTCTGGTGCTGCTGTGGTTGCAACTGGCGCTGGGCCTGGCCACCATCCCTCTGTCCGCGCAGCATCTGGACGGATCCATGATGATGAAGCTGGCCGAGTGGGGCCAGCGCGTGGTGACCTTCCGCAGTGGGGGGGTGGAGCTGCTGGCCGAAGCCGGTTGGATCTTCAAGGCCCACATGTTCCTGGGCATGAGCATCTTCCTGATCTTCCCGTTCACCCGCCTGGTGCACGTGTGGAGCGGTTTTGGCACGCTGGCCTATGTGCTGCGTCCCTACCAGGTGGTGCGTGCGCGCCGCCTGAACCTGCCCGCAGGCCACATGCAGTCGCAAGACCGCCGTGCCTGAAACCCACCCATCCAAGGAGTACACCATGAGCGGATGTGGAACCGGGAGCTGCGGCTGCAGCTCCACCGAGAACAGCGCTGCGGCCACGGCCAGTACGCTGACCCCTACGCAGACAGCGGCCTACGAGGCCCTGGTTGCAACGATGGCCGATGCGCCCCAGCAAGCCACCCAGACACCACAAGCTGGCGCCATGGGGGGCATGGGCTCGGTGGTGGCCGAGGTGGCACGCATCAATGGCGTGGCCCTCAACGCCCCGCACGAGTTGCTGGACGAAGAGGCCCTGCGCCAGCGTGCGTGTACCGAGCTGCTGCGCCAGGCGGCGCAACAGGCGGGTCTGCTGCCCGCGAGCGATGTGCCGGGTGTTGAGGGGGCCATCAGCGTCCAGGCCTCCAATGCCATTGAGCAGTTGCTGGAGCGCGAGCTGGACGTCCCTGATCCCTCAGAAGAAGCCTGCCGCCGCTACCACGACGCCCACCCCGCGGCACACGCCCAGGGGGAGCGTGCGCAACTGCGCCATGTGCTGTTTGCCGTGACGCCGGGCGTGGATGTGAAGCAGCTGCGCCTGCGGGCCGAGGCCTTGCTGATCGAGCTGCGCTGCGCGGACGATGGCGGTGCCCAGTTTGCCAAGGCTGCCGCCCAGTGGTCCAACTGCCCCAGTGGCCAGCAGGGCGGAGACCTGGGCTGGCTCACCCGCGCCGATTGCGCCCCCGAGTTCGCCCGCGAGGTGTTTGGCGGCGCCGAGATCGGTGTGCTGGCGCGCCTGGTGCACAGCCGCTTTGGCCTGCATGTGGTGGAGGTGGTGGCCCGCGACCCTGGGCAGCAGCCCGCGTTCGAGGAAGTACGCCAGGCCATCGCACTCACCCTGCGCCAACAGGCCTGGGTGAACGCGCTGCGCCAATACCTGCAACTGCTGGCAGGCGCCGCCGTGGTCGAAGGGGTGGCGCTCGATGCTGCCGAATCGCCGCTGGTGCAATAGCGGCACTGCATTTTTTCGATTGCCACCTTATGCCTGACGAACTGCTGGACCGCCTGCGCCGTTTTCACAACGACGCATTTCCCCAGTACCGCGAGCAGTTCCAGACCCTGGTGGATGAGGGGCAGCACCCTACCACTTTGTTTGTCGGCTGTTCTGACTCGCGCCTGGTGCCCTACCTGTTGACCGGTGCGGGGCCGGGCGAGCTGTTTCTGGTGCGCAATGTGGGGGCCTTCATTCCTCCGTATGACGGCTCCCACGGCCACCACGGCACCACGGCCGCTATCGAGTTTGCGGTGCTCAATCTGCAGGTGCGCCGCATCATCGTGTGCGGCCACAGTCACTGTGGGGCTATCAAGGCCATGTATGGTGAGGTCTCGCCCGAGGCCCCCAACCTCAACCGTTGGCTGGACCTGGGGCGCGAGGCCTTGCTGCCCGTGCAGCCGGGCCCCGAGGCGCTGCGCCGCACGGAGCAGCGTGCCGTGGTGCTTCAGCTTGAACGCCTGATGGAGTACCCCATGGTGCGCAGCCGTGTGCAGAGTGGCCAGATCAGCCTGCACGGCTGGCACTACGTGATCGAAGACGGTGAAGTCCACGTCTTTGATGTGCAGACGGGTGGTTTCGTGCCGGCATCACGGGCTGACAACAGCGGCACTGGGCCCTACCACCCCTACGTGGAGCACGATGGTCAGGTGCTGCTGGATTAGGGATTGCCGTCTTCGCAGGTTGCGCAGAAAGGCAGGTCTCTGCTTTGATGCCTTCTTGACGGAGCGCAAGACCACCGGGAAGGTAACCCTGAATCATTCCGAGCCATGAAGCGCGAAACACCCCCCTCCATTCCCTCCCCCCTGTCTGCGTTGCAACCCATCAGCCTGGATGTGTTGCGCGAGAAATACCTCAAGCCCGGCGAGACCGGTGTGGAAGACCTGTACCGCCGCGTGGCGCGTGCGCTGGCCTCGGTTGAGGCGCCCGAGCTGCGCGAAAAGTACGAGGCCCTGTTCCTCGCCAATCTGCATGCGGGCGCCATCGGCGCGGGCCGCATCATGAGTGCGGCGGGCACCGACATCCAGGCCACGCTCATCAACTGCTTTGTGCAGCCCGTGGGCGACTGCATCCAGGGTGTAGACGATGAAGGCTACCCCGGCATTTACGAAGCCCTGCGCGAAGCCGCAGAAACCATGCGCCGTGGTGGTGGCGTGGGTTATGACTTCTCTCGCATCCGCCCACGGGGCGCGGAAGTCAAGGGCACGCACTCCATGGCGTCTGGCCCCTGCAGCTACATCAATGTGTTCGACCAGTCGTGCTCAACGGTCGAGAGTGCAGGCTCGCGGCGCGGTGCACAGATGGGCGTGCTGCGCATCGACCACCCCGATGTGAAGGAGTTCATCACGGCCAAGCGCACGCCGGGCCGCTGGAACAACTTCAACGTGTCGGTGGGCGTGTCGGACGCGTTCATTGAGGCCGTGCAGGCCAACGCGCCCTGGGAACTGGTGCACCGGGCCCGTCCCGGCGCAGCCCTGCAGGCCCAAGGTGCGCACCAGCGCGCCGATGGCCAGTGGGTCTACGCCACCGTGCCAGCCCGCGAGCTGTGGGACACGATCATGAAATCGGCCTACGACTTTGCTGAGCCGGGCATCCTGTTTTTGGGCCGCATCAACGAAGACAACAACCTGCACTACTGCGAAGAGATCGCTGCGACGAATCCTTGCGGCGAGCAACCATTGCCCTCCTACGGTTGCTGCGACCTCGGGCCCATCATCCTCACGCGCTTTGTGCGCCACCCGTTTGGGCGTGGCGGTGTGGCGGCGTTTGATTTTGAGGCGTTTGAGCAGGCCGTGGCGCTGCAGGTGCGGGCGCTCGACAACGTGCTGGATGTGACGTTTTGGCCCTTGCCGCAGCAGCGCGATGAGGCCATGGCCAAGCGCCGCATTGGCGTGGGCTTTACCGGCATGGGCAACACCCTGGCCATGCTGTGCCAGCGCTACGACGCGCCCGAGGGGCGCGCCCTGGCGGCCCGCATCGCCGAGCGCATGCGCGATGCGGCGTACGAGGCGTCGGTGGCACTGGCGCAAGAGAAGGGGGCCTTCCCCCAATTCAATGCCGAGGGCTACCTGGCCTCGGGCACCTTTGCCAGTCGCTTGCCTGCGGCCTTGCAAAAGAGCATTCGCAAGCACGGCATCCGCAACAGCCACCTGTTGTCCATTGCGCCCACGGGCACGGTGAGCCTGGCGTTTGCCGACAATGCATCGAACGGCATCGAGCCACCGTTCTCGTGGATGTACAAGCGCAAGAAGCGCGAGGCCGATGGCAGCACCAGCGAATACGCGGTGGAAGACCACGCCTGGCGCCTGTACCGCGATGGTGGTGGAGATGTGAATGCGCTGCCCGACTACTTCGTGTCGGCCCTGGCCATGTCCGCGCAGGACCACATCGCCATGATGGAAGCGGTGCAGCCGTTTGTGGACACGGCCATTTCCAAGACCGTGAACATCCCGGCGGACTACCCTTACGAGGACTTCAAGGACCTGTACCTGCAGGCCTGGCGCGCGCGGCTCAAGGGCTTGGCCACCTACCGGCCCAACGCCATCTTGGGCTCGGTGCTGGAGGTGACGACCCCTGCGCCAGCACCCGTCGCAGCACCTGCGCCAGCAGCGGTGTCCGCCCCGCCGGTCGACCCCATGCGCACTGTGATTGAGAGCCGCCCCAAGGGGGGGCTCTCGGCCGTGGCCGAAAAGGTGGAGTACTGGACGCAAGAGGGCCACAAGACGCTGTACATCATCGTGTCCTTCTTGCCCGTTCCCACGGGTATCGGCAACCGCACGGTGGACCGCGCCATCGAGTTCTTCATGCCTGTGGGCCAAAGCGGCGAATCGCAGCAGTGGATCACCTCCAGCATGCGGCTGCTCTCGCTGGCTGCGCGCGGTGGTTTTCTGGAGCGGGCTTTGTCCGACATGCGCAAGGTCGCGTGGGACCGGGGCCCTGTGCGCCTGGGCACCCACCAGCGTGCGGACGGCGCCATGGTGCCCATGTGGCATGACTCGGAAGTGGCTGCCATTGCCTTTGCGGTGCAAAACATCCTGGCGCGCCGCGTGGCCGAGCCGCAGCAGCAATCGCTGCCGCTGGACGAGCCCGAAGCCCCTCTGGGCATGCCCCCCGCCATGGCGGGCAAGAAGTGCAGCGAATGCGGTGCCCACGCGGTGATCCGCAAGGACGGCTGCGACTACTGCACGCAGTGCGGTCACCTGGGGAGCTGTGGATGAACAACCCCCGCCCCACCATTGCGCTGAAGGTGGCCTCGGGCAAGCCATCGCCTGAGGTGCTGGCCCAGCTCGACAAGCGCTGGCGCTGGCAGTACCTCATGCTGGCGCCGCACCGGCTCAGCTTCTTTTTGGCGATGGTGGTGCTGGTGGCTTCGGCGGTTTGGTGGCTGGCGGTGCAGGTCGACCGCGCCACCGGCTGGTGGGGGCTGGGGTACGCGCAGGCCCTGGCCTTGTCGCCCACGCTGGTGCATTCCACGGTGATGGTGCTGGGCTTCATTCCGCTGTACTTTGCGGGCTTTCTCTTCACGGCAGGCCCCAAGTGGCTGGGGGTAGACCCCTTGCCCGTGTCTGCCTTGCGCCCCGTGTTGTTTTTGCAGGCTGGTGGGTGGCTGCTGTGGCTGGCGGGGGCACACCTGGGGGCACCGTTGGCCTTGGCAGGGCTGCTGCTGGCCTGTGTGGGGCTGGGCTGGATGACGGCACAGTTCTGGGGCCGTGTGCGCCTGAGCCAGGCTGAAGACCAGCTGCACGCCCGCGCCATCGCCACGGCCTGTGTGGTGGGCAGCCTGAGCGCGGCTGGGGTGGCACTCGCGATGGTGTGGGGTTCGCATGCGCTGGCCCGTGTCTGCGTGTTCACCGCGCTGTGGGGCTTTGTGGTGGTGGTCTACGTCTCGGTGGCGCACCGCATGATTCCGTTTTTCACCTCCAGCGCCATGCCCATGGTGCAGGCGTGGCGCCCCTTCTGGGTGCTGTGGCTCATGTTGGCGGCAGCGGCCATGCAGGTGCTGGCGGCCTGGCTGGAGTTTGCCGGGGTGTCCGCCAGCGCCGCAGGCCCGGCATGGGCCGTGGTGCACGGTGGCTTGCAGGTGGCTGTGGGCTGCGTGCTGGTTTGGCTGGCCTGGGTGTGGGGGCTGGTGCAAAGCCTCAAGAACAAGTTGCTGGCCATGCTGCACATTGGCTTTTTTTGGCTGGGCGTGGCGTTTGTCCTGGGCGGCGCGGCGCAGTGGCTGGCGGTGGCTGGGGGGCTGGGTGGTTTGGGCCTGGGGGCGTTGCATGCGCTGTCCATGGGGTGCCTGGCATCGCTCATGCTGGCCATGGTCACACGGGTGTCTTGCGGTCACAGTGGCCGCGCGCTGGTGGCTGATCGCATTGCGTGGTCGCTGTTTTGGTTGTTGCAGGCGGCCACGCTGCTGCGCATAGGGGCCACGGTGCCCGGCCTGCCTGGCGTGTGGTTGCCCTGGGTATTGTTGGCCAGTGCCTGCACCTGGGCGGCCACTATGGGGGCCTGGGGTGTGCGGCTGGCGCGCTGGTATGGGCGCCTGCGTCCCGATGGCCGCCCTGGCTGAAATGATGTAGCGGAGGATCTTGCATGTCTGTCATCCCTTGGCCCCTGAAGCCGATGCCGCCCCACACGCCGTCTGGGCGCGCACACGGTAGTGCACGCGGCGGTGCCGTTGCATCCGCATCTGCCGCCCCTGCAGACCGCAGTGGGAGAGGCTGCGCCGCGTCAGCGGCCGCTGCCGGCCCGGACGACACGGCTGCGATGGCGGCTGCGCTGATCCAGTCGCGGCAAACCATCTTGCCCAAGCGCCTGGGCGCGCCTGGCCCCAACGTGGTCGAGCTGGCCGCCATCCTGGAGGCCGCAGCCCACGCGCCTGACCATGGGCAACTGCAGCCCTGGCGCTTTGTGCTGGTGCCCGACACGGCCCGAACCCTGCTGGCCGACGTGTTTGCTTTGGCATTGCAGGAGCGCGACGCAGAGGCCACGCCCGAACAAATCGAACAGGCCCGCGAAAAGGCCTACCGCTCGCCCGTGCTGCTGCTGGCGGTGGTGGACGCTGCGCGTGGCGACGCCGACATCGACCTGGCCGAGCGCCTGGTGTCGGCAGGCTGCGCCATCCAGAACATGCTGCTCATGGCCACGGCGCAGGGCTTTGGCTCGGCGCTCACCAGCGGCAAGGCGCTCAAGGCGGCCAGCCTGCGCGCGCTGTTCCGCTTGGGGTGCGATGAGCAGGCCCTGTGCTTTGTGAGCATCGGCACCGTGGTCTCGCGCAAGGCCGCCCGCGTGCGGCCCGCAGCCAGCAGCTATGTGAGCACGCTCGATGAGCACCGAGGTATCCTGCCCGGGTTTTGATGTGACCGACGGATTTTGAAGAGACCCCCATGAATATTGCCTCCTTTGACGACTTGCTGGTGGCTGCGCGCCAGCAGCCCGAGCCCCAGCGCCTGCTGTTTGTGTTTGCCGGTGTGGAGCTGCCAGACGACGCCACCGAAGCCCAGCGCGCCCGCTTTGAACAAGGGCAGGGCGGGGCCCTGGTGCCGCGGATGTGCGTGGACAAGACCCCGCAGGAGCTGCCCTCGTTCGCCGCCTTGGTCGCCGAGGCCCAGCAGTTCACGGCCCCCGGGCACGATTGGGTCATGGTGTTTGCGGCCGCCATGTCCGGCACGCTGAACCAGGCTCCCACCAGCGCCGATGCCGAGGCCCCCCTGCAGCGCATGGTCGATGCCATCAAGCGCGGCGTCATGGAGGGGTTCATCCCCTTCGACCGCCAGGGCCAGCCTGTGCGCTTGGGCTAGGGGCTGGCATGGCAACGTCTGCGGGCCTGCCCGGTTTCAACACCCCCGCCGTGGGGTTTGAACAACCCTTTGCCATGCTGGAGGCTTGCCACGAGCGCGTGGAGCGCACGCTGACCCTGTTGCAGCGGCTGCGCGCGTATGTGCGCGAGCAAGCCGCTGACGAGGCCGCCCGCCAGGCCGCGCGCGATGTGCTGCGTTACTTTGACATCGCTGCGCCCCTGCACCACCAGGACGAGGAGCTGCATGTGTTCCCGTTGCTGCTGGCGCAGGGCGCGCCGTCGGTGGTGGCGGTGGTGCAGCAGCTGCAGCACGACCACGTCTGCATGGCCGCCGATTGGGCTGCTGCCCGGGGCGCGCTGCAGGCCCTGGCCGAGGGCGCGGCCGCAGGCTTTGGGGCCGAGGACGAGGCCCGGCTCGACCAGTTCGCCCAGCGCTACCAGCAGCACATCCAGGCCGAAGAGGGCACCGCCTACCCCTGTGCCCAGGCCTTGTTGGCCCAGGGCGACCTGCATGCCATGGGCTTGGAGATGGCCGCCCGCCGTCGCGTGGGTTGATGCTATTGAATGTATAGCTGCTAGCGCTTATTGGATAAGCGCTAGGGGTGGATTTGATTGTGAATGGGTGTGCGCATTGCAGCGCAGGCCGTACCGCATGGCGATGGCAGCCCTGGCGGGTGGGCATTCCCTCCAGGCCCATGGCGGACTGGGTGGGCGCGATACTCGACGGGCTCTTTGGCCCCCGTCGCGTTCCATGTCTGTTCGATTTTTTCTCCACACCCTGTTGACCCTGCTGCTGGCCTGGGCCGCAGCCGCCACCTGCGTGGCCCTGCACACCCCGCTGCCGTGGATGCTGGGGCCGCTGGTGGCCACCTCGTTGCTGTCCATTGGCGGCGCACCCACCGAAAGCTGGGGCACGCTGCGCAACGCCGGGCAGTGGACCATTGGCGCCACGCTGGGCCTGTATTTCACGCCCGAGGTCACGGCCCTGGTAGGCAGCCTGTGGTGGGCGATTGCCCTGGGCATTGGGTGGGCGCTGCTGTTGGGCTGGGGCTTTGGTGCCTGGCTGTACCGGCTGCACGCACCGCGCATGCACGGTGTGCCCGCGCCCATGCTGCGCGCCACCAGCTACTTTGCCGGGGCCATCGGCGCTGCATCAGAGATGACGCTGCTGGCCGAGCGCGAAAGCGCCCGCACCGACCTGGTGGCGGCCAGCCACAGCCTGCGGCTGCTCATCGTCACCCTCACTATTCCGTTTGCCCTGCAGTGGAGTGGATTGCATGGACTGGACGTGCTGGCGCCCCCGGTGCGCGTGGTGGACTGGCAGGGGCTGGTGCTGCTGGGCGCCCTCACCGGCGCTGGCGCGCTGCTGATGGACCGGCTGGGCCGCGCCAACCCCTGGTTCATGGGCGCCATGTTGGTCTCCATGGGGCTCACCATGGCCAGCATCACCTTGTCAGCTGTGCCGCAAGGCTTGGTCAATGCGGCGCAACTGGTGATTGGGGTGAGTCTGGGCGTGCGGTTTCGGGCCGATTTCTTGCGCGCCGCCCCGCGCTGGCTGGCCTCGGTGGCGGTCGGTACGCTGGGGTTGATGGCCGTGTGCGCCGCTTTTGCCGCCCTGCTGGCCTGGGGCGCGGGCCTGCCCTGGGCCACGCTGGTGCTGGGCACTTCGCCCGGCGGCATTGCTGAAATGTCGATCACCGCCAAGGTGCTGCAACTCGGCGTGCCAGTGGTCACGGCTTTTCAGGTGTGCCGGTTGATGGCGGTGTTGATGCTGGTGGCGCCGCTGTACCGGCGGATTTACCCGCCAGAGGCGTCAGCAGGCGCAGCGGAGTGAAGGCAGGCGAGCCGCCCAGTTCGGGCGCTGCTCAGTGCACGATCACCGGGTTCTGCGCCAGCCCGGCGTAGCGGTCCAGCGCGTCCTCCACTTCTTCCTGCGTGGGGGTGTCGCGCTGCCAGGCCAGGATTTGCTCCTGGAACATTTCGGCCCAGGAGCCGTCCAGGTACACCTCTTTGCCCGAGCGCTTGTCCACGATTTCAAAGCCGTGGCGGGCCAGTTGGGGTTTGGGGGGCGCGGTGTCGTTGAGCGCCTGGGTCGATTTCTCCACGGCGTCAGGCAGCATGTGGACCACCACAAAGGATTCAGAGTCGTAGAGCATTTGCATGGTGTTCCCCCAGTCGATACAAAAGTCAGATGACAGCGGGTGGGCAGAGTTCAAGGGGCGGGCCCCTGAAACCGCATTCGCAGGCTCGCAACCAGTATTCCATGAATCCGCAACGCATTCAGGCTGGCGGTGCTTTTTTGCTGTTCCGCTGCGCTTTTGCACAACAGGTGGTGGGCGCACAGCGGTTCAGGGCGGGCCGCTGGCGCGCAGGCGCAGGTCGGCAAAGTCGCCGTTGGCCTGGGTGATCTTGATGCGCACGGGCAGGTAACCCATGCTGGGGGCCAGCCACAGCTCGGCCTTTTGGTCGTAGTCGCGCCGGGGCAGGCGCTGCAGCTTGAGGGTGGGTAGGGTGCCTGCGGGCAGGGTCAGGGTTTCCGGGGCTTCCACGGTGAAGGTCCAGCGGTCGGCGCTGGTGGCGCTCACGGTGGTCAGCGTCAGCTGGGTGCCGGGCACAAAGCGCTCAGGGGTTGCGGCCAGCAGGCCCGCGAGCTGGATGAAAACGCTCAGGCGGTCCTGGGCGCCAGGGCCCACGGCGGCTTCGGGGGTGTTGGCGCTGAAGGTGACACGGCCCCGGGCGTAGTCGAAGTGGGCGGCGCGTTCGCTGCGGTTGCGGTCGCCAAATCGCTCGGGTTGCAGGCCCTGGGGCGTGACCATGCCGGTGCTGCGCTGGGTACGTGAGCCCACCAAAAAGGCGCTGATCTCCTGGCGGGCCTCGTAGCGGGCGCCGTCGTGCTGCCACACCAGTTCGGCGCGGGCCTGGTAGTCAAACTTCTTGGCTTGCCCGGCCACATCAAAGGCCAGCTTGACGGGCGCAGGCAAGCGCACGGGGGGCGCGGCGGTGCTGGCACCTTCTCCAGGCTGGCCGCCCGGTGGGGTGATGTCTACGCCGGAGCCTTCCGCACTGGCCTGGGCCGGTGGCGCGCTGGCGGCGGGCTGGGGGGCTGAGGCCGCAGGGGCCATGTCCGGGGCGGCTGCGGAGGCTGGCGTGCCTGGGGCGTTTGCGCCACCAGCCCATAGCTCTGCGTTGGCTGCGGGGTAGGCCGCCGCAGGCCCATCGCCAGCGGTGTCTGTGGCCAGCGTGGTGTCAGCCGGCTCGGGGGGCTGCCCCGAGGGCGTTGGAGCCTTGTGGGCTGGAGGTCGTTTGGGAGGCGCAGGGCGCGGCTTGGCTGCCTGGGGCGCCGCCGCAGGGGTTGCGGCCGGGCTGGCTTGGCTGGGTGGTGGCAGGGCCGCTGCTGATGGGGGCGCGGCCACGCTGCGGGTGCTGAACACCTTGCCCGCAGGGGTGGTGGAGCCTTCCCACGCGAGAGGAATGCCGTGCAGCACCAGCCAGTGCAGGGCCAGTACCAGCGCCGTCAGGGCCAGCAGCGTGCGCCGTGGCATCAGCGCCTCAGGGGGCGGGGCTGTGGCGCCACGGGCTTCACGCGCAGCCCGCGCCCAGGTCGGCCGACAACTGGGCCGCTGCGGTGCGCAGCGGTGCCTCCACCGCGCCGCCCCATTCGGGGTCGAACGTGGCAAGGGAGCCCAGCGTAGTGATGCCCAGCGCCAGGTGGCCGTCGGCATCGAACACCGGGGCGCAAAAGGCGACGATGCCGGGCAGCAGCGTGTCCACCACCCGGGCCATGCCGCGCTCGCGCACCTCGGCCAGCATGGCCTGGGCCTCGGGCAGGGTGGCGGGCAGATCGGTGCGGCGCAGCTTGGCGGCCTGGGCCAGTTCGGTTTGCAGCAGGGGGGCTACGGCATCCGGTGGCATGTAGGCCGCAAAACAGCGCCCGGTGGCAGACGACAGCAGGGGCATCACGTCGCCCAGGCGCAGGTTCGCGGTGACGGCCTGGGGCGATTCCTCCCAGTGCACGATGGTGGGGCCGTGGTTGCCCCATACGGCCAGGGCCAGGGTGTGCTCAATCGCCTCCATCCAGCCGGGCACACGCTCGCGCGCCAGTCGCATGGCATCAAGGCGGGCCAGCGACGCCAAGCCCAGCTTGAGCGCGGCCGGGCCCAGGTCATAGCGGGCGGTGCGACTGTCCTGCGTGACCAGCCCCAGGCGCTGAAAGCTCACCAGATAGCGGTGCGCCTTGGCCGCGCTCATGCCTGCCGCAGCGGCCACGTCCTTCAGCATCAAAGGGCCGCGCGCGCGCGTCAGCCCTTCCAACAAGGCAAATCCGACCTCCACCGATTGGATCCCTGCACGTTCTTTGTCCATGTGCACTAGAATTTGCGAGTTTTGTTTAGTTAAATCAATTTACCAAATCGTAATTTCGCTAGGAAATCCGAATTTCGAAATCCGGTTTGGCGCCATTCCAACCCTGAGAGACAAAGGTCCTGCCACCATGAAACTCGCTACGTACAAAGACGGCTCGCGCGACGGCCAACTGGTTGTGGTCTCCCGTGATCTGGGCACGGCCCATTATGCGACCGGCATTGCCAGCAAGCTGCAGCAGGTGCTGGACGACTGGGGCTTCCTCTCGCCCCAGCTGCAAGACCTGTACGACCAGCTGAGCAGCGGCCGCGCGCGCCACGCCTTCCCCTTCGATCCCGCCCAGTGCATGGCACCGCTGCCGCGCGCTTACCAGTGGGCCGATGGCTCGGCCTACATCAACCACGTCGAACTGGTGCGAAAAGCGCGCAACTCCGAGGTGCCAGAGAGTTTCTATACCGACCCGCTCATGTACCAGGGCGGCAGCGACGACTTCATCGGCCCTTGCGACCCCGTGGTGGTGCCCAGCGAGGCCATGGGCATCGACTTTGAGGCGGAAATCGCCGTCGTCACCGGTGATGTGAAGATGGGCGCCACGCCCGAACAGGCGCTGGACGGCATCCGCCTGGTGATGATTGCCAACGATGTGAGCCTGCGCAACCTGATCCCGGCCGAGCTGGCCAAGGGCTTTGGCTTCTTCCAAAGCAAGCCCGCCACCGCGTTTGGCCCCGTGGCCGTGACGCTGGACGAACTGGGCGACGCTTGGGACAAGGGCCGCTTGAACCTCACCGTGCAGTCCACCTGGAACGGCCGTAAGGTCGGCATGTGCGATGCAGGCCCTGAGATGACCTTCCACTTTGGCCAGCTGATTGCCCACATTGCCAAGACGCGCAACGTGCGCGCGGGCTCCATCGTGGGCAGCGGCACCGTGAGCAACAAGGGCGTGGAGCAAAAAGGGCGCATGGAATGGCCCAAGGGCTACAGCTGCATTGCCGAAAAGCGCTGCATCGAGACCATCCAGGACGGCAAGCCCAGCACCGACTTCATGAAATTTGGCGACACCATCCGCATCGAGGTCAAGGGCAAGGACGGATCCAGCATTTTTGGCGCCATCGACCAAGAGATTGCGTCGCCCGAAGCGGTTTGACCCCTCCCCGGGGATGAGTAACACAACGCCCTGGGTATAGACAAAAAAATGGCACTAGCGCTTGCTGGATAAGCGCTAGCAGCTATCAAAAATAAAGCAAACGGAGACAAGCCATGCAACGCAGAACCCTTCTATCAGCCCTTCCCGCCCTGGCCGCCACAGGCGCGGCCCTGTCGGCCCTCTCTACTCCCTCGGCGCGCGCCCAAGCCGCCTGGCCTGACCAGCCCTTGCGCTGGGTGGTGCCGTACCCCGCAGGTGGCGGCACCGACGTGCTGGCCCGCACCGTGGCCGAGGCCATGCGCCAGACGCTGGGCCAGCAGATCGTGGTGGACAACCGCCCCGGCGCGTCCACCAACATCGGCGCGCAGATGGTGGCCACAGCCAAGCCCGACGGCAACACCTTCATGTCGGCCGACAACGCCGTGCTGGCCTTCAACGAGCATTTGTTCAGTAAGCTGCCGTTCAACCCCGAGAAAGACTTCACCTACGTGGGTGGCATCAGCCGCTTTCCGCTGGCGCTGGTGGTGAACCCGGCGTTTGAAGCCAAGACGGTGAAGGACTTTTTGGCCTACGCACGCGCCAACCCCGGCAAGCTCAACTACGCCTCGCCCGGCAATGGCTCGCCGCACCATCTGGCCATGGAGATGTTCAAGCACCGCACCAAGACCTTCCTCACGCACATTCCCTACCGGGGCGCAGCCCCTGCGCTACAGGACGTGATGGGCGGGCAGGTGCCCTGCATGTTTCTGGACCTGGCGGCGGGCCTGCCCGTCATCACCTCGGGCAAGGTGCGAGCGCTGGCCATCGGCTCGGCCCAGCGGGTGGCGGCTTTGCCGGATGTGCCCACGCTGGCCGAAGCCGGTGTCCCCAATACGGAAGTGTTTGCTTTCCAGGGCCTGTTGGGCCCTGCGGGCCTGCCTGCCGCCATCACCGCCCGCCTCAATGCCGACCTGAACAAAGCCTTGTCCAACCCCGCCGTGGTCAAACGCATGCAGGACTTTGGCATGGAAGCCTTGCCCGGCACGCCCGAGCAGTTCCGCGCCATGGCGCGGGCCGAGTCCAAGCGGTGGGGCGAAATCATCAAGGCTGCAGGCGTGCGCCTGGACTGACCTCTTGCGCAGCCTGGGCTGTCCGCGTCCCTGCACTTTGGGCACTGCGGTGCGGCAAACCATTCGCAAACATTTGCAAATGGCTGCATGTAACAGATGCTTACCGGCATTTGCATACTGTTAGCTAAAATTTTGTTCTCGGCCAAGAGCCTGTTCAGCCCCAAAAAAAGGGTTGAACAGGCTCTTCGCATTTTTCACCGCATAAAGCGGGCCGTTGCAGGGTGTTTGGCCGGTGTTTGAGTGCAACAGGCCCCAGTTCACGACGAGAGAGGGAAAGCCATGGTTTCAAAGTTCGTTGCCATTCGGGAAGGTGTTGTTGCGCCCGCCGCCGCAGCCCAAGGCGCCCAGGTGCCTGAGGGGCAGGTGTGGGCACCCCGTGCCACCACGGCGAGCCGTGCCAGCCTGCGGGCCATCGCCGCCTTCACCACCCTGGTGGCACTGACCGCCTGCGGTGGCGGCAACGACGATGGCAGCACGGTCTCGACGCCCGAGCCCCCAACGGCCGTCCCCACCACCCCGGCGCCAACCCCTGTGGCCGAGCCGAATCCAGTGCCGACCCCGGCACCTGCGCCGGCGCCGGTGCCAACACCGGTCCCGGCTCCGGCTCCCACACCGACTCCGGCTCCGGCGCCAACGCCTACTCCGGCCCCCGCACCGGCTCCGGCGCCAACGCCCACTCCGGCCCCCGCACCGGCTCCGGCGCCAACGCCCACTCCAGCCCCAGCGCCCACGCCTGCACCTGCACCTGCACCTGCACCTGCACCTGCACCTGCACCGGCTCCCACGCCAGCGCCTGCACCTACTCCGGCCCCCGCGCCAGCCCCAGCGCCTGCACCGACGTCCTCCGCCCGCATTGCCAGTGTCGAGCTGGCGCAGACCATGGTCTACCCGACCACCGATGCGGAACTGGTGCTTGTCAAAAACAAAAACGTTCTGCTGTTGGCCAAGGTCACCACCACCAACACCGCAGAAGCCAAGCCCACGGGCAGCCTGCGAGTGGAAAACGGCAGTGGCCAGTTGCTGCAGACCATTGCGATGACGGCCCCCACAGGCCCCATCCCCACCACAGCGCCTACTTCGCCCAGCTTGACCACGGCGTACTCGGCCACCATTCCGGCCGCGTTGATCAACAGCGGCGTCGTTTTGAAAGTTAGCCTGGCCAATGGCCAGACACCCACCACCGTCACGCCCCGCGTGGGCGCAGAAAACGCTATTACGCTCATGGCGGTGCCGGTCAAGATCGAGTCCACCACCGTCGACATGCCTACCGGCATGGCCGCCTACTTCCAGCCCAAGGTACCGGTGGGCAAGGTGACGGAGCAAATCCACGCCACGTTCACCTCCACCGCGGTGCCCACCTTCCCGGCCAACGAGTCCGAGTGGTCCACCGCCATGGGCAAGGTCCTGGGTGAGATGGCGGCCCTGCGCACCAGCGAAAGCGGCAGCAGCCGCACGTACTACTACGGCTTTCTGCCCAAAATCACCTACGGCCAAGTGGGGCTGGGCTATGTGCCCGGCAACGCGGCGGTGGGTGTGGGCAAGTTTGCCAACAACAACATGGGCGTGGCGCTGGACACCATGGTCCATGAACTGGGCCACAACCTGAGCCTGAGTCACGCCCCCTGCGGCGTGACCAACGGCGACCCGCAGTACCCCTACGCGGGTGGCACTCTGGGCGGCAGCGGTCGTTACATCTGGGGCTACAACCTCAGCACGGCCACCTTCATTGACGCCACCGACACCAGCAAGCACGACGCCATGAGCTACTGCGGCGGCAGCAGCTTCTCGGACTACAGCTACCGCAAGATGCAAAAGCACTTGACCCCTGCGGACGCCCTGTACGTCACCGAGACCAAGGCGGCCGAGCTGCCGCAAGAGCTGCTGCTCATCAGCGGCCAGCTCGATGCTTCTGGCGTCAAGGTCAACCCGCTCAAGGCCTTCCAGGGCCTGCTGCAAGCGCCTGCGCCCGGCCCTTACACCCTGCGCATCACCACCACCACGGGCACGGTGCAATATCCGTTTGCCACCGATACGCTGGACCACCGCTCAGACCTGGCCTTGTTCAGCTTCTCGGTGCCCAACCCGGGGCAGGTGTTGTCGGTGGCCATCCTGCGCGGCGACCAGGTGCTGTACAGCAGCCAGGCCGTGGCCAAGAACGGCATCTACACCAAAGCCAGTGCGCCGCAGATGTCTGCGGTGGAGCAGGGCGGGGTGCTGACGGTGCAGTGGGATGCGCAGACCTACCCGTACCTCATGGTCACCCATGTGGGCGACAAGCGCTCCACCCTCATCGTGGATGCCAAGGGCGGCAAGTTGCAGCTGCCCATCCAGGGCGTGCCTGCTGGTGGCCGTTATGAGCTGAGCTTCTCGGATGGCCTGAACGCCGTGCGCATCGAGCAAAAGCGCTGACGCCACCAGGCTGCGGCGGCATTCCACCCAAGGGGGCTTGTACGCCCCCTTTTTTGTGGCCGAAAGTGCCCGCCTCGGCGGATGCCCTGCGCATAGGCTGCACGCCAGGCAGGGTTGTCGCCAAGGTGGCGTGCCGCCGCTGCGCCGCAGCGTTAACCTTCGTGGCTGCAAACAAGCAGGTGCCGCAGGTTTGTCTCTGCAGGCCCGCCTCTCCACACCAAGGAACCCACGCATGCTGAACTTCGACTTCCACAACCCCACCCGCATCGCCTTTGGCCAGGGCCGCATTGCCGACTTGGACAAACTAGTGCCCGCCGCCGCCAAGGTGCTGATTCTGGTGGGTGGCGCCAGTGCCGAGAAGACCGGCACCCTGGCCGAGGTGCGCACAGCGCTGGGCAGCCGCCAGCACGCCACCTTCACGGGCATTGAGCCCAACCCCAGCTACGAAACCTCGATGAACGCCGTGGCGCAGATCCGCGAAGGCGGGTTTGACTTTCTGCTGGCTGTGGGCGGCGGCTCGGTCATTGATGCCACCAAGTTCATCGCTGCGGCGGTGCTGTTCGAGGGGGGTGACCCCTGGGCGATTTTGGAAAAATTTGGCCGCAACGTGCAGCGCGCGCTGCCGTTTGGCGCTGTGCTCACCTTGCCCGCCACGGGCTCGGAGATGAACAACGGCAGCGTCATCACCCACCGCGCCAAGGGCGCCAAGCTGCCCTTCAACAGCGAGCACACTTACCCCGTCTTCTCGGTGCTGGACCCCACCAAGACCTACACCCTGCCGCCCCAGCAACTGGCCAACGGCGTGGTCGACGCCTTCGTGCACACGGTAGAGCAGTACCTGACCTACCCCGTGAATGCCCCCGTGCAAGACCGCTTTGCCGAAGGCATCCTGCACACGCTGATCGAGGTGGGCCCGCGCTTGCTTACGGCCCCCGAGCCCGTGTACGACGACCGTGCCAACCTGATGTGGGCCGCCACCATGGCGCTCAACGGCCTGATTGGCGCGGGCGTGCCGCAAGACTGGGCCACGCACATGATCGGCCATGAGCTGACAGCCCTGCACGGCATCGACCACGCCCGCACCCTTGCCATTGTGCTGCCCGCGCTGCTCAACGAGCGCCGTGGCCCCAAGCGCGCCAAGCTGCTGCAGTACGCCGAACGCGTGTGGGGCCTCACCACCGGCAGCGAAGACGAACGCATCACCGCCGCCATCGCTCGCACCCGTGATTTCTTCGAAAGCATGGGCATCCGCACCCGCCTGTCGGGCTACGGCCTCGGTGCGGAAGTGATCGACACCGTCATCACCCAGCTGGAAGCCCACGGCATGGTCAAGCTGGGCGAGCAGCGCGAGATCACGCCTGCGGTGAGCCGCCGGATTCTGGAAGCGGCGCTTTAAGCCCTTTGCCGTGGCATTGCAGGCGCGGGTGGTGCAGCCCGCGCCTGCATGCTGTGGTTTCGCGCCGGTGCGGCGCGCTTCGTCGCAGACCGCTGGAATGCTGGGCGCGTCTTTTCTACAGTGCCCCCATGCCGCCGCACTGGCGGCCTTCCTTGAAAGGCGCACTGTGATCTCCTCCTCCCGCTCTGGCTTTTTTCCCTTCGTGGCTCGCATTCTTCCCGGCGCATGGCGCGGGGCCATCGTCGGTGCGTTGGCAACGGCCGCCCTGGCTGCGCCAGTACCGGCTCAGGTGCAAGGGCCGGCACAAGGTCCTGTGCAGCAGGCGGGCCTGCGCACCATGACGGTGGCAGGCGACGAGCCTGTGACCGTGGCTCTGTTCTACCCCACACCCGCCCAGGCACGTCCCATTCCCATGGGGCCTTGGAGCCCGGTGGTGGCTCCGGGGGCTCCGGTGTCTGCTGCGGCGCTCAAGGGCTTGATCCTGTTGTCCCATGGCACTGGCGGCAATGAATTCGGGCAGCATCACCTGGCTACGCGCCTAGCGGAGGATGGGTACCTGGTGGCGGCTCTGCGCCATCCAGGGGACAACTGGCAAGACCGGTCCATGGTCACCTCTGGCAGCTATTTCGGGGAGCGCCCACGCCAGGTCAGCCGTGTGCTGGACGCTTTACTGGCCAGCCCTGAATGGGCGCCACGCATTCCTGCCGGGCGCATTGGCGCGGTAGGACATTCCGCTGGCGGCTACACGGTGCTGGCGCTGGCCGGGGCGCAGGCCGAGCCCGCACGTGCCGGGCAACATTGCCGCACGGTGCAGGATGACACGGGCTTTTGCGGCCTGGCCAAGGGCTCCAACGGCGCAGAGGGGGCTCCCACAGCCGCTGCGGCACCGGCACCGATGGCAAGCAGTGCAGGCAGCGCCTCCACTGTGGTGCGGCCGCTGGATGGCGCACGGGTGTCGGCGCCTGATCCGCGCATCCGCGCCGTCGTCGCGCTTGCTCCCATGGCCGTGGTCTTTACCCCCGAAAGCTTGGCCGCTGTGCGTGTGCCGGTGCGGCTGATCCTGGCCGAACACGATCAGGTGCTCAACGGCCAGTACCACGGCAGCTACGTCGCGGCCCATGTGCCGGGTGCGGACGCCAGCACGGTGCCTGGGGCCGGCCACTTTGCGTTCATGACGCAGCCCTCCATGAGCCTGCCCTCTGCCGCAGGGGATGCTGCCGCCAACCCCACAGGCTTTGACCGCGTGGCCTTTCAGCCGCAACTGGACGCTCAGGTGCTGCAGTTCTTTGCTCGGCAGTTGCAGTGAGCAGGGGGTTGAAGAAAAAAGGCCTCTAGCGCTTATTGGATAAGCGCTAGAAGCTATTAATTCAATAGCAATGTTTCGAAGGAAGACCTTTCGGAGGAATCGTGCGCAGCATCACGCTGCGCAAGCCTCCACCTCCACCAGGCAGTCATAAAACGTGGGCGCGCGGCCCAGGTCGGTCAGGGCCTGGCTGGTCAACTCGTTCACGTTGGTGCCGTTCAGCCCCAGCTTGCGCCACCAAATGCCCAGGCCGTTCACCACGCCTGGGCGGGCGCGGGCTGACACCTCGGCGTGGCATTGGTAGCTGCCCCGGTCGTTGAACACGCGCACGGTGCTGCCGTCGGCAATGCCGCGTGCGGCGGCGTCGTCGGGGTGCATCTCCAGCAGCGGGCGGCCTTCGATGGTGCGCAGGCTCTTGACGTTGACGAAGGTGGAGTTGAGGAAGTTGCGTGCGGGCGGCGAGATCATCGCCAGCGGGTAGCGGGCGCTGGTGCCCTGCAGCTCGTGGTTGGGCAGGTGGTCGGGCAGGCCGTCCAGCCCCTGCGCAGCCAGCCGGGCGCTGAAGAATTCGCATTGACCCGATGGCGTGGGAAAACCGCCCTCGGCAAACGGAGCATCTGGCCCCGCCAGCGTTGCAAAGCCCTGCGATTCCAGCAGCGTGTAGTCCACCGCCTTGCCAAAGGCTTGGCGGCACAGGGCCTCGTCGCTGTCGGCAAAGCAGGGGTCGGTCAGGCCCATGCGGGCGGCCAGGTCGCGGAAGATCTGGGCGTTGCTGCGTGCCTCGCCCACGGGGGCGATGGCGGGGCGGTTGAGCATCACATCGGTGTGCCCATAGGCCAGGTGCACGTCCCAGTGCTCGAGCTGCGTGGTGGCGGGCAGGATGTAGTCGGCGTAGTCGGCCGTGTCGGTGTGAAAGTGCTCTAGCACCACGGTGAACAGGTCTTCGCGGGCAAAGCCTTGCGCCACCTTGCCTGAATCAGGCGCCACGGCCACGGGGTTGCTGTTGTAGACCACCACCGCTTCGACCTGGGGGCCGAATGCGGGCGTGGCCTCGCGCAGCAGGTCGTCGCCAATCGTGGACATGTTGATGGTGCGCGGTGTGCGCCCGGCCAGCAGGTCGGGGCGGTGCAGCGCCGCACGCTGCACCGGAAACTGCCCGGAGCTGGACAGCAGCAGCCCCCCCGCGCGGTGCCGCCACGCGCCGGTGAGCGCGGGCAGGCAGGCCACGGCGCGCACCGCATTGCCGCCGCCGCGTACGCGCTGCATGCCGTAGTTCAGGCGGATGGCGGCGGGCGTTGTGGTGCCGTAGTCCTTGGCGAGCTGGCGGATTTGCTCGACCGGGATACCGCACACCTCGGCCGCACGCTCGGGCGGCCATTGCAGGGCGCGCTCGCGCAATTGAGCCCAGCCCAGCGTGTGTTGGGCGATGTAGTCGTGGTCCAGCCAGTCACTGGCAATCAGTTCGTGCATCAGCGCCAGCGCCAGGGCGGCGTCGGTGCCGGGCAGCAGCGCAATGTGCTCGTGGCACTTGTCGGCGGTTTCGCTCTTGCGGGGGTCGATGCACACCAGCTTGGCGCCATTGCGCTTGGCCTGCTGGGCGTAGCGCCAGAAGTGCAGGTTGCTGCCAATCGAATTGCTGCCCCAGATAAGGATGAGCTTGGATTCGGTAAAGAACTCCACCTTCATGCCCACCTTGCCGCCCAAGGTCTGCACCAGGCCCTCGCCCCCGGCGGACGCGCAGATGGTGCGGTCCAGCAGCGAGGCGCCCAGGTGGTGGAAGAAGCGGCGGTCCATGCTCTCGCCCTGTACCAGGCCCATGGTGCCTGCGTAGCTGTAGGGCAGGATGGCCTCGGGGGCGCGCGCGGCAATGCTGGACAGGCGCTGCGCAATGTCAGCCAGCGCCTCGTCCCAGGTCACGGGGGTAAATTGGCCGCTCCCCTTGGGGCCGCTGCGCTTGAGCGGCGTGAGGATGCGCTCGGGGTGGTAAGTGCGTTCGGTGTACTTGCTCACCTTGGCGCACAGCACGCCATCGGTGTGCGGGTGGTCGGGGTTGCCTTGCACGCGGGTGGCCACGCCGTTGTCCACCGTGGTGATCAGGCCACAGGTGTCGGGGCAGTCGTGCGGGCAGGCGCCACGAATGTTCAATACCGGCGATGGTGTGGGGTTTACGCTAATAGATACAGACATTTTTTCGTGGTCATCTGAGAATTCGAATGTAATGAATTGTGTGCACTCGCTACGGCTGCGTGGCAGCTTAGGGCACCATCTCCAGGGCAACGGTTATACGTTCCCCTCCCTCTAAAACCAACAATGAGCCTGCCATGAATCCATCCGTTTTAAGTCGCAGACAATTTTCCGTGGGTGTCGGCGCTGCTGCCCTGGGCGGTTTTGGGTTGGCCCGTGCGCAGAGCGAGGGGCGCATCGTGTTGGGGCAATCTGCCGCATTCTCCGGCCCCGCGGCCCAATTGGGCATCCAGTTCAACCAGGGCGCCAAGCTGTTTTTTGACCAGCTTAACGCCGCTGGCGGCATCGGCAAGCGCACGGTGGAAATCCGCACCCTGGACGATGGGTATGAGCCCGACCGCTGCGCCGAAAACACCCGCAAGCTGATCGCCGACGAGGTGTTTGCGCTGTTTGGCTATGTGGGCACGCCCACCAGCATGGCGGCGCTGCCCCTGTTCACCCAGGCCAAGGTGCCGTTTTTTGCGCCGTTCACGGGGGCCGAATCGCTGCGCCAGCCGTTCAACCGCCTTGTGTTCCATGTGCGCGCCTCGTACTACGACGAAACCGCGCTCATCGTGCGCCAACTGGTCAACCTGGGGCTCAAGAAGATTGCCGTCTTCCACCAAAACGATGCCTATGGCAAAGCTGGGCTGGACGGCGTGAACAAGGCACTGGGCGAGCAAAAGCTGGCCCTGGTGGCCGCTGCCACGGTGGAGCGCAATTCGGTCGATGTTGCCGCTGCCGTGGAGAAACTGGTGGCTGCCAAGCCCGATGCCGTGGTTCAGATCGCAGCCTACGGTGCCAGCGCTGCCTTTGTGCGTGCAGCGCGCAAGGCCGGTTTTGGCGGCACGTTCTACAACGTGTCGTTTGTGGGCACACAGGCTCTGGCCGACGAGCTGGGCAAAGACGGTGCCGGGGTTGTGGTGTCGCAGGTCGTGCCCTCGCCCTACCAGCCCTCGCGCCAGATCACGCGCGAGTTTCTGGAGGCCATCAAAAAAGGCGGCGACAAGGTGCAGGCCAACTATTCCAGCATGGAGGGCTTTGTGGCGGCGCGCATCTTCACCGAGGGGCTGCGCCAGGCCCAGGGCAGCGGCAAGATCACCCGCGACAGCCTGATTTCCGGCCTGGAGGGCATTGGCACCCAGGTCATCTCGGGCTACCCGGTGTCGTTTGGCCCCAACGACCACTCTGCGTCGCATTTTGTGGAGATGTCTATGCTCACCGGGGATGGTCGGGTGAGAACCTGAACCTGCGTGTTCAGCCCCACAAAAAAGCCCGGCGCGCAAGCCCCGGGCTTTTTTGTGGGCGTTCGGCGGGTGTGGTTGATTCAGTCCAAAGACGTGGTCTGGGCCAGCCCCTGCAAAAACGCCTCGCAGCGTGCCAACTGCTCCAGGCTCACAAACTCGTCGGGCTGGTGGGCTTGCTGGATGCTGCCGGGCCCGCACACCACCGTGGGGATGCCCGCGTTTTTGAACAGCCCGGCCTCCGTGCCAAATGCCACCAGCGTGGTGCTGCGCTCACCACTGAGTTGCTGGGCCAGGCGGGTGACGGCGTCGTCCTTGCTGCCCAGAAAGCTGGGGATTTCGCAGATCGTCTCAAAGCCAAAGCCCGCGTCCGGTGCCACCTTCTTCATCGCGGGCTCCAGCGACTTGGCGTAGGCCAGCACCTCGGCCTGCATCTGCGCCGCGTTGGCGGTGGGCAGGTCTCGAAATTCGTAGCGGAACTCGGCGTCGCGCGGCACCACGTTGTCGGCAATGCCGCCGTGGAACTGGCCCACGCTGGCGGTGGAAAAGGGCACGTCAAAGCCCTCGAAGCGGGGCTCGTGCTGCTCAAAACCCTCGGCCATGTCGCGCACGCGGCCCACCACGCGGGCGGCCATTTCAATGGCGTTGACGGAGCTTGGGGTCAGCGACGAGTGCGCTTCCTTTCCGCGCACGCAGCACTTGTAGCGGTACACCCCCTTGTGGGCAATGGCGGGCACCATGAGCGTGGGCTCACCCACAATGCAGGCCAGGGGCTTGATGTCTGCGTCGCGCAAGTCGGCAATCAGCTCCTTCACGCCAAAGCAACCCACCTCCTCGTCGTAGCTGAACGCAAAGTGCACCGCGAACGGGGCCTGGCTGTTCAAGAAGGCTTCTGCATGCGCCAGCGCCAGGGCAATGAAGGCTTTCATGTCGGCACTGCCGCGGCCGTAGAGCTTGCCGTCCTGCACCCGCGCACTCAAGGGGTCCATGCTCCAGTTCTGCCCCGTCCAGGGCACGGTGTCGGTGTGGCCTGACAGGATGATGCCGCTGGGCTTGCCCTCGCCCAGGGTGGCAAACAGGTTGGCCTTGGTCTTGTCGGCGTTATACGTCAGGCGGCTTGCCACGCCCAGCTTGGCGAGGGTGTCGCGCACAAAGTGGATCAGCTCCAGGTTGGAGTTCTGGCTGACGGTGTTCATGCGCACCAGGGTTTGCGCAAGTTCAAGGGCTTGGGGGGAGAGCATGGGTTCTCGCTTTGAGCAGGTTGTGACGGCGGGCGGGGATGACCGAAATACCCGTCTCGCAACGGGTGGTCTGCCACAAGGGTGATGGCATGGGTGTTGCTGGCGGGCTAGACTGTGCCATCGTAAGGATACATACCATCATGAACGTTATCGACTCCATCGTGACCCAGGCTGCTGGTATTGCAGCGGTGCGCCGGGACATTCACGCCCACCCTGAGCTGTGCTTTGAAGAAGTGCGCACCGCCGATGTGGTGGCGGGCAAGCTCACCGAGTGGGGCATTCCGGTGCACCGGGGTTTGGGCAAGACGGGGGTGGTGGGTATCGTGCAAGGCCGTGATGGCGGGGCCTGCGGCCATGCCATTGGCCTGCGGGCCGACATGGACGCGCTGCCCATGCAGGAGTTCAACACCTTCGCCCATGCCAGCCGGCACGCGGGCAAGATGCACGCCTGTGGCCATGACGGCCACACCGCCATGCTGCTGGCCGCCGCCCAGCACCTGGCCCAGCACCGCGATTTTGACGGCACCGTGTACCTCATCTTCCAGCCCGCAGAAGAGGGCGGTGGCGGTGCCCGCGTGATGATTGAAGACGGCCTGTTCGAGAAGTTTCCCATGCAGGCCGTGTACGGCATGCACAACTGGCCGGGCATGCCCGCAGGCACCATGGCCGCCAGCGCCGGGCCGGTGATGGCGTCCACCAGCGAGTTCAAGATCACCGTGCGCGGCAAGGGCGGCCACGCCGCCATGCCCCACATGGGGGTGGACCCGGTGCCCATCGCCTGCCAGATGGTGCAGGCCTTTCAGACCATCATCAGCCGCAACAAAAAGCCGGTGGATGCGGGCGTGATCTCGGTCACCATGATCCACACGGGCGAGGCCACCAACGTGGTGCCCGACAGCTGCGAGCTGCAGGGCACGGTGCGCACCTTCTCGTTCGAGGTGCTCGACCTCATTGAAAAGCGCATGCGCCAGGTGGCCGAACACACCTGCGCTGCACACGACGCGGTGTGCGACTTCGAATTTGTGCGCAACTACCCGCCCACCATCAACACCCCGGCCGAGGCGCAGTTTGCCCGCCAGGTCATGGCCAGCATCGTGGGCGAAGCCAACGCGCTGGACCAGGAGCCCAGCATGGGCGCGGAAGACTTTGCCTACATGCTGCAGGCCAAACCCGGGGCCTACCTCTTCATTGCCAACGGCGATGGTAGCCACCGCGAGATGGGCCACGGCGGTGGCCCCTGCACGCTGCACAACCCCAGCTACGACTTCAATGACGACCTGATCCCCCTGGGGGCCACCTTCTGGGTGCGCCTGGCGCAGGAGTGGCTGGCCGCAGCCAAGGCGGGCTGATCTGCGGGGGGGCGCGGCGCCCGGTGGCCGATCGTCTGCGCCACGCCCCCACTTCCCTTTTCGCCTCTGTCATCGTCTTGGCCCACAGGGCGCGTAGCCTTCGTTTTTCACTCCGGAAAGAAACCCCTCCATGATCGGTATCTCCCAAGCGTTCTCGCCTACCTACGCGGTGGCCCGCAAGCAGTTTCTGGAAGCCGCCGCAGCGGCTGGGCTGCCTATGGAGTCGCACACCCACCCCCTGGCGGGGCGCGAGGGCGAGGTGCTGGCCATGGACGTAGCGCTGGACGGCCCCGCAGATGCCAAGCAACTGCTCATTGTGAGCAGCGCCTGCCACGGCGTGGAGGGCTACTGCGGCAGCGGTGTGCAGGTGTTTGCCCTGCACGATGCCGAGTGGCGCGCCAAGGCCCGTGATGCGGGTGTGGCCGTGCTCTACATCCACGCGCTCAACCCCTACGGCTTCTCACACATCCGCCGTGCCACGCACGAGAACGTGGACCTGAACCGCAACTTCCACACCTTCCAGGCGAGCCTGCCCGAGAACACCGCCTACCGCGAAGTCGCACCTTTGCTGCTGCCCAATGTGTGGCCGCCCAATGCTGCCAACGTGCAGGCCGTACAGGCCTTTTTGGCAGAGCGTGGCGAGGCCGCCTGGCAGGCCGCCATCACCCGGGGGCAGCATGAGTTTGCGCAGGGCTTGTTCTATGGCGGCACCGCGCCCACCTGGAGCAACCAGACCCTGCGCCAAGTGCTGCGCGAACACGGCACCCGTGCGCAGCGCCTGGCCTGGATCGATCTGCACACGGGCCTGGGCCCCAGCGGCCTGGGCGAGCGCATCTACGCAGGCAAAGACGATGCCGCCGCAGTGCAGCGCGCGCGCCAGTGGTGGGATGGCGGTGGCGCCACGCCCGTCACCTCCATCTACGACGGCTCGTCCACCTCGGCCTTCCTCACGGGGCTGATGTGGACCGCCATCTATGACGAATGCCCGCAGGCCGAGTACACCGGCATTGCTATGGAGTACGGCACCGTGCCGGTCACCGAAGTCATCCAGGCCCTGCGGGCCGAGCACTGGCTCAACATCCACCCCGAAGCCCCCGCCGAGCTGGCCGCACAGATCAAGGCCCAGATGCTGGCGGCCTTCTACACCGACACCGATGCCTGGAAGGGCCAGATCATCAGCCAGGCGCGGCAGTCGCTGTTCCAGGCGGTGGATGGATTGGCAAGGGTTTAAGGGAAATAGGCTGCTAGCGCTTGATTTATAAGCGCTAGCAGCTATCAAATTAATAGCATTCGATGGCTGGTGATGGCTGCTGATCGCTGTGGTAACCCGATGAAAGCGCGGGGCGGTGGCCGCATGCGGGCTGCGCAGTGTCGTCTTGGCGTCGCTCGCCCTCTGGGGGTGTACGCGCTGGCTGTTGGCAGGCCGTAAGATCGCTGCGGCCTGTTTTTTGCGTCTTTTTCGCGCCCCTTTTCATACCGATACGGAGACACCCGCATGTCTGACCTGAACGCCACTTTTGAAGCTGCCGTAGCCAACTCCAAGAACCTGGCCGAGCGCCCTGACAACCCTACGCTGCTCAAAATTTACGCTCTGTACAAGCAGGCCACCGCCGGTGACAACACCGAGAAGAAGCCCAGCTTCTCCGACGTGGTGGGCCGCGCCAAGTGGGAAGCGTGGGAAAAGCTCAAGGGCACCGAAGCCGATGCGGCTAAGCAGCTGTACATCGACCTGATCACCGAGCTGAGCTGAGCACTGCCTCAGCTTCTTCTTCGCGACGAGCGGCCTGTGGGCCGCTTTGTTTTGACGGGTCTTGTGTGCCTGTTCGCACGCATGCAAAAACAAGCGCGCTCACGTTGAGCCTGTCGACGCGCCGCGCAAGGCTTCGACAGGCTCAGCCCGAACGGCTTGGGTGGCGTCGAGGTGGGCTCCCATCACTCCCCGCTTGCGCTGGCGGCGCCCCATCCAGCGCCCACCATGCGGGCAGCAGGGCCCGCACCGGGGCGCGGCGGTAGCGGTCGTCGATCAGAAACACCACGCCCTCGTCCTGCTCGGTGCGAATCACCCTTCCTGCCGCCTGCACCACCTTGCGCAGGCCCGGGAAGAGGTAGGTGTAGTCATACCCCTTGCCCGCGCCAAAGTGCCGGTCCATCGCGCGGCGCATTTCTTCATTCACCGGGTTGACCTGCGGCAACCCCAGTGTGGCGATGAAGGCGCCAATGAGCCGGTGGCCGGGCAGGTCCACCCCTTCTGAAAACGCACCGCCCAGCACGGCAAAGCCAATGCCCTGGCCGCCCTCCTGAAAGCGGTCCAAAAAACCCTGGCGGGCCGCGTCGTCCATGCCCGCGGTTTGCTGCCACTGGGGCACCTCGGGGTGGGCCTGCTGCAGCTGGGCCGCAATGCGCTGCAGGTAGTCAAAGCTGCTGGCAAAGCACAGGTAGTTGCCCGGCAGGCGCGCAAACTGCTCGGCCATCAGCGCTGTCATGGGCGCCAGCGACTGCGCTCGGTCGGCAAAGCGGGTCGACAGGTGCCCCACCGTGTGCACCGCCAGCTGCCCGCTGTGAAAGGGCGACTCCACATCCACCCAGCCCGTCTCGGCCGGCAGGCCCAACAGGTCGCGATAAAACGCAGGCGGCGTGAGCGTGCCCGAAAACAGCACGCTGCTGTGCGCCGCTGCGTGGCGCGCCGCCAGGTGCGGGGCGGGCACCACGTTGCGAATGCACAGCGTGCTGAATGTGCCGCGCCGCCCATGGCGGTGGGCGTCCAGCGTCACGTCCAGCAGCGCGTGGCTGCCGAACTGCTCGGCCATGGCGGCAAAGTGCAGGGCGTCCAGGTACAGCGCCAGCACCGGGTCGCCGGGCAGCAGGGGCGCATCGGTCTGCGCCTCGGCCACCGCGCCAATGGCGCGCTGCAGTGCTTGCACAAAGGCCTCGGGCAGCGCTGTGTGTGCACAGTACGTATCCACTTGGTCGCGGTGGATGGCGTTCCACTGCCGTTGCAGTGCGTCCAGCGCCTTGCGCACGCCACCCGTGGCGGCAGCGCGGGCATCGGCCAGCGTGCCCTGGTGCAGCTCGGCGGTGTACATGCGGCGCGCGCGGTCGGGCAGGTTGTGGGCTTCGTCCACCAGCACGCCCACCCTCCAGCCATGCGCCACCGTCAGCGCATACAGCATGGCGGCGCTGTCGTAGAAGTAGTGGTAGTCGGCCACCGCCACATCGCACCAGTGCGCCATCTCCTGCGCCAGGTAGTAGGGGCAGATGCCGTGCGCCAGCGCGGTGGTGCGCACGGCCGGGCCGTCCCATAGGCTGGTGTGCTGCGCCAGGGCCTGGCGTGCAGCGGGCAGCCGGTCGTAAAAGCCCTGGGCCAGCGGGCAGGACTCGCCGTGGCAGGCCTTGTCGGGGTGCTCGCAGACCTTGTCGCGTGCCAGCACGTCCAGCACGCGCAGGGGGGGGACAGGGGTGATGGTCTGTGCGGGCGGGCTCAGTTGCTCGTGCACACGGGCCAGGGCATCAAGCGCCAGCGCGTGGCCGGTGCCCTTCGCGGTCAGAAAAAACAGTTTGTCCAGCCCCTTGCGGGCGCTGGCCTGCAGCAGCGGGAACAGCGTGCCCAGCGTCTTGCCAATGCCCGTGGGGGCCTGGGCCAGCAGGCAACGGCCGCCGTCTTCATTGCCATCTTGGCCAGGCCCCACGTTGCGGTACACGGCCACGGCCAGCTCGCGTTGACCCGCGCGAAAGCTGCCATGCGGAAAGGCCAGCGCGGCCAGGGCTGCATCCCGCGCCTGGCGGTGCTGCTGCTCGCTGTGCGCCCAGTCCAGGTAGCGTGTGCACAGCGCTTCAAAGTGCGCTTGCAGATCGGCGGCGGTGTGGGTTTCGACCAGCTCGGTCTCTTGCCCCGTGCCGGTTTGCACATAGACCAGTGCCACATGCAGCCGCGTGAGCCCCCGCGCATGACACATGAGGTGGCCGTACACGCGGGCCTGGGCCCAGTGCAGGGCACGTTGGTGGGGGCGCACGCCATCCAGCTGGCCCCGGTAGGTCTTGATCTCTTCAAGCTGCTGGCGCGGTGCGTCAAACCCGTCGGCCCGCCCGCGCACCGTGAGCTGCTGGAACAGGCCACTCAGCGCCACCTCGGCCTCATAGCCATCGCCCCGGCGGCCCTGCACCAGGCGGTGGTTTTCCATGCCTTCGAGTGCCGTGGGGGCGGGGGTAAAGCGCAGGTCCAGGTCTCCCGTGCGGGCTGTGAAGGCGCACAGGGCGCGCACCGAAACCGCCAGTGGGGCCGGGGTGGGAAGTGGGGCGGTCATGTGGCCGCCGCGCCTGTGGGATGTTCCACGCCGGGCGCACCTTGCCAGCGCACATGGCACACGCTGGCGGGCAGGCCGTGGGTGTGGAAGTACTGCAGCCAGCGGATCTGGTTGTCTTGCAGCTTGTCGCCCGGGCCTTTGACTTCGACCAGCTCGTAGCGCTGCCCTGGCGGCCGCGTGGGCCAGAACCGCACCAGGTCTGGCAGCCCACTGCGGTGCGCCACGGGGGCTTGCAGCAGGCGAGCAAACAGCAGGCGCAAATGTGCCGCGGGTATGCACTCCAGGGCCAATTGGAGCAGCGGCTCGCTCAGCGCCCCCCAAAACACATAGGGCGACTGGCGCCCTTGCTTGCTGGCAAAGCGATCGAGGATGAGGGCGCGGTAGCGGCCATCCTCCAGCGCGTGCAGGCATTCGGCAAAGAGGGCGATGCGGCGCTCCACAAAGTCGGGCGCATTCAGGTCGGCAGGGGCACTCTGGAAGGGGTGGAAGAACGCCCCCGGCAGCGGCGCGAACACAGCAGGCCAGCACAGCAGCCCGAACAGGCTGTTGATGAGCGCGTTCTCGGTGTAGAACACGGGGGCCTCGTCGGTGTGCCAGTGCTGGCGCAGCGCCCATTCCACCGAGGTGGTGGGGCCGGGGTGGGGCAGGGCCAGCTCCAGCGGTGCTGGCAGGGCCGCCGCTGCGCGTTGGGGCTTGTGCGGTGGCTGCGCAGCGCAGGCGGATGGCCCGGCAGCGCGTTGCAGGCGCGGCAGCATGCGTGCCAGGCGCTGGCTTTCTTCGTCGCTCTCCGGTGCGGCCTGGGCCAGCAGGGCCAGGGCCAACGCATCGGCATGGCGGCCCTGGTGTTCGTGCACGCGGATGCGCCGGTGCCGCGCGCCGGGGTGCGTGCAGTGGGCGTAGGCCTGCTCGGCCAGCGCCCAGTCGGCGGCCTTCTCGCAGGCCTGGCCGATGCGCATCAGCAGCTTGGCGCGGCGGCGCTCCAGCCAGGGGTTGGTGCTGGTGGCTTGCAGTGCGGCGGCCAGCAGGGGCGCGCGCTCGGCCCCCTCGTCCAGCGCCTGGCGCAGGGCGTGCAGGGCCAGGTAGTGATCCACATCGGCGCGGCATTGAAACGCCCGCGACTGCGCATCAAACGGCACCACTTCGTACTGGAACAGGCCCAGGTCGGCCAGCACGAATTCCGACCAGTCCTGGAACAGGTTGCCAAAGAACATGAGCCGCAGCCGCGTGCACAGCGCGATGACGTGTTCTGCCACGCGCCACACCGCCTCGGTGCTGGCGGGGTGCCATTGGCGGTAGGGCTGGGCGGCGGTGTGGTGCGGCAGCAGGGCCTGCAGCAGCGCGGCCTTGGTCAGCGACTTGGGTTGCGCCGGGTGTGGGCCGGGGGCGGAAAACAGCGCCGCCACCTCGCGGTGGGTGTGCAGTGCAAACAGCTCGGCCAGTGCCATGGGGGCAGCGGCATCGAGCCAGCCCAGGGCCAGCAGCGGCGCAGCGGCGGCGTCGATGTCGCCAATTTCCTCGTACACCAGCTTGCCCGCGCGAAACCACGGCCCGCGCCGCATCACCAGCCGCACCAGCAGCGCTTGCGCGGGCTCGGGCAGTTGTGCAAAGCGGGCGATGAAGTCCTGCTCGGGCGGGGCCAGCAGGTCGGCATAGCGCGCGCGCACCCAGTCCAGCGCCTGCACAAAGTTGTGCAGGTAGTACAGGCGGTGTGGGGGCAGGGCGGTGGGGCCCAAGGGTGGTCTCCGTGGGGCGTGGGTGGCCGTGTCAGGCCGCAGACTGCCAGCCCTTGGGCAGGCCAGCCAGCGGGGTCATGCCGTATAGGGGCTCGTTGGGCAGGCCGGCCTGCAGCGCTTGCCGTGCGGCCAGCAGGCGCTCGTAGTCCACCCCCGTGGCAATGCCCATGGCCTCGAACATGAAGACCAGGTCTTCGGTGACCACGTTGCCCGAGGCGCCGGGCGCGTAGGGGCAGCCGCCCAGACCGCCTTGTGAGGCGTCGAACGTGCGCACACCCACGTCATAGGCGGCCAAGCAGTTGGCCAGACCCAGGCCGCGCGTGTTGTGCATGTGGGCCGCGCCCGCCTTGGGGCCCAGCTCGGCACGCAGGCGCGTGAACAGGCGGCGCACCTGGGCCGGGTTGGCCATGCCGGTGGTGTCCGACAGGCCCACCTCGTCCACGCCCGCCTCGGCGCATTGCACGGCCAGGCGGATCACGTCGTCCTCGGGCACCTCACCCTGCAGCGTGCAGCCAAAGGCGGTCGACAGGCCCACTTCAATGAGTGCCTTCGGTGCGGTGGCGGCGCGCAGCTGCACCACGGCCTGCAGCTCTTGCACCATGGCGGCGGGTGTCTTGCGCACATTGGCCAGCGAATGCGCCGCGCTGGCCGACACGGGCAGCGTTACCTTGTGCGCCCCGGCCTGCAGCGCGGCCTCGGCCCCGCGCAGGTTGGGGGCTAGCGCCATCACGGTGATGTGCGGGTGCCGGGCTACGGCGTGGCGCACCACCTCGGCCACATCGGCCATTTGCGGCAGCAGCTTGGCGGGCACGAAGGAGCCGACCTCGATCTCGCGCAGGCCAGCGGCCACCAGCGCATCCACCCAGCGCAGCTTGTGCGCGGTGGGCATGGTGGTGGCGATGGACTGCAGCCCGTCGCGCGGGCCGACTTCGCTGATCAGGACGCTGGGGGGCGTGGCCATGCTGCGCACCTCAGGCCAGCGAGGTGGTGCTGGGCGTGCCCAGCAGCGCGTCCAGCTGGCCGCCAATCTCGGCTTCGATGCGGTCTTTGAAGGCGGTAAACAGGAAGCCGAGCTTGGCCGTCATGTCGAACTGCTGGGCGTCCACCACCAGGGTGCCGCTCACGCCTGCGCGGGTGAAGGTCAGGGTGTCCTGCGTGTCGCCTTCTTCGTAGCTGCATTCCATGTCAAATTTTTCCTCGGCCTTGCGGGCCCAGGCACGCGCCACCTCGCGGGCTTGGGGCAGGCCCAGTTGGTGGTCGCGTTGGATGTGAAGGTCAGACACCAGGTTTCTCCTTGGGTTGGGTCAGAGGCTGAGAGTTTTTTGCCAGTGCCCGCAGCGCGGCGTGGCGCTCGGGTTGGGGCAATTGGGTGAGTTGTCGCACGGCATCATAAAACCGGGGCCAGTCGCGGCCCTCCCGTTCAAACAGGGCTTCAAACGCGGGCACCAGTTCGTCATAGGCCGCCTGGGCCGCAAAGCTGGCGTTGTTGGCCTTGGCCACCCAGCGGTCGTAGCCCGCCAGTTGGGTGCTGGCGGCAGTGGCTGTGGGGGGCGCGGCCGCCAGCCACTGCGAACGCAGTTGTGCGTAGCCCGCACGAAAGCGCTGCATTGCTTCTGATTTGATAGCTGCCAGCGCTTGATTATCAAGCGCTACAGCCTGTTTTTTTTCGTAAATGGCTTGCAGCTCGGCGCGGGTGGTGCGGGTCAGGGCGCGCCACTGGGCGCGGCGCTGCTCGCTGGTGGCCAGGGCGGCGCGGGCCTCGGGGGTGCTGTGCTCGGCCATCCAGCGGGCGCTGCCCAGGCGCTCTACCGCCGTGGCAAACGATTCGTTGAAGACCGTATCGCCCTGGGCGTACACCACCTGGTGGGCCAACTCGTGGAACAGCAGGCGCACAAAGTCGCCCTCGGGCCAGCCCACAAAGGTGCTCAGCAGCGGGTCGCCCCCGGCCCAGTTCATGTAGCCCAGCGTGGAGTAGGCGGGCACGCCGTACACATCCACCTCCAGCCCCTGGGCCGCCAACCGGTCGGCCTCGGCCTGTGCATCGGCCTGGGCAAAGTAGCCCCGGTAGCCAATGCAGCCCGTCACCGGAAAGCACCAGGTGTGCAGTCTGAGCGCGTCGGGCGGCGCTGCCACCACGTTCCACACGGCGGCGGGGCGCTTGAGGTCGGCATAGCGGCGGTAGCTGGCGTTGTCGGGCAGGTGCAGCTCGGCCACCGCAAAGGCGCGGGCGCGCTGGGCCAGTTGCAGGCGCGTGCGCAGGGCGGGCGGGGTGTCGAGCTCGGCAATCCAGTCGTCCAGCGGCCGGGCGGCGCCCATCAACTGGGCGTGGCCGTGCGCCGACTGCCAGTAGTAGCCCAGGGCATCGCGCGTTTGGGCGCAGCCCAGCAGCAGGGCGGGCAGCGCCAGCGCGCCAACCAAGGCGATACAGCGGGGGCGGGAAAAACGAAAACGCGTGCGCATGGGGCAAGGGTACGACATGGCGCGGCCGTTGGCATGGGCGGGGTCGCAGTGGCCAGGCATCCCCTGTCAGCAGCATGGCGCGGCGCGTTCCTAGAATGGCGGCATGACCGACCCCACCACCACCGAGATCCCCGCCGGTGCACCGGCGCTGCCCGTAGGCCTGGTGGCCGATGCGGCCCATGATGCCGACGGCACCGCCCGAGCGCGCTGTGCGTGGTGCAAGGCCAGCCCCTTGTACCGCCACTACCACGACCACGAGTGGGGCTTCCCGGTTATGGATGACCGGCGCTTGTTTGAAAAAATCTGCCTGGAGGGCTTCCAATCGGGCCTGAGCTGGCTGACCATCCTGAACAAGCGCGAAGGCTTTCGCGCCGCTTTTGCCCAGTTCGATGCCGAGCAAGTGGCCGCCTTCGATCAGGCCGATGTGGAGCGCCTGGTGCAGGACGCCGCCATCGTGCGCCACCGGGGCAAGATCGAGTCCACCATCAACAACGCCCGCCGCGTGCTGGAGCTGCGCCGCGAGTTTGGCTCGCTGGCCCGCTACGTGTGGCAGTACGAGCCCGGCGCAGCCGACCGGCCTGCCGTGCTGACGCTCGAAGCCGCGCGCACCCTCACGTCCACCGCCGCTTCGGTGGCTTTGTCCAAAGACCTCAAAAAACGCGGCTGGAGCTTTGTGGGCCCCACCACGGTGTACGCCTTCATGCAGGCCATGGGCCTGGTCAACGACCACCTGGAGGGCTGCCACTCGCGGCCTGCGGCGCTGAAGGCGCGGGCCGCGTTGGTGTTGCCGGGCTGAGCATTGGTGGCTGCTGGTTGAGGACGGTATGTTGGTGCTTCAGCTATCCGTTCGGGCTGAGCCTGTCGAAGCCAGTGCACAGGCTGTGCCAGCCCTTCGACAAGCTCAGGGTGAACGGGGCAGGGGGTGTGCAGGTCATAGGCCCATCCATGCCTCTCTACACCTCCGCCCCCATCCGTTCGGGCTGAGCCTGTCGAAGCCAGGGCGCAGACCGTGCTAACCCTTTGACAAGCGCTGGGTGAACGCTTGACGGATGGATGCCCATCGCGGCGGATCAAAGAATCTCCAACACCGCCTCAATAGGCCGCCCTACGCGCGTGCCGCGGGGGCTGCTGGCCACGGGGCGGTTGAGCAGCACGGGGTGCGCGGCCAGGGCGTCCAGCAGCTGGTCGTCCGTGACACCAGGGGCGTCCAGGTGCAGCTCTTTGAACAGCGGCTCTTTGGTGCGCACCAGGCACAGCGCGCCTTGGCCGCTGCTGGCCACCAGGGCTTGCAGCGTGGCGCGGCTGGGTGGGTGCTTGAGGTAGTCCACCACCGTGGGCTCCACACCGCGCTCGCGGACCAGGGCCAGGGCGTTGCGCGAGGTGCTGCACTTGGGGTTGTGAAAAAAGGTGACGCTCATAGCGGGTTGGACTCAGTTGCTGTTGAAGTTGCAGTAGCGGGCGCCAGCTCAAAGTGGTCTAGCAGCACGAAGTCGTCTTGCGGGTGTTTTTGTGAAAACAGCGCCAGGCTGTCGATGTGTTGCGGCGGCAGGTCGGCAAAGAACTGCTGGGCCACGTCTTCCACCACGTCCTGCAGCGGCGGCTGCACCAGGTGCAGCGGGCCGGTCAGTGGCAGGTGAAAGGTCCAGGGCGTGTCGTCCCCTGCTTCGTGGCTTACCTGGCTCTTGGGTTGCGGCGCAGCAATCGCCTGCAGGGCTTGCTGGCATTGGGTGGCCCAGGCGTTCAGGGCCTGGTGGCTGCGGTGGCCTGGCGCGGGGGCCAAGGCCAGTGCGCCTGCGTGGCGCACCACCTGCAGCGGGGGCAAGGCCATGGGCTGCCACTGGGTGGCCAGCCGGTGCACGGTGGCTTGCAGGGTGAGCCAGTTCGTGCCCTCGGCCAGGGCAAAGCTGGGTGCCCAGGCGGCGCGCCAGCCCCATTGGCGGGGGCTGGCCGTGAGCAGGTGCAGCACCTCGGGCGGCACTTCGGCAATGTCGAGCTGGGGCAGGGGGCGCAATTGCGCGGCGCAGCGGCCCAGCCAGTGGCTGCCCGCCAGCCAGCCCAGCGTGCCGGGCTGGGGCGCCCAGGCCAGGGTGTAGCGGGGTGCGGTCATGTGCCGGTCTGCGCCGGGGCCTTGCCGGGCAGCCGCTTGCCCAAGTCCAGCGGCCGGTCTTCAAAGGCGGTGCTCAGCACCACGGTGCTGGTGGTGCGGGCCACGCCCTCAATGGCCTTGATCTGGTAGATGACGTCTTCCAGGGCGCGGGCGTGGGTGGTGCGGATCTTGGCCAGAAAGTCGTATTCGCCCGCCACGCTGTGCAGCTCCTGCACCTCGGGCATGGCGCGCAGGCGCGGGGCCACTTCGCGGCAGTGGATGCCACCGTCGTTGCGGATCGCCACAAAGGCGGTGAAGCTCAGCCCCACGCGGTCGGGGTCCACGCTGATGGAAAAGCGGCGGATCACGCCCTTGTCCAGCAGCTTCTTGACCCGTTCGTGCACGGCCGCTGTAGACAGCCCGACCTCGGCCCCGACATCGGCATAAGAACGACGGCCATCTTCACCAAGCGCCGAAATAATTCTGGCGTCCATGTCGTCTGTCTGAATATTTGCTTGCATAAGGCCTGTAATTCGGTAAAAATTCCTGAAACCGCTGGTTTTCCATAAATTATTCGGTCAGGTGAAGAATATGCCGACATTTTTCAATGTGCAAGGGTCCAAGTGGGGTCTGGGGCGCTCTGGGGCGCTGGTGCTGGCCTTGTTGCTGGTGTATGTGGTGTGGGGCACCACGTATTTCGCCATTGGCATTGCGCTGCAAAGCATGCCGCCACTGTGGATGAATGCCATCCGGTTTTTGTGCGCAGGCGGGGTGATGCTGCTCGTAGCGCTGTGGCAGGGGCACACCCTGCCCTCGGTCGTGCAGTGGCGCAACGCTGCTTTGGTGGGCGCGCTCATGGTGTTCGGCGCCATGAACTGTGTCGGCTTGGCGCAGAAGCTGGGCATTGGATCGGGCCTGATGGCCACGGTGGTCACCACCATGCCCATGTGGCTGGCCCTGTGGACGCGCTGGGGCGGCGAGCGCGTGCCGTTGACCAGTTGGGTGGGCCTGGCGCTCGGCGTGGTGGGCGCGCTGCTGCTGGCGCTGGAGGGCGACTTCTCGGCCACCTGGCAGGGCGCCTTGCTGGCGTTTAGTGCCCCGCTGTGCTGGAGCGTGGGCTCGTACGCGTCGCGCAAGCTCACGCTGCCGGCGCCCGCCATGGCCTCTGCCGCACAGTGGCTTGTGGGTGGTGTCCTCAGCCTGGTGGTGGCTGCCTGGGTGGAGCCTGTGGGCCGGTTGGCCGACGTCACTGCCAAGTCGTGGGCCGCTTGGGTGTATTTGCTGGTGTTTGGCACGCTGATTGCGCTGAACGCCTACCTGTGGCTGCTGCAAAACGCCTCGGCCGCGCTGGCGGGCAGCTACTCGTTCGTGAACCCTGCCGTGGCCCTGCTGGTGGGCGTAGCGCTGGGGGGCGAGCTGCTCACCGGCTGGGTGTTTGCCGCGCTGCCGCTGATTGCCGGGGCGCTGGTGTGCATTTTGTATGGGCCCCTGGTGCTGGGCCTGTGGCAGCGCAATGTGGCGCCCCGGCTGCGCGCTGCCTGGGCCCCTGGCAGTCGTCAGCGGCAGATGTAGTGCTATTGAAAGCATAGCTGCTAGCGCTTTGGGAATAGGCGCTAGCAGCCTTTTTTATTCAAATTGATGCAGGCAGTCCATTCTCCGGCCTGCCTGGCATCTGTCGGCATGCGCTGACATGCACTGGCAAGAAGGCGGTTAGGCTTGGGCTTTGATTGCCCTGCCGCTCAACCTTAGCCCTGGAGTGCTTTGCCATGCTCTACAAATTCAAATCCCGCGCTGCCGCCGACCTGATCTTGCTGGAACCCCAGGGGCGGCAGATTCTGCAAATCATTGGCAAAGCGCCAGCGTCCACCGGCATCGTGACTGCCGCGCAAATCCCCGCCGCGCTGGCTGCCCTGGAGGCTGCCGTGGCCGCTGACGAAGCCCGCCTGCGCGAGACTGCGCAACAGGCCACAGAGGCGGACCCGAACGCGCCGGAAGACGAGCCCCGCGACACGGTGCGCTTGCGTCAACGGGCGGCGCCCTTCATCGATCTTTTGCGCCGCAGCCTGCAAGAAGACTGCGATGTGGTCTGGGGTGTGTAGCGCAAGCCAGGCGCCGCGGTAGGACGCACTGCAGGGGCGCGCTGTATGGCCACTGCCATGTGTGACCGTGCGCTCTCAATCCACCTTGGCCCCTGATACCTTCACCACCCCCGCCCATTTCTGGTGTTCTTGCTCAATGTGGCGCGCAAACTCGGCCGGGGTGTTGCCGCCCGGGATGGCGCCTTGGGCGGTGAGCCGCTCTTTCACCGCTGGGCTGGCCAGTGACTTGGCGACCTCTTGCTGGATGCGGTTGACGATGTCCGGGGCGGTGCCTGCCGGGGCCAGCAGGCCGAACCAGGAGCTGGCCTCGTAGCCCTTGAGGGCCGGGCCGCCAGCCTGCTCCACCGTGGGCACGTCGGGCAGCGCGGCAGAGCGCTGGCTGCTGGTCACAGCCAGGGCCACCAGCTTGCCGGCTTTGATCTGCGCCATGGACGAAGGCAGGTTGTCAAACATCACATCGGCGTTGCCCGCCACCATGTCCATCAGCGCCGGGCCCGATCCGCGGTAGGGCAGGTGCAGCATGTAGGTGCCGGTCATGCTCTTGAACAGCTCGCCCGCCAGGTGGATGGAGGTGCCGTTGCCGCTGGACGCCATGTTCAGTTTGCCTGGGTTGGCCTTGGCGGCCTTGATGAAATCCTGCACGTTGGCGACGCCCAGGGCTTTGGCCTTGTCGGGGTTCATCACCATCACGTTGGGCACGGCGGCCACCAGGGTGATGGGCACAAAGTCCTTGATGGGGTCGTAGGGCAGCTTGGCGTACAGCGCGCGGTTGATGCCGTGCGTGCCCACCGTGCCCATGAGCAGGGTGTAGCCGTCGTTGGCAGACTTGGCCACGGCCTCGGCGCCCACGTTGCCGCCCGCACCAGCACGGTTTTCCACAATGAAGGGCTGCCCGAAGGCGCGGCCCAGCTCGGGCGCCATGGCGCGCGCCAGGATGTCGGTGGTGCCACCGGGGGCAAAGGGCACGATGATGCGCACGGGCTTGGTCGGCCAGCCAGCGGTTGCGGGTGCCGTCTGCGCGTGTGCCTTGCCTGGTGCCAGCAAAGAGGCCGCGGCGGTCAGCGCCAAGGCGCCCATGGCCGTCAGGGTGAGTGCGAGGGCCACGGCCTTGCGGCGGCTGCGTGCCTGGCTGCGGGCCTGGATTTGTGCACTGGAGCGGGCGGGGGGGTGGACGCGGTGCAGCGATGTCATGGGGCCATTCCTTTTCGAATCGATAGACATTGCAGGTGCTGTGACCTGCATGCTGGTGTTCTACGCGGGTGCGTGCGCAAAGGGCAGATGGGATTACCCGAACAGTGGGACCGCAGCGATAAAAAAAGCCACCGGGCCCGGAAGGCGCGGTGGCTTGTGCTGCACTGGCGTTGCCGCCAGCGGCAGGGGTCAGTCGGCGTAAGTGCCAGCGGCCTTGATGACGGCGCCCCACTTGTCGATCTCGGACTGCACAAACTTCTTGTGCTCGGTGGGCTCGATGCGCTTGTCGGTGGCCACCACGGCGCCCAGGCCTTCTTGCTTCTTGATGAACTCAGGGTCCTTCAGGGCGACCTTGATGGCTTCGTTGAGCTTCTTGAGCACGTCGGCAGGGGTGCCCTTGGGCGCGTACACGCCATGCCAGATCGTCACGTTGAAGTCCTTCACACCCGACTCGGCCAGTGTGGGCAGGTCTTTGAGGGCTGGCGTGGTGAGGCGCTTGGTGGTGGTCACGGCGTAGGCCTTGACCTTCTTGCCTTCGATCTGCGACGTGGTGTTGGTGGTCTGGTCGCACAGCAGGTCGATCTGGCCGCCGATCAGGTCGGTGATGGCGGGGGCGGTGCCCTTGTAGGGCACAGGGGTCATGTCCACCTGCAGCGCGCTTTGGAACATCAGGCCGCACAGGTGCGATGCCGAGCCCTGGCCCGCATTACCCAGGTTGATCTTGCCCTTGTTCTGGTTGATCCAGGCCGACAGCTCCTTGTAGTTGTTGGCGGCCATGCTGGGCTTGGCGATCAGCGTCATGGGCACGTCGTTGACGATGCCCAGGTACTCAAAATCGTTGGCCACGTTGAACGACAGCTTGCGGTACATCGTGGGCATGGTGGACATGCTGATGTGGTTGAGCAGCAGTGTGTAGCCATCGGGAGTGGCGCGGGCCGCCTTGGCGGTACCGATGGTGCTGCCTGCACCGGCCGTGTTGTCCACCACCACGCTCACACCCAGGGGCTTGCGCAGGGCTTCGGCCAGGTCGCGGGCCACGCGGTCGGTGGGGCCGCCCGCTGCGTAAGGAACCACCAGCGTGATCGTCTTGTCTTTGGACGGGAACTCTTGCGCTTGTACGCCGAAGGCGGTGACCACTGCGGCGGCGGCCAGCGAGAGTTTCAGCAGATTTTTCATGGATGCTCCTTTGATTGACGGGGCCATGATAGCGATGGCGTTTTCGCAGGGTAATACGGGTTGTCCGTAGCCTGTGCGCTGTGGTGTTTTAAATCAAAACAAGCTGCAGGTCTGATATATAGAGCGCTGAAAGCTATCTATTTGATAGCAAATGCAAGGGTTAACCCTGACGCCGAGGGACGTGCAAAGCCTTCCTGTCAGGGGTGCAGATTGCCTTGTTTTTGTGACAAATCAACAGCACCAGCACGGCCCGCGCAAGGGCGCGCGCTGGCCCTCTGGGTGGTATCGCTAGATCCCGTTTGCCGCGCTGTCAGCGGTAGCTGCGCGCATCTTCGATCACCCGGCCGTCGTTGGGCAGCGTGCCAGGCGGCACCATCTGCACCTCGCCGCGCAGCTTGGTCACCTCGCGGATGGCGTCCGAGAGTTGGTGGGCCAGGCCCTCGGCGGTCTCGGTGGTCTCAACCTGCAGCACCATCTGGTCGTTGGCCATCTCACCGCTGACCACGAGGCGCGCTCGCAACACTTGCGGAAAACGCTTGGCGATCTGCGCCACCTGCCCCGGGTGCACAAACATGCCGCGCACCTTGGTGGTCTGGTCTGCCCGGCCCATCCAGCCCTTGATGCGCGTGCCGGTGCGGCCTGTGGGGCAGGTGCCGGGCAGCACGGCCGACAGGTCGCCCGTGCCAAAGCGGATCAGGGGGTAGTCGGGGTTGAGCGTGGTGATGACCAGCTCGCCCACCTCGCCCTCGGGCACGGGGTCGCCGGTGCCAGGGCGCACGATTTCGACGATCACGCCCTCGTCCAGCACCAGGCCTTCGCGTGCACTGGTCTCGTAGGCAATCAAGCCCAGGTCGGCCGTGGCGTAGCACTGGTAGCCCGCAATGCCGTGCTCGGCAAACCAGTCGCGCAGTGATGGCGGAAAGGCCTCGCCCGACACCAGCGCCTTGGTCACTGTGGGCAGGGCCACGCCCATCTCGGCGGCCTTCTCGACAATGATCTTGAGAAAGCTGGGCGTGCCGATGTAGCCCGCAGGCTGCAGCTCGGCCATGGCTTGCACCTGCTGCTCGGTCTGGCCCGTGCCGCCGGGGAACACGGTGCAGCCCAGGGCATGTGCGCCAGTCTCCATCATCGAGCCCGCAGGCACGAAGTGGTAGCTGAAGCTGTTGTGGATCAGCTCGCCGCGCCGAAACCCCGCCGCGTAAATGGCCCGCGCCATGCGCCAGTAGTCGGGCCGCGTGCCTTCGGGCTCGTAGATGGTGCCGGGGCTGGCAAACACGCGCGTCATGCCCGGCCCAAAACCCAGCGCACTGAAGCCGCCAAACACGTTGCTGGCCCGGCCCGCCTGCTGGCGCTCCAGCAGCTCGTACTTGCGCGTGACAGGCAACTGCGCCAGCGCCGCGCGGCTGGTGACCGAGGCTGCATCCACCCCCGCCAGAATGCTGGCAAACCCAGGCGATGCCTGCTGCGCATGCGCCACCTGCCGAGGCAGCGCCGCCATCAGCGCCGCTTCACGCTCCGCAGGGCTGCGGGTTTCCAAGGCGTCATAAAACGTGCTCATGCCAGGGTTCCTTTGGGTAGGTTTGAATCAAAAAGGCCTCTAGCGCTTATCTATCCAGCGCAAGCAGCTATCAAATTGAGAGTGAAAACGTTTTGAACTGAGATCAATAAAGGGCGCTGCCTTGAACCCCGGCGCGGCCACCGCCAGCGCACCCGTGGAACTGGCTTTGCCAGGCCACCGGGTGCGTCCCCCTGAGGGGGAAGGCGCGCAGCGCCACAGGGGGCTCGTCAGGCCAACCAGCGCTTGCGCCGCTTGTAGCTTTTGACATCCTTGAAACTCTTGCGCTCGCCGCCGCCCACGCCCAGGTAAAACTCCTTCACGTCCTCGTTGCTGGCCAGGTCACTGGCGGCGCCGTCCATCACCACGCGGCCGCTTTCCATGATGTAGCCGTAGTCCGCGTACTTCAGCGCCATGTTGGTGTTCTGCTCGGCCAGCAAGAAGGTGACCTTCTCCTTGGTGTTCAGGTCCTTCACGATGTTGAACACCTCTTCCACGATCTGCGGCGCCAGGCCCATGGAGGGCTCGTCCAGCAGCACCATGCTGGGGTTGGCCATCAGCGCGCGGCCAATGGCGCACATCTGCTGCTCACCCCCTGAGGTGTAGGCCGCCTGCGAGGTGCGGCGTGTTTTGAGGCGCGGAAAGTAGTTGTAGACCTTCTCCAGATTGGCCTCGATCTCGCCCTTGCTGGTGCGGGTGTAGCTGCCCGTCATCAGGTTCTCTTCGATCGTCAGGTGGGCAAAGCAATGCCGCCCCTCCATCACCTGCACCACGCCGCGCTTGACGAGGTCGGCGGGCGAGAGGTTCTCGATGCGCTCGCCGCGCAGCTCAATGCTGCCCTTGGTCACCTCGCCGCGCTCACCCTTGAGCAGGTTGGAGATAGCCCGCAGCGTGGTCGTCTTGCCCGCCCCGTTGCCCCCCAAGATGGCCACGATCGAGCCCTCCTGCACCTGCAACGAGACGCCCTTGAGCACCAGGATCACATGGTTGTAAATGACCTCGATGCCGTTGACGTTGAGAACAATGTTTTTAGAGTCCATGGTGTTGCCTTCGCTGTGCCAATCGAAAGGGCTGCGGTACATCGCAATCCTTTCGATTGGCGGCTGCCGGGGAATGCTGCCGCTTCGTCATCAGCCGTTGAGACGGTCGCAGCCTGAAATACCAGGGCCACCGCGCAAGGGCCGCCCCGCTGCGCCGGTGGCGTCCCCCATCCCGAATCGCGCCAGCGATTCGAGAGAAGGGGGAAGCGGCAAAGCCGCTCAGGGGGATGTACTTAGCTACTGCAATCAGCAGGGTCCCGCCGCGTCATCTTCTTGTCGCCCAGGTACTTGTCCGCACCGGCCTTCACCATGGGCTTGAGGATCTGCTCGTCAGCCTGGTACCAGTCGGACGAGAAGTTCCACTTCTTGCCATCCCAGGTGTGCACGCGCGACCAGGTCGATCCCATGTGGTCGGCGCAGCTGGTGGACAGCGGACGCATCACATCGTTGAAGCCCAGGGCGTCCAGCTTCTTTTGGTCCAGGGCCAGGTTTTCCATGCCCCAGCGCACTTGCTCGCCGGTCATGACCTTGCCCTTGCCAAAGCGCTCTTGCGCACGGCGCACCGACTCCACGGCCAGCATCTGGATGATCACGCCGCGTGTGTACAGCACCGATCCCACTTCGTCCTTGGGCCCTGTGCCCTGGCCCTTGTCGTGCACGTGCTTCAGGATGTCCTGGATCACCTTGCTTTGCTGGCCGTAGCCGTTCAGCGCCAGCGCGTTGTAGCCCTTGGCGCCTTCGCCCACGTCGCGCACATCGGGCTCGGCACCGGCCCACCACACGCCATACATCTTGTCGCGGGGGTAGCCCGTGGCCTGGGCTTCCTTCAGGGCGGTGGAGTTCATCACGCCCCAGCCCCACAGCAGCACGTAGTCGGGGCGGCTTTGGCGCACTTGCAGCCAGGTGGCTTTTTGCTCCACGCCGGGGGCCGTCACGGGCAGCATCTGCAGCTCAAAGCCGTGCATCTTGGCCCGCTCTTGCAGCACCGGGATGGGCTCCTTGCCAAACGGACTGTCGTGGTAGACCAAGGCAATCTTCTTGCCCTTGAGCTTGTCCAGCCCGCCATTGGCCTTGCCCAAGTGCTGGATCAGGATGTCCGCGCCCGTCCAGTAGCTGCCCATGAAGGGGAAGTTCCACTTGAACGCCTGCCCATCCTGCGCGACTGAGAGGCCATAGCCCAGCGTCATCAGCGGGATCTTGTCCACGGGGGCCTTTTCGGTCAGCGCAAAGGTGATGCCGGTGGCCTGCGGGTCGAACAGCGACACGCCGGGCTTGCCCTTCAGGCGCTCGTAGCACTCCACCCCCCGGTCGGTGGCGTAGCCGGTTTCGCATTCTTCAAAAGTGAGCTTCACACCGTTGATGCCGCCATCGCGGGCGTTGATCATCTTGATGTAGTCCTGCTTGCCATTGGCCCATGGCACACCGTTGGGTGCGTACGGCCCCGTGCGGTACGACAGCAGCGGGAAGAACTGCTCCTTCGCTTGCGCCATCGCGCTGGTCGCCAGCGAGGACGCTCCAGCGGCAACCACCGCTGCGGCAATCACGATTTTGGAAAGCTTCATGGATGTCTCCTTTGGATGAATGTGTTGAAGCACGGGGAAAACTGGCAGGGGATCAATGCGGGAAGGGCCAGAGGCGGAGTTTTTGCTTGGCGGTGGACCACAGCTTGGCCAGGCCATGCGGCTCCACGATCAGGAACCACACGATCAGTGCGCCAAAAATCATCAGCTCGGCGTGCGAGACGCCTGCCGTGGAAATCTCGATACCGAACAGACCCATGAGCGCGGGCAGGAACTGGTTGAGCACGATGGGCAGCACCACGATGAAGGCGGCGCCAAAGAACGCGCCCATCACCGAGCCCAGTCCGCCGATGATCACCATGAACAAGAGGCGGAACGAGATTTCGACCGAGAAGGCTGCAGGCTCCCACGCGCCCAGGTGCACAAAGGCCCACAGTGCACCGGCCATGCCCACGATGAAGGAGCTCACGGCAAACGCGCTGAGCTTGGCGTACATGGGGCGGATGCCGATCACCGCAGCGGCCACGTCCATGTCGCGAATCGCCATCCACTCGCGGCCAATCGCGCCGCGCACCAGGTTCTTGGCCAGCAGGGCCACCACCACCAAAATGGCCAGGCAAAAGAGGTATTTGCTGGTGGCGCTTTCAATCGGAATGCCCAGCACCTGCAGGCCGTTGACCGACACCGAGCCCGAGTCCGAGTTGTTGGTGAACCACTTGATGCGCAGGAACATCCAGTCGCTGAAGAACTGCGCGGCCAGGGTGGCCACGGCCAGGTACAGCCCCTTGACGCGCAGGCTAGGCAGCCCGAACAGGATGCCGAAGAACGTGGCGCACAGGCCTCCCAGGATCAGTGCCGGGATCAGCGGCATGCCCGGAAAGCGCACAAAGAAGTTGTACGCCCCGTAGGCCCCCACGGCCATGAAGGCGCCCGAGCCCAGCGAGATCTGCCCGCAGTAGCCCACCAGAATGTTCACCCCCAGGGCCGCCAGCGCCATGATGACGAAGGGGATCAGGATGGCGCGGAAGATGTAGTCGCTGGCAAATGCAGGCACCACCAGGAAGGCCACCGCCAGGATGAGCCCGATGGCAATGCGGTCCTGCGCGATGGGGAAGATCTGCTGGTCGGAGCGGTAGCTGGTCTTGAACTGGCCGTTTTCGCGGTAGAGCATGGGGTGTCTCCTGTTGTTCTTGTGATGGTTCAGACGCGATCAATGATCTTCTCGCCAAAGAGCCCCTGGGGCCTGAAGAGAAGGAACACCAGCGCCAGCACATACGCAAACCAGATCTCGATGCCCCCGCCCACGAACGGGCCCAGGTACACCTCCGACAGCTTTTCGCCCACGCCAATGATCAGCCCGCCGATGATGGCGCCGGGCACCGAAGTGAGGCCGCCCAGGATCACCACGGGCAGTGCCCGCAGGGCCACGGTAGTGAGCGAGAACTGCACGCCGAGCTTGCTGCCCCAGATCATCCCGGCGACCAGCGCCACGACACCGGCCACGCACCACACGATCACCCAGATGCGGTTGAGCGGAATGCCGATGGACTGGGCGGCCTGGTGGTCGTCGGCCACGGCGCGCAGGGCGCGGCCGGTGGAAGTCTTCTGGAAGAACACCGACAGCAGGGCCACCAGTGCCGCGGCGATGGCGGCGGCAATCACGTCTTCCTTGTTGATCAGGATGCCGCCCTGGAACATGGACTCCAGCGCAAAGATCGGCTCCTTGGGCATGCCCACGTCGATCTTGTAGATGTCGCTGCCAAACAGCGTCTGGCCCAGGCCTTCGAGGAAGTAGGTGATGCCCAGCGTGGCCATCAGCAGCGTGGCGCCTTCCTGGTTCACCAGGTGGCGCAGCACCAGCTTTTCAATCAGCCAGGCCACCACGAACATGATGGCGCCCGCAATCACGAAGGCGGCCAGGTTGGCCACGATGGGGTTGTCGATGCCGGTCCACTTCGGAATCCATTCGGCAAAGCGGGCCATGGCCAGTGCTGCGAACAGCACCATGGCGCCCTGCGCAAAGTTGAACACGCCCGAGGCTTTGTAGATCAGCACAAAGCCCAACGCCACCAGCGAATACAGCATGCCGGCCATCAGGCCGCCGATCAGTGTTTCAAGAAAGAATGCCATGTTGTCTTCTCCTGATCAGTGCGAGGTGCCGAGATAGGCACTGATCACGTCTTCGTTGCTGCGCACTTCGTCGGGGCTGCCGTCGCCGATCTTCTTGCCGTAGTCCAGCACCACCACGCGGTCGCTGATGTCCATCACCACGCCCATGTCGTGCTCGATGAGCACGATGGTGGTGCCGAACTCATCGTTCACGTCCAGGATGAAGCGGCACATGTCCTGCTTCTCTTCCACGTTCATGCCTGCCATGGGTTCATCGAGGAGCAGCACCTGCGGCTCCATGGCCAGGGCGCGGCCCAGGTCCACGCGCTTTTGCAGGCCGTAGGGCAGTTGGCCCACTGGGGTCTTGCGGTAGGCCTGGATTTCCAGGAAGTCGATGATGTGCTCGACATATTCGCGGTGGCGAATCTCCTCGCGCTCGGCGGGGCCCCAGCGCAGGGCCTGCAAGAGCAGGTTGCTTTTGATCTTGAGGTTGCGGCCGGTCATGATGTTGTCGATCACGCTCATGCCCTTGAACAGCGCCAGGTTCTGGAAGGTGCGCGCCACGCCCATCTCGGCCACTTGGCGCGAGTTCATGTGGTCAAACGTCTTGCCCCGGAAGGTGATGGAGCCCTCGGACGGCGTGTACACGCCGTTGATGCAGTTGAGCATGGAGCTCTTGCCTGCGCCGTTGGGGCCGATGATGGCGCGGATCTCATGCTCGCGGACGTTGAAGGAGATGTCGGTGAGCGCCTTCACGCCGCCAAACCGGAGGCTGATGTTCTTGACGTCGAGGATGACGTCGCCGATCTTCTTGGTGGTCATGGTGGGGGGCTTCTCCAGCGGGTAGAGCGCGGGCTTCATGCGGCACTCTTCACAGGTGCAAAGGTCTTGGTGTCTGACAGCTTGAGCGTGGCGCTCACGCTGCCTGTGCGGCCGTCTTCAAACTTCACCTGGGTCTCGATGTATTGCTCGGTGCGGCCTGCGTACAGCGCATCCACCAGCACGCCGTATTTCTCGGCAATGAAGCCCCGGCGGACCTTGTTGGTGCGGGTGAGTTCGCCGTCGTCGGCGTCCAGTTCCTTGTGCAGCACCAGGAAGCGGCTGACCTGGCTGCCCGCCAGCAGGGCATCGGTGGCCAGGTCGGCGTTGACCTTCTCGATGCACTCGCGGATCAGTTCGTACACCTCGGGTTTTTGGGCCAGGTCGGTGTAGCCCGCGTAGGGCAGGTTGCGGCGTTCGGCCCAGTTGCCCACGGCGTCGAAGTCGATGTTGACCATCACGCAGACCTTCTCGCGCTTGTCGCCCAGGGCCACCACTTCCTTGATGTGCGGGAAAAACTTGAGCTTGTTCTCCACGTACTTGGGCGCAAACATGGCACCGTCGTTGGCGCCACCCTGGATGCGGCCCACGTCTTTCACGCGGTCAATGATCTTGAGGTGGCCGTGGGCGTCCAGAAAGCCCGCATCGCTGGTGTGGTACCAGCCGTCCGCCGTCAGCACCTCGGCCGTGGCGGCCGGGTTCTTGTAGTACTCCTTGAGCAGCCCGGCCGACTTGACCAGGATCTCGCCGTTGTCGGCCACCTTGATTTCCACACCGCGAATCGGCACGCCCACCGTGTCGGCGCGCGCCTGGTTGTCGGGCTGCAGGCACACGAACACGGCGGTTTCGGTGGAGCCGTACAGCTGCTTCAAGTTGATGCCGATGGAGCGGTAGAAGGTGAACAGGTCGGGGCCAATGGCCTCGCCCGCCGTGTAGGCCACGCGCACGCGGCTGAAACCCAGGTTGTTGCGCAGCGGGCCGTACACCAGCACATTGCCCAATGCGTACTTGATGCGGTCGAGGGTGCCCACGGGCTCGCCGTCCATGAGTGCGGGGCCCACGCGTTTGGCGACGCGCATGCAGGCCTCGAACATCTTGCGCTTCAAGGCGCCCGCGTCTTCCATGCGGATCATCACGCTGGTGAGCAGACCTTCAAAGATGCGCGGTGGCGCAAAGTAGTAGGTGGGGCCCACTTCCTTCAGATCGATGGTCACCGTGCTGGCCGACTCGGGGCAGTTGACCACGTAGCCGCAGGCCAGCCACTGCGCGTAGCTGAAGATGTTCTGTCCGATCCAGGCGGGTGGCAGGTAGGCCAGCACCTCTTCGCTGCTGGTGAGCTTGTCGAACTCGGCCCCCGCGCTGGCGCGGTCCAGCAGCGTGCTGTGGGTGTGCACCACGCCCTTGGGGTTGCCGGTGGTGCCTGAGGTGAAGAACATGGCTGCCACATCGTCGGGGCGGGCCTGGGCCACTTCGGCCTGGAACCAGCCTGGGTTTTGCGCCACAAAGGCGGTGCCCGATTCGATCAGCGCATCCAGCGACTCCAGGCCTTGTTCGTTGTAGTTGCGAAGGCCCCGTGGGTCGTCATAGAAGATGCGGGCGATCTGCGGGCATTGCTCGCGGATCTCCAGCATCTTGTCGACCTGCTCCTGGTCTTCCACCAGGCAAAACCGCACCTCGGCGTTGTTGAGTGGGTAGATGCATTCGGCCGCCACGGCGTCCTGGTACAGCGGTACGGGGATGGCGCCCAGCGACTGGGCGGCCAGCATGGTTGCGTACAGGCGGGGGCGGTTGGCGCCAATCACCACCATGTGCTCGTGGCGTTGCAACCCGGCTTGGCGCAGCCCCGCAGCCACAGTCTCCACCAGCCGTGCCAGGTCTGCCCAGCTGTGGGTCTGCCAGATGCCGTATTCCTTTTCACGCAGCGCCGGTGCTGTGGGGCGCTCGGCGGCGTGCTTGAGCAGCAGTTGCGGGAACGTGGTCAACATTGCAGGTTCCTAGAAGGTGAGGGCGGTCAGCCTGGGGACATTCTGAGGCGCCGCCCAAGGGCCGCGCTTTTGCCTATGGAGGGGATGCTAGGACCGACTTTGACGTTATCTTGTCTTGCCGACGACAATTTACGGGAAACTACTCCTCGGGTGAAACCCTCCTCTCTTGTGAAAGCCTCGTGAAAGTCTGATGACTTCGGGCTGGGCCGTGCGCGGTGGATGGGGGCGTTATCCTTGCCAGCATGTACGCCCCGTTCTTCGGTCTCCAGCACCCGCCGTTTTCGATTGCCCCTGACCCGCGCTATCTTTTCATGAGCGAGCGGCACAGAGAGGCCCTGGCCCACCTGCTCTATGGGCTGGATGCAGGCGGCGGCTTCGTGTTGCTGACAGGCGAGGTGGGCGCAGGCAAGACCACGGTGTGCCGCTGCTTTCTGGAGCAAATCCCGGAGCACTGCAATGTGGCCTATATCTTCAACCCCAAGCTCACCGTGGGGGAACTGCTGCGCTCCATCTGCGACGAGTTTGGCGTGCCCCACAAGCCCAATGTGCCGGGGGTAGAAACCGTCAAGGACTACATCGACCCCCTGAATGCCTCGCTGCTGGCGGCGCATGCGGCCGGGCGCAACACGGTGCTCATCATTGACGAGGCGCAGAACCTGGAGGCCGACGTGCTGGAGCAGCTGCGCCTGCTCACCAACCTGGAAACCAACGAGCGCAAGCTGCTGCAGATCATCCTGATTGGCCAGCCAGAGCTACGCACGATGGTGGCGCGCCCTTCGCTGGAGCAATTGGCGCAGCGCGTGATTGCGCGCTTTCACCTCGACGCACTGAGCCCGCAGGAAACCCAGCAGTACATTGCGCACCGCTTGGCCGTGGCCGGGCTGCGCGGCCCGGTGCCGTTCAGCCGCCGGGCGCTGCGGCGCGTGCATGTGCTGTCGCGCGGCATCCCGCGGCGCATCAACCTGCTGTGTGACCGCGCCCTGCTCGGTGCCTATGCGGCCGGGCAGCATGCGGTCAGCAAGGCCATCATTGAGCGGGCCGCGCGCGAGGTGTTTGGCACCCAGCCGCCAACCAGGGCTGCGAGCGGTGCACGCTCGCCCCTGCCACGGTGGGCGGTTGCGGGCATGGGCCTGGTGGCGGGGGCGGCCATGGTGGCTGCGGCTGGCTGGGCGTTGGGCGTTCGCCCAGCGCTGAAGGCGCCAGGCGCTGCGCAGGCCGGGGGGGCTGGCGTGGCCGGGCCGCTGGGCACTGCGTCCAGCGCACCGGCGAAGCTGCCGCAGGCCAAGGCCTCTGCGCCTGCACCGGCGGCATCCACCACGCTGGCCACGCTGGCGGCTGCAAGCGCTGCCGCGTCTGCACCGGGCAAGTCTGCATCCACCGCACCCTCCACGGCGCTTGCCGCGTCCGATGCGACCGCCACAGCGGCCACAGCAGTCCTTGGGCCTGCTTCCGGGTTGCAGCAGTTCCTGCAAGCGCAGTCACCTGGCGATGCTTCGGCTTGGCAGGCGCTGGCCTTGGCCTGGGGCGTGGCATTGCCCGAGGGGGCAGATGCGTGCGCCACGCTGGCGCGCGACGGGTTGCGCTGCTACCGCAATCGGCGTGCGGGCCTGAACCTGATCCGGCAGATCGACCGGCCGACGTTGCTCATGTTGTCCCCATCGAGTGATGGAGACGCGACAGTGCCTGCCGTGCTGCGTGGCCTGGACGAGGATGTGGCCACACTGCAAAGTGGTGGCCGCACGCTGCATGTGCCTGTGGCCGACCTGGCCCAGGTGTGGCGCGGGGACATGGTCACCTTGTGGCGCGTGCCGCCCGGCATGCCTGAAAAGGGCGAAATCACCGACAGCACGGCTGGGTTGGCCTGGCTGGACGCGCGTCTGGCATCCAAAGCGGCTGGTGGGGCTGGTCCCAGCGCCCGCCCGGTGACGCCAGCGCTGCGCCAGGCCCGCATCCACCGCTTTCAACTGGCCCAGGGGGTGACGCCCGACGGCCGGGCTGGGCCTCTGACCCTCATGCTGCTCAACCGCGCCACTGGCGTCAAAGAACCTCGTTTGCGCAACGGCGCCTGATTTTTATGTCCTACATCCTTGATGCACTGCGGCGCGCAGAAGCCGAGCGAGGCCGGGGCGCTGTGCCCGGTCTCCATACGCAGGCCATGTCGGCCCCGCGTGCTGATTCCCCCAGCCCGGGCCACTGGCTGCTGTGGGGGGGCGCCGTGGTGGCCGTGGCAGGCCTTGCGGCGGGGGGCACGTGGTGGGCCATGCAGCGCAGCGCGCCAGCGGCTGTCCCTGCCGTGGCGGTTCCTCCTGCGGCCCCCGTGGCCCCGGTGGCCGTGGCCACTGCGCCCACAGTCCCCGTGGCTCTCGCACCGGCACCTGCGCCTGTGCCTATGTCCGATCCCAGCCCCAGCCCACTTCTCCCGCCCGCCCCGGTCACGCTGGAGCCACGCCCCGTGGCACCCAAGCGCGTGGCCGAGCCCGTGCGTGAAAAGCCTGCCGCTGCGCCCGCGCCTGCCCAGGCGCGTGTTCGCGAAACTCCCTTGCCGCCGCCCGCTGCCGCCACCCGCTCGCAGCCCCCCGCACCGGTGACTCCACCTGCTGCCGCGCCTGCAGCAGCCCCGCCTGGGGCCACGCCGCCCAATGGCCCGGTGTTTGCGCAAAGCGACTTGCCGCCTTCGGTGCGGGAACAGTTGCCTGCGTTGACAGTGACGGGGGCGACCTACTCCAGCAATCCTGCGCACCGCATGGCCATCGTCAATGGGCAGGTGCTGCAGGAGGGTGACCAGGCTGCGCCAGGGCTCAAGCTCGAACGCATTGAGCAAAGCCGCACCGTCTGGTCGTTTCATGGCTATCGCTACGCAGTGCGCTTGCAGTAGGGGCGGCATGCCCTGCGCTGCCAATTGGCAGTAAATGGTGGATTGGGCGACAATTTGGCCTGCGATGTTCCGCGCCAATGCGGCCCCATTCCTCCTGCCCTGTGAGCTTCATGAACCAGGACCTGTCATTGCACCAGCGCCGCCGCCCGCCCACGGCGGCCGAGATGGCCAATATCCCGTGGCTGCAGAGGCTGCCGTCCCCTGAGCGCGAGCGCGCCGAGGCGGCGCTGTTGGTGGGCGATGCAGCGCCAGGGGATTTTGTGTGTCGCGTGGGGCGGCCGGTGACCTACTGGTTTGGGGTGGTGGAAGGCTTGCTCAAGATGAGCAGCGACAACGCCCAGGGGCAGACGATGACGTTCACCGGCGTGCCGCCGGGCGGCTGGTTTGGCGAGGGCACCGCCATGAAGCGCGAGCCCTACCGCTACAACATCCAGGCGCTGCGCAAAAGCGTGGTGGCGGGGCTGCCGATTGATACCTTTCACTGGCTGCTGGACCATTCCATTGGCTTCAATCGCTTTGTCATGCACCAGCTCAATGAGCGGCTGGGCCAGTTCATCGCAGCGCGCGAGATCGACCGGCTGACCAACCCCGACGTGCGCGTGGCGCGCAGCCTGGCATCGTTGTTCAACCCGGTGCTGTACCCCGGGGTGGGCGAAGTGCTGCGCATCACCCAGCAAGAGTTGGCCTACCTGGTGGGCTTGTCGCGCCAGCGGGTCAATGAGGCGTTGACAGCACTGCAGGCGCAAGGTGCCATTCGGGTGGAGTATGGCGGCTTGCGCGTGCTTGACCTGGGGGCGTTGCAGTCCAGCGTGTTTGCCCACAAGGCCGTCGTGGCGCATTCCACCACCGTTTGAGAGAACCCTTGCACGGGTGCGGTTGCGACCGCACCAGCCGCCCTGCCATCAGCCCCGAGGCAGAGCGATGCGTTGCGCGGGCCGCGCAACAGCGGGGGCGGGGGAGGGGGCTGCTGTTGCAGGCACTTCCCAGTTGCGGTCGTTGGCGTTGTCCCGCGTCAGGCGGAAGGTGTGCACCACCTGCGTCAGACGGCCCGCCTGGTCCTTGAGGCTTTCGGCCGCTGCCGCGCCTTCTTCCACCAGGGCCGCGTTTTGCTGGGTCATTTCTTCCAGCGACCCCACCGAATGGCTGACTTCGGTGATGCGCTGGCTTTGCTCCTGGGTGGCGGCCGTGATCTCGGCCATGATGTCCGACACCTGGCGGACGGACTGCACCAGCTGCGCGATGCTGGCGCCCGCGTGGTTGACCAGGGTGCTGCCTTCTTGCACCTGCTGGGCGCTGTCGTTGATGAGGGTCTTGATCTCGCGCGCAGCATTGGCCGCCCGGCCTGCCAGGCCACGCACCTCGCTGGCCACCACGGCAAAGCCCCGGCCCTGCTCACCGGCGCGGGCGGCTTCCACGGCCGCATTCAGCGCCAGGATGTTGGTCTGGAAGGCAATCGAATCGATCACCCCGGTGATGTCGGAAATCTTGCGCGAGCTGGCGCTGATGGCGTCCATGGTGCGCACCACTTGCGAGACCACCTCGCCGCCCTGCGTGGCCGCGCTGGACGCCTTGGAGGCCAGTCCGTTGGCCTGGTGGGCCGATTCCGCACTTTGTGCCACGGTGCCCGTCAGGTCGGCCAGGGCGTGCGATGCGCCTTGCAGGTTGTGCGAGGTTTGCTCGGTGCGCTGGCTCAGGTCCTGGTTGCCCGATGCCACTTCCGAGCTGGCCACGAGGATGGAGTCGGCCGTTTGCCCGATCTCGCCGACCAGACTGCGCAGCCGCTCTTGCATGGCCGCAATGGCTTCGAGCAGCCGCCCGGTTTCGTCGTTGATGCGCACCTCCACCTGCGAGGTCAGGTCGCCGCGCGCAATGCGCTCGGCCACCACCACGGCGCGGCCAATGGGCTGGGTGATGCTGGCGGTGATGCGCCAGGCAATCAGCACGCCCAAGCCCATGGCCATGGCCACCAGCAGCCCGCCGCTCCAGCGGGCGCGGCTTTGGGTGACTTCGGCAGAGGCCGTGGTTTCATCGTTCAGGCTGTTTTGCAACGCAATCAGCTCGGCCAGGCGCTGGCGCCACAGGGCTTCGGCGGGGGCTGCGCGCGTCATCAGGTTCAGGCTGGCGGCCACGGTGTCGCCGTCGTCTGCCGACTGCATGGCGCCTTCGATTTCAGGGCGCGCTTTTTTGCTGGCCTCTTGCACTTGCTGCAGCAGGGTCGTTTCAGCCGCCGTGGCTGTCGCGGGGGTGATGAGTTCGGCCAGCTGGGTTTCTTGCTTGGCGTAGTCCTGCAGCGTCTTGCGCACCGCCTGGATTTGCACCTGGGCTTGCTTAGGGTCGATTTCGTTGAGCATGGCGCTGGAGCGGCTTTGGATGCCCAGCGACCCTACGCTTTCAAGCATGCCGTTGACCAGCTTGGATTTCGCAGCCCCCGTGCCGGTGATGTCGCGCATCTGCTCGTGCACCTTGTTCAGCGACAGTTGGCCCACCGTCGCCACGGCAATCAACAGCACCAGCAGACAGCCGAACCCCAGCCCCAGGCGGGTGGAGATGGACAGGGATTTGAAGCGCGAGGGGGTCATGGTTTCCTTGGGGGCACTTGGTTGAAGTGGTCTGCGCAAACGAAGCAAGAAGAGGGCCTGCCTTGGCTGGTGCGGGTTGGAGCGGGGGCAGGCTGCGGCAACAGGGGTGAAGGGCGAAAGTTTAGAGAGAACAACGCATTTGCGTGATGAAGCTTTTGGATGACGTCATGCCGCTGTGGCATGACGGCTTTGTTACAAATGAAGAGGTGTGGTGCATCCGGTGCAAAGTCCAGCCGTTGGCACTCAAGTGGTGCAGATATTTGATGGAGATGCCTTGCAACGCTTTATATAGTGGACTTGTTGCTATCAAATTTATATTCTCAATTCCCCTCTTCTGTGTATGTGAAGACGGTGCAACAATGGCTTGCTGTGCCCCTATTTGTTACAACTGCAGGAGCTTGTTCTATGCCTTCCCGTTCCTCACTCCAGTCTCCGCGTCTGGCTTGGCGCGTTTCGTTGGTGGCGGCTGCTGCGCTCTCTTGGGGGTGCGCCCAAACGGTGGCCGATGGGGGCGCCTTGCGTGAGCAGGTGGTGGCCGTGACGGCCAGCCATGAGCTGATCACCTTCAATGCAGGGCGGCCTGACAACATCCTGGAGCGCAAGCCGGTGCTGGGCTTGCCTGCAGGCGACAAGCTGGTGGGCATCGACTTTCGTGTGGCGCGGGGCGTGCTGTATGCCTTGTCGCAGGCGGGGCGTTTGTACACGCTGGACCTGGGCAGCGGTGCGCTGACGGCTGTGGGCCCGGCGCCCTCGGCCATCGCCCTCAAAGGCACGGCCTTTGGCGTGGATTTCAATCCCGCGGCGGACCGGCTGCGCGTGGTCTCCAACCTCGGGCAAAACCTGCGCCTGCACCCTGACACCGGTGCGGCTGTGGATGGCGATCCCCTGCAGCCGGGCGTGCAGGCCGATCCCTACCTGCGCTATGCCTGGAGCGATGTGAACCACGCCCGCTCTCCCGACGTCGTTGCGGCGGCCTACACCTACAACCCCACCAACAGCAAGATCACCACCAACTACGCCATTGACCGCACCTTGGGGGTGTTGGTGATGCAAGGCTCACGCGAGGGGGAGACCCCGGTGGTGTCGCCCAACCTGGGCCAGTTGCGCACCGTCGGGCCGCTGGGCCTGGGCGCGCTGGCGGACGCTTCGCTGGACATCTCGGATGTGAACAACACCGCACTGGCCGCAGTGCGCACGGCCAGTGACCCCAAGACCCGCCTGCATCTGGTGGACTTGAACACCGGCAAGGCCACCCCGCTGGGCGTGGTGGGCGATGGCAGCCCGCTGGTGGGCATGGCGATTGAGCCATGACGCAACGCCGCACGCGATGGACTGGGTGGCTGGCCGCTGGGCTGGCATGCAGCGCTTGGAGCACGCAGGCGGCGACGGTGCAGGTGGACGTGGTGGACGACGCGGGGCGGCCTGTGGCAGGCGCCGTGGTGTTTCTGGAGTCGCCCGCCGCGCGGGCGCTGGTTAGACCCTTGCCCCAGGCCGAGGTGGCGCAGGAAAAAAAGCAGTTTCTGCCCGGGGTGCTGGTGGTGCCCGTGGGCACGCAGGTGCACTTCCCCAACCGCGATAGCGTGCGCCACCACGTCTATTCGTTCTCGCCCGCCAAGAAGTTTGAACTCAAGCTCTACGCCGGAACCCCCGCCAACCCGGTGTTGTTTGACCAGCCCGGCGTGGTCTCGTTGGGCTGCAACATCCACGACCGCATGGTGGGGTGGATTTTGGTGGTCGACACACCCTACTACGCACAGGCGCCAGAGGGTGGCCCTGGCGAAGGGGGCGCAGCCAGCGTCAGCAGCCCCGGCAGGGCACTGCTGCAAAGCGTGCCGCCCGGCAACTACAAGCTGCGCGTGTGGCACCCCAGGCTGGCGCCGGGGGCTGCGGCCCATGAGCAGGCGCTGGTGGTGCCTTCCACGGGCAATGCGCAGGCGGCCGTGAAGATGGCGGGGTTGGCCCCCTGATGTGGCAAACCCTCTGGCGTAGCCTGATCCTGCGCTTGGTCGGGGTTTCCTTGCTGCTGCTGTTGGTGGTGCAGCTGGCGGGCTTTGCTGTGGTGCGGGCCAGCATTGAGCGCAACGCACGGGGCCAGATTGCGCGGCAGCTGGATGTGGACGAAAACGTGTGGCGGCGCCTGCTGGAGCAGAATGCCGAGCGCTTGCGCCAGGGCTCGGCCCTGTTAGCCGCGGACTACGGGTTTCGCTCGGCCGTGCATTCGGGTGAAGAAGAAACCATCCAGTCGGTGCTGGAGAACCATGGTGAGCGCATTGGCGCTGCCGTGACGGCGCTGCTGGGCACCGATATGGCGCTGCGCGCCATCAGCGCCCCGGTGCCAGCGCAGGCCCTGGTGCCCACGCTGGCGCTGCTGGCGCCCCAGCTGGCCAGCAGCCCGCAGGGCAGCCAGGTGGCAGTGGTGGAGGGCGTGCCCTACCAGTTTGTGATGGTGCCCATGCGGGCACCGGTGGTCATCGGCTGGGTGCTGATGGGGTTCCCCCTGGGGCAGCCCCTGGCCGATGAAATGCGCCAGTTGCTGTCGGTGCATGTGGCGCTGGTGGTGCAAGGCACGCAGGGGCCTGCCGCCGTGCATGTCAGCACGCTGCCCGCGCCGCTGCATGGCCTGGTGCTGGCCATGGGCGCTGACGGGGGGGAACTGGTATCGGCCGACGGCTTGTTGCTGGCGCGCTCCAGTCCACTGCCCAGCCTGAACGGGCAGGTGCATGCGGTGCTGCTGCGCTCGGTCGATGCGGTGGTCGCCCCTTACCGCCAACTGCAAGTGTTGTTGTCCATCATCACCGCCGGGGGGCTGTTGTTGTTTGCCCTGGGCAGCGGCGTGATGGCGCAGCGCGTGATCAGCCCGCTGCGCTCGCTGATGCGGGCCACCCAGCGCCTGTCGCGCGGCGAGTACGACACCCCCATGGAGCACACCGGGCGACGGGATGAAATAGGGCAGTTGTCGCGCTCGTTTGACCGCATGCGGCTGGACATCGGTGCGCAGCAACGCGAGATCAAACACCTGGCGTACTGGGACCGCCTGACGGGCCTGCCCAACCGCGAGCGTTTTCGGGACGCTGTGGTGCAGGCCATGGCACAAAGCCCTGGCGAGGTCCGGCCACTGTGCGTTTTGACCCTGGACTTGGACCGCTTCAAGCATGTGAACGACGTGATGGGCTACGCCTTTGGCGACCGGTTGCTGCAGGCGGTGGCGGGGCGGCTGCAGGCCCTGGTGACCTTGCCTGGCGATATGGTGGCGCGCCTGGGCGGCAACGAGTTTGCCGTGTTGCTGCAAGGGGCGGGCGCTGCCGCGGCCCACACGGTGGCGCAGCAAATTTTGGCGTCGTTTGAAGCGCCTTTGGCGCTGGAAGAGCAAACCGTGGACCTGAGCGCTGGCATTGGCATTGCCTGCTGGCCTGCCGATGCAGAGGACGCCGATACGCTGCTGAGCCGCTCGGAGATTGCCATGTACGCCGCCAAGCGCAAGCTCAGTGGGGCGGTGCGCTACGACGCATCGATTGATTCGAGCAGCGCGCAAACCCTGTCGCTGCTGACCGAGCTGCGCCACGCGGTAGAGCACAACGAACTGCGGCTGTACCTGCAACCCAAGGTGCCCCTGCACGGCCAAAGCGGGTGGGCAGCCGAGGCCCTGGTGCGCTGGCAGCACCCGCAGCGCGGGCTGGTGCCGCCCATGGAGTTCATTCCGTTTGCCGAGCAAACCGGCTTTGTGCGCCAACTGACGCTGTGGATGTTTGAGGAGGTGGCCCGCTTCCTGGCGCTGCTGCCGGCTACGGCGGGCGCGTTGCGCGTGTCGGTCAACCTGTCCACGCGCGACTTGCTTGACCCCGAGTTGAGCCAGCGCCTGGGCGACATCCTGGCGCGGCATGGGGTGGCCGCCAGCGCGTTTTGCCTGGAGATCACCGAAAGCGCCATCATGGACGACCCCCAGCGCGCCGAGGCCATGCTCAACCGGCTGTCGGAGCAGGGCTTCAAGCTGTCCATCGACGACTTTGGCACCGGCTACTCGTCGCTGGCTTACCTCAAGCGCCTGCCGGTGGATGAGCTCAAAATCGACAAATCCTTTGTGATGGGCATGGAGGCGGGTGAGGACGACGCCATGATCGTGCGCTCCACCATCGACCTGGCACACAACCTGGGCCTGACGGTGGTGGCCGAAGGGGTGGAGACCGCTGCCATTCTGGAGCGTCTGCGGGCCCTGGCCTGCGATGAGGCGCAGGGCTACCACATCAGCCGCCCCGTGCCTGCGCAAGATTTTCTGGCGTGGCAGCAACGGCAGGGGTAATCTTCCACACGCTGGCCGTTGGCCCCCGTTCACCCCCTGTGACCAGCCCGTCGGCCCATTTGTCTGTTCGTATGCCCGCCCGCCGGTTCGCCAGCGACAATACGCCCAATGTCTTCATCCAGCTCCCGCCCACCCCAACGTCCCGCCCCCACGGCTGCGCCTGCCGAGGAAGCTCCTGCGCGGCCTGTGCTGCGCCGCCCCACCTTGTCGGCCAAGCCAGCCCCTGCTGCCCCCATGCCGTCCAGGGCCCCCGCAAAGCCTGCAGTCGCAGCGGGCGCGCGGCCTGCTGCTGCGCGGTCCGAGCGCGCCATCGGCCCCACATCGACCCGCACTTGGTCTGCTGATGCAGGCGGGCGGCCTGCGCCAGCGCAGCCACAGCGGCCCTCAGCCGCGCGCTCTGCCGCGCCCCGGCCCGCTGCAGGGCCTGTGGCCCGGTCCGCGCCGGGTGGTGGCGACACCTCGCGCTTGAACAAGCGCATGGCCGAGCTGGGCCTGTGCTCGCGCCGCGAAGCCGATGACTGGATTGCCCAAGGCTGGGTCAAGGTCAATGGCGAAGTCGCGCCCATGGGGTTGCAGGTCACTGCCGCAGACCGCATCGAGGTGGACAAGATTGCCCAGGGTTTCCAGGAGCAGCGTGTCACCATCCTGCTGAACAAGCCCATTGGCTATGTGAGCGGCCAGGCCGAGGACGGCCATACGCCCGCCGTGGCACTCATCAATCCCCGCACCCACTGGCGCGATGACGCCAGCCGCAACCGCTTCTCCCCGCCGCAGCTGCGGGGCCTTGCGCCTTGCGGGCGGCTCGATATCGACTCGGTGGGCCTCTTGGTGCTGACCCAGGACGGCCGCGTGGCCCGGCAGATCATTGGCGAAGACTCCGAGATGGAAAAGGAGTACCTGGTGCGCGTGGTCTACCAGGCACCGGGCCAGGCGGTGCCACGCCACCCCGGCGAGCGCTCTGCGCCGCTGCAGGAAATTGACGAGCGTGACCCTGTCAGCACCAATGTGCAGGCGGTGTTTCCCAAAGAGTTGCTGGAACGCCTGCGCCATGGCCTGAGCCTGGACGGCGAGCCGCTCAAGCCCGCCAAGGTCGATTGGCAAAACCCCGAGCAGCTGCGGTTTGTGCTCACCGAGGGCAAAAAGCGCCAGATTCGCCGCATGTGCGAGCAGGTGGGGCTCAAGGTGGTGGGCCTCAAGCGCATCCGCATCGGCCGGGTGACCCTGGGCAACCTGCCTGTGGGCCAGTGGCGCTACCTGGGGCCGCACGAGCGGTTTTGATGGGAAATTTTCGCGGCAGCACGGTGTGCTGCCCACGGGGCGTTGCTACCATGGCTGCACCCGCATGTTCAAACGAGGAGATGTCTGTGAGTGAAGAAAAATTCCGGTTGGTCACCCGCAGTGACTTTGATGGCCTGGTGTGTGCGGTGCTGCTCAACGAGCTGGAACTGATCGACGAGATCACCTTCGTCCATCCTAAGGACATGCAGGACGGCAAAGTGGCCATCACCAGCCGCGACATCACCACCAACTTGCCTTACGTGCCCGGCGCCCATCTGGTGTTTGACCACCATGAGTCGGAAACCGTGCGCAATGCGGGCCGCCGCGATGTCAACCACATCATCGAAGCCCACGCCCCCTCGGCTGCGCGCGTGGTCTACAACCACTACGGTGGCAAGGCGGCTTTCCCGCGGGTGACGGACGAGATGATGGCGGCGGTGGACCAGGCCGACTCGGCCCAGTATTCGCGCGAAGACATCCTGAACCCCCAGGGCTGGGTGCTGCTGAACTACCTGATGGACTCGCGCACGGGCCTGGGCCGTTTCCGCGACTTCCGCATCAGCAACTATGCGCTGATGATGGACCTGATTAAGTACTGCCGCGACCACACCATTGAGGAAATCCTGGCCTTGCCCGATGTGCAAGAACGCGTGGTGCTGTACCGCGAACACGCCATCAAGGCCAAGGAGCAACTCGAGCGTTGCGCCATCGTGCTGGGCAACCTGGTCGTGCTGGACTTGCGCAGCGAGGACACCATCTGGGCCACCAACCGGTTCATGATTTATGCGCTGTTCCCGCAGACCAATATTTCCATCCACGTGATGTGGGGCCTGCAAAAGCAGAACACCGTGTTTGCCACCGGAAAATCCATTCTGGACCGTGGCAGCAAAACCCATGTGGGCAACCTGATGCTGGAGTTTGGCGGTGGCGGCCACGCCGCCGCAGGCACCTGCCAGGTGGCGAACGACAAGGCCGATGCGGTGCTGAAGACGCTGGTGACGCGCATCAACGCCGACGGCTGATCGGGAGACGGTCAAGGGCGCGGTGAAGCGCCCCCTTGAAACCCCTTCCCGCTGCCCATAAATCACGCCTGCCGGTCTGGCATGCGTGATTTTCTTTTTTGCCAGCCCCTTTGCGTATTCCATTGAATCTACCGAGAGAGAGAACCCACCCATGAGCAAGCAAACCCTGTCGTTCCAGGCCGAAGTGGCCCAGCTGCTGCACCTGGTCACCCATTCGCTGTACTCCAACCAGGAAATTTTCCTGCGCGAGTTGATTTCCAACGCTTCAGACGCCTGCGACAAGCTGCGTTTTGAAGGCCTGAACAACTCCGCGCTGTTTGAAGACGCCCCCAACCTCGAAGTGCGCGTGAGCTTCGACAAAGATGCCAAGACGCTGACCATCACCGACAACGGTATCGGCATGAGCCAGCAAGAGGCCATCGACCACCTGGGCACCATCGCCAAGAGCGGCACCAAGGACTTCATGGGCAAGCTCAGCGGCGACCAGAAGCAAGACGCCCAGCTCATCGGCCAGTTCGGCGTGGGTTTCTACTCCGGCTTCATCGTGGCCGACAAGATCACCGTGGAATCGCGCCGTGCGGGCCTCCAGGCCGACGAAGGCGTGCGCTGGATCAGCGGCGGCACGGGCGACTTCGAGGTGGAAACCATCACCCGCGCCCAGCGCGGCACCAGCATCATCCTGCACCTGCGCGACGACGCCGAGGAATACCTCAACGCCTGGAAGCTCAAGCAAGTCATCGCCAAATACTCCGACCACATCAGCCTGCCCATCCTGATGGAAAAGGAAGAGTGGAAAGACGGCGAGTTGATCAATCCATCGGACGAAAACGGCGGCCGCCAGCCCGGCGGCATGGTCAAGACCGGTGAGTGGGAAACCATCAACAAGGCCAGCGCCCTGTGGTCGCGCCCCAAGAAAGACATCACCGAAGAACAGTACGCCGAGTTCTACAAAGCCATCAGCCACGACCACGAAGCCCCGCTGACCTGGGCACACAACCGTGTGGAAGGCAACACCGAGTACACGCAGCTGCTGTACATCCCTGCCAAGGCGCCGTTCGATTTGTGGAACCGCGACAAGAAGGCCGGCGTGAAGCTGTACGTGAAGCGCGTTTTCATCATGGACGACGCCGAGGCGCTGATGCCCACCTATCTGCGCTTCATCAAGGGCGTGATCGACTCAGCCGACCTGCCGCTGAACGTGAGCCGCGAGCTGCTGCAGGAAAGCCGCGACGTGCGCTCCATCCGCGAAGGCTCCACCAAGCGCGTGCTGAGCATGCTCGAAGACCTAGCCAAACACGACAAGCATGACACCGCAGCGGGCGCCGATGGCGTGACCGATGTGGTGGATGCCGACGACAAGGCCAAGGAAGGCAAGTACACCGCGTTCTACGCCGAGTTTGGCGCCGTGCTGAAAGAAGGCCTGGGCGAAGACTTTGGCAACCGCGAGCGCCTGGCCAAGCTGCTGCGTTTTGCATCCACCACCAGCGATGCCGTGACGGTGGGCTTTGCCGACTACAAGGCCCGCATGAAGGAAGGCCAGGAGGCGATTTACTACATCACCGCCGACACGCTCGCCGCCGCCAAGAACAGCCCGCAGCTCGAAGTCTTCAAGAAGAAGGGCATCGAAGTGCTCCTGATGACCGACCGCGTGGACGAGTGGGCGCTGAACTACCTGCAGGAGTTTGACGGCACCCCGCTGCAAAGCGTGGCCAAGGGCGCTGTGGACCTGGGCACGCTGCAAGACGAGGCCGAGAAGAAGGCGGCCGAAGAGGCTGCCGAAGCCTTCAAGCCCGTGCTGGCCAAGCTGAAAGAAGCCCTGAAGGACAAGGCCGAAGACGTGCGCGTGACCACGCGCCTGGTCGATTCACCCGCATGCCTGGTGGTGCAAGACGACGGCATGAGCACCCAGCTGGCGCGCATGCTCAAGCAGGCCGGCCAGCAGGCGCCCGAGACCAAGCCCGTGCTGGAAGTGAATGCCGAACACGCGCTGGTCAAAAAGCTCGACGGCAGCGTGCACTTCCATGACCTGGCGCACATCCTGTTCGACCAGGCCCTGCTGGCCGAGGGCGGCTTGCCCGAAGACCCCGCTGCGTACGTCAAGCGCGTGAATGCCTTGCTGGCGTAGTTTTGATGCCAAATAGGCTGCTAGCGCTTATGGAGTAAGCGCTAGCAGCTATAAAAATAATAGTAAACCCCGGTGTGCTTGCGCGCATCCGGGGTTTTTTTGTGGGGCAGCGGGAGCCACCAGGGGTTGGGGTGCTATGGATCTATGCGTCTGCCTTGCTCTGCGCCAGCACACGCGCATGCGCTTGGTTGCGCTGCGCCGGGTCTGCATCCAGCAGCTCTTTGAGCGCGGCATCGGGTAGCCATTGGTAGCTGCGCCGGTCATTCTTCACCGGCACATTGCGCCAGCCCGAGAGCACCAGCCAATCCCACAGCTCACGCGGCACGGGGTGGGTGACTTTCATCTTGACCGTGCCACGGATGAGGGCTGCCCCCACCTGCGGCAAGGGCCCTACGGGCGCGGTCTTGCGCTTTTGGCGGATGGACAACAGATTGCGGATCAGGTCTTTCATGGCGGTGGGCGATGAGCGTTGGGTACAAGGGCCTGCGAACCGGGCGTTGGAAATGCTTGCCGGTGCGGTTGTGATGCCGCCAGCGCAGGTGTGCGCTGGGCGACGGTCTGTGCACAGCATAGCGGGGTGGTGTTGCCTGATGGGGTTTGGGCCTGCTGGGCTGCCGATGTTGAGGCGATGGATTGGTGTGCGAAGGAGTGCTTTGGGCCCTGAGCCGCCGTTCGGAAACGCCACCCGTGCGCAGCCATTGACTTGCTACAGCGGCTGTTGGAAATCTCGGTGGCTGCCTACGGCAAGCTATAGTTTGCTGAGTTAACGCGTGCTAGGTTTCACGGAATTTTTATACTTGGACGTTTGAGCAGGTCATCCTTTGCAAACCTGCGCCGCAAGCCGCCTTCAGGAGAATTCAGTGTCCAGAATATCCCGCACAGTCCAGAGTATCTCGCAGGTTTTTCGGGATACATCACGTTGGACCGCATAGCACCATGGCCGACTCCAACCAGACCGAGGGCAAGCCAAAGTCCAAGTTCACGACGTTTCGCATTGTTCTCATTGTCATGGGAGTGTCTGCACTTTTCAGAATTGTGGGCCGGGAGGCTGATCGCGCATCAACTGAGCGCGGCTACGCCAATGCTGTCGCACAGGTTACGAACGAAGGCGCAAATGAAGGGCTGATCCACGCGAAGGCTGCAGCGATGGTGCTCGAGTCACACTACAAACAGCACTCGAACTTTCCAGACAGCTTGGCCGCAGTAGACTTTGATAGGCCTCTGCCCGAAACGGTGCAAAGCATTCGAGTCGAGGCTGACGGAACGCTCCGCGTTGTGCTTATGGGTAGCGGGCGGCAGGACCTAAGGAGCTTTCGACTGCGCCCCCAAATCGATGCCGCCGGGAAGTTCACCTGGGCATGTGTGTACGAGGAGATGCCAGCGGGCACCCTTCCTGCAGAGTGCTCTCGACGGACCAATGATGGCTGAGTTTGATGGCCTGCGGTCTGGCTGGGCGTTCAACACGGACACCTGGCGGCGTCGGCGCGTTGCACGCACTCCTGGCGCAAGCCGCCGGTTAACTCTGCTTTGAGCGTCCGCTTTCATCTGCGGCCACGGGCTGCTACTGGCCGAGAACCGCATCCTAGCGCAGACCAGCAGGCGCTCGAAACGGACATCTAGTTGCCGCTAACGACAATTGCTACGCGAGACGGCCATTTGTCGTCATCGACCCAAACCGCAACTCGGGTTCTCGGCGTCAGCCCGTCAATGCTCCCGAGCGATGCACCTTCGGATGTCATCACCCCAATGGAACCTGTGGGAGTTTGAACGTGGCCATCGAAAACAAGGCTAAGTCCTGAAGGGCCGACAAAACTTAGTGAAACTTCGGTTTCGCCGTCCACATCCGCCTGGGTTCCCACGCTTACACAGCTATCGCTGTGCGAGACCAAGGCTTCATACTCTGGAATCGCAGCGGCTTCGTTGCTTGGATCCAAAATGAAAAGGATGGCGTTAGGTACCGCTAGTTTCATGCTCGTCAATGTCCGTTTCTCCTAACCGCCTTCAGTGACCGCAGTTGGCCGATCAATCACTTTTAACCGATCACCTACCTGCGGTTGTTCTCAGCGAGCATATTGCAGAACATCGCGCCCTGTTCGATTGCGTCGTCAAGCGCAACATGAGTGTGTGGAAGGTCATCGAACCAATGCTTTGGCATATTCCGCTTGCTACTGTTGCGGTACTCACTTTTCAGCATGGCCATCGCGAATGACTTCACATCAAGGGCAGAGTGACTGAACGGGCTCTCCCCTGCAAAGCGCATGAGATACCAGTAAACGAAAAGGAAATCAAAGCCGGCTGGATATGCAACGAACACTGGCTTTCCTGGCAGTGTTTCTATCCATTTGACGTAGGCCCGCATGGCAACTGTCGGAGACAAGAGGTTAGACCTACATGCAGCCCAAGCTTCAGGTTGCGTTGACCACCATTCCGCTGTCTTTGCGTCAGGGATGGCATCGGGCAATGTCTCAAGATTTGCGCTGAATGTGGAAAGGAGTTGCTTATCTGCAGTGTAAGCCGCTGAAGCAAAACTGAGCATTGAATTGGGTCCGGGTATTGGCCCATCGGACTCCACATCCGTGCTGACATAGATTTCAGGCATTAATTTTCTTGTTCACTTCGAATGTCGGCTGCTGGCCGGATTCTGCCCCACGGCATGGGACGCTATCGGTCCCAAAAAGGATGTACGAATTTGCAGACTATTGACGCTCAGCAGGTCCTTGCTTGGAAGTCATGTAAATCTGCCGACCACATCGGGTGGCCACCCCGCTTAGCTCCCCCAGGAAATCTTGCCAGTCTGTCCATTTCGAGCCAAAGCCGGTCGAGCCAATGTCGCCCCAAGCCTTTGGATTGCACATCGAAACAATCCGTTCGCATGCATGCTGCGCCATCGAAGGAGTCGAGGCAGATGTGACTAGCTCTTCAACCGATGCAAGTACGCTGTGCGTAGCCGGGTATGACCGGAGCTGTTCGACTTTTGCGAGCAACGGTTGAAGTTCATGTATTTTGAGTCTCTGCATTTCGCAACGACCGGTTTTGCTAGCAAAACTGGCTAGTAAGTGAAGGACGGCTCCTGGCCGATAGCCGCATTCTCCACCCTTCACGCTGACGTCCCCTGCCCACGTTGCCCCTGATGCGGCGCTTGCAGTGCGCGCACATGGGCCCCCAATTGCGTCAGGCCTTGGCGGGCCAGGTGTTGCAGTTTGGGCAGGCAGCGGTCGATGGTGGCGGCGTCCTGGGCTTTGGCGGCAGCTTCCAGGGGGCGGGTCAGCTCGCCCAGGGGGCTCAGGCCAAAGCTGCCTGCGGTGCCGCCCAGGTCGTGGGCTTCGCGGCGCAGGGTTTCCCATTGGCGGCTGTGTGCGGCCTGGGTGATGCGTTCTACCCGGCGCTCGCAGTCCTGGATGAACTGGTCGATGAGGGGCAGCAGCCGCGCGGTGGGGATGGTGTCTTGCAGGTCTTGCAGCAGCGCTGCGTCGAACACGGCGGTGGTGGTGCTGGTGGCGGTCGAGGTCTGCGGACTCTCAGCGACGACGACGGGGGCTGGGGCTAGGCTGTTGGAGGGCTGCGTGGCCGGTGCGGGGGGCGGTGGCGGGCTGGGCGCGCGGGTGTTGCGGGCCTTGGCCAGCCAGCGCGATAGGGTGTGCCACAGCGGCGCTTCCAGCAACGGTTTGGCGATGTGGTCGTTCATGCCGCAGGCGCGGGTGCGCTCCACATCGGCGGTGCTGGCGTTGGCCGTCATGGCGATGATGGGCAGGGCCTCGAAGCGGGGCAGGGCGCGCAGGGCGCGCGTGGCGCTGAGCCCGTCCATCACGGGCATTTGCATGTCCATCAGCACGGCGGCATAGGTGTTGTCGCTGGCCCGGGTGAGTGTTTCCACGGCCTGGGCGCCGTCGTGGGCCATGTCCACGACCAGGCCTCCGGCTTCGAGCAGGCCTTTGGCCACTTGCCGGTTCAGGTCGTTGTCGTCCACCACCAGAACGCGCAGCCCCGCAGTGTGGGCGGGGGCCAGGGCCGTGGTTTGCAGGGGCTGGGTGAGCACGTCGCGCGCCCAGTCGGTGGCAGGGGCGCGCTGCAGGCGTGCGGTGAACCAGAAGGTGCTGCCTTGCCCGGGCTGGCTTTGCACCCCGGTGTCGCCCCCCATGGCCCGCGCCAGCTGGCGCGAGATGACGAGCCCCAGCCCCGTGCCGCCAAAGCGGCGCGTGATGGAGCTATCGCCCTGCCTGAAGGGCTCAAACAGCCCCTGCATCTGCTCGGGCGTGAGGCCTATGCCGGTGTCTTGCACCGCGCCATGCAGCAGCAGGCTGTTGCCGTCTTGCTGGGCCACGCTCAGGCGCACCAGCACTTCGCCCTGGTGGGTGAACTTTATGGCGTTGTGCACGTAGTTGATGAGGATTTGGGACAGACGCTGGCTGTCGCCCATCAGCTGTTCGGGCACCTCATCGGCCACTTCCAGGCGCAGTTGCAGCGCTTTGGCGTGGGCTTTGGGGCTGAGCAGGTCGACCAGCGTGGCCAGTACGGGCGACAGGGCAAAGGCCTTGTTCTCCAGCACCAGGTGGCCACCGTCGATTTTGGAGAAGTCCAGGATGTCGCTCAGGATGCCCAGCAGGTGCCGGCCTGCCCGGTGCATTTGCTCGATGCGCTCGCGCTGGGGCGGGGGCAACTCTTCTTTCAAAGCCAGCTGGGCCATGCCCAGGATGGCGTTGAGTGGGGTGCGGATCTCGTGGCTCATCACGGCCAGGAAGCGGGCGCGCTCTTGCGCGGCGCGCTCGGCCGCTTCCTTGGCGGTGGCCATGGCGCGGGTCTGGCTCTTGCGCTCGGTCACGTCCATCCATACGCCATGAAAAAGCACGCTGCCGTCTTCCAGCCGCCGCGCGGTGGCCGAGGTCTGCAGCCACCGGGATGTGCCTTCGTGCAGCACTTCGGTGTCAAAGTCGAGTGGGGCCTGGGTGTGCAGCCGTTCCATGAAGCGTGCTTGCACGCGCTGCTGCACGCTTTGCGGCACCGAATACGCCTCGCCCACCGAGCCGCCGCTGCGCAGCAGGGCCAGCACCTGCAGGCCCGGCATTTCCGCAGCCTTGTCGCTCACGAACAAAAAGCGGCAGGTGCCGTTGGGCTGCAGGTGCAACTGAAACACCACGCCAGGGATGGCACTGGTCAGGTCCACCAGCTGTTCAGACAGTTTGCGTGCTTCTTCGCTGCGTTGCACCTGTGCGGTGAGCTTGTCGGCGCGCTGCATGGTGTTCTTGAAGACCTGTAGTGCCCGGGCCATGGTGCCCACCTCGTCGCGGCGGCGGGTGGCGGGGATGGCATCGCCATACTGCTGCGAGGCTAGGCGATTCATGATACGCGCCAAGTCGGTGATGGGGCGCGAGATTTGCGTCACCGCCACGTACACCGACAGCACCAGCACCAGCGCCAGCGCGGCCACGACAGCCGCAGCCATGGACCACAGGGTGTCGCTGGTGGCGTCGTTTTGCTGCTCTACCAGCGCCTCGAACTCGGCGTGCGAGCGGCTGCGCAGGCTCTCCAGCCCTTGCTTGAGCTGCACCATCGCAGGCTCGAAGTCTTGGTACATGTGGTTGTTGGCGTGGGTGTTGAAGCCCGGTCGGGCGGGGGCTGCCTCTGCTGCGTTGAGGACTTGCTGGCCTGCATCGAACACCTCTTGCGAGCGCAGCCGCAGCGCCATCAGATCCCGCCCCTTGTGGGGCATGCGCTGTGCAATGTCGTTCAGCGTCATTTCAAAATCACGCTGCACCGCGCGCAGCCGCTGTGTGGGCTTGGCCGCTGCGGCCTGCACAGGGCTGCGGGGGGTGTTGGCCATGCCAGACACTAGGCCGTGGGTCTCGCTGAGCAGCACGCTCGCGTCGCCAAAGCTGTGGGTCAGTTCGGACTCCAGCGCGATCAAGGTGCGGTACTGCGTGTCCATCTGCCGCATGCTGACCATGGCGTAGCCAATGATGGCCATCGACACTAGACCCATCAGCCCGACCAGCAGGCTGATTTTGGCTGCCAGGGGCAGGTGGGAGAAAAAACGTTCGCGGCGCATGGGGCTCGGTGATGGCGTTCACACCCTGTCAGCAGGCGGACAGGACGGGCTGGTGGGTGAATGGACGGGGTGGGCTGATGGATTGTTGGGGCACTGTGCGCCCAGTTTCTGGGGATCGCAAGAGGAATATGACCCAGGTCAAATGGGCTAAAAGCGCACAGGTGAGGTGGCTATAGCCCCCTTGGGTCGGCGCAGTGTAGAAGGCTGTGGCGCGCGTTCCCAGGGCCCCAAAGGTTAACGATGTTGAACGCATCGCCGTGGCTGGGTAGGGTGGCCTTGCGGCGGGCTGCGGCACACCCGCACGGGATGCCAAGTTTTTGGTGCCATTCGAGGCAGATCGCTTGATAATCCGCACGCCCAACCGGCTGCCGGGTGGGGGTGGCCTGCTGGCACCCGTTTGCGCCCGGCTTCTCTCCCTTCTTTCTCGCTCCAGGTGGTTCATGGCCCGTTTCTTTCTCACATTTTTGGCACTGCAGCTGTCGCTGTTCGGCATCAACATGCTGGGCGTGGTGCAGCAGCATGTGGTGCTGCCCTGGACGATGCTGCTGGCCCGCATGTGCGCTGGGCTGGTGACCTGGTTTGACAGCAGTGCGGCGGCGGCAGGCAAGGTGCTGTGGAACACGGTGACGGGCTTTGGTGTGTCGATCGAGCCCGGCTGCAACGGCATTGAGGCGTGCATTGTGTTGTTTGCGGCGGTGGTGGCGTTCCCCTCGTCGTGGCGGCACAAGCTCATCGGCTTGGCGGCGGGGTTTGTGGCGGTGCAGGGGCTCAACATGGTGCGGGTCATCAGCCTGTTTTACCTGGGGCAGTGGAATACGCAGGTGTTCAACTTTGCGCACGAGTACCTTTGGCAGGCGCTCATCATGCTAGATGTGCTGATCGTGTGGCTGCTGTGGGTGCGCGCCGGCAACAAGGCCGCAGCGGCCCCCGCTGAAGCGGCTGCAGCTTGATGGGTGAGGGCTTGAAGACCATGCTCCGTCCTTCTCCGTTTGCCATTTTTGTCCTGTCCGCCTTTGGCTGGATGTTGGCGCTCACCGTGCTGTGGACGCAGATTTCTCCGTGGACTTCGTATCCCGTGGGCGTGCTGTCCAGCGTGACGCTGGAGCAGACGGCGCCCATGTGGGTGCGTGAGGTGCACCTGCGCCCGGGCGTGATGGACGTGGACACCCGGGTGGCCATTCCGGTGCCATCGGCCGGTGGCCGCAAGGCCGAGGTCACCATTGACGTGAACCCCGCGCGCTACGCCTATGGCCTGCCCATTTTCTTGGCGTTGCTGCTGGCAGCCCGGGGGCCTAAGCGCTGGCTGCGTGCGCTGGTGGGCTACCTGGTGCTGCTGCCCGCGCAGGCTTTCAGCCTGACGATGTATGCGCTGATGCAGGTGGTGCTGACCACCCAGGTGGATGCCCGGCTGCTGCGCATTGCGCAGTGGCAGCTGGAGGCCATCGTGTACGGCTACCAGGTGGGCTCGTTGGTGGTGCCCACCTTGGCGCCTATCCTGGTGTGGCTGTGGCTGGACCGTCAGTTTGTGGCCAAGGTGGTGGTGCCGGTCTGGCTGCCCTCACCGGCGGCTGTGGCTGCCACACCCGTTGTTTCTGCGGCTCCTGCGCCCTCAGAGCCTGGGGCATCCTGAGGACTGTGGTGCGCTGCGTGGGGGTCTACCGCATCCAGCCGGTAGCCCATGCCGTAGATGGCGCTGACCACATAGCCGTTGGCAGGGTTCAGGTCGAGCTTGCTGCGCAGGCGTGAGACATGGGTGTCCAGTGAGCGCGAGGGGGCCTCGCTGGTTTCGCCCCACACCACTTCGCGCAGGTGGGCGCGCGACAGCAGCCGCCCGGCGTTGCGGAACATGAACAGGGCCAGCTCGTATTCGCGGTTTTTCAGGTCCACTTCCACGTCATTGAGCAGCAGAGAACGCTTGTCGGGGTCAAACCGGTAGGGGCCAAACGCCAGGTTGTTGCCCATGGCTTGGGGGTATGCACGGCGCAACAGGGCCGTGGCGCGGGCCATCAGCTCACCCATGCGCAGGGGCTTGGTCATGAAGTCGTCCGCGCCGCAAGACAGCGCTTCGATCACGTCCTGCTCTTCGCGGCGGCGGGTGACAAACAGGATCGGCAATTGCCGTCCTGTGGACTGGCGCACGGAGGCGACGACTTCGGGGCCCTCCATGTCGGGCAAATGCCAGTCCACGATCAGCAGGTCAAACGTTTCGTGGCGGATGTCGCGCAGCAGTTGCGCGCCCGTTTGGTAGGTGTGGCAGACGTGGCCTTGGTGCTCGGTGGTTGCTTTGATCAGCTCCAGCAAGATCGGGTCATCGTCGAGGGCGGCTATTCGCATGGCTTGTGGTCAGCGCTTGAGCGCACTTTTCATAGAACAACAAAGGGGGCCTTTGGATGGTGCCCTAGAACCGCAGTGCAGGTCTTTGTGCTGACAATCGTTTGCAATCCGCGAGGAGCGGATTGGCCAACACACCGGAAACCACCAAAGTATCATTTGAGTGTCATTGTAAACACTTTATAGAAAATTGAAAATCATTTTTGCCATAAATGATATCTATACGCATTTGGACGCGATGCCATAGAAGAGGGCCGCTGAAAGCTGGCTGCGTCAGGCGTACAGCGGCTCTTCGCCCATGGCTTCGATCTGTTCGTGCAACATGTCCACCTGGCCGCGCCAGTAGTCGCTGCTGCCAAACCATGGGAAGTTGACGGGGAACACCGGGTCTTGCCAGCGCCGGGCCAGCCAGGCGCTGTAGTGGATGAGGCGCAGCGTGCGCAGAGGCTCGATCAGCGCCAGCTCGCGGCGGTCGAAGCTGCGAAATTGCTCGTAGCCTTCCAGCAAAGCGCTGAGCTGCTGCGTGCGCTGGCTGCGGTCGCCGGACAGCAGCATCCACAGGTCCTGCACAGCGGGGCCGGTGCGGGCGTCGTCCAGGTCCACAAAGTGGGGCCCCCCGCTGGGCTGGTCGGTGGGCGTCCAGAGGATGTTGCCAGGGTGGCAGTCGCCGTGCAGGCGTATCTGGCGTGCCTGGTTTAAGCCAAATTGGCCTCCATCGCCCGTTGATAAAGCGCTGCTAGCTATCAATTTAAGAGCGTCTTCGCAGGCGCCTTGCCAGGCCGACTGCATGTCCAGCGGGATGATCTCGTGGGCCAGCAGCCAGTCGCGTGGTTCGGTGCCAAAGGTCTGCACGTTGAGCGCCGGGCGGTGCGCAAAGGGCTTGGCCGCTCCCACGGTGTGGATGCGCGCCAGAAAGCGGCCAATCCACTCCAGCACTTCAAAGTCGTCCAGCTCTGGCCCCCGGCCTCCGCGCCAGGGGCTGACCGAAAACGCAAAAACACCATGGGTGTGCAGCGTGGTGCCGTTCAATTCCAGCGGGCCCACAGCGGGCACCTCGGCGGCGGTCAGCTCGGCGGCAAAGGCATGTTCTTCCAGAATCTGCGCGTGGCTCCAACGCTCAGGGCGGTAAAACTTGGCCACCACGCGCTGGCCGTCTTCCAGTGACACCTGGTACACCCGGTTTTCATAAGACGACAGCGCCATGAGCCGCCCGTCGCCGTACAGCCCCACACTGGCGAGTGCATCCAGCACGGCGTCGGGCGTCAGTGCGGCAAAAGGGTGTTGGGCGCTGGTGCCTGCGTCCGGCGGGTTGTCATGGTGTGGGTGCATGCAGCGATTGTCGTCGCTGGCTTGCTTTGCAAGGGGGTTGTGCGACCGGTGACCTGCGGGCGGTGGCAGACGGATGATTACGCCAGCAGGCTCGCCATATGCCCCAGGCGCGGGCTGCCCTGGCCGCCCAGCACCTGCAGGTACACCGCCTGCGTGGCGGCGCGGCCTTGGTGGTGCTGCACCACCAGCCAGGGCTGCGGCGGGGCCTGCACCGCTGCGCTGAACTGCTGCCACGCCTGCACCAGGCGCTCGTTCAGGCCCTGGGCTCCCCAGTCTGCGTTGCGCTTTTTGACCTGTGCCGGGGCGAAGAACATGGTGGGGCGGGGGCCGGGCAGGTCGCCCGCGCCGCCCAGGTCTTGCACATGGCTGGCCCCTACGGCGCAGCTGTAGGCCAGCCCTGTCAAATGCCGGTGGATGCGCCCGCGCAGCGCCACGCTGCCCGCAAAGTCCACGTACACGCTGGCAGGCTTGGCGGGCAGCTGTTCCAAGTCTTCATAAGCCAAGACCCGGTGGTAGCAGCCCAGGCTTTCGCAAAACGCCCGGTTGGTGGCTGAGGTCAGCCCCACCACCTGGATGCCTGGGCGTTTGGCCAGCTCGAACGCCGTGCCGTAGGCCGTTTTGCTGGACGCGCTGGACAGCAGCACGGCGCCCGCGCCAAAGAACTGCTGGTCGGCCAGAAAGTCGTCGATGAGCCACGAGGTGACAAACAGCGGTCGCAGCAGGGCCTGGATGTCCTCGTTGAAGGGTTGGTAGAACGGGTCGGTGCTGGTGCGCAGGTAGTAGTTGTAGACCGCATGCAGCCCCGCGCGGTGCGCAGCGCCGTCGCTGAATCCCGTGTTGCTCACGCGGTGCGGGGCCAGCACCGCATGGGTGGCCATGGGCCAGTAGCCATAGAGGTGCTCGCCCACCGGGATGTCGGGGTGCCGCGAGGCCTGCACCGTGCCAAACCCCCACACCGGAATGATCCCCCAGCCCGCCTCGCCCGAGGGGAAGAACTGCCAGTACTGAAGCATGTCGCCCATGGCCGCGTAGGTGATGTTGTTGCTGGTGAGGGCAAACCGGTCCACCTGGACGCGGATCTCTCCCTCCTGCAGCGCTGAATCGGCCGTGGTGCGCACAGCGGTGTCGGCCAGTTGGTTCTGGCGCACGAGGAGGGTGGTGGTGCTCATGCCGCTACGCTAATGCAAAGGGCGTGTGGGCTCAATAGCCAAGGGCCGCGTGGGTGACAGTTCGCCCATCACTTGCCGCTCTAAGCCGTCCCGGCCAAGCGCGTAAACGGCAGGGCCTGCTTGACCAGGATGACAGTGCACGGCGCGTCGCGGGCCACGCGCATCGGCACGGTGGCTATGAAGCGCTGGGTTTGCAAGCCGTGCGTGGCCGCGCCCAGGATCATCATGTTGACGTGGTTGCCCTCGGCATAGCGCACCAGGGCGTGGGCCACATCGCTGGATTCGAGCACGTGGTAGCTCACGGGGTGTTCGGTCAGGTCCAGCGGCTGGGCCCATTGGCGCAGGCGGGCGTGGTGCTGGCGGTGCAGCGCGGTTTCGCTGCGGGCGCTGTCGCTGGTGCTGCTGGCCGACGGGGACAGCACCGTGACGCACGCCAGCCGCGCCCCGGGCCGGATGCCCAGCGAGCGGGCCACCGCTTCGCGCAGCGAGTACAGCGTGGCGTCCGTCACATCGCTGTGCGGCACGGCCACCATCACGATGGGGGTTTCTTCGATTTGTTGCGAGGGCAAGGGGCTGGGCTGGTAGTGCATGCCCGCAGCCCGCAGCCAGCGCTTGAGGTGCGCGAGGAACGGCGTGCCCTGGGTGCGCCGCCCCCGCTCGGTAATGCGCACCTGGGTGGGGTTGGCCAAGTCCAGCGCCAGGTGGGCGGCTGAGGGGTAGCGCTGCGCGGCCTCGGGCTCCAGGCAGCGCAAGATGATTTCTTGCAGCCAGGGGGCCAGGTCGGGGCGGTGCTTGCGTGGCGGTGCGGGCACCATCCACAGCCGCTGGCGCAGGCCGCCATCGGTGGTGGGGGCGCCAAACGGCAGCTCGCCCGTGGCCAGTTCGTACAGCATCACGCCAATGGCGAAGAGGTCGCTGCGCGGGTCACCCCGCACGCCCACCACTTGCTCGGGCGCCATCCAGGCGGGCGAGCCCACAGCCTTGCGCTGCTCTTCGGCCAGCAGATCCGGGAAGTGCGCGTGGCACGACAGGCCAAAGTCCAGCAGCACGGCGTGGTCCTCGTGCGTGAAGAGCACGTTGCCGGGCTTGAGGTCGAGGTGGCAGGCGTTTTGCTGGTGCAGGCTGTGCACGGCGTGAGCCAGGGCTGCACCCAGGCGGGCGATCTGTGCCTCGTCTGGGCGTTCGCCAGCGTCCAGCCAATACTGCAGGGTGTGGCCCTGCAGGTATTCCATGGTGATGTAGGGCAGCCGGTGCAAGTCGCCAGCGGCCACAAAGCGCGGCACATGCGGGCCGGTAAGAGCAGGCAGGATTTGCAGCTCCACCTCAAACCCCACGATGTTCTCCGCCCCATCACCCACCGTCATGCGCGGGATCTTCATGGCCATGGGAAAGCCGGGGTCTGGCGCGCCGCTGGCGTATTCGACCCGGTAAATGTGGGCCATGCCCCCTGCGTGAATGCATTCGCGCACCACAAAGCCGTCCACCACGGCGCCGGGCTTCAGCAGTTTCATCGTCCTATCTCCAGGCGGTGGGCAAACGTGGGGGGCAGCGCGCCGCCGGTGGCCAAAATGGCGGTAGCAGCCTCGCTCACTGCGTAGGGCACGCGCTCAAATCGCAGCTGCCAGTGGTCGGTGTCCAGCAGGGCGTACATGGCGCGCGGGTCTCCATCACGTGGCTGGCCGACCGAGCCCACCGTGGCCACCCATTGCCGGTGCGGTGGCACGGGCACCGCGACCCCCGCCATGGGCGTAAAGCGCATCAGCCCTCGCCCGGCGCCCCGGTAGTAGAGGGTCTGCAGGTGCACATGGCCGCAAAAGACATGATGCACTCCGGGGTGCTGGGTCGCAGCCTCCAGGCATTGGGCGGCCACCACTTCGTTGTCCACATAGCGCCAGCTTTCGGGGGCATCGGCGCTGGCGTGCACCAGCAGCACGCCGCCCACCTCGGCGGTCAGGGGCAACTGGGCCAGAAAATCACGCTGCTGCGGGGTGAGCTGCTCGTGCGTCCATACCGCGCCTTGGGCGGCGATGCTGGTCGCGCCTTTGTCGGCCCCCACCGGGGGGTGCACGGCAAAGGCGTCGTGGTTGCCGCCAATCACGCTGTGTCCGGCTGCGGCCAGTTCCATGGCCTGCTGCACCACATAGGCGGGGTCAGCCCCGTAGCCCACCAGGTCGCCCAGCAGGGCAAAGTGCTCGGCCCCCTGGTCACGGGCGTGCTGCAGGCAGGCGTCCAGCGCCTGGCGGTTGGAATGGATGTCTGACAAGAGGGCCAGTTTCATGGTGATCTCCCCATGCCTGCATCATGCCCCACAGGGGGGCGCCTTCGGACTGCGGTTTGTCCGGGGTGTGGCGGGTGGCTGTTTGTCAGCCTGCAGCGGGTTTGGATGGCAATAATCAGGGGGCGTTTTCCCCCTCCCATCGCATGCCCTTGGGCTGTTTCCCATGCCGCAAAACCGCGCCTCTCAAAAAATCTACATCGCCCGCCGTGGGGTGATCTATTCGCTGGTGTTGTGCGGATTGATTCTGGGCTTGGGTGGCGTGGGTTTTTGGATGCTGGACCCTCGGGTCGATACTTTCACCGATGGCCTATGGCTGGCCTTCACCACAGCGGCCACTGTAGGTTATGGCGATCTGGTGCCCAGCACCCATGCATCGCGGGCGTTTTCAGTGGTCGTGGTGTTGCTGGGTTTGGCCGTGCTGTCGCTGGCCACGGCGTCGCTGGCCGCCATTTTTGTGGAGAAGGACGTGGCGGCGGAAGAGAGCCAGATCGAAGCGGACTTGCTCAATGAACTGGCACTGCTGCGCAATGAAGTGCGCCAGTTGCGCGCTGAGGTGCTGGCCTTGCACCCCGCAGCGGCAGCGCCCACCGCAGCAAGCGCAGTGCAGGCGCGCCAGCCCACGGATTGAGAACAGGTTCTGTGCGCACCCACCGCAATCCCTGAAAGAAAAACGCCGCTGCCCCCTGTCAAAAGGGGCGGCGGCGTTGCTTGCCTGAAGGGGCTTAGACCAGCGTGATGGTCACATCGATGTTGCCGCGTGTGGCGTTGGAGTAGGGGCACACCTGGTGGGCTGCGTCCACCAGCTTTTGGGCCGTGGCTTTGTCCAGGCCGGGCAGGCTGATGGCCAGGCGGGCGGCGATGCCGTAGGCGTTAGGGATGGGGCCCAGGTCGACTTCGGCGTCGATGGAAACGTCCTGCGGCACGGGGATGCCGATCTTGCCGCCCACGGCTTTCATGGCGCCGATGAAGCAGGCGGCGTAGCCGGAGGCAAACAGCTGCTCTGGGTTGGTGCCAGTGCCGGAGGTGCCGGGCGAGGAGAGCTTGACGTCCAGGCGGCCGTCGTCGGTCTTGGCTGCGCCATCACGGCCGCCGGTCACGTGGGACTTGGCGGTGTACAGGACTTTTTCGAGTGTCGTCATGGTGTCTTCCTTGCAGTGTTTGCCCAAAGGCGGGCGGTGGAGGGAATCGTTCAGCGCTGACCCAATCGGTCACGCAGTTGTTTGAGTTCGGTGGTCAGGGCCACCAGTTCGGGCAGGGTGCACTGGCTGCTTTCCAGCACGCAGGGCGGAATGGCTTCGGCCTTGTCCCGCAGTGCAAGCCCTTGGCCCGTGAGGCTGATGCGCACGCGTCGCTCATCCTCGGCATCGCGCAGGCGGCGGATGTTGCCACCCGACTCCAGCCGCTTGAGCAGCGGGGTGAGCGTGCCCGAATCCAGGTACAGGCGCTCGCCCAGCTCAGACACGGTGAGCCCATCTTGCTCCCACAGCACCAACATCACCAGGTACTGCGGGTACGTCAGTTCAATGGCTTCTAGCAGCGGCTTGTACAGCTTGGTCATGGCCAGCGATGCGGAGTAGAGCGCGAAGCAGACCTGGTTGTCCAGCCGCAACGACTGCGGCGTGGGGGTGGTGGGAGTGCTTGGGCGGGTGGGCATGGGCTGAATTATTGCTGGCAATTAAATTGTGTGCAATGTAATTGGATAAATGTCAGCACCGTTGACGTGGTTAATAAGCCAAGGCCATCCGGCGGGGGCTGTGCTGTTGTGCCCAAAAACGAAGCCACCCGCACGGAGTCCTCCGTGCGGGTGGCTTCAGGCACTGGTTCAAGCACCGGGGTCGCACGGACCCGGTGCGGTCACAGGTTTTGAACTGGCTTGGGAGTCTGTTGGCGACGCTCTGCAGGGTCGTCAACAGGGCTCTGAACCCTCAGGCGCCGTGCTGCGGGACTGCCGGAGTGCCAGGCGCCACGGCTTGGTGGTCGGCATGCGCCGCATCCGCTAACGCCGGGGTTTTGCCCCTTTGGCGGAAGAAGCTCACCATCTGCCACAGCACAAACACTGCAATCAGTCCGAGCAAGGTGCCACTGATGGGGCGGTTCACGAACACCTCAAAGCTGCCCCGGCTGAGCAGCATGCTGCGGCGGAAGTTTTCTTCCAGCATGGGGCCAAGGATGAAGCCCAGCATCAGCGGCGAGGGGTCCATCTCCAGCCGCATGAACAGGTAGCCCAGCAGGCCGAACACCACGGTGATGAACACATCGTCGAGGTTGTTGTTGATGCTGTAGGTGCCAATGCAGCAGAAGAACAGGATGGCCGGGAACAGCACGTTGTAGGGCACCTTGAAGACCGACAGCCAGTAGCGCACCAGGGGTACGTTCAGTGTCAGCAAGAAGCAGTTGCCAATCCACATGCTGGCGACCAGCCCCCAGAACAGCTCGGGGTGCCCGGCAATCATGTTGGGGCCGGGCTGTATGCCCTTGATGATGAAGGCCGCCATCATCAGCGCCATGACGGCGTTCTCGGGGATGCCAATGCTCATGAGCGGGATGAAGCTGGTGCGCGCAGCGGCTTCATCGGCGGCGGCTTGGCCGGCCACGCCTTCGATGCAGCCAGAGCCGATCTCGTGGCGGTATTTACTGACCTTCTTGTCCAGGGCGTAAGCCGCAAACTGCGCAATCACCGGGCCGCCGCCTGGCAGGATGCCCAGGAGGGAGCCGACCACGCTGCCGCGCAATGCGCTGGGGATGATGCGCTTGAACTCAGGCCAGGTCGGGATGAGCTTGATCTTGCCGTTGAAGGGCGAGCGCTCCTCGCGCGAGTCCAGGTTCTTGGTGATCTCGGCAATGCCGAAGCAGCCCAGCGCAATGCTGACAATGCCCACGCCGTCGGCCAGGAAGGGCAGGTCGAAGGTGAAGCGCGCGGTGCCGCTGTTCACGTCGGTGCCCACCGAGCCCAGCAACACGCCCACCAGGCACATGGCCAGGCCATTGATGAGGCTGCCGGTGGTCACAAAGCTCACGCACACAAAGCCGACCAACATGAGTGCGCAGTAGTCCGCCGGGCCAAACAGGAAGGCCACTTCGCCCAGGCTGGGGGCCAGGAAGGTCAGCACCACGATGGCCACCGTGCCACCGATGAAGCTGGAGAAGCCCGCAGTGAACAGCGCCAGCCCGGTCTGCCCCTTGAGCGTCATCGCATACCCGTCAATACAGGCCACGATGCTGCTCGCGTGCGGAATTTTCATGGTGATGGCGCTCACGCTATCTCCGTATTGCGCGCCGTAGTAAATGCCGGCGAGCATGATCAGCGCGCCCGTGGTGTCGATTGAGTAGGTCAGCGGCAGCAGCAGGCTGATGGTGGCCAGGGGGCCCAGGCCGGGCAACAAGCCCACCAAGGTGCCTACTGTGCAGCCGATGGCACAGTACATCAGGTTGTGCAGCGTGAGTGCGTGGCTGAAGCCGAACGCCAGGTTGTTGAGGACTTCCATGTCAGTACAGCGGCAGGTTCACGCCAAGAAGTTTCTGGAAGGCCAGTGCAATGAGCACCAGCACGGCGGCGATCTTCAGGTTGCGCGCGACCGAATAGGTGGTGCTGGCAAACCCGGAGCAGAACACCATGAACACGATGCCAACGATCATGTTGAGGTAGTGCGACAGCAAGGCAAAGCCGCACAGGCTGCCCAGGATGATGCTGATGTTGCGCACCTGGAAATTCAGTGGCACCGGCTTGACCAGGCGCGCGCGCACCACGGTGATCACGCCGATCACAAACAGCATGCAGCTCACGATGAAGGGAAACATCCCCGGCCCCGCCCTGCCCAGGGAGCCCAGTGAGTAGTTCACTGACGGCAGGCCAAAGCCCACCGCCAATGCCATGAGGACAAAGCCCCGTATGAGGTTGCGATCCATTGTCAAAATATGTCTCCTGTAGTGTTCGGCGAAGGGCCTCTGGCCTGCCAAAATCGCGCCGATGGCTGGGGTATGCTGGCCGTTGCACTATTCCCATCGAACCTGATCGCGGGCTGACCTGGCCCATGCGTAATTCCACGTAAACCGATGCGCATCCTCTTGGTAGAAGACGACCCCGTGCTCGGCCGCACCATGGCCCAGGGGCTGGAAAAAGCGGGCCACAGGGTGGAGCTGGCCCGCACGGTGGAAGAGGCCCAGCACTGGTGGGCCGTGCAAGGCTTTGATGCCGTGCTGCTGGACTTGAACCTGCCCCACGCTGCCAGCACCCGCAGCGGCCTGGGCAGTGGGCTGACCGCGCTGCGGGGTGCCCGGGCCCGGGGCGATCGCACCCCCGTGCTGATCCTCAGCGCCCGCGACAGCACCGAAGAGCGCATTGCCGGCCTGGATGCCGGGGCTGATGACTACCTGGGCAAACCATACGAACTCAAAGAGGTGGAGGCGCGCTTGCGAGCGCTGGTACGCCGCGCTAGCGGCACCGCTGACGTGGTCACCGTGGGCCAGCTGCTGCTAGACCGGCTGGCACGCCGTTGCAGCCTGGGCGGCCAGCCGCTGGAGCTGCCCTCCCGGGAGTTTGAGCTGCTGTGGGAACTGATGACGCCACCCGGCCGGGTGTTGAGCAAAAGCGAGCTGTCGCAGCGGTTGTCCGACACCAGCGAAGCCCTGGGTGACAACGCGCTGGAGTCCTTCGTCTCACGCCTGCGGCGCAAGCTGCAGGGCAGCGGCGCGGCCATTCGCACGCTGCGCGGGCTGGGCTATGTGCTGGAGGAAGATGCCAGTCCCTCGTAGCCCCGGCGGGTGGGCGCAGCGCCTGCCGTTGCCAGCACTGCGCCAGCGCATCGGGCGCCATGTGCTGGTGTCGCTGGTGCTGGTCTGGGGGCTGGGCAGCGCTGTCATTTTGGCGGTGGGCAACCACTTTGTGGCCGAGGCCTTTGACCGGGCCCTGCTGGACGATGCGCACGGGCTGGCAGCCCATGTGCGAGGTGGTGTGGGCGGCGTGCCTCTGGAGTTGGGCCTCACGCAGCGGGAGGTGGGCATCTTGTTGCTCGACCAAAGTGCCGCCGCCCCTTTCGCGGTGTATGGGCCCGATGGAGCGCTGGTGGCGGGTGACCCTGAACTGGCCGCCGATGCCATGCCTCGGGGCCGAATGCAGGCCTTTTCCACGATGGAGCGCGAGGGACGCGAGTGGCGCCGTGTGAGCTTGCACGTGGCTGGCCCGCCGTCCTTCACCGTGGTCATGGCCGAGGCCACCGAGAGTCGCACCCAGCTGCTGCACCGCTTGCTCATCTACTCGGGCCTGGCCCAGCTGTGGCTGCTGGTGGTGCTGGGATCGCGCCTTTTGGGCGGTATTGAAAAGCACTTGCGCCCCTTGGCTGCTTTGCAAGATGCCGTGCAGCAGCGGGATGCGGCCGACCTGCAACCGCTGCCCCCAGCGCTCACCGAGCAGGCCACCACCCTGGATGTGCAGCGCCTGGGCGAGGCGCTGGACGGGCTGCTGGCCCGTGTGCGCGAGGGCCTGCACGCCCAGCGCGAGTTTGCGGGCAATGTGGCGCATGAGCTGCGCACGCCGCTGGCAGGCATTCGTGCCCAGGCCGCGCATGCGCTGGCGCAGGATGATCCAGCCGTCTGGCGCAGCGAGCTGGAGGGCATTGCCCAGGCAGAGCAGCGCGCCAGCCGCACGGTGGACCAGTTGCTGGCCCTGGCGCGGGCGGCCGAGGGCGGCATTGCGCTGTCGGTGCAGACGGTGGCGCTGGACGCCGTGGTGCGCGATGTGGTGTTGCGGTGCCTGCCCCGTGCCGATGCTTTGGGGGTAGACCTGGGCGCGCAGGGGCTGGAGCCTGGCACCCAGGTGCGGGGGAACACCGGTTTGATCGAAGGCATCTTGCACAACCTGCTGGACAACGCCCTGCGTTACGGCCGGGGCCATCCGCCCCAGATCACCGTGGCCTTGCATTGCGAGCCGCCCTATGCCGTGCTGCAAGTGCTGGACAACGGCCCAGGCGTAGACGCCGAACTGGCCCGCCATGTCCAGCAGCGCTGGGCGCAAGGCGCGCCGGGGCTGGCGCCGGGGCAGGGGGCGGGCCTGGGGCTCTCCATCGTCGCGCGTTACGCCCAGTTGATGGGCGGTCGCTTGGCCCTGGAGGGCGCAGCCCACGGGTCGGGGCTGGTGGCCAGTGTGTGGCTGCCGCTGGCGGACCCCGCCGCCCCTTGACGCGATGGGGGGCGGCTGCACCCCCGTCGCTTCAGTAGGTGTAAACGCCCTGGCCCGTCTTGCGGCCCAGGCGGCCAGCGGCCACCATTTCCTTGAGCAGCGGGCAGGGGCGGTACTTGCTGTCGCCAAACTCGGTGAGGTACACGTCCATCACCGCCAGGCACACGTCCAGGCCAATCATGTCAGCCAATGCCAGCGGGCCAATGGGCTGGTTGCAGCCCAGCTTCATGCCCGCGTCGATGTCTTCGGGCGTGGCCAGGCCTTCGGCCAGCACAAAGAAGGCTTCGTTGATCATGGGCACCAGGATGCGGTTGACCACAAAGCCAGGCGCATTCTTCACGGTGATAGGGCTCTTGCCCAGCGCCTCGGCCAGTGCCTTGACGGCGTCGTGCGTGGCATCGCTAGTTTGCAGGCCGCGGATGATCTCCACCAGCGCCATCATGGGCACGGGGTTGAAGAAGTGCATGCCGATAAAGCGGTCGGCACGGCCGGTGGCGGCGGCCAGCTTGGTGATGGAGATGGAGGAGGTGTTGGAGGCCACGATCACCTCGGGGGCCACCAAGGCATCGACCTGCTTCAAGATCTTGAGCTTGAGTTCGTAGTTCTCGGTGGCGGCCTCGATCACCAGCTGCGCGGTTTTCAGCGCGTCGTAACTGGTGGAGGTCTGGATGCGCGCCAGGGCAGCCGCCTTGTCGGCCTCGGTGATCTTCTCTTTCTTGATCAGGCGGTCCAGGCTGCCGGCCACGGTGGCCAGGCCTTTTTGCACGGCCGCGTCAGAAATATCCACCATCACCACATTGATGCCCGACACCGCGCAAGCCTGCGCAATGCCGTTGCCCATGGTGCCCGCGCCGATGATGCCAACGGTTTGAATCGTCATAAAACAGAGCCTTCTTCCAAGTGAAACAGACGCCCGCATGGTACGTGACAAGAGTTACTTGGCCCTGTCGCCCCCGGGTAAGTTCCTGAGTAAAAAGCACGGGCGTTCGGTTAAGGTGCTCGCGGGGCTGCTGTGCACAGCCCGGGAGGAGGCAGCCATGTTCGATTACATCGTGGTGGGAGGGGGCTCGGCGGGGTCTGTGCTGGCGGGGCGCTTGTCAGAGGACCCCGCTGTGCGCGTGTGCCTTCTGGAGGCTGGTGCGGCCGATACCAGCGTGTTCATCCACTGCCCTGCGGGCCTGGCGGCCATGGCGCGGCTGCAATCGCACAGCTGGCACCAGAGCACCGTGCCGCAGCCTGGGCTGAACGGGCGCAGGGGCTACCAGCCGCGCGGCAAAGTGCTGGGGGGCTCCAGCTCGGTCAACGCCATGGTCTACGTGCGTGGGCAGGCTGCCGACTACGACCACTGGGCCGCGCAAGGCAACCCAGGGTGGGCCTGGGCCGATGTGCTGCCGTACTTTGTGCGTGCCGAGCACAACGAGCGCATCACCGATGCACTGCATGGCCAAGGCGGCCCCTTTAACGTGGCCGACCTGCGCTCGCCCCACCGCGTGAGCCAGCGCTTTGTGCAGGCGGGCGAGGAGGCGGGCTACCCCCACAACACCGATTTCAACGGCCCCACCCAAGAGGGGGTGGGCCTGTACCAGGTCACCCACAAAAACGGTGAGCGCCACAGCGCCGCCAAGGCCTACCTGACCCCGCACCTGGGGCGCGCCAACCTGCAGGTCATCACCCAGGCGCATGCCACGCGCATCCTGATGGACGGGCGGCGCGCCGTGGGCGTGGAGTACCGTCAGGGCGGGCAACTCAAGCAAGTGCGCGCGGCGCGCGAGGTGCTGCTGAGCGCCGGGGCTTTGCTGTCGCCGCAGCTGTTGATGCTCTCGGGCATTGGCCCGGCGGCACAGCTGCAGCAGCATGGCATTGCCGTAGTGCATGCGCTGCCCGGCGTGGGCGAGCACCTGCACGACCACCCCGATGTGGTGCTGCTGTACGACGCGCCGCACCTCAAAGACCTGTTTGGCGTGTCGGCAGCGGGCCTGCTGCGGGTGGTGCAGGGCATGGCCCAGTGGCGCAAAGAGCGCCGGGGCATGCTCACCACCAACTTTGCCGAGGCCGGGGGCTTTATCTGCAGCAGCGCGGCCGAGCCCGCACCCGACCTGCAACTGCACTTTGTGATTGGCAAGCTGGTGGACCATGGGCGCCAGACCGCGCTGGGCCACGGCTACTCGTCGCATATGTGCCTGCTGCAGCCGCGCAGCCGGGGGCGTGTTCGCCTGGCCAGCGGCGATGCCATGGCGCTGCCGCTGGTGGACCCGAACTTTCTGGCCGATGCGGACGACCTGCGGCGCATGGTGCTGGGCGTGCGCCGCATGCGCTCCATCCTGTCGCAGCCCGCGCTGGCCGACCTGGGCGCACGCGAGCTGCCTGCATCGGCCGCCGCGCACACCGATGCCGACATTGCCGCCTTCATCCGAAACCATGCCGACACCATCTACCACCCGGTGGGCTCGTGCCGCATGGGGCCCGGGCCCATGGATGTGGTGGACGCGCAGCTGCGTGTGCACGGCGTGCAGGGGTTGCGGGTGGTGGATGCCTCGGTCATGCCACGCATCGTCAGTGGCAACACCAACGCCCCCACGGTGATGATTGCCGAGAAAGCGGTGGACCTGCTGCGGGCCAGCGTTGCCTGAGTTTCTTGATCTGCATCAGGTGTCAGGTCCGTGGTGGGCCTGGAATGGGGAGGGGGCTGGGCGGCGTCCCTCAGAATGGCGGCTAGGGTTTACCCTTGGTTCTTGCCGCTGGCAAGAGACGCCGCCGCACCGCCGGCCCTGGAGCACCATGCAGACCGAAGCCGCACAACAGGCCCTGACCCAATACGCCCTGCGCCTGGAAGGCAGGCTGGAAAAACTGGACGAACGCATCGCCGCCCTGTCGCACTTGCTGGACGCCCGACTGGAGCAGCATGGGCAATTGCAGCAGTGGCTCCACCAGCAGCCCGCCACTCCCCAAAGCGGTCCCCACCAAAGCACCCGCGAAAGCCGCCTGCGCAGCGAGCTGCGCGGCCTGCTGGTGCTGCGCTACCAGGTCATCACCCGCTATTGCAACGAACTGGGCGCCCCGCTGGCCTTGCAACTGGTGTGCTACGCCGAAGAGCGCCTGCAAGCCAAGGGCTGGGCACCCGGGGTGGATGGGCTGGATGTGCAGGCCCTCCAGCGCCTGGATGGGGTGACCTGAGTCGCTGCAGCTGCGTGCCCTTCAGCCGCGAAAGCGCCGCCGCGTCAGCGCCAGCGCCAGCCAGAAGGCCACCACGGTGGTAGCCACCAGCACCAAACCATGGCGCAGTGGCTGCTGGGGCCACTGGTCCATGAACAGCGGGCGCACCAGCTCGACCGCATTGGTCAGCGGCAGCCAGTCTGAAATGGCACGCACCAGCGGCGGCAACTGCTCGCGCGGGAAGAACACGCCCGACAAGAACATCATGGGCGTGAGCACCAGCGTGAAGTAGTACGTGAAAAAGTCATACCCCTTGGCCAGCGCATTGAAGATGAGCGCAATGCTGGAGAACATGATGCCCACCCCCAGCAGCACCGGCCACGCCACCAGCAACTTGGGGCTGTGGCTGATGCCCAGGGCCAGCATCACCCCCAGGATGGCCGTGACGGTGAACAGCGCCTTGAAGGCCGCCCACAGCATTTCGGCCAGCACCACGTCGTCGAGCGTGACGGGCGCATTCATGATGCCGTCCCACGTCTTTTGCACATGCATGCGAGAGAAGGCGGAGTACAGCGCCTCAAAGCTGGCCGCGTTCATGGCGCTCATGCAGATCGAGCCGCTGGCCAGGAACAGGATGTAGGGCACCTTGGCATCCCCGCCTGCGGCGCCTACGCTCACCTGCCCCACCAGGGCCCCCATGCCGTAGCCAAAAGCCACCAGCCACATCAGCGGCTCAGCAATGTTGCCCACCAGGCTGGGGATGGCCAGCTTGCGCCACACCAGCAGGTTGCGCAAAAACACAGGCCACCAGCGGGCCGACAGCGCAGGCGGGCGCCAGACCGAAGCCGGCGCGGGCGGGCGGGGCCGCAAGGTGCTGGGTGGGGCTGCGTCGGTGGCCTGGGGCTGCAAGTTGGGCGTGGTACTCATGGGGGCTATTGTGCTGGGCTCCAGGAATCCCCGGCGCGGTGATTCGCGCAGAGGGTTCCCAGGCTTTGCGCAGCAGGCAAAATCCTGGCCGACCCTCTTCTATCCTCTTTTCCCCAATCACCGTTTGAAGGCCCTTGCCATGACCACCCTCGGAACCCCTTTGTCCCCCCACGCCACCAAAGTCATGCTCTTGGGCTCGGGAGAGCTGGGCAAGGAAGTGCTGATCGCGCTGCAGCGCCTGGGCGTGGAGACCATTGCGGTCGACCGCTACGAGAACGCCCCCGGCCAGCAGGTGGCCCACCACGCACGCACCATCACCATGAGCGATCCGGCCCAGCTCAAGGCCCTGATCGAGGCTGAGCGCCCACACCTGGTCGTGCCCGAGATCGAAGCCATCGCCACCCCCATGCTCGAAGAGCTGGAAGCCGCCGGTGTGGTGCGCGTCATCCCCACCGCCCGCGCCGCGCGCCTGACCATGGACCGTGAAGGCATCCGCGTGCTGGCCGCCGAAACGCTGGGCCTGCCCACCAGTCCTTACAAGTTCTGCAACTCGCTCGAAGAACTGCAGGCAGCGATCGATGCAGGCATCGGCTACCCCTGCATCGTCAAGCCCGTGATGAGCAGCTCCGGCAAGGGCCAAAGCAAGATCGACGGCCCGGCCGATGTACCAAAAGCCTGGGACTACGCCATGGCCGGTGGCCGCGTGAGCCACGGCCGCGTGATCGTCGAAGGCTTCATCGACTTTGACTACGAAATCACCCAGCTCACGGTGCGTTCGGTCGGTGCCGACGGCCAGATCGTCACCAGCTTCTGCGACCCCATCGGCCACGTGCAGGTGAGCGGCGACTATGTGGAGAGCTGGCAGCCGCACCCCATGCACCCTGCAGCGCTGGAAAAATCGCGCCAGATCGCCAAGGCCGTCACCGACAACCTGGGCGGCCAGGGACTGTTCGGCGTGGAGCTGTTCGTGAAGGGCCAGGACGTCTGGTTCAGCGAAGTCAGCCCCCGCCCGCACGACACCGGCCTGGTCACGCTGTGCACCCAGCACCAGAGCGAGTTCGAGCTGCACGCCCGCGCCATCCTGGGCCTGCCCGTGGACACCAGCCTGCGCAACCCCGGCGCCAGCGCTGTGATCTATGGCGGCATGGAAGCCCAAGGCATTGTGTTTGACGGCGTAGACGAAGCCCTGCGCGTGCCCGGCACCGACCTGCGCCTGTTCGGCAAGCCCGAGAGCTTTGCCAAGCGCCGCATGGGTGTGGCCCTGGCGCGTGCGGCCGATGTGGATGCGGCCCGCACCAACGCCAAGCTGGCGGCCAGCAAGGTCAAACCGCGCAAGGCTTGATGCTGCGTTTTAAGTGAAATTGGCCGCTAGCGCATATTCGGAAAGCGCTGGCAGCTATCATTTTTGGTATGACGGGTGGGCGCCGCGTCACCCGATGCCACGCTTCAGCCCTACTCCCGAATCTGCCGCCCCGTCAGCTTGAGGAACAAGTCCTCCAGGTTGGCGGGCCGGTGCAGTGTGCGCAGGTGCCCGTGCTGGCCCAGCGCTAGCAGCAAGGGCTGCGGCTGGTGGGTGTAGAAGAACACCGTCTCGCCGCTGACCTCCACGCGCGCAGCCAGGGCACGCAGGTTCGCATCCTCGGCCAGCGCCACGGCGCCCACGCCAAAGACTTCCACCACATCGCTTTCCAGGTGCTGGGCGATCAGCTCGCGCGGCTTGCCTTCGGCGATTTTCTTGCCATGGTCCAGCACCAGCAAGCGTGAGCACAGGCGCTCGGCCTCGTCCATGAAGTGGGTGGTCAGCAAGATGGAGGTGCCTTGCTGCAGCAGCAGTTGCAGGCGCTCCCACATCAGGTGGCGGGCCTGTGGGTCCAGGCCGGTGGTGGGTTCGTCCAGCAGCAGCAGGCGCGGGCGGTTGACGAGGGCGCGGGCCAGGGACAGGCGCCGCTTCATGCCGCCCGAGAGTTCGCCCGGCTTGGCGTGGGCCTTGTGCGTCAGCGCCGCAAACTCCAGCAGCTGCGGCACGCGCTCGTCCATGGTGTGGCCCTGGATGCCAAAGTAGCGGCCAAACACGCGCAGGTTTTCGGCGCAGGTGAAGTCCGGGTCCAGCGTGTCGAACTGCGTGACCACGCCGAGCTGCGCCTTGATGGCGAGCGCGTCGCGCGGCATGTACAGCGGCTCGGTCGCGCCCTCGGGGTAGAACAGCACGTCGCCGCTGTCGGGCGCCGTAAGGCCCAGGCACATGCGGATGGTGGTGGTCTTGCCCGCCCCGTTGGGGCCGATGACGCCAAGGCATTCGCCGGGGGCGATGGCAAAAGATACATCGTTCACCACCGTGGCATCGCCATAGTGCTTGTACAGGTTCTGGACGGCAAAGAGTTCGCTCATGCCGCCATTGTGGCGGCATCTGGGTGGCTCGGCCGCAGAGGTTGAAGCAAAATTGGCCTCTAGCGCTTATTTTATAAGCGCTGGCAGCTATTGAAAATATAGCGTTTTGGGTAGCGCGACTGCTCAGCGGGCCGCTACCAGCTGCCCCCGGCCTGCGGCTTTGGCGGCATACAGAGCGGTATCGGCCCGGGCCATGAGCGGGGCCAGTGCGTCGTCCTGCGGCGTCAGCACGGCCATGCCAGCGCTGTAGTTGAGCGCAAAGCCCAGCTCCGGCACGCTGCACTCGGCCAGCCGCTGGCGCAGGCGCCGGTCAAACGAGGTGCCTGCCGGGGCGCTGTTGTGCAGCAGTAGCACGCCAAACTCTTCACCGCCCAGGCGGCCCACCATGTCGCCGCTGCGGTGGCACTCTTGCAGCAGGCGGCCAAACAGTTGCAGGGCGCGGTCACCGGTTTCGTGGCCCAGGGTGTCGTTGATTTGCTTGAAGTGGTCGATGTCCAGCATCAGCGCCGTCAGGGGCAGGCGGTGGCGCTGGGCGTGCGAGATCATGGCCGCCCCTTGCGCGGCAAACGAGCGGCGGTTGGCCAGCCCGGTCAGCCCGTCGGTCATGGCCAGGTCGCGCAGCTTGCGTTCGGCCTCGGCATGCCAGGCCACCAGGATGGCAACGGTGCCCAGCACCAGGCTGATGTTGGTGGCCACGGCGGCCCCCAGGTTGACGGGGTGGGGCGTGCGAAAGCTGGGGTACTGGTCGGTGAACGCGCCTAGCACGCCGCGCGCCAGCGTGAAGCCCGCCGAAGTGAGCAGGCACAGCATGAGCAGGCGGCGCCAGCGCGCATCGGCCGGCGTGGTGGGTGCTGCCGGGTAGAGCGTGGCACGGGCCACGATGAGCAAAATTGCAGCCATCAAAAAGTTGGCCCAGCCCACGCGAAAGGCGTAGTGCCCAAAGCCGAGGGCGTAACCCAGCGGCATCAGGCACACCAGCGCCAGCAGCGTGCGCTTGAAGGGGCGCGCACCCAGCCATTCGCGCAGCGCCCGGTACAGCAGCCACTGTGCCCAGGCGTTGCAGGCCATCGACAGGGTGGACAGGGCCTGGTCCCACAGGGTGGACGAGGCAATGATGGCGGCCCACGCCAGGGCCTGCAGCAGCATGCTGGCCTGCACGTTGCGCGCAGCCTGGCTCACGTCGCGGCCCATGACGAGCGGCAGCGCCGCCGAGATGGCGAACAGGTTGGCCGCCATCACGGCCATCAGCGTGAGAAAGTCCAGGGTCATTGAAAAGTCAGCAGGCCCGCCACCCAGGCGTTGTGGGCCCGTGGGCAGTGGTCCAAACCGCCAGCGCGCAGTGGTGCGCGCGGCTTTTGAAACGGTGCAGAGCTTACTGGAAGGCGACTTCCGCAAAGCTGCGCAGCTTGCGGCTGTGCAGGCGGGCCATGCCTTCGGCGCGCAGTGTCTCCAGTGCGCGGATGCCGATGCGCAGGTGCTGGTCTACGCGCTCGCGGTAGAAGTGGTTGGCCATGCCGGGCAGCTTGATTTCGCCGTGCAGGGGCTTGTCGCTCACGCACAGCAGGGTGCCGTAGGGCACGCGAAAACGGAAGCCGTTGGCGGCGATGGTGGCGCTTTCCATGTCCAGCGCCACGGCGCGGCTTTGGCTGAAGCGGCGTTGGGGCTGGTTGTCGGGCAGCAGCTCCCAGTTGCGGTTGTCGGTGCTGGCCACGGTGCCGGTGCGCATGATGCGCTTGAGGTCGGCGCCGGTCACACCGGTCACGTCTTCCACCGCGGATTCAAGGGCGAGCTGGATCTCGGCCAGCGCGGGGATGGGCACCCACAGCGGCAGTTCTTCGTCGAGCACGTGGTCTTCGCGCACATAGCCGTGGGCCAGCACGTAGTCGCCCAGCTGCTGGCTGTTGCGCAGGCCTGCGCAGTGGCCCAGCATGATCCAGGCGTGGGGGCGCAGCACGGCGATGTGGTCGGTGATGTTCTTGGCGTTGGCCGGGCCCACGCCGATGTTGACCATGGTGATGCCGCTGTGGTCCGCGCGCACCAGGTGGTAGGCGGGCATTTGCGGCAGGCGCGGGGGCGGGGCGCCCAGCTCGTCACCGGGCTCGGCGGCCAGGCCGGTGCGGCGGGTAACCACGTTGCCGGGTTCGATGAAGGCGATGTATTCGCTATCGGGCTTGGCCATCTCTTCATGGCCCAGGCGCACGAATTCGTCGATGTAGAACTGGTAATTGGTGAATAGCACGAAGTTCTGGAAGGCGCGCGGCGAGGTGCCGGTGTAGTGGCGCAGGCGGTGCAGCGAGTAGTCCACGCGCGGCGCGGTGAACAGCGACAGGGGCTGCGCCTCGCCGGGCTTGGGCTCCCAGGTGCCGTTGGCAATGCCGTCGTCCATGGCGGCCAGGTCGGGCAGGTCGAACACGTCGCGCATCAGGGTGCGGCGCTCGGCGCTCATCTGGCCTTCGACATGGTCGTGCTCGCTGAACGAGAAGTGCACAGGAATGGGCTGGTGGCTGGTGCCCACTTCCAGCTCCACGCCATGGTTTTGCAGCAGCAGCTGGAATTGCTCCAGGTAGTACTCGTGGTACAGGTCGGGGCGGGTCAGCGTGGTCTCAAAGCGGCCGGGGCCGGCCACAAAGCCGTAGGCCAGGTGGGCGATGTCGGGGTTGGGCTTGGCGCGCGAGACGGTGTCGGTCTGGATGCGCACATAGGGGTAGCAGGCGCGCACGTGGCCGGGCAGGGTCTCGCCCGCGACAAAGCGCTGCATGCTGGCGCGCAGCAGGTCGATCTGGTGGTTGTAGATGTGGTGCACCTGCGCCAGGGCCGAGGCGGCCGTCGTGTGGCGGGTGGGGGCGATGAAGTCGGAGGATGTGGGGGCCATGGCGCTATTGTCCACAAGTCCGCTGGCGCGGGGCCGGGCTGGAGTATCGTGCCTGCCATGGGGTGTCCAAGGAAGGGTGTGGTCGTGGGGATGCAGGATTTACAAGGCTTTTATGCCGCACTGGCGGTCCTGGCCAGCGCGCTGGGTTGTGGCTTGCTGATGGGCATTGAGCGTGAGCGCCGCAAGGGCAGCGGGCCGCACCGGGCGCTGGCGGGGGTGCGCTCGTTCACGCTGGTCAGCCTGGCCGGGGCGGTGGCGGCGCTGTCGGGCTCGGTGGTGCTGCTGGGGGTGGGCGCCACCTTTGTGGCGGCGCTGGGCGTGGTGGCCTATGTGCGCGATCGCTCGGAAGACCCCGGTGTGGCCACCGAGATTGCCTTGCTGATGGCCTACCTGATTGGCGTGCTGTGCGCCAGCAACCGCTTGCTGGGGGCCGCGCTGGCCGTGACGGTGACGGGGATCTTGGCGCTGCGCGGGCCGCTGCATGAGTTTTCAAACCACTGGCTGCAGCCCGGCGAGGTGCGCAGCGGCCTGGTGCTGGCGGCGCTGGCGCTGCTGGTGTTTCCGCTGGTGCCCAACCAGCCGCTGCTGCAGGACCTGCTCAATCCGCAGGTGGTGCTGCGGCTGGTGATCGTGCTGTTGCTCATCCAGTCGCTGGCCCATGTGGCGCGGCGGTTGATGCAGGCGCGCCAGGCCGTGGCGCTGTCGGCGCTGGCGTCGGGCTTTGTCTCCAGCACCGCCACCATTGCCAGCCTGGGCATGGAGGTGCGCGCGGGCAAGTCCAGCGCCCGTGCACAGGCCAGCGGCGCGGTGCTGTCGTGCGTGGCCACCATGCTGCATGTGCTGGTGGTGGCCGCCACGGTGCAGCCGCAGTGGCTGCCGCGCCTGGCGCTGCCAGCGCTGGCCGGGGGCTTGGTGGCTGGTGCCTGGGGGCTGTGGCTGCTGCGGGGGGCGGGCGAGCAGACGGCCCCCTCCGCCGCCCTGGCCGCCGACGCTCCCATGTTCAAACTGCGCGATGTGGTGCTGATCACCTTGCTGCTGACGGGCATCCAGGTGGGCGTGCGCTGGCTGGACCGCACCCAGGGCGATGCAGGCATGCTGGCCGGTGCCCTGTTGGCCGGGCTGGCCGATGTGCACGCGGCCACCGCGGCGGTGCTGATGCATGCCTTGCCGGGGCAGCCTGCCGCTATGGGCGTGGAGCACGCCCTGATGGCCGCGCTGCTGGTGCATGCTGTGAGCAAAAGCGGGGTGGCCTGGGTGAGCGGTGGGGGCGCTTACGCAGCCACTGTGGCCCCTGGTGTGCTGGCCCATACGGTGGCATTTATCGGCGTGCTGGCGTTGCTCTGAATACGTTAGAAAGGCTCTTAGAAGCACGGGCCGGATAATCCACCCCATGACCTCCAAAGAAAACCAAGCCAGCACGGACTTCAGCACGCTGGCGCTGAGCCCCACGACGCTGGCCAACCTGCAGCAGCTGGGCTACACCACGATGACCCCCATCCAGGCGGCCAGCCTGCCGCCCGCGCTGCTGGGCAAAGACCTGATCGCCCAGGCCAGCACGGGCAGCGGCAAGACCGCCGCTTTTGCCCTGGCCCTGCTGGCCAACCTGAACCCCCGCCGCTTCGCCGTGCAAGCCCTGGTGCTGTGCCCCACGCGCGAGCTGGCCGACCAGGTGACCACCGAAATCCGCCGCCTGGCGCGGGCCGAAGAAAACATCAAGGTCGTGACCCTGTGTGGCGGCGTTCCGCTGCGCGGGCAGATGCTGAGCCTGGAGCACGGCGCGCACATCGTGGTGGGCACGCCCGGCCGCGTGATGGATCACCTGGAGCGCCAGCACCTGACGCTGGAAGCCCTGAACACCTTGGTGCTGGACGAAGCTGACCGCATGCTGGACATGGGCTTCTTCGACGACATCGTGACCGTGGCGCGCCAGTGCCCCAAAGAGCGGCAAACCCTGCTGTTCTCGGCCACCTACCCCGAAGGCATTGCCAAGCTCAGCGCCCAGTTCATGAAGCAGCCCGTGCAGATCACGGTGCAGGCACAGCATGCCGAGGGCAAAATCGAGCAGCGCTGGTACGAGGTGAAAAACAGCGAGCGGCTGCACGTGGTATCGCAGCTGCTCAACCACTTCCGTCCCGAATCATCGATCGCGTTTTGCAACACCAAGCAGCAGTGCCGCGACCTGGTGGGCGTGCTGCAAGCCCAGGGCTTCAGCGCGCTGGCGCTGTACGGCGAGCTGGAGCAGCGCGAGCGCGACCAGGTGCTGGTGCAGTTTGCCAACCGCAGCTGCTCGGTGCTGGTGGCCACCGATGTGGCCGCACGGGGCCTGGACATCGCCAATCTGGCGGCTGTCATCAACGTGGACGTGACGCCCGACCCCGAGGTCCACATCCACCGCATTGGCCGCACCGGCCGGGGTGATGCCCAGGGTTTGGCGCTGAACCTTTCGAGCATGGACGAGATGGGTTACGTGGGCAAGATCGAGGTGCTGCAAGGCCGCGAATCCACCTGGTTTGCACTGGCCGACCTCAAGCCCACAGGCGACGGCCCGTTGCAGCCGCCCATGGCCACGATCCAGATCGTGGGCGGGCGCAAGGAAAAGATCCGCGCGGGCGATGTGCTGGGCGCGCTGACCGGCGACCTGGGCTACACCCGCGAGCAGGTGGGCAAGATCAACGTGAATGACTTTTCTACCTATGTTGCGGTGGACCGGGCGATTGCCGCCCAAGTGGCCGCGCGCTTGAACAGCGGACGGGTCAAGGGCAAGAGCGTGAAGGCGCGGTTGATCGAAGACTGCTGATTGGCCTGCGTTGGGACCGGGTATGCGTGGCGTGCCTTGGGAGGGCGTCGCATGCATACGACAGGTTACGGTTTTTGCGGCTTGTGGTCTTTGCCGGTGGTGTCTAGAGTGCGTGGAATTTCGGGTTAACAATGATTGACATTCGCAAGAATGTGTATCGTCGACCTTTTCGCCCATTTCCATCGCCATGAACACCTTGCCTTCTGCCGTGCCATTTGCTGCGCCCGTTTCCCATCCGCGCCGTGTGTTTTTATCGCGAGGGCTGGTGGGGGCCGCTGCGGTGGCCGCTCCGGTGTTGGGGCAGGCCCAAAATGGCCCGGTGCGGCTGGTGGTGTCTTACCCGGCGGGCGGTGGCGCCGACCTGATGGCACGCCTCATTGCCCCCCACTTTTCAGCGGCCCTGGGCAGCACGGTCGAGGTGGAGAACATGCCCGGCGACAGCGGGCAAAAGGCGGCACTGCACGTGGCCAAAGCGGCACCCAATGGCCGCACCTTGCTGCTCGATGCGTCGTCCTTCTCGGTCAATCCATCGCTGTTTGCCCAGTTGCCTTACGACTCTGATACGGCTTTCTCGGTGTTGGGCGTGTTGGCGGTGTTCCCCAACGTGCTGGTGTGCCACCCGGCCTTTGAAGCCAAGACCGTGGCCGATCTGGTCCGCATGGCCAAGGCCAAGCCTGACCAGATTGCATTTGCCTCGTCGGGCAATGGCTCGGCCCAGCACCTGGCTGGCGCGCTGTTTGAAGACCTGACGCAGATTTCCCTGAAACATGTGCCCTACAAGGGCGGTGGCCCGGCCATGGCCGATGTGGCTGCGGGAAAGGTGCCGCTGTTTTTTGCCAATGTGGCCTCATCGCGCGAGCAGCTGCAGTCGGGCAAGCTGCGGGCGCTGGCTGTCACATCGCGCCGCCGCACCAAGGTGCTGCCGCAGGTGCCGTCCATGGCGGAAGCGGGTGTGCCCAATTACGAAGTGCAGGAATGGAATCCTGTGCTGGCGCAGGCGGGTTTGCCCAAGGAAGAGCGCCAGCGCTTGTTCGATGCGCTGAATAAGGCCTTGAAGGTGCCCGAGGTGGTATCGAAGGTGCAGGCCCTTGGGGGTGAGGTGTTTCCGAACGCCACCGATGGTTTGGCGGCGGGCTTCATCAAGACACAGCAAGTGCAGTGGCGCCGGGTGATCACGGCTCGCAAGATCCAAGCGGGGTGAATGCTCTAGGAACCCTCTGCTTGAATCGAGCGGAAAGTGTGCGCCGCAGACCGCCCGAGACCGAAGATGCACACGGCGCGGCGATTTGTGCGGAGGTTCCCTGGGCATTGCGAGGGCTGTTTTGGGCTGCGATGCCCGGGCAGATGTCGAATGGATGCAGTGGGGGCTGACCAGGGGCTTGCGGCGTGACCAAACCTGCGGCAAGGCCTCTAGGGCCTAGAGCCGACTCACTGGAGTCGGAAGCGTGCCACCACTGCGATGAGCCGCCCCGCCTGATCGCGCAGTGACTCTGACGCCGCAGCGGATTGCTCCACCAGCGCTGCGTTTTGCTGCGTCATGCCATCGAGCTGCGAGATGGCGGTGTTGACCTCGCCCACGCTTTGGCTTTGCTCTTTGATGGTGCTGGCGATCTCGCCGATCAGGTGGCTGACCCGTTGCACCGAGTCCACCACCTTGTCCATGGTCTGGCCCGCCTCGCCCACGAGCCGGGCTCCGCCCTCGACTTCGTCCACCGAACTCACGATCAATTGCTTGATCTCGCGGGCTGCTTGCGCGCTGCGTTGCGCCAATGTGCGCACCTCGGTGGCCACCACCGCGAAGCCACGGCCTTGTTCGCCCGCCCGTGCGGCTTCCACCGCCGCGTTGAGCGCCAGGATGTTGGTCTGGAAGGCAATGCTGTCGATGACGCCGATGATGTCGCCGATCTTGCGCGAAGAGGTCTGAATGCCGTCCATGGTGTGGATCACACGCGCGACCACTTGGCCGCCCGCCAATGCCACGTCGGACGCTGCCGATGCCAGCTGGTGTGCTTGTTGTGCGGATGCCGAGCTCTGGCGCACGGTATCGGTCACCTGTTGCAAAGCAGCCGAGGTTTGTTCGATGCTGGCTGCGGCAGCTTCGGTGCGCACCGATAGATCCTGGCCACCACTGCTGACTTCCTGGCTAGCGATGGAAATGCTGTCAGCACTGCGCCTTACGTCGCTGACGGAGGCATGAAGGGCCCCTTGCATGCGTCCCAGTGCGCGCAGCAAATCGCCCAGTTCATCCCCTCTCGCGGAGCGAAGTTCGCCTGTCAGGTCACCGTCTGCAATGCGGTCCGCGGTTTTCGCCGCAAAGCCCAGGGGCACAGTCAGCGAGCGCGTGAGAAACCAGCCCACGGCAGCCCCCGTGGCCAGCATCCCCGCCATCATGAGCCATATGCCCCAAAGCACCGTGCGGTAGCTTTGCTCTCCTGCCACATTGGCCTCCCGCGCCCCTTCATCGTTCACGGCACTGAGCTTGCCGATGGCGTCGGTGGTCGAGCGGAAGGCTACACGCGAGTCACCACGCAGGTAGGCGGTAGCTTCATCCGTCTTGGCATCGCGCAGCAGGGCCAGCAGCTTGCTCTGCGTCTCCTTGTACCGATCTACGGTGACTTTGAACACGTTGAAGAGCTGCTTCTCCTCCCCTTCGGAGAGGGTGTCGGCATAGGCTGTGAGCAGTTTGGGCACCAGGGTCCACTGCTTGTCGATGCGCGCGCTCTCGTCCTGGATGGTCTTGGCGTCGCCCCCCAGAATCATTTGCAGTTCGGCCCGCCGCATCTGGTTCAGTGCCTCGTTCAGGCCCGCGAGCTGTTGGGTGCTTGGCAGCCAGTTCGTGGCCAGATCGACCACCGTCCCATGCACACGGTTGACTCTGTGCACCGCAAACAATCCCATGGCCAACACCAGTAGCAGCAAGAGGCCAAAGCCCAGGCCCAGACGCAAACCGACTCGCAGATTCGACAGAGACATCGTCATCTCCTCTAGGGGTGAGCTGGGGCATGGGGATGCCCTGGATGGGCCCATCGCCGCGTTGCTGTTGCAAATGGTAACGCAGAGGCAGCGAATCAGGGCCTCTGTTTTCTTCAGGCAGCCTGGAAGACGGGGCACTTACCCAGGGCCGGGCGATCGCCGCGTGACGCTGAGAGATCGTCAACAGCCTTCTTGGAGGGGGTTCTTCGCATCTCACGCCAAGCGGTGCACTGGGAAATGTGAATAGATATTCACATTTTTGCCATGCATTGGACACGCCAAGGCCTTACACTGAAAGTCCTCTATAGGACTATATCTTTCAGCCATGCCGACACTCCCCACCATGCCCACGCAGGGCCTGGCCCGCTATGCCGCCCTGGCCGATGTGCTGCGCCAGCGCATCGTGCGGGGCGAATGGCAGCCCGGCACGGCCTTGCCTGCCGAGCAAGTGCTGGCCCACGACCATTCGGTGGCGCTGGGCACCATTCGCCGCGCGTTGCAGCTGTTGACCGAGCAGGGCCTGATCGAGCGGGTGCACGGGCGGGGCACGTTTGTGCGCTCGGGCATCCCGGGCGCTTCCATGCTCCGCTTCTTTCGGTTTGGCGACGAGTGGGATGCTGCCGTCCCTGCATCGGCCGCCTCTGCAGGGCAAGCCCCGCAGTCGCGCATCCTGTCCAAACAGCGTGTGGCGGCCCCCGCCGAGGTGTCCCGCGCGCTGGGGCTGCCCGCTGGGGCGCCTGTGCTGCGGCTGGAGCGCCTGCGGTTGCTTGCGCAGCAGCCGCGCTTGCTGGAGCACATCTGGCTGCCATGCGAGTTGTTTGCGGCGCTGGAGCATGACGATGCGGGCCAGTGGGAGCCCTTGCTGTACCCCCTGTTTGCCCAGCGCTGCGATGTGCACGTGCACCGCGCTTCTGACGACATCGGCTTTGGCGCCTTGCCCACCGATGTGGCGGCCCACCTGGCGCTGCCGCCGGGCTATCCCTGCGCCGTGGTGCGCCGCAAAGCCTTCAACCTGGCGGGGCGCTGCGTGGAGTGGCGCACCACCTGGGGCGATGCCAACGCCTTTCACTACACCGTGCACCTGACTTGACCCGGCCTGAGCACGCAGCGCCGGCCCCGGCTGGGGTGGCCTGCTGCCAGGGTTGTGCCCAGGTCCTGTGCCGGGCATCTCCTGATTTTTACTGAGCGAAAGAGAGGACCTCTCATGACACAAGCAACCCGCCTGTCCGCGCGCACGCCGCTGTCGCGCCGCACCCTGTTGGTGGCGTCGGCCGCTGCCGCCGTGGCAGTCCCCTGGCGCCTTGCCACGGCAGCCCCCATTGCCGGTGGCAAGACGATCACCCTGGTGGTGTCGTACCCCGCTGGCGGCGGTGCCGACCTGATGGCCCGCATCATCGCCCCCCGCCTGGGCGAGGCGCTGGGCCAGAACGTGGTGGTGGACAACAAGCCCGGCGCCAGTGGCCAACTGGCCGCATCGGCCGTGGCACGCGCCACCCCGGATGGCGCCACGCTGCTGCTGGACGCGTCCTCGTTTGCCGTCAACCCATCGCTGTACCCCAAGCTGCCTTACGACAGCAACAAAGCCTTTGTGCCGCTGGCCGTGCTGGCCACCTTCCCCAACGTGCTGGTGTGCCACCCCGGGTTTGGCGTCACCTCGGTCAAAGAGGTGATTGCCCGCGCCAAGGCCAAGCCGGACGACGTGGCCTACGCCTCGTCGGGCAATGGCTCGGCGCAGCACCTGGCGGGGGCGTTGTTTGAAGAGCGCACCGGCGTGCGGCTGTCGCACATCCCCTACCGTGGCGGCGGCCCTGCCATGAACGACGTGATGGGCGGGCAGGTGCCACTGTTCTTTGCCAACGTGGCGTCGTCGCTGGGCCACATCCAGTCGGGCAAGCTGCGGGCCTTGGCGGTCACGGCGCCGGTGCGTGCGCGCTCGCTGCCCGATGTGCCCACCATGGCCGAAGCCGGGGTGCCCAACTACGAGGTGCTGGAGTGGAACCCGGTGCTGGCGCCCGCAGGCATTGCAGCAGACACCCGCGCCCAACTGGTGGCCGCCATCCGCAAGGCGCTGGCCGATCCGGAAGTGCTGGGCCGCATCCGCGCCTTGGGGGGCGATGCCTTTGCCGACCCCACCCAGGCCAGCGCGGGCAAGTTCATCCTGGCCCAGCAGGCGCAGTGGGGCAAGGTCATCCGCGAACGCAAGATCGTGGTGGGCTGACCGATGGTTCAGTTGCAAGCGTCTCAGACTTCATCTCCCGCCTGGTCGGCCGATGCAGGCTGGGACTGCCATGTGCATGTGTTTGATGCCAATGCGCCGGTGCAGGGCGGCCACTACCAGCCCGCCCACCAGCCTCTGGAGCGCATAGAGGCGCAGGCCCATGCCCTGGGTGTCGGCCATCTGGTGCTGGTGCAGCCCAGCGTGTACGGCACCGACAACGGCGTGTTGCTGCAAGCGCTGGCGCGCGAGAGCGGCCGCCACCGGGGTGTGGTGGTGGTCGATGTGGACGTGACCGATGCCGAGCTGCAAACCATGCACGCCCTGGGTGTGCGGGGGGTGCGCTTCAACCTCGTCTCGCCCGTGGGCAATGGGCCCGAGGCCCTGCGCACGCTCAGCCCCCGGTTGCGGGCGCTGGGCTGGCATGTGCAGTGGTACGCGGGGCCGCAGCATTTGGCCCAGATTGCCGCCCTGCAGGCCGAATGCGAACTGCCCTGCGTGCTGGACCACCTGGCGGGCATGCATGCGCAGTTGCCCGTGCACGACGCTGCCTGGCAAGACCTGGCGCGGCTGGCCGATGCGGGGGCGTGGATCAAGCTGTCTGGCTGGTACCGGCTGCAGGCCACGGCGCCTTACGGCACGCTGCACGCGGCCACAGAGCGCGTGGCTGGGCTGTTTGGCCCGCGCACGGTGTGGGGCTCTGATTGGCCGCACACCTCTTTTGCGCCGGACGACCTGCCCGCCTATGCCTCGGTGTGGACGCCGGTAGCGGCAGCGCTGGGTCCAGAGCGCGCGCAGCAGGTGTTGCAAGCGGGCGCGCAGCTTTACGCCTGACAGCACAAAGCACAGGCGTGTAGACGTGTGCGTTTGGGAAAGCCGTTCACGCTGAGTCCCTCGGCGAGGCCGTGTGAACGGCACAATGGCGCGGTTTTGATTCTCAAGGAAAGAGGCCGCTTTTGATCGCAGTATTGCAACGCGTGCGCGAGGCCCGCGTCGAAGTCGACAGCCAAGTGGTGGGCGCCATTGGCCCTGGCCTGCTGGTGTTGGTGTGCGCCGAACGCGGCGACACCGATGCCGAGGCCGACAAGCTGCTGGCCAAGGTGCTCAAGCTGCGCATCTTCAGCGACGCTGCGGGCAAGATGAACCAGAGCGTGCAAGACACAGCGGGTGGCCTGCTGCTGGTCAGTCAGTTCACCCTGGCGGCCGACACCACCGGCGGCAACCGCCCCAGCTTTACCCAGGCAGCCGCCCCCGACGAGGGGCGCAGGCTGTATGACTACCTGGTGGCCCAGGCCCGCAAGGCACACCCCTATGTCGCCACCGGCCAGTTCGCCGCCGACATGCAAGTGCATCTGGTCAACGATGGGCCGGTGACGATACCGATGCGGATGGCGCCAACGGCAGCCACCTGAAGGTGTTTGGTATCAAATTGATAGCTGCTAGCGCTTATTGGATAAGCGCTAGGGCATGATTTGGTATGAAAAATCAGGCTATTGCCGCCAGAAAAACAACCCTGCCATCACCAGCCCGGTGATCACAATGCCCGCGCGCAGCCAGGGCGCCGGAATGCGCCGCGCCACGCGGGCGCCGCCCCAGCCGCCTGCGGTGGCAGCGGCCATCATCATCAGCGCCTGCGGCCACTGCACCACGCCGCCTGCGGCGTAAATGGCCACGGCAATGGCGGTGAGCAGGGCAGATACCCAGTTTTTGAGGCCATTCATCGCGTTGAGCTGGGTTTGCCCCAGCAGCCCAAACAGAGCCAGCAGCAAAATGCCCAGGCCCCCATTGAAGTAGCCGCCGTAGAGCGCCACGGCCAGCACACCCACGGTGGCTTTGGTGGTCGACGGGTGTCCCCCGGCCAGCCGGGCGCGCAGCCAGGGGCCAAAGGCAAACAGCGCCGTGGCGGCCAGCAGCAGCCAGGGCACGACGCTGCGAAAGGTGGTGTCGGGGGTAACGAGCAACAAGGCGGCACCGGCGGCACCGCCGATGAGCGAAAGCACCACCAGCAGGCGCATGGACAGCCCCGGTGGCGGCGCGGTGTCCTCCCTGAATCCCCAGGCCCCGGCGATGTAGCCGGGCAGCAGGGCCACCGTGCCCGTGGCGTTGGCCATGACGGGCGGAACGCCGGTGAACACCAAGGCGGGCAGGGTCAAAAAGCTGCCGCCCCCGGCCACGGCATTGAGGGCCCCGGCCACAAAGGCTGCGGCCAGCAGCAAAGCGCTGTCGAACATGTCTCCTCCAGATTCAGGATGTGCAGCCGCTGCTTTGGCGGCTTGCTTCGATCTTAGGAGGACTGCGGGGGCTTCTGCTGCTGGCCCTGCGCTGGGCGAAGTTAAGGTGCTTTGCTTAAAAGTCGCAAATAGCTCTGGGTGGCCCTGGATGACCCAGGCGCGGCGAGCTCAAGGCCAGGTGGGATGCGCTTTACACGCGCTGCTTGCCCAGTTTGCGGCTGAGGGTGCGCCGGTGCATACCCAGGCGGCGCGCGGCTTCGGAGATGTTGAAGTCGCTCTCGGCCAGCACTTCGTGGATGCGCTCCCACTCCAGCGTTTTGATGGAGCTGGAGCGGTTGGTGAGTTCGACCTCGGGGTTGCCCTCCTGCAGGGCAAAGGCGGCTTCGATGTCGTCGGTGTTGGAGGGCTTGGCCAGGTAGTGGCCCGCGCCGAGCTTGATCGCCTCGACCGCCGTGGCAATGCTGGCAAAACCGGTGAGCACAACGATGCGCATCTTGGCGCTGTGCTCGTGCAGCTTGCGCACACAGGCCAGACCCGTGGCTTCGCCTTTGAGTTTGAGGTCCACCACGGCGTACTGGGGCACATGCTCGGTCAGCAGCTCTTCCATCCGCGCCATGCCATCGGCGTGCAGCACCCGGTAGCCGCGACGCTCAAACGAGCGTGCCAGGGTGCGTGCGAAGGCGTCGTCGTCTTCCACGATCAGCAGCAGGCGTTCAGTGTCCATGGTCCTCGGGGGCGGTGGCTTGCAGGGTGATGGCGGGCAGCGATAGCGTGATGGTGACCTCGGCGCCACCGCCTGGTCGGTTGTGTGCGACCACACTGCCGCCCAGCGTGCGCGCCACGTTCATCGACAGGAACAGGCCCAAGCCGCCACCGGGGCGCCCTTTGGTGGACTGGTAGGGCGTCCCGAGGTGCGTGAGCACGTCGGTGGTGAAGCCCGGACCCCGGTCGGTGACCACGATTCGCAACGCATCGGCATCGCGCTGTGCCTGCAAGCTCACCCAGTGCGGCGATGCGTCCCGCGCATTGTCCAGCACATTGAAGACCATTTGCTCGAGCGTGACATCGGCCACCATGGGGCTGTCGTCTTCGATGAGGTTGTCGTATACGAACTCTTGCACCGACCGGGTGGTGCGCCAGTCCTGCACCAGGGTGTCCAGAAACTGGCGCACGGTGGTCTGGCTGGAGAGCTCGCCCCGTGTCTCGCCCGCTGAAAGCAGGATGCCGCTGACGATGGTTTTACAGCGTTTGACCTGGGCTTCCATCTCCGCAATGTCTTCTTGCAGCGTAGCGTCAGAGGCCAGGGCGGGGACGCGTTTCCAGTCACCCAGGATCACGGCCAGGGTGGCCAGGGGCGTGCCCAATTCGTGCGCGGCGCCAGAGGCGAGCAGCCCCATGCGCACGATGTGTTCTTCTTCCGCCGCACGCTGGCGCACGGCGGCCAGCCGCGCATCGCGCCGGCGCAGGTTGTGGCTGATGCGGGTGATGAAGATCACGACCAGGATGGCGTTGAGCATGAAGCACACCAGCAGGCCCAGCACATAGGGGCTGGCCCAGCCGTCGTGCACATTGGTGGCCAGCGGCAGGGGCTGGCTGTGCTGTGAAAGCAGCATGACGCAGGCCGATGCCACCACCACGATGGACCAGATGTAGCCCCCGCGCAGCAGCATGGCCCCCACGGCAATCTGCAGCAGGTACAGGAAGACAAACGGGTTGCCGATGCCGCCGCTCAGGTACAGCTGGGCGGTGAGCGCGCCCACGTCCACCAGCAGGGCAATGAACAGCTCCACGTCGTGCACACTGCGCCGGGTGCGCCAGCGCAGCAGGCTGAGCACGTTGAACACCACCATGCCCGCCACGATGGACAGCATGGCCTGCAAGGGCAGGGGCATGCCCAGGCTGTAGTAGGTGGCCTCGATGGTGAGCAACTGGCCCACCACCGCAATCCAGCGCAGTTGGATGAGCTGGTGCAGGTTTCTCAGCCCTGCAGAGGCGTTGGCCGAACGGGCCTTGCTCTGGGGCTGTGTGGGGGACTGCGCGTGTGGCGGTGTGTGGGGGGCGTTAGTGCTGCTGGTCATGGGCGGGGTTGGATGCGTGGGCCGCGCGCAGCCGACGCTCGTAGCGTGCCACAACCACGGCCGCCCCCACCACCATGAGTGCCAATCCAAACCAGGTCAGCGCATACACCAGGTGGCTGTTGGGGAAGCGCACCACTGTGAGGCCGGGGCGTGGCCAGGGGCCTGCCATGTCGGCGGGCAGGTCGGCCGCTGTAGACCCCAGGCGTGAAGGCAGACCGGCATCGACAAAGAAGGGGGCCGCCTGACCAAGCTGCTGCGCTTGGGCAATGGCGGCCACATCGCGCGAGTGCCAGCGCTGCTGGCTCGGGTCGTTGCTGCGCAAGAAGCCGCCGCCGGGCTCGCTCAGGCGCAGCAGCCCTACCACCGTGGCAGGGGGCTCGTCGGTGGTTGCAGCAGGGGATGCCTGCGGGGCTTGCCACTGCGCGCGCTGGTCTTGCGGCACAAACCCGCGGTTGACCAGCACTTGCACCCCGTCGGCCATCTGCAAAGGGGTCAGCACCCAGTAACCCGCTCCCAGGGCGGTGGTGGCCTGGGTCAGCACCGTTTTGTGGGCCAGCCACTGGCCTTGCAGGCGTACGGCCTGGTATTCGTGGCTGGCGGCGTTCAGCTGCGGCCACTGGTCTTGGGGCGGCAGGGCGCCGGGCGGGGCCTGGATGCGCGCGCTCACGCGTTCGATGAGGTCGAGCTTCCAGGCGCGGCGCTGCACCTGCCACACCCCCAGGGAAATGAAGCCCACAAAAAGGGCGATGCCCACCAAAGTGAGCATCGCCAGGGTCGCATGGGAATGCGGGCGCTTGCGGCCCGCTGCGGGTGTGTGCACGTCCGGTGCCGGTCAGGGCGCCGTGCTGTGCGCGCCACCGTGCTCGGCGGCGGGCTGCTGCTGGCCTGCGGCAGGCACTTGTGGGTGCTCGGGCATCATGTTCGCATTCATGTGGAACATGACCCACAGGGTGCCGGTGATGGCAATGGCCACGAACACCACCGTGAAGATGGTGGACAGCAGCGTCCAGCCGCCTTCGACCTTGCCGTTCATGTGCAGGAAGCACACCATGTGCACCAGAATCTGCACCACGGCAAAGCCGCCCAGTACCAGCACGGCGGTGTTGCGGTCGGCAATCACCTTGGACATGACCAGCCAGAATGGAATGGCGGTGAGGATGATGGACAGCACAAACCCGACCATGTAACCGGAGAAGGTGCTGTGGGGGCCCGCGTCATGGTGGTGATCGTCGTGCCCATGCGCATCGTGCGCGTGCGTTGCGTGTTGTGCGCTCATTTACAGCACCCCCATCAGGTACACAAAGGTGAATACGCCGATCCAGACCACGTCCAAGAAGTGCCAGAACATGGACAGGCACATCAGGCGGCGGTTGTTCTCGGGGATCAGGCCGTGCTTGTTGATCTGCAGCATCAGCACCACCAGCCAGACCAGGCCGAAGGTGACGTGCAAGCCGTGGGTGCCCACCAGCGTGAAGAAGGCCGACAGGAAGGCGCTGCGCTGAGGACCAGCGCCCTGGTGGATCAGATGCTGGAACTCGTACAGCTCCAGCCCCAGGAAGCACAGGCCAAACAGGCCTGTGATGCCCAGCCACAGCAGCGTGCCTTTGACGTCGCCCAGTTGCTTGCGCAGCATGGCAAAGCCGAAGGTGATGGACGACAGCAGCAGGAAGGCCGTGTTGATGGCCACCAAAGGCAGGTCAAACAGCTGGGCGCCGGTGGGGCCTGCCGCATAGCTGCGGCCCAGCACGCCGTAGGTGGCAAACAGGGCGGCAAAGATGAGGCAGTCGCTCATCAGGTACAGCCAGAAGCCCAGGGCGGTGCCGTTTTCGGGATGGGGCTCGTGCGCGAGGTGGTACTCGCGCGGGGCCAGGGCGCCTGCGGCGCCCGCTTGGATGCGGATATCAGACATGGCGTGCGAGTTGGAGTGTGCGGGCTTCTTCGGTGGCGACCACTTCGGAGGCCGGGATGTAGAAGTCACGCTTGTAGTTGAACGTGTGGATGATCGAAGCCAGCACCACGGCTGCGAACGACACCGCAGCCAGCAGCCACATGTGCCAGATCAGCGCAAAACCGAACACCAGCGAGAGGCCCGAGATGACCACGCCAGCCCCGGTATTGGCAGGCATGTGGATGGACTGGAAGCCGCTGAGCGGGCGTTGGTAGCCGTGCTTCTTCATGTCCCACCAGGCGTCGATCTCATGCACCACGGGGGTGAAGGCAAAGTTGTAGTTGGGTGGAGGAGACGATGTGGCCCACTCCAGCGTGCGGCCACCCCAGGGGTCGCCCGTCCAGTCGCGCAGTTGCTCGCGCTTGAGGTAGCTCACCACCAGCTGGATCAGGAAACAGCCAATGCCTGCCGCGATCATGGCGGCGCCCAGCGCAGCGATCACGAACCAGATTTGCAGCGACTGGTCTTCAAAGTGGTTGGCGCGGCGGGTGACGCCCATCAGGCCCAGCACATACAGCGGTGTGAACGCCACCCAGAAGCCCACCAGCCACAGCCAGAAGGAGTACACGCCCCAGGTGCGGTCCAGCTTGTAGCCAAACGCCTTGGGGAACCAGTAGTTGATGCCTGCAAACATGGCAAACACCACGCCGCCAATGATCACGTTGTGGAAGTGGGCGATCAGGAACAGGCTGTTGTGCAGCACGAAGTCGGCCGGGGGCACGGCCAGCAGCACGCCGGTCATACCACCGATGGCGAACGTCACCATGAAGGCCACGGTCCACATCATGGGTAGCTCAAAGCGGATGCGGCCCTTGTACATGGTGAACAGCCAGTTGAAGATCTTCGCGCCCGTGGGGATCGAGATGATCATCGTGGTGATGCCGAAGAAGGTGTTCACACTCGCGCCCGAGCCCATGGTGAAGAAGTGGTGCAGCCACACCAGGTACGACAAGATGGTGATACACACCGTGGCGTACACCATGGAGGTGTAGCCAAACAGGCGCTTCTTGCTGAAGGTGGCGACCACTTCGGAGAACACACCGAAGGCGGGCAGCACCAGGATGTACACCTCAGGGTGGCCCCAGATCCAGATCAGGTTCACGTAGAGCATGGGGTTGCCACCCAGCTCGTTGGTGAAGAAGTTGGTGCCGACATAGCGGTCCAGCGACATGAGGACCAGTGCGGCCGTCAGCACAGGGAAAGAGGCCACGATCAGCGCGTTGGTGCACAGGGCAGTCCAGGTGAAGACGGGCATCTTCATCAGGCTCATGCCCGGGGCGCGCATCTTGACGATGGTGACGATCAGGTTGATACCCGAGAGCGTGGTGCCCACCCCGGCAATCTGCAGTGCCCAGATGTAGTAGTCCAGCCCCGTGCTGGCGCTTTGCGAGCCCAGGTTGGACAGTGCCAGCCAGCCGGAGGTGGAGAACTCACCCAGGAACAGCGACACCATCACCAGCACGGCGCCAGCGGTGGTCATCCAGAAGCTGAAGTTGTTGAGGAACGGGAAGGACACGTCGCGTGCGCCAATCTGCAGCGGCACGAGGTAGTTCATCAGGCCCGTGACCAGCGGCATCGCCACGAAGAAGATCATGATCACGCCGTGGGCGGTGAAGATCTGGTCGTAGTGGTGCGGCGGCAGGTAGCCCATGTTGTCGCCAAAGGCCATGGCCTGTTGCAGGCGCATCATCACGGCGTCGGCAAAGCCGCGCAGCAGCATCACCAGGCCCAGGATCATGTACATGATCCCGATCTTTTTGTGGTCAATGCTGCAGATCCAGTCGCGCCACAGCGGGCCCCACAGGCGGAACTTGGTGATGCCTGCCAGGACGACCAGGCCGCCCAGCACAACGGCAATGAAGGTGGCCAGCACGATAGGCTCGTGCGCCATGGGCACAACGTCCCAGCTCAGGCGGCCCAGCGCCCAGTGGGCGGGAGTTACGGTTTCGGAGGTCATAGCGAGGCTCATTGGCGGATGCTGGCGCCGGAGGTTTGTGCCGGTGCGTTGCGGGTTTCAAGCGCTGCCACCACTTGGGCTGCGTTTTGTGCGTTGCACACGTCCTGGGGCAGGTTCAGGCCTGCTGCGCGCACATAGGCGTCGCCGCCCTGGGCGTCGATGGCCATCATGTGGTGCATGCACATCTTTCCGTCTTCCACGCAGCGGTTGAGCACCTTGTCGTACAGGCCGTCTTCCACCGACGCAAAGCGCTGCACGGGGTCGCGTTCGCTGGGCTTGACGAGGTTCAGGTAGGAGCCCTTGTCCAGGGGCTTGCCCTCGGTCTTGGCTTTTTGCACCCACTGGGCAAAGTCATCGTTGCTCAGGCCGTGGAACTTGAAGGTCATGCCCGAGAAGCCTGCGCCGCTGTAGTGCGACGACATGCCGTTGAACACGCCAGGCTTGTTGATGACGGCGTTCAGCTCGGTCTGCATGCCGGGCATGGCGTAGATCATGCCGGCCAGGTCAGGCACGTAGAACGCGTTCATGGTCGATGTCGCGGTCAGCTTGAACAGGATGGGGCGGTCCACCGGGGCGGCCAGCTCGTTCACGGTGGCAATGCCTTGCTCGGGGTAGAAAAACAGCCATTTCCAGTCCATTGCCACCACTTGCACTTCCAGGGGCTTGACGTTGGCGTCCAGGGGGCGCTGGGCGTCGATGCGGTCCAGGGGACGGTACGGATCAAGCTTGTGGGTGCCGATCCAGGTCAGGGCGCCCAGGGCAATGATGATGAGCAGCGGCACCGTCCAGATCACCAGCTCCAGCGTGGTGGAGTGGTGCCATTCGGGGTCGTAGTCGGCCTCGGTGTTGGCGGTGTTCGACTGGCGGTACTTCCAGGCGAAGAACAGGGTCAGGGCGATCACCGGCACGATGATGATGAGCATCAACAACGTGGCAGTAATGACCATCTGGCCCTGTTGGGCGGCAATGTCGCCGGCCGGGTTGAGTACGACGGCCTTGCTGCAACCGGCCAGGCCGGTGGTCAGGGCGATCGCGGCAAGCCAGGCGGGCCTGCGAGATTCTTTGTTTTTGAGCATGCTAGGGGCGCGACAAAGGGGCGCTTAGGTGTAAACACGAATGGCTGAGGTGTCGAAATGTAGTCTCGCTACCGATTTTGTCGATTGGACATTTTGTCCAACATCAAATGCCAGCCAGTGTTTTTTGGCTCTTTGGTCTGGGTTTGATCTGTCGCAGGCGGGTTTGGCGGGCTGGCAATCAGGGTTTTCCCACGCGCTGGGCTAGCGAAAGCTCACTTGTGAGGGCCCTCCTAGGGGTGTAGAACGGAGTTGTGTCAGTTTCTTGAGGAGCGTCAATATGTACAGCCCAGGTTCTGCAGCCCTGCCCGTCCCAGGCTTTGATAGTTCGGTGTCTTTGGCCAACGCCCACACCGATGAGGATGTGACCCCCGGTGAGATCGCTGTGGGGGTGATCATTGGGCGGTCTTCCGAATACTTTGACTTCTTTGTGTTCGGCATTGCCAGCGTGCTGGTCTTCCCGTCGTTGCTGTTTCCGTTCTTGTCACGGCTGGATGGGACTTTGATGGCGTTTGCCATATTTGCCCTGGCTTTTGTGGCCCGCCCGGTGGGTACCGCCCTCTCCATGGCGGTGCAGCGGCGCTGGGGGCGGGGCACCAAGCTGACGCTGTCGCTGTTTTTGCTGGGGGCCTGCACGGCGGGCATGGCGTTTTTGCCCAGCTACGCGTCGGTGGGCTCCAAGGCGATTGCGGCCCTGATCATTTTGCGCATTGGCCAGGGGCTGGCGCTGGGGGGCACCTGGGACGGTTTGCCCTCCCTGTTGGCCATGAGCGCCCCCAAGGAGCGGCGCGGCTGGTTTGCCATGATCGGGCAGCTGGGGGCGCCTGTGGGTTTTGTGCTGGCGGCCAGCCTGTTTGCTTATTTGTATAGCAGCCTGAGCGTGGCTGAGTTCCTGGACTGGGGCTGGCGCTATCCCTTCTTCGTGGCCTTTGCCATCAACGTGGTGGCCCTGTTTGCCCGTTTGCGCTTGGTGGTGGGGCAATCGTATGCCGAATTGCTGCAGCAGCGCGAGTTGCAGCCGGTGAGCGTGGCCCAGGTCATGCGCGATGAGGGGGGCAATGTGCTGCTGGGGGCCTTTGCCGCCTTGGCCAGCTTTGCGCTGTTCCATATCGCCACCGTGTTCCCGTTGTCGTGGATTGCGATGTACTCAGAGCAGTCCATCACCGAGGTGCTTTCGGTGCAGATCGTGGGTGCCTTCCTGGCGGCGGCGGCCATCATGCTGTCGGGCTGGCTGGCCGACCGGGTGGGGCGGCGCAATCTGCTGGGCTCCATGGCGGTGTTGATTGGGCTGTTCAGCTTCACGGCGCCGTGGTTGCTGGGGGCCGGGTCGACGGGCAACAACGTGTTCTTGCTGGTGGGCTTTGTGCTGCTGGGCTTGTCGTACGGGCAGGCTTCGGGCACCGTCACGGCCAATTTCTCGGCCCAGTACCGCTACACCGGCGCAGCGCTGTCGGCCGACTTGGCATGGCTGCTGGGGGCGGGGTTTGCCCCGCTGGTGGCCTTGGGGCTGTCGGCCAAGTTTGGGCTGGGGGCCGTGTCGCTGTACCTGCTGTCGGGCGTGGTGTGCACCCTGGTGGCTTTGCGTATCAACCGGCTGATTGAGCGCAAAGAGGCTTGAAGGTGGTGCCGGGTGGGGGCTGCCGCACTTGCGCGGAGTTCCTGAACCCCTTGGCCCCACGAGGGGCTCTGCGCCGGGGTTGGGTGTTGGTCTTTATTTAGCGTAAGGGTCGGCAAACCCCAGCTCTTGCAGGATGGCCGTTTCATAGGCCTCCATTTCATCGGCATCCTCGGCGCTGGTCTCGTGGTCCCAGCCCTGGGCGTGCAGGGCGCCGTGCACCAGCAGGTGCGCGTAATGCTCTTCCAGGCTTTTGTTTTGCTCTTGGGCCTCACGCTCCACCACGGGTGCGCACAGCACCAGGTCGGCGGTGACGATGGGCGCCATCGTGTAGTCAAACGTGAGCACGTTGGTGGCGTAGTCTTTTTTGCGGTACTCGCGGTTGAGCTGTTGGCCCTCTTCCGCGCCCACGATGCGCACCGTGATTTCCGCATCGGTAGACAAGGCGTGCCGAATCCAGCGCGTGACCTTGTGGCGGGGCAGGGTGGCGCGGTGTTCTGCCAGGTTGTCAAACTTGCCAAACTGCAAGGACAGGGAGAGTTGGTTGAGTGTCATTTTGGCCTCTAGCGCCTGATATATAAGCGCAAGCAGCTATAAAAATAATAGTAATTCAGTTCAGCCACGTGCCGCTTGGGCACGGCGTGGCGCGTCGTAGGCATCCACAATGCGCGCCACCAGGGGGTGGCGCACCACGTCGGCACTGGTAAAGCGCGTGATGGCAATGCCCTTGACCCGCTTGAGCACCCGCTCGGCGTCGATCAGGCCGCTCATGGCCCCCTTGGGCAGATCAATCTGGCTCACATCGCCCGTGACCACGGCACGCGCGCCAAAGCCGATGCGGGTGAGGAACATCTTCATCTGCTCCGGGGTGGTGTTTTGCGCCTCGTCCAGGATCACAAACGCGTTGTTCAGCGTGCGTCCGCGCATGAAGGCCAGCGGGGCGATTTCAATGGCGTTGCGCTCAAACGCCTTTTGCACCTTGTCGTGGCCCATCAACTCGTACAGGGCGTCGTACAGCGGGCGCAGGTAGGGGTCGACCTTTTGGGCCAGGTCCCCGGGCAAAAAGCCCAGGCGCTCACCCGCCTCGACCGCAGGGCGGGTCAGCACAATGCGCTGTACGGCGCTGCGCTCCAGGGCATCTACCGCGCAGGCCACGGCCAAGTAGGTTTTGCCTGTGCCCGCAGGGCCAATGCCAAAGGTGATGTCGTGCGAAGCAATGTTCTGCAGGTACAGGCTTTGGGTGGGCGTGCGGCCACGCAGGTCCGCGCGGCGGGTGTTCAGCACGATGGCGCCCTCAGGCGCTTCGATCAGCCCAGAATCGCCCGCCAGCATGATTTGCAGCGTGTCTTCAGGGATGGGCCGCTCCGCCATCTCGTACAGCGCCTGCAACAACTCCATGGCCTGGGTGGCTTTGGCCTTGGGGCCGTCCACCTTGAACTGTTCGTGCCGATGGGCGATGCTTACCTCCAGGGCCACTTCGATGGTGCGCAGGTGCGCGTCCGCCGGGCCGCACAGGTGGGTGAGCCGCGTGTTGTTGTGTGGGGTGAAGGTGTGGCGCAGGATCACGCTGATAATTCCAGTCGGCAAAAGCCAATGACGACAAAAAAGAGCGCGCCGCCTGCCTACGCATGCTGCGGCGCCAAAGGACACCAATGATAGGCAAATTGACCGGCACCCTGCTGGAGAAGAATCCCCCCGAGGTGCTGCTGGACTGCCACGGTGTGGGCTACGAGGTGAATGTGCCCATGAGCACCTTCTACAACCTGCCCGCAGTGGGCGAGCAGGTCAGCCTGCTCACGCATTTCATTGTGCGTGAGGATGCGCAGTTGCTGTACGGCTTTGGCACGGCGCAAGAGCGCCAGGCGTTTCGGGAGCTGATCAAGATTTCGGGCGTGGGTCCGCGCACGGCACTGTCCATCCTTTCTGGCATGGGCGTGGCCGACCTGGCACAGGCCATCACGCTACAAGAGGCCGGTCGCCTGGTCAAAGTGCCTGGCATCGGCAAGAAGACGGCCGAGCGCTTGCTGCTGGAGCTCAAGGGCAAGATGGGCGCAGACATTGGCGCCCCCGCCCACGCCGCCAGCGATGCCCAGGCGGACATCCTTCAGGCGCTGTTGGCCCTGGGCTACAACGACAAGGAAGCGGCAGCCGCCCTCAAAGCGCTGCCGCCAGACGTGGGTGTAAGCGACGGTATCAAGCTGGCGCTCAAGGCCCTTGCCCGCTGATAATCCCCCCGACGCGCCGCCGGGAGGTCGCTGCGTGGGCGCACGAAGTGAGCTAGAAGGCTGCTTGGTGCCCGCCAGCGAGTGGTGTCGCTAGAAATCATTGGTCTTTGCTGAACAAAGGAACCCAAAATGACAGGAATTTCCATCAGGCGTTGGGCTGGTGCCCTGACGGCCGTTGCCGCCATGTTGGCGGGGTGTGGCGGGGGGAGCAGTGATGCTGCCTCTACCGCAAAAACCCAGCCCATCACCAGCGTGGACAGCCGTGTCCAGCCCGCCAGTGCGGTGCAGGATGTGGCCAGCGTGAAGTCGCGCAGCGCCAACGCGGCCCCCAAGGCCGCCGTAGTGGCATTGGGCGAGTTGTCTCTGTCCAAAGTAGATACATCGTCCTCCATAGGTCCCCGTTTGGTGGGTCAGGCACGCGATATCGCTGCCACCAAGTCGGCTGCGGAAACCCAGACGCAGTGGCAGTGGAAGGACACAGCAGTGGGGGGCAAGGTCGCTGCCATCAGCTTCCGCTCGGAAGGCGCCTATGGTGTTCGCCTGGGGGTGTTGGTCAAGCAGCTTCCCGGTAGCGCCATTTTGCGGGTCTACACGCAGGCGACTCCTGGCTCGGTCTATCAGATTTCCGGCCAAGAAATCTTGCAACTCATCGAGCGCAACCAAGCTGCGGGTGACAAGACCGACCAGGGCCGCACCTGGTGGACGCCAGACACTGGCGAGGGCGAGGCCACCCTGGAGGTGGAGCTGCCCCCTGGCGTGGCCGTGAGCACCTTGGATATCGCGGTGCCGCAGCTGTCGCACATCTTCGTCAACTTGTCTCTTCCTACGGAGCAAGAGTACCAAGCCCAGGTGGCGACGACCAAAGTCAACGAGTCGGACCCTTGCAACCTGGATGCCACTTGCTACAGCGAAAACGCCACGGAGCGTAATGCTGTTGCTCGCATGAGCTTCGTCAGCGGCGGCTTGAGCTACCTGTGCACAGGCACGCTGCTGAACGACGGCAACTCTTCGGGCAAGCCTTACTTTTTGAGCGCCAACCACTGTATTTCTACGCAAACAGCGGCATCCACCCTGCAAACCAACTGGTTCTATCGGTCGCCCACCTGTAACAGCGGAACATTGCAGTCCACCAGCATTCGCAAGACGGGTGGAGCACAATTGCTGTACGCCAGCAGCAGCACGGACATGTCGTTCATGCTGTTGAACGATACGCCACCTGTGGGGGCCGTCTACGCAGGCTGGGATGCCAACACGGTGATTTCCGGAACGTCCGTCACTGGTTTGCACCACCCCAGCGGTGATTTGCTCAAAATCAGTTTCGGTAAGGTCAATAGCCAAACTTCCTGCCAGTCTTCTGCGGGCAATCAGTTCCAGTGCAATGGCGCGACCGGCAACTTTTATCAGGTGACCTGGAGCCAAGGAACCACGGAAGGCGGCAGCAGCGGTTCGGCACTCTTCCAAAATGGCCGCGTGGTGGGCACGTTGTATGGTGGTGCTGCAGTCTGTACCAACCGAGCGCTCTCTGACTATTACGGGCGCTTTGACGTCGCATACAACGCGGCACTCAAAAATTGGCTGGCGGCAACACCTACCTCTGGCTCGCGCACCGCTGTCTATCGCTTCTTTAACGCCAAGACAGGCGCTCACTTCTACACCGCCAACGCCGCTGAGCGTGATTTTGTGATTCGCACGTATCCCGATTTTTCTTACGAAAATGTGGCGTTCTATGCGTATCCAGATTCCAGCACGGGCAAGGATCCGGTTTTCCGTTTCTTCAACGCAACCTCGGGCGCCCACTTTTATTCAGGCAGCACGGCAGAGCGTGACTTTGTGATTGCAAACTTCCCGCAATTCAAATACGAGACGATCAGCTGGTATGCGCAAAGTGCAGCTGGCAACGGAGCCTCGCCGATGTACCGCTTCTACAACTCGAAATCAGGCGCGCACTTTTACACCATCAATGCGGCAGAGCGGGATTTCGTGATCCAGACATACAAGGACTTCCAGTACGAAGGCGCCATGTACTACGCTTGGACCGCTGCCCAGTAAGCGTTCCTTTTCGCTCTTCGCATGACCATCCAGACCGACGACTTCGTCCCAGCTCCTGCCAAACGCGTGGTTTCCGCCGCGCCTACCTCCCCTCAAGAGGAGGCGCTGGAGAGGGCGCTGCGCCCCAAGCTGCTGCAGGAGTACGTCGGCCAGGCCAAGGCGCGTGAGCAATTGGAGATCTTCATCGGTGCCGCCCGCAAGCGCGGGGAAGCGCTGGACCATGTGCTCTTGTTCGGCCCGCCTGGGCTGGGCAAGACCACGCTCAGCCACATCATTGCGGCGGAGCTGGGGGTGAACCTGCGCCAGACCAGTGGTCCGGTGTTGGAAAAGCCGAAAGATCTGGCGGCACTGCTCACCAATCTGGAAAAGAACGACGTTCTCTTCATCGACGAGATCCACCGCCTGTCGCCCGTGGTGGAGGAAATCCTCTACCCCGCGCTGGAGGACTACCAGATCGACATCATGATCGGCGAGGGCCCTGCGGCGCGCAGCATCAAGCTCGACCTGCAGCCCTTTACCTTGGTGGGGGCCACTACACGGGCGGGCATGCTCACCAATCCGCTGCGTGACCGTTTTGGCATCGTGGCGCGGCTGGAGTTTTATACCCCTGAGGAATTGGCGCGCATCGTCAAGCGCAGCGCCGGGCTGCTCGGCGCGCCCATGGACGATGAGGGCGGCTTTGAGATTGCCCGCCGCTCACGTGGCACGCCACGGATTGCCAACCGGCTGTTGCGCCGCGTTCGGGACTACGCCGAGGTCAAGGGCGATGGCCGCATCACCGTCGACATTGCCAACCGTGCCCTGGCCATGCTGGACGTGGACCCACAAGGTTTCGATGTGATGGACCGCAAGCTGCTGGAGGCGGTGATTCACCGCTTTGACGGCGGGCCGGTGGGGCTCGACAACATCGCGGCGAGCATTGGCGAAGAGGCTGGCACCATCGAAGACGTGATTGAGCCTTACCTCATCCAACAAGGCTATTTGCAGCGCACGCCCCGCGGGCGCATTGCCACACTGGCGGCTTTTCGGCATTTGGGGGTTTCGCCCCCGGCGTCAGGAGGTTACGGTCTGTTTGATGGGGCACCGGGCGCTGCCTGACAACGTTAGACCTGAGGCAGTCGCCCAGGAGGCCGCGTGGAGCCTTCCATCCTGAACGGGCAAGGCCAAGTGCCTTTCAGGTCAGCGCACCCCGCGCATCCACACGGATGATGCGCTCTACCGTTCCCAGCCCCAACCCGCCCCGCACCCCGATCATGAAGTCGTAAAGATTCACCGTGGGGTCGCAGTGCCCGGGGATCAGCCACAGCATGCGGCCCAGGGCGGGCAAGCGGGCTTTGTCACCTTCTGCATACAGCAGGCCGTGCTCGTCACCGCCATTGGCGTAGCGCAGCGCACGGCCGGTCGATAGTTGGCCCACGGTGGGCAGGCCTGAGTCGATGGCGTGGCTCTTGTGGCCTGCGTCGCACACGGCGTGGCTGTCTCGCGCCGAAATCACCTGGGTCTTGACGAACAGGGCGTGCTCAAACGCGGGTTGGGCGGGCTCGCGTTCGTTGCGGGCGTAGTCGGCGTCCATGAAGAGGAACGACCCCGCCTGCAGTTCGCCATACACGCCGCTGGCCGCTTCGTGTACCAGGGTGCCGGTGCCAGAGCCCGTGACCAGCGGAACGGGCAGCCCCGCTGCGACGATCAGGTCGCGCGTGTGGGCTGCCTGTTGCACCACCTGGGCGATGGCTTCGCGCCGCTCTGCGGCGGTGGCCAGGTGTTGGGCGCGGCCGTGGTAGGCCTGCAGGCCAGCGAAGCGCAGCCTTGGGTGCCGGGCCACGGCCAAAGCCAGGGCCACGGCGCTTTCACCGGGGGGTACGCCGCAGCGGCCCTGGCCCACATCGATTTCAACCAGCACGTCCATGCCTGCCTCGCTGCCCGAAAGGGCGATGGCCTCTGCCAGACGCTCAATGCCTTCGGTGCTGTCCACACACACGGCCAGGCGCCCACCACGGCTGGCCAGTGCTGCGGCCAGCCGCGCTGCGCGGTGCAGCTTGGGCATGGCAATCACTTCGTTGGTGATGGTGATGTCCAGCACGCCTCCGGCCGCCATGGCTTCGGCCTCCGACACCTTTTGCACACACACGCCCTGCGCACCGGCCTGTTGCATCAACAAGGCCAGCTCGGCGCTTTTGTGCATCTTGGCGTGGGGCCGCCAGCGCACCTGGTGCTTGCGGGCAAACTCGGCCATGCGCTGGATGTTGCGGTCCATCGCGTCCAGGTCAATGACGAGTGCTGGGGTGTCGATCTGGTCGACACGCTGGCCGATGAGAGAGGTCAGGGCTTCAGGTGTGGCTTTCATCGCGTGCAGCTTGGTCCAGGTGCTGTGTGTCGGCCCAGCCCACCAGGCTGAGGCCGTCGGGCGTCCACAGCAGGCGGTTGATGGCGGCGTTGCCCAGCAGCCAGGTGCGTGGGGCTTGGATGTCTTGGCGGGTGGCGGCGCGGTACAGCACGTCCAGCACACCGCCGTGCGCTACCAGCACGATCTGCCCGCCCAGGTGCTGGGCGGCGATCTCGTGCGTGGTGGCTGTGATGCGTTCGCGCAGGGCGATCAGCGATTCGCCATCCTGCGGGGCAAAGTCTGGGTCGCGCTTGCGCCAGCGGTGGGCTTGCTCTGGGGCCTTGGCCTCCAGCTCTGCAAACGTGTGGCCTTGCAGCACGCCAAAGCTGCGCTCGCGCAGCCCCTGGTGGGCGGTGAGGGGGGCCCGGGTGGTCTCTGCAATGGCGCTGGCGGTGACCCAGGCGCGCTGCAGGTCGCTGCTGTAGATGGCGTCGATGGGCTCATCGGCCAGCGCCAGGGCGGCCTGGCGCGCCTGCCACAGGCCGGTGTCGTTGAGCGGGATGTCCAGGTGCCCTTGCAAGCGGGTGTCCACGTTCCAGGCGGTTTCCCCGTGGCGGATGGCGATGATGCGGGTGGCTTCCATGCAAAGGTCAGGGTTGGGTCGGGAGGGGGATGCGCACTTGGCGCGGGCCCTGGGGGGGTTGTGGAAAGCCATTGAGTGCTGCTTCAAACAGCACGCCGTACACGGCCGGGTCAGACACCCACACATCTTCGTGCACGGCCGAGGTTTCATACACCACAGCCTGGGTGCGGGCGTCGCGCATCACGATGCTGACGGCGCGGCGGTGCAAGGGGGCTGGCTCACCCAGGTTCCACATGCCGCGCATGCCCCAGCCGCCACGGCCGCCGTACCAGCCCCAGCCGCCAAATGCCCAGCCGGGGCCGTCATAAAAAGGATCACGCCGTGGAGTGAAGCCGGCCTGTGCGCCCAGCTGTACCACCCATTGCCCACCGGCGTCGTCACGCGCCAAGCCCGCGCGCGCCAGGGCCTGCTCGGCCAGCGCAAGAATGGGGTCGAACGACGCGTCCTGCTGCGAGGGCAGACGCTCCAGCCGGTAGGTCATGGGTTGCTGTGCGTTGGCGGTGGCGGGCAGCTGCGAGAAGCTGCGCACATCACCCTCCACCACGCGGTGGGTGGCGCACCCTCCCAGCAAGGTCGCCATGCCCAGCAGCACGGCGTATTTTTTCCAAGACGAAGTGGTCATGTGAAGTCTCCTGAAACGTTGGCAGTGGACGGCTGCGGTGCAGCGCGTTGGCTGGGGTGGCCTTCAGGTTGGAGCGGGCTGCCTGGCTGGGGTTCAAAAGTGGTGGGGCGGGGCGCGCTGCAGGCAGATCGTCAGGGAGGACTCAGCCGATGTGTACCACCTGCAAGCCCGGCAGCGCTGGGGGTGCAGCAAACTCTTCCTTGTCAAACGCCTTGTCGCCGTCTTCGTTGGCAATGCCCGTGGCCTTGGCGTTCTTGAAGTCGTAGAGGCTGCCGTCCAGCAGGTGCGAGGGCACCACATTCTGCAGGGCATTGAACATGTTCTCGACCCGGCCAGGGAAGCGCTTTTCCCACTCGCGCAGCATCTCGCCCACCTGCTTGCGCTGCAGGTTCTCCTGGCTGCCGCACAGGTTGCACGGAATGATGGGAAAGTTGCGGTGCGCGGCCCAGCGGGTGGTGTCCTTTTCGGCCACGTAGGCCAGAGGGCGGATCACCACATGCTTGCCGTCGTCGCTGACCAGCTTGGGCGGCATGCTCTTCATCTTGCCGCCAAAGAACATGTTGAGCAGCAGCGTCTGCAGGATGTCATCGCGGTGGTGGCCCAGGGCGATCTTGGTGCAACCCAGTTCGTCGGCCACACGGTACAGAATGCCCCGGCGCAGGCGGCTGCACAGGCTGCAGGTGGTCTTGCCTTCGGGGATCAGCTTCTTGACAATGCTGTAGGTGTCTTCGTTCTCGATGTGGAACGGCACACCGGTGCTGGCCAGGTACTTGGGCAACACATGCTCGGGGAAGCCGGGCTGTTTCTGGTCCAGGTTCACGGCCACCAGGTCAAAGTGGATCGGCGCGCGGGCTTTGAGCTTGAGCAGAATGTCCAGCAGCGCATAGCTGTCCTTGCCGCCCGACATACACACCATCACCTTGTCGCCTTCTTCAATCATGTTGAAGTCGACGATGGCCTTGCCGACCTCGCGGCACAGGCGCTTTTCCAGCTTGTGGGTTTCGCGTTCGATTTTCAGCCGAGCCGCGTTGGCCGTGGGCTCTTGGGGGGCTTCGACCTCGTCGGTCCAGCCGCTGTGGGTAGAGGAGGGGTTGGGGTTGTTGATCACTGCGTTCATAGGTTTACCACTGCCCCGTTTCCATGCGAATCGCCACTTCGCAGTCGTCAAAAATTTCCAGCTTGGCGATCTTCACGCGCACGCCCAGAACGCCGGGCAGCTGCATCAGGCGGTTGGCCAGCTTGCCGATCAGGCTCTCGAGCAGGTTCACGTGCTCTGCGGTGCACTCGTCAATGATGATTTGGCGCACACGCCGGTAGTCCAGCACATGGCCAATGTCATCGTCGCGCGGGGCCAGGGGCTGCACGCCCAGGCTGAGTTCGGCGTCGACCTGGATGGGTTGCGGGTCGGTTTTCTCGTGGTCGAGGATGCCCAGGTTGGCATCAAAGCGCAAACCGGTGAGCGTCAAGGTCTGGAGGCCAGCCCGTGGGGAGATGTTCTGGGTTGGGGTGATCATGTTTGTCACCAGGGTTTGATGGCTATCCGTTCAATACCCACTGACGCGCAGTCGGGGTAGACATCGGGCTTTCGAGTGGAAACACGTACGGCGTGGATGTCTTGCCGTTTGAGCAATCCATCACAAATCCCATCACAAAGGGTTTCTTGCAATTCGTGATGCCGCTCGCCGACACATTCAAAAATCGCTTTTCTGACAAAGTCGTAATCGACGGTTTCCGAGATATCGTCTTTGGCCGCAGGGGCTAGGTCGAGCTTCACGCACAAATCCACATCAAACCAGATGCGCTGTGGTGCTTCACGTTCAAAGTCGTGTACGCCAATGCGTACCATTACCTCATGCTGGCGCAGGCTCAGCGCACGGCAATGTGTGGCCAGTCGTGGGTCTATGGCTCCAAAGGCCAGAAGAATAGAGTTCATCAATTGGCTGCCTCTTCAATGGCCCACATTACGTCCCTGCTCAGTGGAATGAGGTGCTGGCCATTGTCTGTCCTGAGTGTGCAGCCATTGATGCTGGCGTTCTGTGCCATGAAAAGGGCCCCCTGGGCCACATCTGCGGGGTCGATGCGTTTTTGCACCAGATTGACCAAGCTGGCTTTGTCGAAATTGGCTTGGGTTTGCGGGCCGCTGAGATACATCAGCCCGGGCGAGAGTCCGCACACCCTGACGGTGGGAGCCAGTGCCTGTGCCTGCAGCGCCACGCTACGTTCCAGCGCCAGTTTGCTGACCGTGTAAGAGAAGTAATCGGGATTCAGGTTGTGCACTTTCTGGTCTAAAACATGGATCACGCAGTGTGCCCCATGGGGCACGTCAGTTACCTCGCGCAAGCGGTTGTACAGGGCATTGGCCAAAAGCAGCGGGGTTGCCGTGTTGACCTGGAAGTGCTTTTGCAATCCCTCGGCGGTTGCTGATGGGGCGCCATCAGCCTCGAAAATCGAGGCGTTGTTGATGATGCACTGCGGAGGCTGTCCAGTGAGTTGCACACACTGATCCATCAGAAGCTCTGCTGCATTGCCTTGAGCAAGATCTATGTCCACCAGCAGGCAGTCCGCTCCAGCATCTTGCACTTCCTGTTGGGTTCTCTGCGCGCTGTCTTTCGAGGTGCGGTAGTGGCATAGAACGCTCCAGCCCGCTTTTGCGAAAGCCAGGGCGATTTCTCGGCCAAGCCGGTGGGCGCTGCCGGTGATCAAAACCCAGCTCTTAGCGTTCATGTGAGTTTTGCAATGGGTGTTGCTGTAGCGGGTTGCGCTGCTTCCTGCGCTTCAAGGATGCCGCGCACAAAAAAACCCAGATCCTGCGTGAAGTAGAGTTTTTCCATGGGGCGCAGCAGGAAATCATCAGGAAGAGCACGGAAGAAAAGAAGGGCTCTGCCGCCATCTTCGCCTCCGTACTCTGCCAACTCGGAGTTCAAGCGATAGCCCTCTGCTTGGGCTCCTGCAATCACATGCTGGTAGGCCGCAAGTGCCGGATTTTTATCCAGCAGTCCTGCGGGTTGGACGGTGTCGGGCAGGCTGAACATCACATTCACCTTGCGCACATTCAACTCTACGCTGAACCTCAGTGGATACTTGAGCGAGCTGTGTCCTTGCTGTGCGGTTAGTGTGTAGGTCGCCCTGCATCCCGTGCGCAGAAGTGGAGTGAGCTGGAGCTTTCGTGACTGACAGGCAATCTCTTGTACTTGCTGCGGAATGAGCTTGTCGAGAATGGCATTGGTAATGCTGGCAAGACGTTTTTCGCTGCGTTGACCAAACACCAGACCGATCACGATGAGGCTGACAGGCAGCGCTACGGTGAGCAAGCTGATGGCGGCCGTCATCGACTCTTTGTCCCGGTTTAAGGCCGCCCACACAACCAACCCGAGGCCGCCCAGCATGACGGCGAGAAATACAATGATCAGAACTCCACGCGCCCACAACGGCAGGGCTAAAGACTGTAACCAACGCACGACCTCAGAAGAGGGCTGTGCGCTAGAAGGGCTGGATGAATCGCTCATGTGGTGTGCTTAGGGGGCGTTTTGTCGGCGGGCGAATTATGACTGTCCTCACTGAAGAACTTGCTGAACACATTGTCAAGGCCATTGCCGCCGAGGGCGGGTGGCTGGGTTTTGACCGTTTCATGGCCCTGGCCTTGTACACGCCCGGCCTGGGCTACTACGCCAACGATTCCACCAAATTCGGCGCCATGCCCGAGTCGGGCAGCGACTTTGTGACCGCCCCTGAGCTCACGCCCCTGTTCGGCCAGACGCTGGCCATGCAGGTGGGCGAGGCCCTCGCGCAAACCGGCACCGACGAAGTCTGGGAGTTTGGCGCAGGCTCTGGCGCCCTGGCGCTGCAGTTGCTGGATGCGCTGGGCGACCAGGTGCAGCGCTACACCATCGTCGATCTGTCAGGCAGCCTGCGCGCGCGCCAGCAGGCCAAGCTGGTGGCGCATGCCCACAAGCTGCGCTGGGTGGATGCCTTGCCCGACCAATTCAGCGGCGTGGTGGTGGGCAACGAAGTGCTGGACGCCATGCCCGTGCAACTGCTGGCGCGACACGGCGGTCAGCAAAGTGGGGTGTGGCACGAGCGCGGCGTGGCGGTGGCCGAGGACGGCCGCTTCGCCTGGGCCGACCGCCCCACCGACCTGCGCCCGCCCATCGATATTGAAGGCCCGCAGGACTACCTGACCGAAATCCACGCGCAGGGTGAAGGCTTCATCCGCATGCTGGCCGATCGGCTCACGCGCGGCGCCGCGTTCTTGCTGGACTACGGCTTTGGCGAAGACGAGTACTACCACCCCCAGCGCCACATGGGCACGGTGATGTGCCACCAGGGCCACCTGGCCGACGGCGACCCGCTGGTGGAAGTGGGCCGCAAGGACATCACCGCCCACGTCAACTTCACTGCCATGGCGCTGGCCGCACAAGAGGCCGGGCTGCACGTGCTGGGCTACACCACGCAAGCGCATTTCCTCATCAACTGCGGCTTGCTATCAAAAATGGAGCTGCTTGTGCAAGCGGAACGTGCCACAGCGGCCAAATTGATCATGGAGCATGAGATGGGCGAGCTGTTCAAGGTGCTCGCCCTGGGCGCGGGCGATGCCTGGGAGCCCGTGGGGTTTGTGCACGGGGATCGGTCACACCGGTTGTAGGCAAAGCGCCCGCTGGGGCGCTGGACTGGGGCGCCGTTCATATCTGCCCAGCGCATAAGGTTCTGCGAGAAGCTTCGTTGCCGGGCCATCGGGTGGTGCCTAGCCTTGAGGGCTTCTTGCTCTCACGGCCGGGGTGCTCTCCTCGGTGTTGCCATGCGCGTTTTGCTCCACCCCTTTCTTTCGCTGTGCCTGCTGGCCAGTGCGGCCCTGGCGCCTTTGGCCCACGCCGACAGCTATCCGAACAAGCCCGTCCGCGTGGTGGTGCACAACACCCCCGGCAGTGCGCTCGACATCGTGGCGCGGCGCGTGGGCGCGCGCTTGGCCGATCAGTGGGGCCAGCCCGTGGTGGTGGACAACCGCGCAGGGGCGGGTGGCGTGATCGCCACCGACGCCGTGGCCAAGGCGGCACCCGATGGCTACACGCTGCTGGCCGGGGCAGACGGCCCCATCACCATCCTGCCCACGCTGGCCGCCAGCCTGCCTTATGACCCCCGCCGTGATCTGGTGCCGGTGGTGTCCTTGGGTGAGACAGACTTCCTGCTCGTGGCCCACCCCAAGACCGGCTTCAAGACGGTGGCCGACTTTGTGCGCGCGGCCAAGACCCGCCCGGGGCAATACAACTACGCCTCGGCTGGCAACGGCAGCCCCCAGCACTTTGCGGCAGAGCTGCTCAAGCAGCAGGCGGGCATCTACGTCACCCACATTCCGTACCGGGGCGGCCCGGTGGGCCTGGCCGATGTGGTGGCGGGGCAGGTGGATGTGATGTTCATTGCCGTGGGCCCCGCGCTAGCCCATGTGCAGGCCGGGCGCCTGGTGGCCCTGGCCAGCGGTGGCGAGGCGCGCCACCCGTTGCTGCCCAATGTGCCGACCCTGTCGGAGACCTATCCTGGCCTGCGCGCAGGCACCTGGTTTGGCCTGTTTGCCCCGGCCGCCACCCCGCCCGGCGTGCTGGAGGCCTTGGGCGCCGAGGTCGCCAAGGTGCTGGCCGATCCCCGCGTGCGCAGCGACCTGGCCGCGCAAGGCATCCGGGCCACCGGCTACCCGCAAGGCCGCTTCACAGCGTTTGTGAGCCAGGAATCGGGCAAATACGCCACCCTGGTCAAGTCCGCCGGCATCCGGGCCGAGTGAGCAGGGCTGCGCAATGACAACCCCCGTCTTTCCCCCGCTGCAACACGACCCTGCCATTGCCGCCGCAGGCCCACACTACGCCCCCGCCGGGCTGTACGCATACAGCAAATCGCTACCGTTCATCGGCCGCGTCACCTGCAACGTGACCGAGATCGAGGCGGGTAGCTGGCAGGAAATCGTCCTGGACTACGAGGTGGGCGCCTCGGGGGTTGCGGACGGCGCCTGGATCAAGGCCACCTTCAAGTTCTACTCGGACTGGGCCCTGTTCCAGACCTCCGACCCCACGGGCGCAAACTTCATCAGCGCCGAATACCAGGCGGGGCCGCTGTTGCCGGGGCAAAGCCCGGCATCGGTGCAGTCCCTGGCCGTGCGGTTTGACCAGAAAGGGCACGAGCGGCCCTACCAGAAGGCCGTCATCGTGGACGTGGTGGATGGCTACCTGAACGCGGGTGACCACATCATCATCCGCCTGGGGGACCGCCGCCGGGGCGGGCCGGGCACGCGGGTGCAGACTTTTGTGGAAGACGCCTTCCACGTGCGGTTCTATGTGGACCCGCTGGGCACCTCGCGCTTTGTGGCAGTGCCTGAGGACGTGGTGATCCGCGTCTCGCACGGCCCGGCGTCACAGCTCTTTTTGAATGCGCCGCGCTATGCACAACCCGGCCAGCCCCTGCCGCTGCGCATCTCGGCGCTGGACCGCTGGGGCAACATCGTGCGCCACTGGGCACAGCCCTTGGTGCTGCGGGTACTGAAGGAAGGCGCTGTGGTGCAAGAGCTGCCGTTGGCCTTTGACGCTGACCGTTGGGCCAGCACCGGCCTGGCGGGCGACCAGGCATTGCGCCTGCCCGAAGGCCGCTACGAGTTGCAAGCCCATCTGCCCGGTACGCCGCAGGTGCCTGTGGCGCAGTTCACCGTGGATGTGTCTGCCGCCTTCCCAACGGCACGCCCCTTGTATGCCGACCTGCATGTGCACGCCCACGACACCGTCGGCACCAACAGCCCGGCCTACAACGCCGCCTATGCCCGCGAGATCGGCGGGGTGGACATCTTTGGCTACACCGCCAACGATTTCCAGATCACCGACGCGAACTGGCAAACCGGCCTGCAGGCCGTGCAAGCCGCCAACCAGCCCGGCGAATTTGTGGCCTACGCGGTGCAAGAGTGGTGCGGCAGCTCCACCGCGGGCGGGGACCACAACGTGGTGTTTTTGGGCGAGGAGCGCCCCGGCTTTCCGCACAACGCCAAGGGCGAGCACAACCGCACCTTTGTGTGGAACGAAGACATGAAGGGCACGGGCGTGCAGCTGGGCCGCTGGCCCGTGCAAGAGCTGTGGGCTGCGTATGCGGATGATGCTGAGAACCACCTGGTCATGCCCCACGTGGGTGGGCGCCGCTACATCCCTGACTGGCACCACCCGCAGTTGGAGCGGCTGGTGGAGATTGCCTCCACCTGGGGGCACTTTGGCTGGCTGTACCAGGACGTGATCCGGCGCGGCTACCAACTGGGCGTGGCCGCCAGCAGCGACGAGCACCGGGGCCGCCCCGGCGGCGGAGCGCCCGGTGTGCAGGTGTTTGGCGTGCATGGCGGCCTGACCGGCGTGCTGGCCGACCAGTTGGACCGCACCAGCGTGGGCCGCGCCCTGCGCGCACGCCACACCTGGGCCACAACTGGCGAGCATGCCGCCGTCATCACCCGCGTGGGCGAACACCGCCAGGGCGACGCCTTTGACTGGCAGGGCGAGGCGCCCGTGCACTACCAGTTCCTGGGGCAAAGCGGGTGGGAGTATCTGGCGGCCTACGACCACACGGGCCGCATCTGGGAGCGCGATCTGCACCGCGAACTGGGCTACTCCGAGCGGCGCATCCGCCTGCGCTGGGGCGGGGCGCGCATCCCTGACCGCTACCGCTGGGCCGCCTGGCAAGGGCGTATCCAGATCTTGGGCGGCACGGTGCTGGGCTTTCGCAGCCATGGCTTTGAGCACGCCGAAGAATCCGCTTGGCGCGCCGGCCCCACCGAGCTGGGCTTTCGCAGCGACACCTATGGCGATGCCGATGGCATCGAGATCGAGGTCAGCCGCCTGGCAGACCTGCGCATCGTTGTCAGCGGAACCATCGACAGCTTCGTCAAGGTGGGCGATCCGCTGCAGCCCAACCCGTTCGTGCACCGCCCGGACTTTCACTGGGAAGTCTCGGGCGCTGATCTGCTGCAGGCCGGGCGCTTGCAACTGGAGCTGGGCGGCACCGAGCTGTTTGTGGCCATGGAGCGCCTGACCGATGCGCCCTTGCCCCAGTCTGTGGAGGGGGTGGTTGCGGTGGCGCCGCAGAACGCGCCCTTTGGTTTCAGGCCTGTGTACTTCCACGGGCGCCAGCGCAACGACAGCAAGGCCTGGTCTTCCGCGCATTTCATCCGTTTCAAAGAGTGAGCGCATCTCAAAAAACTCCCCTGGCGTTGTTGTCCCGTCTTGTCGTACCGCTTGTACTGCCTGCGACGGAACGCCTAGCCAGGGCCGCTTCGCTGAGTTTTTTGAGCCGCTTTCAGCGCGGCACGGGCGTGGCGCTCGGATGATTTGGTTTTAAACAACCAAATATTTATTCGTTTTGGTTATGGCGATCGCTCCGTACAGTAAAGGTCAGTCCCGTTTCATTGGTTCATCCACGGCGCCCCACCGGTTCGCCGATTTCCAGGTTTTGATGTATGTCCGCTGTCCTGACCCCCACCGCTGCGCCATCTCGCTCCACCTCGCCCATCACCATCGCTCCGCTGGGCGATGTGCTGGGCGCCGAAGTCATTGGGCTGGACCTGTCCCGCCCGCTGGCGGCTGAAGACTTTGCCCGCATCCACCGCGCGCACCTGGAGCACCACGTGCTGGTGTTCCGCGACCAGCACATCACGCCAGCCCAGCAGGTCGATTTCAGCCGCCGCTTTGGTCCGCTGCAAATCCATGTGCTGAGCCAGTTTGCGCTGGCCGGGCACCCCGAGATCCTCATCATCTCCAACATCAAAGAGCACGGCCAGCCCATCGGCCTGGGCGACGCCGGGCACTTCTGGCACTCGGACCTTTCGTACGTGGAAAAGCCCAGCCTGGGCTCCATGCTGCATGCGCAGGAGCTGCCCGCCGAGGGCGGCGACACGCTGTTTGCCAATCAGCACCTGGCTTGGGACAGGCTGCCTGAGCACCTCAAGACCGCTGTGCAGGGTCTGCGCGCCGAGCACACCTACCTGGCCCGCTACGAAGAGCTGCGTGCCCGCAACCCCTGGCGCCCCGCGCTCACGCAAGAGCAGATCGACAAGGTCCGGCCCGTGGTGCACCCCGTGGTGCGCACCCACCCTGAAAACGGCCGCAAGGCGCTGTTTGTGAGCGAGCATTTCACCACCCGCATCGTCGGCATCCCCGAGGACGAAAGCCGTGACCTGCTGGGCCAGTTGTTTGCCCACAGCACACAGCCCGCGCTGCAGTACCGCCATGCCTGGCAGCCGGGGGACATGGTGTTCTGGGACAACCGCTCCGTCACCCACCTGGCTGCAGGCACGCCCGAGCACCTGCGCCGCAAGCTCTACCGCACCACCATCGAAGGCTCTGTGCCTTATTGACCCACTCAGGCGCCCGTTGACGCGCCCGCCGATGTGGCAGGCGCCCCCATGTGATCAACCCCGCCGTTGTGCCTGGCAGAGCCCAGGCGGGCCGCTGCATTTTCTGGAGAAACCCACCATGACCTTTGCCTTCCTTCCCTCCCGCCGCCGCTGGGCGCGCCGCACCACCGCTTTGCTGGCCGGGGCCAGTCTGCTGGCTGCGGGCCTGTCCTTCTCTGCCGCCGCACGGGCCGAGGGGCAGCTGCGCATTGCCGAGCAGTTCGGCATCGTGTACCTGCTGCTCAACGTGGCCCAAGAACAAAAGCTCATCGAAAAGCATGGCCGGGAAGCGGGGGTGGACGTGAAGGTGGACTGGGTCAAGCTCTCGGGCGGCTCGGCCGTCAACGATGCGCTGCTGTCCGGCTCCATCGACATCGCCGGGGCGGGCGTGGGGCCGCTGCTCACGCTGTGGGACCGCACCCATGGCAAGCAGAACGTGCGCGGCGTGGCCTCGCTGGGCAACTTTCCGTATTACCTGGTCAGCAACAACCCCAACGTGAAGTCGATCGCTGACTTCACCGACAAAGACCGCATTGCACTGCCTGCCGTGGGCGTGTCGGTGCAGTCGCGTGTGCTGCAGCTCGCATCGGCCAAGCTGTGGGGCGACAAGGAGTTTGCGCGCCTGGACAAGATCAGCGTGGCCGTGCCGCACCCCGAAGCGGCTGCGGCCATCATCAAGGGCGGCACCGAAATCACCGGCCACTTTGGCAACCCGCCGTTCCAGGAGCAGGAGCTGGCAGGCAACCCCAATGCGCGCATCGTGCTCAAGTCCTACGACGTGCTGGGCGGCCCGGCATCGGCCACCGTGCTCTACGCCACCGAGAAATTCCGCAAAGAGAACCCCAAGACCTACAAAGCCTTCATCGGCGCCTTGACCGAGGCCGCGCAGTTCACCGCCGCCAACCCCGAGAAGGCAGCCGACATCTACATCAAGGTGGCCAACGCCAAGATCGACCGGGACTTCCTCGTCAAGATCATCAAGAACCCCGAAGTGCAGTTCAAGATCGCCCCGCAAAACACTTTTGCATTGGCCGACTTCATGCACCGCGTGGGGGCCATCAAGAACAAGCCTGCATCGTTCAAGGACTATTTCTTTGACGATGCGCATGTCGCCTCCGGGAGCTGATCCATGGCGCAGTCTTTGAACCGTTGGGTGCGCCGTAGCCTGTGGGCCTGCGTGGCGGCCCTGGCCGCGACGGCCACCGCCGCCCAGGCGGAAGGCCGTATCCGCGTGGCGCAGCAGTTTGGCATTGGCTACCTGCTGCTCGATGTGGTGCGCGAGCAGCAGCTCATCGAAAAGCACGGCAAGCAACTGGGTGTGGAGGTGCAGGTCGAGTGGGCGCAGCTCTCGGGCGCCACGGTCATGAACGAAGCCTTGCTGGCCGGATCGCTCGACATTGTCTCTGCGGGCATCCCCCCGGCCCTGGTGCTGTGGGACCGCACACGGGGCAAGCAAAACGTGAAGGTGGTGGCGTCGCTGGGTTCGTTGCCCAATTACCTGCTCACCAACAACCCCAATGTGCGCAGCCTCAAGGACTTGAGCGACAAGGACCGCATTGCCGTGCCCGCAGCGGGTGTGGGTTTTCAGTCGCGCACCCTGCAGATTGAAACCGCCCGCCAGTTTGGCGCTGCCGACTTCAAGCGCTTTGACACCATTTCGGTCAGTTTGCCGCACCCCGATGCCACTGCGGCGCTCATCAAGGGTGGCTCCGAGGTCAACACCCATTTCTCGAGCGCGCCGTTTTACTACCAGGCGCTGGAGAACAAGCAGGTGCGCAAGGTGCTGAGCTCGTACGACATTCTGGGTGGCCCGGCCACGTTCAATGTGCTCTACACCACCCAGAAGTTCCACGACGAGAACCCCAAGACCTACAAGGCGTTCTACAACGCGCTGGTCGAGGCCGAGCAGTTCGTCAAGGCCAACAAAGCCAAGGCGGCCGAGGTGTTCATCCGTGTGCAACAGTCCAAGCTGTCCCCAGACTTGGTGCGCCGCATTGTGGAAGACCCTGAAAACGACTTCACGGTGACCCCTCAGCGCACTTTCGTTTACGCCGACGAGCTGCAGAAGCTGGGCGTCATCAAGAACCGAGCCACTTCATGGAAAGACTATTTCTTTGAAGAGGCGCATGCATCGCCAGGGAGCTGACATGGCCACCATCACCCATTTACCCGGTGCTGCACCCGCCCATGCCGCGCCGCCAGGGCCTGCCACTGCGCTGCTGCAGGTGGACAACGTCAGCCTGGAGTACCGCACGCCGCAATCGGTGGTGCGCGCCACGCACCGCGTGAGCTTTGACGTGTACCAGGCCGACCGCTTCGTGTTGCTGGGTGCATCGGGCTGTGGCAAGTCCACGCTGCTCAAGTCGGTGGCGGGGTTCATTGCCCCGGCTGAGGGCGAGATACGCCTGGGCGGCCAGGTGGTGCGGGGCCCGGGGCCGGACCGCATCGTGGTGTTCCAGGAGTTCGATCAGTTGCCCCCGTGGAAGACCGTGGTGCAGAACGTGATGTTTCCGCTGCTCGCCTCGCGCACCCTGGGGCGGGCCGAGGCCCGCGAGCGTGCCTTGCACTACCTGGACAAGGTGGGCCTGGCGAAGTTTGCCGATGCCTATCCGCACCAGCTCTCGGGCGGCATGAAGCAGCGCGTGGCCATTGCCCGCGCCCTGGCCATGCAGCCCCAGGTGCTGCTGATGGACGAGCCGTTCGCAGCGCTTGATGCCCTGACCCGCCGCAAGATGCAAGAGGAATTGCTGGCGCTGTGGGAGGAGGTGCGCTTCACGCTGCTGTTCGTCACCCACTCCATCGAAGAGGCCCTGGTGGTGGGCAACCGCATCGGTCTGCTCTCGCCCCACCCAGGGCGTGTGCGGGCCGAGATCAACAGCCACGCCTTTGGCCTGCACAGCGCGGGCAGCCCCGAGTTTCAGGCGGCGGCGCAGCGCATCCATCACCTGCTGTTTGAGGGGGATACCCCCGCCGTGGCGACTGCCGCAGCCCCGGCCGAGCCCTGGAGGAAATCTGCATGAGCGCCGCCCCAGGAAATGCTGCCCTCGTCGGCGGCCTGCAGCCGCCGGTGCGGCCTGAATACGAACGCCCGCTGGAGCCCCTGACCGGCGTGGCACCGCAGCGCCCGCTGCCCTGGGCGGCGCGCCTGTGGCAACAGGGCTGGCTGCGCAAGACGGCCATCTTGTTGGTGCTGGCCCTGGTGTGGGAGCTGCTCGCGCGCTGGCAGGACAACGACCTGCTGCTGCCCACCTTTACGGCCACGGCCCGTGCGTTTGTCGATGGCATCGCCACAGGCGAACTGCTGGGCAAGGCCGCGCTGTCGCTGGGCGTGCTGCTGCAGGGCTACCTGGCGGGCATCGTGGCGGCCTTTGTGCTGACGACGCTGGCCGTGTCCACCCAGATCGGGCGCGACCTTTTGGCCACGCTCACAGCCATGTTCAACCCCTTGCCCGCCATTGCCTTGCTGCCACTGGCACTGCTGTGGTTTGGCCTGGGCCAGGGCAGCCTGGTGTTTGTGCTGGTCCACTCGGTGCTGTGGCCGCTGGCGCTCAACACCTATGCAGGGTTTCAGGCCGTGCCCGAGACTTTGCGCATGGCCGGGCGCAACTATGGCCTGCGCGGCGTGCCGTATGTGCTGCAAATTCTCGTGCCTGCCGCGCTGCCGTCCATCCTGTCGGGGCTCAAGATTGGCTGGGCGTTTGCCTGGCGCACCCTGATTGCGGCCGAGCTGGTGTTTGGTGCATCGTCAGGCAAGGGCGGGCTCGGTTGGTACATCTTCCAGAACCGCAACGAGCTGTACACCGACAAGGTGTTTGCAGGCCTGGCCATGGTGATTGCCATTGGCCTGCTGGTGGAGAACCTGGGCTTTCATGTGCTGGAGCGGGTGACGGTGCGCCGCTGGGGCGTGCAGCGCTGAGAGTCTGGTCAACGTGGTGGCGCAAGGCGGCGCAGCCCTACACTCGCAGCATGCTCCGCTGGCTCATCGTTGTCTTTCTCGCCCTGGTGTTGATCAATGGCTTCTCGCCCTGGCTGCAGCGCATGGGGCTGGGCCGCTTGCCGGGCGACTGGCGGTTTCGGCTCTTTGGGCGTGACTGGTACATCCCGTTGGCCAGCACCTTGCTGCTCAGTTTTGTGGCCAGCCTGATTGCCAAGTGGGTGTGATCTGTTGGGCGGGGTTGGTTGAATCGCAAGGGTGTGTCCCCAACTGCGAAGTCAATGCTCTGAGCCCCACGAGAATCCCATGACCGAAGCCCTGCACATCGTCTGCCCCCACTGCCACACCACCAACCGCGTGCAGGCCGCCCAACTGGGCAGCGCGCCCGATTGCGGCAGCTGCCATCGCCCCCTGTTTGCTGGCGCCCCGCTGGAGCTGGATGCCACCAGCTTTGACAAGCATGTGGCGCGCAGCCACATCCCGGTGGTGGTGGACTTCTGGGCTCCCTGGTGCGGCCCCTGCCGCCAAATGGCCCCGGCCTTTGCCCAGGCCGCGCGCGAGCTGGAGCCGCGCGTGCGCCTGGCCAAACTCAACACCGAAGACCAGCAGGCCATTGCTGCGCGCTATGCCATCCGCAGCATTCCCACCATGGTGATTTTCAAGGGCGGGGCCGAGGTGGCACGCATCTCGGGCGCTTTGGGCGCGGCGGACATTGCCCGTTGGGTGCGCACAGCGGTGTGACATAAATCGCGTTTGGCGAAGGTTTGATGGCGGCGTGTGGTGCGGCGGTGGCTTTGCAGCCCGACTGTGCCTCTGCCGCCCGTAAGATGGCGCGCTTTGAGTGGCCACCGCGCTGTGGACTGCTCTGCGTCACCCTATCGGACCCATCGACCATGACCCTCTTTCGCACCTTGTTCACCTGGCTGGCTGCTGCGGCACTGGCCGTCATCACGGCCATGTCCCCGGCCTACGCGCAAACGGACAAACCCATCGTCAACCCCTACGGCCAGTTTCTGGCGGGGGACGGACTGAAGCTGGAAATTGCCACCTACCTGGAGAAAAACCAGCACGGCATGAACGACATGCTGGTCAAGATCACCGGCGCGGCCGCTTACGAGGCGGGTATTGATGGCAAAACTTTGCGCTACTCCGCAGAGCCTGCGGGCACGGGCTACAACCTCAAGCGCGATGGGCGCAACCTGATGAGCGTGCGTTCGCCCTACGGCCGTTGGCAGCAGATCGAGGTGTACCTGGCGGGCCGCACCTACCAAGTCACTCCGCGCGAAGAGATGGCAGAGCGTGTGATGCCGTTGCACCTGTTGACGGACTACCGGCAAAACGGCGGTAAGTAAGCGCGGCTAACACTACTCCCCTGGCGTCGTTGTTCCGTCTTGTCGCGCCCCTCTGTCTGCGACGGAACGCCTACCCAGGGCCGTTTCGCTGAGTCGTTTTAGCCGCTCTCAATACGTCGCTCTTCATCGGTGGCTGCCCTCCGCCCTTCACCGCCGATGCAGCACCCGGGCCAGCGCATGGTCCAGCGCCAGCCACCCGCCACCGCGCCCGGTCAGGTAGAGCATCAGCCCCGCCCATGACAGGTGCGTAGGCCAGGCGTCGGGGTACACAAAGAGCTGAATCACCAGCGTCATGCCCAGCAGCGCCAGGGCCGACAGGCGCGTGCACAGGCCCAGCAACAGCAAGGTCGCAAACAGATGCTCTGACACCGTGGCCAGCTGCGCTGCCAGCTCGGGCGGCAGTATCGGCAGCCGGTACTCCTCGCGGAACAGGGCATAGGCCCCGTCGCTGATGGTGAACCAGCCATCGACCTTGGTGCGGGCCGATGCCCAGAAAATGCCCGCCAGCGCCACACGGGCCACCAGCGCCAGCAGGCTGTGGGGTGTCAGGCGCTGCGCCAGTGCAGCCAGGCGGTGGAGCCCGTGTGGCTCGCCGGGCTTTGTAGAGGTGGTGGGGCTCATGGTTTTTTCCATTCAAGGTGAAGGGGCTGCCAGCGCGCCTGCGTGGAGCAGCAGGGCCATCAGGGCGCTCAGGTCGGCGCCGGGCTCGGCGGCCAGGGCTGCTAGGGCCGCGGTCTCCAGCCGGTCGCCGCGTGCGCAGGCGTTCAGGAATGCCGTCCCGACCGCGGGCAAGGCCGTCCATTGCACAGCACCCTGCGGGCGCGTGAGCAAACCGCCATCGCCCTGCCACGCAATGTCTGCAGGCAGCGCCAGCCCATTGCGGTGAGCCTGCCACAGCGCAAATGCGGGGTGGGCGGGGCTGTGGTGCCAGCGGGCGGCGGGGTGCGGCCGCAGCGCCATGGTTGCCAAGGTGGATGTGTCTTGTGCCGCCAGCCAGGTGGCATCCAAAGCGTCGGCATCGGCAGCCAAGTGGCTTTCGGTCCAGCAGCGGTCCAGCCGTGCCACATCGGCCAGATAAGGCAACTCTGCCGCTGGCCCAAAGTGCTCCAGAAAGGTGGCAAAGCCCCCGCCGTAGTGGGTCAGCCGGGCATCCTGCGGCGGGTGGGCCTGGGCGTAGTGGTGCGCGGCAGCGCGAAACCAAGCCTCCCCCACCAGCGCGCACACCGTGGGGTAGTTGGCCTGCAGTGCATCGATGCAGCCTTTGGTGACGGTGTTGCGGTACACCGCAAAGGCAGGGTGCTGCACGACATCAGGCAGTGCCGCACCGCTGTGGGCGCTGGGCGAAGGCGTGTGCCACAGCGCGGCAGCGAATGCGTCTTGAAAGTGGCTCAAACGCATGGGATGGCCTCGGCCGTGGAGGCGCCCCGCGCCTGGGGTTTGCGGGCTACCTCGGTCAACATGCCATGTGCGCGGTCGCGCTCGGCCATCAGTTCGGCCAAGGCGGGCACATGCTCATCCCGCTCAATCAGGGTGGGGCGTGGGCCGGTGCGCGCCAGCACCTGCTGGTACAGCGCCCACACGGGCTCGGCCACGGGGGTGTCGTGGCCATCAATCAACAGGTTTGCGCCCAAGGCGGGGTCTGCGTGGTGGCCTGCCAGGTGGATCTCAGCCACGGCGTGCATTGGATAGGCGTCCAGATCGAAGGGTTCGCCCAGGTTGTGTGCGCCCAGGTACAGGTTGTTCACATCCAGCAGCAGGCTGCAGCCGGTGCGGCGCACCAGCTCGGCCAGAAAATCGGGCTCGCTCCAGTCGTGGCCAGGCAGGGGCAGGTAGTGCGTGGGGTTTTCGATGGCAATGGCGCGCCGCAGGGCATCCTGCGTGCGGCCAATGTTGTCGGCCACGCGGGCCAGGGCCTCGTGGGTGCGCGGAAACGGAAGTAAATCTGGGTGGTAGGTGCCGCGCCAGGCCGACCAGGCCAGGTGCTCTGACACCAGCACCGGCTCGATGCGCTGCACCAGGGCGGCCAGCCGCGCTAGGTGCGCAGCGTCCAGCGGTGCATCGGCCGCCAGCGACAGCGACACGCCGTGCAGGGAGATGGAGTGGCGGGCCCGGATGGCCTGCAGCCAGGCCAGGCGCGGGCCGCCGTCGGCCAGGTAGTTCTCGGGGTGCACCTCCCACCACAGGCCAGGGGCGGTGCACTGCAGTGCTTCATCAAAGTGCTGGGGCTTGAGGGACGAGCCCGCCGTCAGTGCGTGTGCCATGGCGTGGGTGAGGTTGGCGGTGCGAGGGGGCTGGTCAGGACTTCATGGGCATGAGCGAGCCCATGCCCTTGGGCGTCTTGATGCTGGCGCAGGTGCCTGCAGGCACAAACTTCCAGGCGTTGGCCTGGTAGTCCACCTTGGAGGTGCCTGCGCAGGTGGTACCAGGGCCGGCGGCGCAGTCGTTCTTGCCGGCCATCGACACGCCGTAGCACTTCTCCATGGCGGGCTTGGCGCCATCCATGGGGGCTGCGGTGTTTTGGGCCAAGGCGGCGCCAGAGACCAAGGCGGTGAGGGCCAGTGCGCCCAGGGTGATGTTGCGAGATGTCATGGTGATGGCTCCTGAAGGTGGGTTGAAAAATCCAGACCGTTTGCCGCATGCCGTGACAGCATGTGGGCGTCGATCTGCGTTGTAATTCGCGCTGTGGCGGCGCCGGGTTACACCAGCGGCCACAAAAAACCGGAAGATATTTTTTCGACCTGCTGTAACCGGCGGGGCTGCGGCTGCGAATACCCCGTCATGGAGAACGCATGGAGATAGAAGAACAGCTTCGAACGCTGCTGCTGCTCGGGTTGGCGGCCGATGCGGCGGCGTACCAGCGGTTTTTGAAACAGCTGAGTGCGCACCTGCGGGCGTTTTTGCGCCGCCGCCTGGCCCAGCGTCCCGACGAGGTGGAGGACCTGGTGCAAGAAACCTTGCTGGCCATACACAACCAGCGCCACACCTACCGCCCCGAGATGCCGGTGACGGCCTGGGCGCACGCGATTGCGCGCTACAAGCTCATCGACTGGCTGCGCTCGCACCGCGTGAAAGAGGCGCTGAACGACCCGCTGGACGATGCCAGCGAGTTGTTTGCCAGCACTGACAGCGAGGCCGCACTGGCCAAGCGCGACCTGGGCCAATTGCTGCAGACGCTGCCCGACCGCCAGCGCCTGCCCATCGTGCATGTGAAGCTGGAGGGGCTGTCCGTGGTTGAAACCGCGCAGCTCACCGGCATGTCAGAGTCCGCAGTGAAAGTCGGCGTGCACCGGGGGCTCAAGGCCCTGGCCGCCAAGATTAGAAACATGGCTTACGCCAACCAGGGCACCAGCCCATCGTTGGGTGCCGCAGACTGACCGTCGCAGCGCCTGGCCAGCACGGGCACTCTGATTTGCACAAGTCCCAAGGGGAATGACATGAAGACCGATGAATGGATTGAGATGCTGGCCGCAGGTGCCGCCCCCGTGCCAGCGCACGCGCTGGAGCGGCGCTTTGGCAGCGCCGTGGCTGCGGGCCTGGGGGGCGCCGTGGTGTTGATGCTGCTGGTGTTTGGCCTGCGGTCCGACCTGGCGCAGACGGCGGCGCTGCCCATGTTCTGGGGCAAGCTGGCGTTTGCTGCGGCCCTGGCTGTGCCCGGTGTGTGGGCGCTGCAGCGCCTGGCGCGCCCCGGCGCGCGGTGGGTGGGCCTGGCGTGGACGTTGGCCTTGCCCGTGGCCCTGCTGTGGGCCATGGCCGCCTGGGCCTTGCTGCAACAGGCCCCGGCAGACCGCTGGGCCCTGGTGCTGGGCAGCACTTGGCGCACCTGCCCGTTCAACATTGCGTTGCTGTCGGTGCCTGCGTTCATTGCCAGCTTTTGGGCCCTGCGCGGGGCCGCGCCCACGCGGCTGGCTTGGGCTGGCGCGGGGGCGGGCTTGCTGGCGGGGGCCTTGGGGGCGCTGGTGTATGCGCTGCACTGCCCCGAAATGGCCACGCCGTTTTTAGCGGTGTGGTACGTGGCGGGTATGGCCATGCCGACCGCGTTGGGCGCAGTGTTGGGGCCGCGTTTGCTGCGCTGGTAACCACGGGGCAGGGCGTTTAGAGCGGTTCACAAAACTCAGCAAAGCAGCCCTGGCTAAGGCTTTGGCTAAGCGTTTCGCCGCAGGCTTTACAGGCGCACGACAAGGCGATACAACGACGCCAGGGGAGTTTGGTGAGTCGCTCTCAGCCCACCCGGCGGGTGTAGGCCCGAAACACCGTGTCCAGCTCCCAGCCCATGGCCTCGTACAGCGCCTGCGCCGCGTGGTTGGTGTGCGCCGTGGTCAGGTCCATGCGCACACGCCCTTGCCTGCGGGCATGGTCTTCGGCGGCCAGCAGCAGGAAGCGCCCGGCGCCCTGGCCCCGGGCCGAAGACGCCACAAACAGGTCGTACAGCACATAGATCGGCGCGGCCTCCACCGAGCAAAAGCTGGGGTACAGCTGGCAAAAGCCCACAGCGGCACCCGCGTCGTCCTGCGCGATCAGGATGACGGATTCGTTGCGCTCCAGGCGCTCGTGGACGAAGCGCTGGGCGGCGGCCAGGTCGGCGGGCTGTTCATAAAACTGGCGGTAGGCGTCAAACAGCGGTGCAATGGCCGGGGCGTCGGCCAGCGTGGCGGGGCGGATGTGCAGGCTCATGGCTGGGGAGGTGTTTCGGGGGCTTCTGATGTCGGGGTTGGTGGGGTCGGGGCTGGTGTGGCGCGCAGCCACTGCGCTACGGCTTCCACCCGGGCCTGGTGGATCAAATCGCCCACCTGGGGGCCGGTCACGCCTTTGGCTGCCGCCTTGGCCGCAATCTCGCGGGTAACGACGCTTTGCACGGCCGCCAGCACGGCCAGCAGGCGCGGGCGCTGCGGGTAGGCGGCTTCGTCAAAGCCCAGGCGGCCCCGGGCATCGCACTCGCAAGCCAGCAGCACTTCGGCAAAACGCCCGGGCTTGCGGATGGCGTCGCAGCGCTCGAGCAGGCGCACCAGTGGCCCGGCACCCAGGTCGCCGCTGCGGTGGATGTGGCCGTGTTCGCGCGCCACCACCTCGGCGGTCTCGCGGCAGTCCACGGGCACGCGCAGGCGCTCGGCCACGCCTTGCAGCAGCTCGGCACTGCGCTCTTCGTGCCCGATGTGGCGCGGCAGGATGTCGGCGGGCGTGGTGCCTTTGCCCAGGTCGTGCGCCAGGCAGGCAAACCGCACCGTGAGCGGGGCCTGCAGCTGTGCGGCCATGTCCAGCACCATCATCAGGTGCACGCCCGTGTCCACCTCGGGGTGGTGCAGCGGGGGCTGGGGCACGCCCCACAGGCAGGCCACTTCGGGCAGCAGCACCTGCAGTGCGCCGCATGCGCGCAGCACCTCGAACATGCGCGAGGGCTTGTCCTCCATCAGCCCGCGCGCCAGCTCTTGCCACACGCGCTCGGGCACCAGGTGGTCCACCTCGCCCTCGGCCACCATCTCGCGCATCAGCTGCAGGGTCTCAGGCGCCACGGTGAAGTCGTGGTAGCGCGCCGCAAAGCGCGCCACCCGCAGGATGCGCACCGGGTCTTCGCGAAAGGCATCGGTCACGTGGCGCAGAACCTTGGCCTGCAGGTCTTGCACGCCGTGGTATGGGTCAAATAGCTCACTAGCGCTTGATGAATAAGCGCTGGCAGCTATTGAATTGATAGTGAGGTCGCGCCGCGACAGGTCTTCGGCCAGCGTCACGTCGGGCGAGCTTTGCACCGCAAAGCCCCGGTAGCCGCGCCCGCTCTTGCGCTCGGTGCGTGCCAGGGCGTATTCCTCGCGCGTTTGGGGGTGCAGAAACACCGGAAAATCCCGCCCCACCGGCAGGTAGCCCAGCTCCAGCATCTGCTCGGGCGTGGCCCCCACCACCACCCAGTCGTGGTCATTCACCGGGCGGCCCAGCAGCTTGTCGCGGACGGCGCCGCCTACCATGTAGATTTGCATGGGCATAGTTTAGGGTGGGCCCTCGGTCGTATATTCCAACCCACCATGTCCCTAGCCTCCGACCTCACCATCGCCCAACTCAACCCCGACGGCAGCGTGCCCGTGCCTACGGCGCCTGACGCCGCAGCCAATGCCGCCGCCGAGGCCTTGCAGCGCGAGGCGCAGTTCGAAGCCCTTCAGGCCAAGGTCGAGGGGTTGCAAGAAATCCTGGCGAAGCCGCTGGCCGACATCCTGGCCGAGCACGACAAGTTCAAGGAGGTGGCGGCCGCGTGGGATTCGTTTGGCGCGATGTGGATGCTGTCGCAGCGCGCCATGCGCCGCGTGGCGATGGACCTGGCGGCCCCACAGGGCGTGAGCGAAGAAGAGGTGGTGGCCCGCGCCATTGCCTATGCCAACCAGGTGCTCAATGTGGAAGACGAAGACCTGGGCGGCAGCGTGGCCCCGGCGCAGCTCGCGCACATTGCGCGGCACAAGGCGTTTTTACGCAAGCAGTTTCGCCAGCGCTGACCGCGCGTCCGCTGTCAGGCAAACACCGGCCTGAAAAAGCTCCGCTCGTAGCTCACGATGCAACCGGTTTCCTCGGCGTACCGAAACGCCGCCTGGCAGTCCGCGTCTTGCATGGACCGCTCGCGGTACACCTCGTAGGCCGCGAGGCTCTCAAAGGTGAACAGGGCCAGCGCAATGTTGTTGGCGCCTTCGCTGGGCATGAAGTAGCCGTGGTGTTGGCCGCCGAATTTCTCGACCAGGGGAATCCACAGTTTTCCGTAGTGCTCAAACTCTTTCAGTTTGCTGGTGTTGAGCACGTAGCGCAGGTAGATGGTGACCGCCATGGGCTCACTCCTGGCCAGGGTTCAGGCGGTAGGGTTCCTCGAAGTCGAGAAAGTCCTTCTCGGCCAGCGCGTCGGTGATCCAGGCTTTCACGCCGGGCAGCTCGCGCACACGCTGCACGTAGGCGGCGATGGGGGCGGGCAGGGGCAGTGCGTAGGTGTGCAGGCGCATGCACACAGGGGCAAAGTAGGCATCGGCCACCGAGAACGCACCAAACAGCATGGGGCCGCCGTGTTCTTCCAGCAGCGCGCCCCACATGCCCACCAGGCGGGCCACATCGGCGCGCACGGCGGGCTGGTCGCGCCAGATCAGGGCGCCGGTGTCGGCCAGGTCGGCCTCGATGTTCATGGGGCAGTGGCTGCGCAGGGCGGTGAAGCCGCTGTGCATCTCGGCGCAGATGCTGCGGGCACGTGCGCGGGCCTTGGGTTGGGCGGGCCAGAGTTGCTTGTCGGCCCAGGTCTCGGCCACGTATTCGGCAATGGCCAGGGTGTCCCACACCACCAGGTCACCATCGACCAGCACGGGCACCTTGCCTGTGGGGCTCACGGGGCCCATGGTGCGCTTGAACTCTGAGTCGGCCTCGAAGCTGTCAAAGCGCACGCGCACTTCTTCAAAGACGATGCCCGCCTGCTTGAGCAGCACCCAGGGGCGCATGGACCAGGATGAGTAGTTCTTGTTGCCGATGTAGAGCTTGAGCATGGGGTACCTGCCGATGGAAATCAGGGAAAAGAAAGTCGGACCGCCATGCTAGCGGCAGTGGCGCGCGCCAGCGATGCGAAAAAGCGGCCTGAATGATGCGCAACGCGCATCACAGGCCATCGTGCTGTTCTGGGCGGGCCTGGGCGAGGGGGTCAGACCGGCCAGACCACGCCGTTGTCGTTCAGGATGGCATCGAGCGGCAGGTCAAACTCCTCGGGCTCGAAGTCGTCCAGGTAGCCGTTGGTGAAACCCAGACCCACCGTAAACGGCTTGGGTTGCAGTGTGGCCAGCGTGCGGTCGTAAAAACCGCCACCGTAGCCCAGGCGGTAGCCGCCCGGCGCGTAGCCCACGCAGGGTACGAACAACAGCGTGGGCACGATGACCTCGGTGTCCTTGGGTTTGGGGATGCCGTAGGCGTCCTCTTCCATGGGGCAGCCGGGGTACCAGGCGTGGAAGGTGAGCGTTTTGTGCTGCTTGTTGACCACCGGCAGGCCGATGCGCCGGCGCAGGGGCTCGTCCAGCAGCTCGCCGTCTTCCTTCCAGCGGTGCAGGGCGGGCAGGGGGTCAAACTCGCCCTTGATGGGCCAATAGGCGCCAATCACGGTGTCGGGCCGGTTGACCAGCCAAATGCGCATGACCTGCTGTAACAGGTCGGCCCGTTGTAGGCGATCGGGCAGGTTGAGACGTTCTTCAATCAATGCGCGCCGAAGGGCTGCTTTGTCCATCAGATAATTCCCCCATGCAATTGCTCAGAGCGATTTTGACACCCCTTGTGGCCGCCGCCGTGCTGGCCACCGCTGCGCCCCTTGTCCAGGCGCAAAACCGTGGCGACGATGCCCTGCTGGAGATGGGCCAGGCCTTTCGCAAAGGCGACCGTAAAAAACTGGACCAGCTGCTGCCCACCGTACGTGGCCATGCGCTGGAGCCCTGGGCCGCCTACTGGGAGTTGAAGCTGCGCCTGGGAGAGGCGTCGCCCCAGGAGATCCAGGGCTTTTTGCAGAAATACGCTGGCACCTACCAGGAAGACCGGCTGCGCAACGACTGGTTGCTGCTGCTGGGCCAGCGCCGCGACTGGGCACAGTTTGCCGAGCAGCACCCCAGCTACCGCATGTCGGACGACAAGGAGGTGCGCTGCTACGCGCTGCTGATCGACACCTTGAAGGGCACAGCCCCCGCCACGGCGGCCGATGAGGTGCGCCGCAACTGGTACGCGCAGCGCGACAACGACGACGGCTGCACCCACGCGGCGGGCGAGCTGTATGGCTACAAAAAGCTCACGGCCCAGGACGTGTGGCGCAAGGCCCGCCTTGCGGTGGAGGCCAACCGCGTGCGCGCAGCGCGCAGCGCCGTAGAGATCGTCTCGCCCGAATCCTCTGCCCAGGTCAAGGAACTGATGGACTCGGCTGCCAAGTACCTGCACAGCCGCGCCACGGCCCGCGGCAAGGCGCGCCAGGAGCTGGTGGCGCTGGCCCTCATCAAGCTGGCGCAGGGCGATGTGGACAACGCCGCCGCCCAGCTTGACAGCAAATGGGGCGTGCACCTGTCGCCCGAAGAGCGCAACTGGGTGTGGGGCGTGATTGGCAAGCAGGCCGCACAGCGCCTGTCGAACGACGCCATGACCTACTTTGGCAACGTGACCAAAGATGCCGACCTGAACGACGACCTGCTGGGCTGGAAGGTGCGCGCCGCCCTGCGCGCAGGCCAGTGGAAGGTGGTGCGCAAAGCCGTGGAGGCCATGAGCGACGAAGCCCGCAGCGACAGCACCTGGGTGTACTGGCGTGCCAAGGCTGTGCTGGCCGAAAAGCCCAGCGAGGCCGAACGCACCGAAGCCCGCCAGTGGCTGCAGGGCATTGCCAGCACCCGGGGCTTTTACGAACAGCTGGCGCTGGAGGAGCTGGGCCAGCGCATCAGCATGCCGCCCGCGCCTACGCCGCTGACGGCCGAAGAAAAGGCCGCTGCCCGCGCCAACCCGGCGCTCAACCGCGCGCTCTACGCCATCATGCTGGGCCTGCGCAGCGAGGGCGTGCGCGAGTGGAACTACGCCACCAACCTGCACAACCCCGGTGGCATGGCCGAGCGCGATTTGCTGGCCGCTGCCGACTTTGCCTGCCAGCGCGAGGTGTGGGACCGCTGCATCAACACCAGCGAGCGCACCAAGACCGTCATCGACACCACGCAGCGCTTTCCTACGCCGTTTCGCGCCACCGTGGTGGAGCGCGCCCAGGGTATTGGCCTGGACCCGGCCTATGTGTACGGCCTGATCCGGCAGGAAAGCCGCTTTGTGATGGACGCTCGCTCGCACGTCGGGGCCTCGGGCCTGATGCAGGTGATGCCTGCGACGGCCCGCTGGACGGCCAAGAAGATTGGCCTCACCAACTTCACCCCGGACCAGATCTCCGACCGCGACACCAACATCACCATCGGCACCGCCTACCTCAAGCTGGCGCTGGACGACTTTGCAGGCTCCATGCCCATGGCCGCCGCCGCCTACAACGCAGGCCCCGGCCGTCCGCGCAATTGGCGCAACGGCCCCGTGCTGGACGCCGCCATCTGGGCCGAAAATGTGCCCTTTGCAGAAACGCGTGACTACGTGAAGAAGGTGCTGGCCAACACCACCAACTACGCGGCCATGCTCACCGGCCAGCCCCAGTCGCTGCGCAGCCGCCTGGGCACCGTGGGCCCGCGCGATGCGGCCGCCCCGGCGGTGAATACCGATCTGCCGTGAGCGGTGCAGGGTCTGCTATCAAAAAAGAAGCTGCTGGCGCTTGATAGGTAAGCGCTAGCGGCCTATTTCATTCAAAAGAGGGTGCTATGGTGCAATGGAAGGCAGCGGCGATGGCCGCCATGGTGGTGTGGGCAGTGGGCGTGCAGGCGCAGCAGGTGTACAAGTGGGTGGATGCGAACGGCAAGACGCATTACGGCTCGCAACCCCCGGCCAGCAAGGACGATGTGGAGCCCATGAAGCTGCAGAGCACCAATGGCACGACCACAGGCAGCGACACAGGATCGGGGGGCGCGGAGGGCCGCAAGAGCGCCTCGGGCAGGGGCGGCACCGAGTACAACGCCGACGGCACCAAGAAGGTTTCCAAGGACGTGCAGGAGTTTGGCGAGGGCCTTAAAAAGGCCCTGGGCACGGTCGACAAAAAGGAAGTGCCGATGAACTGCGCGGTGGCGGTGAGCAACATCCACTACCAGGCCGATCTGATGCTGGAGGTGGGCCAGAAGAACGTGCGTGATGGCTACATGACCCAGGCGGCTTTTGACGCCACGGCCCCGAAGATCAAGGAGGCCAAGGGCAAGTACAGCGTGGGCGATTGCCAGATTGCCAGCGGCAACAAGAAATCGTTCTACCAATGCATGTCCAGCAGCAACAACCACGTGACGGGGTGCGATAGCCAGTTCAAACACTGAGCGGTTGCATGGGGCCTGACAGCTTGGCTGCAGGCCTGTGGACACCGCCGTGTAGGTTGGGTTAGCGCAGCATAACCCGACATCAACGCTGCGTGCCCTGTGGGCGTCGGGTGATGCCCTTGCGGGCTAACCCGACCTACGAGGTCTGCGGATACAGAAGAAGCCCGCTACACGCGGGCTTTTTTACGGGGGCGTGAGGGCGGCAGTGGTGGGCTCAGCCATTGAACAGCGCCTCGCCCTGGCGCACCGCTGCACCCGAGCGTTCCAGGTCGGCCACCAGGCTGTGCAGCCAGGCGGCCTGCGGCTGGTCGGCAAAGTGGGCGCGGTGCAGCATGCCAAAGTAGGGCGTGCCCTCGGCCCACTGCTGCAGGGCGGGCACGGTGGTGTGCTGCAGCTCCAGCAGTTTGTACTTGAGCAGCACTTTGGCGGCATACAGCGCGTGCTTGCGCGGGGCGGCCACAAAGCCCTGCAGCCGCTGGCGTGCGGCGGCAATGGCGCGCGGCGCATCGGTAAACACGGGGCCGTGGCCGGGGATGACGCTGCGCGGGGCCAGGCGCTCGATCACATTGAGCGTGGCGGCTACTTCATCGAAAGCGGCGGTGCCTTCCAGCTCTGGAAAGACGACGCCAAAGCCGTTCTCCCACAGCGCGTCGGCCGAGATGAGCGTGGCGCTTTGCGGCTCAAACAGCACCACCGAATGCGGGTCGTGCCCCGGTGCGGCGTGCACCTGCCAGTCGCGCCCGGCCAGGCGCACGGTGGTGCCGGGCTGCAAGGCGGCGTCGGCCTTGAAGCGCGGGCAGTCCTGGCCCGTGGGGGTGTAGCTCAGGGCGTAGGCGTCCCATTGCGCCACCAGCGCCATTTGGCCGGGGGGGATGTGGGTGGCGGCACCGGGCCAGGCCGCCTGCAACGCGGCATTGCCACCACAGTGGTCGCTGTGCAGGTGGGTGTTGAGGATGCGCTGCAGCGGCTGTACGCCCAGCACGCTTTGCACCAAGGCCACAGTCTGGTCGCTGTGGGTGCAGTAGCCGGTGTCCACCACGGCCGCGCCTTCGGGCCCGATGCACACCACGTTATTGGCCGAGAGCCAGCCGCGCTCCAGCACGGTGATGCCGGGCGGCAGGGATGCGGTCAACGGGGCGGTCGAGGGTGCGGGCATGGCGTGAGGGGCAGTGGCTGCGGCTGCGGCAGCGGCAGAGCCTGCAGCGTAGCGCACCGCACGGGCGCGCGGCCTCTCCAAAACCCCGAGAGGGCTTGCGCAGAGAGGGAGCGGGCACTGCCGCTGCCCGTTTGGGGCTTAGCCCGAGCGGTGGAGGTGTCGCTCTGGTGCTGGCAGTCGTGTAGGTCGGGTTAGCGCAGCGTAACCCGACGATAGTGCCGCGCTAGCCCCAGGGTGTCGGGTGATGCCCTTGCGGGCTAACCCGACCTACGGGGGGCGGGGGCTGGCTTCAAGATATTCCGCCCAAACGGTGGTGCACCCGATCAGAACGTGACGCCAGCCACCAGGATCACGTTGGCATACGGCGTGCACTCGCCCGTGCGCACCACCACGCGTGCGCGCTCGGTCAGGCGCTTGAATTCATCGTGGCTGACGGTTTGCGGTGTGACGGGCAGCTGGCACCAGCCGGGCAGCAGGCCCTGGGCGCGCTCCACGGCTTCGGTGGCGATCACGGCTTTTTCCACTTGCAGCTCGGTCAGCACCACGCGCAGTACATCGGCCACGGCGGGGATGCCGGGCGTCAGTGCCAGGTCGATGCGGCGTGGGCCGTTCGGGATGGGCAGGCCCACATCGCCAATCACCAGCATGTCGCCGTGGCCCATGGAGGCAATGGCGTGGGAGAGTTCGGCGTGCAGCAAGGCGGTGCGTTTCACAGGGGGCTCCAGTCAGGGGGCAGGGGGCTTTGCGCCACGGCGGCGCGGGTGGGGATGGAGGGTTGGGCGCCCGCCTGCGTCACGCACAGGGCCGAGGCGCGGATGCCTTCACGCACCGCCAGGTCGAGCGATTGGCCCTCGGCCAGCGCCACGGTAAGGGCGCCCAAAAAGGTGTCGCCCGCCGCCGTGGTGTCCACCGCCTGCACCTTGCGGCCGGGGTGGTAGCGGCTGCCTTGGGCATCGGCCGCCACGGCACCGGCGGCGCCCAGCGTGACCACGACTTGCTGTGGGCCCTTGGCGCGCAGCGCCTGGGCCGCCTGCGCTGCCTGGGCCGGGGTTGCTACCGCAGTGCCTGCCAGCGCGGCGGCTTCCACCTCATTGACCACCAGCACATCGACCAGCGGCAGCAGCGCTTCGGGCAAGGGTTGGATGGGGGAGGGGTTGAACACCACACGCCGCCCGGCTTTGTGGGCGCACTGCGCGGCCGCCAGCACTTCGGGCATGGGGCTTTCCAGCTGCATGACCAGTGCGCTGGCGCGGGTCAGCAGGGATTGCAGGGCCGGTGTGTCGAGCGTGAAACGGGCATTGGCGCCGGGTACGACCACGATGCGGTTCTGGCCCGAGGCTTCCACCGTGATGGCGGCCAGCCCGGTGGGGGCTTCGGGGTCGGTGAGCACGGCGCTGTGGTCGATGCCATCGCGCTCCAGTTCGGCGCGCAGCGTGGCGCCGTTGGCGTCGTTGCCCACACGGCCCAGCAGGTGCACCTGCGCGCCCTGGCGGGCGCAGGCCACGGCCTGGTTGCCGCCTTTGCCACCGGGCACATAGTGCAGGCCCTGGGCCAACACGGTCTCACCTGCGCCGGGGGCGTGCTGCACCTGCAGCACCAGGTCCATGTTCAGGCTGCCCAGCACGGCGATGCAGGGCGCCGATGAGTGCGTCGATGAAGGCGTTGAGGGGGCAGGGGTTGAAGGGGGCGTCGTCATGCTTTGGTTTTTTTGGAGTTTTATTGGGGGCGGGGCGCGGTCGATGCGCGCACGCGCAGCTCGGGCTGCAGCATCACCTTGCGGGCGTCCTGGCGCTTGCCGTCGATGCGCTCGAGCAGCATGTCCACGGCCAGCGCGCCGATGCGCTGCTTGGGCTGGGCCACGGTGGTCAGCGGCGGGCTGGTGAAGGCGGTGAGTTCAATGTCGTCAAAGCCCACCATCGACAGGGCCTCGGGCAGGCGCAGGCCGCGCTCGTGCGCGGCGCACAGGGCGCCCATGGCCATCAGGTCGTTGCAGACAAACACGGCGGTGGGCGGTGTGGCCGCGCGCAGCAGTGCGTGCATGGCCTCGTAGCCGCCCTGGCTGGTGAAGTTGCCGTGCCACAGCAGGCCGTCACCCTGGCCCAGGCCTGCGGCGGCCAGGGCGCTGCGCCAGCCGGCAATGCGCTGCTCGCTGGGGGCCAGGCCCGTGGGGCCGCCAATGCAGGCAATGCGCTGGTGGCCCAGTTGCAGCAGGTGCTGTGTGGCCAGCAGGCCGCCCTGCATGTGGGCGGTTTCCACCAGGTCGCAGGGTTGCTCGGCAATCTCGATCTCACGGTCCACCAGCACGGTGGGAATGCCCAGGCCCGCCAGCTGGTTGGGCAAGGTGGCGTCGTGCCCGGTGGAGACGACGATCAGTCCGTCAATGCGCCGCTCGGCCAGCACCTGCAAATAGGTGCCCTGGCGGTGGGCCTCGTCGTTGGTGTTGCACAGGATGAGGTTGTAGCCCGCGCCAAAGCAGCGGTCTTCCACCGCGTGCACGATTTCCGCAAAGTAGGGGTTGGAGCTGTTGGGGATCAGCATGCCCAGCGTGCGCGTGTTGTTGCTCTTGAGGCTGCGCGCAATGGCGCTGGGCACATAGCCCAGGGCGCGGATGGCGGTCTCTACGCGCGCTCGGCTTTCGGGGCTGACATGGCGGGTGCCATTGACCACGTGCGAGACGGTGGTGACCGATACGTCGGCGTGGCGGGCAACGTCCTTGATGGTGGCCATGGGCGGCTCCCGTGCGGGCTCAGGCCTTGGCCGCGCGGCGCTGGCGCAGCGTGTCCACGATCACGGCGGCCACGATCACGATGCCGGTGATGATGCGCTTGCTGGGCTCGCTGGCGCCCACCTGGGCCAGGCCTGCCTCCAGCACGGCAATGATGAGCACGCCAAACGCGGTGTTCACCACCGAGCCACGCCCGCCCATCAGGCTGGTGCCGCCAATCACCACAGCGGCAATCACCTGCAGCTCCATGCCCGTGCCTGCGTTGGGGTCGGCGGCTTCCAGGCGGGCCGATTGCATCAGCCCCGCCAGCCCGGCCAGCAGCCCGGTCACAGCGAACACAATGATGCGGATGGGGCGCGGGTCCACGCCTGCCAGGCGCATGGCTTCCTCGTTGGTGCCAATGCCCACCACGCTGCGACCAAACACGGTGCGCGACAGCACCAGTTGCGCCACCACCACCAGCACCACGGCCAGCAAGAAGGCGAACGAGATGCCGCCAAAGAACGGTGCCGACAGCCACGAGATCGCATCGCCCACGTACTGCGTGCGCGAGTCGGTGACCACGTAGGCGCTGCCGCGCACGGCTTCGAGCATGCCCAGCGAGACGATGAACGAGGGCAGGCGCCACGCCACCGAGATGGTGCCGGTGATGGTGCCGCACACCAGGCCGGTGGCCAGGGCCAGCGCGGCGGCGGCAGGCACCGTCCAGCCCCACTGCAGGATGGCGGCGGCCGAGGTGGCGGCGGCCAGCGCCATCACCGAGCCCACCGACAAATCGATGCCCGCGATGATGAGCACAAACGTCATGCCCACGGCCATCACGGCCAGGGCCGGGATTTCGTTGGCAATGGTGATGAAGGTCTCGGCGCTCCAGAAGTATTCGGACAGCGACGAGAACAGCGCCACCATGCCCGCCAGCACGGCGATCAGCCCGAGGTAGGTGCCCAGCTGGCTGCGCCAGGCGGAGGGGGTACGCGGTGCAGGGGCCGCTGCCGTGGGGGGGGATGTGGGGGCGTTCATGCGAAGGGCTCGGTCAGGAAAAGGGTCAAAACAGGGCGGTGAAATAGGGCGGTGGTTGGGAGGTGCGTGGGGGCTATGCAGCCGCTGGTTGCTCGGCGGGCGCATGGCCTTGCTCCGAGAAGGCGGCGGCCAGCAGCGATTGCTGCGTCCACTCGCCGCGCTCGAACACGGCCACCATGCGGCCACCGCTCATCACGCCAATGCGGTCGGCCATAGCCATCAGCTCGCGCAGGTCGGACGACACCATCAGCAGGGTGCGACCTTGGTCGGCCATGCGGTCCAGCTCGCTGTAAATCTCGGCGCGTGCGCCCACGTCCACGCCACGGGTGGGCTCGTCCAGCAGCAGCACCTTGCAGGGGCGGTGCAGCCAGCGGGCAAACACCACCTTTTGCTGGTTGCCGCCCGAGAGCTGGCCCACGGGCTGCTCACCGCCCCGGCAGCGGATGCGCAGGGTTTGGATGAAGCCCTGCACCAGCCGGTTCTCCAGCCCCCGCTGCAACCAGCCCCCGCGCGAGACGGCGCCCAGGTCGGACAGCGTGGCGTTGATGCGGATGGGCTGCGCCAGCAGCAGGCCTTGCGATTTGCGGTCTTCCGTCACCAGGCCCACCCCGGCGGCAATGGCCTGCAGCGGCGTGGCAAAGCCCCGCGCCAGGGTGCGCAGCACCGGGGGGTGGGGGGTGGACGGAGTGGAATCAGGGTTTGCTATTGAATTGGTAGCTGCTTGCGCTTGATGGTCGGGCGCTGGAGGCACTTTTTGATCAAAATTTTCATACAGGGTCACGTTGCCCCGGTCGGCACGGTCTGCGCCAAACAGCAGGCGCAGCAGCTCGGTGCGGCCCGAGCCCACCAGCCCGGCAATGCCGAACACTTCCCCCGCGCGCAGCTCCAGGCTCACGTCCTGCACGGCGGTGCCCCGGCCAATGCCTTGCACGCCCATGACCACCGGGCCTGCGGTGCGGCGCGGGCGGTCTTCCAGGTCGTTGACCGAGCGGCCCACCATGCGCTGCACCAGCGCGTCTTCCGTCAGGCCCGCCATGGGCAACACGTCCACCAGGCGGCCGTCGCGCAGCACGGCGGCGCGGTCGGCAATGCGGCGCAGCTCTTCGAGGCGGTGCGACACGTAAATGATGGCCACGCCGCGTGCGGTGAGGTGGGCGATCTGGTCAAACAGGTAATTCGTCTCACGCGGGGTGAGCATGGCGGTGGGCTCGTCCAGCACCAGGATGCGCGTGTCGTCGTGCAGGTTGCGCGCAATCTCCACCATCTGCTGCTGGCCAATGCCAAGGGCCGACACGGGCGTGGCCGGGTCGATGTGGGTCAGGCCAATCTTGGCCAGCTGCTGGCTGGCGGCGGCGTGCAGTGCATCGCGGCGCAGCCACCCAGCGCGGTGGGGCAGGCGCCCCATCAGCAGGTTCTCGGCTACCGACAGGGTGGGGATCAGCCCCAGCTCTTGCATCACCATGCGCACGCCGTGCTGCTCGGCATCGCGGCGCGAGGTGGGGGTATAGGTTTGCCCACCCAGGCGCATACCGCCCCGCGTGGCCGACTCCAGCCCGCAGATGATCTTGGACAGCGTGCTCTTGCCCGCGCCGTTCTCGCCCGTCAGGGCCAGCACCTCGCCCGCGTTCAGGGCCAGCGTCACGTTGTCGAGCACGGTGGCGGTGTAGTCCTTGCCCACGGCGTCAATGGACAGCAGGGGCGAAGGGGGCGTGGCGGAGGTGTGGGGCGTCATGGCGGGGCAGTGCCTTCAAAAAACAAAAAAGGCGCGCGGCGGTCAGGCCACGCGCCTCAGACTGCGCGTGGCTTACTTGCTGTCTTTGGTCACCAGCACCACGTCGGTCTTCACGGCTGCAGGCAGTTGGGCCTGGGGCGTCTTGGCGGCCAGGGCTTTCTGGGCCAGCTCAATGCCGAACACGGCTTGCTTGGCGGCAAACTGGTCGGCCGTGGCCAGCACGCGGCCGTCGGCCAGCATGGGCTTGATGGCGGCGATGTTGTCGTAGCCCACCACTTGCACCTTGCCGGTCTTGCCCGCGGCCTTCACGGCGGCCACGATGCCCAGCGCCATGCTGTCGTTGCCCGCCAGCAGGGCCACCAGGTCAGGGTGCTCGCGCATCATGCCGGCGGCCACGGTGTTGCCCTTTTCGATTTCCCAGTTGCCGGACTGCACGCCCACCACGGTGATGCCTGCGGCCTTCATGGCGTCCTGGTAGCCCAGGGTGCGTTGCTGGGCATTGAAGGTGGTGGACACGCCTTCGATGATGCCGACCTTGTCGCCCGCCTTCAGCGTCTTGGCCAGGTGGTCGCCCACCAGCTTGGCGCCCACCCGATTGTCAGGGCCGACGAAGGGCACGGTGATGTTCTTCTCTTTGAGGGCGGCGGCGTCGAGCTGGTTGTCGATGTTCACCACGATGATGCCCTTGTCGATGGCGTTCTTCACCACGGGCACCAGGGCCTTGGAGTCGGCCGGGGCCAGCACGATGGCGCTGACCTTTTGCGCCACGGCCTGCTCGATCATCTTGATCTGCGCGGCGGTGTCGGTCTCGTTCTTGATGCCGTTGGCGATCAGTGTGTACTCGCTGGCGTGGGCCTTTTGGTGGGCCTTGGCGCCGTCTTCCATGGTGCGGAAGAACTCATTGGCCAGCGACTTCATCACCAGGGCGATCTTGGGCTTGTCTTGCGCCCAGGCGGGGCTGGCCAGCAAGCCGCCCAAAACGGCGATGGCGGCAGCGGTTTGAACGGAACGGCGGGTGAACTGCATGGTGTCTCCAGTTGGGATTGGGGGGCTTCAAAGCGCCGAAAGGCGCCCACAAAAACGCTTCGGGCGACCCGCCAAAGCGATGCCGCGGCGCGAATCATAGCGAAAGCAAACGTTTGCGCAAACGTTTGCTTACTGGGAAAAACCCTGAGGTTGTGTCAGGTAGTTGGACGGGAGAGGTGGGGAAACGGCTTTGCCACTATGCCCGCGCAGGTAGCGCTAAGGAGGTGAGCATGTAGTGGACGTACCTGCATCAAACTCTGGATCCTCGATGCCGGGCATTGCCTGGGCATGAGGCGTGGCAGAGGGCGCGATGCATTGGCATGCGAAAAGCGCTGGAAGCAGGCGCGCTGCCTTATGCCAGAAACACCGCGCAAGGGCCGCCCCGCCGCGCTGGTGTTGTCCCCCTTCCCGAGCGCGAAGCGCGCAGAGAGAAGGGGGAAGCGGCAAAGCCGCTCAGGGGGATGTTCTCAATTCCCGCCGCAGGATCTTGCCGACGTTGCTCTTGGGCAGCTCGTCGCGGAACTCGATGTACTTGGGGCGCTTGTAGCCGGTGAGGTTCTCGTGGCAGAACGCCGCCACATCGTCCTCGGTCAGAGCTGGGTCGTTCTTGATGATGAACACCTTGATGGCCTCGCCCTGCTTCTCGTCGGGCACCCCAATGGCCGCGCACTCCACCACGCCGGGGCACAGGCTGATGACCTGTTCCAGCTCGTTGGGGAAGACGTTGAAGCCGCTCACCAAAATCATGTCCTTTTTGCGGTCGATGATGCGGGTGTAGCCCTGGGCGTCCATGATGCCGATGTCGCCCGTGCGCATGAAGCCGTCGGGAGTGAAGGCCTTGGCGTTCTCTTCAGGCTGGTTGTAGTAGCCGGTCATCACGTTGGGGCCACGGATGCAGATCTCGCCCGAGGCGCCCTGGGGCAGGCTGTTGCCCGCATCGTCCTTGATGGCAATGTCGATGCCCGGCAGGGGCAGGCCGATGGAGCCCGAGAACTCGGTATTGGTCACCGGGTTGTTGGTGCCGATGGCGCAGGTCTCGCTCATGCCCCAGCCTTCGATCATGGTGCTGCCCGTGACCTTCTGCCATTGCTTGGCCGTGCCCTCCGATGCCGCCATGCCCCCGGCCTGCGACACGCACAGGTGTGAAAAATCGAGCGCGCGGAACTGCGGGTTTTGCAGCAGCGCGTTGAACAAGGTGTTCACGGCGGGCAGCATGTGGAAGGGGCGCTTTTTCAGCTCGGCCACAAACTTGGGGATGTCGCGCGGGTTGGGGATGAGCGTGAGGCTAGAGCCCTGGCGGATGGCCAGCAGGCACAGCGTGAGCGCGAAGATGTGGTACAGCGGCAGCGCGGCAATGCTGTTGGCTTTGGTCACATCGCCAATCTTGGACAGCGCGGGGGTGAACCACGCCTCGGCCTGCAAGGTGGCGGCCACGATGTTGCGGTGCGTGAGCACGGCGCCCTTGGACAAGCCCGTGGTGCCGCCCGTGTACTGCAAAAAGGCAATCGAGTCGAGCGTGGCGGGGCTGGGGCTCAGGGTGCGGTGTTCGCCCAGGGCCAGCGCCTTTTTGAAGGTGACCACCTTGCGCCCGTTGGTCAGTGGCAGGTCATACGCGGGCACCATCTTGGCCAGGTGGCGCACGGCAAAGGTGATCCATTTGCCAAACCAGAAACCCAGCAGGTCGCCCATCGAGGCCATCACCACATGCTGGATGCCGGTGTGGTCCACCACCTCGGCCAGGGTGTGGGCAAAGTTTTCGAGAATGACGATGGTGGTGGCGCCGGAGTCTTTGAGCTGGTGCTCCAGCTCGCGGGCGGTGTAGAGCGGGTTGACGTTGACGCAGGTGTAGCCCGCGCGCAGCACGGCCGCCATGGTCACGCCAAACTGGGGAATGTTGGGCAGCATGATGGCCACGCGCGAGCCGGGCTGCAGCCCCAGCCCCTGCAGGTAGGCGCCCAGGGCGCCCGACAGGCGCTCGAGGTCGCCGTAGTTCATCCAGCGGTCCATGCAGACGGAGAACGGACTGCTGGCGTGCTTGCGGAACGACTCTTCCAGCAGGTGGGCCACAGAGCGGTATTGCTCGGGTTGCACGTCGTGCGGTACGCCCGGGGGGTAGCTCTTGAGCCAGATCTTTTCCATGCGAATTCCTTGTGCTCGCCAATGAGGGCCTGAGGCGCAATGGCGGGTTGATAAACCGAGTGGCCGCTGGGATAAACGGCTTGCATTCCCATTCTGGGAGCACGCGGGGCAGCGCGGTTATCGGGCTTGTCCTAGGGTGGATGCGTTCTACGTCTCGCAGGCGACAGAACCCGATGGAAATTGCGGGGCGGCGCCCGTAGCCGGGCGCCCCTGGCCGGGCTGGTGCACACTGCCCGCCAACGTGCTCTGGCCTTGCCGGGCCCTCAAATTTCCCTACCGCGCCACCGCCCATGCTTGCCCGTTCTCAGAAGGTGTTTTTGTTTTCGTTGCTCTTGTACGCCGTGGGGTGTCTGGTGTGGTGGTGGTCTGAGCGGCCGTGGCTGGCCTGCGGGGCGGCGTTGCTGCCGCTGCTGGTGTTTGTGGCCGTCATGGGCCTGGAGTTCATGGCCATGCAGCGCCTCAATCGGCGCGATGCCGTGCCGGTGGCCTCGGTGCCTCAATTGCTGCGTGCCTGGTGGTGCGAGCTGGGGGTCGCCTTGCTCGTGTTTTGCTGGCGCCAGCCTTTTTTTGCCCATACCGAACCCGATTGGCTGCCTGCCCAGCCCAATGGGGCGCGGGGTGTGGTGCTGGTGCATGGCTTCATGTGCAACCGGGGCGTGTGGCTGCATTGGCTGCCCCGCTTGCGGGCTGCGGGCCATGCCCATGTGGCGGTCAATCTGGAGCCCGTCATCGGCTCCATTGACGCGTATGTCGATGCCATCGAGCAAGCCGTGCAGCGCGTCACGGCCGCGACGGGTCAGCCCCCGGCACTGTTGTGCCACAGCATGGGCGGGTTGGCCGCCCGGGCGTGGCTACGGGCCAGGGACGGCGACGCGCGCGTGCACCGCGTGCTGACTTTGGGTACGCCCCACGCAGGCACCTGGCTGGGCCGCTTCAGCCATGCTGAAAATGGCCGCCAGATGCGGCTGGACAGCCCCTGGCTGCAAGCCTTGGCGGGGCAAGAGTCACCCGAGCGGCGCAGCTTGTTCGTGTGTTGGTACTCGCCTTGCGACAACATCGTCTTTCCCGCTTCCACCGCTGCCTTGCCGGGCGCGCAGCACCGCCTCATCAGCGATGTGGCCCATCTGCAAATGGCGTTGCATCCGTTGGTGGTGCAAGCGTGTCTGGACGAAATCGCCAGGCCCTGAAGTCGATTTCAGGCAGGTTTCAGGCTGGCACGGCGGCTTCGCGCTCGTCGGCCGCAAACTCCGGCAAGCCGTGCAATTGCTCGTACAGGGGGGTGAAGTCCGCTGCGGTCATGTCAAACAGCTGCTCAAAGCTGTCGATCACGAAGTAGGTCTGCTGGTAGGTGTCGATCTTGTAGCGCGTGCGCATGGTGCGCTGCAGCTGTAGCGGCAGGCGTTGTGGTTCAGGGCTTTGCACGGCATAGGGCAGCTCGCCCGACGAGCTGAGAATGCCTGCACCGTAAGCCCGCAGGCCGTTGGTCTGGCGGATCAGCCCAAACTCGATCGTGTACCAGTACAGGCGGCTGAGCATCTCGCACGCCCCCAGCCCCTGGGCCTTGAGCCCGCCCTGGCCGTAGCGTTGCACGTAGTCGGCAAACACGGGGTTGAAGAGCAAGGGCACATGGCCAAACAGGTCGTGGAAGATGTCGGGCTCGACGATGTAGTCAAACTCTTCAGGCTTGCGAATCCAGTCGGTGACAGGGAACTTGCGGTTGGCCAGCAGCGTGAAGAAGGGCACCTCAGGGATCAGCCCCGGCACGGCCACAATTTCCCAGCGTGTGGCGCGGTACAGGCGGTCGTTGATTTCTTCAAAGCGCGGAATGTGGTCCTTCACGCCCAGCGAGGGCAGGGCCTCTATGAAGGCATCGCTGGCCAGGCTGGGTAACAGGGCGCATTGGCGTTCGTAAAGGCGCCGGTAGGTGTCGTGGTCGGCAGCGGTGTAGGCCGCGTGGTTTTGCGCGCAGGTGTAGCCCTCGTCTGCGCGAGAGTAGTCGCCACGGGGTGGGCGGGTGGATTGGCCGTAGACGACAGGGGGTTGTCCCATGGTTTGCTCCTGTGCCGCCCAGGCCCTGTTCACTCTGCGGGCCGCGTGCGCCCGACCTTTGGCGGCTAATTGATTTTGATTTTTGCGGCCTTGATCAAGAACTCGTACTTGTTGTACTCAGACTTCACGAACTGCGAAAAACCGTCCAGGCTCAGCTCTTCTGGCGAAATCCCCATCTTTTGCAGGCCTGCCTTGCCCGGCGCCGACTGCATCACTGCAGTGAATGCGTTGGCATAACGGCGAGCGTCGGCGTCAGGCAGACTGGCGGGTGCAAACAGCCCAAACCAGGTCGACACATTGAAGCCTTGCACCGAGTCGTTGATGCTGGGCACGTCCGGCAGCGCCTTGTCGCGGCTGAGGGTGGTGACCCCCAGGGCCTTGAACTTGCCCGATTGGATGTGGGGCAGGGCCGATGCCAGGTTGTCAAACACCAGGCCCACCTGCCCCGAAGTCAGCGCCGCCAAGGCGGGGGCAGACCCTTGGAAGGGGGTGTGGCCCATCTTGGTGTTGGTCAGCGACTTGAACATTTCTGCCGCAATGTGGCCGATGCTGCCGTTGCCGCCAGAGCCGTACTTGAGCTGGTCCGGGTTCTTCTTAAGGTACTGCACCAGATCGGCGGTGGTGTTGATGCCGAGTTTTTTGGCTTGCTCTGCATTCATCACCAGCACATTGGGTGTGCGCGCCACGAGCACCAGCGGCTTGAAGTCCTTGATCGGGTTGTAGGGGAAGCTTTTGTACAGCCAGGGGTTGACGGCATGGGTGGCAACAGCGCCCATGAGCAGCTGGTTGCTGCCCTTGGGTGACTTGGCTACCAGCTCTGCGCCGGTGTTGCCACCTGCGCCGGGCTTGTTCTCCACTGCAATGGCGCCCAGTTGGGCTTTGGCACCGTCTGCCAGCAGGCGGGCAGCGGTGTCCAGCGGGCCTCCCGCAGGGTAAGGCACCACAATGGTCAGCGGTGCGCCGGGGTTTTGTGCCAACGCAAGCGTGGCACCGCCGCACAGCAGTGCGCCAATGAAGAGGGAACGAAGCAGCATGTGGGTTTCTCCGGATGCGAATGCTGCTCAGTATAGGTAACGGTCTGTTTCCGCAGGCGTGCTATTTGGTCAGCACACCCCTGCGCATTTGGTCCAGCTCGATGGACTCGAACAGCGCCTTGAAATTGCCGTTGCCAAAACCGTCGTCCCCCTTGCGCTGGATGAACTCGAAGAAGATCGGGCCCAACTGGTTCTCGCTGAAGATTTGCAGCAGCAATTTGCCCGCCACGCCATCCACCAGGATCTTGCGGTCCTTGAGGGCCTGCAGTGGCTCGCCGTGGCCGGGGATGCGCTTGTCCACCAGCTCGTAGTACGTGTCGATGGTGTCGAGCAGGCGCACACCGCTGGTGCGCAGGGCGTCCACGGTGCCATACAGGTCGTCCGATCCCATGGCGATGTGCTGGATGCCTTCGCCTTTGTACATGTCCAGGTATTCCTGGATCTGGCCGGCCTTTTCCTTGCCTTCCTCATTGATCGGGATGCGGATCTTGCCGCAGGGGCTGGTCATGGCCTTGCTCTTGACGCCGGTGACCTGGCCTTCGATGTCGAAGTATTTGATCTCGCGGAAGTTGAACACGCGCTCGTAAAAGTCGGCCCACTCGGTCATGCGGCCCCGGTGCACGTTGTGTGTGAGGTGGTCGATGTAGGTCAGGCCGTGGCCCTTGGGGTTCAGTGCATCGTCGGCCGAGACGCCAGGCAGGGGCTCGAAGTCCACGTCAAAAAAGCCGATGTTGCCAATGTCGCCCGGCTTGGCGCCGTTCTTGCCGCGCCAGCGGTCCACCAGATAAATCAGGCTGTCACCCACGCCCTTGATGGCGGGGATGTTCAGCTCGCCCGGGCCTGCGGTGCCAGCGTAGCCCCAGGCTCCCAGGCCCAGTGCGCGTTCATAGGCGGCTTTGGCATCGTGCACGCGAAACGCAATGGCGCAGACGCTGGGGCCATGCAGGCGCGCAAAGCGCTGGGCAAAGCTGTCGGGCTCGGCATTGATGATGAAGTTGATCTCTCCCTGGCGGTACAGGGTGACCGCCTTGTGGCGGTGCCGGGCCACGGGCTTGAAGCCCATGCCCTCAAACACCTTGCCCATGGCTTGGGGATCGGGGGCGGCGAATTCGATGAATTCAAAGCCGTCGGTGCCCATGGGGTTCTCCCAGGCGGCGGTGGCCTGGGCGGCCTGTTGGGGCAATGCTGCGTTCATGGTTGGGGCTCCGTTGTGAGGGACGTGTGGCCAGCTGCCACGGTGGAGTCCACTTTAGAAGCCACCCAGATCAATAAAACAGCGTTTGGAGAAAGTGCCCCGAGTGAGTTGCAAGAAAAATCTGTGTTTTTGCATTGGGCGCAGGTTTTGTGCGCATTCAGGGTTAACCATGATGTTTGTGTGCTGGTTTGCGCTGTGGCGTCGATCCGCCGCTTTCATAATCCCGGGCATGACTGCAGCACACACGCTGGATCGCCTGGACAGTGCTGTCCTTCGCATCCTTCAAATCAATGGGCGCGCCACTTACGACGACATTGGCGCCCAGATTGGCCTCTCGCCCAGCGCGGTGCTGCGCCGCGTCAAGCGGCTGGAAGAGGCTGGGGTGATTGACCGCTACGTAGCCCTGGTCAAGCCCGAGGCGGTGGGGCTGGGGCTGATCGCCTACCTGAATGTGCGCCTGGAAAAGCACACCGAGAGCCACAAGCGCAACCCCATGGACCTGTTTCGCGCCAGCGTGCAGACCTGGCCAGAGGTTGTGGAGTGCTCTTCGCTGACCGGGGAGATGGACTATTTGCTGCGGGTGGTGGTGCAGGACATGGCGCACTACAGCCGCTTCATCATGGACACCCTGCTCAAGCACCCCAGCGTGCAAGACTGCAAGACCAGTTTTGTGCTGGACAGCGTGAAGGCCACGACCGCTGTACCGGTCTAGCAAAAGCCGATGTTGCGTATCTTGCGCAGAGCGTGACCAAAGTCACGACAAGCGCGCAATGCATGGCCGTCAGGCGCATGCGGCTGCATAAGGCGCCCTGGTGCGCAGACATAATCCGCCAGCCCGCAGGACGGGCGGGAGGCGGACATGATCCAGATAGAAGGCCTGCACTACGGCTATGGCCGGGCAGCGCTGTATGCCGATTTTTCAGCCCAGATTGGGCAGCCGGGTATTTATGGCGTGTTTGGCCGCAACGGCAGCGGAAAGTCCACCTTGTTGCGGCTGCTGTGTGGCTTGCTCACGCCCTGGCAGGGGCGCGTACGGGTGCTGGGTTTTCAGCCCCGGCAACGTGCGGCGGAGTTTCTGGCCTCGGTCTACATCGTGCCCGAGGAGTTTCATCTGCCCAACCTGACTGCCGCCCAGCTGGCGCGCACCCACGGCAGCTTTTACCCCCGGTTTTCGCACGCTCTGTTCAGCGATTACTTGCAGGTGCTGGATGTGCCGGTGGACAGCCGGTTTGAGGCCATGAGCCTGGGCCAGAAGAAGAAGGCCGCCATTGCCTTTGCCCTGGCCACCCAGACCCCGTTGCTGTTGATGGACGAACCGACCAACGGTCTGGACATCGTGGGCCGGGGGCAGTTTCGTGAGTTGATGCGGCGGCCTGAGCAGGCACAGCGCGTGGTCATGATCAGCACCCACCAGGCGCACGACCTCGAGAGCATCCTGAGCCATATCTGGTTCATCGACCAGGGACGGCTGGCCCTGGCCGCCCGCATGGACGAATTGGCTGAGCGCCTGACCATGGGGGTGGCGGCCACTGCGCAGGCCTTGCCGACGGACGGCCTTTTGTACCAGGAGGCCTTGGGCGCACAGGTGGCCTATGTGGCCCGGCGCGTGGCGGGGGTGCCAGAGGAAGGTGCCTTGCAACTGGAGCTTTTGTACAAAGCCTTGAGTTTGAACCGGGACGCCATGCTGCAAGCCCTGGCCACGGCGGATGGTGCACGCACCGCAGAAGGAGCCCTCGCATGAGCCAAGACACACCGTCGACACCGCCATCCACGCAGGCGTGGAACTGGCAGCGTTTTGAATGCCTGGCGCTGGCCCATTGGGCAGAGCAGCGCCGCCACTACCTGGGCTACCTGCTGGTGCTGGCCATTTTGTATGCGGTGCTGCTGCTGTTGACGCTGGGTGTGTCCAGCTTCAAGGCCTTCGATGCAGAAGTCCAGGCTGCGTTTTATTTTTCAGGGCTTTTCCTCACGGGCTATGTGTTTGCAGGCCGGTACTTTGATGGCATTGCGCAGCGCGAGTCGGCCTTGCTCATCCTGATGCGGCCGGCATCGGTGCTGGAGAAGTGGGCCTTGTGCGTGCTGGTGGTGGCGGTGTTTTACCCGCTGGCCTACAGCGCCCTGTTTTTGCTGATGTCCTGGCCCGTGCTGCAACTGGTGGTGTTTGTGCGGCCCCTGCTCAGCGAAGGGGTGGTGTCGCTGGACAAGTACTTTTTGTTTGTGCCGTGGTGGCCGCACGGTGGAGAGCACGCGGTGATCTCGCTGCGCGCCCAGATGGGGTTGTGGATGGCACTGTGGGCGAGTCAGGCGTTTGTCTTGGCGGGCACGCTGTACTTTCGCAAGGCGGGCATGCTCAAGGCACTGGTGGTGGGGTTTGCGCTGTTTGTGCTGACGGTGCTATGGACGGTGGTGACGGGGGCCCGCACGGAATCCTTGTCCGTATGGTGGAGCTTGGAAGCCGAGGTGTTCACGCCCTGGCTGCATGGGCTCAATGCTTTGGTGTGGATCGTGGTGCCGGGCCTGCTGTGGGGCCTGGTGTATGTCAACCTGCAAGAGAAAGAGCTGCTGTGATGGCCTTCACCACGGCACAGGGCCGTCGCCGCCGAGGCCCCTGGATTTTCATGGCCGCCTTGCTGCTCTTTTGGGGTGGTTTGGGGTTGACGGGCCTCAAGGTGCTCAAGCCACGCTATCGGTCAGACCCCGCCTTTGTGCTGGATGCTCAGGACATTGCAGGCCTGACCCGCTTGCAGATTGTGCAGGGCGCCGATGGCAGGGGCTATCGGCATTCGGTCGATGTCCAAGTGGGGGTTGGCCAAGGTATTCAGGTACACGCCTACACCTCTGGGCTGACGGCCACTGATGCAGGTGATGGCGCGCTCCAACCGAGCGTGTTCCGTGAAGGCAACACCCTGGTCATCATTGAGGCCCGGGAGCCTGCGACGCAGACCCCTGGGCAGCGCAGGCGCTGGCTGCGGCTGAATTCTGTCACGGTGCCATCGCAGTTCCGTCATCTGGTGGTGGCCGAGGCCGACATCCATTCCGCAGAGCCCCTCGCTCGGCTGCGAGTGGATGGTGTGGCCGTGCGGGTCAGTGGCAATGTGGCGTCGCTCGATTTGCGTGCGGCCCAGGCGGATTGCCGCGACTGCACTACGCTCCAAGGTGGTCGTGCTGAGCCCGAAATACCAGGCTGTGAACCGGTACGCCCTTCAGAGCGCAAAGTAGCGCTGCGCGTGGATGCCTCTTCCATGCGTGATGTGGTGGTGAGTGCCGACACGGGCAGCGTGGCGCTGACCCATTCGGCGGGGCTGCAACGCCTGAGCCTGCTCATAGGGCATGGGGTGGGGGTGTCTGTGGACCGTGCCCAGGTCTTGCTGCCCGGTGCTCAGCCGGTGCTGGAGGCGGGGGCTCAGCCTTTGCCGGGCGATTCTGCATGTGCGCAGGCTCAGCCCATCGTGTCGAAGCCGTCGGTTCGGCAGGCGCTGTACTGGAAACCCCTGTCTTGAAAGCCTGGGGGCCCCCGGGTAAGGTGATTTGGCTGCGTTGGCAGCGACCATGAGGCAGTTTGGGTGCACTTGGCAGGTGCCGGAGGTCTGGGGTAGTGGCTCTATTTTGCTGCGTTGCAGCAAAACTGCTGGAAAAAATCAGGGAAAACCCTTAAAGTTCACCCCATGATCGCAACCAAAGCCCTGCTCAAGGCATCCTGGCACGCCAGCACCGGCATGCTGCGCACCCGAAACAGTCATTCTTCCAAGGAGGCAGGCATGCCTTCCACGCCCTTGATGGTTCCTATCCGCTCGCTGGGCCCTTCGTACCGCGAGCGCATTACCGCCCACTTGCTCAAGCTGGAGCCCGCAGACCGTTACCTGCGTTTTGGCTACGCCGCCAATGACGAGCAAATCCGCCGCTACGCCGAGCAACTCGACTTCAGCCGCGACGAAATTTTTGGCATCTACAACCGCCGCCTGGAGCTGGTTGCCATGGCCCACCTGGCTTTCTCCGAGCATCCCCAGCACAAGCACTGCGCAGAGTTCGGTGTTTCCGTACTCAAGCAGGCCCGTGGCCGGGGCTTTGGTGCCCGCCTGTTCGAGCGTGCTGTCATGCACGCCCGCAACGAAGGCGTGAACATGGTGTTCATCCACGCCCTGTCTGAAAACACGGCCATGCTCAAGATCGCCCGCAAAGCCGGTGCCACCGTGCAGCGCGATGGCTCCGAATCCGAGGCCTACCTGCACATCCAGCCTGCCAGCTTTGACACCCGCGTGGCCGAGATGGTGGAGCAGCAGTTTGCCGAGGTGGACTATCAGTTCAAAAAGCAAGCCAAGCAGTTCTGGGATTTTCTGTCCGGCGTGCAGGAAGTGCGCCGGGGTGTGCAGCACGCACGTCACCAGTCGGCTGAGTAAGCGCTGACATGGGCAGGGCTTTCGGCCAAATGGGCCGCACTGCCCTGCGATTTCCTGGGCGCCGCGCACCTGCTGCGCCATAACGCGCCCACACCGTGCCCCTGAGTCTTGTGTGAGCAGCCGCCCTGCGCTGCGTCGTTGCCTTGTCAACGCAATCCGCTATCCTTGGGCTCTGTTCACCACTACTGCAAGTCCTGCAATCCACGACAGTGTCTGACCCGCACCCTGGGCGTTTGCCCGAAAAGGAAGACAAGCGCACTTTTCTGCAAAAGGTGGCCGAGTTCATACACCCCGGCCCTGACTCTGCAGAAGAACTCATTGAGACCCTGGCGGAGGCCGAGGACAACCAAGTCATCGGCGCCGACTCGCGCGTGATGATTGAGCGAGTGATTCGCATGGCCGACATGACCGCCAGCGATGTCATGGTGGCCTCACCCCGCATGGACATGGTGGATATCGACGAGCCGCCCGACGTGCTGCTGCGCTCGGTGATCGACACGGCCCACTCGCGCTTTCCGGTGTTCCAGGGTGGGCGGGAGAACATCATTGGCATCCTCATGGCCAAAGACCTGCTCAAGCTGCAGCGGGCGCCAGAACTCAATATCCGCGCCTTGCTGCGGCCCGCCGTGTTTGTGCCCGAGAGCAAGGGCCTGAACGACCTGCTGCGCGAGTTTCGCGGCAACCGCAACCACCTGGCCATCGTGATCGACGAGTTTGGCCGCGTGGCCGGGCTGGTCACCATTGAAGATGTGCTTGAACAGATCGTGGGCGAGATCGAGGATGAATTCGACATTGCCGAAGACTCGGGCGACATCTTTGGCCTGGCCGACAAGACCTACCGCGTGAGCGGCGACACCCCCATCGAGCGGGTGTCTGAAGCCTTTGGCGTTCACATCCAGGGCAGCGAGCCCGTGGACGCATTTGACACCATTGGCGGCCTGATCGCCCACGAAATGGGCCGCGTGCCCAAGCGCGGCGAACACCTGCAACTGTGCGGGCTGCATTTTGTTGTGCTGCACACCAAGGGTGGCGCGGTGCGCTGGTTCAAGGTGTCGCGGGTGGAAGCGCCTGGCGCTGCCGAACATTGATGGCCCGGGCGTTGATGTCGCGCAGCCGCCCTGCGATGGTGGCTGCCACGGGGCTATCTGCCTTGGCCGGTCTGGCCCAGGCCGCATCGCTCGCCTGGCCCGGCACGGGCGAGCCTGTGTGGTGGCTGCAGTGGCTGTCGATGCTGGTGTTGGCAGGGCTGCTGCACCACCTGCGCCCCAGCGGGCGGCAGGGGGCCTGGCTGGGTTTTTCGTTTGCCCTGGCCTGGTTGTGCGGCACCTTCTGGTGGCTGTTCATTTCCTTGCATACCTATGGCGGGCTGGCTGCTCCGCTGGCCGTGGCCGCTGTGCTGGCCTTGGCGGCGTTCCTGGCGCTGTACTATGCGGCGGCTTTATGGTTTTTTTGCACGCTAGCGCCCGCCAATAAAGCGCTGGAAGCTATGCTTTTTGCAGCGCTTTGGCTGCTGGCGGAGCTGGTGCGTGGCACCTGGTTCACGGGCTTTCCGTGGGGCGCAGGGGGCTATGCCCATGTGCAGGGGCCGCTGGCGTCGCTGCCCCGCTGGGTGGGGGTGTATGGGGTGGGGGCGGTGTCCGCAGGGCTGGCCATGGCGTGCGTGCAGTGCCGCGGGTCGGATCTGCGCCGTTGGTCCACCTGGGTGGCCGTCTTGGCTGTGGTGGCGGTTGGCGGCTGGGCGGCCTTGCAGCGCCACTGTGCGGTAGAGCTGTGTTACACCCCGTCGCGGGCCCCGGCGCCACCGCTGTCACTGGCCCTGCTGCAGGGCAATATCCCGCAAGACGAAAAATTTGAGGAAGGCAGCGGTGTGCCGCTGGCGCTGCAGTGGTACGCGCAGCAGTTGCGCAGCGAGACGGCCACGCTGGTCGTGGCCCCTGAGACGGCGATACCGCTGCTGCCGCAGCAGCTGATTCCGGGCTATCTGGAAGGGCTGCAGGCCCGGTACACCGAGGGCGCTCAGGCCGCTTTGGTGGGCATACCCCTGGGCAATGCCCGTGCGGGCTACACCAACTCGGTGCTGGGCTGGCGCCCCTCCAGCCCGTCCAGCATGCCCGGCATGCCCGGCATGCCCAGTGGCGGGGCGGCCGAGCCCGTCTACACCTACAGCAAGCACCACCTGGTGCCCTTTGGTGAATTCATTCCGCCGCTGTTCAAGTGGTTCACGGCCATGCTCAACATACCGCTGGGGGATTTCAACCGGGGCACGGTGGGCCAGGCCTCGTTTGAATGGGCGGGGCAGCGCATTGCCCCCAACATTTGCTACGAAGACTTGTTTGGCGAAGAGCTGGCCGCGCGCTTTGCCGACCCAGCCCAGGCACCCACGGTGATGGTCAACTTCAGCAACATTGGCTGGTTTGGCAACACGCTGGCCATTGACCAGCACCTGCAGATCAGCCGCATGCGCACCCTGGAACTGGAGCGCCCCATGGTGCGCGCCACCAACACCGGCGCCACGGCCATCATTGACCACCGGGGCGTGGTCACCCACCAGCTGGAGCGTCACACCCGTGGGGTGCTGCGCGCCGAGGTACAGGGACGTGGGCAGGGCGTGTCGGCCGATGGCGGCGTCACCCCCTTTGCATGGTGGGCGTCGCGCTGGGGGCTGTGGCCCCTGTGGTGCGCGGGCCTGCTGGTGGTGTGTGTGGCGTGGGTGGCACGTCGGCGCGGCCCGGCGCCTGGGGCGTATTCCAGGCACCTGCCGTTTGGTATGGAGTGAGCCGCCGACCGACTTTGGCCTGAAGCGGGCGGTGCTGAAACCTCCCCACGGGCCGTGCCTTGGGCGTGCGCTGGCTTGATCCAGGTCATGTTGCGAAAGGGAGCCCCGAGCGCAATCAGGGTGTATCCCGTCCGGCGGACATGCCAAGCCTTGATAATAGAGGCCCGCAACCAGGGGTGAAGGTTGCACGAACGATGATTTGAGGCGGCCAAGCCGCCGTTCTGGAGCACGACTGAACATGGCAGATTCCTTTTCCTACGAACAACTGATCGCCTCGGGCGAGGGCCGGCTGTTCGGCGCTGACAGCGGGCGCCTGCCGCTGCCACCCATGCTGATGTTTGATCGCATCACGCACATCGACAGCGATGGGGGCGCGCACGGTTTGGGAAAGATCCGCGCGGAACTGGACGTCAAGCCCGACCTGTGGTTTTTCGCCTGCCACTTTCAGGGTGACCCTGTCATGCCCGGCTGCCTGGGCCTGGATGCCATGTGGCAACTCATCGGTTTTTACCTGACCTGGCTGCAACTGCCCGGCCGTGGCCGCGCATTGGGTGCGGGCGAGGTCAAGTTCACCGGCGAAGTGGGCCCAGACGTGAAGCTGGTCACCTACGAAATCGACATCAAGCGCGTCATCAAGCGCAAGCTGGTCATGGCCATTGGCGATGCCCGTTTGCTGGCCGATGGCAAAGAAATTTATGTAGCCAACGACCTGCGTGTGGGCTTGTTCAAGCGCGAGGAAGAAGGCAAGGACGCAGCATGACCAAAAAGCGCGTAGTCATCACCGGCGCGGGCATCGTCTCGTGCATTGGTAACGACCTGGCCACGGTAGAAGCCTCGCTGCGTGCGGGCAAGAGCGGCATCAAGGCCGTGGAAAAGTTCAAGGAACTGGGCCTGCGCAGCCAGGTGGGCGGCGCGCCGGAGATCGATATCGAAGCGCGCATCGACCGCAAGCAACTGCGCTTCATGGGCGATGCGGCGGCCTACGCTCAGATCGCCCTGGAAGACGCGATCCAACAAGCGGGCCTGACGCCCGAGCAGGTCAGCCACCCCCGCACCGGCCTCATCATGGGCTCGGGCGGCGGCTCGCCCGCCAACCAGATCGAAGCGGCCGACACGCTGCGCGAAAAGGGCATCCGCCGCGTGGGGCCGTACCAGGTCACGCGCTGCATGAGCTCCACCGTGTCCGCCTGCCTGGCCACCAACTTCAAGGTCAAGGGCATCAACTACTCCATCACCTCGGCTTGCTCCACCTCGGCGCACTGCATCGGCGCTGCGGCACAGCAGATCGCCTGGGGTGTGCAGGACGTGATGTTTGCCGGTGGTGGTGAAGAACTGTCCTGGGGCATGTCGCTGCTGTTTGACGGCATGGGCGCCATGTCCAGCAAGTACAACGAGACGCCCGAGCAAGCCTCGCGCGCCTACGACGCGAACCGCGATGGTTTTGTGATCGCAGGCGGCGGCGGCGCCGTGGTGCTGGAAAGCCTGGAGCACGCTCTGGCCCGTGGCGCCCACATCCTGGCCGAAGTGGTGGGCTTTGGTGCCACCAGCGATGGCGAAGACATGGTGGCCCCCTCGGGCGACGGCGCCATTGCCTGCATGCAGCAGGCCATGGAAGGGCTGAACACCCCCATCGACTACATCAACACCCACGGCACCTCCACCCCGGTGGGTGACATGCAGGAAGTGCGCGCCATGCGTGCCCTGTTTGGCGACAAGGTGCCCCCGTTCTCGTCCACCAAGTCGCTCACCGGCCACTCGCTGGGCGCCACGGGCGTGCAAGAGGCGATTTACTGCGTGATCATGCTGAACCAGGGTTTCATCGCCGGTTCGGCCAATGTGGAAACGCCCGACCCTGCCCTGGGCGACATGCCCCTGGTGAGGCAAACGCGCGATGCGCAGCTGACCACTGTGCTGTCCAACAGCTTCGGCTTCGGCGGCACCAACGCCAGCCTGGTGCTGCGTCGCTTGGAGGCTTGAACGCCCCCTGACGCAGCGCCCCGCGCTGCCGTCGCGCACGGCCTGCCTGTCTTTGGACACGCAGGCTTTTTTGATGCCCTGCACCCGGGGGCGTCAGCGCCTGGCCGGTTTGCCGTTGCCATGCAGCGCCTCGTGCAGCAAGTGCGGCAGCATGGCCAGCATGCGGGTGGCTGGCAGGCTGGGCGGGGACGACCTGGCGTGGTAGCTGTACAGCGACATGGGGGCCAGCTCGTGCAGCTCCAGCGCCACCATCTGCGCGGGGTCCAGCCCCGTGGCGGTCAAAAAGTCCACCACCGTCCAGCCCATGCCCCGGCGCACCAGCTCCAGCGCCAGGCGCGAGGTCTGCACCTGGATGCCCGGCCCGGCCGGGGAGCCCAGCCGCTGCGCAATCTCGTCAATGGACTGGCGCATGGGGTCGTCACCCACCAGCCGGATCACCGGCACCTGGGCCAGCCGGGCGCCGGGGCTGGCGGTGCGCGGGGCCTGCCCCCACACCGTGGCGGCCACGGCCAGGTACAGCCGCCCACTCACCAGCAGGTCGCTGGCCACCTGTGGGTGCGGGTGTTTGTAGAACCCCAGCCCAAAGTCCACGCTGCGCGTGAGCAAAGCCTGCGTCATCTGGTCCTGGTGCAGTGTCCGCACCTCCACGCCGACCTGGGGGTGCTGCTGGGCGTGGTGTTGCAGCAGGCGTGGCAAGAATTCGTGCGTGATGGAGGGGATCGCGGCCAGCCGCACATCGCCCGAGTCGCTGGCCGCCAGGTTGCGCGCGGTGCGTTTGAGCGCGTCCAGCTGGCGGTAGATGCCCGTGGACTCGGTCGCCAGCACCTGCGCTTCAGGGGTGGGCGTGAGACCCGATGGCGTGCGCAGAAACAGCCGGTAGCCCAGCTGCAGCTCGGTGTGCGCCACGGCCTTGCTGACGGCCGACGGGGTGATGCACAGCAGGCGGGCGGCCGCGCTCATGTTGCCGGTTTGTAAAACGGCTTGAAAGACTTCCAGCTGTCGCAGGTTCATGGCGCGCTCGGTGCGGTGGGCCCGCCGCCATCTTGGGTATGGCGTGCTGCAGGCGTCTAGATGGATGTGAATTCAACTCACAGGGTTGGGTTAATTATTCCACTTCACTGTGTGTGGGTTTCTCATAGGATGCGGCACCGTTCTACAAGACGGGCAAGGGGCCGAAGCCGCAACCGGCGGGCCCCGCAAAATCATCTGGAGACTTTTTCATGCACATTTCTTCTTCGTCCTCGTCCATCACCCGCCGCTGGTTTGCGGGTGTGGTGCTCTCGGCCCTGTCTGCAGCCGCCATGGCCCAGGCAGCCCAGCCCCATGTGGTGGTGCTGGCCACGGGCGGCACCATTGCGGGTGCAGGCGCCTCGGCCGCCAACAGCGCGACCTACGCCGCCGCCAAGGTGCCGGTGGACAAGCTGCTGGCAGGCCTGCCAGAGCTGGCCAACGTGGCCAAGGTGTCGGGCGAGCAAGTGTTCCAGATCGCCTCTGAAAGCTTCACCAACGAGCACCTGCTCAAGCTCGGCCAGCGCGTCTCGGCCCTGGCCAAGCAGGCCGATGTGGACGGCATCGTCATCACCCACGGCACCGACACGCTGGAAGAAACTGCGTACTTCTTGAACCTGGTGGTGCGCACTACCAAGCCCATCGTGGTGGTGGGCTCCATGCGCCCTGGCACGGCCCTGTCGGCCGACGGCACGCTGAACCTGTACGACGCTGTGAGCGTGGCGGCCAGCAAGGACGCCGCTGGCAAGGGCGTGCTGGTCACCATGAACGACGAAATCCAGAGCGGCCGCGATGTGAGCAAAACCATCAACATCAAGACCGAAGCCTTCAAGAGCCAATGGGGCCCACTGGGCATGGTGGTGGAGGGCAAGAACTACTGGTTCCGTGCCCCCGTCAAGCGCCACACCGCGCAGTCTGAATTCAACATCGACGACATCAAGGCCCTGCCCGCTGTGGACATCGTGTACGGCTACGGCAACATGAACACCACGGGTATCGAGGCTTACGGCAAGGCAGGCGTCAAGGCGCTGATCCACGCTGGCACGGGCAACGGCTCGGTGGCGGCCCAGGCCGTGGAATCGCTCAAGACCCTGCGTGGCCAGGGCGTGCAGATCATCCGCTCGGCCCGCGTGCCCGATGGCTTTGTGCTGCGCAATGCCGAGCAGCCCGATGACAAGTACGACTGGGTGGTGGCCCACGACCTGCGCCCCCAGAAGGCCCGCATCCTGGCCATGGTCGCTTTGACCAAGACCCGTGACAGCAAGGAACTGCAGCGCATTTTCTGGGAGTATTGATCCCCCCTGAGTCGCTTCGCGCCTTCCCCCTGAGGGGGACGCACCCGGTGGCCTGGAAAAGCCAGCTCCACGGGTGCGCTGGCTTGAAGACGCGCCCTGTGGATGCGTCTTCTGGCGATGAAAGCTGCAGGCGACATTTGGAACGAGACTTGGCGCACCCAATGTGCGCCGACAGGCTGCCCGCAACGGTGGTCACTGGTGCGCAACGGCTTACGGCTGGCGTGACTGGTTGGGAAGGCTGGGGCTCCAAAAGAGCACCGGCCTTTTTTCATGGGCGCGTACTGTCGGCGCGTCAATCGGTGGCCGGGCTGGCTGCGCCGTAAAATCAGGGGTTGCACCGGCGGCCGGGGTGCTGTGCTTTGAGCGCAGTGCGCTGGTCGACCCGCCTTTTCATTCTTTCTTATTGCCCGGCCCTGGCCCTGCCAGAGTGCCTTTCAAAGCCATGTTGACATTCCAGCAAATCATTCTGAAGCTGCAGTCCTATTGGGACGCGCAGGGTTGCGCCCTTTTGCAACCCTATGACATGGAAGTGGGCGCAGGCACCTCGCACACCGCCACCTTCCTGCGCGCCATTGGCCCCGAGCCTTGGAAGGCCGCCTACGTGCAGCCCAGCCGCCGCCCCAAGGACGGCCGCTACGGCGAGAACCCCAACCGCCTGCAGCACTACTACCAGTACCAGGTGGTCCTGAAGCCCGCACCGGCCAACATCCTGGAGCTGTACCTGGGCTCGCTCGAAGCCCTGGGCTTCGACCTAAAAAAGAACGACATCCGCTTTGTGGAAGACGACTGGGAGAACCCCACGCTCGGTGCCTGGGGCCTGGGCTGGGAGGTCTGGCTCAACGGCATGGAAGTCACGCAGTTCACCTACTTCCAGCAAGTCGGCGGCATCGACTGCAAGCCCGCCACGGGCGAGATCACCTACGGCCTGGAACGCCTGGCCATGTACCTGCAGGGCGTGGACAACGTCTACAACCTCAAGTGGACCGACACCCTGAGCTACGGTGACGTGTACAAGCAAAACGAGGTGGAGCAGTCCACCTACAACTTCGAGCACAGCGACGCCGACTTCTTGTTCACCGCATTCAATGCGCACGAAAAGCAGGCCAAGTACTTGATGGAGCAGCAACTCGCGCTGCCTGCGTACGAGCAAGTGCTCAAGGCTGCGCACAGCTTCAACCTGCTGGATGCCCGTGGCGCCATCAGCGTGACCGAGCGCGCTGCCTACATCGGCCGCATCCGCAACCTGGCCCGCGCCGTGGCGCAAAGCTACTACGAGAGCCGCGAACGCCTGGGCTTCCCCATGGCGCCGCGCGAGTGGGTGGAGCAAATGGCACCCACGGCCAAGAAGGCCGCCTGATGGTTCTGGAGATTGCCACCCTGCAGATCAAGCCCGGCCATACGGCCGCGTTTGAGCAGGCCTTTGCCCAGGCGCAGCGCATCATTGCGTCCACGCCCGGGTACCAGGGGCACGAGCTGCAGCACTGCGTGGAAGATGACCACCAGTACGTGCTGCTGGTGCGCTGGGCCACGCTGCAAGACCACACCGAGGGCTTTCGTGGCTCTCTCCAATACCAGGAATGGCGCACGCTGCTGCACCATTTCTACGACCCCTTTCCTACCGTGCTGCACTACAGCGCAGTCACGCCGTCTTTGAGCTGATTGATCCCATGACCACCCAAAATCTCCTCGTCGAACTGTTTGTGGAAGAGCTGCCCCCCAAGGCGCTGCAGAAGCTGGGCGATGCCTTCGCCAGCGTGCTGGCAGACCAGCTCAAAGCGCAAGGTTTGGCCACAGCGGCATCTGCCGTCACGCCGTTCGCCTCACCCCGCCGCTTGGCCGCGCATGTGACCGCCGTGGCTGACAAGGCCGCTGACAAGGCCGTGCAGCAAAAGCTGATGCCTGTGACCGTGGGCCTTCAAGCGGACGGCACCGCCACGCCTGCGCTGCTCAAAAAGCTGCAGGCGCTGGGTGCCGATGTGTCCGACCCTGCAGCCGCAGTGGCGGCCTTGAAGCGCGCACAGGATGGCAAGGCCGAAGCCCTGTTCTATGACAGCGTGGTGCCCGGTGCAACGCTGACTGCTGGCTTGCAAAAGGCCATCGATGAAGCCATCGCCAAGCTGCCCATCCCCAAGGTGATGAGCTACCAGCTCGAAACCGACTGCGAGCTGCCCGGCTGGAGCAGTGTGAACTTTGTGCGCCCCGCGCATGGCCTGGTGGCGCTGCACGGCAGCACGGTGGTGCCCGTGAAGGCGCTGGGCCTGACGGCAGGCAACAGCACCCAAGGCCACCGCTTTGAAGCGGCCGTGTCGCCCGTGGTGCTGGCAGACGCCGACAGCTACGCCGCCACGCTGAAAAAAGACGGTGCCGTGATCGCATCGTTTGCCGAGCGCAAGGCCGAGATCGCCCGCCAGCTTGCTGCTGCCGCGGCCAAAGTGGGCAACGGTGCCCGCCCCATTGAAGACGAAGCCCTGCTGGACGAAGTGACCGCGCTGGTCGAGCGGCCCAATGTAGTCATCTGCCAGTTTGAAGAGCAGTTCCTGGGCGTGCCGCAAGAGTGCCTCATCCTCACGATGAAGGCCAACCAGAAGTACTTCCCGCTGCTGGACGCCGCAGGCAAGCTGACTAACAAGTTCCTGGTGGTCAGCAACATCAGCCCCGAAGACACCAGCTTTGTGACCGGTGGCAACGAGCGCGTGGTGCGCCCGCGCCTGGCCGATGCCAAGTTCTTCTTTGACCAGGACCGCAAAAAGACGCTGGCCTCGCGCGTTGAAGGCCTGGGCAAGGTGGTCTATCACAACAAGCTGGGCACGCAGGGCGAGCGCGTGGAGCGCGTGCGCGCCATTGCCAAGGCCATTGCCGCACAACTGGGCGATGCCGCTTTGGTGGCCGATGCCGACCAAGCCGCTTTGCTGGCCAAGACCGACCTCGTGACCGACATGGTGGGCGAATTCCCTGAGCTGCAGGGCATCATGGGCGGCTACTACGCCCTGAACGACGGCCTGGGCGAGACCGTGGCCCACGCCATTGAAGACCACTACAAGCCCCGCTTTGCAGGCGATGCACTGCCCCGCAACACGGCAGGCGTGGTGGTGGCCCTGGCCGACAAACTCGAAACCCTGGTCGGCATGTTCGGCATTGGCAACCTGCCCACGGGCGACCGTGACCCGTTTGCGCTGCGCCGCCACGCACTGGGTGTGATCCGCATGCTGGTCGAGAAGGACCTGCCACTGGACTTGAGCGCCTTGCTGGCCGGTGCTGTGCCCGCCTTTGGCGACAAGATCACCGACGCATCGGCACAGCTCGCTGACTTCATCTACGACCGCCTCGCAGGCAGCCTGCGCGAGCAGGGCTACCGGGCGCAGGAAGTCGACGCCGTCATGGCCCTGCGCCCGCAGCGCCTGGCCTTGGTCGAAAAGCAACTCGCCGCCGTGCGCGCCTTTGCGGCCTTGCCCGAAGCCCCTGCGCTCGCAGCCGCCAACAAGCGCGTGGGCAACATCCTGAAAAAGGCCGAGGTCGAAGGCCCGGTGGATGCGCATGTGAACCCCGCCTTGCTGCAAGAGCAGGCCGAGAAAGACCTGTTTGCCGCCCTGCAGCGCTTTGTGCCCGAGGCCAACGCGCAGTTTGACGCGGGCGACTACACCGCCAGCTTGCAAACCCTGGCCGTGCTGCGCGCGCCGGTGGATGCGTTCTTTGACGACGTGATGGTGAACGCCGAGCAGCTGGACCTGCGCCTGAACCGCCAGGGCCTGCTCAAAAGCCTGCACGAGGCGATGAACCGCGTGGCCGACTTGTCGCGCCTCGCCGCTTGAGGCGCTGCGGGCGAATGCGCGCTTGGCGCCTCTGGTAGGCTGGTGCTGGTGACCCCCTTCAACGGAAGCAACCCATGAAACTCGCCATCCTGGACCGTGACGGCCTGCTCAATGCCTTGGGCGATGACTACATCACCTCGGCAGACGACTGGGTGCCCGTGCCTGGCGCGCTGGAGGCCATTGCCCGGCTTAACCATGCGGGCTGGCATGTGGTGGTGGCCACCAACCAGCCTGGGCTGGGGCGGGGGTTGCTGGACGTGGTGGCGCTCAATGCCATCCACGCCAAGCTGCACCGGCAGGTGGCCGCTGTGGGCGGGCGCATTGACGCGGTCTTCTACTGCCCCCATGCGGCCGACGAAGAGTGCACTTGCCGCAAGCCCGCACCGGGCCTGCTGGAGCAGATTTGCGACCGCTATGGCGTGGAGCCGCACGATGTGCTGGTGGTGGGCAATTGCTTGGCGCACCTGCAGGCCGGGGCCGCCCTGGGCGCGCAGCTGCATGTGGTGTGCACCGGGCACGCCGCCGCGCTGGTGCCCGGGCAGCCCTTGCCCGCTGTGTGGCCGCAAGGCACGCAGGTGCATGCCAGCCTGGCGCAGTGGGTGGATCAATTGCTGCCCGCCACGGCCCAGGCATCGCCCCCACCTGCGCCACCCTCGGCGCCCCCTGCAGTGCCTGGCGTGGCGGTTTGATACTATAAAAACAATAGCTGCTAGCGCTTATGTATCAAGCGCTAGCGGCCTGAAAGACTCATAACTATGGCGTTGATCCGATCCATCATCCACATGCTGTGGATGGCCATCACCGTGGTGCCCTACACGCTCGCCATTTTGCTGGCGTCGCTGGTGGGCCTGCGCGGTGCGCCGGTTTACCGCATTGCGCGCGCCTGGCTGGCGCTGAGCGTGAACAGCGCCCGCCCGCTGCTGGGCATTCACTACCGCATCACTGGTGCGGAGTATTTGCCCAAGGATGCGCAGGGCGGTGCGGTGCTGCTGGTCAAGCACCAGTCCACCTATGAGACGTTTTTGATGCCCGCGATCATGCCGCGCCCGCTGGCCTACGTGTTCAAGAAAGAGCTGCTGTACGTGCCGTTCTTCGGCTGGTCCATTGGGCGGCTGGACATGATCCACATCGACCGCAGCGCCCGTGCCCGGGCTTTTCACAAAGTGGTGCAGCAGGGCAAGGCGCTGCTGGCCAAAGGCACCTGGGTCATCATGTTCCCTGAAGGCACGCGGGTGGAGCGGGGCGAGAAGGGCCAGTACAAAAACGGCGGCACGCGCCTGGCCATCGACGCGGGCGCGCCGGTGATTCCGGTCGCCGTGACCTCGGCCAAGGTGTGGCCGCGCAAGGCCTTCATCAAGCGCCCGGGCGTGGTGGACGTGTCCATTGGCCAGCCCATCCCCACGGCGGGCCGCCAGGCCGATGAGCTGATGCGCGAGGTGGAGGCCTGGATCGAAGCCGAAATGCGCCGCCTGGACCCAGACGCCTACCGTGATGCCCCCGAGCTGGCATCCACCCCAGACGCAGCGGCGCAGCCGCCAGCGCCCACCGACCTCAGCGACGGCCTGTGATGGAGCGATTGGTGCAACTGGCGCTGGACCTGTTTGACCCGCAGGGCGTGCAGCGCAGCGTGGCGCCCGCCCCGGGGGCTGCGCCCGTGCCCTCGCCCAACCAGGCCAAGGCACCGAGGGGCCGCACCCCACCCGCGCCGCCTGGGCGCCAGCGGGCGGTCCCGGTGCCACAGGGTTTGAAGCAAAAAAGGCCGTTAGCGCCCATTAATAAAGCGCTGGCAGCTCCTGAAGTCATAGCAATGCAGCCTTTGCGCAGCGCTCTGCCTGCGCCCATCGCATCCTTGCTGCCCCCCACCGAATTCCGCCACCCCCAGGCCAACCGCGAGGTGCTGCTGGGCGATGCGCTGGTGGCTTACTCGCTGCACCGCTCGCGGCGCAGCACCATTGGCTTCACCGTGGGAGCCGATGGCCTGGCCGTGCGCGCCCCGACCTGGGTGGCCTTGTCGGCCGTGGATGGCGTGCTGCGCGAGCGCAGCGCCTGGGTGATGACCAAGCTGGTGCAGGCGCGCGAACGCCAGCAGCGGCTGGAGGGTGGGCGCATCTGTTGGGCCAATGGCGTGGTGCTGCCCTACATGGGCCACCCCCTGCAAGTGGTGCTGGACCCGACCCAAAGCCGCAGCGGGCGGGGCGGGGCGCTGGTGGCCGCAGTGCCAGCCCTAGCTAACGCTGACCAGCCTGCCGATGCCCCGGCCGCAGGCACCCCTGCGCAACTGTTCATCGGCCTGCCCGCCGACGCCAGCGCCGCGCAAATCCGCGACGCCGTGCTGGCCTGGCTGATGCGCGATGCGCGCCGCTACTTCATCGAGCGGCTGGACCACTTTGCCCCGTTGCTGGGCGTGCAGTGGACGAGCCTGCGCCTGTCCAGTGCCGAAACCCGCTGGGGCAGCGCCAAGGCCGATGGCTCCATCCGCCTGAACTGGCGGCTGGTGCACTATCGCCCGGCCGTCATCGACTACGTGGTGGCCCACGAACTGGCCCACCTGCAGGTGATGGACCACAGCCCCCGCTTTTGGAACACCGTGGCCACCGTGGTGCCCGACTACGCCGAATTGCGCAACCACCTGCGCGAAGAGCCTGCGCCGCTGCTGGATTAGCCACGCCGGTACCCACTGCCCCATCTGCCCAACGTCCCAGAGTCACAAGGAAACCGCCCATGACCTCCCCCCAAGCCATCGCCCCGGCCGCAGGCTACGCCGGTGACATCACCCCCCAGCAAGCCTGGCAGTGGGTGCAAGACGGCACCGCCGTGCTGGTGGACGTGCGCAGCAGCGCCGAGCTGGAATGGGTGGGCCGCGTGCCCAACGCCGCCGCTGTGCCGTGGAAGCAATGGCCCGGCATGGCCATGAACCCTGACTTTGACGCCCAACTGCGCGCCGCCGTGCCCCAAGGCCAGAGCGTGGTGCTGCTGTGCCGCAGCGGCGTGCGCTCCATCGCTGCCGCGAAGCGCGCGACCGAGCTGGGGCTCACGGCCTACAACATCCTCGAAGGCTTTGAAGGCGACCCCGATGACAACGGCCAGCGCGGGCGCAAGGGCGGCTGGCGCTTTCACGGCCTGCCCTGGCGGCAGGGCTGAGCGCTCACCCTGAGACCGCCTCTGCGGGGGCTTTTCATCCAGGCATAGGCGATGGATGAAATGGGTGCTCCTAAAAAAAGAGCTGCCAGCGCTTGATAGATAAGCGCTGGCAGCTCTTTTTGCTTAAAGACTGCAGCTCACGGAGCCAGTGGTGGAATGCGCAGCTTCTGACCGGGGTAGATCTTGTCGGGGTGGCTGAGCATGGGCTTGTTCGCCTCGAAAATCACGGGGTACTTGTTGGCGTCGCCGTAGAACTTCTTGGCAATGGCCGACAGGGTGTCGCCGCGCACCACGTCGTGGTACTGGGCTTCGGGCGCAGGGGCCGACACGGCCATCAGGTTGTCCACGTCTTTCACGCTGGCCACGTTGCCGCAGCACAGGGTGACTTTCTCCTTGGCCTCCTGCGTGGGGGCCTGGCCTTGCACCACCACCTTGCCGCTGGTGCCGTCAAACGCCACCTGCACGCCTTGTACGCCCAGGTTTTGCGAGGCGATATAGGCCTCAATGGCGCGTGCGGCCTTGTCGTTCAGGTCTTGCAAGGGAGCGGGGTTGCTGCCCGCCTGGGCCGCCGCGGCCTCCACCTCTTTGCCGCCAAACAGCTTTTCGCCCGCCTCTTTGATGAAACTGAAAAGACCCATGAGATACCTCCTAGTGGTGCCAATGTCGGGAGGCCCACTGTAGAGCGAATGTGCGACAAAAGGGTGTAGGCCAAGCGCGCATGAAAATTTTTGACAATTGCACGGAAGTGCATGCAGAGTGCTTTGGCATGCACCGGGGGTGGACTATTCCGGTAACGGAGACTCATCAAGCCAGCGACATGAACAGCAGCAGCGGATATCCTCGGTCACCGGCAGCAAACGGCCAAAACCCGTCATTCACTATCAACCCAAGACGAAGATGAGTCGCGTGACTATTTCAACCGCGCCGTGCGACGCTTCTGCCTCGCTGGTGAGCTCTGTTCGCCGTATTACGAAACTGGGTATTCTCGACGTGCGTGACCGTCTCTCTGCAGGGGAGCCACTCTTTGACCAAGAGCTTTTTGGCAACCGAACAGAAGACGTCTTCGCAAAAGCGCGTGCGCTGCTATCTGCCTTGGAGCAAGGCGGGCATCAACCTGTTGTCGTAGAGGGGGACAGGCGAATCACGCCGGAGGTCCTGCGAAACATCTTTCAAGCGTCAGAGGACTCTGCCGAAGAGCTTAGGCGGCTTGATGAGATGGGCCATTCGTAGGCAAATGCAGAATCGGCCAATAGCAGACATGAGCCGCGTCGGGAGGACTACTGTGGCGGAAGCGCGGAATCTAATCGTCGGGGCTGTAGGGCTCATCAAATGCCGTATCAAAGGCGACGGCCAAGCCGCGCTCGCAGCTAGGAACACTCTCGAGCCAGCGTTGGTGGAGCATGAATTCTTGCGTACTGCACCGTTCAAGACAATCAGCCTGATATTGCGCTATGGAGAGCGCGACAACCTAAATCCTGAGATTGGTTCTGTCGACTTAAAGCGCGCATTCCTTCCCGTGGCGGTTGAACTCAATGCACGGCGCTTGGAGAAGCTTGATGTGTTAACGATGACTCAAGAATTTCGAACGGTGATGATCGAAGTGCTTTGCGATGTGGCAGCCAATTTCGACTTGCCGTACAGATTTCTGGACGAACTCAGGCTGCCTGTATCAGCGCCGAACTCTTGACCTTGCCAATGTGGGCCTTGGGAAAGTCGAACTTCGGCTTAGGGCCCATTGCGGCCTTTGCTTATGCTTGAAACCGATCCTCTCTAAGGAAGGACTTTCCTCGCTACCTTAAAACTGCCCCACAGCGAAAATGGGATGGCGACAAAAAGCACGGGCAGAACCGAAAACATGAGGACCATACCTAACCCCATGTCGTTCGAGAGATCCTCTTGAACCGGAATGCCGTATTTGTTCCTGTACCAAGCGACAGCGAGTGCGGAGGCGCCCCAGGCGACGCCAATCTCGAGCAAGACAAAGGAAGCGATGCAAAGAAGAATCCGAAAAACACTTCGCGGCCGGTTTGGCATTTTGTTCCCTGCTGATGATGTGGAATGTCACTTTTCGTCCGCTTCTGGCCGACTGCGGGTTACCCCATGCGTTCTCCAGCTTCGGCACGTGGGTAGATGATGGTGAAGTCTGCTGGTCGCTCCGACTGATCGAGCGGTGAAGCCCCCACCTTGGCAGAATCGGCAAGCCGGTTGTCGTAGATCATTTCGTTCTCCAAGACTTCGATCACGAAGGGGAGCGCTGCGTCCAAGTTTGCAGTGGAGAGGTAGATGAGCATTGCATTTGTGATTTCCTCATAGTCGCAGCCGCTGTCTGCCAGCAGGCCGTTCGAAATTTCAGCCAAGCGATCAGGCACGATGTACCGAAGATCAGTGTCTGGGTTCACCATGTGCCGGGGATCAAGACGGATCAGGACTGACGGCATATTCCTATCTCAATTTTTGGATGACCAGTTTGCGGAAACTCCTACCAGCAAACGAACGACTCGTTGTGGCCGAAAGAAGTCCAGTCATCAGGTATCAACTCTCGGATCCGAACAGCTTCGGCAGCGTTCGATCCACGTACTCATGCAGGTAGGAATTGCCGCCGCAAAACTCTAAAGTCTTTTCACTGGTGCGGAATGTCAGCATTGGTGAAACACTTTCCCCGTCAGCAACGAATCCTGCCGTATCGTCGATGAGGCAGGCAATTGCAAAGCCTATGCTACTGGTGAGGTGATGGACCATATCCTCAGGCGCATCAACCTTTTCCAGCTCCGACTTGATAGCTCGTAGAAGTTCGGTTGTTAACGCTTGTTGGAGGCGGTCAAAGGCCCCGGTGTTGACCAAATTCATGTTGTTCCCTCGGCTTTTCTCGGCCGTTAGTGGATGTCAGTTTGTGGCCGAATTCTGACCGACAAGATCGCCGTTTACGGATCTCAGCGACCTACATCGCTGCCAGCGGCGTGACCAGATCAAAAGGGGCTGAGCGTTCAGGAATGACCGGAAGCTGGTTCGTCCGGCAGGTGACAGTGCCTGTATCTTTGTGTATCCCCCGTTTCGGGGGGCTTGGCAAAACTCGGGATAATCCGCGCCATGACATTTCTGGCCATCGACGTCGGCAACACCCGTCTCAAATGGGCGTTGTACGACGCTCACCGCCCCGGCGCAGCGCTCATTGCGCACGGTGCCGAGTTCCTCGATCACATCGACCGCCTGGCCGAAAGCAGCTGGGCCCAATTGCCCGTGCCCACGCGCATGCTGGGCTGTGTGGTGGCAGGGGACGCCGCCAAGCGCCGGGTGCAAGAACAGATGGAGCAAATGGTGCGCTGGGACGTGGCGCCGCAGTGGGTGGTGTCTTCGGCCCAGGAGGCGGGGCTCACCAACGGCTATGACTACCCCTCGCGCCTGGGTTCGGACCGCTGGGTGGCCATGGTGGGGGCACGCCACCATGTGCTGGCCCAAGGGCCCGCGCGGCCGCTGGTGGTGGTGGTGGTGGGTACGGCGGTAACGGTGGAGTGCATCGACGCCGAGGGCAAGTTTCTGGGTGGGCTCATCCTGCCGGGCCACGGCATCATGCTGCGCGCGCTGGAGACCGGCACCGCCGGGCTGCATGTGCCCACGGGCGAGGTGCAGACCTTTCCGACCAATACCAGCGATGCCCTGACCAGCGGTGGCACCTATGCCATCGCCGGGGCTGTGGAGCGCATGTACCAGCATCTGCTGCAGCACAGTGGGCAAGAGCCCGCCTGCATCATGACCGGCGGCGCTGGCTGGAAGATGGCGCCCAGCATGACCCGGCCGTTTGAGCTGGTGGACAACCTGATTTTTGACGGTCTCTTGGAGATTGCGGCACGCCGCTTTGGCGGTTGATTGGGGCGATGTGCTTGGGGCTTGGCAGGTCCCTGTCCACTTGCCTCACCGTCGTACCGCCACCTGTACGCGCCTGCCGTTGCTATGTCCCCAACCGATCGGGCTGAGCCTGTCGAGGCCGGGGCACAGGCTGCGCCAGCCCTTCGACAGGCTCAGGGTGAACGGGTCGGGGTGTGTGCTGGTCAGTTGCCTATCCGCCCCCTCGGCACAACCTAATCCAATCCCCAAAACCGTTCGGGCTGAGGTTCTATGGTTCCCGTCAAGCTCTGCCAGCGACCAGCGCGGGATCGAACAGAGCTTGCTGCTTGAACAGTGAGAAAGCCACACGCAAGAGCTTACGGGCAAGCACGACAAGTGCAGCGGTCGTGCTCAAGCCTTTGTCACGCTGAGCACAGTAAAACCCGTTCCAGGTCTTTGTGCGCGCCGCCGACATGGCCGCTGCGTACATCAAACGCCTTGTCTCCGGCCAGCCCCTCTTGGACAAGCGCCTTTGCCCCGTCTTCTTGCCGGAGTCATTGGGGCGCGGGTCAAGCCCGGTGAATGCGATCACAGCATCCGCACTGCGTGTTTGCAAACGCCCAAACAGCATTACCAGCAGCGACCCACAGATCAGGCCTAGGCCGGGCACAGACGTGATGCATTTGAACGTTTCTTGGCTTGCGGGATCGGCCTGAACGGTGCTGGCGAGTTGCTCGTCGATATGTTCGATGGCTTGCTGCAGAGCTGCCAGCACCGGCTCGTCCAGGCGTGCAAGCGTCTTGCTGTGGCAGCCGGCTTGAGCCAGTGCACTGCGCTGACGCACCAGAGTTGCCCGGTGTGCGAGGAGTTCGCGCAATGCGGCTTGGCAAGCGGTGGGTGGCTGCCATTGGCGCAGTTGCGCGTGTTCACGGCAAATATAGCGTGCCAGCACGAGCGCATCCATCCGATCGGTCTTACCGCGCTGGCCAACGGACTGGGCGTAGCGGCGTGCATCCAGGGGATTGAGGACATAGACATGCAGGCCTGCGGCGTGCGCTGCCAGCGCAAGCGGCACGTGGTAGCGGCCGGTGGACTCCAGCGCCAGTACGCTTGCAGGGCGCAACGTGCGCAGCAGCAGGGCAATGCCCTGGGGTGTATTGGCAAACCTGCGCACGCTGGCTTGGCCCTGCACGGCCACGTCCAGATGGGCGCTGGCGACATCCACGCCGACAAACTCAGTAGCTTGTTGAGGGTTCATCGCTCAAAATACGAGCGCCGGGATGTGTCCTGCTGTCGGCGTGAGCTTGCAAGAATTGACGATCGGTGCTGCCAAGCGCAGCTTGCCCTCGTCAGGTTCCTTATCGACGCTCGGCGCAGGGATGGGGTAATGACTCAGTAGGTCGGTCAGTTGGATCTGAAGCAACTGCCGATGCCTGTCGATGTCCCTGCATCCCGGCTCCTCGCCCTTTCTTACTGGTTGGTTGATGGGAGCTAAACCATACAAGCCTGTCGAAGCCAGGGCACAGGCTGCGCAATCCCTTCGACAAACTCAGGGTGAACGGACTCAATCGCACAGTATGGCGATCGGCCCTTTCAGCCCTTTCAGCCCTCTTCGTGCAGCTCGGTGCGGGCCATGGCCACGTGCAGCTCTTCCATCGCATCCAGTGGCTCGCAGGCGGTGGCCCGCTCGTACAGCGCCGTTGCTTCGTCCATGCGGGCCTCGCCTTCGAGCATGACCAGGGCGTTGGCGTAGTCCACCAGGCCAATGGCCGAGCCGGGGTGCAGCGCCAGCGCCTCTTCAAACAGCTGCAAGCCCGTCTCTTTCTTGGCGCCGTAGGTCATGCCGCCAATCAAGGCCCCCACCTTGTCGATCACCTCGGCGTGAAAGGTGCCCAAGGCAATGCGCGCTTCGACATGCCGGGGCGACAAGGCGATGGCTTTTTCCAGCGACTCCTTGATTTGCTGCCCCAGCCCTTGCGCCAGGGCCTTGGCCACGCTGATGCCCTGGCAATACCGGCCCAGGGCATAGGCGTTCCAGTACCAGGCGTTGGCTTGCTGTGGGTCTGCAGCCGCCTGGGCCTGGGCACGTTCTGCCATCTGCATGAACAGGTCGAGCCGGGTCTTTTCGCGCGGCTCCAGGTAGGTGGCGTAAACCGCCGTGGCTTTGTTGGCTGCCGTGATACCCGCGCCGCCCGCCGCCAGCCCGGCGGCCACGGCCTGCTCGAACTCGCCGTTATGGAACAGCACCCAGGCCTGCAGCGCAGCGGGGTCTTGAGGGCAAGGCTCGGCATCGCCCAGGTGCAGCCGGGCCCATTGTTGTTGCACACGGATGGCGTCCCAGGCGTAGTCGCTGGTGTGGGGGAAGGGGGTCCAGTGGGCCATGGTGTGTCTCCTTGGTGTTGTTGTGGGCTGGGTGGCTGGTGATGGGTGGAGTGGCGTGCTGGCGGCCTTGGGCGGTCAGGGGGCTGTGCCTTCGGCCTGGGGCGGGGCATAGGCCCCCGTCAGCGCTTGCAGGTGGCTGCGCTGCGCAGCGTCCAGGTAGGGCGGCAGCAGGCTCAGCACATGCTGGGCGCCCCGCAGCAGGGCCTGCTGGGCATTGGCGGGCTCCAGCGCATGGCGCGGGTTACGCACGTATTCGTAGCTGAGCCAGTAGGTCAGCACCACCACCATGCTGGTGGCGGTGGTGTGTCGGGTGGGGGTGTCCATGTGCAGTGCCTGGGCCGCGCACATGCCTTGCAGCAGGGTTTGCACGGCCTGCTCCTTGCGCTGCAGTACGGCTTGCAGGTGGGTTTCGAGCCTGCGGTTTTTGGACAGCAGGTCGTTCAGGTCGCGGTACAAAAACCGGTACTGCCAGATCAGCTCAAACAGGGTGTGCAGAAAGAACCACGCGTCTTCCACGTTGTGCACGCTGTCGCTGGCCTGCAGCAGCTCGTTCAGCGCGGCTTCGTACTGATCGAACAGCGTGTTGATCAGCGCGTCTTTGGCGGGGTAGTGGTAGTACAGGTTGCCGGGGCTGATGCGCAGCTCGGCAGAGATCAGGGTGGTGGAGACATTGGGCTCGCCGAACCGGTTGAACAGGTCCAGCGTCACTTCCAGAATGCGTTGTGCCGTACGGCGCGGCGCTTTCTTGGCCATGGGTGTCGCCCCCTTTTGCGGTGTTGTAGGTGTCTCCGGGGCGCTGCTGTCACATCGCGTTGCCAAAGGCTACCGAGGTACACGGCGCCGCGACTCGCTTAGAAGCTCCCTGGCACTTACTCTAACCCAGCCAAAAATGCTGCAGTGCGGCATACCCCCGTGAATTTCCTAGGGATTTCCCATGCCGCGGTACGGCAGCACCGCAGGCTAGGGGCACCACGCCCTGCCACCAGCGGCCAGGTGCTGAGCCGACCCGTGCTGGCCGCTGGCCAGGTTGCGCCGTGCAGGCGGTTACTTGGCCGCTGGCTTGCGTGCGCGGGGCGCGGCCTTTTTGGTGGGGGTGGGGTGGGCTGCCTTGCCCGCGGTCTTTCCGGCGGCGGTGCTGGTGGCCTTGCCCGCTGCTCTGCCTGCGGTTTTGGCAGGCGCCTTGGCGGTGCGTGGTGCGCTGGTCTTGCGGGCCTGGGCCAGTTCGGCGGTCAGGGCGTCAATGCGGTCGTGCAGGGCTTGCAGGTCCCGCGCGGTGGGGATGCCCAGCCGCCCCAGGGCCTTGGCCACGCGGTCTTCAAAAATGGTCTCCAGTTTGTCCCACTGGCCTGCGGCGCGCGAGCCCATCTCGTTGGCTGCGCTGGCCATGCGTTGCGTGGCCTCGGTGATTTTTTCCTCGGCCACGGTTTGGGTCTTGCGCTGCAGGGTGGTGCCTTCCTTCACCAGCGCTTCAAACACCTTGCCGCCTTCTGCCTGGGCCTTAGAGAACGCGCCCAGCCCCGCCAGCCAAATCTGCTGCGCCGATTCCTTGACCGCATCGCTCAACGGAACGCCGCCCAAGGGGTTGCCGTCTGTGCCAAAGGGAAAAGATTTCTTGCTTGCCATCGAGAGCCTCCTGTCAGGGATAGTGAATACACACAACAAGCACTGTACGGTGCGCGCTGGTCTATGGGCTAGGTGAGGCTGTCTAGACCCATCCGGGCTGGCGGTAAATCCCGTTACATGCCTGTGCCGGTGGGTGGGATAATCCCCAGCTTCGCCTGCAGGCGTATCAACACTGCCCTTCTTATGATTTTGGTAACTGGCGGCGCCGGCTTCATTGGCGCCAACTTCGTGCTCGACTGGATTGCCAACGGCGACGAGCCCGTGGTCAACCTCGACAAACTCACCTACGCAGGCAACCTGCATAACCTCGCTAGCGTGCAGGGCAACCCCCGCCACATCTTTGTGCAGGGCGACATTGGCGACACCGCTTTGCTCGTGCGCCTGCTGGCCGAGCACCAGCCCCGTGCCATCGTCAACTTCGCAGCCGAATCGCATGTTGACCGCTCCATCCACGGCCCCGAAGACTTCATCCAGACCAATGTCGTCGGCACCTTCAGGCTTTTGGAGGCTGCAAGGCAATACTGGCAAGCGCTGCCAGCTATCAAAAAAGAAGCGTTCCGCTTCCTGCACGTCTCTACCGACGAGGTCTACGGCACCCTCTCGGCCACCGACCCGGCCTTCACCGAAGACAACACCTACGAGCCCAACAGCCCGTACTCGGCCAGCAAGGCCGCCAGCGACCACTTGGTACGCGCTTGGCACCACACCTACGGCCTGCCGGTGCTCACCACCAACTGCAGCAACAACTACGGCCCGCTGCACTTCCCGGAAAAACTCATCCCCCTCATGATCGTCAACGCCCTGGCAGGCAAAAACCTGCCCGTGTACGGCGACGGCATGCAGGTCCGCGACTGGCTGTACGTGCGTGACCACTGCAGCGCCATCCGCCGCGTGCTCGAAGCCGGCCGCCTGGGCGAGACCTACAACGTGGGCGGCTGGAACGAAAAGCCCAACATCGAGATCGTCAACACGGTGTGCGCCCTGCTCGACGAACTGCGACCCCGCGCCGATGGCCAGAGCTACAAGACGCAGATCACCTACGTCACTGACCGACCCGGCCACGACCGCCGCTACGCCATCGATGCCCGCAAGATCGAGCGCGAGCTGGGCTGGAAGCCCGCCGAAACCTTTGACACCGGCATCCGCAAGACCGTGCAGTGGTACCTGGACAACCCCGAGTGGGTGGCCCAGGTGCAATCGGGCGCTTACCGGGAGTGGGTGCAGAAGCAGTATCAGGCTGATCCAGCCGCAAAGGCCTTGGCATGAACATCCTGCTCTTCGGTAAAGGCGGTCAGGTCGGCTGGGAGCTGCAACGCAGCCTGGCCGTGCTGGGCCGTGTGACCGCGTTGGACCATGACAGCACCGATCACTGCGGCGACTTTGCCAACCCCGAAGGTATCGCCGCCACTGTGCGCGCCCTCAAGCCTGACGTCATCGTCAACGCCGCCGCCCACACCGCTGTAGACAAGGCCGAGAGCGAGCCCGAGCTGGCCCGCCTGCTCAACGCCACCACGCCCGGCGTGCTGGCCCGCGAGGCGGCCGCCCTGGGCGCCTGGCTGGTGCACTACAGCACCGACTATGTGTTCGACGGCAGCGGCACCCGCCCCTGGGTTGAAACCGCCCCCCCCGCGCCCCTGAGCGTGTACGGCCGCACTAAGCTCGAAGGCGAGCAGCTCATCCAGCAATCGGGCGCCAAGCACCTCATCCTGCGCACCAGCTGGGTGTATGCCGCGCGCGGCGGCAACTTCGCCAAAACCATGCTGCGCCTGGCGCAAGAGCGTGAACGCCTTACCGTCATCGACGACCAGTGGGGCGCACCCACGGGTGCCGAGCTGCTGGCCGATGTGACGGCCCACGCCATCCGCCACCTGCAGCAGCGCCCGCAAGACGCGGGCCTGTACCACTTGGTGGCGGGCGGCGAAGTGACCTGGAATGGCTACGCAAAATTCGTGATTGAGCACGCCAATAAAGCGCAATCAGCTATGAAAATAGTAGCTAAAGAGGTTGCGCCCGTGCCTACCAGCGCCTTCCCCACCCCCGCCGTGCGCCCCCACAACTCGCGCTTGGACACCACCAAGCTGCAAACCACCTTCGGCCTCACCTTGCCGCACTGGCAAGCAGGGGTTGAGCGCATGCTGACCGAAATCCTGTAAGCACATCGGCTGCGGCGCCCCGTGCGCCTGCACGTACTTCCAAGCCCTTTTACGGACCCGCCCCACATGACCCCATCCACCCCCCAGCGCAAAGGCATCATTCTGGCCGGCGGCTCTGGCACGCGCCTGCACCCGGCCACGCTGGCCATCAGCAAGCAACTGCTGCCGGTGTACGACAAGCCCATGATCTACTACCCGCTGAGCACCCTCATGCTGGCGGGCATCCGCGACATCCTGGTCATCAGCACCCCGCAAGACACGCCACGCTTTGAGCAACTGCTGGGCGACGGCAGCCAATGGGGCCTGAACCTGCAATACGCCGTGCAAGCCAGCCCCGACGGCCTGGCGCAGGCCTTTGTGATTGGCGAGCAATTCGTCGGCAACGCCCCCTCAGCCCTGGTGCTGGGCGACAACATCTTCCACGGCCACGACTTCCATGAACTGCTGGGCAGCGCCAGCGCCCGCACCGAGGGCGCCAGCGTCTTCGCCTACCACGTGCACGACCCCGAGCGCTACGGCGTTGCCGAATTCGACGCCCAAGGCCGAGTCCTGTCCCTGGAAGAAAAGCCCAAGGCTCCCAAGTCCAACTACGCCGTCACGGGCCTGTACTTCTACGACAACCAGGTCGTCGACCTGGCCAAGGGCCTCAAGCCCTCCGCCCGGGGCGAATACGAAATCACCGACCTGAACCGCCTGTACCTGGAGCAAGGCCAGCTCAACGTCGAAATCATGGGTCGAGGCTACGCCTGGCTGGACACCGGCACCCACGAAAGCCTGCTCGAAGCCGGCCAATTCATCGCCACCCTGGAACACCGCCAGGGCCTCAAAATCGCCTGCCTGGAAGAAATCGCCTGGCGCCAACGCTGGATCGACGACGCCCAGCTGGAACGCCTGGCCCAGCCGCTCACCAAGAGCGGGTATGGGCAGTACCTGATGCGGGTGCTCAAAGAGAAGATTTACTAAATTGCCGCTGCCTACCGTTATTTGCATCCAACGCCATTGCCCATGAAAGCCACCCGCCTCGCCATTCCCGACGTTGTGTTGATCGAACCCAAAGTGTTCGGAGACGCCCGTGGTTTTTTCTTTGAAAGCTTCAACCAAAAAGCCTTCAACGAAGCCACGGGAACCCAGCACGAATTTGTGCAAGACAACCACAGCCGCAGCGCCAAGGGGGTGCTGCGCGGCTTGCACTACCAGATCCAGCAACCCCAAGGCAAGCTGGTGCGCGTGGTGCGTGGGGCGGTGTTTGATGTGGCGGTGGACATCCGCAAAAGCTCGCCCAGCTTTGGCCAATGGGTGGCCGAGGAGCTGAGCGAAGACAACCACCGCCAACTATGGGTGCCACCGGGCTTTGCGCACGGGTTTGTGGTGCTCAGCGAGATGGCGGAGTTTCTGTACAAGACCACGGACTACTACGCGCCGCAGTTTGAGCGCTGCATTGCGTGGAACGATCCCGCGCTGGCCATTGACTGGCGCCTGCAGGGTGCGCAGCCGCTGCTATCGGCCAAGGATGCGCAGGGGCTGGCTTTGAGCCTGGCGGAGGTGTTTGACTGAGTTGCCGATCGGCTTGGTCGGCTGGATCGGCTTGGCCGGTTTAGCGGCTGCCTGGGTTGCCGGGCGCGGAGTGCTCCAGCGTTTGCTGTGCAGCCCGGTACAGGGCGTCTGACCGAAACTGCTGGTTCTCCGGGTCAATGGAGAAGATGTTGTGACCGCGCTCCACCCGCTGGCCTTCCCAGCGGGGCTCCATGAAGAATGACAGGAATGCAGCGCCGCGCCGCTGGTGGGCTTGCAGTGTCTTGTTCCACTCGGTGGCATCCATGCCCTTGAGCGGGTGGAACTCTGTCACGCCATAGGCCTCTGGGCCGGAGCGGGGGGCTCGCAAGCGTTGGCGCTGGGCGTACCACGCGCCGAATGAGTCCCCGTAGCTGGCTTCTCCGTACAGGCTTACACCGAGACGGATGTTGTGCAGACCCGCCAGTGATTCCTCGACAGCAAATTTCTGTGCATCCCAACCGGGGTTGGAGAACGGCACGATCTGGTGCGTGTAGGTGGGCACATTGTGTAGGCAGGATGGCTGCACCACTGCTTTGCCAAACGCTTCGATGTACCGCGCCACTTGCTTGGCCCTGAAGGTGTGCCAAAGGGGCACCAAAGGGTTGTAGTAGTAGGAGCTGAGCTGGGCAGGGCTGTCGATATGCGCCTGCCAGGCCGCAGCGGCTGGTGCCGCTTGGGTTGCGGTTTGCGGCAAATGGCCTGTCAAGGGCTGCTCCAACGGGGTGGCTTGTTGTCGGTCCATGATCGCCACTTGGCGGGTTCCCAGTGGGAGCAGGGGGCGCAGATCCTCTTGCAGATAAAAGTCCAGCCGGTGTAGCCCAGCGGGCCAGTGGCGAAAGTCCAGGTCCACCCGCCAGCCTGTGTTGGCTTCGCCAAACTCTGGCTTGGCTTGCAGCACATCCTGGCGGCTCAGGCTGATGGGGGTGCGCCCCGCCAATTCGCCATTGCGATAGACCAGCACTTGGGCGTGGCTGCCTGGTGCGCGGTCCGCACGGAATGCCCAGCCTGATACGGGCAGCACCCCTTGGGCGTAGGAGTCGATGTGTTCATTGAAGTGGGCAAGGGGCTCTGTGCGGATGTCCTTGGACGGGGGGGTGATCGCCTCCCATGAGGCAAAGCTGCCACCCACGGCCTGGTTGAGCGCCTCGATCGTGCCGAATTGGGTGCGCAGAAAGTCCTGAAAGCCTGCTTGCGATGCCGGGCTGTAGTCGGTGACGCGGTAGGGCCCGACAAAGCCCATGCCCTGCTCGAAGTCCGGAAAGTAGTGGTGTACCTCGCCCAGCAGCGTGACCGCGCGGATCTTGCTGCGGTGGCGGGGCTCCAGCGCGCACAAGGCGCCCACCATGGCAGCAGCAGCCTCTCTGCGCCGCAGATTGACGGGGGCTTCGGGGTCGGCAATGTTCCAGTAGTACACCGGCTCGCCGTAGTACTTGCCTGCGGGCATGGGGCCGTCGCGGGTTTGCGCCAGGTTGCGTGGATCGGCAGCCAGAGCCTGTTCCAACGGGGCGTGGGACGCGAAGTGGGTTGCAAACAGGTACACCACCACGGGGCGCTCACTGTCGCGCACAGTGCGCGCCAGTTTGTCCACCAGCGGTTGGTCAATCTGCCAGCCCCCTGCTTGTTCTTTGAAGAGTTGCAGCAGCGGTACGGGCAAGGTGTAGCCCAGCTCCCAGCCCTCCCGCACAGCCGAGTGGCTTACTCCAGCGGTTGTGCGGGTGGATGCGAGTTCCCGCAGGGTGGCCTCTACCAGCGCAGCTGCCGAGCCCTGTGCGTTGCTGCACTGTGTTTGCAGTGAGTCCGGTTGCGGTGCGCTGCTGGCGGGCAGGATGCAGGGTTCGATCACCCCAATCATGGGCGCCAGCACCATGGGCTGCTGGCGGGGTAGTGGGCCGTCAGGTTGGGTGAGATGGGAGTGCAGCCTCCATCCCCCCGCACCCAGTGCTCCCGCCAAGCTGGCTGCCAGCGCACTGAGCCACCAGCCAGAGCGCAGAAGAGAGGGAGAGGTGTTCATGGGCACGTGCGGGCAAAGGTAAAGTTTTGAAATTATGCCCAAATTGGCTTCTGGCGCTTTATTTAAAAGCGTTAGAAGCTATAAAAATAATAGCGTTTATGCGTGTGCTTGCGCCCGGTACGCCTTGTCGCGTAGAGATTGCAAGACCTGGCACAGCCAGCGCATGCAGCCCTGACGAGGCGGCGCAGCTACACTCTGGCCCTTCCACGCTGTTGGTGCCTGCCTGAATTTCCCGCTCCCGGGAAGCGCAGGTGCTAAAAAACCACGGCACGTGATCCTTGATCCGCATGACCCTCACAGAACCCACCTTTGCAAATCCTTTGTCACAGCCCGCGCCTGAGCGTGAGCGACTGGGCGAAATGCTGGTTAAAGCCGGCAAGCTGTCGGCCCGCGACTTGGAGCGCGCCCTTTCTGCGCAGCAGGAGTTGGGCAATCTGCTGGGGCAGGTGCTGGTCCAGTTGGGGGTAGTGTCTGAGCTGGATGTAGCGCATGCGCTGGCCCGTCAGCTCAATATCCCGTTCCTTGCTGTGGATGCGTTTCCGGTAGAGCCACCCGAGGTGCCTGGGCTGCTGTCGGAGTTCCTGCATACCAATGCGGTGTATCCGCTCTCGGTGACGGATGGTGAGCTGGCCGTGGCCATGGCACGTCCGCAAGATGCGTTTGTGCTCAAGGCGCTGCGCCTGTCCACCGGGCTCGCCATCCGCCCTCACCTGGCGCTGGAAGCCGACATTGAAAAAGCCCTGTCCGAGCCGGTGAGCGAGGAGGTGCAGGAAGAGTCCGACGATTTCGACACCGGCAATGATGCGGGCGACTTTGTCGAGCACCTCAAGGACCTGGCCAGCGAAGCGCCGGTGATCCGCCTGGTGAACGCCATCGTCAGCCGTGTGATCGATATGCGGGCCTCGGACATCCATCTGGAGCCCTTTGATGACGGCTTGCATGTGCGGTATCGCGTGGATGGCGTCATCCACAACGCCGATGTGGTTCCCCCTCGACTGAGTGCCGCCGTCAACTCGCGGGTGAAGCTGCTGGCGCACCTGGACATTGCAGAGCGCCGACTTCCGCAGGACGGGCGCATCAAGATGCGTGTGAAGGGCCGCGAGTTGGATCTGCGTGTTTCTACCGTGCCTACGGTGCACGGTGAAAGCGTGGTGATGCGGGTTCTTGACCGTGCCAGCGTGCGCTTGGATCTGGAAAAGATGGGGTTTGAATCCGATCTGCTGGTGCGCTTCAACGCACTGTTGGCCAAGCCGCACGGCATCCTGCTCGTCACGGGGCCCACAGGCTCTGGCAAGACCACTACGCTCTATGCCGCGCTGGCCAAGCTTGATTCGGCCACGCAGAAAATTATCACCGTCGAAGACCCGGTGGAATACCAGCTCGAAGGCATCAACCAGATCCAGGTGCACGCGCAGATCAATCTGACGTTTGCCAATGCCTTGCGCTCTATCCTGCGCCAAGACCCTGACATCATCATGATCGGGGAAATGCGCGACGGCGAGACCGCTCAAATTGCGGTGCAGTCCGCGCTCACCGGCCACTTGGTGCTTTCCACACTGCACACCAACACAGCAGCGGGGGCGATCATCCGCATGCAGGACATGGGAGTGGAGCGCTATCTGATCACCTCCGCAGTCAACGGCGTGTTGGCCCAGCGCCTGGTGCGCACGCTGTGCGAACACTGCAAGGAGCCCTACACCATGGAGCCTGCTCTGATGCAGGGCTCGGGTCTGGAGCGCTTTTGCAAACCCGGCACGCAGGTCTACCGCCCTGTCGGGTGTGAAGAGTGCCGCGGCTCTGGCTACAAGGGGCGCACCGGTATCCACGAACTGCTTGTGCTGGACGAACCCATGCGCCGTGCCGTGCTGGATGGGCGCGATGCCAGCGTGCTGCATGGCATTGCCCTGCAGTCGGGCATGTTGAGCCTGCACGAAGATGGCCTGCGCAAAGTGGCTGCAGGCGTGACCACCTTGGACGAATTGGCCCGAGTGACGCAGGACCAGTCCGATGCCTGATTTTTTCTGGCGAGCCGCTGCCGCAGACGGCAATGTAGCCACTGGGCGGCTGAGTGCTGCCAACGAAGTCGCGGCTATCCGCCAGTTGCGCAGCCAAGGCCTGACCCCTTTGGCCGTTCAGGATGCGGAGCAGGCTGCGCGCACGGGTATGGCACAGGCCGTACAGTCGGCTGCCCCCGTGGCTGGCGAGGGAGGCTTTCGACCTGCCAAGGTGCGAGTCGACAAAAGCCCCGTCAAGGCCAAGGACGTGTTGGCCTTCACTTCTGAGTTGGCCATCATGCTGCGCGCCGGGCTAGCGCTGGACAACGCTTTGCGCGTGCTGATCGAGATGAGCTACAAGCCCGCAGTGGGGGCCTTGCTGCAGGGTGTTTTGGAGGCCGTCAAGGGCGGTACCCCACTCAGCCGCGCCTTGCAAGCCCATCGCGACCTGTTTGGTGACTTCTATATCAACATGGTCCGCTCTGGCGAGGCCAGTGGCCAGATGTCTGGCGTGTTGGACCGGTTGGTGGAGCATCTGGAGCGCCAGCGCGCGCTGCGCGAGAGTGTTGTCTCCGCCACCATCTACCCCGCCATTCTGGTCACGGTGGCCATCATTTCGTTGGTGGTCATGCTGGGCTTTGTGGTGCCCCAGTTTGAAAAGCTGTTTGCCGAGATGGGCGATGCCTTGCCCATGCCCACGCGCATCGTGATGGGGCTTGGTAAGGCCTTCACACAGTACGGTTTGGTCATCGGCATTGCGGTGGTGGGGCTGGGCGGGCTGGTTGGCCGCTGGCTGCGCTCTCCTGGTGGGCGCAGCTGGTGGCAGTCGCGCCTGTTGCGTCTGCCACTGGTGGGTGGTATCGCGCTGAAATACCAACTCACACTTTTCTCGCGCTCGTTGGGAACCCTGCTCGGCAATGGTGTTCCCATGCTCACGGCTCTGCACATCGCTACCGATACGGTGGGCAATGTCGTGTTGCAACAATCGTTGGTGCGGGTCGCCCCCATCGTCAAGGAAGGGGGGCGGGTCGTGCAGGCCCTTCAGTCCACAGGCATTTTTGAGCCCCTGGCCATCAATCTGGTCCGTGTGGGCGAAGAAACGGGCCGCGTGGGCCCCATGATGCTGGAGCTGGCGGCTATTTTGAACCGCGAGGTGGAGACCGGCATCAAACGCCTGCTGACCCTGGTCGAGCCCGTGCTGATTTTGGTGCTGGGGGTACTGATTGCCGCCATCATCGTGTCCATCCTGATGGGGATTCTCTCGGTCAACGATCTGGCGGTGTAGCCCGCGCAGGTTTCCCATTGCATCTCAGTCTTGTCCGTCTTTCATCTGTTTTCACTATTTCGTGCAAGGAGCCTCTTCATGGCAATTTCCCTCATTCAACGCATTCTTGGCAAAACGCCCCGTGCTACGGTGCGTCGCTCCAAGGGCTTCACCCTGATCGAATTGCTGGTGGTGTTGGCCATTCTCACCATGCTGGCAGGTTTGGTCGGGCCTAGGGTGCTGAGCCAGTTGGGCGGTGCCAAGTCCAAGACGGCCAGTGTCCAGATTTCCGATCTCGACAAATCGATGGAGCTGTTCAAGCTGGACGTGGGCCGCTATCCCACGACGGAAGAGGGGCTGGAGGCACTGATGAAGCGCCCAGGCTCCGTCAATGGCTGGAACGGCCCCTACCTCAGGGGTGAGCTGCCCAAAGACCCATGGGGCAATGCCTACCGTTATGCAAACCCTGGTAACGGTAACTTTGAAATCGTCTCGCTTGGCTCCGATGGCGCCCCTGGGGGCGAGGGAGAAGCTGCAGACATCCGCAACAAGCCCTGAGGCCTGAGTCATTTGCATGGAGCGGCCCATTGGGTGCCGTGCAACAGGAGCCGTCGTGTACGCAGCCGCAGCTTTTTCTGACCGGCGCAGGGGCTTGCAACGCCCGGGCGGCTTCACCTTGGTGGAGCTGCTGGTGGTGTTCGCCATCATGGCGCTGCTGGCCGCGCTGACGCCCTTGGCATATGACCGCTTCAAAGCCTCATCCGAATACCGGGACACCGTGCGAACCATGATGGGGCAGATGCGGGCAGCCCGGCAAAAGGCGCTGACCGAGGGGCGTGAAGTACGCTTCTCGCTGGACATGCGCCAGCGCCTGTATCGGGTGGATGGTGCCGCGCCCAAAGTGCTGCCAACCTCATTGGATGTCAAAGCCACGGTGGCGAGCACCGAGACCACCCAGAACGTAGCCGCCATCCGCTTCCTGCCCCAAGGTGGGGCTACCGGCGGGAGCATTGAGATTCTGCGGGCCACAGGTGCAGGCACTCGGCTGCGCGTGGACTGGCTGTCAGGGCGTGTCACACAGGAGGCACTTCTGCCGTGACATCGTCTGCACGCCATCAAGGCGGCTTCACCATTTTGGAATTGCTGGTGGCATTTGCCATCATGGCCATTTCCTTGGGCATGCTCTATCGCGCATCGGGCGGCAGCGTCCGGGCTGTCGGAGACATGGAGCACTATCAGCGTGCCACCGTGCTGGCGGAGTCGATCTTGGCCATGCGCGATGCAATCCCTGAAGAGGGTTGGGCCGAAGCGGGGCAGGTGGCTGGGTTTGACTGGCGTGTGGCCAGTGCGCCCTATCCCACGGAAGTCAACAGCCCTACCGCCACGCCCCTGCACGAAATCCGCGTGGTGGTTTCTTGGCCGCAGGGGGGGCGCATTCGGCAACTGGAATTGGCAACCCTGCGCCCGCAAAAGAAACCCACCCAAGGAGGTGCAAGGCTATGAGACGCGGTGCTTCCTCCTGGCGGCCTCAGGTGCAACTTCGCAGTTCAGGCGGTTTCACCCTGGTGGAAATGCTCGTGGCCATGACCTTGCTGTCGTTGCTGGTGCTTGCCATGGGCTCAGCGCTGCGCGCTACGGCCCAGACGGAGGAGCGTGTGGACCAACGCCTCGCCCGCAACGACGAACTTCGGGTGACATCAGGCTTTTTGCAGTCTGTGCTGGGCCGCGTTTCCGGCCAGCGGCGCGCGGGCATCACGTCGGTGGATGAAAGTCCCTTTCTCTTTCGCGCCGATTCCAAGGAGTTGGTCTGGGTCGGTGTCATGCCTGCCCGCTACGGTGCTGCGGGTCGCCAGTTTTTCCGATTGAGTCAGGCGAACTCTGGTAACTCTGGGGCTCTGCTCCTTCAGTTCATGCCCATGGATGAGCCTGTACTCCCAGCCAATTGGGACGGTGCAACCACCGAGGTGCTGGTGCGTGATCTGACGGATTTCTCTTTGCAATACCAGGATGCTGGGCTTGACAAACCTGAGTGGCAAGCCGCATGGGAATCCAAAGAGCGCGTGCCCACCCATGTTCTGGTGTCGCTTGCCACCCGCAATGGTGGAATGTGGCCTCCCCTGGTGGTGGCCATGCGCCCCTTGATTGGGAGCGATCCATTTGCCGCAGGCATGGCCACATTTGGTGGGTCGCGTTGAGCATGTTGTCTGTGTCGCAATCGTCTGTTGCCTCTCGCTCAACCCGTCGCGCGGTTGGTGGGCGGGTGATCCACCGCCGTGGTGTGGTCTTGGTTGCCGTGCTGTGGATTGTCATGGCGCTTTCCATCATCGTCACCGGCTTGAGCCGTTCCGTGCGCGACGAGGCTCGCATGTTGTCATTGGCGAGGCAAGGTGCCCAGGCCAGTGCTTTGGGGGATGCCGCGATCCAGCTGGTGCTGCAGCAGATGGGCGCGGAGCCGAAGCCGGTAGATCGCATGACCACGGTACAAGTCCAATATATGGGCCAAGAGATTGGCGTGCAGGTCATGCCTCTCAATGGGTTGGTGGACATCAACAGTGCCCAGATTCCTTTGCTTGTGCGTTTGCTGACGGTCGCAGGCGGTTTGGCCGAAGGCGCTGCGACACCGGTGGCTCAGGCCATCGTGGATTACCGTGAACAGCGTTCGGCGCAAGGCGTTCCCCGACGGTTTGAGGCGGTGGAAGATCTCATGCGCGTGCCTGGGGTCAATTACGACCTCTATGCTAGACTTTCTGGCCTCGTTACGGCCGACATACGCAGCAGTGGCATGGTGAACCCCCTGGCCGCGCCGCCTGCGGTCTTGCAGGTGCTGGCAGGGGGCAATGCCGAGTTGGTCAGCCAGATCGACGCTCGTCGTCAGTCGGGCCAGCCGGGGATTGACATGACCGGACTGGATGCTGCCTTTGTTGGTTCAGGAACCGTCCGGCGCTATCGGCTGCAGGCCCGTGTTTCTGCGGCAGACGGCGGCGCCTACTTCGTCACGCGCTACGTGGATATCAACCCTCGTTCTCGCGATGGATTTCCCTGGACCACCTTTCATATGCAGCGCGAGGTTGAGCCCATTCCGCTTCGCTCAAGTCCCTGACAGAAAGATTCATGTCTCTCATATCCTCTGATGCCCGGTTTTTGGGCGTTGATCTTGCCTTGCTGTGGCGTGACATGCGCGAGCCTTGGCGCAATGTCCACCAATGGCCAGTGTTTGCGTGGCTCACCCCTCAACCTGCAGTGCTTTTGCACCAGGCCGACGGTCAGCAGTCGATCTGGGAGGGGGGGCAAAAAACCAGCGCCCGAATTGCTCCGCAATTCTCGGCGGTGGAGTTGCCTGACGAGTATGTTCTTCGCAGATCCTTGCGGCTGCCTGCTATGGCGCATGAAGACGCGATAGCCGCCATGACCCTTGAGGCGCGCAGTGCCAGTCCATTTGATCCTGCTGATTTGGTTTGGGGATACAGCAGTCAGGGCCGAGGTCTTTCAGGAGGGGGGCTGTTGGAGCTCGTCATCGCCTCGCGTAAGCAGGTCGCAGAGTATCTGGCTGCCCTGCCTGCGGGTGTTTCGGCAGCGTTGGCCAAGGCTGCGCCCGAAGTCTGGGTGCTGGGTGGCGCCGGGGCGCCGGCAATACTTTCTGGTTACGGCGAGACTGCCCGCGAAGCCTTTTGCGCGCGCCGCCGACGCTGGGGCTTCATGCTGCTGGCCGGACTGGCGCTAGGGGCCGCGGTGATTGCAGTCACGCCCTCCATTCAGTTGCGCGCGCGTGCGATGGACGCTGCTGCTGCCTATGAAGATATCGCTGCGAAGTCGGCCTCGGCCGTTCGGCAGCGAGAGCAGCTCATGGCTTCGGTCGATTCATTGGGTGCGCTGGCAGAGTTGACCAATGGACGCATCGAGCCTTTGTTGGTGCTTGACAAGCTGACGCAAGTGCTGCCCGACGATGTGGCGCTACAAAGTTTCAAGCTCCAAGGAAATAAGCTTTCTTTTGGTGGGCAGACGGGCAATGCTTCTGCTCTGATGCAGCTGCTGGGAGAAGTGCCGGGCTTTAAAGAGGTGCACGCGCCCACGGCGGCAACCCGTTTTGGAATCACCGGGAAAGAGGTGTTTTCCGTGGAGTTGGTGCTGGATCCGGAGGTGTTCGGTATCAAGACGGTGCCCTTGGCAGCACCTGCGGGATTGGGTAGCGCAATGGCGCCATCGCCAGATACCAGTGCGTCGGCGCCTGTGGAGGCTGCCTCTGCTCCTGTGCAACCTGCGTCGGCTGCATCGCTTGCTGCCAGCAATCCTCAGGCTGCAGCCGGTGTACAGCCGCCTGTACCTGTGCCTAGTGGCTCAACGGGGGCGAGTGGAGGGGCCACTTTTGGTGGGGGTGCTACGTTTGGCGGTCGGGCTACAGTCGCTGCGCCGACACCGGCGGCCTCGTCTCCTGCGACGGCCCCCGCACGCAAAGGGGGGCAGCCATGAACATGCAGAAAAACCGCCGCCAGCTCGCCTTATTGGTCAGTCTGCTGCTCGTTTTGGCGCCGCTGGTGGCGCTTGGGCTCTATGTCTATGAAAAGCACCAAGGCGCCAGTGCCCGTTTGGAGCAATTGGAGCCACGTTACGCGCGTCTGAAGGGGCTTGCTGCCCAAGAGTCCGATATTGCTCTTTTGCTGGAGCATGTCCGCAAGGCGGGCGATCAGTACGTGTACCCAGCTTCTCAGGATGCGGCGCAGGCTGGAAATGCTGCGCAGCAGCGCATCCGCGAGATCCTTACCGCCGCAGGTCTGCAGATCAGCAGCAGCCAAGTCTTGCCACCCAAGCCTGAGAAAGGTTTTGAGCGCATTCCTCTGTCTTTTCGTGCAGAAGGTGAGCTGTTGGCCCTTGAAAGCGCCTTGGCGGTGCTCTCCACTCAGTTGCCCCTCATTCTGATCCAGGACATGGAGGTTCAGCCGATAGGGGGGCTGCAAACCCTTCCTGCCGGTGTATCGCCGCGTTTGGCTGTGCAGTTCAGTTTCAGTATTTTGCGGGGGCAAAAATGAGGCGTAACGCACTTGCACTGCTTGTGGTGCTGAACCTGTCGCTGCTGGGCGCTATCTGCTGGATTTGGATCACGCCTGGGGGAGAGCTGCGCAACATGCAGTGGCAATCCCCTTCGTCTGTCAAAGTAGACCTGCATGCGCTGCTTCCGTCTTTGCCGGGACCCGGCCAGAGTGACACCAGCCAGTTCTTGCGTATGCTTGAGCGGCCGCTTTTTTCTGTGACCCGGCGGCCTCCCCCGCCTCCACCTCCGCCCAAAGTGGAGTCCCCCGAGCCCGTCAACTGGTTTGCTCAGGCAAAGCTCACTGGTGTGTATGAGGGGCAGGCGGGGGGCGGCATCATCATCTTCTATGAAGGCAAAGATCGCAGGGTTGCACTCAATGGTTATTTGGATGGCTGGAAGCTGCAGTCCGTCAGTGGTGCACAGGCCTCTTTTGAAAAGAGTGGCCAGACCCGTGTAGTTCCGTTGCAGCGAGCAGCCCTTGCCACCTACTCGGGGTTGCCGCAAGCGCGGCCAGCTGCTGTTCCACCCAGAGAGGGCGCAGGGCGAGATGCGGCGGCACAGCAGCCACCTGCACCGCCACCGGCAGCGGGCTCCAATGCCGCTCCCGAGAATCGTTCTCGTGCCGTTTTTGGTGGGTCGCGCTGAGTGCGTCGCCCACATTCAACCCGTTTTTTACGATGAACTCTTCACGCTACGTACTTGCCGCTTCTGTCATTGCAGCCTGTCAATTGGCTCAGGCGCAGCCCGTGCCCACTACCCCTGCGGTCAGTGCTCAGCCTGTACCGCAGTCTTCCTCTGCCCCCCAGCCGACATCGCAAACGCCGCCCGAAAAGCCGCGCGTTGCTGGGGAAAAGGCCGCGGTAGATGGAAAGCCTGCTCCTGAGTCCCTTCCAGAGGCGGAGCCACGCATCATCAGAGGGAGCGGCCAAGTCATTGCCGCTCCCAAAGCCGTCGCTGCGGTGAGTGGCGCACCCGTCTCCTTTCGTTTTGAGGAGGCTCCAGTCGCTGAGGTCATCCGCACTGTGTTGGGTGACATTCTGGGGGTGGACTATGTGATGCACCCACCGCTGCAAGGCACGGTGACTTTGGCAACACGCAACCCCATCGCCCCAGACCAAGCGGTGTTTTTGCTGGAGAGTGCGCTCCAGGCCAATGGCTTGGCACTGGTGCGTGATGCGCGTGGAACCTTTCATGCGGGCCGAGCCGATGCGCTCAAAGGAATATCGGGTTCTGTGAGGCAGATGGGAGGCAGCAGTCCTGTGATTGCGCCTGGCTATGGCGCCGTCATTATTCCGTTGCAGTACATCGGTGCCGCGGAAATGGCCTCCATCTTGCGCCCCATGGTGTCTGCGGATGCCTTGGTGCGGGTGGATTCCGTGCGCAATCTCCTCGTGATGATGGGGACGCGTACTCAGGCGGAAGGCTGGATGGAACTGGTTAATACCTTCGATGTGGATCTGCTAAAGGGCATGTCGGTCGGGGTGTTTCCCCTGAAGTACGCATCCGTCAAGGAGGTTGAGGCGGCCTTGCGCTTGGTAAGCGGTGGTGGAGTTGCTTCTGCACCAGCCACAGCCACTGGGGTATCTGCCGCTGGTGGCGCTCTCTCTGCCGCAGGTGGAGGTACGGCTGCGTTGGGGGAGGGTAACCCGCTATTTGGTGCGTTGCGCATCATGCCCATTGAGCGGATCAACAGCATCCTCGTCGTGACGCCGCGTGCGTCTTATCTTGAAGAGGCCAAGCGCTGGATTGACAAATTGGATAAGCCCAGTGACGGTGGGTCCGAACCCCAGTTGTATATCTATCAAGTGCAAAACGGAAATGCGCGTCATCTGGCGGGTGTGCTGGCCGGTTTGTTTGGTGGCTCCGGCTCTGGTGCAGGCTCTGCCAATAGTGGCGTTGCTCCGGGCTTGGGAGCCACTGCGTCCAATACGTTCGGACAGAGTGGGGTGAGCAATGCATTCGGCGGCAATACCTTCGGGAGCGCCGCTGGAAGCGCCAGCAGCACTCGGCTTGGATCGGGCAATTCAGGCTCCGTCGGCTTGAACAGTTCGAACACTCGCAATACCCAAGGGGCCTCCGGGCAAGCTTCAGTGTCGGCCACGCTTGGCACGATTCGTGTTGTGGCGGACGAACTCAATAACTCCGTTCTAATATGGGGCACGCGCGCCGAGTTCAATAAAATCGAAGCTGCACTCAAGCGGCTCGATTTGCCACTGACGCAGGTCCTGATAGACGCCAGCATTATTGAGGTCACACTCAATGACGACCTGCAGTACGGGTTGAAGTGGGCATTCAGCGGTGACGCTCAGTCGGGATACAGTGGCAGCGGCACGGTCGGCTCCATCCCGGCTCTCGCGCAAGGGTTTACCTACACATTGAAGAATGCCGCAGGCGTGACGAAGGCCACATTGTCCGCGTTGGCTGAGAAGTCGCTCGTCAAGATGTTGTCAAACCCCTCATTGATGGTGCTGGACAACCACACTGCAACCATTACGGTCGGTGACCAAATCCCGGTGGCAACCAGCTCCACTGCTACGCCGACCACCGGTAGCACCACCACAACCACCACGATCCAGTACAAGGATACGGGCGTCAATTTGTCCGTCACGCCATCGGTAACGGCAGGCAATATTGTGGCCATGCAGATTGACCAAACAGTAACGGATGCCGGCTCACCGGACACTAAAACCACTGCAGGCGGCGGCGAGCGGCCATTTTTGCAGCGGCAGATATCCAGCAAGGTGGCCGTACGCTCCGGCGAGTCGATTGTGTTGGGTGGCCTTATCAAGAACAACCAAACCAACAAGAAAAGCGGTGTTCCGCTGCTGCAAGACATTCCGTTGGTAGGGAACCTGTTCACGGAGAAGGTGTCAACTGGCGTGCGCACGGAATTGCTGGTCATCATCACCCCTCGCGTGGTTCGCTCGGATGTGGACATTCGTGAGGTCAGTGAAGACTTGCGGGAGCGCTTGCGAGGGCTCAAAGACATTTCCAGCAACAAAGAGGCAAACCGGCCTCAAGCTGCGGAGCCTTTTGTTCCTGCAACTGCAAACTAATTGTGCAAAAAAGGGCAACCCGCTGGCGCAGTGGCTGCGGGCTCTTGGCGTCGCCTGGAATGGGGTTGCCGCTCCTTTGTATGACACCTCTGTGCTCGTCTCTCGCACTGGGCCTGTGCGAACTTTAATCAATTTGATCAACGTGGAGCTTTTATCTTATGAGTAGTAAGTACCCTCACTATCGTCGCCTCGCACTTCTTGCCTTGGCCGCTGGGGTTGTTGGGCTGGCTGGCTGCGCATCTATTGGCACGCAGACGCCAGAGCAGGTCGTAGAAAAGCGCGCTACGGACTATTGGAAGGCGCGAATGGGTGCGAAGTACGAGGTCGCGTACCAGTTTTCTACGCCGGGCTACCGCAAGGTGCGCACGGCTGAGCAGTACAAGCTGCAGTTTGGTGCTGGTGTATCTGTGGTGGATGCATCTGTGTCAAAAGTCGTGTGTGAGCCAGAAAAATGCGAGGTGCAGATGAAATTGGGTGTGAAACCCGCTATCCTCATGCTCAAGCTCGACAAGGTGGAAACCTACATGAACGAGACATGGCTGCTGGAAGACGGCCAGTGGTGGCACTATCAAGACCTTTGAGAGTGCTGGTCCGTACGCTAGTCGAGCAAGGCAACTGCTGCGCATCAACTAGTGTTGCATTTCTTCAACAAGAGGGGTTTTTTGGATGCCTTGTGCTGGACATGCCTCTCGCGCGCTGTGCTACCATACCTTAGCGTAATCAATCGTGGTAGTTGCGCTTACCAACTTTTTAACTGGAGTTCTTGATATGAGAAAAAATGTTCTGGCCCTGAGCATTGCTGCCATGATTGGTGGCCTGGGCTTTGCCGGCGTCGCCTCTGCTGATGTGGTTCCTGGCTCTGGCGTGTTCAACGGCTCAACGTTGATGACCACGACTGACGCCACTTCGCTGCAAGTGTCGCAAGGCGGTATCGGTCACTCGCTGATCGTTCCTTATTTCAACGCTCAAAACGGCAACATGACCGTTCTGCACGTTGTGAACACCGACACCCTGAACGGTAAGGCTGTTAAGGTTCGCTTCCGCGGCGCCCTGAACTCTGACGACGTTCTTGACTTCCAAGTCTTCATGTCGCCTGGCGACGTGTGGACTGCTGCTGTGTCGGCTGGTGCCGATGGCGTGGCCACCCTGGTGACCGGCGACGGCACTTGCACATTGCCTACTCTGGCTAAGGGCGTTGCTCAGTCGTTCGTTCAAGACCGTCTGAACTCTGTTCTGACTGCTGCTGACAAGGCTAACAACACACGTGAAGGCTACGTTGAAATTTTCAACATGGCTGACATTCCAGCTAACCCTGCAACGAGCTCCCTGTACACTGCTATCAAGCACGTGAACGGCGTGGCACCTTGCACAGGTTCCGTGTTGAACGCAACCCTGGTGAACCACACAACCGAAGCTTCTGCAGCAGCTGCTGGTTTCAACACACCTACAACAGGTCTGTACGGTGACTGGTACATCATCAACGTTGCTCAAACGACAACGTTCTCCGGTGGTGCTACTGCTATTACAGCTCTGACACCTGCTGGTGTTGCTGGTCGTGGCAACTTTGTGCACTTCCCACAAAATGCTAACGCCAATGGCAGCCCCATCAACTTCTCGGCAGACCCTCTGTTCCGTACTGACTCCAAGGACGCTGCTGGCGTTACTGTGAGCGGTGCCAAGATTGCTGCTGCGAACTATGACCTGCCTGACCTGTCCACACCTTACACGGTTCTGGCTGGCCTGAGCGCTACCCCAGCTCTGCGCCCTCTGGCACAAGCTACCAACCTGACGAACGCGATCAAGGTGACTTCCATCACCAACCAGTACGCTAACGATGCATCCATCTCTGCTAAGACAGACTGGGTGTTCTCTATGCCTACACGTCGCTACAACGTGGCTGCGAACTACGCAGCTACCAGCAACGGTGCTTTCAGCACTGCTGCTAGCGACTACCGCCTGTTCTCGGACTTGGCAGCTGTTGGTTTCGGCGACGAAATGTTCACTGCAGCCAACACGACTGCTCTGGCAACCAATGGTGCTATCTGCGTGAACGCTGATGCTCAGACATTCTATGACCGTGAAGAAACCACCAAGACCAGCGGTGCCGTGTTCTCTCCAGGTACAGTGTCTGCTACTCGCTTCTGCGGCGAAACCAGCGTTCTGAGCTTCGCTGACTCCGGCGTGTCGGTGTTGGGTGGTGCTGTTGCACGTCAAAACGTGTCCGGCGTGTACACCAACGGCTGGGCTGTTCTGTCCACCAACAACAGCGGCAAGGGTCTGCCAATCTTGGGTTCTTCGTTCATCAAGCTGTCTAACCCAAGCGCAACTGCCAACACATCTGGCACCTACGGTATCACTTGGGATCACCGCTTCACACGTTAATTCGTGGGCACTTAATCACAGCAATGTGATCTGAAAAGGCGGGGGGCTTCCCCCGCCTTTTTTTTTAACTGCTTGGAACGTACTGTCGATGTCTCAAACACTGAAAAGCTTGAATTCACCCTTCTTGTCACGTGCTGTATTGGTTGCTGCGGCCGTGTTGTGTGCTCCCGTTTGGGCTGCTGATGATGCCTTGGTCGAAGGTGAAAAAATAAAAATTACGGTGCAAGACATGCATGCCGATGCGTTGCGTATGCCTGCTGAGATGCGGCCGCAAGTGTTGGGTAAGCCGCAGACAGTGACGCAGATCGCATCCAACTTGTACGCACGCAGAGCCATGGCGTTGCGTGCAGAGAGTGATGGCCTTGAAAAAGATCCCGCTGTAGTTGCGGCACTGCGCATTGCCCGAGACAAAGTACTGTCTGATGCGTACTTGGAAAAATTGGACAAAGCGGCAGCTCCTACCGATGAGGCTGCCGAAAAAATGGCACAAACCGTTTACAAAGCGAAGTCAGATCGCTTCAAGGTAGACGAGCAGATTCGGGTCCGTCACATTCTGATCAGTCCCACAACTCCCAATGCCCGCGAGAAAATTGACGAGATCGTCAAAAAATTAGCATCGGGTGCTGAGTTTGCGGCCCTGGCCAAAGAAGTCTCTGCAGACCCAGGCAGTGCTGCCAAGGGAGGCGATTTGGGCTTCTTTGCAAAAGGCAGAATGCTGCCCGAGTTTGAAACAGCGGCGTTTGCTTTGAAGAAAAAAGGCGATCTCAGTGGTGTTGTCGAAACAAAGTTTGGCTTCCACGTACTGCAGCTGGAAGAAAAGCGTCCCGCTGGCATTCGACCATTTGAAGACGTTCGAGATGAGTTGATCAAGGAAGTCAAAAGCTCTGTGGTTCAAGAGGCGCGGGTAGCTGAAGCGCAAAAATTGCAACAAGGTGCGAAAGTCAATGCACCTGCAGTATCTGCATTTGCAGCAGAATACTCAAACACACCCACGCAAAAATAATTAAATTGCTTTTCGCTAGGCCAATTAAATAGCAATACCTATTGGCTTGGTATGAGCTAAACCAAACCCGCCCGGTAGGCGGGTTTGGTGTTTTTGCTGGAATACATATTTGCTACTGTGAGTGGCGTGACCTTATGATGATTTTGATGGATGAAGCTCGAACCTTGTGGCGCTCCCGCACTCTGGTTTGGGGGCTTACACGTCGAGAGGTATCGGCCCGTCATAGTGGTACCGTGTTGGGCGTGCTATGGCCTTACCTGCAGCCTTTGCTTACGGTTGCTGCTTATTATTTGGTATTTGACGTTGTGTTCTCTATGCGCCTGGGTGATGGTGCCCCAACGCATGCGGTCGGTGCATTTCTTATCGTCGGCGCGCTGCCGTGGATGGCGTTCTGTGACGCAATATCCCGTGGCATGAACAGTTTGCTAGATGCTGGCGGGCTGCTTCAAAAAAATCCGCTACCGCCTGTTCTGTTTGTTACCCGGACGGTCTTGGCGAGCCTCGTCGTTTATGTGCCCCTGTTGCTCGTTGTTGCAATTCTGTATACGCCATCACATCGCTTCAATATTGCAGTGTTGGCCTTTCCTGTATTTTTAGCCTTGCAAGTGCTTTTGAGTCTGCTGCTGGGTTTTATATTGGCCATATTGGCTGCCGCATTGCGTGACACTGTGCAGCTGGTTGGCTTCTTATTGTCTGTTGGAATTTATCTCTCACCGGTCCTTTTTCCACTTACCATGTTTCCAGAAAAATGGAGGTGGGTTTTGTGGCTCAATCCTATGACTTCGCTGGTGCAGGGCTACCAAGAGATTCTTCTTCGCGGCGTATGGCCCCCTTTGAGCGCATGGTTGGTAACTTTGGGTTGGCTGGGGTTGGCCGCAGTTTTGCTGTCGGTGCTGGTAAGCCGCAGTAGGGACCAGTTGGTAGACTGGTTATGACAGTGCAAGCTCCGCAATATTCCAGCGCCGCGAATCCCGTACTTAGGGTTCGATCGGTTAGCAAAGAGTACAAGCTATACCCCTCACCACGGTCGCGCTTGCGCGCGTTACTGACTGGCAGGGCAACGCATCGCAGCCATTGGGCGTTACGAGATGTCTCGTTCGAACTTCAACGCGGCGAATGTATTGGAGTCATTGGCGACAATGGTGCAGGGAAAAGCTCGTTGCTTAAATTGTTGGCGGGGACCATGCAGCCAAGCCAAGGCACTATTGAGCGTGTAGGGCGAGTTACCGCCATTTTGGAGTTGGGCGCAGGCTTTCACCCCGACTTCAGTGGGCGTGACAACCTGTACTTCGGCGGCAGCCTGATTGGTATCAGCCGTGAAGAGATGGAGCGGCTGGAGCCTGAGATCATCGAATTTTGCGAACTGGGCGAGGCGCTGGACAGGCCGGTGAAGACGTATTCATCGGGCATGACGGTGCGCTTGGCGTTCGCGTTGGTCACGGCGGTGCAGCCCGATGTGCTGATCATTGACGAGGCATTGGCAGTGGGCGATCAGCACTTCCAGAAGAAGTGCGTGGAGCGTATTACTGCCTTTCGCAACAGCGGGTGCACCATTTTGTTTTGCTCGCACAGCCCGTACCACATCCGGCATTTGTGTGACCGGGCCCTGTGGCTCAAGGCCGGGCAAGTGGCCCAGTTCGGCGGCACCGAAGAGGTGTTGGCGGCCTACGACGTGTACACCCGCCAGCGAGAAGCGGGCGATTTGGCAGAGGCAGCGCAGCCCATAGCCCCCGCTTTGCCTGTGGACTCTGAATCTGCGGGTTCATGTGAGGCCTCCGTGTCTGCTGTTGCGGAGCCCGCCCCATCGCCTGGTGGCCCTGTTGTCCCTGCCGCCTCCGTCGCTGCCGCCGACGGTGGCGGTGGCGGTGGTGCCTGCATTTTGTCCGTGGATATTTCTAATCTGGCAGAGCCGCAAAATGGGCAGCCTGCTGTACTGCAAGGCCAGGATTTGGTGGTCACGATCAAGGCGCGCGGACGGGGTGCAGAGCGCCCGCACATTGGGTTCATGATTGAGCAGTCCAAAGGGGTGGGCATCACTTCGCTGGCAACCCATGAGGATGGCGCACATCCGGTGCAGCAGCCCGATGGGACATGGTGCTCGGTGCTTACGTTCCCTGACCTTCCGCTGCACAGCGGCGACTACGTGATCAGCGCGTTTTTGTTCGACGAGACAGGGTTGGCGGTGTACGACGAGTGGTTTCAGTTCATGCACTTTCGGTTTATTTTTCCCAAGCCCCTGCCGGGCTTGGTGCGTTTGCCCCACCACTGGAGTTGATGGGCTGGGGCACTTTGGCCCTATAGACAGTGACAGACATTGCAGAGAAAAAGATGAACGATGAACAAGGCCGAATGGACGGCAATGCACATGCTCCCGCTTTGGGTTGCAAGCCAGACCAGCCACCCAGTGCAGGCCAGCAGCTATTGCAAGAGGGGCTGTTCTTGCTGGGCCAGGGTGACCGCACGGGTGCCGCCCAGGTGCTTGCGCGCGCCCGCAGCGAGCGCGACACGCTGTTGCAAGCCCATGCGCTGATCGAGTCCAACGACTTGGTAGGCTCGTTTCGCAACATCATGGGGTTGGACTGCACCATTTCCCCGCAAGACGATATTTTTGGCTTCTTTGCCGGGCATGCCTCCAGCACCAACCCCTTGCGCGACTACCTGGCAGACGGGTGGCGCACGTTGTCGGAGTTGATGCTGCTGCTGGAGGCAGTGGGCCAGCCTTTGCTGCAGACACCCAGCGTGCTGGAGTTTGCCAGCGGCCACGGGCGATTCACCCGCCACCTGGTGAAGGTGCTGGGGCCGAGCCGGGTCACGGTGTCTGACGTGGTGCCCGATGCCGTTGGCTTTGCAAAGCAAACCTTTGGCGTGCAAGGCTTCATGTCTGCCAGTGTGCCTGAGCAGGTGCAATGGCCCCGGCGCTATGGGCTGGTGTTTGTGCTGTCGTTGTTCAGCCACCTGCCGCGCAGCACGTGGTCGCGCTGGCTCAAGGCGTTGTGGGATGCGGTGGAGCCCGGTGGTTTGCTGGTGTTCACCACCCACGGGATCAAGGCGGCAAACTTTGACCATGTTACGCTCGATGAGGAAGGCTATTTCTTCGCTCCCTCGAGCGAGTCCAACGCCATCGACGGCCATGAATACGGCACGGCCTTCACTGCCGAGCCCTTTGTGCTGGCGCGCATTGCTGAGACGGTGGGGGCTGGGAGTTTGGTGCACAAGTCCTTGGTGCATTTCTGGAACCACCAAGACGCCTACGTGCTGCGCAAGCAGTAAAACACCACGGAGCGCGCTGAGGATTGCGGTGGCGCGGCATCCATAGGAGGTTATTCATGGGTTTGATCGCGCGCCTGCAAGAGCGGCTTCTAGGGGTCGCGCCCTGGGATGCTGGGCAAATCACCGACGAATGGTTTCGAGCCCATTTTGAGTACGCCGCCGATGTGGTGAACCACTGGGTGGGCGGCGTTCTGGACATACCCAAGTCGCGGTTTTTGAACTTTGGCTGTGGTGATGGCATTACCGATCTGTCGCTGGCGCTGCGCTATGGCGCCACCTCCATTCATGGGGTGGACGTGCGGCGCGAGTACCAAAAGCTGCCACGCATTGCACGTGAGCAATTGGGCATGCAGCGTGTGCCCGTGGCGCTTACGTTTGAGACTATCCAGTCGGGCGATGCTTTGGCCCAGGCTGGCGTGCAATACGACGGCATCATGAGCTGGTCCACCTTCGAGCATGTGCGGCGTGACCAGTTGGCAACCATCCTGGCCGATTTGCACGCTTGCTTGCGTCCGGGAGGCTATTTCTTCATCCAGATCGAGCCGCTGTATTTCTCCCCGTATGGCTCGCACTTGCGCCGCTACGACGACACACCCTGGCACCATTTGCTGGCGACGGAAGATGAGCTGTGGAAGGTGATCGAAAACCACCAGGGGCCGATCGACCCGGCCGAAGTAGATTTTGGTTTTGCTGATTTTGGTGTGGATGGCTACAAGCGGTTTGTCTTCAATGAATACAAGGCGCTGAACCGGCTGACAGCGGACGAATTGGTGCAATTCGCCAAGGGTGCAGGCTTTAGCGTTGCCCGGGAAGAGCGGCGCACCGTGGACCTTGAGGTGCCCGAAGGTTTGCTGTCGCAGTACCCTCGCGACTGGTTGGTGAACAACGAGATTTTCCTGCTGCTACGCAAGGACTGAGCCCCTGAGGTCGCGACAGGCTCGATCACGCGATGGTGTCCACACTGCGGACCACATCGTAAAAGGCTAGATGCTCTTAAATTTATAGCTGCTAGCGCTTATTCCATAAGCACCAGGTGGTTAAAGCACTGCGCAGGTATGCCGATGGTGCTGTGAAGCCGTGGTGGTGCGAGTCTGTGTTGCGATTTACCGCAGTTTGTTTCTGAATTGCTCATATATTGATAGCTGCTAGCGCTTATAAAATAAGCGCTAGCAGCTACAAAGCGGTAGGCCAGTGGCTGCGGCGCCACCGGGCGGCGCTGCCAGCATGCTAAGCGCGAAGCCAGTTTTTCACCTGAGTTTGCCAGTGCCGTGGAATGCACCGGGCCACGCCGCGCAAAGGGGGCAGAGAACGCAGCCACACGAGGGTTTGCAGCGCTTTGGAGCGGGTTTCTTGCGCGGGCGTTAGTGCTGGCATGTGTGCCCGGAAAAAGTCCAGCGACATTTCGGCAGGCGCCAGCGGGATGGGGGCCATGCTGCGCATGTAATCCGTGGTGTATGCCCATGCTGTGGTTGCAGGATCTGCCGTGTGATGGCGTGCGGCGGTTGCGTGCTCTACCGGTTTGGGTGAGTGTTGGGGCACAAAATTCACTTGCCGGATGTGCGTGAAAAACGCCAGCCAATCGGCAGGAGTCTGGTCCCAGTGTTCGACCCAGCTCCATTCACGGCCTTCCAGCCGCTCGGCAAATGCCCCAATGTCGGGTGCCACAATGGCAAGCCCTGCTTGCAGCGCAGCACTGAGCGTGTAGCTGTAGGTTTCTGGCCACTGTGCGGGGAACCACACCAGATCTGCGTTCAACCACTCCAAAAGCTGCGGAAGCTCTTCCTCTTCATACCCTCCGTGCACCGTGAGGTGTGCTTTGGGCTGGGTCTGTAAATGGCGATACCCATACCCAAGCAAGTGGAAGTCGATGGGTGCTTTTTGCTTGCCCGCCAGTTGGGCTACGGCTTCTAGTACATCGGCACCCTTGATCGTGCTGAGTGCCCCAAGTACCACTACTTTGAGGCGTTCGCCCGAGGCAATGCCTTTGACTGAAACGGGTGGAATGGCCGATTTCAGATCTGTATGTGGTATAGCCATCACGTTGGCATCGGGGGCGAAGGCCGCTATTCTTCGCGCCGTGTCTATGCTGGGTGCAATGACATTCCGAGCGCACTGTAGAAAGCTCTGATTGGCTGCCCGCCATTGGGCCATGGTGCCCCCATCGGGTGCTGCACTGTGGTCTGGGCAGCACCCGCATTTACCGGGCGCTGGCTCTGGTGCGTAGCGATTACCGTTATCTGTGAGTGAAATGCGTGCACAGTAGCTGTAAAAATCATGTGCCGTAAAGTCATATGCAACGCCGAGCAATGCCGGAATATCACGCACTATGGCTTGATGTCCGAGCAAATGGTGGTAATGAACATGGCTAACACGCAAGGCTCGCAAGGCTAAAAGTAGCTCATCCAATTGAGACGGCAGCGAAAACTGCAATGCCATCGCTTCCTCTTCTGCCGCCATGCAAAGCTTCACTGCTTGCCCGGGCAATGGTGTCAATGTGAGGGTATTGACCTGGTCTTGCAGATGTTTAGCAAGCTCCCGTACATGCCTGACAGTACCTCCGGCACGATCATGCAATATTGCCAAAACGGTTGGGCGTTGAGAAGCTTGGATGCGGGCAAAATCCAATGCTGTCCGGTAGGGGCGTGCGGGGTCGGCTTGCACAAAAGCCATGACGTCGGCCTCGTAGCTTGGATGTAGCCGACGCAAAATTTCCATTGCGGCTTGTTCGCGAGGGCTTTTGCTGGCGCCGAAACTTACACCCCCGGTGTGTAGAACGAAGGTGTCCAGCAAATGTAGATTTCTCCAGCCGGCGGAGTGCGCTCGTTGGCAGAAGTCATTTTCTTCGCCGTAGCCTTTGCCAAAATTGGCAACGTCGAAAAGCCCCACCCCTCTGAGGCAGTCTCGACGTATATACATACAAAACCCTACCCCTGTGGGGACATCCACCACGGCTCCAGGGTTGGTTGCTGCACACAGCAGATCCAAGGTGCGAGTGGTGTGGCCATGAGGCAATTCATTGCCTTTGCAGAAATTCGGATAACTGCAAATCGTGGCATTGTTCGACAGGGGCGTGACGGACCCTACTCTTGCGTCACTGTACGCGGCTCGGCGAATGCGATCCAGCCAATCATTGGCCACTTCTGTATCACTGTTCAGTAGCAGGACGTCATTGTCTTTGCTGAAGGCCATTCCTCGATTGACCGTCCCCACAAATCCCAGATTTGCCTCGTTTTCCAGAAGGACAATCCGATGGTCGTCGTCAGCTTTAGCGCGCAGCCATTCAGTCACCTCTGCTTCGGGGCTTGCATCATTGATCACGATCAGACGATATGGCGTCTTGTTATCGCTGGCCAATACCGTGTTGATGCATAGCTGAGTGTCTGCCAAACCGCGATAGACCGGAACGATAATGTCAACGGGGTGATTTGGCTGTGCGATAGGGGTTGCTGGCCTCTCGCTAGTTGCTGGATTGGATTTTGATGGTGTCCGTCCCAACCATTGATCCAATTTCATTTTGATGTTAACCAATGGACGCGTTGCTCGGAAAACTGTGGAATTCTCTATCGACTTCAGATAAGAGGCCAAAGCATCAAATTCCTTGGAAAGTTTTTGGTGCTCATAGATCAGGATTTGTCGGTGGGCAACCAGCTCTTGCTTTTCTTTTTGCATCGCAAGCTGTGATCCCTCTTTCTTTTGGAGCTCGATCGTCAGGTTTTTGAGTTGGGACTGTGTATCCCCAAGCTGGGACGCAATGTCGTCAGCGCGTTGTCGAGTTTGATCCGCAAGTTTTTTTAACCCGCTGTTTTCAATCTGTAGTGGCAACACCTGGCTTGAAAGTGCGAGGTAATCCGCAGACATTGGCCAACCCATTTCGACATCAAGCGCTATGTGGGGTGAATTTTGCGCTGCTGTCGCAAGTATTTCGCTGGGAATCGATATCTGGAACCAAGGGTCATCACCCGTCAGCAGAACCAATACGGCTCCGCTAGCAGCTGGAAGCAGTGTTTGCCAGACGATTTGTTGATGCGCCTCCACGTCTGTGGGTGTGGGTAGACCATTTGTTGGGGTCCAGCGCCATAGCACTTGGTTTTGACCGCCTCGCAAGGTCAGCGCGTAAAGATGCGCGAACCCCGGACGATCTGCTGGGTCCAGCCGCAGATGTGTTATTTGGGGGGCATTCAAATCTCTAGCAGGGAGCTCAAATCGCAGTGTCTGGCGTCCCTCGCCCATGACGCCAGTGGCCGTGAGTTTCTTGTCTTCTGCATATTCACCATTGGTGCCAAGGTAAAGCTGGCTTGTGAACAGTGCTTTGGCCGTAGGCAACGGTGTTTCGCTGGGAGGCGAGATGCCGGTGTCGCTTATGGGGCGTGCAACGCCAATGAACTGGTAGGTCAGTGCATCGGGTGTTCCCAGCATGTGCCTGGCCACTGCCGGTGGCAGATTGTCAAATCGAGTTTGAAACTCGGAATCAGGCAGTTCGCGAGTCACCACGTCCAACGCATCAAGTGACCAATTTTGCTCATTCAGGAATCTGGTGAGCGATCGCCGTGTGAAAAATCGCAGATGGGTCTTGTCCAGCAAACCCTCTTCGCGATAGCGAAACTCGCCTTGCAGTAGTTCTGCGATCAGGCCGCAATAGGCCGCGTTAGGCACGGAGATCAGCAACTTGCCGCCTGTGCTCAGCAGTTGCCTGCAGGCTTGCAAAATCCGTTCGGGCTTGCGCAAGTGCTCCAGTACATCTGCGCAGATGATGTAGTCGTATCGTTGACCAGAAAACATCTTCAGGAGATCGCAGGTCTCCAAATCGCTGACCTCGACCCTGCGGTAGTGAGGGCGGGCATGCTCTGCTTCGGCCTCACTCAGCGTGAGTCCGTCCATGGTGCAGCTGCGGTGCTCTTTCAAATACTGCCCGAGGGCACCACTGCCACAACCTAGATCCAGTACCACGGCTTCCGGATGCACCAGACTGGCCAGTACCGATAGCGATGTGCGTTCATCTGCCTTGATGCTGCGAAGATAAACGTGCAAGTCCTCAATTGAATGCGTCATTCTTTGATTATCGCCGTCGTGTCTGTGCTGCCGGGGCGGGATGCGTTCGATGATTGGAGTCTCATTGCGCAAAGCTGTAACAATGACGGACTTATGGCGCATGAAACATGGGCATCTACAGGGCTGGTGCTATCTCTGGTAAGCCACGGACATCGGGAGCTGGTGCAGGCGTTGCTGCAGGATTTGGCGCACTTGTGCGCAATGTCTGTTACGCGGGTCGTACTCACTCTGAATGTGCCTGAGCCGCCGCCCATTCCGCCAGCGGGGGGCTGGCCTTTTCAGTTGGATGTCCGCATGAACCAACATCCACTGGGCTTTGGTGCCAACCACAATCGTGCCCTTGAGGGGGCTTCTGAACGATTTGTCGGGGTTTTGAATCCTGATGTTGGTCTGCGTGGGCAAGATCCCTTCGTGGAAATGGTCGCCCTGGCCGGAGAACTGGGTGTTGGTTGTGTCTATCCCCAACAGGTGGATGGACTTGGGCGTTTACAGGCGGGGGAGAGGCAATTGCCCACTCCTTGGTCTTTATTACTCCGTAGGGCTTGGGGCCGAGTGGAGACCCGTGTGGACTGGGTTAATGCTGCATGTCTGGTGCTGCCTCAACACACTTGGCAGACGTTGGGTGGCTTTGATGAGTCGTATTTCATGTATTGCGAGGATGTTGATTTGAGCCTTCGCTTGCGCCTTTCGGGCAAGACTTTGGTTTGTGCACAGGCCAAGGTAGAGCATGTCGGTCAGCGGGCTAGTGGGCGAAGCTTGAGGCATCTCTCGTGGCATATTCGAAGCCTTTTGAGGCTCTGGTGCTCCCCCACTTTTTGGCAGGCGCGCCAATTGTTACAGTCAGATGTAACAAGCGGGGGTAGGATCAGCCCCCCATGATTTGGCTGTCCTTTTTCGGTTTTTTGATCTCCGCCATCGTTGCTGCCGGGGTGGTGCGCTGGGCGCACGACCACGCTGAGCATTATGGCGAAGGCATGCCTCAGCGGTTTCATCTGGGGCATGTGCCGCGCCTGGGCGGGCTGGCGGTTTTGCTGGGGGTGGGGGGCAGTTGGCTTTTGGGGGTGGCGCAGTCCGTATGGGGTGATCCAGGGTCGTTGCGTCTGGGGTCTGGTCTGGTGCTGTGGTGGCTGGCAGTGTTGTTGCCCGCGGCACTGGGGGGCATTGCGGAGGACATGACCCAGCGTCTTCGCGTCAGCTACCGGTTGTTTTTGACGGGGCTCTCTGGCTCGGTTGCAGTTTGGGGGCTAGGGTTGACACTGCCTCGTCTGGGACTGCCCTGGCTGGATGCCTTGTTGGCATTTGCCCCGTGGATTGGCGTGGGCATTGTTTTGCTTGCCGTGGCGGGGTTGCCGCATGCTTTCAACATCATCGACGGCTACAACGGCCTGGCGGGCATGGTGGCCTTGATCGTCTGCCTGGCGCTGGCCCATGTGGCTTTGCAGGTGGGGGACCGGGCGCTGGCGGCGCTGTTGGTGACTACGGCAGCGGCTACCGGGGGGTTTTTGATCTGGAACTATCCGCGCGGCATGTTGTTTGCCGGGGATGGGGGGGCGTACATTTGGGGGGTGGTGATCGCTTTGGCCAGCATCTCGTTGGTGCAGCGCAATGCCGACGTGTCGCCCTGGTTTCCGATGCTGCTGTTGATTTACCCGGTGTGGGAAACCATTTTTTCGATCTACCGCAAGGCGGTTCGGGGCATCTCACCGGGCGTGGCGGATGCGCTGCATTTTCACCAGCTGATTTATCGCCGCATCGTGCGGGGGGTTTTCCATGACGATGAATCCCGCCGGGTGCTGATGCGCAACAACCGCACTTCGCCGTACCTCTGGGGCTTTACCTTGCTCACCGTCGTGCCGGCGGTGCTGTTTTGGAACAACACATGGCTGCTGATGGGCTTTTGCTGCCTGTTTGTGATCAGCTATGTGTCGGCTTACTTGGCCATTGTTCGGTTCAAAGTGCCGTCCTGGTTGCGCCATTGAGGGCGTGGGTGGCGGCATTGCCACCATAAACCAGGACGGGGTCTCGTTAGCGGGCGAGGGTGGTCCAGGCTTGCGTCAGGTGCTTGACAAGGTCTTGGGGGCGACGTACCAGCGCATACCCTTGTGCGCCGAACAGCAGAGGCAGGTACTGGTGGGCTTCGTGGTCAATGGTCACGCAAAAAGGGCTGAGGCCTTGGGCGCGTGCCTCCTGGATGGCGTGGCGTGTGTCCTCCAGTCCGTAGCGTCCTTCGTAGATATCAATGTCGTTGGGCTTGCCGTCCGTCAACACCAGCAGCAGGCGTTGGCGTTCGGGGCGCTCTGCCAGCCGCCGCGTTGCGTCGCGTATGGCAGCGCCCATGCGGGTGTAAAAACCAGGCTTCAATGCGCCGATGCGGATGTGCACTGCGTCGTTCCAGGGCTCCGTAAAGCCTTTGATGTGCTGGATGCGCACATGCTGCCGACGCACTGAGCTGAAGCCCAGAATCTCGAAGGCGTCTCCCGATCCTGACAGCGCCGAGCCGAACACGTAAAGTGCCTCGCGGATGACATCGATCACGCGGGCCTGCGATGTGGCATAGGCGTCAGTCGAGAGTGAGAGGTCGGCCAGCAGCAGGGTGGCCAGGCTGCGTTCGGTGCGTTGGCGTTGGGCATACACCGGGGGGGCTTCGCTGTGTTGGGCGCTGCCGCAGGATTCGCTCTGGAAGCGCACCCAGGCGTCGATGTCGATTTCGTCGCCCGAGGCCTGGGCCTTGTGCCAGCGTGGGGCCGCTTGCAGGATTTCCAGGCGCCTGCGCACCTTGCGCGCGGTGGCTTTCAGGTGGGCAGGGGGGCAGTAGGGAGCGCCAGCCCGGGCCACAACGCATTGAACGGCGCAGTGGTCGGGCTGAAGCCGGTTGCGCCGCCAGTCCCATTCCGGGGTCTTGGTTCCAGGCCCCAAGGGCAGGTCGTCGGCGCTGGCGCTGGGCAGGTCAAGGTCAAAGCGCACGCGCGATGCGGTGGTTTGCTCCGACCGGACGAGTGACAGCGTGTCCATGTCGTTGGCGGCCATGGCGGCGTTGGGGTCTGGTTCATCGTCGGTGCCGCGGTCCAGGCGCACCAGCTCGCTCCAGCTGGTCAGTGAATCTGTCTTGGCCGCCAGCAGCATGCTGTTGCGCGATGGCTGGTGCTCTGTTTTGCGGGCGCGGCGGCGGTGGGCGTCTGTGTCCAGCGGCGTGTCCTGGGGGTTGGCGGGCGTTTGCGCTGCCGCGCCAGGTGCCGAATTCTCTGCGCTGAACGTGTCCGTTGCGTTGAGCCACAGCCACACGGGCGCTACCTGTCGGGGTGTCACAAACAGGGGCGTGTGCTCTTCGCCCCGCAAGGCTGCTTGCACCGCCACCTCCCAGGGCACGTCTTTGCCGCGCAGGCTGTGCAGGGCCGGGCGCTGGGCCAGGTGGGCGGTGACCAAGCGGTGGTGGCGCTCGCGCAGGCCGGCAAAGCGCTGCAGTGCGCGGGCCGTGGCGGCCCGGTTGTCAGCGATCCAGTCGCCCGTGGGCTCGAACACCGCTGCCAGGGCGGCAAGCCACAGGTACAGGTCGCGATTGAGCTCGGTGCGATCGAACACGTCGATGTGCGGGGGCAGTGCCAGCGTCTGGGCGTCCAGCTCGGGCAGGGCGCTGCGCAGGCCGCTACCGGCCACCTTTTGCAGCCAGCGGCGGGGGCCGCCGTGGCTGCTGGCTGCCACGGGCGCTACGCGCACGGCAGCATCCCCGCCGCCCGCACGAAAGAGCAGCGTGATGCTGCGTTGCATGTCTTGCAGTGCCACCTGGGCTTCTGTGCGTTGCGGCTCTGCCAGGTGGGTGATGGCACGGTGCCACCATTGGCCAATCCACTCTTCCATCAGGGGGCTCCATCGCGCCGTTGGCGCAGGGTCTCTCGAACGGCGTCCAGTCCAATCTGCCATTGCAGCGAGGGGGTACGCCCTTGTTCCGTTTGGGTTGTGTCGCAAGCGCTCAGGCATTGGCCGCATTGCACGCACGAAAACATCATGCGTTTGATGTTGCGCGGGTGCAGGCGCATGGGGCACGCATGGTCACAGGCGCTGCCGCGTGGGCTGTCGCAGGTTTTGCATTCGCGGGCGCGCTCGCGTGCAAAGGCCACGACCATGCCTTTGGGGTTGGCCATCCAGGCCAGGCTTTGGAACAGCCCCACCGCGCAGCCAAAGCGGCAAAACAGATGCCGGGCCAGTGTGAACTCCAGCGTAAACAGCAGCGTGCCAATGCCAATGAAGCGGGCCTGGTTGGCGGTGAGCGTGCCCGCGTACAGGTTGCCCCAGATCTCCGTGGGCGGTAAAAGGTAGGTCAATAGCGTGATGGCCCACACCAAGCCGCAGCCCAGGCAGGTGGCCAGAAACACGGGCCACCACCTTGCGTTGGGGGTGCGTGTGGGATGCGGTGTGCGTGAGGTGTCCCACAGGCTGAGCTTGCCGGTGGCGCGGTGCAGCAGGCCGTTGAGGGTCTCAACGATGGAGAAGTGTGGGCACAGCCAGCCGCAGTACACCCGTCCATACTTGTAGGCGATGCCCAGAAACACGGCCACCAGGCCCAGTGCGGGTAAAAAGCCGCGCCACAAAATGGCCCAGCCGGTTTGCATGGCACTGGCTTCGCCACGCTGAAAGGCGCCGATGCCCAAAGACCAGCGCATGCCCAGAACCCACAACTGGGTTTCGTTCAAATCAAAGCGAAAGAGATTCAGGGACGGCGCGAGCAGGAACAAAGCCATGAAAGCGCCTTGCAGCCAGCGGCGGCGCTGCTGCAAGGGCATGGCGCGCCAGAAGTTGCGGCCACGGCCCTGCGCGCCAAGGTGCACGAGGCTGTGGCCAGCGGGGGGCTCGGTCTCAGTCTTCATCACCCACCACGGCGCGCACGACTTCGTCGAGCGCCAGGACGGTGTCATGGTCGTCGCTCAGCGCATCGACCACGGCGGCACGGCAGGCTTGCCGCAGGCCCATGCCTGCAGAAGCCAGGCGGGCGGCCATGACCAGCAGGCGGGTGCTGGCGGTTTCTTCCAGATCATGGTCGGTGAGCCGACGCAATGCCTGCGCCAATTGCACCAGCCTGGCCGCTATGGCGGGCGAGGCGCGCCCCTCGGTTTCCAGAATGCGACGCTCTACAGCAGGGGCTGGGTAGTCCAGCGTCAGTGCGGTAAAGCGCTGGCGCGTGCTGGGCTTGAGTCCTTTGAGCAGGTTCTGGTAGCCGGGGTTGTACGAAATCACCAGCATGAAATCTGCCGGGGCCTTGAGCTGCTCGCCGGTGCGTTCGATGGGCAGAATGCGCCGGTCGTCCGCCAGCGGGTGCAGTACCACCGTGGTGTCTTTGCGTGCCTCCACCACCTCGTCCAGGTAGACGATGGCGCCCTCGCGCACTGCGCGGGTGAGTGGGCCGTCTGCCCACACGGTGCTGCCCTGTCCAATCAGGTGCCGCCCCACCAGGTCAGCGGCACTCAGGTCGTCGTGGCAGGACACGGTGATCAAAGGCCGCCCCAGACGGGCCGCCATGTGCTCCACAAACCGTGTTTTTCCGCAGCCGGTGGGGCCCTTGATAAGCAGCGGCAGTTGCTGCGCGTGGCACTGCGCGAACAGGGCGCATTCGCTGCCCTGTTCTGCGTAGAACGGCAGCCCGGGCTGGGCTGGGCTGCTGCCGGTGCCGGCAGCAGCCACCTGGCGCTCTTGGGCGTAGGTGGCAGCCATGGTCAGGCCCGTTGCAGACGGGTACCGATGCCGACGGCCATGCCTTCTTCATCGGCCGCAGGGCCGACAAAGAAGCTGCTCAGGTAGGTCAGCAGACCCAGCAAGAACATCACGCCGCCAGCCACGCGCACCCAGTAGAAGAACACCAGCTGGTCTTGCGTGGCCATGAAGGGCATGGCGCCCGTGGTGGGCATGCGTTGCAGCCACACTTGCAGGATACCTGCGCCGCTCAGGGCCAGCACCATGACGGCCATGCCGATGCTCATGATCCAGAAGCTCCACATCTCGACGCGCTGCGCCCGCAGGGGGTTGGCCTCACGCCCGCGCAGGATGGGCATGGCGTAGCTGATGATGGCCAGCACCACCAGCACATAGGCGCCATAGAACGCCAAGTGCCCGTGTGCAGCGGTGACTTGCGAGCCGTGGGTGTAGTAGTTGACGGTGCTGAGGGTGTGGATGAAGCCCCACACGCCAGCGCCCAGGAACCCGATCACGGCGGTGCCCACAGCCCACAACACAGCGGCCTGGTTGGGGTGTTCGCGGCGGCGGCGTTGCACCATGTTGAAGGCGAACAGCGTCATCATGAAGAAGGGGATGGGCTCCATGGCAGAGAACACGCTACCCACCCAGTGCCAGTAGCCTGGCAGGCCGATGAAGTAGAAGTGGTGGCCTGTGCCCAGAATGCCGGTGATCAGTGCGAAGGCCACGATCATGTACATCCACTTGTCGATCACTTCGCGGTCCACGCCGGTGGTCTTGACCAGCACGAACGCCAGCAGCGACGCCATGATCAGTTCCCATGTGCCTTCCACCCACAGGTGCACCACAAACCACCAGTACATCTTGTCGCGCACCAGGTTGCTGGGGTTCACAAAGCTGAACAGGAACATCAGCGCCAAGCCCCACAGGCCCATCAGCAGCACCATCGAGATGGCGGTCTTGCGGCCTTTGAGCACGGTCATGCTGATGTTGAAGAGAAAGCCCAGGGCCACGATCACGATGCCGACCTTGGTGGGCAAGGGTTGCTCCAGGAACTCCCGCCCCATCGTGGCCAGGAAGTCATTGCCGGTCATTTCTGCCAGCTTGGCATAGGGCACCAGCAAATAGCCGAGGATGGTGGCCGCACCTGCTGCCAGGAAGATCCAGAACAGGACCTTGGCAAACAAGGGGCTGTACAGCTCGGTCTCGGCCTCTTCGGGCACCATGTAGTAGGCGGCGCCCATGAAGCCGAAGAGCAGCCACACAATCAGCAGATTGGTGTGGACCATGCGGGCGATGTTGAACGGGATCGCCGGGAAGAACAGGTCACCGATGACGTACTGCAGGCCCAGCGAAAGGCCGAAGACGATCTGTCCGGTGAACAGGCCCAGTGCCGCAATGAAGTAGAGCTTGGCTACCGCCTGCGACTGGTATTTAAGGGTTGCGGGTTGCATATGAGGGTCCTGAAGGGATGGATAGGACATCACGGGGAGCGCGGGCGCTCAACCTTCGATGTTGGGTGGCCACTTCTCGGTATTGATGCCGTTCGACCAGCGCAGGAACTCCACCAGATCGTTGAGCTGATCGTCGGTGAAGTTGAACTGGGGCATCTGGCGGCGGCCCGGCGTGTTGGTGGGCATTGCCTTGATCCAGCCCTTGATGAAATCGGGGCCACGGCGCTCGTACACATTGCCCAACTCGGGGGCAAAGTAGGCGCCTTCACCCAGCAGCGTGTGGCAGCCGATGCAATTGCGCGTTTCCCAAAGGTGCTTGCCGCGCACCACGGCGGGGGTCAACTCCGCAGCTTTGGACCGCTCGGGAATCTTGGTTTCGGTGTGGAAGATCAGCGCTGCAAACAGCAAGACGAAGAACGTGGTGCCTCCGTAGAAGATGTTGCGCGCCATCTGGCTGGTAAAGCCTTGGCTCATGGTGGGATACCTCTCTGTAGTGGGATGAGGGATACGGTACCGATCCCCCGCCGGTGGGTCGTTGATCTCTCTCAATAAGATTCATGTTGTTTGAATCTTTGATTATCATACCCACACTTACTTCGGCAATCCAGCCTTCAGGCGCATCGACAAAGCGGTTTTTGGCTATTGCTTTTGGGGCCTGGGCGTTGGCTGCTGTGGACCCCGGGTTGCGCCCGCGTGTGCCGGATTTCGTCTGCTTTTTTGGGGAGGTCTCACTGTGTCTTCAACATCAGCATCTGGCTTGCCGCTACCGGCGCTGCGCTTGCGGGGTGACCTGGGGGTGTGGTTGATCATCCTGGCGGAGTTGCTGACCTTTGGCATCCTGTTCGTGTCGTATGCCTTCGCCCGTGCGCGGGATGTGGACGCGTTCAACGCCGCGCAGGCCACGCTGGACTTGCACTCCGGTGCGCTCAATACGGTGTTGCTGATCACCGGCAGCTGGTGTGTGGCCCGTGCCGTGCAGGCGGTGCGCAGCGACGCGCGGCAGCCCGGTTTGCGCTGGTTGTTGGCGGCCATGTTGTGCGGCGCAGGGTTTGTGGGCGTCAAGCTGGCCGAATACGCCGCCAAGCTGCGCGAGGGGATTGACCTCACCTCAAACACCTTCTACACGCTGTACCTCATGCTGACTGCATTTCACTTTCTGCACGTGGTGGTGGCCATGCTGGCCTTGGGCTACCTGGCGGTGCGCCTGCGCGGGGGGGCTTATGGCCGCCAGGACTTTCATGCGATGGAGACGGGCGCCGCGTTTTGGCACATGGTCGATCTGCTGTGGATCGTGCTGTTTCCGCTGGTCTACGTGTTGCGCTGAGGGCGTAAGGAGCTTTCATGAAAGAAACACGGGTGCTGAATGCCGCCTGGTGGTTGCTCTTGGGCGCCACAGCGGTCACTTATGTGCTGGGTGAGATGGGCTTGGTGGCTGCGGGCAGCGGGTGGGCATTGGCAGGCCTGTGGGCGCTGACCTCAATCAAGGGCGTGGTGGTGACCCAGGTGTTTCTGGAAATGCGCCATGCGCCCCTGTTGTGGCGCTGGCTGCTGCTGGGCTGGCTGGGCTTGGTGCTTGCCTTGATTGCCGTGGCCTATGCGGTGGGGAGAGGGTAGGGCGACAAGTTCTGAGGGTGGAACTGTGAAAAGATCGTGAATCGCGGCTTGGCCGGACGGCAGCGCGAATGCGGCACAATTTGCGCCTCATTGTTTTCACCGGATGGCACGCCTCCATGACCGACCTTCTTTCGATTGCCCCCCGCGACAAGGCAGAAATTCTGGCCCAGGCGCTGCCTTACATCCGCAAGTTCCATGGCAAGACCATGGTCATCAAGTACGGCGGCAACGCCATGACCGACCCCGCCTTGCAGGCCGACTTTGCCGAAGACGTGGTGCTGCTCAAGCTGGTGGGCATGAACCCCGTGGTGGTGCACGGCGGTGGCCCGCAGATCGAGACCGCCCTGAACCGCCTGGGCAAGAAGGGCCAGTTCATCCAGGGCATGCGCGTGACCGATGCCGAGACCATGGAAGTGGTGGAGTGGGTGCTGGCCGGGGAAGTGCAGCAAGACATCGTGGGCCTGATCAACCAGGCCGGCGGCAAGGCTGTGGGCCTGACAGGGCGCGACGGCGGCATGATCCGCGCACGCAAGCTCAAGATGGTGGACAGCAAGGACCCCAGCGTGGAGCATGACGTGGGCCAGGTGGGCGATATCGTCTCCATCGACCCCAGCGTGGTCAAGGCGCTGCAGGACGATGCATTCATCCCCGTCATCAGCCCCATTGGCTTTGGCGAGAACAACGAGAGCTACAACATCAACGCCGACGTGGTGGCCAGCAAGCTGGCCGAAGTGCTCAAGGCCGAAAAGCTCATGCTGCTGACCAACACCCCCGGCGTGCTGGACAAGGCGGGCAACCTGCTGACCGACCTGACAGCCCGCCGCATTGATGAGCTGTTTGCCGACGGCACCATCTCGGGCGGCATGCTGCCCAAGATTGCGGGCGCGCTGGACGCCGCCAAGGCCGGTGTCAACGCCGTGCACATCATTGATGGCCGCGTGCCGCACGCCATGCTGCTGGAAATCCTGACCGATCAGGCTTACGGCACCATGATCCGTAGCCACTGAAGAGAGGCTCCCCCTGAGTCGCTTCGCGCCTTCCCCCTCTCTCGCTGCGCGGGAGGGGGACGCAGCCAGCGCGGCGGGGCGGCCCTTGCGCGGCTGCCTCTGCCCCAGGTCCCGACCATGGCAGACGCCATGGGCCGTATCCGTTGCACAAGGTCACTGAAAGATGCGCCTCCTCCTAGTCGAAGACGATGTGATGGTGGCCAGCGGCGTCAAGCTGGGGTTGGCCGATGCGGGCTATGCGGTGGACTGGGTGGGCAGTGGCGAGCGGGCGGAGGATGTGCTGCGCACCGAGTCGTTTGATGCGGCCATCATCGACATTGGCCTGCCTGGCATGGACGGGCTGGAGCTGACCCGGCGCCTGCGCCGCCCTGAAATGCCCAGTCGCAGCATGCCGGTGTTGATTCTGACGGCGCGCGATGCGCTGCATGACCGGGTGCAAGGGCTGGACCTGGGGGCGGATGACTACATGGTCAAGCCCTACGAATTGCCCGAGCTGCTGGCGCGTCTGCGTGCGTTGCTGCGCCGCTCGCAAGCCGCCAGCACGGCCGTGCTGAGCTTTGGCCCGCTGGAGCTGGACACCGCCGGGCGCCGTGCCTGTGCACGGGTGGGTGATGTAGAGCACCCCATTGAGCTGGGGCCGCGCGAGTGGACGGTGCTGGAATACCTGCTCATCCACGCCCCCAAGCCCGCCAGCAAAGACAAGCTGCTGCAAGCGCTCACCGGGTGGGACAAGGAAATCACCCCCAATGCCGTCGAGGTATATGTCTCGCGCCTGCGGGGCAAGCTGGAGCCCCATGGCGTGGCCCTGCGATCCATCCGGGGCTTTGGCTACCGGCTCGAACTGGCGCCGCTCTGAGATGCGTTGGCACGGGCCTGCTCCATGGATGCGGGCAGCATGAGCCCGCCCGCCTCTGCAAACAAGGCCCAGCGCCCTGGGCTGCGCGGCATGACCTCTGATTTGCGCAACCGGCTTTTGCTGTTGCTGGTGCTGCCGCTGTGCCTGTTGGCTGTGGTGGGCGTTTGGATGGACTACCGATCGGCCGACGACGCCGCCAGCCGCCACGACCAGCGCCTGCTGCGCTTGTTGCCCGCACTGGCCGACTCGGTGGTGGCCCCCCCCATCCACGACCACCAGCCGCCGTTGCTCTTGCTGGCGCCCCCGGTCGAAGACTTTTTGCGCCAGAACGCCGGGTTTTCAGGCTACAGCGTGCGCGACAGCGAGGGCCAGTTGCTGCTGGGAGATGCCTGGGTGGATGGCGCGGTGCCCGCCACGGCCCAGCCAGAGTTCCACAGCCTCGAATACGGCGGCGTGACCTACCGCGTGGCCGTGCAGCGGGGGCGCACCGGTGCGGGCGAGTTGGTGGTGTCCATTGCCGATGGATCAGACCCGCGCCAGCAGTGGGCCCAGCAACTGCTGCTGCGCGTGCTGCTGCCCAACCTGGTGTTGGTGGCGGCGGCGGCCCTGGCCATCCACTGGGCCGTGGGCCGGGCCTTCAAGCCGCTGGTGGATTTGGCCGAGGCGGTGGAATACCGCTCGCCGCGCGATCTGAGCCCCATTGACGAAGCCGCTTCGCCCAGCGAAGTGCGCCCGCTCGTGCATTCTTTGAACCACCTGTTTGCCCTGGTGAATGCGCAGGCCGAGGGGCAGCGCCGCTTCGTGGCCGATGCGGCCCACCAGCTGCGCACGCCGCTGGCGGGCCTGCAAGCGCAGGTAGAGGCCTGGGCGCTGATGGCCAAGGCCGCGAGTGCAGACCCCCATCCACCCCCGTCGGACGGGGGGGATTCACATCAAAATAGGCCTCTAGGGCGCAAAGGACAAGCGCAAGGTGCTATTGTTTTAGGAGTGGATCAGATCGAAAAGCTGCGCAACGCCACGCGCCGCACCTCGCAGCTGGCGCACCAGTTGCTGGCGCTCTCACGGGCCGATGCCCGCAGCCTGGACGCGCAGCCCCCCCAGCGGGTGGATTTGAAGGACCTGTGCGAGGCGCTGCTGGAGAGTTTTCTGGATGCCGCCACCGCCAAGGGGCTGGACCTGGGGCTGGAAGTGCAGCCCGTGCACGTCACCGGCCACGGCTGGCTGCTGCGCGAGCTGATGTCCAACCTGGTGGACAACGCCATCAAATACACGCCCGCAGGCGGTGTGGTGACCATGCGCTGCGGCATGCGCCAAGGCCCCTTGGGCCCGCCCCGGGTGTACCTGGAGGTGGAAGACGACGGCCCCGGCGTGCCCGAGGGCGAGCGCGGCCGCGTCATGCAGCGCTTTTACCGTGTGCCTGGCTCGGCGGGGGAGGGCACGGGCCTGGGGTTGGCCATTGCCGACGAGATCAGCCGTGTGCACCGCGCCTCGCTCACCCTGGAGACTGGCGCCCAGGGGCGTGGCTTGCGGGTGGCGGTTCTTTTCCCGAATTAGCTTTGCTATGTGAGTGCCTGCTTTGGATGGGGGCGCTGAAGTCATTGAGTTTGCGTAGGGGTTTTCTGTGCCCTGGTGGGGGCTGTGGCCATGCCCCTGTAGGGTGGTCGGCAACCCCTGGCGTGGCACGGCGGCGTGCGGTTACCATGCCGCCGCGCCCCCGTGCCTGGGCAAGGGCCCGATGCAGGGTTTGCAAACCATTTGCAAACCGCATCCGAACGGGTGTGCGAGAATCATTTGCATACAGGATTTACGCCCTGCCGCACGTCCCCCGCTGTAGCCCCCTTTTTTAGCCGTCTCTTGGCATGCTGGGCGCAGGGCTGTGAGGCCTCCACAGGGTGCTGGTGCACCCATCCCCTTGTTGGTTTTTCTTTGCTTGGTTTGCGCATGTCTGATACCTCGTCCCTGATTGAATCTGCCGATACCGTTGACGCCGAAGATGCGCCGGTGGCCCGCAAGCGGCCCAAGCCGGGCGAGCGGCGCGTGCAGATCCTGCAAGCACTGGCCTCCATGCTGGAGCAGCCTGGGGCCGAGCGCATCACCACCGCTGCGCTGGCCGCGCGCCTGTCGGTGAGCGAGGCCGCGCTGTACCGCCACTTCGCCAGCAAGGCGCAAATGTTTGAAGGGCTCATCGATTTCATCGAGCAGTCCATCTTCACGCTGGTGACGCAAATCACCGGGCGCGACGTGCCGCCGCCCGACCAGGCCGCCGAAGTGGGCCAACGCCAGGCCGGCCGCATCATTGCGTTGCTGCTGCAGTTTGGCGAACGCAACCCCGGCATGGTGCGGGTGATGGTGGGCGATGCGCTGGTGTTTGAGCACGAGCGCCTGCAGCAGCGCATGAACCAGTTTTTTGACCGCATCGAGTCCACCCTGCGCCAGTGCCTGCGCACCAGCGCCAGTGGCTCGGACACCCCCACCGTGCATGCGCAGGTGCAAGCCAGCGTGCTGACGTCGTTTGCGCTGGGGCGCCTGCAGCGGTTTGCCCGCTCGGGTTTTCGCCGCAACCCCACAGAGCATCTGGACGCCAGCCTGGCGTTGATGCTGCACTGATCCCCTGCCGCTGACCGGCCACAAAAGGCCCCGCACCCTTGGTGCGGGGCCTTTTGCTTTGGGCCGCGTTTACCCTGCTGCACGCCGGGGTGTGCCTCGGTACACTGTTTTGACAGGTTGGCGCCCCTTGGCAGGCACTGTCCCGCAGGTGGCAGCGCTGCAACAGCTTTTGGGTGTTATTTCTTTTTTTTGCGGGGGCTTTCGCCGCAGATCAAAAATGTTGCAAAATAGAACGAACGTTCGTTTTTATTTGCACGCATGTCCGCCACTTCCGAGTCCCTCACGCCGCGCGCCCCCAGAACCCGTGCCACCTCCGGCCGGGCCATGCAAAAAGGCCAGCAGACCAAGGCCGCCATTGTCGAGGCCGCCCTGGGCCTGGCCACCCACATCGGGCTGGAGGGGCTGTCCATTGGCGCCCTGGCCGACATCACCGGCATGAGCAAGTCGGGTGTGTTCGCCCACTTTGGCTCACGCGAAGAACTGCAGATCTCGGTCATCCGCGAGTACCACGCGCGGTTTGAGCAAGAAGTTTTCTACCCCGCCATGTCGTCCCCCCGGGGCATTGCGCGCCTGCGCGCCATGTTCGACAACTGGATGAAGCGCACCTCCATCGAAATCGACTCGGGCTGCATTTACATCAGCGGCGCGGTGGAGTTTGACGACCGCACCGGCCCCGTGCGCGATGCGCTGGCCAGCTCGGTCATGACGTGGCACGCCGCCATGCGCCGCGCCATCGAGCAGTGCAAGGACTGCGGCGAGTTGCGCGCTGACACCAATGAAGAGCAGATGCTGTTCGAGATCCACGGTCTCATCCTCGCGCTGCACTACGAAGCCCGCTTCCTGCAAAACCTGGGCTCCATCGAGCGGGCCGTGATGGGGTTCCAAAACATCCTCGCGCGCTACAGCGCTGCGGGTGCCGCCGCCGTGGTGGCCGCGCCTGCCAAAGCCGCCCCGGCTGCGCACCGCCCCGCCGCTGCACGGCGCAAAGTTTCCGTTTCAACGACCACCACCTCCAAGGAGTAAACCGATGCCTACCTACACGCCGCCCCTGCGCGACATGCAATTCGTCATGCACGAAGTCTTCAAGGTCACCGACGAGTTCAAGGCCATGCCCCAGCATGCCGAGGTGGATGTGGACACGATCAACGCCGTCATCGAAGAGGCGGGCAAGTTCGCGTCGGAGGTGATCTTCCCGCTGAACATCAGCGGCGACACCGAAGGCTGTGTGCTCGACAAAGCCACGCACGAGGTCAAGACCCCCACCGGCTTCAAGGAGGCCTACGACAAGTACGTGGAAGGCGGCTGGGCGGCGCTGAGCTGCGACCCCGCCTACAGCGGCCAGGGCCTGCCCTTCGTGCTGAACCAGTGCTTGTACGAGATGATGAACTCGGCCAACCAGGCCTGGACCATGTACCCCGGCCTGAGCCATGGCGCGTATGAAGCCCTGCATGCGCACGGCACCGACGAGCAAAAAGCCCTGTACCTGCCCAAGCTCACCAGCGGCGAGTGGACCGGCACCATGTGCCTGACCGAACCCCATTGCGGCACCGACCTGGGCCTGCTGCGCACCAAGGCCGAACCCCAGGGCGACGGCACCTACAAGATCACCGGCAACAAGATTTTCATCAGCGCTGGCGAGCACGGTATGGCCGCCAACATCGTGCACCTGGTGCTGGCCCGCTTGCCCGATGCGCCCAAGGGCAGCAAAGGCATCAGCCTGTTCGTCGTGCCCAAGTTCAACGTCAAGGCCGACGGCAGTCTGGGTGACCGCAACCCCATCTACTGCACGGGCCTGGAGCACAAGATGGGCATCCACGGCAACGCCACGGCGCAGATCGCCATCGACGGCGCCATCGGCACCCTGGTGGGCCAGCCGCACAAGGGCCTGGCTGCGATGTTCGTGATGATGAACGCAGCCCGTCTGGGCGTGGGCAACCAGTCGCTGGGCCTGACCGAAGTGGCTTACCAAAACGCGCTGGCCTATGCCAAGGACCGCATCCAGATGCGCTCATTGAGCGGCACCAAGGCCAAGGACAAGGACGCCGACCCCATCATCGTGCACCCCGATGTGCGCAAGATGCTGCTCACCGCCAAGGCCTACGCCGAAGGCGCCCGCGCGCTGCAGATTTACTGCACGCTGCTGCTGGACAAGGTGCACAGCCACCCCGACGAGAAGGTGCGCGCCGAGTCTGAAGAACTCGTGGCCCTGCTCACGCCCATCGTCAAGGCCTTCATCACCGACAACGGGCACACCGCCACCAACGCCTGCATGCAGGTCTTCGGCGGTCATGGCTTCATCAAGGAATGGGGCATGGAGCAGTATGTGCGCGACAACCGCATCAACATGATCTACGAAGGCACGAACACCGTGCAGTCGCTGGACCTGTTGGGGCGCAAGATCCTGGGCAACAACGGCGCCACGCTCAAGAAGCTGGGCAAGCTGATTGGCAAGCTGGTGGAAGAAGAAGGCGTCAACGAGAAGATGGCCGAGTTCATCAACCCCGTGGCCTACCTGGGCGACCAGATGACCAAGTTCACCACCGAGATCGGCTTCAAGGGTTTGCAAAACCCTGACGAAGTGGGCGCCGCTGCGGTGGACTACCTGCGCGTGGCAGGCCACTTGGTGTTTGGCTACCTGTTTGCCCGCATGGCCCAGGTGGCCCTGCGCGAAATCGCTGCAGGCAACACCGACCCGTTCTATGGTGCCAAGCTGCAAACCGCCCGCTTCTACTTCGCCAAGCTGTTCCCTGAGACCGCGACGCTGATGCGCACGGCCCGTGCCGGCAGCAAGGTGCTGATGGACACGGACCTGGCCCTGGCCTGATTCGCAACTCGCCATGCACGGTGCATTTCAAGCTTTTTTGCCCTGGAGCGCTTATGTTTAAAGCGGTAGCAGCTATTGTTTTGGTAGCAATCGGTGCCCCGGCCTGGGCGCAGATGACCCCCGAGGGCCTGTGGCGCAACCTGGATGACAAGACGGGCGAGGCCAAGGCCGAAATCCGCATCCGCGACACGGGTGCGGGTGGGCTGCTGGGGGTGCTGGAAAAGCGCCTGTCCAAGGACGCCAAGCCGGACGACGTGTGCAAGGAATGCTCCGACGACCGCAAGGACAAACCCGTGCTGGGACTGGAAATCATCCGTGGCGCCAAGAAGGCCGAGGACAAAGACGTGTGGGAGGGCGGCAAGATTCTCGATCCCGAGAACGGCCGCAACTACACCCTGCGCCTCACCCCCATCGACGGCGGCAAGAAGCTGGAAGTGCGTGGCTCCATTGGCCCCTTTGGCCGCACGCAAACGTGGATCCGCCTGCAGTAAGCCACGCAGTCCACTGCGCCCGGCCACTGCGGCAGCGCACCCCTAACCGCCGCGCAACCCACCCCGGTTGCGCCTGCCATTCAACAGGTCTGCCCCCGGGCAGACCTTCTTCCCGGAGGAAGAACCCATGTCTCGATTCCAAGTGAAAAAAGTCGCCGTGCTCGGTGCAGGCGTGATGGGCGCGCAGATCGCCGCCCACCTCGTCAATGTGAAAGTGCCGGTGGTGCTGTTTGACCTGCCCGCCAAGGAAGGCCCCAAGAACGGCATCGTCACCAAGGCCATCGAAGGCCTGAAAAAGCTCAAGCCCGCCCCTCTGGGCGTGGCCGACGATGCAGCGCTGATCCAGCAAGCCAACTACGAAGAGCACATGCACCTGCTCAAGGAGTGCGACCTCATCATCGAGGCCATTGCCGAGCGCATGGACTGGAAGCTGGACCTGTACACGAAGATCGCGCCCCATGTGGCCAAGCACGCCATCGTGGCGTCCAACACCTCGGGCCTGTCGATCACCAAGCTCAGCGAAGCGCTGCCCGAGAGCATCAAGCCGCGTTTTTGCGGCATTCACTTCTTCAATCCCCCGCGCTACATGACGCTGGTGGAGCTGATCAACACCCCCACCACCGCCCCCGAGGTGCTCGACCAGCTCGAAGCCTTCGTCACCAGCGGCCTGGGCAAGGGCGTGGTGCGCGCGCACGACACGCCCAACTTCGTCGCCAACCGCGTGGGTATCGCAGGCATGCTGTCCACGATGAAGGAGGTCGAGAACTTTGGCCTGACCTTTGATGTGGTGGACGACCTCACGGGCAAGAAGCTGGGCCGTGCATCGAGCGGCACCTTCCGCACCGCCGACGTGGTGGGCCTGGACACCATGGCCCACGTCATCAAGACGCTGCAGGACAACCTCGACGAGAAGAGCGACCCGTTCTACGCCAGCTTCGAGACGCCCGCCGTGCTCAAGAAGCTGCTGGAGCTCGGCAACCTCGGCCAGAAGGCCAAGGCCGGCTTCTACAAGAAGGTCGGCCGTGATGTGCTGCGCTTTGACCTGGAGGCCGAAGAGTACGTGCCCGGCGGCCAGAAGGCCGACGAGGTGTATGGCCGCATGCTCAAGAAGCCTGCCGCACAGCGCCTGAAGCTGCTGCGCAACGCCGAAGGTGCGCAGGGCCAGTTCCTGTGGGCCATTTTGCGCAACAGCTTCCACTACGCTGCGGTGCACCTTTCAACCATAGCCGACAACGCCCGCGACGTGGACCAGGCCATGCGCTGGGGCTTCGGCATGAAGCAAGGCCCCTTTGAGCTGTGGCAAGAAGCAGGCTGGCTGGAAGTGGCACAGATGATCCAGGAGGACATCGACGCCGGCAAGGCATTGAGCCGCGCGCCGCTGCCCGAGTGGGTGTTCAAAGGCCCCGTGGCCGAAGCCGGTGGCGTGCACACCGCGCAAGGTTCGTGGAGTGCCTCTGCTCAGAAATTTGTAGCGCGCCGCGCTCTGCCCGTCTACGCAAAGCAGCATTTTCCTGAAAAGCTGCTGGGCGAATCGTTGCCCGACTACCAGACGGCTGGCAAGACGCTGCACGAGGACGACAGCATTCGCCTGTGGACGCTGGATGACAGCGAAGATCGCCCCTCCGGTAGTGGGATCGTGATTGCCAGCATCAAGACCAAGATGCACGCCATCAGCCCCGATGTGGCCGAAGGCCTGGCCCTGGCGGTGGACCTTGCCGAGAAAGACTACGCCGGTGTCGTGATCTGGTCGGGCGACGAGCCCTTCAGCGCGGGTGCCGACCTGCAGGCCATGCTGCCTGCCTTCATGGTGGCCGGCGTCAGCGCCATCGAGGGGGCCGAGCAAGAGCTGCAGAACACCATGCTGCGCATCCGCTACGCCAACGTGCCCGTGGTCTCGGCCGTGCGCGGCCTGGCGCTGGGCGGTGGGTGTGAGCTGGCCGTGCACTCGGCCCGCCGCGTGGTGCATATGGAAAGCTACATCGGCCTTGTCGAAGTGGGCGTGGGCCTGGTGCCCGGCGCCGGTGGCCTGACCTACATCGCCCGCCGTGCGGCCGAGAACGCCGCCACCTCCACAGGCAAGGACATCCTGCCCTTCCTGACCGAAGGCTTCACAGCCGCCGCCATGGCCAAGGTGGGCACCAGCGCGCTCGAATCGCGCAAGCTGGGCTACCTGCTGGAGTCCGACGTCATCGTGCCCCACAAGGACGAGCTGCTGTACGTGGCCATCAACGAAGCCAAGGCCATGGCCAACGGTGGCTGGCGTGCCCCGCACAAGCGCCTGTTCCCCGTGGCAGGCCGCAGCGGCATCGCCACCATCAAGGGCTCTCTGGTCAATATGAAAGACGGCGGCTTCATCAGCCAGCACGACTTCCACATCGCCAGCCTGATTGCCGAAGTGGTGTGCGGTGGCGACGTGGACGCTGGCACGCTGGTGAGCGAGGAGTACCTGATGACGCTGGAGCGCAAGGCGTTCTGTGCGCTCATCGAGCACCCCAAGACGCAGGAGCGCATCCTGGGCATGCTGTCGACCGGCAAGCCTGTGCGCAACTGATGACTGCTGCCATGACGGATCGCGCCCCCAACAAACTGCAGCGCTCGTTGATGCGCCTGGACGAGGCCCCCGCCTTCATGCGGGGCTTTGTGCAGAACATCATCTTGCGCCGTGCGGTGCCCTTCACCGGTACGGCCGGGGTCCGGTTTGTGTCGCTGACGCCCGAGCGGGTCGAAGTGCACCTGGCCAATGAACACCGCGTGCAGAACCACATTGGCGGCGTCCACGCCTCTGCCATGAACCTGTTGGCCGAAACGGCCACCGGCATGGTCGTGGGCATGAACGTGCGCGACGACTGCACCCCGCTGGCCAAAGAGCTGAGCATGGCGTTCAAGAAGCGCGCCACGGGCGGCCTCAAGGCCGTGGCCACGCTCACGCCAGAGCAGTGCGCGGCCATGCAGGCCAGCGACAAGGGCGAGGTTCAGGTCACCGTCACCGTGACCGACGAAGCCGGCGTGGAGCCGGTCGAATGTGTATTTACGTGGGCCTGGGTTCCAGCCAGCCGCCCCGCCAAGAATTGAAGGAGTTATCCCATGGCCAAACAAGTCCAGGAAGCCTACATCGTTGCCGCCACGCGCACGCCCATCGGGCGCTCGCACCGCGGGTTCTTTCGCAACATGCGCCCTGACGACCTGCTGGCGACCACGCTGAAGGCCGCGCTGGCCGCAGCGCCCGGGCTCGACCCCGCCGCCATCGAAGACATCATCTGCGGCTGCGCGATCCCCGAGGCGCAGCAGGGCCTGAACGTGGCGCGCATTGGCGCCGTGCTGGCGGGCCTGCCCACCAGCGTGGGCGGCATCACAGTCAACCGCTTTTGTGCATCGGGCCTGTCGGCCGTGCAGATGGCGGCCGACCGCATCCGTGTGGGCGAGGCCGAAGTGATGATCGCTGCCGGTGTGGAAAGCATGAGCATGGTGCCCATGATGGGCAACAGCCCCAGCCTGTCGCCAAGCATCTTTGAGCGTGACGGCGACGTGGGTATTGCCTACGGTATGGGCCTCACGGCCGAGAAGGTCGCCCAGCAGTGGAAGGTGGGCCGCGATGCACAGGATGCGTTTGCCCTGGCCTCGCACCAGAAGGCCCTGGCCGCTCAGCAAGCAGGCTACTTTGCCGACGAGATCACGCCCATCGAAGTGACCGACCGCACGGCCAACCTGGAAACGGGCGAAGCCATTGTCAAGACCCGCACCGTGAGCATGGACGAAGGCGCACGCCCCGACACCAGCCTGGAAGGTCTGGCCAAGCTCAAGACGGTGTTCGCGGCGCGCGGCAGCGTGACGGCGGGCAACAGCTCGCAGACCAGCGACGGTGCAGGCGCGCTGATCCTGGCCAGCGAGTCGGCCGTGAAGCGCTTTGGCCTCACGCCCCTGGCGCGTTTCGTGAGCTACGCCTCCAAAGGCGTGCCGCCGCACATCATGGGCATCGGCCCCATCGAGGCGATTCCGGCGGCACTGCGCTACGCGGGCCTGAACCAGCAAGACATCGACTGGTTTGAGCTGAACGAAGCGTTTGCGGCGCAGTCGCTGGCGGTGATGAATACGCTGGGCATGGACCCGAGCAAGGTCAACCCGATGGGGGGCGCGATAGCGCTGGGGCACCCGCTGGGGGCCACGGGGGCGATTCGCTCGGCCACGGTGGTGCATGCACTGCGGCGCAACAAGCTCAAGTACGGGATGGTCACCATGTGTGTAGGCATGGGACAAGGCGCCGCCGGCATCTTCGAAGCGGTTTGATGGTTGGCTGGCTACCGAGCGATCTGCGTCGTTGGGCGGTGCTCGGAATCCTCACGTACAGGAAGTACGTTCCGGTTCCTGCGCTCCGTCCGCCTAGCAGCTCATCCCGCTCGCTACGCCCTTGAGGGCGGAGTGGGAAGACCGGGGGCGAGTGATGAGTTCTTTCTCCGCCCGTTCGGGCTGAGCCTGTCGAAGCCTGGGCACTTTCCTGCGACCCAGGCTGGGCCTGCCAAAACCGGGTGACCCGCCAGGGGGCGCATCGTTTTCTTTTCAAACCGGCGCAGATCGGTGTGAACCAAGGAGGCCGACATGAACAAGCAAACCTTGCAGGTCCACGGCGGCGATGGCGCGGTAGCGCTGGCGCTGCGCGTTTACGAGCCCGAGGGCGTGGCGCGTGCCAGCGTGGTGATTGGCGGGGCCATGGGGGGGCGGCAGTCGTTTTATGAGGCCTTTGCGCTGTGGTTGGCGCAGCAGGGGTTTCGGGTCACCACGTTTGACTACCGGGGGCATGGCGATTCGCTGCAGGGTGCGATGCGCGATGTGAAGGCCGATTTGTTTGACTGGGCGCAGGACTACGAGGCGGTCATCACGGCGGCCAAGGCGGCGTTGCCAGCGCAGCCCTTGTACCTGCTGGGGCACAGCCTGGGCGCGCAGCTGCCCGGCCTGCTCACGCGGCCTGAGCAGGTCGATGGTCTGCTCAGCGTGGCGGCGGGCAGCGGTTACTGGCGCGACAACGCTCCCAAGCTCAAACGCATCGTTCCCTACTTCTGGTGGGTGCTGGTGCCGCTGGCCACGCGGCTGTGCGGGTACTTTCCGGGGCGTGCGCTCAAGAAGGTGGGCGACCTGCCTGCGGGCGTGATCTTGCAGTGGCGCCGCTGGTGCCTGCACCCGGCCTACAGCGTTGGCGCCGAAGGGCCTGCGGTGGCGCAAAGCTATGGCGCGGTGCGCTTTCCGGTGCTGGCGCTGTCGATGGCCGACGATGAGCTGATGACGCTGCGTGGCACGCACAACCTCGTCAACCTGTACACCCACACAGAGCGCCGCGTGGAGCGCATCACGCCTGCTGAACTGCAGGTGCGGCGCATTGGGCACTTCGGGTTCTTTCGCGACCAGTTTCGCCAAAGCCTGTGGCCGCGCGCGGCCGCCGCACTGGCGGGCCTGGGGGCAGCGCGCCCAAGCGTGCGCCAGTCGCCGGCATGACGCTTGCCCCCTTCAATCCACGGCACACTTACGGCATGACTTCCTCCTTGCATCCCTTGGACGAGGCGCTTGCGCTGACGTCTTCTTCGCCCGGTGCGTACACGGGCCAGACCCATCCCGGCTACTGGAACATGGTGGGGCCGTTTGGCGGCGTGACGGCGGCCACGCTGCTGCAGGCCGTCATGCAGCACCCCGACCGGCTGGGCGATCCGCTGTCGCTCACCGTCAACTACGCGGGGGCTTTGACGGCGGGACCGTTCACCGTGCAGGCCACGCCGGTGCGCACCAACCGCTCCACCCAGCACTGGACGCTGTCCATCCTTCAGGCCGATGTCGACGGTGCCCCGGTGGTGACCACGACCGCCACGGCCGTCACCGCCGTGCGCCGCGACACCTGGAGCGCGGGCGATGTGCCGATGCCCACGGTGCCTGCCCCGGCAGACTGCGCCATCAGGCCTTTGGAAGCAGGGGCCATGGCGTGGCTGTCACGCTACGAGATGCGCCCCATCTCGGGTGGGCTGCCTGCGCAGTGGAACGGCCAGTTGGGCGACCACAGCCTGTCGCAGCTGTGGATGCGTGACGCGCCCGCTCGGCCGCTGGACTTCTGCGCGCTGGCGGCGCTGGCCGATTTGTTCTTCCCCCGCGTGTGGCTGCGCCGGGCGCACCTGGTGCCTGCGGGCACGGTGTCGATCACGGTGTACTTCCATGCCAGCAGCGAGCAACTGGCGCAGACCGGCACGGGCTACCTGCTGGGCCAGGCCCGTGGGCAAGAGTTTCGCCACGGGTTTTTTGACCAGACCGTGCAGCTGTGGAACGAAGCCGGCACCATGCTGGCCACGAGCCACCAGATCGTTTACTACAAAGAGTAGGCGCGCCACACGGCGCTACCCAGCGCTACCCAGCGCCAACGCGGCCCAGTACGCGCCATCACTTCACCTCTTCATACCCCCTTACCACCATGACCGACACCACCAAAGACATCCTCGTGCACACCGAAGCGGGTGTGACCAGCATCACCTTCAACCGGGTGGACAAGAAGAACTCCATCACCACCACCATGTACGCGGCCATGGCCGACGCGCTGGCCGCGGCCGAGCAAGACGCGAGCGTGCGCGTGGTGGTGTTCCAGGGCGATGTGGCCATCTTCAGCGCAGGCAATGACATTGGCGATTTTCTGCAGCAGCCGCCCGCTACGCAGGACTCGCCCGTGTTCCGCTTCCTGCACCGCCTGGCAGCATTCCCCAAGCCCGTGATCGCCTCGGTGTGCGGCCCGGCCGTGGGCATTGGCACCACCATGCTGTTCCACTGCGACCTGGTCTATGCGGGCGACAACGCGGCGTTCTCCATGCCCTTCGTCAACTTGGGCCTGTGCCCCGAAGCGGCATCCAGCCTGCTCGTGCCGCAAATGCTGGGCTACCACCGCGCCGCAGAAGCCCTGCTGCTGGGCGAACCCTTTCTGGCCGAAGCCGCCCTGGAAGTAGGCTTGGTCAACCGCGTGGTGCCCCCCACCGAATGCAACGGCGTGGCCCAGGCCCAAGCCAAAAAGCTGGCGGCCAAGCCCTTGTCTTCGCTGATCGAAACCAAGCGCCTGATGAAGAAGCACCAGCTGCCCCAGATCGCCGCCGTGATGGCCGAAGAGGGTGCCAGCTTCGGCCGCATGCTGCGCGAGCCCGCCGCCCGCGAAGCGTTTGGCGCGTTTATGGAAAAGAGACACCCAGACTTCAGCAAAGTCTGAAGTCTGGAGCTGGCGCAGCCAGCGCGCACAGCGAAGCGGTGCGGCAGTGTTTCGCCAAAAGACATCCTGATTTCAGCAAGGTCTGACTTCCATGAATTTGGCGTGAGTCACTCGAGCCGTTCACGCTGAGCCTGTCGAAGCGCCGCGCAAGGCGCAGGCAGGCTTAGCCCGAACGGATGTGTGAAGTTCAAAGATACGTTCCCCGTAACGTCAAAGACGCTACGGGTGATTTTGATGAAATAGGCCACTAGCGCTTGATTGATAAGCGCTGGCAGCTATCAAAGTAATAGTGTTCTGGCGGATGGCCCGCCGCAGCTCCAAGGATGTCCATGTCCGCTCCGTCTGCCCCTTCCACTGCCATCGCGTTCGAGCCCGAGTTCCTCGCGGGGCTCACCGCCATCTTTGAAGAGAAGATCGTCTTCAACCAGCTGCTGGGGCTCAAGGTGGTCAGCATCGCCCCGCAGCGGGCGGTGGCGCGCATCGACATGCGGCCCGAGCTGGTGGGACACTATGCCTACAACCGCATCCACGGCGGCGTGATCAGTGCGGGGCTCGATGCGATGGGCGGGCTGGCGGTGATGGCCGCGATCGGTGCCAAGCACATGGACGAGCCGCCCGAGCAGCGCCTGCACCGCTTTGCCAAGCTGGGCACCATCGACCTGCGCATCGACTACCTGCGCCCCGGCATTGGCAGCCACTTTGAGCTGCGCGCCGAGGTGCTGCGCCTGGGCTCGCGCGTGGCCACCACGCGCATGGAGTTTTTGGGCCCCGATGGCCAGCTCATGTCGGCCGGGGCGGCGGCTTACATCGTTTCGTAAGTTGTGCTGCGGCCAGCGCGCAGGGCGTGTGCTGCTGCAAGCCTTGCAAGTGCATGCTACGGTCGAACCTTTTGGTTACCGTTCTTGCGTAACGATGGCATCTTTTGACAGCATGAAAACCTAGGATGCATCCTTTTCAAGGAGATCCGATGGCCGTGCAAAACCCCTTCTTTGGCAAGCGTGAACCCGATTCGTTCCAGCGCAATGCCGCCACCAACCCCTCCGTCAATGGCTTGAACAGCCTGAACTCAGGTGCCGCGTCATCGGTGGGTCCATCGGGTGGGGGCCTCACGGGCAACAAGCCCGTGGCGGCCTCGGGCAGCGACAGCTCGGGCAGCAAGCTCACCGTGGGCCCCAACATCAAGCTCAAAGGCGTGGAGATCACCGATTGCGACACGCTGGTGGTCGAAGGCACGGTGGAAGCCACGATGGACTCGCGCGTGATCCAGATCTCCGAGAACGGGGCCTTCAAGGGCTCGGCAGAAATTGACATTGCCGAGATCCATGGCGAATTCAATGGCACCCTCACCGTGCGCCAGAAGCTCGTCATCTACAGCACGGGCAAGGTGAACGGCAAGATCCGCTACGGCAAGCTGGTGGTGGAAGAGGGCGGGCAACTGGCCGGTGAAATCGAGGCCGGTTTCAACAGCGCCAGCGCGGCCACGCGCCCCGCCATTGCGGCGCCTGCGGTGGTGCGCGCAGAGCCTGCCATTCTGGCAGCCTGAGGGAATCGCTTGTTCTGACAGTCTGTGGGCGATCTCCCTTATGAGATCGTCCACGGGTTCTTAGCCTTGGGCAGGCGCCTGCGGCTTGGGCAGCGGCCGTGGGCGGCCGTTGGCATCGATCGCCACATAGGTCAGCGTGGCCTCGGTCACCTTCACATAGCGGCCCTGGTCTGAAAAGCGTTCGGCATACACCTCGACCTGCACGGTCACCGAGGTGTTGCCCACGCGGTTGATGTGCGAGAAGAACGACAGGATGTCGCCCACGCGCACCGGTTGCTTGAACACAAACTCATTGACGGCCACGGTGGCCATGCGGCCCTGCACGTAGCGCGCGGGCAGCACCGATCCGGCCAAGTCCACTTGCGCCATCACCCAGCCCCCAAAAATATCGCCATTGGCATTGCAGTCGCCCGGCATGGGGATGACTTTGAGCACCAGTTCGTGGTCGCAGGGCAATGCAGCGGGTGGTGGGCTGAAGGAAGCAGACATGGGCACAATCACTAGATAACAACAATCAGGATTGTCCCCCATGCGCCAACGCGGCGACTCCGCCCCCCCACATTCCCCTCCAAACCCCTCTGCGGCTGCAGCGGCTGCTCCGGCCACCGCACCGCACCAGCCCACAGACTGGGTCACCATCCGGCGCCTGCTGCCCTACCTGTGGCAGTACAAGTGGCGCGTGGTGGCCGCCATCGTGTTCATGGTGGGCGCCAAGCTGGCCAACGTCGGCGTGCCCGTGCTGCTCAAAACGCTGGTGGACGCCATGGACATCTCCGCCAGCAGCCCCACCGCGCTGCTGGTGGTGCCCGTGGGGCTGCTGCTGGCTTATGGGGCGCTGCGGCTGTCCACCTCGCTGTTCTCAGAGTTGCGCGAACTGGTGTTTGCCAAGGCCACACAGGGCGCCGCGCGGGCCATTGCGCTGCAGACCTTTGAGCACCTGCACCAGCTGAGCTTGCGCTTTCACCTGGAGCGGCAGACGGGCGGCATGACGCGCGACATCGAGCGCGGCGTGCGGGGCATCGAGTCGCTCATCTCCTACACCCTGTTCAACGTGGTGGCCACGCTGATCGAAGTGGCGCTGGTGCTCACGGTGCTGGCGCTCAAGTTCGACGTGTGGTTTGCCTGGATCACCATCACCGCGCTGGTGGTCTACATCGCCTTCACGGTGTGGGTGACGGAGTGGCGCACGCGCTTTCGCCGCGAAGCCAACGAGTTCGATTCGGCCGCACACACCAAGGCGGTGGATTCGCTGCTGAACTACGAGACCGTCAAGTACTTCAACAACGAGGCCTTTGAAGCCCGCCGCTACGACGAGAGCCTGGAGCGCCTGCGGCTGGCGCGGCTCAAGAGCCAGACCACGCTGTCCATGCTCAATGCGGGCCAGCAGTTCATCATTGCCATCGGGCTGGTGGCCATGCTGTGGCGCGCCACCCAGGGCGTGGTCGATGGGCGCATGACGCTGGGCGACTTGGTCATGGTCAACGCGTTCATGATCCAGCTCTACATCCCGCTCAACTTCCTGGGCGTGATCTACCGCGAGATCAAGCAGAGCCTCACGGATCTGGACAAGATGTTCGTGCTGATGGACAAGGAGCGTGAGGTGGCCGATGCGCCCGGTGCGCAGCCGCTGCAAGGGCTGGCACAGCCCACGGTGCGGTTTGAGGACGTGCACTTTGCCTACGACCCTGCACGGCCTATTTTGCAAGGCGTGAGCTTTGAGATCCCCGCAGGCAAAACGGTGGCGGTGGTCGGGCCCTCGGGCTCGGGCAAGTCCACGCTGGCGCGGCTGCTGTTTCGGTTCTACGACATCCAGCAAGGTCGCATCACCATCGCCGGGCAAGAGATTCGCAGCGTGACGCAGGCCAGCGTGCGCAAGGCGATTGGCATCGTGCCGCAGGACACGGTGCTCTTTAACGACACCGTGGCCTACAACATTGCCTACGGCCGCACGGGCGCCACGCAGCAAGAGGTGGAGGCCGCAGCCAGCGCGGCGCGCATCCACGGCTTCATCGCCAGCACGCCCAAGGGCTACGCAACACAAGTGGGCGAGCGGGGGCTCAAGCTCTCGGGTGGTGAAAAGCAGCGCGTGGCCATTGCCCGCACGCTGCTCAAGAATCCGCCCATCCTCATCTTTGATGAAGCCACCAGCGCGCTGGACTCGGCCAACGAGCGCGCCATCCAGGCCGAGCTGCAAAGCGCCGCGCAGAACAAGACCACGCTGCTCATTGCCCACCGCCTCTCCACCGTGGTGGACGCGCACGAGATTCTGGTCATGGATGCGGGCCGCATCATTGAGCGCGGCACCCATGCGCAACTGCTCGCCCTCAATGGCCGCTACGCCAGCATGTGGGCATTGCAGAAGGAAAGCCCCCCTGAGTTGCCTTCGGCACCTTCCCCCTGAGGGGGACGACGCCCTCGCTGCGGGGCGGCCCTTGCTCGGCGTCTCTCGCCTCGCGTGCGCCAGTTTCATGCGCTGTGCCCTGGAGAATAGGGCGCAAGCCCGTAACCTCATCCAGCCATCAGCGCTGGTTTTTGATGAATTGTTTGGATATATGAAGCCTGTCCTGCTTGCCCTCACTTTCCTGTCGGAAGAACACCGCGCCCAGATGGCCGAGGTGTTTGAAGTCCTCTACGCAGCCGATGCCGCATCGGCTGCGGCGGCCATTGCCGAGCATGGCCCCCGCGTGCGGGTGGCGCTCACCATCGGCGCCATCGGCTTGTCGCCCGCGCAGATCGATGCGCTCCCCGCCCTCACGCTGATTTGCGTGCTGGGCGCGGGCTACGAGAACGTGGCCGTAGACCATGCCAAGGCCCGTGGCATTGTGGTGGCCACGGGTGCGGGCACCAACGATGACTGCGTGGCCGACCACACCTGGGGCCTGCTGATTGCGGCGCAGCGCCGCATCCTGCCGCTGGACAAGGCCACGCGGGCCGGCGTGTGGCGCACGGCGCTGCCGCTACCGCCCAACGTGTCGCACAAGCGCCTGGGCATCATCGGTTTGGGCACCATCGGCAAGAAGATTGCGCAGCGCGCGCTGGGCTTTGAGATTGAGGTGGGTTACCACAACCGCAGCGCCCGCACCGATGTGCCTTACCGCTACTTTGCCGATGTGGCGGCGCTGGCCGAGTGGGCGGACTTTCTCGTCATCGCCACGCCCGGCGGCGCTGCTACTCGGCACCTGGTCAACGCCGCCGTGCTGAACGCCTTGGGCCCGCGCGGTGTGGTGGTCAACATCGCACGCGGCAGCGTGATCGACACCACCGCCTTGGCCGCTGCGCTGCGCGAGGGCCGCATTGCCGCAGCGGGCCTGGACGTGTACGAGAGCGAACCTGCGCCCCCGACCGAGTTGCTGGACCTGGACAACGTCGTGCTCACGCCCCATGTGGCGGGCTGGTCGCCCGAAGCGGTGCAGAACTCGGTGGACCGCTTCATGGAAAACGCCCGCCGCCACCTCGCAGGCGAAGCGCCTGTGACGCCGTTATGAGCATCAAAATGGCCGCTAGCGATTATGGAATAAGCGCTAAAAGCTATCAAATGTGTAGCAATTGCAGCAGGCGTGGCTTGGGCTGCGCCAGGGGCGTGGCATGACGCTGGACCTGGCCGACCTTCAGCAACGCCTGCGCGCTTTTGCCGCTGCCCGCCAATGGCAGCCGTACCACACGCCCAAGAACCTGGCCATGGCGCTGATGGTGGAGGCGGCCGAGCTGCAGGAGCTGTTCCAGTGGCTCACGCCCGAGGAATCGCAACAGCTCACCGCCGACCCGGCGCGCAAAGAGCGCGTGGGCGAGGAGATGGCCGATGTGCTGCTCTACCTGCTGCAGCTGGCCGACCACACGGGTGTGGACCTGCGTGAGGCTGTGGAGCGCAAGCTGGTGAAGAACGCGATCAAGCATCCGGTGCCGCCCGTTGGTGCGGCTTCAGTGGATTGACCCCGGAGGCCGCTCCTCCCATCCGTTCACGCTGAGCTTGTTGAAGTGCTGCACGCAGTGATGAATCTGGTGTGAATTCACTGATTCCCTCCACCCGTTCACGCTGAGCTTGTCGAAGCGCCGCGCAAGGCTTCGACAAGCTCAGCCCGAACGGTTTGTTCAAGTTCAAAGAAGGCCTGCTCCGTCGTGCCGTGGCTTCGACAAGCTCAGCCCGAACGGTTTGGGGTGGGACAGGACTGGACGATACGAGACGAGGGAAGCCGACCCGCGTCACGCGCCCTCTGAATACCCCTTGGGCCAGCCGCCGCTGGCATGGTTGCACTCCTGCCAGTCGCGCCCGCGCGGGGTGTGGCCGATGCCGGGGTTGAAGGTGTTGGTCGGGTCCAGCGACTGGTAGAAGCCCGCCAGCGCGGGCTTGGCCACGTAGAGGTGGCCCACGTTGTGCTCGGCGGGGTACTCGGCGCGGCGCTCGTCCAGCAGCTCCCACATGCGGTGTTCCATGGCCAGCGGGTCCACGCCCTTCTTCACGATGTAGTCCTGGTGGAACACATGGCAGAAGAAGTGGCCGTAGTACAGCTTGTGCACCACATCGCGCTCCACGTCCTGCGGCAGTTGCTCCACCCATTCGCGGTCGTTGCGGCGCAGGGCAATGTCCAGGGCCACGATGTCTTCGACTTCGCTGCGGTGCACCTCGCGGTAGCGGATGGCGGCGCCTGCAATCGCAAAGCGGTGCAAGAAGGCCTTGCGCCCTTCGTCGGCATCGCACTCAAACCAGCCGCCCGCAGTGTGCGCGGGCGCAAAGTGCTCGGCCAGGAAGGCGCGCGTGGCCTCCACCTGGTCGTTCGAGACGCGCACCAGCAGGTGGTGTTCGTACAGGTCACGCCATTGGCGCACGCGCCGGGGCAGGTGGCTGGGCAGCAGGCGGGTCACGGCCTGGATGGCGTGGTCCACAAAACCGCGCATCCCGAGGCGTTCAAAGAAACCGTCCCACTTGCTCTTGAGCGCAAAGGCTGCAGGCACCCGGGCCGTGCCAAAGCGGTCGATGAGCAGGAAGGTGTCCTTGCCGTACTTCTCGCCAATGTCGAACGCGGTGCGGTGGATGTATTCACCGGCAATGGGCGGGCGCGGCAGTGCGGTGAGCAGGTGGCGGCGCACGGCGGTGAGGTCTTCGGGCGCGTTGCTGCCGATGTAGAACACCGTGCTGGGCTCTTTGGGAAAGGTGTCGAGCCGCACGGCAAACAGACACACCTTGCCTGCGGAGCCCGAGGCCTCGAACAGGCGGGACGGGTCGGCATTGAAGCGGGCGGGGCTGTCGGCGTCCACGGCGCGCACGTCCTGCGCATAGCGGGCGTCCGATGCGGCGCGCTCAGGCGCGTGGCGCACGTCGGCTTCGGTGTAGCTGCCGCTTTGCAGGCGGGTCAGGATGTCTTCGGGCGTCTGGCCCAGCTCGATGCCCAGGTGGTTCACCAGCTCCAGCGTGCCGTCACCCTTCACGCGGGCGTACAGCGCCAGCTCGGTGTAGGCGGGGCCCCGGCGCACCAGCGCGCCGCCCGAGTTGTTGCAGATGCCGCCCAGCACCGAGGCGCCGATGCACGACGAGCCAATGACCGAGTGCGGTTCGCGGTTGAAGGGGATCAGCGTCTGCTCCAGCCGGTCGAGTGTGGCGCCGGGCAGGCACACCACCTGTTCACCACCGCGCACCACCTGCACACCGGTGATGCGCAGCGTGTTCATGAGGATGATCTCGCGGTCGTACTGGTTGCCGTCGGGGGTGGAGCCTCCGGTGAGCCCGGTGTTGGCCGCCTGCATGATGACGATGCGGTCCGCCGCTACGGCGGCCTGCAGCACCTTCCATTGCTCCAGCAGGGTGGCGGGCCGCACCACGGCCAACACCGGGCCTTCGCCCGTGCGGTGGCCTTTGCGAAAGCGGCGGGTGGCCTGGTCGTCGGTCAGGACGTGGGCGGCGCCCACGGCCTCACGCAGTTGGGCCAGCAGGGCCTCACGGGAAACGGGGGAGGCAGGAGAGATGGGGGCGGCGGCGTTCATGCTTCGCGCACCAGCAAGTCAGCGGAGATGTCGGCCACCTTGGCCACGCTGGTCAGCGTCATGGCCACGCGCATTTCTTTCTCCAGCAGCTCCAGCAGGTGCTTCACACCGGCCTCGCCGCCTGCGGCCAGCGCGTAGATGTAGGCGCGGCCAATCATGGCGCAGTCGGCGCCCAAGGCCAGTGCGCGCACCACGTCCAGCCCGTTGCGGATGCCCGAGTCGGCCAGGATCTTGATCTGGCCCTTCACCGCGTCGGCAATGGCGGGCAGCGCGCGGGCCGACGACAGCACGCCATCCAACTGGCGGCCGCCGTGGTTGGAGACGATGATGCCGTCCGCGCCAAAACGCACGGCGTCCTTGGCGTCTTCGGGGTCGAGGATGCCCTTGATGACCATCGGGCCCTTCCAGAAGGCGCGAATCCACTCCAGGTCTTTCCAGGAGATGGACGGGTCGAAGTTGGCGCTGAGGTAGCCCATGTAGTCCGCCAGGCCCGTGGGGCTGCCGCGGTAGGCGGAGATGTTGCCCAGGTCGTGCGGGCGGCCCAGCAGGCCCACGTCTACAGCCCAGTGGGGGTGCGTCATGGCCTGCCAGTAGCGGCGCAGCGGGGCGTTGGGGCCGCTCATGCCTGAATGCGCGTCGCGGTAGCGGGCGCCGGGCACGGGCATGTCCACCGTGAACACCAGCGTGGTGCAGCCTGCGGCCTGTGCGCGCTCCAGCGCGTTCTGCATAAAGCCCCGGTCTTTCAGCACATACAGCTGGAACCACATGGGGCGTTTGATTTTTGGCGCCACTTCCTCGATCGGGCAGACCGACACGCTGGACATGGTGAAAGGAATGCCATGCGCATCGGCTGCGCGGGCGGCCTGCACTTCGCCGCGGCGGCGGTACATGCCGGTCAGGCCTACGGGTGAGAGGGCCACGGGGATGCTGAGCTTTTCCCCAAACAACTCGGTGCTGGTGTCCAACTGGCTCATGTCCTTGAGCACGCGCTGGCGCAGTGCCACGGCGGCAAAGTCGTCCACATTGCGGCGCAGTGTCTGCTCGGCATACGAGCCACCGTCGATGTAGTGGAACAGGAAGGGCGGGAGAAACTTTTGCGCCACCGTGCGGTAGTCGGCGCTGGAGGAGATGATCATGGTGGTGGCTGTCTCAGGTCTTGGGGGGCTAGATCCAGGGGCAGGCGCATGGAACGTTCGCGCCGTGCGCGGTCTTCGTCCATGCGCTGGATGGTGGTGCGCACATGCTCCAGGTGCTCGCCGATGCATGCGCGCGCGCGCTGCGGGTCTCCGTCCAGAATGGCCTGCATCAGCGCCTGGTGCTGCGCCGTGAGCGCTTGCAGCGTGACGGGGGCACTCAGGCGGAACATGTCGTGGCGGTTGCGCTCCACGGTGGAGAGCACCACGGTGAACAGGCTGTGCATCACCTGCACGAGCACCAGGTTGTGCGAGGCTTCGGCAATGGCCAGGTGGAACTGCGCGTCGGCGCGCGCTGCCAGCTCGGCGTGGCCGCCTTGCTGGTGCTGCAGCATCACTTCAAAGCAGCGCTGGATGTGCGCCTTGTCCTGTGCGGTGGCGCGCTGCGCGGCCAGCCAGGCGGTGCTGGTCTCCAGCGCGTGGCGCGTTTCCAGCACGTCGTAGCGGTAGTGGGGGTCGGATTCGATCAGGCCCGCCAGCGGCACCATGGCTTCTTGCAGCCATTCGGCAGGTTTGTTGGTCTGCTGCACGTAGGTGCCGTCGCCACGCCGGGCCGAGAGCACGCCCTGGCTGGTGAGCTTCTGGATGGCTTCGCGCACCGAGGTGCGCGACACCCCCAGCACCTCGGCCAGTTGCCGTTCTGCGGGCAGCTTTTGTCCGGGCTGCAGTCCGCGTTCTTGCACCAGGGCAAGCAGTTTTTCGACAACGTGATCGGCTAGGCGCATGGGGGCTCTCAGATTCAGGGTTTCAATGACCCGGAATCATCCACGTAAACACATAGGCCTGCAGCGTGCAGATGATGCCGATGATGGCGGCGAACACCAGGCTGTGCTTGACGGTGAAGCGGAACAGGTCCGATTCCTTGCCCGCCAGGCCCACGGCCGCGCAGGCAATGGCAATGGACTGGGGCGAAATCATCTTGCCGGTGACGCCGCCGGTGGTGTTGGCCGCCACGGTGAGCACGGGTGACAGGCCCAGCTGGTTGGCCGTGGTGGCTTGCAGCGCACCAAACAAGGCGTTGGCCGAGGTGTCCGAGCCCGTGAGGAACACGCCAATCCAGCCCAGGAAGGGCGAGAAGAACGTGAACGCCTTGCCCGTGTGGGCCAGCGCCAGGGCCAGCGTGGCGGACAGGCCGGAGTAGTTGGCCACGAAGGCAAAGGCCAGCACCATGCCGATGGAGTAGATCGGGATGACCAGCTCGCGTACCGTTTCGCCCAGCGTGGCCACGGCCTTGGCGGGGGAGAAGCGGGCGAAGGCGATGGTCAGGATGGCCGCAATCAGGATGGCGGTGCCGGTGGCGGCCAGCCAGTTGAAGGTGTACACCGCGCCATACGGCGTGGCCTGTGCGACCACGGGCGGCATCTTGGCGACCAGCTTGTCCAGCATGGGCACGGGGATGTTGATGATGGTGGATGCCAGCGGGCCGCCTGCGGCGAACAGCGCCTTGAAGGGCTTGATGCTCCAGATCGTGACCATGCCGGTCAGGATGATGAAGGGCGACCAGGCCTTGATGATGGCGCCTGCGGTGAGGGGCGCAGTGCTCGCGGCCACTGGCTTGGCAGCGGACGTTGCCGTGCTGTCGCTGGTGTCAAAGCGGAAGATGCGCTTGGGCTGCCACACCTTGAGGAAGGCCGTGAGGGCAATTAGCGAGACGATGGCCGAGGTGATGTCGGGCAGCTCGGGGCCGATGTAGTTGGCGGTGAGGAACTGCACCACGGCGAACGAGCCGCCACCCACCAGCACGGCAGGCCAGGTCTCCTTCACGCCGCGCCAGCCGTCCATGATCGCCATGATCCAGAACAGCACCAGGATGGTCATGAAGGGCAACTGGCGCCCGGCCATCTGGCCGATGAGGAAGGGGTCGATGCCGGACACCTGACCCGCCACGATGACCGGAATGCCCATCGCGCCAAAGGCCACGGGGGCGGTGTTGGCGATCAGGCACAGGCCGGCGGCGTACAGCGGCTTGAAACCCAGGCCCACCAGCAGCGCAGCGGTGATGGCCACGGGGGCGCCAAAGCCGGCCGCACCTTCCAAAAATGCACCAAAGCAGAAACCCACCAGGATGAGCTGCAGGCGCTGGTCGTGGGTGACGGACAGGATGGAGCTGCGGATCACATCAAACTGTCCGGTCTTGACCGACAGCTTGTACAGAAACACGGCGGCCACAATGATCCAGGCGATGGGCCATAGGCCGTAGAAGAAGCCATACACGGCCGAGGCCAGCGCAGCGCTCACGGGCATCTTGTAGAACAGCAGTGCCACGCCCAGGGCCAGCAGCACCGTCACGGTGCCCGCCTGGTAGCCCTTGAGCCGCAGCTTGGTCAGGGCCAGAAAGAAAAAGACGATGGGGATGAGGGCTACGAGCGCGGAGAGCCAGATGTTCCCGGCCGGGTCATAGTTTTGTTGCCAGAGGGTTTGCATAACGGTAAGTGAGGCATTGAAACGCAGACAAAGGCCAGGGGCCCATGGCTTTCTTCACCGCAGTGGATGCGCCGCCTTGGGGGGCAGCGTTGTCTCCGGCCACTGGCCCCGCAGGCCGGGGGCCTGAGGGGTGGCTGGCATGAAGGCAGGCTGTGCGCTTGTCCCTCATTGGCAGACATTGAGTCAAATTGGTATGACCAAAAATAACCAATCCGTGCGAATTGGTCGTATTTTGGGCGGTGTGATGGGGTGGTATTTATAGGGTAAATACCGAGTTGTGGTCATTCGCCTGGATTTTGGTTTATTGGTCATACCAATATGATGTAACTAACCAGACCGCCTGAGTGTGGTTACGCGGTGTGGTTTTGGGCGGTTCCAGTGCGGGATGGGTGGGCCATCGGCAGGCACCGCCCGCTGTGCATGCTGGGCCGTTTTGGGCATAAAAAAAGCTTCTAGCGCTTGTTGATAAAGCGCTAGAAGCTATGGTTTTAGGAGCGTTTGGGGCTTACTTGCCTGCCGCAATCGCCTTTTCAGCGGCGGTCACCAGGTCGGCGCCGATCTGGCCTTTCCACTTGTCGTACACGGGGCGCGTGGCCTTCACAAAGGCGTCGCGCTCGGCAGCGGTCAGTTGGGTCACCGTCACGCCGTTGGCGGCGATTTCCTTGAGCAAGGGCTTGTCGGCCTCCACCATGCCTTTGCGGGCGATGGCGATTTCTTCCTTGCCAGCGTCGATGGCGGCCTGCTTGACGATTTCGCGGTCGGCGGGCGTCCAGCTGTTCCAGATGTCCTTGTTCACCACAAACACCAGCGGGTCGTTCACGTAGCCCCACATGGTGATGTGCTTTTGGGCCACGGTGTGCAGCTTGGCGGCCTGATAGACGGCAATCGGGTTCTCTTGCCCATCCACGGCGCCGCTGGCAAACGCGGGCTGCGCATCGGCCCAGCTCATTTGCGTGGGGTTGGCGCCCAGGGCAGTGAAGGTGTCGAGGAACAGAGGCGAGCCCACCACGCGGATCTTCAGGCCCTTGAGGTCGGCAGGGCTCTTGATGGCCAGCTTGGAGTTAGAGATTTCGCGGTAGCCGTTCTCGCCCCAGGCCAGGGGCATCACGCCTGCCTTGTCCAACGTGGCGAAGATCTGCTTGCCCACGTCGCCTCGCGTGACGGCATCAACGGCCTTGTAGTCGGGGAACAGGAAGGGCAGCGAGAACAGGTTGAGCGCCTTGACCTGCGGCGACCAGTTGATGGTGGAGCCCACGGCCATGTCGATCACGCCCTGGCGCAGCGCGCTGAACTCGCGGGTCTGGTCGCCCTGGATCAGCGAGACGCCGGGATAGAGCTTGATGTTGATGCGGCCCTGGGTGCGCTCACGGACCTTGTTGGCCCACAGCTCGCCGCCCTTGCCCCAGGGGAAGGCGGTGCCCAGCACCAGCGACATGCGGTACTCGCTCTTGTACGCGGTCTGTGCGATGGCAGCGGGGGCGGTGAAGGCCAGCGCGGCCGCAGCGGCCACGGCAGAGGTCAGGAAGGTACGCAGTTTCATAAAGTCTCCTTGCTATAAAAAACGTAGCTTTCTGCGCTTTATAGATAAGCGCTAGAAGGCATTTTTGTCACATTCAATAACCCATCTGGGCGGGCAGCCACAGGGCGAGTTGCGGGAAGGCGATCACCAGCACCATCACGAGGAACATGGCGAACAGCATCCAGCCCACCCAGCGCACGGTCGATTCCATGCGCACACCAGCAATGCGGCAAGACACCATCAGGTTCACGGCCAGCGGGGGGGTGAATTGGCCCAGGGCCACCTTCAGGGTCAGGATCACGCCGAACCAGACGGGGTCCCATTTGTAGTGCTGCATGATGGGCAAGAGCAGCGGTACGAAGATCAGGAAGATCGAGATACCGTCAAGGAACATGCCCACCGTGATCAGCAGCACGATGAGCAGCGCCAGCACGCCGTACTCGCCCAGGCCCGAGTTCACGATGGCGTTGGCCACCGGGTCAATCACGCCCAGTGTGGACAGCGAGTAGGCAAAGATGCCCGCGAGCGAGACCACGATGAGGATCACCGCCGACAGCTCGCCCGATTCACGCAGGATGGGGAACAGGTCGCGCACCTTGATCGTGCGGTGGATCACCATGCCCACGAACAGGCCGTAGAACACCGCCACCACGGCGGCCTCGGTGGGAGTGAACCAGCCCGCGCGCATGCCGCCCAAAATCAGCACCGGCGCGGCCAGGCCCCAGGTGGCCTCGCGCAGGCTCTTCCAGAACGGGGGGCGGGGCATGGTGGCTTCAAGCGCGCCCATCTTGTGCTTGCGCGCCATCCACACGGCGGGCACGATGAGCGCCACGCCCGCCAGGATGCCGGGGATCATGCCGGCCGCAAACAGCGCGGGCACCGAGGCGCCGGGCACCAGCACCGAGTAGATGATGAACGCGACCGAGGGCGGGATCAGGATGTCGGTGGCGGCGGCTGCCCCCACCACGCTGGCCGAGAACGAAGGCGGGTAGCCCGCGCGCGACATGGCTGCGATCATCACGCCCCCCACAGCGGCGGCGTTGGCCGGACCCGAGCCAGAGATGCCGCCCAGGAACATGGCCACGGCAATCGCCACCAGCGGCAGCATGCCAGGGCCGCGCCCGACGATGGCCACGGCAAAGTTGACGAGGCGCAGCGCCACGCCCGAGCGGTCGAAGATGGAGCCGACCAGCACGAACATCGGGATGGCCAGCAGCGGGTATTTGCCCAGCCCGGCGTAGAAGTTCTGCGGCACGGCCAAGAGGCCAAACCACTGGCTGTCGGCATTGGCCAGCGCGATGGCGGTAGCACCCGCCAGGCCCAGCGCGGCACCAATCGGCACGCCCACAAACATCAGGCCCAGGAAGGCCACAAACAGCAGCGTGGCGATCATGCTTGGGGCTCCCGCGGGTGGGCTTCAGCACCATCGGCGCTACTGCGGCTGCGGCGGATGAACAGGCCCACGGCGCGCGCCGTGATGAGCGCCGAGAACACGGGCAGCCAGACCGAATACCACCACTGCGGCACGCCGATGCCTGGTGAGGTTTCGCCAAAGCGGTAGTCGTCCCACACCACGCGCACGCTCAGCACCGCAATCACGCCAAACAGCAGGGCCACGGTGGCCGCGCCCAGCATCGACAGGCGTTTGCTGCGCAATGCGGAGCCGCCCTCGGCAAAGTATTCGATGCGGATGTGCTGGTCGCGCGCCACGGCGGCAGAGCCTGCGATGAGGGCCAGCGCGATCATCAGGAACACGGAGATTTCTTCGGTCCAGGCGAACGAGGAGTTGGTGAAGTAGCGCACCAGCACGTTGGCAAAGGTGATGAGCGCGAGGGCCGCCATGACGATGACGGTGAGCCAGTCTTCAAGGCGCAAAGAGCGGGGCTCGGCCTCTGGCTCAGACGGGCTGGGGGTGGGATTGGAGGACATGGGAAAGCTGGTGCGAAAAACGGTAAGACTTGCGCAAATCGGGTTGCCGCCGCCTTTGCCGTGAGGCGGGCTGCTTGCCTGAGCCCTGTTTTGCACAAGCCATGAACAGAAGGGGTCTGAAAAGTCGCTGCCCCGTGGATGTTGTGCAACCCGGAACAGGACGCGGGCGCGCGATGAAAGCCCCCGTTACATTATGCGACGCATCGATAAGCACCCATAGCATTCGGATGGGGTGTAAACCCTCACCCGCGCCGCACGCCACAGCGTGGGCAGGCGCGGATAATGCGGCCGATGGAAACCAAGTGGTTAGAAGATTTCGTCAGCCTCGCGGAAACGCGCAGCTTCAGCCGATCGGCCCAATTGCGGCATGTGACCCAGCCCGCCTTCTCGCGGCGCATCCAGGCCTTGGAAGCCTGGGCGGGCACCGATCTGGTGGACCGCAGCTCGTACCCCACGCGCCTCACGCCAGCGGGCAAGACGCTGTACGACCAAGCCCTGGAGATGCTGCAGGCCCTGCAAAACACCCGCGCCATGCTGCGCGCGCACACCAGTGCGGGCAAAGACATGATCGAGTTCGCGGTGCCGCACACGCTGGCGTTCACGTTCTTTCCGGCCTGGGTGTCGAGCCTGCATGACAAGTTCGGCCCCTTCAAAAGCCGCCTGATTGCGCTGAATGTGCACGACGCCGTGATGCGGCTGGTGGAAGGGGGTTGTGACCTGCTCATTGCTTACCACCACTCCTCGCAACCCTTTCAGCTGGATGCAGACCGCTACGAGATGGTGAGCCTGGGCCAGGAGGTGCTTTCGCCTTACAGCAAGCCCGATGCGGATGGCGAGCCGCTGTTCCGGCTGCCCGGCCGTGCGGGGCAACCGCTGCCTTACCTGGGCTATGCGCCAGGGGCTTACCTGGGGCGGGTGACGGAGCTGATCCTCAAAGAGTCCGCCACGCCCATCCACCTGGAGCGGGTGTACGAGACCGACATGGCCGAGGGCCTCAAGGCCATGGCGCTGGAGGGGCATGGCGTGGCCTTTCTTCCGCACAGCGCGGTCAAGAAAGAACTGCGTGCCAAGCGGCTGGTCGGCGCCGCCCCATCGGACACGGATGGGCTGCAAATGCTCATGGATGTGCGCGCTTATCGCGAGAAGCCCGCGGGCAAAGAGGCCCCCAAGGGCACTGCCCAGGCCCTGTGGGCCTACCTGCAAACGCAAGCCAACCCATGCTAAGGGTAAATACCGACATAAATATTTTGCATAGTTGGGCGCGCAAACGGCATTGGAATTTCACAGGGGCGACACGTAAAGTTCGCGCCGTGCGCTTCGGGGCTCCGCCATACGCCGCAGTGGCTGCGTGATGGCACGAAGATTGCAAACACCTGTTTTCAGTTTATTCACCGAGAGGCCGCATGAAACATCAGCATTGGGGGTTGGCATGGTGCCTTGCGGCCCTGTGTTGCACATCTGCCGCCTCGGCCGCCACCGTGCTGGAGCGGATCAGCGCGGGCGGCAAGCTGGTGATTGCCCACCGCGAGTCGGCCGTGCCGTTCTCGTATGTCGATGCCGCCTCGGGCAAGCCCATAGGCTATGCGATGGATTTGTGCCTGCGTCTGGCCGAGGTGGTGCGCAAGAAGGCGGGCGCCAAAAACATGGACGTAGAGTTCGTGATGGTGTCGCCCTCCAACCGCATGGAAATGATCGAGCAGGGCAAGGCCGACCTGGAGTGCGGCTCCACCACCAACAATGCCGAGCGGCGCCAGAAGGTGGCCTTCACGGTGCCGCATTTCATCACCGGTGCGCGCCTGTTGGTCAAGGCCGCCAGCCCCATCGACCGCCTGGAAGACTTGCAGGGCAAAACCCTGGCGTCCACCAAGGGCACTACGCCGCTCAAAGCCGTGGTGCAGGCCAACCGTGAGCGTCTGATGGGCATTCAGATCGTGGAAGCCCCTGACCATGCCCGGGGCGTGGAGATGGTGGAAAAGGGCGAGGCCGATGCCTTTTTGATGGACGATGTGCTGCTGTACGGCCTGGCGGCCTCGCGCCCCGACCCCAAGGCACTGAAGGTGGTGGGGCGGTTTGTGACCACCGAGCCGCTGGCCATCATGCTGCCCAAGAACGACCCGGACTTCAAAAAACTGGTGGACGATGAAATGCGCCGCCTAGTCACCAGCCGCGAGATTTATCCCATCTACGACAAGTGGTTTGCCCAACCCATTCCGCCCCACAACAAGCCGCTGAACATCCCGGTCAGCTACCTGTTGAGGGACTTTTGGAAGTACCCTACCGACCAGGTTCCGTTCTGAATAAGATCGCTGGTGGCGTAGTTTCATCTGGAAGCATTTGCTTGGCTTGCAAGACAGGCCGGGCAGCGCGCTCAACCCCTCCCTTTTCGATAACCCCCTAAGGAGATACTCATGAAAAAACATTTGCTGGCAATTGCCGTGACCGCTCTGGCCGCAGGCAGTGCGTTTGCCCAAGCCACCGACACCCTGGCCAAGATCAAGGCCTCCGGCAGCGTGACTCTGGGGGTGCGTGAGTCCTCTGGCCTGTCCTACACATTGGGCAATGGCAAGTACGTGGGCTTCCATACCGAAATGGGTGAAATCGTTCTGCACGATATCCAAAAGCAACTGGGTTTGGCCAAGCTGGACATCAAATACCAGCCCGTGACATCGCAAAACCGCGTGCCTTTGGTCACCAACGGTACGGTGGACCTGGAGTGCGGCTCCACCACCAACAACGCTACGCGCCAAAAGGATGTGGCGTTCGCTGTGACCACCTACGTGGAAGAAGTGCGCATGGTGGTGAAGGCTAACTCCAACATCACCTCCATCAAGGACCTGAACGGCAAGAGCGTGGCGACCACCACAGGCACCACTTCGGTGCAAACTCTGCGCAAGCATGAGCGCGCTGGCGGTATCGACTTCAAGGAAGTGTTCGGCAAGGACCACGCCGACAGCTTCCTGATGCTGGAAACCGGCCGTGCCGACGCCTTTGTGATGGACGGCTCCATCCTGGCTGCCAACATCTCCAAGTCCAAGAACCCTGCCGACTACAAGATCGTGGGCGAAGTGTTGAGCGTGGAACCCATCGCCTGCATGCTGCCCAAAGACGACGCTGGCTTCAAGAAGGCCGTGGACGACTCCATCAAGCGCCAGATCAAGGACGGTTCGCTGGCCAAGCTGTACGACAAGTGGTTCATGCAACCCGTGCCACCGACCAACACCAAGATTGGCCTGCCCATGTCTGAAGCCACCAAGGCTGCTTGGGCCAACCCCAACGACAAGCCTGCAGAAGACTACGCCAAGAAATAATTCTTGAACGACTGCCGCCCCTTCGAACAGCGGGTTTGAAGGGGCTTTTTTGTTGGGCCGGCACAAGGTTGTGCCCAATGCAATATCAAGACATTAAAGGGGTGATCCTATGAGTTGGGATTGGCAGGTGTTCTGCCAGGACACCATGGAGCGGGAGGTGGTGCAGGGCTGCTTTGGCAAAGGCGGCGACATCACGTACCTGGACTGGATGCTGTCAGCCTGGGGCTGGACGGTTTCTGTTTCGCTGCTCGCGTTGTTGCTGGCCTTGGTGATTGGCGCGGTGATTGGCACCTTGCGCACGTTGCCCAACAGTCCGATGGTGGTGCGCCTAGGCAATGCGTGGGTGGAGCTGTTTCGCAACATACCTTTGCTGGTGCAGATTTTCTTGTGGTACCACGTGCTGCCCACCCTGATTCCGGCCATGAAGAGTGTGCCGGGCTTTGTGCTGGTGGTGTTTGCGCTGGGCTTTTTCACTTCGGCCCGGATTGCCGAGCAAGTGCGCTCGGGCATTCAGACCTTGCCACGCGGCCAGCGTTATGCTGGTTTGGCTGTGGGTTTCACCACGTTCCAGACCTATCGCTATGTGCTGCTGCCCATGGCGTTTCGCATCATCATCCCGCCGCTGACCAGCGAGACGATGAACATCTTCAAGAACTCGTCGGTGGCGTTTGCCGTGTCGGTGGCCGAACTCACGATGTTCGCCATGCAGGCGCAGGAAGAGACCTCGCGCGGCATTGAGGTGTACCTCGGGGTGACGGGGCTTTACATCATCTCGGCCTTTGCCATCAACCGCATCATGGCGTTCATCGAAAAGCGTGTGCGAATTCCTGGCGTGGTGATTGCCGGTGCCTCGGGCGGAGGCCATTGATATGAATCTCGACTTTTCGTTTTACAACTGGGACCTGATCTCCAACTTCGTGCTCAAGGGGCTGTATTTCAGCCTGATGCTCACGGTGGTTGCCACGATTGGCGGCGTGGTGTTTGGCACGCTGCTGGCGCTCATGCGCCTGTCGGGCCGCAAGTGGCTGGATGTGCCGGCCACCATCTATGTCAACGGCATGCGCTCCATTCCGCTGGTGATGGTGATTCTGTGGTTCTTCCTGCTCATGCCCGCCATCATTGGCCGCCCCATCGGGGCGGAAGTGTCGGCGGTGGTGACGTTCATCGCTTTCGAGGCGGCGTACTTCAGTGAGATCATGCGCGCGGGCATCCAGTCCATTCCCCGTGGCCAGGTGTACGCAGGTCAGGCCCTGGGCATGACCTACGGCCAGAACATGAAGCTCGTGGTGCTGCCCCAGGCGTTTCGCAACATGCTGCCGGTGCTGCTCACGCAGACCATCATCTTGTTCCAGGATACGTCGCTGGTGTACGCCATCGGTGCGTATGACATGCTCAAGGGCTTTGAAGTCGCTGGCAAGAACTTTGGTCGCCCGATTGAGGCCTACCTGGCCGCAGCGGCGCTGTATTTTGTGATGTGCTATGCCTTGTCCTGGATGGTCAAGCGCTTGCACCAGAAGATCGCCATCATCCGGTGATCCGAGAGATTGAGGAATAAACAATGATCGAACTCAAGAACGTATCCAAGTGGTATGGGCCCGTGCAGGTGCTCAACGAGTGCTCGGCCACCATTCAAAAAGGCGAAGTGGTGGTGGTGTGCGGCCCTTCAGGCTCCGGCAAGTCCACGCTGATCAAGACCATCAATGCGCTGGAGCCCTTTCAAAAGGGTGAAATCTCGGTGGATGGTGTGAAGCTGCACGACCCCAGCACCAACTTGCCCAAGCTGCGCAGCCGCGTGGGCATGGTGTTCCAGCACTTCGAGCTGTTCCCTCACCTGTCGGTGACGGACAACCTGACGATCGCGCAGATCAAGGTGCTGGGCCGCAGCGCGGACGACGCCAAGAAGCGCGGCCTGAAGATGCTGGAGCGCGTGGGCCTGATCGCCCACAAGGACAAGTTCCCCGGCCAGCTCTCGGGTGGCCAGCAGCAGCGTGTGGCCATTGCCCGTGCGCTGAGCATGGACCCCATCGTGATGCTGTTCGACGAACCCACTTCGGCGCTTGACCCCGAAATGGTCGGCGAAGTGCTGGATGTGATGGTGGGCCTAGCCAACGAAGGCATGACCATGATGTGCGTGACCCACGAAATGGGCTTTGCCCGCAAGGTGAGCAACCGCGTGATCTTCATGGACGTGGGTGGCAAGATCCTGGAGGACTGCTCCAAGGACGACTTCTTCAACAACCCCGATGCACGCCAGCCGCGCACCAAGGATTTCCTCAACAAGATCCTGCAGCACTGAACTGTTCTCACGGTTTGCGAAAAAAGGCACCTTCGGGTGCCTTTTTGTTGGCCGTTGCGCTGGTGAACGTGCCGCGGTGGGGCGCTTTGTACCCTTTAATCGGACACCCTCCTTTCCACGCCAACCGCCCATGACTGCCATCCTCCGATTTCTGCTGCGCGCGAAGTGCCTGCCCCGCAACACCAGCTTGGCTCCAGCGGCAAGGCTTATGGGCGCTACCCTGCTGTGCTGCCTGCCTTTGCTGGCATCGGCCAATCCACAGTCTCCTCAGGCGCAGGCCTGTGCATTGCTCAAAGCCGTGGCCCAGACCGCGCAACTGGCGGGCGAGGGGCTTGCCACGGGGCGCTATGGTTGCCAGTCGCCGCACGAAACCGCCGATGGCTGGGTGTTTGCGCTGCAATACCTGGAGCCGTCGAAATCCTCGGGAGAACCCCGGCGGCTGGGGCATTTTCTGGTGGATTTGGACGCTGAGACCGTTACCCCTTGGGCCCCGCCATCGCGCACGCTGTCTTCTACAGAGGCACGCCCCAGCGGTGCTGCGGAGGGGGCCGTGTCTGTGCGGGCTTGCGGTGTGGCGTTTGATCTGCCTTCCCAGTACCGCATCACCCGGCCTGTCCGGTCTGTCTCGCGGCAAGGGGTGCGCATGTGTGCATTCGATGTGGTGCCCGCGCAGCCCACGCCCAAGCAGCTGGAGTGCAAGGATGAGGCGGAAGGTGGGAGCCCTCCCTACCCATTGTGTGACTGGGATATCAGTGCCGGCCTAGATTGGCCCACGGTGCAGGTGGCCCGCACGCGATTGGATGCAGACCACTTGCCCCTGGACCCCTTCAACTTTGAGCGGGGGGCTTGGCGCACGCCCAATGCCCATGCGCCAGCGCAGCCCTCCACCAAGGTGTCTTTCTTCGGTCGACAGGCCCGGTATGGCGAAGTGCTCATGCGCGCTTCATGGCGCCGCACCAAGGCCCAGCCTGCCGTGAGCATGCATGCCGGCACCAGCAGTGCGGATGCCTATCTGTTGCAGCTCACGCCACAACTGGCGGTGGTGCTGGTATCGCCCCCCTTGGACTCCGCTGCGCACAAGAGTGAGGGGGTAGGTGGGTGCCACACTTTTTGCCGTAGCCTGCGCGCAGCTGGTCGGCCCAGTGAAGAGCCCTGATGCAAAGTGCTGCCGACGCAGCGGGCGTTCATAAAGGGCGGTGCAGTGCAGTGGCTGCGCAGCCGCTCTTCAGAAGACAAAAGCGCTTTGGGGCGTGTTGCTTGCGCGGCGCTTCTTCTGCACCCGCTCGAGCGGCTAGCGCTTGCCCCGCCGTCCCGCAGGGGCGTGGCTGTCCACGATGAGCTGTGCCTCCATATCCTTCCAAAGGTCATCGCGGCGCTGGAGGGTTTCGGGCACCGCTGCATGCCGCAACTGGGCCACGGCCGACACCAGGGCGTTGCACAGGAAGAAGGCGGCGGTGTACGAGTCGAACGGTGAAGCATTGGACGTGCGCACCAGCACGCGTTGGTGGGCCAGGGCCGCCAAGGGCGCGGCACTGCTGTCGGTGATGCTGAAGACCTGCGCGCCAGCATCCCGAAACCGCTGCGCCACCTTCACCGGGCCACTGGCGTAGCGGCGGATGCTGAAGGCCAGCAGCACATCCTCGGGCTGCACCCACAGCAATTGATCGGTGGTGTCTATGGCCCCGGCGCCCAGCTCTTGCACGCCGGGGCGGCACATGTTCAGGTGCAGGGCCAGCCAGGCGGCCACGGGGGCGCTGTTGATCTGCGCCAGCACATACACCCGGCCGGTGCCCTCGGCCAGGCGGGTGGTGATGGCCTCAAAGGCCGCCATGTCCAGCCCGTCGCGGGTGGCGTTCAGGTTGTGCTGGTCGTGCAGCAGGGCGTCGTCCACGCACTGCTGCAGGCTGCGCTCGGTGCCGATGGTGACGGGCGCGCGCTGCCCCGCCGTCTGCAGCAGCGCCGTGACTTCGGCACGGGCCTCGCGCTGGGCTTCGGCATAGCTGGCGTAGCCCAGTTTGGCAAACAGCCGTACCACGGTCGAGGCACTGGTGCCGTGGCGCGTTGCCAGGGCGGTGGCCGATTCCAGCAGCGCATGGGGGTAGTCACGCTCCAGGCCTTCGGCCAAGGCGCGCTCGCTGCTGGTGAGTGTGGCGCTTTGGCGGGCCAGGCGTTCGGTCAGCAAGGCGATGGGCGTTTGCAATGTAGATTTCATTGAATGGTGTTAATGAAAAAAGTATTGCAAACACCGGCAGCGCATGCAACACTTATCTGCAGATTTTGACCCCGCTGACGGGGCGCTACCCCATCGACGCAAGGAAACCATGCAAGACACTGCCGCAGCCCTCTCCACCGCCCTGACCATTGAGCCCGCCGTGCGCACCCAGGTGCTGGACTGGCTGGCCAGCCAGCAGCAAGCCATGCAGGACCTGCTGCAAAAAGTGGTCAACATCGACAGCGGCAGCCGCGACGAAGCGGGCGTGACGGCCGTGGCCCATGCCCTGGCCGAACGTTTGCTGGCTGCGGGCGTGCCTGTGCAGTTCGAGCCCGTGCCTGGCTATGGCGTGTTGCTGCATGCGCAGGTCAACGCTGCAGGGGCCGGGGCACCCATCATCCTCATGGGGCACATGGACACGGTGTACCCCGCAGGCACGGTGGCCAAGCGCCCCTACCGCGAAGAAGCGGGCCGGGCCTACGGCCCCGGCGTGGCCGACATGAAGTCGGGCCTGGTGCTCAACGTGTTTGTGGCCGAGGCATTTGCGCGCTGCGGCGGCCTGCAGGCACCGCTGCACCTGTTCTTTTCGTGCGATGAAGAGATTGGCTCGCCCGCCACGCGCGACCTCATCACTGCCCGCGCGCGCGGGGCACGGGCGGTGCTCAATGCCGAGCCCGGCCGCGTCAGCGGTAACCTGGTCACCAGCCGCAAGGGCTCGATGGTGGTGGAGTTTGAGGTGCAAGGCGTGGCCGCCCACGCAGGCATCAACCACGCCGCAGGCGCCAGCGCCATCGACGCGCTGGCCCGCAAGACGCTGGCGCTGCACGCGCTGACCGACCCCGCCACCGGCATCACCGCCAACGTGGGCGTGGTGCAAGGCGGCATCGTGCCCAACATGGTGGCGCCCCACGCCAAGGCCGAGGTGGACCTGCGCTTTACCGCCGACACCGACCCCGATGCCTTGCTGGAGCGCGTGCGCGCCATCGTCGAAGAAGAATCCGTGCCCCGCACCCAGGGCCGCATCACCGTGGCCCGCCGCACCATGCCGATGAAGACCACGCCCGAGTACCTGCTGGCGCTGTACCAGCAGGGCGCACGGTCGCTGGGCTTTGAGGTGCAGGGCGAATTCACGGGCGGCGCGGCCGATAGCGGCCTCACCGCCTCGGTGGGCGTGCCCACGCTGTGCGCCACGGGCCCCGTGGGCGGCCACCCGCACACCGAGCGCGAATACTGCGAACTGACCACCTTTGTGCCACGCGCACAGGCCGTGGCGCTGGCCGTGCTGGGCCATCCTTGATCTGCCTTGCCTTGCCTTGCCTTGTTGAAACCTTCTCCTGATTTTTTGAGCTTACCGATGGCCATGAACACACCTTCCCGCCGCAGCCTTCTCTCCACTGGCCTGGGCCTTGCAGGCCTTGCCGCGCTGCCCGCCCTGGCACAAGACAAATTCCCTGCGCGCCCCATCACGCTGGTGGTACCGTTCCCGCCCGGCGGGTCGGTGGACATCATGGCGCGCCAGTATTCCGAGCCACTGTCGCGCGCTTTGGGCGTGCCCGTCATTGTCGAAAACCGCGCAGGGGCCGGTGGCTCGGTCGGTGCCTTGTATGTGGCGCGCGCCAAGCCCGATGGCTACACGCTCGTGGTCTCGTCCCAAAGCAGCCACCTGGCCAACCCGCTCACGCAGCCCAAGGTGGGCTACGACGCGGTCAAAGACTTCGAAAACATCGCCATCCTGGGCCGTCAGCCCAACGCCCTGGTGGTGCACAGCAGCTTGCCGTTCAAGACCTTCAAGGAATTCATCGACTACGCCAAGAAGAACCCCGGAAAGCTCAACTACGGCAGCGGCGGCGTGGGCAGCATGGGCCAGCTCAATGTGGAAATGCTCAAAGTCTCCACGGGCGTGTTCACCACGCACATCCCTTACCGGGGCGGCACACCGCTCATCACCGGCGTGCTGGCCAACGAGGTGCAGTTCATCCTCGACAACCTGGTCATCATGCTGCCCCACATCCAGGCAGGCAAAGTGCGCGCCCTGGCCGTGGCGGCCGACCAGCGCCTGCCCCAGCTGCCCGATGTGCCCACCCTGGCCGAAGTGGGCTACCCCGAGCTGAACCTCACCTCCTGGACCGGCCTGGCCGCCCCCGCCGGGACGCCCGAGGCCGTGGTGCAGACCCTGTACAAGGCCGTGCGCCAAGTGGCCACATCGCCCGCCATGATTGCCAACCTCAAGGACCGGGGCGTGATCCCGCCCGAAGAAATGGCCCCGGCCGCCTTTGAAAAGATGATGGCCGATCGCCTGGTGAAGTTTGGCGCCGTGGTCAAGCGCGCAGGCATCACGGCCGAGTGATCGAGGTTTGAAGTCATTTAGCGGCCTGGCGCTTGATGAATAAGCGCTGGCAGCTATTGATTTTGTAGCGATATGCAGGCTGCCGCCGGGCGCTGTGCCCCCGTGTCGGGCGTGCCTGGCGCCCGGTGCCGCGAGGGTTGGTGGGACAATATCGCCCCATGACTGCAGCACTCCAAACCCTCACCATCACCCGCCCCGACGACTGGCACCTGCATGTGCGCGACGGCGAGCCCCTGCACACCGTCGTGCCCCACACCGCCGCCCAGTTTGGCCGCGCGATCATCATGCCCAACCTGCGTCCACCGGTCACCACGGCCGAGCAGGCCCTGGCCTACAAACAGCGCATCCTGGCCGCCGTGCCCGCAGGCGTGAGCTTTGAGCCGCTGATGACGCTGTACCTCACCGACAACCTGCCGCCCGAAGAGATCGCCCGCGCTAATGCGGCTGGTGTGGTCGCCTGCAAGCTCTACCCCGCTGGCGCCACCACCAACAGCGACGCAGGCGTGACCGACCTGCGCAAGACCTACAAGACGCTCGAAGCCATGCAGAAGGCAGGCATGCTGCTGCTGGTGCACGGCGAAGTGACCAGCAGCGACATCGACCTGTTCGACCGCGAGGCCGTGTTCATCGAGCAGCAGCTCATCCCGCTGCGCCGTGACTTCCCGGAATTGAAGATCGTCTTCGAGCACATCACCACCAAGGACGCCGCCGACTACGTGATGCAGGTCGATGGCTTCACGGCCGCCACCATCACCGCGCACCACCTGCTGTACAACCGCAACGCCATCTTTGTGGGCGGCGTGCGTCCCCACTACTACTGCCTGCCCGTGCTCAAGCGCGAAACGCACCGCTTGGCCCTGGTGCAAGCCGCCACCAGCGGCAGCAGCAAGTTCTTTCTGGGCACCGACAGCGCCCCCCACCCCGCACACCTCAAAGAGCACGCCAGTGGTTGCGCAGGCTGCTACACGGCCCATGCGGCCATGGAGATGTATGCCGAGGCGTTCGACAACGCCGGTGCGCTGGACCAGCTCGAAGGCTTTGCCAGCTTCCACGGCCCCGACTTCTACAACCTGCCGCGCAACACCGGCACCATCACCCTGCGCCGCGAATCGTGGACGCCGCCCGAGAGCTTCGTCTTTGGCGAAGCCAACCTCAAGCCCCTGCGCGCCGGTGAAGCGTTGCCGTGGCGCCTGGTGTAGACCGTATTGACTGGGCGGCCCCCTGGCTGCAGCCCTGGCGCGCGGTGGGTGAGCCGCTGGCGGCGCGCATAGTGGCCGCCACGGCAGACATGGCTGCGGCGCCAGCCGATGAAGCAGAGCCGGGCCTGCCCGTGCATGCCGCCTTGTCTGCTGCATCGGGCGCCCCCCTGCGCTTTGTGCCCCAGTCAGATTTGCCCGAAGGCACCGCCTACGAGCAGCACATCTTTGACACCCGCTGCGTGCCCACGCGCGACAACCTGCACGACTTCTTCAACGGCCTGGTGTGGCTGCACTGGCCGCAGGCCAAGCGCCGCATGAACCAGCTGCAGGCCCAGGCCATTGCCGCCCAGGGCGTGGGCGCGGTGCGCGGGCCCTTGCGCGATGCGCTCACGGTGTTCGACGAAAACGGCGCCCTGCTGCAGGCGCCCGAACCCCTGTGGGCCGCACTGCATGCACGCGACTGGCAGCGCCTGTTTGTTGACCTGCGCCCGCTGTGGGGGCAAGCCCGCTTGCTGCTGCTGGGCCATGCGCTGATGGAAAAGCTGGTGACACCCAGAAAACCCATGGTGGCGCACGTCTACAAAGCGCCAATAGCTATTGAATCCATAGCAAATCTGGACGCCTGGCTGGCCCAGGCTCTGCAGCCCGAACCCTGGGCGACCAAGCCCTTTGCACCGCTGCCGGTGCTGGGCGTGCCCGGCTGGTGGCCGGCCAACCAAAGCGCATCGTTTTACGACGACGCTCAGGTGTTCAGGCCCGCGCCTTTTTTGCATAAGCAAAGCTGAAACCCTTCGTTGAAGGGGGCAGGGTGGCCATGCACCATGGCGGGCTCCATCACCTGCTTTCACATCGCCATGAAACGTCGTACCTTGCTGTCTGCGGGCGCTGCCGCCCTTGCTGTGCCCGCTTTGGGCCAAGCGGCCGAGCCGCTCAAGGAGTTGCGGCTGGACTATGCCTACTACTCGCCATCCAGCCTGGTGTTACGGCGCTTTGGCTGGTTGGAAGAGGATTTTCGCAAGGACGGCGTGAACATCAAATGGGTGTTCAGCGCAGGCAGCAACCGGGCGCTGGAACACCTCAATGCCAGCAGCATTGACATCGGATCGTCGGCCGGACTGGCGGCCTTGCTGTCCAGGGCCAATGGCAATCCCATCAAGGCGCCCTACATCTTCTCGAGGCCAGAATGGACGGCGCTCGTCGTCACGCGCGACAGCCCGATCCAGTCGATCAAAGACCTCAAGGGCAAAAAGGTGGCGGCCACCAAAGGCACTGATCCCTTCCTTTTCCTGCTGCGCGCACTGCCCACAGCGGGGCTCAAGCGCTCGGATGTGGAGATCGTGGCGCTGCAGCACGCCGATGGCCGCACGGCACTGGAGCAAGGCCGCGTGGACGCCTGGGCGGGTTTGGACCCGATCATGGCCGCCAGCGAACTGGACTCCGGCTCGCGCCTCATCTACCGCAACGTGGCCTTCAACACCTATGGCTTCTTGAATGTGCGCGAAGAGTTCCTGGCGCAGCAGCCCGCCGCCACGCGCCGCGTGATTGCGCAGTACGAGCGTGCCCGCCAATGGATACAGGCCAACACCACCGAGGCCGCCAAAATCCTTGCCGAAGAGGCCAAGGTCAGCCTGCAGGTCGCCCTGCTGCAGCTCAAGCTGCGCACCGATCTGAGCCACCCCCTGCCATCGCAAGAGCATGTGGCTGCGCTGCAAGCGGCTGCGCCCATCCTCCTGTCTGAAGGCCTGGTCAAACCCGGCACACCGCTGTCCAAGGTCGTGACCGACCTCGTGGACACCCGCTTTGCGCATTCTGTCGTTCGCCCTGCCGTCTGACCTTTGATATGGCCCTGCCCTGGGTGCTGCGCCTGGGGCTGTGGTCCTTCACTTGGATACCTGCCGTGGCCGCAAACCCCCAACCCATTGACGCATCCCTCCTTTCTGCCCCCTCGGCACATCGAGCCTGGGCGGCTTCGCCGCGCTGGGACGACGCCAGTGGCTTGCCTGTGTCGGCGATGGCGGGCCCAGCGCGTGCTGGCTTGGTGTCACGGTGGGCAAGCCTTTTGATGGGTTGGTGGCTGCCTTTGCTCACCTTGGTGGCGTGGGAGTCGGCGGTGCAGTGGGGCTGGGTGCGTGCCCATGTGCTGCCAGCCCCCAGCGAGGTGGCCCAGACCCTGTGGTCTTTTGGTGTGCAGGGTTTGGCCGCACACCTGCTGGCCAGCACTGGTCGCGTGCTGGCTGGCTATGCGGCCGGGGCTGCCTTGGGTGTGGGATTGGGGGCGCTGGTGGGCCTGTCGCGCCGCAGCCAAGCGGTGTTGGACCCCAGTTTCCAGGCGCTGCGCGCCATACCATCCCTGGCCTGGGTGCCCCTGTTGCTGCTGTGGCTGGGCATCGATGAGGCGCCCAAGATCGTGCTGATCGCCATCGGCGCCTTTTTTCCCGTGTACCTGGGGGTGGCCTCAGGCTTTCGCGATGTGGACCGCAAACTGGTCGAGGTGGCGCGCATGTACCGCCTGCCCCGTCTGGCCCTGGTGCAGCGGGTGTTGCTGCCTGCGGCCTTGCCCTCCGTGTTCACGGGCTTGCGCAACGGCCTGAGCTTGGCGTGGATGTTCATGGTGGCGGCCGAACTGATCGCGGCGACCAAAGGCCTGGGCTATTTGCTGACCGATGGGCGCGAAACCGGACGTGCCGACATTGTGCTGGCCGCGATCGTGCTGCTGGCGGTGCTGGGCAAAATCACCGACACGGCCATGCAGTGGCTGGAGCGGCGACTGCTGGCCTGGCGTGACACCTACGACAACACCGGGGGGCGGGGCTGAGCATGGTCCATCCCGCCTCTGAATTGGGTGCAGCAGCGGCCCCATTGCTCGATGTGACCGTGCACCGCAAAGCCTTTGACCAGCGGCCCGTGCTGCAGAACCTGCGACTGAGCTTGCGGCCGGGCGAGGTGGTGAGCCTGGTGGGCGCCAGCGGCTGCGGCAAGAGCACATTGCTGCGCATCATTGCGGGGCTGGACACTGATTACCAGGGCCAGGTGCTGCTGGCGGGCCAGGTGCAGACCGACATCACCCGCGATGTGGGTTTCATCTTTCAGGAGCCGCGCCTGTTCCCTTGGCTCACTGTGGCAGAGAACGTGGCCTTTGATCTGGGGCGGGGCGGTCGCCACCACCCCCAAGTGCCACTGCTGCTGGACGAAGTGGGCCTGGCTGGGCTGGGTGAGCGCTTGCCCAAACAACTTTCGGGCGGACAGGCGCAGCGCGTGGCCATTGCACGCGGCCTGTTCACCCGGCCGCGCCTGCTGTTGCTGGACGAGCCCTTTTCTGCCGTGGACGCCTTCACCCGCATCAAGCTGCAAGAGATGCTGGCGGGCCTGGCCCTTCGCCACGGTGTGGCCGTGCTGTTGGTCACCCACGACGTGGACGAAGCGCTGGTGCTGAGTGATCGCATCGTGGTGCTGGAGGCAGGCGGCGCCCAGCCTCCGCTTGAAATCGCCGTGCCCCTGCACCGGCCCCGGTTGCGCGAAGGCGCGGCGCTGGCGACGCTGCGAAGCCAGGTGCTCCAAGCGCTGCGCCACGCCCACGCTATTTGAGGCTCTGCTCCCCATCCTTGGGCGCTTGCACAAGCGCTTTCCCATCAAGGGGCCAGGAGCCTCTGTTCCTCGTTTGCGTGGCGGCCAACGCGTTCGCGCAGCGGTTCTGAAGGGGGTTAATTCCCGTTGCAGCCTGGGGATTCGTGCCGTTTTGGGGTTTCGCCCTAACATCGGGCCATTCAAACGGGCAGATGGGGCGTGCCGTGGGTTGCTGCCAGCGATGGTCTTGATTCACGGCAGTCATCCCCCACTTAAATGCCCTGTGTCCTTGTTTCACCCACGGAGAAGCCATGAAACGGATCTTGTTATTTGTATTGACCAACCTGGCCGTCGTGCTAGTGCTGGGCGTAGTGGCCAGCCTGCTGGGCGTGAACCGCTACCTCACCGCCAACGGCCTGAACTTGGGCGCCTTGCTGGGTTTCGCGCTCATCATGGGTTTTGGCGGCGCGATCATTTCGCTGCTCATCAGCAAGCCGGTGGCCAAGTGGTCGTCTGGCGTGCGTGTGATTGACGGCAGCGGCTCGGCCGACGAGCGCTGGATTGTCGAGACCGTGCGCAAGTTTGCCAACGAAGCCAAGATCGGCATGCCTGAAGTTGGTATTTTTGAAGGCGACCCCAATGCGTTTGCCACAGGCGCGTTCAAAAACTCGGCGCTGGTGGCCGTGTCCACCGGTCTGCTGCAAGGCATGACGCGCGAAGAAGTCGAGGCCGTGATTGGCCACGAAGTCGCCCACATCGCCAACGGCGACATGGTGACCATGACGCTGATTCAGGGCGTGATGAACACGTTCGTGGTGTTCCTGTCGCGCGTCATCGGCTACGCGGTGGACAGCTTCCTGCGCAAGAACGACGAGGAAAGCTCGGGCCCCGGCATCGGCTACTACGTGACCACCATCGTGCTCGACATCGTGCTGGGCTTTGTGGCCGCGATGATCGTGGCCTGGTTCAGCCGCCAGCGCGAGTTCCGTGCCGACGCAGGTGCTGCCCAGCTCATGGGTCGCCGCCAGCCCATGATCAACGCCCTGGCCCGCCTGGGTGGCATGCACCCCGGCGAGCTGCCAAAGAGCGTGGCCGCCATGGGCATTGCCGGTGGCATTGGCAAGCTGTTCAGCACCCATCCGCCGATCGAAGAGCGCATTGCTGCCCTGCAAAACGCGCAGCAGCAATAACTGCCCCAGGGTTGGGCAGGTTGGGGGGCTGCCTCCCACTGCAGTCCGTTCGTCCAAACAAAAACGCCACAGGGTTTGCGCCCTGTGGCGTTTTTTTGTGGGGCTCACGTCACCTGGGAATAAGTGTGCCAGCGGCCGCTGAAAGTGGCCGCGCTGACGTTCAGTCCTGGGCCTGAGCCTCGGCTTGCCGGCCCTCGATCTGCGCCAGGATGCTTGGGTCTTTGATTTTGTCGTCGGCGCTGAGCAGCAACAGCTTGGACAACACCTCGCTGGTACGCTGGTCGTCATCGACAAAGGGCAAGGCCACGGATTTCTGAGACGCCTTGTCGGCCGGCACGATGCACAGGTACCCGGCCGGTATGACGTGGATCACTGCCGTGCCCAGGTGCAGGCGGTAGCTCGCGCGCTTGCCTTGGACGATGGCGTGGTGCCCCTCCAGGCGAACGTTCTTCAAACCCAGGCTGGGGAGCAGGGCGCCGACCAGTGCCACCCGCGCTTGCTGCACCTCGGCAGAATGTTCATCGCTGTCGGCCGCGCCTGCGGTGATCACCAGGTCCAGGTCGCGCATGGCCTCGGAGAAACCGATGGCCGGGGCCTCTTCAAGGGGCACGCGGTTCCCTTGGCGGATGAGCCAGATCTCGCCCAGCACCGTGGCCTCTTCCTCGGTCAAAAAGTGGTGGACATCGGGCAGCGCGACTTCCACCGTCAGGTCGGGTGCCAGGCGCTTGTGGGCCGTGCAATCGCCTTCACTGCCATCGACCCGCCACCCCCGGGCCGACAGGATCGCGCCCAGCACCGAAGTCTTGACGCGGCGCCCCTCGAAGCGGCGTGACAGGTCGTGCGCTTCGCGCTCGGCGGGTGTGAGCACATAGCACTCACGAAACGCCTGCTTGAACGGTTGCACCTGGGCCGATTCCACGGTGTGCCGCTGGCACGCGATCAAGCGGCCTGACGCCAGCAACGAATGGACATGCGCGATGGTCAGGGGCTGCTCCACGGGTTGGGGCACATCTGCCAGGCGGCCCTCCGCGTCCAGCAGTCGCAGCTGGGTCAGGCTGTCGTCCAGCAGGCCCAGCTCACCGCCCGGTGTTTGCAGGTAAAGCGCGGTCAGCAAATGCCGAGCCATGGGCAGGTTGGCGAGTTCTTTCAGTTGCTCCGGTGCCAGCGCACGGCCACTGACCATGAGGTTTTCCAGGGCGGTGCGGTAGCGCTTGCTCTGGTCCTTGAGCAGGTCGAGCTGCGCCAGCAGCGGTGCCAGGCCGGGGTCTTTCTTCAGCGCAGGCGGCAGGCTTTTCAATGCCTTGCCAGCCTTCACAACCTTCAGCTGTGGCTGGAACCGTTCCAGGCTCAGCTCCACGGCGTACTCATCGTGCTGCCAGCTCCAGTCCTGTGCGGTGTATGCGCTGGCGTCGAGTGACCATTCCATCTCGGTCACGTCTCCAAACCCCGCGTTGTGCGCCAACTGCACCAGCGCGGCGGCGGCGGCATCGCGCACATTGGCCGTGCGCTCCGAGCCATACATCTTCGATGCCTGCTTGCCCGCGCCTTTGAAAAACTGAAAACGCTCGCGCAGGTCGGCATCATCCCGAATCGGCACCATGCCCCAGACGCGAATGTGCTCTTGGGAGAGCTTGCCCAGCATGCCCGCCAGCCTTTTGTCTTCCACGCCTTGCACCGCTTCGATACGGTGCATGGTGACTTTCAGGTGCTTGTACTTCTTGTGCCATGCCAGCAGCAGCTCGCCCGACTTGCCTGCGCGCTGCAGGTGTTCCTTCAACAACGCCACATCGAAATACGCGTTGGCGTTGGCCTGCTCGCACTCGCGCATGAAGCGGTACAGCGGCGCCGCGCTGCCCCAGCCCAGGGCCTCCAGCACTTCGTCGGCCTGTGCGCGGCAGTGGCGCAGCAACTGCAGCAACACCTCGGGGGTGAACTGGCGCAGCTCGGCCAACAGCTCGGCGGATTCGGCCGCAGTCAGGGGGCGCACATTGCAGACCAGTTTCAAGGCCCGGGCAGCGGGGCGATCCGCATAGTCTTGCACCAGCCCGAGGAGGGGTGGCGGCGACGGCATCTGCGCCAACAGGCGCGCGCCCGCTACGACGAAGCGGACTCCGCTCAGGCTGCGTTCGGTATGGTGGTCGTAGTCCACGCTCCAATGGTCTGCGAGCTGGCCCAGCGCGCTGATGGCTTCCTCCAGTGGCTTGGTGCAGTGGGCGTACACCCAGTCCAGCGCCTCGGGCTGGAAGCCTTTCAAGACGTCTTCATCCTGCCGCACGCAAGCGCCCACCACCTGCGCGCCGCGCGGCCACTCTGCATCGAACAGGCGCTGCACCCAGGCAGAGTCCAGCGGGCCGAAGCGCGCACGGGCCTGCGCCAGATCATCTGCATAGTCGGCCAGTCCGAAAAACGCAGAGGTGCGCATGCGGCTCTCGCACTTGCCGTCTTCCACCTGCGGTGGCGGTTGGAACTGCTCGTCCACCCAGGTGTCGCACGAGTGCGCCATCAAATCCAGCAACGCGTCCAGCTGGGTGCGCGAGGATGGCAATGCGCACAGCAGTCGGCCCAGCGTGCCAGGGGCGGGCTCCAGAAATGGATGGACGCTGCGGGTCAAGGCTTTGTTGAGATCCTCAAGCCGGTAGTCTCGGTACTGTGCTTCAATCTGCGCGTGAATCTGTTCGCGCGCGGCGTCCATCCAGCGCGGGGCGGTGCATTCGGTGGGGTCGGCAGGATGGCTCAACTGGTGGCGCAAGCGCTGCAAGGCCAGATGGGCGGTGTATTCGCGCCCCCACTTCGTGACGGCCTCCGTCAGCAGATCGCTCACATCGCGTGCGAAGCTCCACACGCTGTCTGCGCGCGCACGCATGTTGGGGATGCTTTCATGCAGCACCGGAAACATGAAAAAGTCCGCGAGGTGCTGTTCGGCCTCGTCGCCAAACGCCTTTTGAAGCGCTTCGCAAAACGGCGATTCCTCGCCTTCATTGCGAATGGCTCGCTCATCGTCATCCAGGCTCCGGCCTGCGTCCTTGGCCGCTTGCACATAGGCCAGCAACCAGGCTTCAAAACGCTGGACTCTGGCGTGCTGCGCGGCGCTCGCCGTCCACTGCTGCATCTCACTCATGGGTTCCTTTCATCCGCCAACCAGCGGGCGCAATCTCAAAAAAACGGCGTGCGAGCTGTCTGTCAGATCCAGCTGCGCATGCGACCGGTACAGCGTGCCATCGACCACCATCTGGAACTCACCCGCTTCGAACGCGACAAGGGCCCGATGGATCTCGGTCTGCTCGTGCACCGCCAGCTCCGGTTCGCTGGCAGGCTCTGGTGGCCTGGGCAAGGCCACGCGCCCCTGCGCCAAGCCTTCATCAATCAAGGCCTGTGTCAGCGTGGGTGTGGGGGGCGCAGCCTGTGCCGGTGCGGCCGCACTGGCGCGAGCAATGCGCTGCAAGGCCAGGTGGGACCGCACGCTCAGGGCAATCAGCTCACGGGTCGAGATCGACGGGCTGTCCATCTGAAACGCCACCTGGCCCTGGTGCAGGCCGGGGCTTTGGCGTTCCGCAATCTCGCAGTTCAACAACAAGTGGGGCATGGTGGTGGGGTGTGTCTGCAGATGCGCAGGTTGTGCCCGGATTCTAGAAGTGGGGAGCCGCGCAGGGCTGGACAACTTGTCAACCGTCGGGTGCGTCGGTGCGGGGGGGAGGGCAGGGGCACAAGGCTTGGTCGCCCCAAATCTGGATATGGCAGGGCTGCGTTGCTGCAGCGCCAGCTAAGCCCCACCTCCTGGCGCGGAGGGCTTTTTGGGAGTGGCTGTTTTTTCAACGGCCTCCTGCAGCGCGGGCGCATCCGCGCCGCTGGTTTCGGGTGGCCGGGTCTTGGCCAGGATGAAGTCGATGCAAGTGCGTACAGCCCGCGTCTGGTGGCGGTTTGGCAGGTACAGCAGGTACATCTGCGTGCCGAAGATGCTCAGCCGGTATTCGTCCAGTGTGGTGACAAGCTCGCCGCTGTCCAGCTTGTCCTGCACCACGTAGTCGGGCACCAGGCCCACGCCCAGCCCCGCCACGATGCCCTGGCGCAAGAATGGAAAGTGCTCTGAAATCATCGTGGGCTCCAGCAGCACCTCGTACCGCTCGGCGCCCTGGTAGGCGGCCAGGCGCAGGTGCCGCCCCGTCACGCCCGCGGTGATGACCGGGCTGTTGCGCAGCTCGTGCAGGGTGCGGGGCAGCCCGTGCTGCTGGGCGTATTCGCGTGATGCGCAGGCCAGGTAGCGCACATTGCCTAGGCTGCGGGCCACCATGGACAGCGGGGGCTCGGGCACCACGCGCACGGCAATGTCCACCTCGTCGCGCAGGATGTCGGCGCGGTTTTCAAACAGCACATCCAGCACGATGCCTGGGTACAGGCGCTTGAACTCGATCAGCCAGTCGCTCATCACGATCTGCCCGTAGCCGCTGGGCACGCTGATGCCCACCCGCCCCTGCAGGCCCCGGCCCAGCGAGGTCACCGCCTCGCGCGCTGCCAGGATTTCGTTGTGGATGGCGCGGCCATGCTGGTACAGCCGCATGCCGATCTCGGTGGGCTCCACCCGCCGGGTGGAGCGCTGCACCAGTTGCACCCCTACGTCTTTTTCGAGCTTGGTGAGGTGGTAGCTCACATTGGCACGTGTCATCTTGAGCTTGCGGGCCGCCTGGCTAAGGTTGCCGCTGTCAATGATTTCAACCAGCAGGTTCAGGGCTTGGGAGTCCATGGGGGCTTCAGCGGGGGTTAAAAGGGTTCGATTGGATAAATTTATTTGACAGTATGTCAATGAATGATGAGATTGTCATAAACCATTGTCGCCATAAGAATGAGGACAAGCCCATCGGGCTGGCTCGGCGCTAGATCGAGCCCAGCCTGTCTGGAACAAGAACAAGCAAGGAGACAAGTGCATGGCCCATGACGCCACAGCGTCCGTCGTTCAATGGCGGGTGCAGGACGAGGTGCAGATCGTCACCATCGACAACCCCCCGGTCAACGCACTGGGCGCAGCCGTTCGGCAAGGCTTGGTTGCGGCCATGGACCAAGCCGCGCAGCAGCCCGGCGTCAAGGCAGTGCTGCTGGTGGGTGCCGGCAAGGCCTTCATCGCGGGCGCTGACATCCGCGAATTTGGCAAGCCACCCGCCTCTCCCATCCTGCCCGAGGTGTGCCGTGCCATAGAAAACCTGAACAAGCCCGTGGTCGCCATGCTGCACGGTGCAGCCTTGGGCGGCGGGCTGGAGGTGGCGCTGTCGGCCCACTACCGCCTTGCATTGCCTTCCGCTACGCTGGGCCTGCCCGAGGTGAACCTGGGCCTGCTGCCCGGCTCGGGCGGCACCCAGCGCGCCCCGCGCCTGATGGGCGTGCAGGCTGCGACCACCCTCATGCTCAGTGGTCAACCCCTCAAGGCACAGGCCGCGCTGCAAGCCGGGCTGGTGGACAAGCTGGTGGAAGGCCCCGACCCGCAGGCCGCAGGCCTGGCCTATGTGCGCGAGCTGCTGGCTGCCAACGCCCCCGTGCGCCGCACGCGTGACCTGGCCATTGCCGAGCCGCAGGCTGCGCTGGACTGGCTGGAGGTGCAGAAGGCCGAGACCGCCCAAAAGTCGCGCGGCCTGTTCTCCCCCCTCAAGATCATCGAATGCGTGCAGGCCGCGCTGCAACTCCCGTTTGACGAAGGCATGGCCCGCGAACGTGCGCTGTTCATGGAATGCATCGACAGCCCGCAGCGCGCTGGGCTCATCCATGCCTTTTTTGCCGAGCGCGAAGTGGCCAAGGTGCCCGAGGCCCAGGCCGCACAGCCGCGCCCCGTGGCCAGCATTGCCGTCATCGGCGGCGGCACCATGGGCGCGGGCATTGCCGTGGCGGCGCTGGATGCGGGCCTGCCCGTGACCATGATCGAGCGCGATGCCGAGTCCATTGCCCGGGGCCGCGCCAATGTCGAAAAGGTCTACAACGGCCTGGTGGCCAAGGGCCGCATGACCGATGCCGCCCAGGCCGCCGTGATGGCGCGTTACACCGGTAGCATCAGCTATGCCGACATCGCCAATGTGGATCTGGTGATCGAGGCCGTGTTTGAAGACATCGAAGTCAAGAAGGCCGTGTTCCGCGAGCTGGACCGCGTGTGCAAGCCCGGCGCCGTGCTGGCCACCAACACGTCCTACCTCGACATCGACGCCATTGCCGCCGCCACCCGCCGCCCGCAGGACGTGATCGGCCTGCACTTCTTCAGCCCCGCCAACATCATGAAGCTGCTGGAAATCGTGGTGCCCGCCCAGGTGGCCCCCGACGTGGTGGCCACGGCGTTTGAGCTGGCCAAGAAGCTCAAAAAGGTGCCCGTGCGCGCCGGTGTGTGCGACGGCTTCATCGGCAACCGCATCCTGGCCGTGTACAAGCAGGCGGCCGACCACCTGCTCGAAGACGGTGCCAGCCCGTATGAGATCGACGCAGCCGTGCGCGGCTTTGGTTTTGCCATGGGTCCGTTCCAGGTCACGGACCTGGCCGGTGGCGACATTGGCTGGGCCACGCGCAAGCGCCGCGCTGCCACGCGCGACCCCAAGGCCCGGTACGTGGAGATTGCCGACCGCATCTGCGAGCGCGGCTGGTTCGGGCAAAAGACGGGGCGCGGTTTCTACCTCTACCCCGAAGGCGCCCGCGTGGGCCAGCCCGACCCCGAGGTGCTGGCCATTGTGGATGCCGAGCGCGCCAAGAAAGGCGTCACGCCCCGCAGCTTCAGCGCCGACGAGATCATGCGCCGCTACATGGCCGCCATGGTCAACGAAGGGGCGAATGTGGTGCACGAAGGCATTGCCCTGCGCCCGCTGGATGTGGATGTGACCTTTGTCGCGGGCTACGGATTTCCGCGCCACCGGGGCGGCCCCATGAAGTGGGCCGACATGACGGGCCTGCCCCAGCTGCTGGCCGACATCGAGGCCTTTGCCCAGGAAGACCCGCTGTTCTCGAAGCCCTCGCCCTTGCTGGTGCAACTGGTGCGGGAGGGGCGCAACTTTGACAGCCTGAACCAGTCCCCATGACCCCGCCCGTTCACGCTGAGCCTGTCGAAGCGCGGTACCAGGCTTCGACAGGCTCAGCCCGAACGGGTGGGGGCGTCAGTGGGGGCGCTGAACCGATTTTTTCCCGGTGTCGCTCCATCCCATAGGTACCATTTTTTTGAATCATTTTGGCCTCTAGCGCTTTATGAATAAGCGCAAGCAGCTATCAAATCAGGAGCAAATCATGCGCGAAGCCGTCATCGTTTCCACCGCCCGCACCCCATTGACCAAGTCGCACCGGGGCGAATTCAATGCCACACCCGGCCCGCAGCTGGCGGCCTTTTCCGTCAAGGCAGCGGTCGAGCGCTCGGGCATCGACCCCGAGCTGATCGAAGACCTGGTGATGGGCTGCGGCTACCCCGAGGGCATCACCGGCAAGAACATTGGCCGCCAGACGGCTCTGCGTGCGGGCCTGCCCCTTTCGGTGGCGGGCATGGTGGCCAGCCGGTTTTGCGCATCGGGTCTGCAGTCGGTGGCGATTGCGGCAGGCCGCATCGTGGCCGAAGGCGTGCCTGCCATGGTGGCGGGCGGGGTGGAGAGCATCTCGGCCATCCGCCCAGGCCTGCCGGGTGACGTGGACCCCTGGCTGCAAGAGCACAAGCCTGCGCTGTACATGGCCATGATCGACACGGCCGACATCGTGGCCCACCGCTACGGCATCAGCCGCGAAGACCAGGATGCGTTCTCGTTGCAAAGCCAGCAGCGCACCGCTGCTGCGCAGCAAGCGGGCGTGTTCGCCGACGAGATCGTGCCCTGCACCACGCGCATGATGGAAAAGAACAAGGAGACCGGCGAGGTTACCTACCGCGAAGTGACCGCCACGCACGACAACTGCAACCGCGCCAGCACCACGCTCGAAGGCCTGGCCAAGCTGGAGCCGGTGAAGGGCCCGGGCCAGTTCATCACGGCAGGCAATGCCTCGCAGCTGTCGGACGGATCGAGCGCCTGCGTGCTGATGGAAGCCAAGGAGGCCGAGCGCCGGGGCCTGCAGCCGCTGGGCGCCTTCCGTGGCTTTGCGGTGGCCGGTTGCGAGCCCGACGAAATGGGCATTGGCCCCGTGTTTGCCGTGCCCAAGCTGCTGGCGCGCCACGGCCTCACGGTGCAGGACATTGACCTGTGGGAGATGAACGAAGCCTTTGCCTCGCAGGCCCTGTACTGCCAGCGCCGCCTGGGCATTCCGTCCGAGCGGCTGAACGTGAACGGCGGGGCGATTGCCATTGGCCACCCCTTCGGCATGACCGGCGCACGCCTGGTGGGCCACCTGCTGCTCGAAGGCCGCCGCCGCAAGGCCAAGTACGGCGTGGTGACGATGTGCATCGCAGGCGGCATGGGGGCCGCAGGCCTCTTCGAAATTTATTGAAACACCCCCTGAGCGGCTGGCGCCGCTTCCCCCTCTCCTGCGGGAGGGGGACGACGCCCTCGCTGCGGGGCGGCGCGGCCAGCAAAGGCCCTGGCTTGCCGTCCCCCGCGTGGGGCGCGCCGGTGCGAAGGCCGTAGACAGGCGCATAGCGCCATGGATGACTGAGGAAAACCGTCAATGGACCTGAATTTCACCCCTGAAGAAGAAGCCTTCCGCGCCGAGGTGCAGGCTTTCTTGAAAGCCAAACTGCCCGAACGCATCGCCACCAAGGTCAAGGCCGGGCAGCGCCTGACCCGTGCCGACCAGGACGATTGGCACGCCATCCTGAACGAGCGCGGCTGGCTGGCCAACCACTGGCCCGAAGCCTATGGCGGCCCCGGCTGGGGCGCGGTGGCAAAGTTCATCTTTGACACCGAGTGCGCCTTGGCCGGTGGCCCGCGCATCGTGCCCTTTGGTGTGAGCATGCTGGGCCCGGTGCTCATCAAGTTTGGCAACGAAGCGCAAAAGACCTACTGGCTGCCGCGCATCCTGAGCGGGCAGGACTGGTGGTGCCAGGGCTACTCTGAACCCGGTGCGGGCTCGGACCTGGCCTCTGTGAAAACTACTGCGGTACGACAGGGTGACCACTACATCGTCAACGGCCAGAAAACCTGGACCACCCAGGGCCAGCACGCCAACATGATCTTCTGCCTGGTGCGCACCGACCGCGAAGCCAAGGCGCAGTCGGGCATCAGCTTCTTGCTGGTGGACATGCAATCGCCCGGCGTGGAGCTGCGCCCCATCCGCACGCTCGATGGGGACAAGGAAGTCAACGAAGTGTTCTTCACCGATTTGAAGGTGCCGGTAGAAAACCTGGTGGGCGAGGAGAACAAGGGCTGGACCTACGCCAAGTACCTGCTGACCTACGAGCGCACCGGCATCGCGGGTGTGGGCTTTTGCATTGCCGCACTGGCCAAGCTCCAGGTGATTGCCGCCAAGGTCATCAAAAACGGCAAGCCGCTGGACCAGGACCCGCTGTTTGCCGCCCGCATGGCCCAGGTCGAGATTGATCTGGAGAACATGAAGACCACCAACCTGCGCGTGATTGCCGCCGTGGCCGGTGGCGGTGTGCCGGGGGCCGAAAGCTCCATGCTCAAGATCCGCGGCACCGAGATCCGCCAGGAGATCCTGTCGCTCATCCGTCGCGCCGTTGGGCCTTACGCGCTGCCCTTCATCGAAGAAGCGCAGTACGAAGGCTATGCCGAAGAACCCGTGGGACCCAAGGAGGCAGCGACGGCAGCTGCGAATTACTTCAACTACCGCAAGCTGTCGATCTTTGGCGGCTCCAATGAAATTCAGAAGAACATCATCTCCAAGATGATTCTCGGCCTGTGAGGTTGCCGCGATGAACTTTGAACATACCGAAGACCGCCGCATGCTGGCGGACACCCTGAACCGCTTCGTGGCCGAGCAGTACGGGATTGAGACGCGCAACCATATTGCCTACGGCGACAACGGCATGGACGCGGAGCTGTGGGCCCGCTTTGCCGAGCTGGGCGCGATTGGCGCACTCTTCCCAGAAGCCGATGGCGGCTTCGGCGGCGCGGGCTTTGACGTGGCCGTGGTGTTTGAAGCCCTGAGCGGCGGTCTGGTGGTGGAGCCCTTTGTCGGCGCGCTGGTGGTGGGTCGGGCGCTGGGTCTGGCGGGCAGCGCAGCGCAAAAGGAACACATCGCCAGCCTCATCGACGGCAGCACTGTGGCTGCGCTGGCGCATGAAGAGCCCGGCGCACACTACGCACTCAATCGCGTCACTACCCGTGCCGTGCGCAATGGCGATGGCTGGCAACTCACCGGCCACAAGGCCGTGGTGCTGCATGGCGACCAGACGCAGCTGCTGCTGGTCAGTGCCCGCACCTCGGGCGCTGTGGATGATGAAGACGGCATCTCGCTGTTCCTGGTTCCCGCCGATGCCGCAGGCCTGAGCCGCCGTGGCATGGGCCGCATCGATGGTGGCCGTGTGGCCGAAGTCACCTTGCAGAACGTGCAGGTGGGCGCGGGCGCCTTGCTGGGCGCCGAAGGGCAGGGCTTTACCACGCTGGAGCATGCCGTGGGCTGGGGCATTCTGGCCGTGTGCGCCGAGGCGCTGGGCGCCATGGATGTGGCCAAAAAGCACACGCTGGAATACCTGCAAACGCGCAAGCAGTTTGGTGTGCCCATTGGCAGCTTCCAGGCCCTGCAGCACCGCATGGCCGACCTGCTTTTGGAAGTGGAGCAGGCGCGCTCTGCCGTCATCAACGCAGCGGCCGCGATGGACAGTACCGACCGCACCGAGCGCGAGCGTGCACTGTCCGCCGCCAAGGTCACCATGGGCCGCATTGGCGCGCTGGTGGCTGAGGAAAGCATCCAGCTGCACGGCGGCATTGGCATGACATGGGAGCTTCCCTTGTCGCACTACGCCAAGCGCCTCGTCATGGTGGATCACCAGTTTGGCGATGAAGATCACCACCTGGCACGCTTCATCGCGCTGGGGCGGCAGCGCTGAGCTGCGTGCCCCGATGCGCCTGAGCACCCGAAGTGCAGGCGCATCCATCCAAGGAGACAAAGACTGTGAACGAACAAGAAGTATCTGGCGACCTCGATCTCCCTCTGCAAGGGGTGCGCGTGCTCGACCTGTCGCGCGTGTTTGCCGGGCCGCTGTGCGCGCAGGTGCTGGCCGATTTTGGGGCCGAGGTCATCAAGGTCGAGCACCCGGGCCGGGGCGATGACACCCGCGACTGGGGCATGCGCATTGGCAAGACAGAGACCACCTACTACAACAGCATGAACCGCAACAAGCGGTCCATCACGCTCGACCTTCAAACCGCCGAAGGCCTGAAGATCGTTCACGATCTGCTGCCCCAGTTCGACGTGGTGGTTCACAACTTCAAGACCGGTGGCGCAGAGAAGCTGGGCCTGGGCTACGCGCAACTCAAGGCCATCAAGCCTGACCTGATCTACTGCGCCGTGGCGGGCTATGACAGCAGCGGCCCCGAGGCCAAGCGCCCGGGGTATGACCTGGTCATCCAGGGCGAAGCGGGGTTGATGGCCTTGAATGGAGAGGCCTCGCAGCCGCCGCTGAAGTTTGGCGTCGCAGTGGTGGACCTGATGACCGGCATGTACGCGGCGCAAGCGGTGCTGGCGGCGATGTTCCGGCGCGAGCGCACAGGCAAAGGGCGGCTCATTGAGATGGCGCTGTACGACTGCGGCATCATGGTCACCGGCTACTACGGCCTGGACGCCATGCTGCTGGGGCGCGACCCTGAGCGCTATGGCAATGCGCATCCCTCCATCGTGCCCTACGGCATGTACGACGCAGCCGATGGCCCGCTCATCATCGCGGTGGGCAACAACGGGCAGTTCGACAAGTTCTGCAGACAGGTGCTGCAGCGGCCCGACATCGTGGAAGACCCCCGCTTTGCCACCAACGTCAACCGTACCCAGCATCGCCTGGAGCTGGCACCGCTGCTCAAGAATTTGATTCGCACCCATCCCCGTGACCTGCTGATCGAGCGCATGCAGGCCGTGGGCATTCCGTGCGGCAAGGTGGCGGGCCTGCACGAGGCGCTGACCAGCGAGCGCACCCAGCGCTCTGGCTTGTTGCGCGACATGCCGCACCCCGTGGCAGGCACCACGGCAGTGTTTGCGCCGCCGTATCGCCTGGATGGGCTGCGCCTGCCTTTGCGCAACGCACCGCCCACGCTGGGTGAGGGCACGCGCGAAGTGCTGCAACGCCTTTTGTCCATGAGTGATGAGCAGCTTCAGCAATTGCAACAGCAGGGCGTGCTGACCTTGCCTTCTGCCTGACCCCTGTCGTTTGCCTCTGGTGGTTGCCGAGCCGCTCAGGTACTGATTTTCTGGCGTGTCATTCGCCTGTGTTTTTCTCTCAAGAAAGTGTGTGGTTATGAAAGTTCTGGTCCCTGTCAAGCGCGTGGTGGACTACAACGTGAAGGTCCGAGTGAAGTCGGACAACACGGGTGTGGACATCGCCAACGTGAAGATGAGCATGAACCCCTTTGACGAAATCGCCGTTGAAGAGGCCGTGCGCCTGAAAGAAAAAGGCCTGGTGACCGAAGTCATCGCAGTCTCCTGCGGCGTAGCCCAGTGCCAGGAAACCCTGCGCACGGCCATGGCGATTGGCGCTGACCGCGCCATCCTGGTCGAGACCGATGTCGAACTGCAACCCCTGGCCGTGGCCAAGCTGCTCAAGGCCCTGGTGGACAAAGAGCAACCTGCGCTCATCATCCTGGGCAAACAAGCCATCGACGACGACGCCAACCAGACCGGCCAGATGCTCGCAGCCCTGGCGGACCTGCCCCAGGCCACCAACGCCAGCAAGGTCGAATTGGCTGCCGACAAGGTTCACGTGACCCGCGAAATCGACGGCGGCCTGGAAACCCTGGCCCTGAGCTTGCCCGCCGTCATCACCACCGACCTGCGCCTGAACGAACCCCGCTACGTCACCTTGCCCAACATCATGAAGGCCAAGAAAAAGCAGCTGGACACCGTCAAGCCCGAAGACCTCGGCGTGGACGTGCCCCCCCGCCTGAAGACCCTCAAAGTCACAGAGCCCGCCAAGCGCGGCGCTGGCGTGAAGGTGGCCGACGTGGCCGCCCTGGTCGAGAAACTCAAGAACGAAGCGAAAGTCATTTGACCCCCCTGAGCCGCTTCGCGCCTTCCCCCCAGGGGGACGACACCCTCGGTGCGGGGCGGCCCTTCCTCGGTGTCCCGCGCACCCACCGCACTGCACCGGGCAGTCGCAGGCGATAGCGGCACCTTCCAAGATTCAAGAGAAAGACGACCGACATGACCTCTCTCGTTATTGCTGAACACGACAACGCCAGCATCAAAGGCGCCACCCTGAACACCGTCACGGCCGCTGTGGCCTGCGGTGGCGACGTGCACGTCCTCGTTGCCGGCCACAACGCCGGTGCAGCCGCCCAAGCAGCAGCCCAGATCGCTGGTGTGGGCAAGGTCATCCATGCTGATGCCGCAAGCCTGGCCCACGGCTTGGCAGAAAACGTGGCCGCGCAAGTCCTGGCCATTGCTGCCAACTACAGCCACATCCTGTTCCCCGCCACCGCAGGTGGCAAGAACGTGGCCCCCCGCGTTGCTGCCAAGCTCGACGTGGCTCAGATCAGCGACATCACCAAGGTGGTGAGCCAAGACACCTTCGAGCGCCCCATCTACGCAGGCAACGCCATTGCCACCGTGCAAAGCGCCGACAGCGTCAAGGTCATCACCGTGCGCACCACCGGCTTTGATGCCGCAGCTGCCACGGGTGGCGCAGCCGCTGTCGAAACCGCAGCAGCGACGGCCGATGCAGGCAAGAGCAGCTACGTGGGCAGCGAAATCGCCAAGAACGACCGCCCCGAACTCACCGCTGCCAAGATCATCGTCTCCGGTGGCCGTGCGCTGGGCAGCGCAGAAAAGTTCAACGAAGTCATCACCCCGCTGGCCGACAAGCTGGGCGCCGCCATCGGCGCCAGCCGCGCTGCGGTGGATGCGGGCTACGCCCCCAACGACCTGCAAGTGGGCCAGACCGGCAAGATCGTGGCGCCCCAGCTGTACATCGCGGCCGGCATCTCGGGTGCCATCCAGCACTTGGCGGGCATGAAGGATTCCAAGGTGATCGTGGCGATCAACAAGGACCCTGAGGCGCCGATCTTCAGCGTGGCCGACTATGGGCTGGAGGCTGATCTGTTCACGGCTGTGCCTGAATTGGTCAAGGCGCTCTGAGGCCAGTGGCTGTCATATCCATTCATAACTACAGGAGACAAACATGACCCACTTCTCAAGCCGCCGCAGCCTGCTATCGATGGGGCTGGCAATGCTGGCCGGTGCCTGCATGGGCAGTGCACAGGCGCAGGAGTTCCCCACCAAGCCCATCACCCTGATCGTGCCTTTCCCGGCAGGTGGCCCAACCGACCGCCACATGCGCACCCTGGCCGATCTGGCGGGCAAGCAGCTAGGGCAGTCCATCATCGTGGAGAACAAGCCGGGTGCTGGCGGCACCCTGGGCCCCGGTGTCATGGCCCGCACCGCCAAGCCCGATGGCTACACCATCACGCAATTCCCCATGTCCATGCTGCGCATGGCGCACATGCAAAAAACGGCCTGGAATCCGCTGACTGATTTCACCTACATCATCGGTCTGTCGGGCTACACCTTCGGCTTTACCGTGCGCTCGGATTCGCCCTACAAGACGTTCCACGAGTACATCGCCGCAGCGCGTAAGAGTCCCGGCAAGGTCGAATACGGTTCAACAGGCATTGGTTCGTCCCCCCATCTGCTGGTGGAAGAGCTGGCCATCAACGCCAAGGTCACGCTCAACCATGTGCCGTTCAAAGGCAATGCGGATTTGCAGCAAGCCCTGCTCGGCGGCCATGTGACGGCCTCCAGCGATGCCTCGGGCTGGGACACCTATGTGGAGGCAGGCCAGATGCGCTTGTTGCTGACCTTCGGCGAAAAGCGCTCTGCCCGCTGGCCTGACGTGCCCACGGCCAAGGAGCTGGGCTATGGGGTGGTATCCACTTCGCCCTACGGCCTGGTGGGTCCCAAGGGCATGGACCCTGCCATCACGGCCAAGCTGCACAACGCCTTCAAGAAGGCCATGGACGATCCTCGCCACGCAGAGGTGCTCAAGCAGCTCAATCAGGAGTCCTGGTACCGCTCGGGGGCGGACTATGCCCAGTGGGCCAAGGACACCTTTGCCAAGGACAAGGTGTTGATTGATCGCCTGGGCCTGGCAGCGCAGTGACATCGACTGTGACAGTGCGGATGCCCTGGCGTCGTTGAGCATGGCTCGGAGGCCCCTGGGCATTGGCAAAGGCTCGTAAACAGACTCTTCGCTCTTATCCCCAGGAGACTCCCATGCCATTGAATACCCGCCGTGCTTTCATCCGCCGCGGCACAGGCCTTGCCGCTGGTGCCGTGCTATCCCCTGCGTCCTGGGCGCAAAGTGCGTGGCCCAGCAAGCCCATCCGTATCGTCGTGCCCTACACGGCCGGTGGCTTTACCGACCAGATGGCGCGCCTGCTGCAGGTGGGTTTGCAGCAGCGTCTGGGGCAGCCTGTGGTGGTGGACAACAAGCCAGGGGCCAACAGCATCATCGGGGTGGACGCCGTGGCCAAGGCAGCCCCTGACGGGCATACCTTTGCGGTGGTCATTGCGGCCTACGCGGCCAACACCACGCTCTACCCCAAACTGCCCTACGACCCCCGCAAAGATCTGGTAGGGGTATCGCTCATGGGCGTATCGCCACTGGTGGCTGCGGTGGCCGCCAACGCGCCTTTCAAGACCACGGCGGAGCTGGTGGCCTACGCGCGGGCCAATCCGGGCAAGCTGAGCTTCGCCTCTTCGGGCAGTGGATCGGCCGCGCACCTGACGTCCGAGCTGATGCGACTGGTCACCAAGACCGATATGGTGCACGTGCCGTACAAAGGTGCTGCACCGGCACTGACCGATCTGCTGGGCGGGCAGATTCCCCTGTTTCTGGACCCTCCACCCAATCTGATCCAGCCGGCCAAGGCGGGCAGGATTCGCCTCATTGGCGTCGCCAGCGACAAACGTTTGCCTGCCTTGCCCGACGTCCCGACCTTTGCAGAGCAGGGCTATCCCGATCTGGTGGGCAGTACCTGGGCCGCCATGCTCGCGCCTGCCGGGGTGCCCCGTGAGATCGTGCAGCGCATGTCTGAAGAGGTCGCTCGCATCATTCGAAGCCCCGCCGTCACCCAGCGGCTGGAGACCGAGATGGGCACCTTTGCCGAGGGCTCCAGTCCGCAGGAATGCGATGCATTCATCCAGGCAGAAACTGCCAAATGGGCCCGGGTCATTCAGGCTGCCGGGGTCAAGCTCGACTGAGGTGACTCCTGGCTCGCAGGGTGGGCACTGTGAAAAGATCGTTAACCGGACCGAAGTCCGGGGTCGGTGGCTGTGGTGAGATTCTTACGCGGGCATGGGCGTGTGAAATCCCTCTTACAAATTGACAAACTGTGTCGATACACTGAGAGAGCATCGGCCTTGCGCCGGTGTGACTCCAGTTCGTTTCAGAGCGTTTTCCACCCCTTCGATTGAGGGACTTCTCATGTCCATTTCCCATCTGCGCGTTGCTGTTCGCCTGGCGCTGGCCTTCGGTATTGTTTGCCTGGTCACATCGTTGTCTGCGGCGGTAGGCATCTGGCGATTGTCTGGTTTGCAGCAAATTGCCGATGAGCTGGGCGGCCCCGCCTCAGAGCGCGCCGTGCTCGCGCGTGAGCTGCATTCCATTGTGGTGCTCAGCTCGGTGCGCGCCGAGACTCTGCTGGAGATCGACAACCCCGCCTACGCTGCCCGCATTGATGCCGACCGCAAGGCGACATCGGCCCGCTCGGCCGAAGTGCGCAAGCGCCTGGACGTGCTGGCCGACGATGCCAAATCGCAGGCGCTGTTCGATGCGATCGACAAGGCGGGCAACACCTTCCGTTCGGTGCGTGACGATCTGGTCAAGCGCCGCAAAGCGGGTGAGGCGCTGGCTGCCGATGCGGTGGGCAAGCAGCTGCGCCCTGCGGCGGATGCCTATGCCGATGCCGTCGACAAGCTCGCAGCGTTTCAACAGCAACTGGTGGCGGAGGACCGCGAAGCTGCGGCCCGCAGTGCCAGCCAGGGCATCTTTTTGCTGGCGGCTGGATCGGTGCTGGGGCTGGTGCTGAGTCTGGTGTGCGCCTGGGTGCTGTCGCGCTCCATCTTGCGCCCCCTGGCCCATGCGGCCGAGGTGACCGACCGCATTGCCGAGGGCGATCTGACTTCCGCTGTGCCAGCCTCTGCCCCGGGCAGCCGCGATGAGCTGCAGGCCTTGCTCTCGCGCTTGGGCGGCATGCAAACCCGGCTGGGCGAGCTGGTGGTGGGTATGCGGCAGGCCAGTACTTCCGTGGCAGGTGCCAGCAGCGAGATTGCGGCCGGCAACAGCGACTTGTCTGCCCGCACTGAGCAGACCGCCTCCAACCTGGAAGAAATTGCCGCCAGCATGGAAGAGCTGCTGGCCACCGTGCGCCACAGCGCCGATGCCGCCGCGCAGGCCAGCCAGCTGGCTGGTGGCGCCAGCGACGTGGCCCGGCGCGGGCGCGAGGCGGTGGACCGCGTGGTGGGCACGATGGATGGCATTTCCCAATCCTCGCGCCGCATTGCCGACATCACCAGCGTGATCGATGGCATCGCCTTCCAGACCAATATCCTGGCGCTGAACGCTGCGGTGGAAGCCGCCCGTGCAGGCGAGCAAGGCCGGGGCTTTGCTGTGGTGGCCAGCGAGGTCCGCAGCCTGGCACAGCGCTCGGCCACGGCCGCCAAAGAGATTGGGGGGCTGATCAGCGAGAGCGTGCGCCAGGTGGATGAAGGCACGCAGTTGGTGCACGCCGCAGGCGGCACCATGGGCGAGATCGTGAACTCGGTGCAGCAGGTCGCCACCATCATTGGCGAGATCAGCACCGCCACGCGCGAGCAGACCACGGGCCTGAGCCAGGTGGGCGAGGCCGTGTCGCAGCTCGATCAGATGACGCAGCAAAACGCTGCGCTGGTGGAAGAGTCCTCCGCTGCCGCGCACGGCCTGCGGGTGCAGGCCCAGCAACTGGCCGAGTTGGTCGAGGCCTTCCGCTTGCCCGCAGCGCAAGGCCAATACAAGGCGCTGCGCTGAGACGGTTGGGTCAGGGCACTGGGAGCGTGGGCGCTCAGCCCTGCACGCCAAGCAGGCTGCGCGCCACGGCCTCACCCACTTTGATGCCATCCACCCCGGCCGACAAAATGCCGCCCGCGTAGCTGGCGCCTTCGCCCGCCGGGTACAGGCCGGGCGTGTTCAGGCTTTGCAGGTTGTCGCCGCGCCCGATCTTCAGGGGCGACGACGTGCGCGTCTCCACCCCCGTCAGCACCGCATCGTGCATGTCAAAGCCCTTGATCTTGCGGCCGAACGCGGGCAGGGCCTCGCGCAGCGCCTCGATGGCGTAGCCGGGCAGGGCGGCGTGCAGGTCGCCCAGGGCCACGCCGGGCTTGTACGAGGGCTCCACATCGCCGAGTTGCTTGGACGGCGTGCCCCGTATGAAGTCACCCACCAGTTGCCCAGGCGCGCTGTAGTCGCTCCCGCCCAGCACAAAGGCGTTCGATTCGAGCTGCCGCTGCAGCACGCTGCCCGCCAGGGGGTGAAACTGCCCGGCAGGCAGTGCCTCCACGCCATAGGTTTGGCCCAGCTGGGCTTCAAATGCCGCGGGGTCGCTGGGGTAGTCGCTTGGATCAATGCCCACCACCATGCCCGCGTTGGCGTTGCGTTCGTTGCGCGAATACTGGCTCATGCCGTTGGTCACCACGCGGTTCGGTTCGCTGGTGGCGGCCACCACGGTGCCACCGGGGCACATGCAAAAGCTGTACACCGCGCGGCCGTTGGCAGCGTGGTGCACCAGCTTGTAGTCGGCCGCGCCCAGCAGCGGGTGGCCCGCGTGGCGGCCCCAGCGCGCGCGGTCGATCACGCCCTGCGGGTGCTCGATGCGAAAGCCGATGGAAAACGGCTTGGCCTCCATGGCCACGCCGCGCTGGTACAGCATGGCAAAGGTGTCGCGCGAGCTGTGGCCCAGCGCCATCACCACGTGGTCGGCCCGCAGCTCGGTGATCTCGCCCGTGGCCTGGTTCAGCACCTTGAGGCCGCGCAGGTGGCGGTGTTCTCCAGTGCCCTCCACGATCACGTCCGTCACGCGCTGCTCAAAGCGGATCTCGCCGCCCAGCGCAATGATCTGCTCGCGCAGGTTCTCCACCACCTTCACCAGCTTGAAGGTACCGATGTGCGGGTGGGCGACGTACAGGATTTCTTCGGGCGCACCGGCCTTGACGAACTCGTGCATCACCTTGCGGCCCAGGTGGCGCGGGTCCTTGATCTGGCTGTAGAGCTTGCCGTCGCTGAAGGTGCCTGCGCCGCCTTCACCAAACTGCACGTTGCTTTCGGCATGCAGCTCGCGCTTGCGCCACAGGCCCCAGGTGTCTTTGGTGCGCTCGCGCACGGTCTTGCCGCGCTCCAGCACGATGGGCTTGAAGCCCATTTGCGCCAGCACCAGCGCCGCAAAAATGCCGCAGGGCCCAAAGCCCACCACCACGGGGCGCAGGGGCAGGTCGGCAGGCGCCTGGCCCACGGGGTGCCAGGCCATGTCAGGCGTGGGCTGGATGTGCGGGTTGCCAGCAAACTGGGCCAGCAGCGCGGCTTCGTGCTCGGGTTGGGCCAGCGTCACGTCCACGATGTAGACCGCCAGCAGGTCGGCCTTGCGGGCGTCAAAGCTGCGCTTGAAGATGTGGATGTGGGCAATGTCGGCCGGTGCCAGGCCCAGCAGGGGCGGGACGGCGGCGCGCAGCGGCGCCTCGGGGGCTTCGGCCACGGTGAAGGGCAGCCGGATTTCGGAGAGTCGGATCATGGTCTTGCGGGCCCGTGTCGATCGGGCGGCTTGCAAAGTCGTGGGGCCGTGATTTTACCGGCGCGCACCGCGCGGAGCCCTGCCCATGAAAAAGGCCCGCCATGTGGCGGGCCCGGTGGCAGCGCAGTGGTTGTCTGTTGTGCTATCTATTTAATAGCTGCTTGCGCTTATTTATAAAGCGCTAGAGGCCAATTTTGCTTGTATCCCCGTCTCAGGCGGGCAAGAAGCCTTCGACCGACAGATAGCGCTCGCCCGTGTCGTAGTTGAAGCCCAGCACCTTGGCACCAGCAGGCAAATCGGGCAGTTTTTGGGCGATGGCCGCCAGGGTGGCGCCCGACGAAATGCCCACCAGCATGCCTTCTTCGCGCGCGCAGCGGCGGGCGTATTCGCGGGCCGGTTCGGCATCGACCTGGATCACGCCGTCGAGCAGGCTGGTGTCCAGGTTCTTGGGGATGAACCCCGCACCAATGCCCTGGATGGGGTGGGGCGCCGGTGCGCCGCCCGAGATGACGGGCGAGGCCGTGGGCTCGACCGCAAACACCTTGAGTTGTGGGAATTTGGCCTTGAGCACACGGGCCGTGCCCGAGAGGTGACCGCCCGTGCCCACGCCGGTGATGATGGCGTCCAGCCCATCGGGAAAGTCCGCCAGGATTTCCTGCGCCGTGGTGCGCACGTGGATGTCGATGTTGGCCGGGTTCTCAAACTGCTGTGGAATCCATGCGCCCGGCGTCTGCGCCTGCAGCTCTTGCGCGCGGGCAATCGCGCCCTTCATGCCCTTTTCACGCGGGGTCAGGTCAAACTGCGCGCCATAGGCCAGCATCAGGCGGCGGCGCTCAATGCTCATGCTGTCGGGCATCACCAAAATCAGGCGGTAGCCCTTCACGGCTGCCACCAGCGCCAGGCCAATGCCGGTGTTGCCACTGGTGGGCTCGATGATGGTGCCGCCGGGTTGCAGTGCGCCCGATTTTTCTGCGTCTTCCACCATGGCCAGCGCAATGCGGTCTTTGATGGAGCCGCCGGGGTTGCTGCGCTCGGACTTCACCCACACGTTGGCGCCCGGGCCAAACAGGCGGTTGATGCGCACGTGGGGCGTGTTGCCGATGGTTTGCAGAATGTTGTCAACTTTCATGGCGTCTCCTGTGAGGTGTCGGATTGGGTTGTAGGGATGTGACGCGCATTCTGAACCACTTGTTGTGCTGTCTGGGTGATATGGATATGCCGCGCTGCGGCATCGGCTGCGGATTACGCGGGTGCAATCTCGACATGCATGGCCCGCTCCACCGGCGTGATCTGCACCCGCACGGGCAGCCCCAGCGCAATGGTCTGCGCGTTGGTCTCTGTGTGCGGCGTGACCTTGGTGCAGGTGTAGCAGGCCGTCTGTCCGCTGCGCCACACCGCCAGGGCCAGCGGCAGCATCCACTGGTCGGCCAGGTGCGGGCCCAGGGCGCCCGCGCTGCGCTGGTAGGCGCGCACCTCGTCCACCAGCCGCTTGGCCACCTGCTCGGCCGACAGGCTGCGTTCACCCAGCTGGCAAAACACCTCGGTGATGTGGGCATGCTCCAGCGTGGCGATCAGTGCGTTGCCGGGCCCCTCGTTCTGCCGTGTGGGCGGCTGGCGCAGTTGGCCTGACTCCTGTGTCCAGCCCATGCGCTGGCCCAGGGTCTGCAGCTCGCGCACCGCCACCCCGCGCGAGATGCCGGGCGCCAGTGCCTCGCCCCAGGCGTTTTGCAGCGGGCCGCGTGTCAGCACGTCCACGGGCACCAGCGGCTGCTGGGTGGATGCCGTGGGCGTGATGCGCGCCACCAGCTCGCCACCGCCCGCAGGAAAGAAGCCACGGCGCTTGAGCTCCAGCTCCAGCCCCACGCCCAGGCGCCGCACCAGCGGCGCAAAGGCGCGCTCCAGAAAATCAAACGGCGGTGCCATCGGGTTGTGCGTGCCGCCCATCAGTTCGACCTGGCTGGGGGCATCGGCCAGCATCAGCGCGGGCAGCACCGTCTGCAGCACCAGCAGGCAACTGCCTGCGGTGGCAATCTGAAAACGGTAGTCACCCGCACGCACCACGCCGGGCGTGAACACCAGCGTTTGCGAGTTCAGCTCAGCACCCTCGGCCTGCCCGCCGCACACGGCCACCGCCGCTTGCACGCAGGCCAGGTGCTGGCGCATCAGCCCCGGCTTGGGCCGCCCGGCGCGGATGCGCGTGATGTGCAGCGGCCGGCCCGTGACCATGGAAAGGGCCAGGCCTGTGCGCAGGATTTGACCGCCGCCTTCGCCGGTGGAGCCGTCGAGGGTGAGGGGTGTCACAGCGAGTTCCGTCATGGCGATGCCTCCGCTTCAGCCGCCGTGCGGGTGCTGAACCGCAACACGGTGTCATGCAGCAGCGTATCCAGCGCGGCGTAGCCGGGCACGGGCAGTGGCTGCACCGGCTCTGCCGCATTGCGCGCCAGCTCGGCCTCGATGAACGCATGGATGCCGGGCCATCGCGGGCTGGTGGCAGCTTCGCCCGCGCGCATCTTCACCTCCAGCAGGGCGTTGATCTCATCGACCAGCGCCGCATCCTGCACGGGGTGCAGCGTGTGCTGGGCCAGTTCGGCAAAGCGCATGGGTGGCACGCCGGGCTGCGTGCGTATCCACCGCGCGGCCAGCAGGGGGCGCAACACGTACAGGTACTTCTTGTAGCGCACCTCGTCGGCCTGCAGGTGCTCTCGAAAGTTCTTCTTGGCCATGGATGCGTAGTGGTGCCAGCCCTTGGCGTTGGAGAACACTTGCGCCGCCAGCGCGCGGAACTGCGCCATGGTGTCGGCCTCTTCGCGGTAGACGATGGGTGAGCCCAGCCATTCGAGCAGCGTGGGGTTGGACTCGCGCAGCAGGCCCAGGGCCTTGCGCAGGTCCCAGCCGTTCACATCCAGGTCGCCGCTGATGGGCAGCTCGATCACGTCGCGGCCCGGGGCTACGGTCAGGTACCAGGGCAGGCGGTTCACGTAGATGAAGCGCACGTCGTAGTCGCTGTCGGGCGAGGCAAAGCCCCAGCCCCGGCTGCCGGATTCGCAGGCGAAGAGCACCGCCACGTCGTGCCGGGCTTCGATGTCGCGCAGGGCTTTCAGCACCTGCGTGCGCATGTGGGGCTCCACCGGGTGGGCGGAGCGCAGCATTTCTTTTTCTTCTGATGTATGCATAAAAAAGGGCTGTAGCGCTTTATTTATAAGCGCTAGCAGCTATCAAAAATGTAGTATTCGTCATGCCGGTTTGCAACTGGCGCGGCCCCAGCGAGAGACGCCAAGCAAGGGCCTAGGCTGGCCGCGCCGCTCCGCAGCGAGGGCGTCGTCCCCCTGGGGGGAAGCCGCGCAGCGGCACAGGGGGGCTACCCCTTCACACACACCACCTGCTTGAGCGTGTACACCACTTCCACCAGGTCTTCCTGTGCCGCCATCACCGCGTCAATGTTCTTGTACGCCATCGGGATTTCGTCGATCACATCCGCGTCTTTTCGGCATTCCACACCCTCGGTCGCCTTGATCTGGTCTTCCACGGTGAACAGCTTCTTGGCCTTGGTGCGGCTCATGGTGCGGCCTGCGCCGTGGCTACAGCTGTTGAAGCTCTCGGGGTTGCCTTTTCCGCGCACGATGAAGCTCTTGGCCCCCATGCTCCCCGGGATGATCCCCAGCTTGCCTTGCTCGGCACTCACCGCGCCCTTGCGGGTTACGAAAACGTCTTGCCCGAAGTGCGTTTCGCGCTGCACGTAGTTGTGGTGGCAGTTCACGGCTTCCACGTGCGTCTCGAAGGGCTTGGTGATGACCTTGCGCAGCGCGGCAATCACGCGGCCCATCATCACCTCGCGGTTGGCGGCGGCAAATTTCTGCGCCCACCCCACGGCCTTCACGTAGTCACCAAAGTACTGCGCGCCTTCCTCGAAGTACGCGAGGTCTTTATCGGGCAGGTTGCGCTGGTTCATCTCGGCATCCTTCTTGGCCAGCTCGATGAAGTGGGTGCCGATGGCGTTCCCCACCCCGCGCGAGCCCGAGTGCAGCATCACCCATACAGACTGGTGTTCGTCCAGGCAGATTTCGATGAAGTGGTTACCCGTTCCCAGCGTTCCCAGGTGCTTGTAGTTGTTGGTCTTCTCGATACGCGGGTGCGCCTCGCAGATTTCCTTGAACTCATCCACCAGCCCAGCCCAGGCGCGGTCGGTTTCGGAGGGCGGCGTATCCCAGCTTCCCTTATCGCGGCCAAAGCGCTTGGGCGTCATCCCCACCGGCACGGCGCGTTCGATGGCGGCGCGCACGCCGGACAGGTTGTCGGGCAGGTCGCTGGCGGTGAGCGTGGTCTTGCACGCCATCATTCCGCACCCCAGGTCCACCCCCACCGCAGCCGGGATGATTGCCTTGAGGGTGGGTACCACCGAGCCGATGGTGGCACCGATCCCCAGGTGCACGTCGGGCATCACCGCCACGTGCTTGAACACGATGGGCAGGCGCGCAATGTTGCGCAGCTGGTTCTTGGCTTCTTCCTCCACGGGCACGCCGTTGGTCCACATTTTTACGGGCACGCCGCCCGGGATTTCGAGTTGTTCGTAGTTCATGGCTTGTTCTTTTTTCATCTTCGTTTCACCGCTATTTTTCGGTGGATACATTGCATCGTTGGTGCAGCGCGATCGACAGGCTTTCGTAGTCCTGCTGTGGGAAGTCGTGCGCTATCCACATCTCACGATATTGCTTCGCTCCCACTTCAACGTCTATGCGCTGCAAGATTTCGTGAATATTGCGCACTAGCTCGTGGCGTTGGATTTCGCCGCGAGCGACCACCATGTGGTCGTCCATTGCCACCAAGCCCCAGCTGGCCCAATCGCTGTATTCGCGCAGCTCGTACTGCAGCACGTTCTTCGCTCCTGTGACTACCAGCATCACTTCACCCGGTTCGCACATGAAAACGGCCTTGGCCTTGGTGGCCCCGTTTTGTAGAGCCAGGCCCATGTGGGCCAAGTCGCCCAGTGAGTCGTGCAGAAAACTCACCGAAAAGTCCAGTGGCTGTGGCTGCGCGGATACGCGCAGATCTGCCCAGCCCGCCTCGTCCACTTGATAGGAGATAAGTGCTTGCGGTTGTTCTTCCATCATGTCGTTCTTTCGTTGTGCGCGCCTGGGCGGATTTCACCGCTCCCGTTCAGCGCATCTTTACCAATCCATTGAGCACCTGATCCAGGCCGCCAAACACCGAGATCTTGTCGATCCGCTCGGCCACGCGCTCCAGCGTCTCCAGCTCTTTCATGCGCAGGGCGATGGGGTTGTCCTCCATCACCTTGGCGGTGTTGAGCAGCGAGCGCGTGGCGGCGGTTTCTTCGCGGCGGCGGATCACGTTGGCCTCAGCCTGCTTTTGGGCTTGCACCACCTGGGTCAGGATGGTTTTCATCTCGCCCGGCAGCACGATGTCCTTCACACCCACGCTCTCCAGCTGCATGCCATAGGGCTGCAGCTTGGCGGCCATGTGCGCGGTCACCACTTCGTCGATCACCGTCTTGTTTTCCAGCAGCTCGTCGAGCGTGCGGGTGCCCACGGCGGCGCGCAGCGCAAATTGCAGTTCGCGGTACAGGTGGTCGGCAGGCTTTTGCAACTGGGAAAAGGCGCGCAGCACATCGGTGTAGCGGTAGGTGGCGCACAGGTTCAGGCGCAGGCCCACCTTGTCACGGGTCATGATGTCCTGGCCCGAGACCTCCACGGCTTGCAGGCGCAAATCCACCAGTTCCACCGCCACGGTGCGGCCGTACTTCCAGAAGGCGTAGGTGCCCGCCGTCAGCAGGCGCTCGACCTTGCCGTCCACCGTCAATAGTGCGCACTGGCTCTCGGGCACCTGCACCTGCAGCACACCGGCCAAGCCGGTCACGCTGCGCTGGCGCAGCTGGGTTTGCGTCAATCGCGCCACCAGTGCGGCGGGCAGTTCTGCGCCTGCTTGCAGGTCCACCACTTGCACGCTCACATCCACCAAACCTTTCCAATAAAGGCGGCGGGTGCCAGGCGGCAAGATCTCGACCAGCACGCCGTTTTCGCTGCGCAGGCCCACTTCGGTTTCCGACAGGCTCACCTGCACAAACTCGGCGGCCACTACGGCGGGTTCTTGCGCCATCAGGTAGTCGGCCAGGCCGTGGGTGAAGGCGGGTTGTTCGAGGGCGAAGGTCTCCACGCGCAACTGGTCCATGCCCGCAAACAGCCAGTGGGTGCCGCTGCGCAGCACGCGGTCAAAACTGCCGTTGCGCAGTAGCAGGGCGCGTTCGTTTTTCTTCACTGTGGCGCGTTGGATCTTCAGCATTTTTATTTCCTCTCTATCGTTCTTCGTTGTCGTCACTCGTCACATATCGGGTTGCCGTTACAGCAGCAGGGGGGCCCCAGGGGGCGCAGCCTGGGCCGTGCAGTGCGCCGTGGTTGCCAACCCAGCCCCAAGTGGGGAGGGCGGCAGCGCGGCTGGCTGCGGGCGCGGGCTGTGCCGGGTGCTGGCACAAACCGCCACCGGCTGACGGGGTGAAACCCTGGCGGTTGCGGCGCAACCTGGGGGCCTCTCCCCGCGTTCGGCGGGTGGTCTTTCGACCGGTACAAAGTTCCGGCCTTGCGGCCGGAGTAATGGGCAGGAGTCGAACCTGCTACAGACCTCTTGCGAGGTTGCTCTACCAATGAGCTACCAGTGGTGGCACGCCTGGAGTCGAACCAGACACGTCCTTTCGGAGTGGTCACCACGACCGTGTCGTTACCCAGCGTTTGCGATGTGCGGCATGCAGAACATCAATAGAACCCGAAGGCTCCGGATGCCCGGCACCGGCGGGGCGAACGTTAGTCCTAACCCCGGCCTGTCAGCGGTCACCGTTTGCGCTGGATGCTCTATCTATTGCCAGATGCATGCCAGGTGGCTGGTATAGGTGTAAAAACCTTTTAACCTATTGATTTGATTGAATAAAGTTTTTTCTCTGTTGGGGTCGCCCAAATGCCTTATGAATAATTACTAGAATGAAAGCTAGTTAATTAGATAAATAGATATGCGAAAAAACAAGGTGGTGATTGGCTTCTTGGGCACGCAACTCGATTCCGGCCGGGGCGCGGGGCGGTGGGAGAAGTGGCGCCCCACGGTGTCGTTGGTGCAGCACGAAGACGTGGTGATCGAGCGGCTGGAACTGCTCTACACCCCCGCGCACAAAGACCTGGCCCAGCTGGTGCAGTCCGACATGGCCATCGCATCGCCCGAGACCACGGTGAACCTCGTGCCCCTGCCGATGGCTGACCCGTGGGACTTTGGCGAGGTGTATGCCCAGCTGTTTGACTGGGTGCAGGCCTACCGCTTTGACACCGAACGCGAGGAGTACTGGACGCACATCACCACCGGCACCCACGTAGCGCAGATCTGCCTGTTTTTGCTGGTGGAGTCGCGCCGCATTCCGGGTGTGTTGGTGCAAACCTCACCGCCCAAGCGACAGCAGTCGGGCAACCCGGGCAGTTATGCGCTGATCGACCTCGACCTGTCGCGCTACGACGTGATCGCCCAGCGCTTTGGCGCAGAGCAGCGCGATGCGGTCGATTTCCTCAAGAGCGGCATTGCCACGCGCAACGCGCGCTTCAACGCACTGATCGACGAGGTGGAGCGCGTGGCGGTGCGCTCGCGTGCGCCCATCCTGTTCACCGGGCCCACGGGCGCGGGCAAGTCGCACCTGGCGCGGCGCATGTTTGAACTGAAGAAGGCGCGCCACCAGGTGCAGGGCGTATTTGTGGAAGTGAACTGCGCCACCCTGCGCGGAGATGGTGCCGCATCCACTTTGTTTGGCCACAAAAAGGGCGCCTTCACGGGGGCTGCGGCAGACCGGCCCGGCCTGCTGCGCGCGGCGCACGAGGGCGTACTGTTCTTGGACGAGATTGGCGAGCTGGGCCTGGACGAGCAGGCCATGCTGCTCAAGGCGGTGGAAGAAAAGCGCTTTTATCCCATGGGCAGTGACCGTGAGGTAGAAAGCGACTTTCAGCTGGTGGCAGGCACCAACCGCGACCTGCGCACCGAGGTGGCTGCAGGGCGCTTTCGCGAAGACCTGTTTGCGCGCATCAACCTCTGGAGCTATGTGCTGCCTGGCCTGGCGCAGCGGCCTGAGGACATAGAGCCCAACGTGGAGCACCTGCTGGTGCGTGCGGGCGAAGAGCTGGGCCGCAGCGTGCGCCTGTCGAACGAGGCCCGCACCGCCTACCTGCGCTACGCCCAATCGCCCGAGGCGCTGTGGACGGGCAATTTCCGCGACCTGTCCGCGAGTGTGACGCGCCTGGCGACCTTGGCCGACAGTGGCCGCATTGGCCTGCCCCTGGTGGAGGCCGAGATGGCCCGCCTGCGCTGGCTCTGGCAACCTGCCAGCGATGCGCACAACGGCATCGCGTCCGCCCCAGGTACTTTGGGCCGTGACGATCTGGCGGAGTTGCTGGGCAGGGATGCCGTGGAGTCCATGGACCTGTTCGACCAGCTTCAACTTGCCGCTGTGCTGCAGGTCTGCCGCCAGTCGCGCACCTTGTCGGATGCGGGGCGAATGCTGTTCCAGGCCTCGCGCGCGCAGCGAACGGTGGTCAACGATGCGGACCGGCTGCGCAAGTACCTTGCGCGGTTTGGGCTGGATTGGGAGCGGGCCGTACAGCGTTGAGTCGATGCGCGCGAGTGTTGCATTCCGCGCACAGCGCGGATTGACCTGCGTGTGGTGCAGCCGTTAGCATCGCGCCCCTTGCCAGAGTGACGATGTTCACTATGGCAAGCACTCCTCAAGACTTGCATATCGCGTCGAACCATGGCGCCAGGAGTTTCCATGCATACCTTCTTCATCGCTTGCTGAAGCCGCGCGCCGGCAACCTCTGACCTGCACCTCTGGGACGTACTCGCCGATGCCATGATCGGCGGGCATCGCTTTCAGCGCTGCAGCGGCATGTCGCCTGCCAGCCTCGCCCCGCGCCTCTTCGTGCGCGGTTGCTCTCGCCCAAGATCACGCGGTCGGGCTTCTTCGTTTTTCGCAACCTGTGGTGGTGCTTTGGGAGCACCGCTTCTGTCTCAGCGCGCGGCGTTTCGCCTTGCGCCTGAGTGCCCTCAAACCCGGGTTGCGTTCCGATCAGACCTGATTTGTAAGGAGGAGCGCGCCATGACGAATACGCTCTTGAATACCCCTGTGGCTGCGCAGCTTTCGCTGCCCATCCTGCGCTACCCGCGCACGCCGCACCTGGAGGGATCGCGCCACCAGGCTGGCGATGCACCCGGTGTGCAACCCCTCTCGCCGCTGGCTGGCCGCCACGCCGTTATCGAAGAAAAGATGGACGGTGCCAACTGTGCCATCTCTTTCACCGAAGGTGGTGAGCTGTGCCTGCAGTCCCGTGGCCATTACCTGCTGGGTGGGGCGCGGGAGCGCCAGTTTGCGGCCCTGCACCCGTGGGCCCGAGCGCACGAAGTCGCGCTGCTGGAGTGTTTGCACGACCGCTATGTGCTGTACGGCGAATGGATGTTTGCCAAGCACTCGATGTTCTACGACCAGCTTCCGCATTACCTGCTGGAGTTCGATGTGTGGGACCGTGCGCAGCAGTGCTTTCTGTCCACCCCGCGGCGACATGCTCTTCTGGCACGACTGCCGGTGGTTTCTGTACCTGTGCTGTATGAAGGCCCCATGCCCGAGCGGGCGGATTGGCTGTGGTCGCTGGTGGGGCCATCGCTCGCACGCACACCCGGCTGGAGTGAGGCCCTGGACGCCTGCATTGAACGCCTGGGCCTGCCGCACGCGCTGTGCCGCCAGCAGAGCGATCCCTCGCCGTTGGCCGAGGGGCTGTACATGAAGTTGGAGGACGGGCACAAAGTGCTGGCGCGTTTCAAACTGGTGCGCGCGGATTTTGTGCAGCACATCCTGGATTCGGGCTCGCATCACAGCGAGCGTCCTATCGTGCCCAACGGTTTGGCCTCGGGTGTGGATCTGTATGCCCCACAGATGAGTTGCCACTGGGCAGACCTGGGGGCGCAATGTTTATACGGCCTGGAGGCTTTGCAAGCCCACCATGCCAATGACGCGGCGCGTGTGCGCCGCGCACGGAAAGGAGGTGCCCTATGGCGCCGTTGATGATGCGCGTGGCGCCCTATGCGGTGCTGCGCAAGCTGCTGCCCCTGCCGGGGCAGGACCTGGACTGGGCACTGTGCTGTGAGGCCATCGAAGCCCTGCGCGTGCTCGACACCACACCGCAGGACCCGGTGCACCACGCCGAAGGCGATGTCGGCACCCACACCCGCTGGGTGATTGCGTGCCTGCGCGAAGATGCGACCTTCCAGCAGGCCTTGCTGGACCGGCAGTGGGTGATGTTCATGGCTGCGCTGCTGCACGACATTGCCAAGCCCGCCACCACGGTGGTGGACGAGGCGACGGGCCGCATCCGCCAGCCTGGGCATTCCCAGCGCGGCGCGGTGGACGCGCGGGTTCTGCTGTGGCTCAGTGGCTGCCCGTGGGAACTGCGCGAGGCCATCTGCCGCCTGATCGCAGTGCACCAGCAGCCGTTCTTCGTGTGGCACTCGCACCGGGGAACTCCGCCGGAATACGTGGTCCGCAAGCTGTCATGGGAGTTGCGCTGGTCCGAATTGCTGGCTGTGGCCCGTGCCGACATGCGGGGGCGCGTTTGCCAGGACCAGGCGAGCCATCTGGAAGATCTGCTTTTGCTGGAGGAACTGGTGCGAGAGGAGGGCGCGTGGGACCGCCCGCGCCACTTTGCGGACGTCCACACGGCGCTGCAGTACTTCCGTGGCACGCGCCTGTATCCAGACGAGCCGCTGCACCCGCAGCCGGGATCGCGCGTTACGGTGATGTGTGGCTTGCCCGCATCGGGCAAGAACCATTGGGTGGGAAAGCACCGGCCAGACCTTCCTGTAGTGTCGTTTGACGATGCCCGCGAGGCTCTGGGTTTGGCCCATGGCGACAACGAAGGCAAGGTGGCCCACCAAGTTTGGGACCAGGCGCGTGCCCTGCTGCGCGCCCAGGCCCCGTTCGTATGGAATGCCACCCATCTCTCGCACAGCATGCGCGACAAGACGCTGGACCTGTTGTATGCCTACCATGCGCAGGTGGACATCGTGCACTTGGAGCAGCCCTTGCCCGAACTGCTGCGCCGCAACCAGCGTCGCGACACCACGCTGACCAATGCGGCATTACTGCGAATGCTGCATCGCTGGGAGGCTCCTCTGCCGACCGAAGCACACCATGTTGTGTATGGGGACGGAGTGGCATTGCCAACTGGGGGATAATCCACGCCGTGAAGCGCGCCAGACCGCCGCTGGTGCAATCTGGGAAACCAGGCACTGGAGGAACGTCCGGACTGCACAGGACAGCGTAGCAGCTAACGGCTGCCCACCGTGAGGTGAGGATCAGAGCAACAGAGACGAGTCCCGGGGGAGTGCCGCAAGGTAGACCACTGGGGGTGAAACGGGCAATCTCTACGCGCAGCAATACCAAGTAGGCCAACGTTGATGTGGTTCCGCAGAGTTGGCGGGTAGGTAGCACCGAGCCGTGGTGGCGACACCCGGCCCAGATTAATGGCGGTCACACTGCGGGCAACCGTGGTGCACAGAATCCGGCTTATCGGCGCGCTTCACGCTTTATTGAAAAGGGCTGGTGCATACAGGTGCACCAGCCCTTTATCTTGGCTGTGTACTGGATCACTTCGCTGCTTACGCGTTGACTGCTGCCCGCAAATTGGTCGTGGGGAGGTGCTAAGGCAGGCAGCAGGCGGTGAGCGGGACATGCCTTACTGCTCGCGCGCGAAGTGACGGACTCGGCCATCTGCCCACGTGATGGTCCCTGTCCCCAACACGTCGAGCTGCCAGCGTAGCTGGCGTCTACCTCGGGCGTCTATCGCGAAGCCTTCCGCATAGCAACCGGCCCAGTCACGTTGCGCGAAACCTTCTTCAGGTACCCGCTGGGCTTCGTGCAAAAAATACGCTCTCAACTCGGCTTCGCTAAAGCGGGGCGCGTCACAGTGGTTGCGCGCGCTTTCTTTCACTGCAAAACTTTGTACCCAGTGTAGCTTTGGTGGTTGCGCCATTGCTGATGCACAGGCCGCACAAGACAAGAGGGCGACCAGTAGCGCCCTCATTGAAACACCAAACTCTTAGCCTCATCGGCCTGTTTGTAAGAGATATCGGAGTGACGGTAAACGTCCGTTTGTAAGTCCAGCTGGTAGTGATGGCTCAGTGCTTGAGTGAGCCATTGCAGTGATTCGGTTTGCTCCGCTGTGGGGCGTTCGAACAGCTTTGTTTTGGAGTCGAATTTTCCGACCACTTCAATGGCCACCGAGTCACCGTTGGTCGGATATCGATCGGGGTAGGCCTTGGCCTGCTCACGGTTGTTGAGCGTTTTGACTTTAGCGCCGTAACTCGCATGGGATTGCATGAGCGTATCGATCGCTGTCTGTTCTTCTTTGCCGCAGGTCTGGCTGTCATCGCATCGGGATCGAATTTTGCCGACGCTGTACACGCTTTGGTCTAGACGTGCAGTCTGGTAGATGGTGCCATCTTTCTCAATGTAAAAGTGCGCACCGATTCCATCGGCTTTGGCGTGGTTTAGGTTCATGGTGCTGCTGTCGGTTTGGTGCAGGACGATGGCATCGACCTTGGTCATCGCGCCGTGTTCCAGTGCCGCCACGCGTTTGTCCACCACGCGCGGATCGGCGATAAAGCCGTCTTTGATGATCAAACCTTCGCTTGCCGCGTTGCCCCCCGGCACTGTTCCCGAACTGGTAAGCGCATTCACGTTCATTGGTGATCCTCCTGAAGTTTATGGGGTCAAAAGTCAGGTGGCAGTGTGCCTATTGAGGGCGCGTGAGGCTATATGTGCGATTACTAGTGGGGCGTTTGTACTGCTGTTGACCGTGTTTTGTGGGGCCGCATTTCTCGCGCCATTGGGTACGCCGCTATTGCTTGGCCTGTTCATGTTCCTAAAGGAATGAGAGGTGAGCCGCGCAGGGAGGTGTTTGATGCTGGCTTACCGAGGCGCACCGGGTGCTGTACGGGGGTGGGCAGCAAAACCCCTACGAGACGGCGCTACAGCAGGCCGCAGGACGTGCGGCAGCCCATCTTTAAAGTCCGTGCTACCGCGGGCAATGCGGCGCGTGCCCTTGCTCCAGCTCGGTGGCGCGTTGCACGGTGTCGGGGTGGCTGCTCAGCAAAGACCACACCGGATGCGCTTGTGCCTTGGCTTGGACAGGGGCCTTGGGGGCCGGCTGTGGTGCACTGGCGGGCGCGCTACCCGCTTCGGCGGGTTGGGGCGCGGGGGATGGGTTCTGATTGGCCGATGCCGTGGTCTCGCCGGGCTTTCGCTTCTTGTCCTCGGCTTCGTCTTCACGTGCAATCGCCAGCAGCAGCTTGCCCATGGGGGCTGTGGGCAAGGCCGCGTGCCCCATCAGGGCGATGGCATAGCAGTCGGCCTCGCGCTCGTGGTTGCGGCTGTAGGCGCGGCCGGTCAGCACGGTGGCGCCGGTGGACACCACTGCAGACACGTCGCCCAGCGCCAGCCCCAGGCCCATGTTCAGAACGCCTTGCTCCACCACCATGCGCATGCCGTGGCGGTGCACCACGTGGCCGATTTCGTGGGCCAGCACGCCCACCAGCGCATCGTCGCTGATGCCTTTGTCGGCCGCCACTTTGACGATGTCGTCCGTCATCACCACCTTGCCGCCGGGCAGGGCAAAGGCGTTGGCTGGCATGCCCGAGCGGAACTCCAGCTTCAGTTGCGGCTGGTACCCGGGGTAGCGCCGCAACCCGGCTGGGGTTTGCTGTACCAGGGCGTCAAAGCGTGCCGTGAGCTGCGCCTGGCGCTCTGCAGGCAGTTTGCTGGGTTTGAGGTATCCGCTGTCCATGCGCTGCAGCACGTTGTCAGACAGGCGGGTTTCCCAGCCCAGCGGCACAAAGCGTGTCAGCTGCGTGGCCGCCCACGGGGTGCCATAGCGGTAAAACAGCCCCAGGCCGATGGCCGAGGCCGCCATCACCCCCAGCAGCAGGGGCCAGCGCGTTTGCATGCGCTGGGCCACGCCGGGGCGGGCGCCGGCGGCGGCCAGGGCCGCGTACCACTGGGTGACGGCGTCCACTTCCAGGCTGCCGCGCTCGCGCAGGTCCACCACCACGCGGGGCTGGGGGCGGCGCTCGCTCCAGGCTTCGGGCCAGTCGACCTGGTCGTGGGTGAACACCGCAGCGGGCGCCCCGGGCTCTGACAGCAGATGCAGCGCCAGCGAGGGGCCCTTGGTGCCGGGTTGCACCGCCACCGTGACGGGGCGGGGCTTGCTGCTCAGGCCGTCAAACCAGCGGCCCGCCAGCAGGGTGGGCGCACGCAGGGGTTTGTCCATGTCAGCCGATCAGGTCCAGCCCGGCGGCATCGGCCAGGGCATCGCCCAGCCCGCCTTCTTGCTGGCGCACCAGCGCGCCTGCCACTTGGTCGGCGCCGCCCTTGATGTGCAGCGTGACCGATTCCAGCTTCATGCGGTATTCGCTGACCCGTGCAAACGGGCGGTAAAAGCCCAGCGTCAGCAGTGTCAGCACCATGTTTTTGAGGCGCAGGCGCACAAAGCGGCCTGCGCGCAGGTTGCACTTGAAGCGGGCAATCTGGCTCACGCCGATGTTGTTCCACAGCAGCTGGAACATGCGGGCCTCGCGGTAGGCGCGGGCGGGGGCCGATGCAAGCAGCAGCAGAAAGAAGAATGCGATGACGCCCACGATGGCAATCAGGATGATCCACAAGATGTTGCCCTTGCTGCCCTGGCCCATCATCAGCATGGCGATGGAGCCGCCCATCAGCGCTGCCGTGACGGCCCAGACAAGCAATGCGCACAGAATGAACACCGCCACCGTGGCCAGCCACACCTTCACAAAATCCATGTACACCGGCTTCCAGCGGCCATGCTCGGCGCCCAGGCGGGCGCGCAGCACCAGCAGGCTTTTGTAGTTGTATTCCAGCCGGATGAAGCACAGGATGGACAGGATCAAGCCCAGCACCAGCAAGCCGCCCATGGCGGGCGTGAATTCCGGGCGAATCTTCGGGCCACCTTGGATGGCGGGCTCGTCCAGCATCTGGGCCAGCTCGGGCGACAGCATCTGCATGCCAAAGAACACGCCAAACCACACCAGTGCCAGGGCAAACACGGGCCAGCTGGCCAGGTACACCTCTTTCCAGCTGGCGGAAAACTGCAGCCGCAGGCCGCGCCAGCGCGTAGCGCCCAGGCGAAAGCGCATGGCACTGGCCCAGATGTAGGGGGCCAGCACTGCGCCGCCCAGCAACATCAACGCCACGGCCAGGTCCTGGCCTGTGTTGGCCGCCAGCTTGTAGGCGATGGACAAGAGCACCAGCAGCACAAAGCCCATGACCATCTTGCGCTGCTGCGCAGTGAATTCGAGCGGGCTGTTGGCCACCATGCTGTGGCCATAGAAATACATGGCGGTGCGGCGGCGTGCCCAGGGTGTGTAAAAGCCCAGCGTGACAATGCCCAGCAGCACGTTCACGATCCAGACGCGGAAGTACTCACCGCCGCTGCCCGTGAACTCCATCGGGTAGGCCTCAATGTTCTGAGACATAAAGACAGACGGCTGCTCTTGCGCAGCGTCTTTGGGGTTCTGGTTCATTCGCTCCCTCCTATGGTCGGCGCAGTTTAGCAGCGGCCGGGGGCAGGCGAATATTCAGAAAAAATGGCCTCTAGCGCGCATTCAATCAGCGCGAGAAGCTATGCATTTAATAGCGTTCGGACCTATTGATGGGGCGCCTGCGCGGGTTTCATGGGCGCGGTCTCGCCCCATCGCTGGCTGGCGCACGGTGCGTTTAGAACTTCTCCCACGGCTGCAGGTAGCGCCACTGGCCCTCGGGCACCTTGGCCAGTGGCACACGGCCAATGCGGATGCGCTTGAGGGCCACCACACGCAGCCCCACGGCCTCGCACATGGCCGGAATCTGCCCGGGGCGGATGCCCTTCAAGGCAAAGCGCAGCTTGGTTTCGTTTTGCCAGCTCACCTTGATGGGCGGCAGTGGGCGGCCATTGAACGACAGGCCATGGCACAGGCGCTGCAGGCCGTTGGCAGCGATCTCGCCCGCTACTTCGACGATGCATTCCTGCTCCAGCGATTCAATGTCCTCGGCCAGCTTGCGCGCGATGCGTTTGTCCTGCGTGTAGACCACCAGCCCGCTGGCTTCGGTGGGCAGGGGGGTAAAGCATTCGAGTTGCTTGAAGTGGCGCTGCAGCACGCGGATGCCGCTGGCGTCCTCGCTCAGGTGCGAGGCACTGCCCAGCAACGACATGGCCTGTGCGGCGCCCTGGCTGCGGCTGCTGTGCGCCGTGTGGCCGTGGGCAGCGCCGTCCTGGGCTGGCTGGCCCAGACCCGCTTCAAAGCCCGCAGGCTTGTGCAGCAGCAGCGTCACGGGGGTCAACTCCAGCAGGCTTGCGTCTGGGGCCACCACCACGGTCTGGTCGGGGCGCACGCGGGCGCCGGGGGCTTCTTCCACCTGGCCATCCACGCTCACAAAGCCGCCTTCGATGAATTGCTCGGCCGTGCTGCGCGAGCAGCTCAGTTGTTCGGCCACGCGTTTGGCCAGGCGGATGTGGGTGGGGTCGGGGTTGTGTGCGGTCATGAAAGCAAGGCTCGTTGTTCTTGTGAAGAGGGCAAAAGTCGATCAGTGGTTGCCCGGCGGCAGGGTGCGGATGCGCTCGACATGGGCGAGCAGCGAGCGCTGGGCCACGGGCCACATGCGCGGGGGCACGTCGCTGTAGGCATGGCGCACCCAGTCTTCGGGCGTGCCATCGGGCAGCGCCTGCATGGCGGCCAGCACCTTGGCTTCTCGGGCCAGGCGGTGGCCGCGCAGGTGGGCGATGGCACCCCGTGCATTGTCCAGCACATAGCCGTGGGCGGGCAGGATGAACTCAACGCCCCGCTCGGCGCACAGGGCATCGAGCCGGTCCAGGGACTCCAGGTAGTCGGCCATGTTGCCGTCGGGCGGGTCAATCACCGTGGTGCTGCCGTTGAGGATGTGGTCGCCGCTGAACAGCAGGCCGTCTTCCACCAGCAGCAGGCACACATGGTTGGCGGCATGGCCCGGGGTGTGCACCACTTGCAGGGTATGGGTGATTTGGCCTTCTAGCGCTTGTCCAGTAAGCGTGAGCAGCTCATTATTTTGTAGCGGCCTGTCGGGCGCGAACTGGCTGGCCACCCGTGCGGTGGGGGCCGATGGCAGGCCCAGGATGGGCGGCTTGCGGCGGCCTGCGCGCTCGCACAGGGCCTGCAGCGGGGCCGCGCCGGGCGAGTGGTCGGGGTGCGAATGGGTGCACACGATCATGCGGATATCGCCACTGGCTGCGCGCCAGAGTTTTTCCAGGTGCTCCGGGTCGGCCGGTCCGGGGTCGATGGCGATGAAGCCGGTGCCCGGCTCGCCCACCAGGTAGCTGTTGGTGCCGGGCCCGGTCATCACGCCCGAGTTGGGGGCGGTCAGGCGCTGCACGTTGTTGAGCAGCGGCACCGGGCGCTCGGTTTGCCAGTCCAGCGGGTGCACCACCTGGCCGTCGGGGCAGACCAGGGCGAGTTCGCCAAAGGGGGCATCGCCCTCCATGTAGCGCGCCTCTTTGCCAGCCAGCAAGCCCGCACGGGGGCAACTCGTCCACAGCGGTTGCTCGTGCACCAGCGCGGCCAGCACGGCGTGGGTATTGGCAAAGCGGGCCAGCCGTTGCAGTGTGCGGATGGTGGGGAAGATCATGAAGAACTGCCCCGCCTCGTGCCGTGCCAGCGCGTCGGCCGGGCGCACCCACACGGGCTCAAACTGCTCGGCCTCGTCGGCCACGGGCTCTTGCCCCTCGGGCATGCGGGCCACCAGGAAGGGCACGGCAAAGCGCTTGGGCAGGTCACGGTCGGCCGTCCAGTGGGCCAGCTGGAACACGCTGTCGGCCGCCAGCCGCAGGCCGCGCGCGGCGCACTGCGCGGCAAACGGGGCGTGGCGGTCCAGCGCGGCAATGTCTTGCGCATCGGCCATCTGGCCTTTGCGGGGGCCGTCGGCATGGCGGGCCAGCAATACGCCTAGCTCTTCAAAGCTCTCGCGGATGGCGGCGATGGCCTGGGTCAGGTGCTCGTCGCTTTGCGTGGGGCGGCGGTCGGCGGCGGTGTGCGATTGCGCGTCCAGCGGGTCGATGCCCCCGCCCGGAAACACATAGGCCCCGGGTGCAAAGCTGGCCTTGCTTGAGCGGCGGGTCATCAGGACTTCCAGGTCTCCGCCCGGCGAGGCATCGCGCAGCAGCAGCACGGTGGCGGCATGCAGGGGGCGCACGGGTTCGCGCGGGCTGTGTAGTTGCTGCGATAGACGGGACATAGCGAAATTATCGAGCGGCACTCGTAAAGATTGGGCCCGGATTGTTCCTGTTTGTTGCAAATTTTTCGATTGAAAAGTGGTTGAGGTGCAACGCCATGGGGAGGTTTATCGCAGTGGCTTTGGTTTTTTGAAGAGGTTATTTTTGAATTTGATTGAGATGATGGATTTGTATGGTTATTGGGATGATTTTGTTTGTTTTTGCTTAGTGGTTAATTATTAAAATTTGATGAAACTTGTAGCTGGTAATAAATTTGCTCACCAGTTTTGATGCCGATATGATTCGCCAGCATCGGGTTTTCCTGGGGGGCGGCTTGTCGATCGTGGTGTTGATGGGCGCTTTTTAAATTTATCCATTCAAGGGTTTGTCATGAAAATTCTCTTTTTTGTTGAGATGAAAAATAAATTCAATAGTTCAGCCATTGGCAAAGATTTCAAATCCCGTGGTCAAGGGATGACGGAATACATCATCATTCTTGGCCTGATTGCGATTGCTGCCATCGCCGCATTCAGCTTCTTCGGTCAAACGGTGCGTGGTCAGGTCGCTGGTATGGCGAATGAAGTCGGTGGCGAAGATGGCTCCAAGGGTATTGATATTGCAAAGCAAGCCGCAGACAAGGCGCTTACGAATGCACAAAAGAATATGAATATGAAGACCTACACCGAAGGTGGTAACAAGGGTGCTGGTAACTAAATAAAAATGCCCAAACTCTCTTGGTGGAGGGGTTGGGCAAAAAAGAAGGTAACCAATTAAAAAACTGGAGGAGGATGTGCGCGGCTATCGCTATCAGGGTGGGCAGGTCATTGTTTATCTGTTGGCGATTATTCCTGCTGTGTGTTTGGGAATATTTATTGTTTTCAATACAGCGGTCACTGCGCGCGAGAAGATGAAGCTGCAGAACAGTGCAGACGCGATCAGCTACAGCGCCTCCACGGTTTTTGCCCGACAGCTCAACTTTTTGGCGTACACCAATCGGGCGATGGCTGCCAATGAAGGCGGCGTTGCGTTGATGGCCAGTCTGCAGACCTCGGTGGGTATGGTGGTCTCCACTGCGGCCAACATCCAGGTGGCGGGGATGCAGATTGAGGCGCAAAAGGGCATTTGGAACCTTGCGCAAGCTGCCGCTGCGGCGGCGCGGCTGGATTTTGTCACCGCCGTGATGCGACTGGAGAAGTACGCGGAAAACGTTGTTGCGGCCGCCAAGTACGCCAAACGGGCCGACAACATTGCTGAGGTGATCAGCCCATCTGCGAAGCCGTTTCAGTTAATGGCCGATGCGTTGCGCGTTTTGAATCAAGCGATTTCGTTGGCGCAGGCGGCCACGACAGGTGCCAGCATTCCTGAGGCGGTGGTCATCGCCAAGGATGTGCTCAATGAAAACGACCCCAATGCCTATCTGCCCACGGCGGCCAATGCACCACTGATCGCCACTTCGTCCCTGGAGGTGCTGGATTTCATTCGCTTGTACAAAACCACAGACGACAGAGACAACGGCGAAGAAGATTTTTCTGACGCCATGCGTTTTGCGCACGCTGCGCAAACGACGCGGGATGACTTCACGAAAGAGCGCCGGATTTTGCCACTGCTTTTCTCCGACGGCATTGGCAAGTTGCAATCCGATGGCGCATCGTTCGATGCGGGCGACAGCCCGGTCGCTGCTGCACTGCAGGCGCTGATTCAGGGGGCCGTGAGCTGGAAGGGCGGCACTGAATTGGTAGCGACGCGGGGCAGCACGTTGCTGCAAGAGCGAGGGCGCATTCGCTGGCAGTCGGCCGACGCCTTGATGGTGGCGGGCACGGGGCCATTGCTGGGAGAGCGGGTGATCGGTGACTTCGGCATGGGGGCCGCTGCAGCAACGAGCGGTCGATGGTATGACGACAGCGGCTGGTCGGGTAAGCGCCTTGCGCTTCGCTCCTACGACGAGAGCTTCAAACCCACCAACGTGGATCCCACGTACCAAAACGACGAAAAGCGGGACTACGGAAAACTCACCAAAGATGGGCTGTGGAGCAGCGCCATTTATGGAGCGGGCCGAGACGATGACGGCGACATCCTGGCAACACCCATCATCGTGGGCCAGTACGGCGCGGCCTACAAATACAAGCCCCGCACCGAAATTGGCTTGGTGACCAACAATTTTTCGATGCCCCGTTACTGGGACGTGCGCCAGGTTCGTTCGTTCAAGGCCAAAGACCAGGACAAATGGTGGAGCGACCTGGCCATGACCAGTGTGAACCCTCGCAAGTGGGGCAGCCTGACGGACAACGGCCCCACCATTTCTGTAGTGGTTGGCAAAAAGGGCAGCGACATTGGCACCGCTGAGCAGTCGCGCCATGGCTGGGCTGGGCGTGAAAACAGCGTGGGGTTAAAAGACAAATTGTTTGGTGGCGACATCAGCGTCCTTTCGTCTGCCCAGCTGTATTTCAAGCGTCCGCAAGACCGCTGGCAGCGCCGCGATCTCACCAAGGACGACTACAAGGTGGTGACGATTGCTGGCAAGTCCATCCAGATAGGTTTTACGGGGGGCTATGTGGAGCACAAAAGCCTGTTCTCTCCGTACTGGCAGGTGCACAACGTAGAGCCTTCTATTTGGGCGCGTGGAGTGGCGGTTGCTGGGGTGGCTTTGAGTGGGTCTGAGGGCGTCTTCAGTGGCTCATCAGAAGCCGACAACAGCGACGCGAACCGTTGAAAAGCCTTGAAAGAAGTCGCTGTGTCTGCCCTTGCCTTTAAACCTCGCCTGCCGGTTGGTGTGAGTGCGCTGCGTCGCCATGGCGGCGCATCTGCCTGCCGGTGGGGTGGCGCACTTTGGCGCAGCCCTGTCGGGTCGTTTGCAACCATTCACCCCGTTTGAGATCTGGACATGAAACGCACTGGTGTCGGAAACATCCGGGGTGGCTGGCGGAGCGCGCATGAGGGTAGCGCGCTCACCGAGGTGATTCTCATCAGCAGTTTTGCCGCACTGCTGTTGGCCGCAATCCCATTGATTGCTGGCTATGGTTCCGCCCGCATGGAGGTGACCGCCGCTGCCAAGCTCAATGCCTGGCAGCGTTCGGTGTGGTTTCCTGATGCCACCGAGACCGAGGCGATGTCTGCGGACCAATACAAAGGTGCCAGTGGCTCCATTCGCAAGTCGGATGCAGAACTTGTGAATGATTCACGCCGACATGTCTTTCGGGACACGAAGATGGATGCCGATGAGTCGGTGCATGGTGAACAGGTGGCTGAGTTCACTGCCGGGCAGGTGCAGATGCCCAAGTACAACGAGTCTCTGACGGTGCGCACCACCGCAGCCAGTTTGCCTTCGGTCGCGGCATTCATGGACGGTGTTTTCTCTGAAATCGGTAAGGTTCAAAACCTTGCCAAAGGGGAGTCGATTGCGAAGTTTCGCTTCGTCACCCAAGGCTATTTCCGCACCGACGTCGAATTGGTGCGCGGTGCGGGCTCGGTGGCAGAGCGGTTTCCCACAGAGTTTGGTCTGAAGACCTCGGCGTTGCATCGCAATGATGTTCCGTTGCCGTTGCGCCTGGAGATCAAAGACCACGTCACCATGCTCAGCGAACCTTGGAGCGCTGGGGGCACGAACCGGGAAGAATCCAAAATCCAGGGCTTGGTACCTACCAAGCTGCTCGATCGGCCCGAGTACCAAGATTTCAGGGCGCCACTGCACCAGCTGAGCTACACGCTCAAAACCATTTGGCCTACGTTTGACCACAAGAGCCTCACGTTTGGTCTGCAGCCCGGTGATGCGCAAGAAAAATCTGCGCCATTGGACCGGTATGAGTGGCAGCAAAAAATCCCTGCCGACAGTGCTTACAACGAAAACCCGGCTGAACACGATTGCGGCCCGCTGGAAAAACCAGGCAGCAAGGACTGCTTTCGTTACTACCGCTCGTTCCCCCCGCCTCCTGTGGTGAACACCCTGCCATGAGGATGCGTTTGCATGCAGGGCTGGGGCCCTGTGTTCGTGTTCGGCCGCCGTTGCGGCATGCCGCGGCCATGTTGCTGGTGTGGCTTGCGTGTTGGGCTGGGCCAGCGCTGGCCCAGGCATGGCCTGCCATCCACTGGCCTGCTGTGTTGGTGCCCGACAAAAAGGTGTCTGCGTATTGGGTTGCAGAGCGCCTGGTGCAAAACGGTGTGCCCATGCAGATCAAGGGGATTGATCTCTCTGGGAGCACAGAGCGAGAGGTGACGTTTTACCGGGACTGGCTCCAAACCAAGCGGGATTTTGTCGAGACGCGTTTGAATGGAAATCTCGTCATGGCGGCCCGCGATGGCGACTTTCGCATCGTGGCGGAATTCAAACCGTCCAAAGAGGCTGGCAAGACCCAGGTTCGATTCACCACCGCCTGGGTATACGGAAAGGTTCCAGACATTGTGGGTCCGCAGTTGGCGCAGGACTTGGCGTTGACGATGCCACTGGGCACCGATCAACTCTCGGACACGTTCTCTTTTGATGCCGACCTGGTCAATCGAACCACGGTGTACGGCAACAGCCTCAGCGTTGAGGCCAATGAGCTGTACATCCGCGAGCAGGCGCTGTTGCGCGGCTGGACTGTGGTCGGGCGCAGCACCCTCAAAGGTGGGCTGCGGATTCAGACCGTTTTGAGGCGCAACAAGCAAGAAGCCATTGTCGCCACCACCCGCAATGGCCAGTTTTGCTCCATTGTGATCAGCAACACCCTGCAGCCGTAACGGATGTCACGAATGCGCGCTAAAACCCACAAAGCGGCCATCCGCATGGCCGGGCAGGTGATGACGGAATACGTCATCGTTGCCGGCATTCTGGCCATTGCTCTTTTCGTCAAGGTTCCTTGGGCGGACAAGTCCGTTTTTTACATGTTGATCGAAGGCTTCAGAAAAGCCTGGGTCTCTTATTCCTACACGATTTCTCTGCCATGGTGACCTCCAATTCAACCAACAACAGCCGATTCGCCAAACTCGCGATAGGATCGCGCCGCGCTGCGCCCTTGATTGCCGCGCTGGTGCTCGGCGCCATCGCCGCAGTGCTGGGCTGGTACTACCTCAAGACCTCTGAGCACGAGATTCAGCAAAACCTTGCTTCTGAAGTGGAGCGACAGCGCTCGGATGTCGTCGTGCCGGTGCAAGACTTGCGCCCAGGCACCGTGCTGACCCCTGACTTGATTGCGCAGCGTAGGGTGCCCACGGCCTACTTGCATTCCGACTCCATCCAGCCAGGCGCGATCGAGGCCTACATTGGCCGGCAGCTCACCGTCGGGGTTGCGGCCGGTAAGCCTTTGTTGGCCGGATTTTTCTCGACGCCGCAAAAGCTGTTTTCCGAAGAGCTGGAGCGTGGTGTGCGCGCCGTCACGATTCCTGTAGACGAGGTCAGCTCCATATCGGGGATGTTGCGGGCCGGGGACTACATCGATTTTCTGTTTATCGGTGACAACGCGTCAGAGCGACAGACGGGTGATTCGGTGGTAGTGCCGTTACTGCAGGATGTGGTCGTTCGTGCAACCGGGCAGATCACGTCCGAGCAATTTGCCGAGCTGAGAAAAAGACCAGATGGGGCTCCGAATGGGGACCCATACCGTCAGCGCACCTACACCACCGTGACGGTGGCGCTGCCACCCATTGATGCGCAGCGTCTCATTTTGGCCCAAAAGATGGGAAAGATCGTTGCTGCCCTGAGAAATGCAGAAGACAGGCAGCACATCGCAACAGGCACGGATGGGCGTGACTTGACGAACTACATCGAGAGTTTTCGAAAGCGACTGATTGAGCCGCCTGCAAAGCAATCTACCGACGTGATTGAGTACATCGTTGGAGGCAGTGGCTCCAGGAGCAGGCCTCAAGAGCCGCTGGCTGCCTTGCTTGCGCCACCCACGGCAGATCGCTCCGCCTTGCGTTGAACGGATTGGATCGTGTCCGCCATCGCCTTACTTTGCCCTGCTTTGCCACGTTGTTTCTCGCTCCCAGATATGAAATTCTCCATCCTTTCCCCCATGCCCCGGCCTTGTTTCGCGTTGCTGTGCATGGCGCTTTTTGGGCCCGTCGCCGCGCACGCCTTGACGCTTTCCGGATCGCTTGACACGGCTGCGCCAGCGCAAGCCGCAAAAAGCCCCGACGCCGTGCGTGCCGCTGCCATGGGGGAGCTGATTCGGGCGGCCCAGGGCCTGCAGGCCACCTCGGAGCCCAAGTCTCCATCGGCGCCGAATGCCCCGGCATCTGCTCAGTCGCCGGGGTTTCGCTCGGTGCCGGTGCTTGCCACGGCGCAGTCTGGTGATGCAGCGGTGGCGGCCAATGGCGCAGCTCCGCTGCGGCGGCAGCCCACGGTGCTCAATGCGCTGCCTAGCTCCCTATCGCTCTATGTGGGGCAGATGAGCTTGATTGAGATTGGAGACGTCGCTCGGGTGGCTGTGGGCAATGGCAAGGTGATGGAGGCGCGGGTTGTTGATGGGAAAAACATGCTGCTGACGGCACTGGATGGCGGTGAAAGCACCATCCATGTCTGGAACAAACGGGGGCAAGTCAAAAGTGTGAAGGTGCGCGTGAATGTGATGGACCTTGACCGCATTCACGAGGAAATATCCAGCCTGACGGCAGGCATCGCAGGGGTCAGCTTGTTCCGGGTGGGCGAGAAAATCATTTTGGACGGGGCCAATCTGGACCCGGCCGCCGTGTCCCGACTGCGCGACATTGCCGCCCTGTATGGGCCTGCCGTTGTGTCGTTCGCCACATCCGAACGCTTGCGTGTCGACCGCATGGTCGAGGTGCAAGTGCGCATTGTGGAGTTCACCAAGTCGGCACTGGATGATTTGGGAATGAAATGGAGTACCTCTGCAGATGGGTTCAATTTCGGGCTGTTTTCTGACATCGCATCGAACAGCAACTTTCGTGTGCTGCCTGACGGATCGCCCTACCTCAACACCGACAACAACTATGGCTCTGGCGCCCTGTTGGGGCAGACGCGGCGCAGCCCGCAGTACTACTTTGGCTTGAGCACAGCACTGCATTCGACCATCAACTTGCAGGTTCAACGTGGCAATGCTTACCTGCTCGCGTCCCCAACACTCACCACGCGCAGCGGGGGGGATGCCAAGTTCTTGTCCGGTGGTGAGATACCGCTGCCCGCCATGAGTGCACTGGGCACGGGCTCTGTGAGCTACAAGCCCTATGGGCTGCGGCTGGATATCAAGCCCGTAGCGGACGGGGTGGGAACCATTTCAGGCTCGTTGCTGGCAGAAGTCAGCAGCATCGACCAGTCTGTTTCGGTGCAAGGGATTCCGGGTTTGCAAACCCGACGCACCGAAACCGAGTTCAACGTGAATGATGGCGACACCATCGTGATCTCTGGCCTGCTTAGTCGCTCGTCGACACGGGGCTCAGACGGCTTGCCGGGTCTTCGCAATCTGCCTGTTTTGGGCTGGGCGTTCAAGAATGCCAACGACAGCGACAAGCTGCTTGAAACCGTGGTGTTCTTGACGCCCAGGGTCGTCAATCCAAAAGACTCAGTTTCCCGCATTGAGCGAGTCAACAAGTTGGAGAAAAACATATCTCAGGGCTTTGGTGACCTGACGGAAGACCTGTCGGATACGCCGCCCAAGAAATTGCCCACACCGGTGAACCTCGACGCCCTGGACCCGAGGTAATCCGAGAGCCCGTGGCAAAGCGCACCTTGAGCTATTTATGCACAAACTTCTTCTGAACTCACCCCGCCAAGCCATCCAGGAGCTGCCGCTGAATGTGGACACCTTCACCATTGGCAAGGCCCCTGACCGTGATCTGATCTTGTCGGGGTGGAACGTGGCCCGTGACCATGCGGTCGTGATTCAGCACGACGGCATGGTCTTTGTCGAAGACCGTGGCAGCCTGTTTGGAACATGGGTCAACAATGAACGCGTGACGCGCTACGGGCCCTGCCGAGGCGGTGAGGAATTGGTCGTCGGGGGGCATTCGCTCATCGTTTCGCTGGACGAGTCGTTGCTTGAGGCGCCCGCCGAGGTCGGTGTGGCCCATTCGGGCCCGTCGCACCCATCGGCATCCGCAGCGCCCAGCACTAGCCAGCGCACCGAAGACCCATTGCTGCATTGGCGGCGGGCTTTGCATCGCGTGCTGCTGGAGCAGCTGGAGGTGCGGCGCATTGACACCATCAAGATGAAAGACGACGAGCTGCGCTCTAACGTGCGCGCGTTGATTGCCGAAATCATCCGTGACTCCGCAGAGTTGCCAGAAACCATCGACAAGGCTGAGTTGAGCCAGCAACTGCTGGATGAGGCCATCGGGCTGGGGCCTATCGAAGTGCTGCTCAAGGACGAATCCATCACCGAAGTGATGGTCAACCGTTTTGATGAGATTTGGATTGAGCGCCGTGGGCGCCTGGAGCGCACCGATGTGTCCTTCACCAGCGACTTGGCCGTCAATGGCGCGATAGAGCGCATCGTGACGCCATTGGGGCGCCGTATCGACGAAAGCTCGCCCATGGTGGATGCGCGTCTCAAGGATGGCTCGCGCGTGAACGCCATCATCGCCCCTCTCGCAATTCGGGGGCCGAGCATCACCATCCGGAAGTTCCCCAAAAACCGCATGGGCGCCGAAGGCATGGTGCAGTACAAGTCCATATCCCAAGCGATGGTGGAGTTTCTTCAGCTGGCCGTCGGCAACAAGCTCAACATTGTGGTCTCAGGGGGAACCGGTACGGGCAAGACGACGCTTTTGAACCTGATGTCGAACTTCATTCCCAACAATGAACGGATCGTGACGGTGGAGGATGCTGCGGAGCTTTCATTGAATCAGCCCAATTTGGTGTCTCTGGAGGCGCGTCCCCCCAACATTGAAGGCAAGGGCGCTGTCACGATCCGGGATTTGGTGAAAAACTCGCTGCGCATGCGGCCCGACCGGATTGTGGTGGGCGAGTGCCGAAGTGGCGAAGCATTGGACATGCTGCAGGCCATGAACACAGGGCACGATGGATCGCTCACCACCCTTCACGCCAACACACCCCGCGACGCGGCTGCGCGGATGGAGGTGCTGGTCACCATGGCCGGCATGAACATCCCGGTGACCGCCATTCGGGAGCAGATCGCCTCAGCGATTCATTTGATCGTTCAGCTCACGCGCTTTCCATGTGGCAGTCGCAAGGTCACCCAAATCACCGAGGTGCTGAGGTGTACCGATGGCGTCATTCAGATGCAGGACATTTACGTTTTCAAGAAGTCTGGGCTGGATGCAGAGTTCAGAACGCAGGGCACCTTTGAGGCCACGGGTGTGATTCCTGATTTTGTGTCCCGACTGGTCGAGCATGGTGTGCCAGTGAACATGCAAGAGCTGTTTTTCAACACGACGACATCATGAAGTCATGGCAGCTTGTCGGCTTTTTGCTGGCCTCGGTGGGTTTTGTATTGGTGGTCTCTTGGCTGTTGTTCAGTCGATTTGAGGCACTAAAAAATCGGCTGTCTCACTATCTACAGCATCGCGCTTTGTCCACACTGGACATCTCCAGCTTTCATGCGCAAAAGGCTTTGTCGCTTGCGACGGGGCATGTGGTTGCGGTCGTGTTGATGGGGCTTTTGGCCTACTTGCTCACGCGCAATCTTTTTTGGGCTGTGGCGACTTGCTGCTTTGCCTACTTCATGCCGTCGAAGTGGTATGCGTTGCAGCGCAAAAAGCGGCGTAAGCGCATCGAGGCGGAGTTACCTGATGCGTTGCTCTTTATTGCCAGCGCGTTGCGTGCGGGCAGTGCGCTGTCGGTGGCTTTGCAGATTTTGGTGCGCGATCAAAAGGGGCCGCTGGGTGAGGAGTTTTCGGTGGTGCTCAAAGAGCAGCGCCTGGGGCTTTCGTTTGACGATGCCATCCAAAACATGTCGCAGCGCATCCAGATTCCGGATTTCGTGTTGGTGGTGGTGGCCCTGCGGGTGGCCAAGGAGGTCGGGGGCAATCTGTCGGAGCCGCTGCAGCAGCTGGCAGAAACACTCAGAAAAAAGGCGATTCTGGAGGGGCGTATTTCTGCTTTGACGGCCCAGGGGCGTATTCAAGGCATTGTGATGACGATGTTTCCCGTGGTGCTCATGGCGATTTTGTATTTCATGCAGCCCACCATGAACCTGCTGTTCGTCACGCCCATTGGCTGGGCCGTTCTCAGCGTGATGATTGTCATGCTGACGCTGGGTTACTTTTCCATTCAAAAAATTGTCGCGATCGACATCTGAGCCATGCAAAGCGCCATCTTGGTCTCTGTGACCTTTGTTTGCGGTGTGATGGCCGCAATACTGCTGCTGTATAGCATTGCGATTGTGCGCAAGGCTCGCCCTTCCAATCGCGAGCACATGGACCCATTGCCTTGGGGAATTGCTCTGGTGTGGGGTGCCGTGAATGTGCTCCAGTCCCATGTGTCCGAGATCGCGCCGACTTCCATGCTGCTGCGCTGGAAGCGCAGGCTGCAATTGGCGGGTTTGGAGTACATCCTGCGGCCCGAGGAATTCATCGCCGTTCGCGCGATTTCCATGGCAATTGCCGGAATCTTGGCAGGTCTGGTCGCGTGGTTTCTAAAGCTCGATGGCGTGTGGACTCGCACATTGGTACTGGGCGCCCTGGCCTTGGGATGGGTTTATCCGGCCATCTGGGTGGGCGACAGGAAAAAGCGCCGTGACAAGGAGATTTTGCGTACGCTGCCGGGCTACCTGGACCTTATCACGCTGTGTTGCCAGGCGGGTTTGGGGTTGTCGGCAGCCATCTCCCAGGCTGTGCAAAAAGGCCCCCGGGGAGCGCTACACGAAGAGTTTGAGCGATTGCTGCGGGAGATGCGCACGGGCATGAGCCGTATCGATGCGCTGAACGCGATGGCAGAGCGCATGGACAACAAGCACATTCGAGGCCTGGTGTCGAACCTGACGCAGGCGGAATCATTGGGGGCCAGCATTGCCGATACCTTGGCCGCGATTGCTGACCAGCGCCGCACGGAGCGCTTTCAGCATGCCGAGAAGCTGGCCATGGAGGCTCCAGTCAAGATGCTGGGGCCGCTGGTGATCTTCATTTTTCCAGTGACGTTTTTGGTGATTTTTTTCCCCTTGGCGGTGCAAATGTTCTCGACTTTGAAATGAGCGCCGTGATCTCCCGTGAATTGAAGGTGCGCGTCGCGCGGCGTTTTCACGAGCGCGCTTTGGGCCTGATCGTTGAGCCGCAGCCCATTTCAGGGCAGGGGTTGTTGTTTGAGCGTTGTGCTGGCGTGCACACCTTCTTTATGCGTTATCCCATCGACGTTGTGTTTCTCGACCGAGACTCTCGTGTGCTCAAGGTTGCCCACCACGTCAAACCCTGGCGCTTGGTGTGGTGCCGCGGGGCCCACCAGGTGCTGGAGTTGCGCCAGGGAGACGCATCCCTTTGGGGTGTCCGAGAACAACAGCCACTCAGGTGGAGCTGACAGGATGAGCACAATGAAACGTATTGGATCGAGGGGGCGACTGCGGTGCAAGCAGAGCCGTGGTGTGCGCGGTGTCTCCATGACAGAGACCTTGATCGCTTTGCCGGTGGTTTTGGTGTTGTCGCTGTCAGTGATTCAGTTTGCCCTCATTTACCGCGCAAGCCTGACGGTGCAGTACGCTGCCCATGAGGCGGCGCGGGGCGGTTCTTTGAACAATGCATTGCCTGTCCCTTATGAGCTGCGCATTCCCAGCAGCAGAAAAGGCATGTTGCCCGATGCGGTTCTGGGGAATGTCAAATCCGCGCTCACCAAGGGCAGTGTGTGGCAGGGACTGGTGCGCGGCATGATGCCGTTGTACGTCAAGGATGCCAGCGTGGGGGGGGTGTTCAAGGGCTGGGCTGACACGCACGTGGACCTGCTCAAGGCGGGTTGTGTGGAGTATCTCAACCCGACACAGAACACATTTCTGGATTGGGCCATGGTCGAGAACTATGGGGAGCATCGCGGCATCGTTCGCATACCCAATGACACCCTGCGCTACCGCAAACCATTGCCGTACGAGCGGGACGCCAAGACCAGCGCGGTCGATACCGCAGCAGGCAATTTGAACGACCCAGGTAACCCTCGGCTGCGCGGCGCTGCCTCCAACAAGACGCTGGGCGAGAGCAACATCCTGCACCTGCGCGTGCACTACGGCTACAAGCTGAATGTTCCGATCGCCGGGCCCATCATCATCAAGGCGATGCAGGGCTACGCTTACGTGTCGCATAGCTTCCAGTCGGTCATGACCACGAGCGGGGGCGTGAAGCCGGACGGTGCATCTACGCGCTCGGCGATCGACGAGCATTTTTTGTCGCAGGGGCGCTTTCCGCTGACCAAGGAAGGGGTCGCTGGCATGCAGTCCAGTCTGTACTGGCATCCGTTCTATGCGTTTGGACCCCAAAGGGATGCCAGTGACATCAACGCTAGTTTCAACTGGAGCGTGGCGGGCTCCGGGAGTGGCTTGGAGCAGTACGCCACGATCGTGCCTGACTTGGTGGGCATCATTCGGGGGGGGGCGCAGTGGGTCACGGCGCAGGCAGGCAATGCCGCGTTGGGCGGCTTGAAGGATGCTGTGGGCTTGCGCAATGCGTTTTGTCCCGCTATCTGGAGCGATCCGCAAGGTGTCGAGAATGTGCCCAACCCATTCAGCGCGGCCAACTAAGGTGGGGCGGCGCATTGCTGCGGCCTCAGCGCTTTGGCGTGGAGTGTGGGGGCTGGCATTGGGCGGTTACGCCGCACTGGCTGCGGGGCAGACCGTTTGCGTGCACCAAGGGGTGGAGTATTTGCTCGGCGGGGCTACGCAAACCGGGCGATCTTGTGCCGCGGCACCGGCTGTCCAGGGCGGTTCAAAGGAGGGGCGCCTTGGCCCAGCGCCTGTGGCCATGGGTTCGTCCGCAACAGACGAGAGGCGGCTTATCTTGGAGCGTGAGCTAGAGAAAACGCAAGCGGACTTGGCGTCTGTGACGGGCAGTGACCAAGTGCCCAGCCCGCCGCAAGCGGCGCAGCGGCGAACAAGGTTGATGGCGGATGTGGCCGCATTGAAGGCCGAACTGGCCCGTTTGCGTTGAGCGGCTGAGCACGTTCTGCGACCAGACATCCCCCGACTGTGCAGCGCCAGTGCGGATGGGCGTTCGATCCATCGGTATCGTCTGGGCTCGTCCCTTTCTTTATCAGGCCCACAGCTGCTGTGTTGATACCTTGCGCTGCGTTTGGACACACTGAACGCCGCACCGGGTCTGAACTGCTAAAGCGTTGGCCCAAGCCTGGCGGGGCGCTGAGCCATCAACGCAGCGAGCGCAATTGCTGCAGGCGCTGCAGCACGGCGTCGATCACCGTGTTGGCGCCTTCCAGGTCGCAGCTCCACAGCATTTCCAGCAGCTCAATCAACGCAATCGCGTTGTTTTCCACCAAGGCCGCCTGGGCTGCGGCCTGGAGGTTGCGTGCCTCCAGATCATTCAAAACTTCGACCGTTAAACCCATGGGGCACTCCCTTTGTTATGTGGGTTTGATGGTAGGCGCTGGTATTGATGCTGGTCACGGCGCGGGCATGATCGAGATCAAAGGCGCGCCAGAAACTGCGGCCCTTGGGCGGTTGCAGACAGGTGCTCAGCCCCGGGGCGGAACGTTCAGCCCCTTGACCACCGCTGGACGCGCGACGAAGGCGGCCAGCACGCGCTGTACTTCGGGGAAGGCGTCAAACCCCACCAGCTCGCCCGCTTCGTAAAAGCCCACCAGGTTGCGCACCCAGGGCCATATCGCGATGTCGGCGATGGTGTAGGTGTCGCCCATGATCCATTGGCGAGCGGCCATGCGCTGGTTGAGCACGCCCAGCAAACGCTTTGATTCGTGCACGTAGCGGTCGCGTGGGCGCTTGTCTTCGTAGTCCTTGCCCGCAAACTTGTGGAAGAACCCGAGCTGCCCAAACATGGGGCCCACGCCGCCCATCTGGAACATGACCCACTGCAGGGTTTCGTAGCGCCCGGCGGCGTCGGCGGGCAGCAGCTGGCCCGTCTTTTCGGCCAGGTACACAAGGATGGCGCCGGACTCGAACAGCGCCAGGGGCTGGCCGCCGGGGCCGTTCGGGTCGAGGATGGCGGGGATCTTGTTGTTCGGGTTCAGCGACAGGAACTCGGGCGACATCTGGTCATTGGTCTCGAAGCTCACCAGGTGCGCTTCGTACGGCAGGCCCAGCTCTTCCAGGGCGATGGACACCTTCACGCCGTTGGGCGTGGGCAGCGAGTACAACTGCAGGCGGTCAGGGTGCTGGGCGGGCCACTTGCGGGTGATGGGGAAGTGGGAGAGGGCGCTGGCGTGGTCGGGCATGGTACTCCTTGGGGGGGTGAACGGTTGAAACACCCACCAGCCTAAACCGCCGTACACATCGTTGCGCCATCAGGGTTTTGTGACCTTGATGGCCTGCTGCAGTGCTGGCGGGCAGCGACGATAATCCGCAGATGCAGATTCGCTTTACCAAAATGCAGGGCGCTGGCAACGACTTTGTCGTGCTGGACGAAACCCAGGGCCGACTGGGGCTCACGGCCACGCAATACCGCTACCTGGCCGACCGCCACTTTGGCGTGGGGGCCGATCAAATCCTCACCGTGCGGCCCTCGCCCGCAGAGGGCATCGACTTTGAATACGTGATCCACAACGCCGACGGCGGCGAGGTGGAGCAGTGCGGCAATGGCTCGCGCTGCTTTGCCCGCTATGTGCGCGACAAGGGCCTGACGGACAAGGACACCATCCGCGTGCAAACGCTCAGCGGCGTCATCGCCCCCCGCCTCACGCCCGATGGCCGCGTCACCGTGGACATGGGCCGCCCGGTGCTGGAGCCCGCCCGCGTGCCCTTTGACACCGCTGGCCTGCAGCCGGTGGCGCAAGGTTCAGGGCAAAAATGGCCTCTAGCGCTTGATGTACCAGCGCAACCAGCTACTGTTTTGGTAGCGGTTGTGTCCATGGGCAATCCGCATGCGGTGCAGCTGGTCGATGATGTGGACACCGCCCCCGTGGCCATCTGGGGCCCGCTGGTCGAGCGGCATGTGCGCTTTCCGCAGCGCGTGAACGCGGGCTTTTTGCAGGTGGTGAGCCGCACCCATGTGCGCCTGCGCGTGTTTGAGCGTGGCACGGGCGAGACGCTGGCCTGCGGCACCGGCGCCTGCGCGGCCGTGGCCGCGGGCATTCGCCTGGGGCTGCTCGACAACGAAGTGCATGTGGACATGCGCGGCGGCCGCCTCACCATCGCCTGGAGCGGCCAGGAGACGGACACCCTTTACATGACGGGCCCGGCCACCACCGTGTTCGAAGGCCAGATCGACATTCCTGACACCCTATGAGCAGCACCCACATCCCCCCGATCACCGAAGAAGACATCGCCAACTTTCTGACCAACACGCCTGGCTTCTTTGAACGCCATGCCGAAGTGTTGGCCAGCGTTCAGATCACCAGCCCCCACGGCCAGCGCGCCGTGAGCCTGCAAGAGCGCCAGGCCGAGATGCTGCGCGAAAAGATCAAGGGGCTGGAGCACCGCATCATGGACATGGTGCGCAACAGCAACGACAACACCGCCATTGCCACCAAGGTGCACCAGTGGACCAGCGCCCTGCTGCGCGTGAAAGACCCGTTTGACCTGCCCGAGGCAGTGGTCAGCGGCATCCGCACCCTGTTCGATGTGCCCCAGGCCACGGTGCGTGTCTGGACGGTGGCAGGCCCGTACATCGACGCCGACTTCACCCAAGGCGCCAGCGAGGACGCACGGGCGTTTGCCTCGTCGCTGACTATGCCGTTTTGTGGCCCCAACCTGGGCTTTGAGCCTGCGGGCTGGCTGGCGCAGGACGCGGGCGGTGAGCCCGCTCAGTCCCTGGCCTTGCTGCCGCTGCGCGAAGGCGCCATCGACAGCGCCACCCCCGCGTTTGGCCTGCTGGTGCTGGGATCGCAAGACCCGCAGCGCTTTGATGCCACCATGGGCACGGAATTCCTCTCGCGCATTGCGGAGCTGGCCAGCGCGGCGCTGGTGCGGTTGAAGTGAAGCCCCCCCTGAGCCGCTTCGCGTCTTCCCCCCCCGAGGGGGGGACGCCACCCCTGGACCGGCAAAGCCGGCTCCACGGTGGCACTGGCCTGTGGCCGCGCCGGTTGCGTACGCTGTGCCCCAGTGGGGGCTCGGACACGCCGGGGTCTGCGCGCAGGTTCTGCTAGAGCCTCATGTCCGACGCCGTGGTCGCATCACTCCCCACCGATCCCCAGGTTCTGCGCTACCTGGAGCATGTGCGGGTAGAGAAACGGCTGGCGGCGCGCACGCTCACGCTGTACACACTGGACCTGGAAAAGCTCGCGCAGTTTGCCGCAGGGGTGAAGACGCCGTTGCTGCAGCTGACCAGTGCGCACATCCGCCGGTTTGTGGCGCATATGCACAGCGGTGGGCGCAGCGGGCGGGGCATTGCGCTCATTCTCTCGGGCTGGCGTGGGTTTTACACCTGGGCGGGGCGCCAGGGGCTGGTGGCGCACAACCCCGTGCAGGACGTGCGCGCACCCAAAGCCCCCAAGCCTTTGCCCAAGGCCTTGGGTGTGGACGATGCGGTGCGCCTGGCCGATTACGAAAACACCGGGGCCGACCCGTGGCTGGAAGCGCGCGATGCCGCCATGGTTGAGCTGCTGTACGGCTGTGGCCTGCGCGTGGGCGAGCTGGTGGGGTTGGACGCCGTGGCCAGCCCGCAAGCCCAGCGCGAAGGCCGTGGCTGGGTCGATTTGCAGGCGGGTGAAGCCCATGTGTTTGGCAAAGGCAGCAAGCGCCGCAGCGTGCCTGTAGGCCGGGCTGCGGTGCAGGCCTTGCAGGCTTGGCTGGCCTTGCGGGCGCAGCCGTTTGGGGCCTCCTCAGCCCGGCTCGATGGGGCCTTGTTCGTGGGCCAGCGCGGCAAGCGTCTCACAGCCCAATCCGTGTGGCTGCGGCTGCGCCAGCGCAGCCAGCTGGCGGGGCTCACCACCCCGGTGCACCCGCACATGCTGCGCCACTCGTTTGCCAGCCATGTGCTGCAGTCCAGCAGCGACTTGCGGGCGGTTCAGGAGCTGCTGGGGCACGCCAACATCACCACCACGCAGGTGTACACGCGGCTGGATTTTCAGCACCTGGCCAAGGTGTATGACGCGGCCCATCCCAGGGCCAAAAAGAAATCCCCCTGAGCGGCTGCGCCGCTTCCCCCAAGGGGGACGCACCCGGTGGCCTGGCGGAGCCAGTTCCACGAGTGCGCTGGCGTGACCGCGCGCGCTGCTGATGGCATGCCCACATGGTCGGCTTGTCGTGCCTAGGCGGCCGCGCGGCGGCGTGTTGTGTGTTGTTTCCAGGTGGTTCGCCATGGGAACCAAGAGGCAAGCCAATGCATCCGAGCAGAGGGGCGCTCGCTGTGGGGGCCGTGGAGCTGTTGACATGCTGCGGAACTGGATCAAGTCAAACCGTGGGTTCCTCGTGCTGTTGTTGTGCTTTGGCATCTTTCGCACAGCAGTGGCCGACTGGAACCCTATCCCCTCAGGCTCCATGCGGCCGACGTTGTTGGAGGGCGATGTGGTGTTCGTGAATCGGCTGGCGTATGACGTCAAGCTGCCGCTGACGGACGTGGTGCTGCTGCCGCTGGGTGAGCCGCAGCGTGGCGATGTGGTGACCTTTACGTCGCCGCAAGACGGCACGCGCCTCATCAAGCGCATTGCCGCTGTGCCGGGCGACCGCGTGGAGATGCGCAACGAGGTGCTTTACATCAACGGCCAGGCCGCCCAATACGACGCACCCGAGGTGGTGCAAGAGGCCGTGGGTGTGGGCGCTATGGTGCAGGCCACGCGCTGGACGGAGCGCTTGGGCGGGCACGAGCGGCGCGTGCAGTGGTTGCATGGCGTGCCTGCACGCAGCACGTTTGACGCCATTGAGGTGCCTGCAGGCCAATACCTCATGCTGGGCGATAACCGAGACGACAGCGTGGATTCACGCTACATCGGCCTGGTCCCGCGCCACCTGCTGATTGGGCAGGCACGCCGCGTGCTGGTGTCGGCAGACATCCTGGGGCATTGGGCGCCCCGGCTGCAGCGCATTGGCCTGCCGTTGTAGCGCACTGCGCGGCTGTGCTCAGCGCGGTGCCATGCGTTCCTGGTCGGCCAGCAGGCGGCGCAGGCGCGATTGTTCAAAGTCCAGGTAGCGCAGGCGGTCACGGGTCTCGCCGCGCTGTTTGTCGCTCAGGTTTTTGTCCTGCAAACGCTTTTCCAGCCGCCGAATCTCGCTGTCGTTGCTGTTGAGTGATTGCTGGGTGCGGTGCACCTGCAGCCCCGAGCCCAAAGCCATGGCAAAGGCCCCTTCGCTCGGGCGCCCACGGCAGGCGTCTTGTTTGCTGGTGTTGCCTTGGGTGCCCTCACGCCAGCCACTGTAAGGCGTGCAAAAGCGCGGAATCCCCGCTTCCCAGCCCGTCCTGTAGCGCTCGGCATCGGGGCGCACGCCCACTTCGGCGCAGTCCTTGGCGTAGTCGGCCAGCTGGCTGCGCGGGGGCTCGCCGTGGCTGCCGTCCTCCAGCCCCACCTGGTACCAGTCGGCCACTTTGCATTGCTCGGGGGTCATGCTGGTGCAGCCCGCCAGCAGCAGGGCTGTGGCTGCCGCAGCAGGCCACAGGAAAGGGGTCAATGGGCGCAATGGGGATTTCATGCGCGGCATCCTAGCCAGGGTTTGACGCCTGCGCCAGCAATGTTTGCGCGGCATGCGCGCGGGCCTGCCGCTGCAGGCGGGGCGGTCAATTCAGTGGGTGGCCACCGCTGCTTCGCCCAGCACGGTGTCTGCCAGAAATTTCTCGATGTCCAGCAAGATGAGCATGCGGTCGTCCACCGACCCAATGGCCAGCAGGTGTTCTGGGTCGAAGTTCGAGTCGAGTGCGGGCACGGGGCGCAGTTGCGAGGGCTCCAGCGTCAGCACGTCCGAGACGCCGTCCACCACCACGCCGATCACGCGCTGGCCGATGTTCAGCACGATCACCACGGTGAGGTGGTTGTATTGCACTTCGCTCACGCCCAGCTTGATGCGCAGGTCGATGATGGGAACGATCACGCCGCGCAGGTTCACCACGCCCTTGAGGTGCTCGGGCGCATTGGCAATGGTGGTGGGCTTTTCGTACGAGCGGATTTCCTGCACCCGCAGGATGTCCACGCCGTATTCCTCGTTGGCAATCTTGAAAGCTAGGAATTCCCGAATCTGGGTCAGCGCCCCGGTGCCACTGGAGGACGCTGAGAAGGAGGAGGGCGTGGCGGTTGCGGCGTTGATCATCGGATGCTCCGGCTTAAATGATAAAAATGTGAATCAAATTTTATCAATGAGATGGCGGTGTGTCAATTTTGGCAATTTTATTTCAGTGCGATGCCATTCGCTTGAGGGGCGGGCGCTGTGTGCAGGGATGGCTGCCTGCACAATCCAGGGATGAAAACGATCCGACTCAAGCAAGGCAAGGAGCGCTCGCTGCAGCGCCGCCACCCGTGGATATTTGACTCTGCCATCGCCAAAGGCGGTGGCGACAGTGGCGAGACGGTGCGCGTGGAGTCGCACGAGGGGCAATTTTTGGGCTGGGCGGCGTTCAGCCCCAACTCGCGCATCCGGGCGCGGGTGTGGAGCTTTGACGAGACGCAGCGCATTGATGCTTCTTTTTTCATAGCTGCTTGCGCTCGTTCTATCCGCGCTAGAGCACGATTTGATGTGAAAAGCGATGGCGTGCGGCTGGTGCACGGTGAGTCCGACGGGCTGCCAGGCCTGATCGTGGACCGCTACGGCGACACGCTGGTGGCCCAGTTCACCAGTGCGGGCACCGAGCGCTGGAAGGCGGTGCTGGCCGATGCCTTGTTGCAGGCCACGGGGCTGAGCAAGCTCTATGAAAGGTCAGACGCCAACGTGCGCCAACTGGAAGGGCTGGAGCCTGCCACGGGCTGGCTGCGGGGTGGGCCTGCGGCTGGGCAGCCCGAGCCGCCGCTGGAGCTGACCATCCACGAGCACGACTGGCGCCTGACGTTGAACATTGCCGAGGGCCACAAAACTGGCTTTTACCTGGACCAGCGCGACAGCCGCAAGCGCTTTGCCGACTGTGTGCAGCGCTTGAACCTGCGCAAGGTGCTGAACTGCTTTTGCTACACCGGCGGCTTCAGCGTGGCCGCACTGGCGGGCATGCGGGCAGCCGAGCAGGCGGGCGGGCAGGGCGGTGGCGAGGTGACTTCCATCGATTCATCCGGCCCCGCGCTGGAGCGGGCCCGCGCCCATGTCCTGCTCAATGGCTTTGACGTGGCGCAGGCCCGGTTCATGGATGCCGATGTGAATGCATCGCTGCGCCAGTTTTTGAAAGACGGTGTGCGCTTTGACGCCATCGTGCTGGACCCGCCCAAGTTTGCGCCCACTGCGGCGCATGCTGAGCGTGCGGCGCGGGCCTACAAAGACATCAACCGCCTGGCGCTGCAATTGTTGGAGCCGGGCGGTGTGCTGTTCACTTTCTCCTGCTCGGGCGGTATCAGTGCCGATCTGTTCCACAAGATCGTGGCCTCCGCCGGGGCTGATGCAGGGGTGGATGGCTACATCACCGAACGCCTGGGGGGCGCACCTGACCACCCGATGACATTGGAGTTTCCTGAAGGGGAATACCTCAAGGGCCTGGTGGTGATGCGCAAGGGCTGAGGCTGCGCACTCCCAGCGCATTTTTTCGCGCCGGGGGGGCTTGACACGATCGATACACTGGAAAAACCCGGTTTCAACCCGATCTGCGGGCTCGGTTGCCCAACGGGCGGGGGCTTTCGCTCCCGCCCTATTTCATTTGAAAGAGATTCCCATGGCACTCATTCCAGTCACCATCCTCACGGGCTTTTTGGGCTCGGGTAAAACCACCTTGCTCAAGCGTGTCTTGAGCGAGGCCCATGGCCAGAAGATCGCAGTGATCGAAAACGAGTTTGGCGAAGAAAACATCGACAACGACATCCTGGTGACGGACTCGAAAGAGCAGATCGTGCAGATGAGCAACGGCTGCATCTGCTGCACCATCCGCGAAGACCTGCGCGAAACCCTGCAACTGCTGGCCGCCAAGAAGCGCAAGGGCCTGCTGGACTTTGAGCGCATCGTGATCGAGACCACCGGCCTGGCCGACCCTGGCCCCGTGGCGCAAACGTTCTTTATGGACGAAGAGATTGCCGAGACCTACCTGATCGACTCCATCATCACCCTGGTGGATGCCAAGCACGCGGCTCAGCAGCTCAACGACCGCCAGGAGGCACGCCGCCAGGTGGGCTTTGCCGACCAGATTTTCCTGTCCAAGACCGACCTGGTGAGCGCCCAGGACGTGGACGCGCTGACGCATCGCCTCAAGCACATGAACCCGCGTGCGCCCATCAAGGCGGTGCATTTTGGCGAGGTGCCGATCAAGGAGGTGCTGGACCTGCGGGGCTTCAACCTCAACGCCAAGCTGGACATCGACCCTGACTTTCTCAAAGAAGAGGACGACCACAGCCACGGCGACCATGACCATGCGCATGAGGGGCATGAGCACCACGACCATGCTCCCGGCGAGGCGTGCAACCACCCCTCGCACCAGCACGGCCATGGCCACCACCATCACCACGATGACGACGTCAAGAGCTTTGTCTACCGCTCCGATCGCCCGTTTGACCCCGCCAAGCTCGAAGACTTCCTGGGTGCCATCGTCAACATTTATGGCCCGCGCATGCTGCGCTACAAAGGGGTCTTGAATATGAAGGGCACTGAGCGTAAGGTGATCTTCCAGGGTGTGCACCAGCTTATGGGCAGCGACCTGGGGCCACAGTGGGCCGAGGGCGAAGCCCGGTTGAGCAAGATGGTGTTCATCGGCATCGATCTGCCGCAGGACATCTTCCGCCAGGGGCTGGACCAGAGCTTGGTGTGAGCCGGGCTTGAGCCTGTGGCGAGCGCCTTTTCCCCTGGGGGAAAGACCTCGGTGTGTTGTATCTGCAACGTTTTCGTTTGCAGCGGCGCAGGTCGATACAATCGCGCCCCGGTAAAACCCCGGAAGGCTTGCCATCCGTCCCAGGCTGCACTTGCAGCCGGGGCCTGCCCGTATTGCGAGGAGACCAGGAAGTGAAAGCCGAAACCAGCAAACCCAAGGCGGCAACCAAAGCGTCTGCACCCGCGGCCAAGGCCGCTGCTGCCCCGGCACCAGCCAAGGCCATCAAGGCTGCTGCTTCCTCCAAGGTCGCAGCAGCCACTCCCGTGGCGCCTGCGGCGGTGCCCGCGTCGGCAGACCCGCAGGTGCCTCTGCGCACCACCCGGCCTTCTTCGCGTTTGGCCCAATTGACCGTACCATCCATGGCCCAAGCAGTGGCATCGACCGCTGCCAAAGCCAGTTACCAACACACCATGCCCACGACCGCGCCAGTGCACCCCACCTTCACCGCTGCAAAAAAAGACCCCAAGCTTGCCAACAACTGGAAAGCCAAGACGGCCCAAGAGCTGACAGATGCTGAAGTGCTGGCCATGCCTGACAGCGAATACATGAACGACAAGCAGATGGCGTTTTTCCGCCTGAAGCTGGTGCAGCTCAAGCAAGACATCCATAACAGCGCCGGTGAAACCACCGAGCACCTGCGTGAAGACACCGTGGTGGTGCCTGACCCCGCCGACCGCGCCACCATCGAAGAAGAACACGCGCTGGAGCTGCGCACCCGTGACCGCGAACGCAAGCTGCTCAAGAAGATTGAGCAGTCCATCGCCCGCATCGACGCTGGCGACTACGGCTACTGCGACGAAACGGGTGAGCCCATTGGTGTGGGCCGCTTGATCGCCCGCCCCACGGCCACGCTGTCGCTGGAAGCCCAGCAGCGCCGTGAACTCAAGCAGAAGATGTTTGGGGACTGAGCTTGCGTGAAAACCCCCGCCATGCCCGCTTGGACACGCGGGGTTCATTCACACCCTCCAACTCAGGCGTTATGCTGAACGCCTTCAGGACAACCGCAGCCAAATCACCATGAGCAAGGAAGAAACCCCACCAGCCGGCGGACTGTTGTCCAAGATGGTGCGGTTTGTGCGCAACCCCACCGTCCAGTGGACGGAGCTGGACTCTCTGCAGGATGACCGTGAGAGCCAGTACAGCAAGCAGATGCTCAAGGAAATGATTGAGCGCAAGCGGCGCAACGACTTTGTGCGCCGCCGCGAATTCGATCAGCTGCGCAAGTTGCGCCAGCGCGAGGTGCTGCAAGGCCATCGCACCGAAGACCCCACCAACCGCCCCTCGTTCTTCCAGAGCAGCATGGCATCGCCCGATGAGCGTGCCGTCACGCTCAAGAAGATCGATGAGATCGAGGCGCAAATGTCTCAGCAGTGGTGGAAGAGCAAACAATCTACGGACGGCGGCGCTACGGTTCCAGGGGCTTTGGCGACTGAGCCAGCCCCCGCACAGGGCGCCGACACAGAAGCGGCCGACGCCCGCGCCTTCGCCCCCACTGCTCCGGTGAGCCTGGCAGCGCCGCTGGCGCAGCCCAGCCCCAGCCCGGTGGCGCCGCTGTTTGCGGACGACAGCATGGCGATGGGCAAATTCGGCGGCACCGATGCCAAGTTACAAGCGGCCCCTGTGGCGGCTGAGCCTTCTTTCAGCCCCACGGTGCCCGGCGTGATCCCGCAGACCGTTGCCGCACTGGAGAAATTCGTGCACGAACCCGACCTTGAAGAAGCGGCCATCCGCTACGCCAATGGCGATAACGAAGGGGCAGAGTCCGGCTTGCTGGAGGTTCTGCAACAACATCGCAATGACAACCCAGACCAGCAACTGGATCTGTGGATGACCCTGTTTGACCTGTACCGGGCAACGGGGCAGCACGACCGGTTTGAAAACCTGGCCATTGATTTTGCAGCGCAGTACAGCCGCTCTGCGCCGCTGTGGTTCTCGCTGCCTGAGCAGTTGGGCATGACGGCTGCGGCCCCTGCGCTGCAGGCCGATGCGCCGGGCCGGCGTGACTTCAGCTGGAACGCGCCGCAGCGCCTGGCCGTGTCTTCTGTGGCTGCGTTGCAGGCTTCGGTTGAGCGCTCGGCCTCGCCGTGGACGCTGTCTTGGTCGCGCATTTCGGGGGTGGACGATGCGGCGGTGCCGTTGCTGGCCGATTTGTTCACCCGCTGGGCTGACAAACAAGGGCAGTTCGTGTTCTCGGGTGTGGACAAGTTCAACACCCTCATGGAAATCATGACCCAATCGGGCGATCGTGCGTCGGGGCCAGAGTGGTGGCGCCTGCGCATGTCGGCCTTGCGGCTCATGGGCCGTCCCGATGAGTTCGAACTGGTGGCCTTGGACTACTGCGTGACCTATGAAGTGTCACCCCCGTCCTGGGTGTTTCCCAAGTGCGGCTACTCAGACGACGACACCCATACCTCCTCTGAGCCCTCACCCGCGAACGAGCGGGACATGCTCGCCTCAGATTTTGGCGACCTGTCGATACCGGCGCCTTTGGAGACAGGGCCGGTGGCCACGCTCAGCGGCATCATCGATGGCGACGCTACGCCGCTGCTGGAGCCCTTGCAGGCCATGCTGCGCCCCGGGGTGCCATTGCCCATTGCCTGCGACAAGCTCATGCGCATCGACTTTGCGGCGGCGGGCTCGGTGCTCAACTGGGCGGCCGACCAGCAAGCCAAGGGCTATGTGGTGCATTTCCAGAACCTGCACCGGCTCATCGCCGTGTTTTTCAACGTGATCGGTATCAACGAACACGCCTGGGTCATCCCGCGCAAGAACTGAGCTTGGGGGCCGCTTGCAATTGCAGCGGCAGGCCCCACGTTCGGGGCTATGACGTCATCCAGCGAATCCCCCGTGTTCCACGGGACCACCATCATCAGTGTCCGCAGGCAAACCCCAGCGGGCGTACAGGTTGCCATCGGCGGCGATGGCCAAGTGACCTTGGGCAACATCGTGGTCAAGGGCACGGCGCGCAAGGTGCGCAAGCTCTACCATGGCAAAGTGCTGGCGGGCTTTGCGGGCGCCACGGCCGATGCCTTCACGCTGTTTGAGCGTTTTGAAGCCAAGCTGGAAAAGCACCAGGGCCATCTGACCCGTGCGGCCATTGAGCTGACCAAAGACTGGCGCACCGACCGCGTGTTGCGCCGCCTTGAAGCCATGCTGGCCGTGGCCGATGCCAGCGCGTCGCTCATCATCACTGGCAACGGCGACGTGCTGGAGCCTGAGCAGGGCATCGTGGCGATCGGGTCGGGCGGTGCCTACGCGCACTCGGCGGCCAAGGCGTTGCTGGTCAACACCGATCTGTCCGCGCAGGAGATCGTGAAGAAGTCGCTCGAAATTGCGGGCGAACTCTGCATCTACACCAACATGAACCACACCATCGAGACGCTCTGAGCGGCGACTGCGTAGGCTTACTATTGTTTTGATAGCTACTAGCGCTTTATTGGTAGGCGCTAGAGCTATTTTTGATTGAATTCAGGCTGACACCATGTCTTCCATGACCCCCCAGGAAATCGTCTCCGAGCTGGACAACCACATCGTGGGCCAGGCCAACGCCAAACGTGCCGTGGCCATTGCGCTGCGCAACCGCTGGCGCCGCCAGCAGGTCGAAGGCAGCCTGCGCCACGAGATCACGCCCAAGAACATCCTCATGATCGGCCCCACTGGCGTGGGCAAGACCGAGATTGCGCGCCGCCTTGCAAGACTGGCCGATGCGCCCTTCATCAAGGTCGAGGCTACCAAGTTCACCGAGGTGGGCTATGTGGGTAAAGACGTGGACGCCATCATCCGCGACCTGGCCGAAATGGCCGTGAAGCAAACCCGCGAAGCCGAGACCCACAAAGTGCGCACGCGCGCGCAAGATGCGGCCGAGGAGCGCATTCTGGACGTGCTGATCCCGCCCGCCCGGGGCGCTGCGCCAGGCGCCGTGGGGGCTGAGCCTGCTACCGATAGCACCGCCCGCCAGGTCTTCCGCAAAAAGCTGCGGGAAGGGCAGCTTGATGACAAAGAGATCGAGATCGACGTGGCCGAAAGTCGCCCCCAGCTCGAAATCATGGGCCCGCAGGGCATGGAGGAAATGACCGACCAGCTGCGCGGCATGTTCAGCCAACTGGGGCAAGACCGCCGCCGTACCCGCAAGCTCAAGATCGCCGAGGCGCTCAAGCTCATCACCGAAGAAGAAGCGGGCAAGCTGGTCAACGAAGAAGAAATCAAGGTCCGCGCCATTGCCAATGCCGAACAAAACGGCATCGTATTCATCGATGAGATCGACAAGGTGGCCACGCGGCAGGAAACCAGCGGCTCCGACGTGTCACGCCAGGGTGTGCAGCGTGATTTGCTGCCCCTGGTGGAGGGCACAACGGTATCGACCAAGTACGGGATGGTGAAGACAGACCACATCCTGTTCATCGCCTCGGGGGCATTTCACCTCTCCAAGCCCAGTGACCTGATCCCTGAGCTGCAAGGGCGCTTCCCCATTCGGGTGGAGCTGGAGTCCCTGTCGGTCAAGGACTTTGAGGCCATCCTCACGCAAACGCATGCGTCTTTGGTCAAGCAATACCAGGCGCTGCTGGCCACCGAAGGCGTGGCGTTGGAGTTCACCCCCGAGGGCATCACCCGCCTGGCACACATCGCATTCGAGGTGAACGAGCGCACCGAAAACATCGGCGCGCGCCGCCTGTCTACGGTGATGGAGCGCCTGCTCGATGACGTGAGCTTTGACGCCGCCCGTTTGTCGGGCCAAACAGTGCAGATTGATGCGGCCTACGTGGACGCGCGGCTGCAGTCGCTCAGCCAGGACGAAGACCTGTCGCGCTACATCCTGTAGCCCGGCCCGACCTCTGCAGCCAGCATTGCCCCGCTCAGCCCCGCTGGCGGGGCATTTTCTTGGGGCTTGCTTGATGCACATACCCTATTTCTCGGGACAACATAGTTAACAAGTCTTATCGGCGCCTTGGCGCTTCAGGTATCACTTGCATAGCCTGTTCTAAGTGCTTATTTTTCAACAGATTTTGCCATTCTGATACCTTTGGATTCGCTGCTAAGTCATTGATTTCATTGCAAAACTTTGTAGCGTCCCTATTGCTTGGTGTGCTTTTCCTGCTACAGTGGAAAAAAGTGCAAATAAGTGGTGAAAAGTGCCATTCGGCCCACAGTCCAGGGCGTCTGGTGATCCATCAAGCTGGGAAATCCATCCGTGTTCCAAGGTGCCTCATCGCTCAGTCTCGACGCGAAGGGTCGGCTTTCCGTGCCGACCCGGCATCGTGACGTCTTGGCGGCGACGGCATCGGGCCAGCTCACCATCACCAAGCACCCCCATGGGTGCCTGATGGTCTTCCCCCGCCCCGAGTGGGAGAAGTTTCGCGAGCGCATTGCCCAGTTGCCCATGTCCGCCCAGTGGTGGAAGCGGATTTTTCTGGGCAACGCCATGGACGTGGAGATGGATGGCACCGGCCGCGTGCTGGTGTCGCCCGAGCTGCGCTCTGCAGCGGGGCTCTCCAAAGAGGCCGTGCTGCTGGGCATGGGCAACCACTTTGAGCTGTGGGACAAGGCAACTTACGACGAGCAAGAGGCGCAAGCCATGCAAGGTGAGATGCCCGATGCCTTCAAGGATTTTTCTTTCTGAGGCCGCGGTGACAACAACTTTTCAACACACCACGGTTTTGCTGAACGAGGCAGTGGATGCACTGCTCGGCAACGCCGGCCCAGAGCCTTCGGGCACCTGGGTGGATGCGACCTTCGGACGCGGGGGGCATTCGCGGCTGATTCTGCAGAGGCTGGGACCCCAGGGGCATCTTGTCGCTTTCGACAAGGACCCCGAAGCCATCCAAGAGGCAGCGCGCATCACCGATGCGCGTTTTTCCATTCGGCACGAGGGTTTCCGCCACCTGGCCGATCTGCCTGCGGGCAGCGCCTCGGGGCTGCTGATGGACATTGGGGTGAGTTCACCCCAGATCGACAGCCCCTCTCGGGGCTTTAGTTTCCGTTTCGATGGCCCGCTGGACATGCGCATGGACACCACGCGCGGCGAAAGCGTGGCCGAGTGGCTGGCCACGGCCGAAGTTGGGCAGATTGCGGAGGTGATACGTGAATACGGTGAAGAACGGTTTGCTGGCCCCATTGCAAAGGCGATTGTTGCTCGGCGCGAGGAACGGGGCCCCCTTGCCACCACCTCCGAGCTTGCCGATCTCGTGGCTGGCGCGGTCAAGACCCGCGAGGCGGGCCAGAACCCTGCAACGCGCACATTTCAGGCTCTACGGATTTTCATCAACGCTGAGCTTGAAGAGCTGCAACAGGCCCTAGAAGCCAGCCTGTCGGTGCTGCGCCCCGGCGGGCGGCTGGTGGTCATCAGTTTTCACTCGCTCGAAGACCGCATCGTCAAGCAGTTCATCGCCAAGCACTCCAAAGAGGTGTTTGACCGCCGCGCGCCTTTTGCCGTGCCGCAGGCCATGAAGCTGCAGGCCCTGGACCGCATCAAGCCCAGCGAGCAAGAGGTGGCCGCCAACCCCCGTTCCCGCAGCGCCATCATGCGCGTCGCGCAAAGGACGGACGCATGACATTGCTTTGCACGCTGCTAAGCCCCGCAGGCCCTTCGCTGGTCTGGGGTGAGGGCGCGTGCGTGCACCCTGTGCGGGGGGCTGCATGGCCCGCTTGAACCTCATGCTGCTGCTGGCCGTGCTGGTGAGTGCGATGTACCTGGTGCACACGCAGTACCAGTCGCGCCGTCTGTTCACCGAGCTGGACCGTGCCGTGGCCGAGGCCCGTCGCCTGGACACCGAGCACCAGCGCCTGCAGGTGGAAAAGCGCGCCCAGGCCACCCCGCTGCGGGTGGAAAAGCTCGCCCGGGCCCAGTTAAACATGCGCACAGCCACCCCGGCCATCACCCAGTACGTGAGTGACCCTGCCGGTGCTGCTGAGGCCACCACCCCCAACCGCCAGGCTGGCCAAGCTGGCGCGGAGAGTGCACGATGAGCCGCAGCGTGCTGTACACCTCCAGCCCCTTGCTGGCCAGCAAGACGCCTGTATGGCGCAGCAAATTCATCGTGGCCATGATCGGCCTGGGCTTTGTGGGGCTGGGTGCCCGCGCCGCCTATGTGCAGGTGTTTGGCAATGACTTTTTTCAGCGCCAGGGCGAGGTGCGGTTTGCGCGCACGCTGGAGCTGCCCGCCAACCGCGGCAAGATCCTGGACCGCAACGGCTTGATCCTGGCTTCCAGCGTGCCAGCGGCCAGCATTTGGGCCATTCCGGAAGACGTGGAGCATGACAAGCCTGAAGTGAAAGCCAAGCTCAAGCAGCTGGCCAAGCTGATGGACATGCCGCTGGCTGACCTGCAGGCCAAGCTGGCCGATGAGGACAAGACCTTCGTCTGGATCAAGCGCCAGCTCGACTGGGATGTGGGCCAGCAGATTGCCGCGCTCGACATCAAGGGCATCTACCAGCGCAAGGAATACAAGCGCCAGTACCCCGAAGGGGAGGCCGCAGCCCACATCGTTGGCTTTACCAACGTGGAAGACAAGGGGCAAGAGGGCATGGAACTGGCCTTCAACAGCCAGCTGTCTGGCAAGCCCGGCTCGCGCCGCGTGATCAAGGACCGCCTGGGCCGCGTGGTCGAGGGTGTGGGCGAGACCATTCCGCCGGTGGACGGCAAGGATATGCAGCTGTCCATCGACAGCAAGGTGCAGTTCTTCGCCTACCAAAAGCTGCGCGACCAGGTGGCCCTGCACAAGGCCAAGGCGGGCAGCGTGGTGGTGATGGACGCCCACACGGGCGAGTTGCTGGCCCTGGCCAACTACCCCAGCTACGTGCCCGACAAGCGCCAGAACCTGACCGGCGAGCAGCTGCGCAACCGCGCACTCACCGACGTGTTCGAGCCCGGCTCGACCATGAAGCCCTTCACGATCGGTCTGGCGCTGGAGTCTGGCCGTGTCAAACCTGAGACGCCCGTCGACACCAACCCGGGGCGCATCACCATCACGGGCTCCACCATTTCCGACACGCACAACTACGGCCTGCTGACGGTGGAAGGCGTGATCCAGAAATCGAGCAACGTGGGCACCACCAAGATCGCCATGCAGATGCCTGCCAAAGAGATGTGGGAAACCTTCTCTGCCGCAGGCTTTGGGCAAAAGCCGCAAATCGGCTTTCCCGGCGCGATCAGCGGGCGCCTGCGCCCCTACAAGACCTGGCGCCCGGTGGAGCAGGCCACCATGTCCTACGGCTACGGGCTGTCGGCCAGCCTGTTCCAGATGGCGCGCTCGTACACCGTGTTCGCCAACGGCGGCCGTGTGATTCCGGCCACCTTGTTCAAGACGGACGAGCCCGCTGTGGGCGTGCCGGTGTTTTCTGAACGCACCGCAGACCAAGTGCGCAAGATGCTGCAAATGGCCGCAGGGCCCGGCGGCACGGGGCAGAAGGCCCAGACCGTGGGCTACTCGGTGGGTGGCAAATCGGGCACGGCCCGCAAGCAAGTGGGCAAGAGCTACGCTGCGGGCAAATACCGCGCTTGGTTCACCGGCATGGCGCCTATCGACAAGCCCCGCATCATCGTGGCCGTGATGCTGGACGAACCCAGCGCGGGCCAGGTGTATGGCGGCCTGGTGGCCGCCCCTGTGTTCAGCGAAGTAGTGCAGCAAACCCTGCGCATGATGGGCGTGCCCCCGGACATGGCCGTCAAGCCGCAAATCGTGGCCAACCCCGTGGAGGAGTCGCTGTGATGGCCCCGGTGCAGGTTTTGAACCAACCGGCCGATGCCGTGGCTTGGCTGCGCGCGCGCGTCACCGGCACGCTGCAAACCGACAGCCGCAGCGTGGCCCCAGGCGACGGCTTCATTGCCTGGCCCGGCGCCGCCACCGATGGCCGTGCCCATGTGGCAGATGCGCTGGCGCGCGGCGCCACCGCCTGCCTGGTGGAGGCCGAGGGCGTGCAGAACTTTGCGTTTGCCGCAGGTGCCCCGCTGGTGGCGTTGAACGGGCTCAAGGCAGCAACAGGCGAGATCGCTTCCCAGTGGTTCCATAACCCATCGCAAGCCCTGGACGTGCTGGCGGTGACGGGCACCAACGGCAAGACCAGCACTGCCTGGTGGTTGGCCGAAGCGCTGAATTTGCTATCAAAAAATGAGCTGCCTGCGCTCTCTGGGTGCGCCGTAGTGGGTACTTTGGGTGTGGGTGTGCCACCTGCGCTGCAGTCCACGGGCATGACCACGCCTGACCCGGTGCGCTTGCACCGCGCCTTCCGCCAGTTTGCCGACCAGGGCCTGGGGGCGTGTGCTATCGAGGCGTCGTCCATCGGCCTGGCCGAGCACCGCTTGGCGGGCACGCAGATCCGCGTGGGCGTGTTCACCAACTTCACGCAAGACCACCTTGACTACCACGGCAGCATGGCCGACTACTGGCTGGCCAAGCGCGCGCTGTTTGCGTGGCCCGGCCTGCGCACGGCGGTGATCAACATCGACGACCCTGCGGGCGCCGCCCTGCGTGCCGAGCTGGCGCAGCGCAGCGATGGCGTCGAGGGTGGCGTGGCCGATGGCGCCGCGTTGGATTTGTGGACGGTGTCGGCCAATGGCGCCGCGCGCATTGCCGCCCGCAACATTGCAGCGGCCGAAGTCGGCTTGCAGTGGCTGGTGGTGGAGGGGGCTGAGCAGCACCTGCTGCCATCCCGCGTGGTGGGGCATTACAACGTGCTCAACCTGCTGGGCGTGGTGGCCGCCCTGCGCAGCCTGGGTGTGCCGCTGCAGCAGGCCGTGCATGCATGCTCGCAACTGCAGCCCGTGCCCGGCCGCATGGAGCAGCTGGCGTTGCCCGCGCAGCCCCTGGTGGCCGTGGACTATGCCCACACACCCGACGCCTTGGAAAAAGCCTTGCAGGCCCTGCGCCCCCTGGCGCAGCAGCGCGGCGGGCAGCTGTGGTGCGTGTTTGGCTGCGGCGGCGACCGTGACGCCACCAAGCGCCCTCTGATGGGAGCCGTGGCGCAGCAACAGGCCGACTGGGTGGTGGCCACCAGCGACAACCCCCGCAGCGAAGACCCCGCCCACATCCTGCACCAAATCTTGCAGGGCACCATCGCCGGTGACACCGTGCGTGTGGAGCCCGACCGCGCTGCCGCCATTGCCCTGGCGCTGGCCGAGGCCGACCCTGCCGACGTGGTGCTGATTGCGGGCAAGGGGCACGAGGATTACCAAGAGGTGGCAGGCGTGCGCCGCCCGTTTTCAGACATGGCCCAGGCGCGCGCAGCGCTGCAAGAGCGTGGAGGCAGCACATGGGCATGATGACCCTGCAACAAGCGCTGGGCCTGGTGCGTCAGCGCATTCCGACGGCCCAATTGGTGGGCGATGGCGCCACCCCCGTGGCCCGTGTGCACACCGACACCCGAACCCTGCAGCCCGGCGACCTGTTTGTGGCCCTCAAGGGCGAGCGTTTTGACGCCCATGCTTTCTTGCCTCAGGCACAGGCCAGCGGCGCTGCGGCAGCCCTGGCGCAGAGCGGCCTGGCGGCTGCGGGCCTGCCCGGCCTGGAAGTGCCTGACAGCCTGGCTGCGCTGGGCGCTCTGGCAGCGGGCTGGCGCGCCCAGTTTGAGCTGCCGTTGATTGGTGTGACCGGCAGTAACGGCAAGACCACCGTCACGCAGATGATTGCTTCCATCCTGCGGGCCTGGAAGGGTGAAGCGGCCTTTGCCACGCAGGGCAACTTCAACAACGACATCGGTGTACCGCTGATGCTGCTGCGCCTCACGGCTGCACACGAGGCTGCCGTGATCGAGCTGGGCATGAACCACCCTGGCGAAATCGCCACGCTGGCTGCCATGGCCCAGCCCACGGTGGCTCTGGTCAACAACGCCCAGCGCGAGCACCTGGAATTCATGCACACCGTGCAGGCCGTTGCCGAGGAAAACGGCTCGGTCATCAGCGCTCTGCCGCCCCACGGCGTGGCCGTGTTTCCTGCCGCTGACACCTACACGCCGCTGTGGCAGGGGTTGGCACAGGACCGCCGCTGCGTCACCTTTGGCGCGGGCGGTGATGTGGACTGCCCTGCAGCCCAGTGGCAGCAGGGCGGCTGGACGGTGGCGCTCAGCACCCCCGCAGGTTCTGCCCAGTGCCGCCTGCACATTGCCGGTCGCCACAACGTGACCAATGCCCTGGCCGCGACCGCCTGTGCGTTGGCTGCGGGTGTGCCGTTGCAGGCCGTGGTGCAAGGGCTGGAAGCTTTCGTGCCCGTCAAGGGCCGTTCGCGGGCCTTCGCCATCACGCTGGCGGGCCGGGACATCACGGTGGTGGACGACAGCTACAACGCCAACCCTGATTCCATGCGCGCCGCCATCGATGTGCTGGCCGACTTGCCTGCGCCCCGGTTGCTGGTGATGGGCGACATGGGCGAGGTGGGCAACCAGGGCCCGGCCTTCCACGAGGAAGCGGGTGAGCACGCGCGCCGTGCAGGCATTGACCACATTTACACGCTGGGGGCCTTGTCGGCCCACGCTGCGGCCGCTTGCGGCCCTGCGGCCCGGCATTTTGACAACATGGCATCGCTGCTGGCAGCGGTGCACGGCGTGCTGCCCCAGGTGGGCAGCGTGCTGGTAAAGGGATCTCGGTTCATGAAGATGGAGCAGGTGGTGGAGGCTTTGGCCGCCGCCGCGCAAACACAACCCCACAAGCCCGCGCAAGCCGCCCCTGCAGGAGGTGCGCAGTGAACCCGCTGGCCATGAACCTGTCTGCCGCTCTGGGAGGTGTCGCATGCTTCTGATGCTGTCGCAATGGCTGCAAGGCCTGTCGCCCGAGTTCGGCTTTTTCCGTGTCTTCCAGTACCTTACCTTCCGTGCGGTGATGGCGGCCATGACGGCTTTGTTGATCGGGTTGTTGGCGGGGCCCAAGGTGATCCGTGTGCTCACGGCCCTCAAGATCGGCCAGCCCATCCGGGGCTATGGCATGCAGTCGCACTTGTCCAAAAGCGGCACGCCCACCATGGGCGGGGTGCTGATTCTGCTGTCGATCGCCATTTCCACTTTGTTGTGGTTTGACCTGTCCAACCGCTTCGTGTGGATCGTGCTCATCGTGACCTTGGGCTTTGGTGCCATTGGCTGGGCCGATGACTGGCGCAAGGTGGTCAACAAAGACCCCGAAGGCATGCGTTCGCGCGAGAAGTATTTCTGGCAATCGGTCATCGGGCTGGTGGCGGCGCTGTACCTGGCGTTCAGCATCTCGGAAAGCTCCAACATCAAGGTGCTGGAGCTGTTCATGAACTGGGTGCAGTCGGGCTTCTCGCTGGATTTGCCGCCCAAGGCCGGTCTGCAACTGCCGTTCTTCAAAGAGGTGAGCTACCCGCTGGGCGTGCTCGGCTTTGTCATCCTCACCTACCTCGTCATCGTGGGCTCCAGCAACGCCGTCAACCTGACAGATGGGCTCGATGGCCTAGCCATCATGCCCGTGGTGATGGTGGGCTCGGCCCTGGGCGTGTTCACCTATGTGACGGGCAGCTCGGTGTACTCCAAGTACCTGTTCTTTCCGCACATTCCCGGTTCGGGCGAGTTGATGATTTTCTGCGCCGCCATGGCCGGTGCTGGCCTGGCCTTTCTGTGGTTTAACGCGCACCCCGCCCAGGTGTTCATGGGCGATGTGGGCGCGCTGGCCTTGGGCGGTGCGCTGGGCACCATCGCCGTCATCGTGCGCCAGGAGATCGTGCTGGCCATCATGGGCGGCATCTTTGTGGTCGAGGCCCTGTCGGTGATGCTGCAGGTGGCCTGGTTCAAGTACACCAAAAAGCGCTACGGCGAAGGCCGTCGCCTGCTCAAGATGGCACCGCTGCACCACCACTTTGAAAAGAGCGGCTGGAAGGAAACGCAGGTGGTCATCCGCTTCTGGATCGTCACCATGCTGCTGTGCCTGATCGGCCTGTCCACGCTGAAACTGCGATGAACCCGCACGACGAAACCCCTCTGCCCCACGGCGCTGACGCGCCGGGCTTTGACGCGTCGGGCGCTGTTGTGCCCGGTGCCGCAGAGTCTGCAGGCTTGGCGGTCGAACATTTGCCGCCCATGGTGTCAGCGCAGGACGATGCCCAGGCTGCGGCACCGCAGGAAGGGCTGGCCCCCCTGCCCGAGCAGGCCGGGGTGGAGTTTGCACAGGTGATGGAACAGGCCGACACCGTAGAGTCTGCCGAAGATGTGACCGCCAGCGGCGTGGACGATGCCCAGACGGCAGACCTGCAGAGCGTGGACGATGCGGCCTTTGAGGGTGTTGCCGAAGGTGCACCCGAAGACGCCGCAGCCGAAGACGTTGCCGAGCCCGCACTGCTGCTCGAAGGAGCTGCACCGGCAGAGCCAGCCAGCCCTGCCGTGCTCGACAACTACGTGGCGCCGGCCATCTCGGCGGCCAAGGCGGCTGCTGATTTTGTGGCCCAGATCTTTGCCGAAGTGCGCGCCAGTGACGAGCCCGAGGCCGCCCCCCTGCCCATCGCAGAGGTGGCGCCCGTGGCCGATGCCTCCGATGCTGCGCAGGAGCCCCAAGGCCGTCCGGGTGAAGGCATGGCGCCATTGCAGGACAAGAACGTGCTGGTGCTGGGGCTGGGAGCCTCTGGCCTGGCCATGGCACGCTGGTGCGTGCGTTGCGGCGCCCAGGTCACAGTGGCCGACACGCGCGAGGCGCCGCCCCAGCTGGCGCAGCTGCAGCAAGAGCTGCCCGGCGTGCGCTTTGTGGCTGGTGCGTTCGATGCCTCGCTGGTCGACGGCCAGGGCCTGCACGCGGTGTACCGCTCGCCGGGTCTGAGCCCCGCCACCTTTGCGTCCGTGTTCCAGGCCGCCAAGGCCATTGGCCTGGTCACAGGCAGTGAGCTGTCTTTGTACGCTGCTGCGCTGGCTTACCTGCGCAGCCAGCATGCCTACGCACCGTGCGTGTTGGCCATCACCGGCACCAACGGCAAGACCACGGTGACGTCGCTCACCGGGCAACTGGTGGAGCGGGCGGGCAAGACCGTGGCTGTGGCGGGCAACATCGGCCCCACGCTGCTGGACACGCTGGCCGGGCACATCGATGCGGGCACCCTGCCCGAGGTGTGGGTGTTGGAGCTGTCCAGCTTCCAGCTCGACGATGTGGCCGGGTTCGAGCCCACGGCCGCTACGGTGCTGAACATCACCCAAGACCACCTGGACTGGCACGGCGACATCCACGCCTACGCCGCGGCAAAGGCACGCATTTTTGGACAAACCGGCCTGATGGTGCTCAACCGCGAAGACGCCGAGGTGATGCAGATGCTGCCGCCGCCCGTGCGTGTCAAGCTGCAAAAGCCGCAGCAGCGCGAGCACCTCACCTTCGGTGCCGACATGCCTCGCCGTCCCGGCGATTTCGGCATTGAAATTGTCAGCGGCATGCCCTGGCTGGTGCGCGCCCTGGAGGCCGATGAAACCCGCAAACGCAGTCGCAGCGAAGCCGAGGAAGAGCTGCACATCCAGCGCCTGATGCCTGCCGATGCCCTGCGCATTCGCGGCCGCCACAACGCCACCAACGCGCTGGCCGCTCTGGCACTGGCGTCTGCGGCGGGTTGCTCCCTGGCGCCCATGCTCTATGGCCTGCGCGAGTACCGGGGCGAACCCCATCGCGTCGAACCCGTGGCGTTGGTCAATGGTGTGGAGTATTTCGACGACAGCAAGGGCACGAATGTGGGCGCCACGGTGGCTGCGTTGACTGGCCTGGGCGCGGACCGCCGCATCGTGCTCATCCTCGGTGGGGTGGGCAAGGGGCAGGACTTTTCTCCGCTGACCACCCCCGTGGCCCGGTATGCACGCGCCGTGGTGCTGATCGGGCGCGATGCGCCGCTGATTCGCGCAGCGCTGGCCGATGCCGGTGTGGCACTGATCGACGCGGCAGACCTGCCGCAGGCGGTGGACGCGGCCACGCAGCGTGCCCATGCGGGCGATGCGGTGCTGATGTCGCCAGCGTGCGCCAGCTTTGACATGTTCAAAGACTACGAACACCGTGCCCATGTGTTCTGCGACGCCGTGCGCGCCCTGGCACAGGACGCCGGGCAATCTGTGGAGGGCGTGTGATGTCCGCAGCAGGCAGCACCCCAGAGCGCAGCGCAGGCTGGTTGCTGCGCATGAAGGGCTGGTTTGGCAGCCTGTCTGACAAGGCGGCAGACGTGTTGCCCGTGCGCGTGGGCGGCACCGAGTACCGCCAGTCCACCACCACCCCGGCCAGCGTGCTGGGCTTTGACCAAGCCTTGTGCGGCGTGGTGGTGGCGTTGCTGGCCTGGGGGCTGGTGATGGTGTATTCGGCATCTATCGCGTTGCCCGACAACCCGCGCTTTGCCAACTACGCGCCCACCCACTTTCTCACCCGGCACATGATGTACCTGGTGTTTGGCTTTGTGGCGGCGCTGCTGGCCTTCCAGGTGCCCATGAAGCTGTGGGAGCGTGTGGCGCCCTGGTTGTTTGTGGGCTCGCTTTTGTTGTTGATTGCGGTGCTCATCCCCGGGGTGGGCAAGGTCGTCAACGGGGCGCGCCGCTGGCTGTCCATTGGCCCCATTGGCTTTCAACCGTCCGAGGTTGCGAAGCTTGCCGTGCTGATCTATGCCGCCGACTACATGGTGCGCAAGATGGAAGTCAAAGAGCGCTTCTTCCGCGCCGTGCTGCCCATGGGCGCCGCCGTGGCCATCGTGGGGGTGCTGCTGCTGGCCGAGCCGGACATGGGCGCCTTCATGGTGGTGGCCGTGATCGCCATGGGCATTTTGTTCTTGGGCGGCGTCAACGCGCGCATGTTCTTCCTGATTGCGGGCGTGCTGGTGGGGGCCTTCGCTTTGATGATCGCCAGCTCGCCCTGGCGCCGCGAGCGCGTGTTTGCCTACCTGGACCCGTTCAGCGAGCAGCATGCGCTGGGCAAGGGCTACCAGTTGTCGCACTCGCTGATCGCCATTGGGCGTGGCGAGATTTTTGGCGTGGGGCTGGGGGGCAGCGTGGAGAAGCTGCACTGGCTGCCCGAGGCGCACACCGACTTTTTGCTGGCTGTGATTGGCGAGGAGTTCGGCCTCTTGGGCGTGGTCACGCTCATCATCCTGTTCCTGTGGATGACGCGCCGCATCATGCACATCGGCCGCCAGGCCATCGCGCTGGACCGCGTCTTCTCGGGCCTGGTGGCCCAGGGCGTGGCCATCTGGATCGGTTTTCAGGCCTTCATCAACATGGGCGTGAACCTGGGCGCCTTGCCCACCAAGGGGCTCACGCTGCCGCTGATGAGCTTTGGCGGCTCGGCCATCTTGCTCAACCTGGTGGCGTTGGCGATCGTGCTGCGGGTGGACTATGAAAACAAGCACCTCATGCGCGGAGGCCGCGTATGAGGTGCTTGTTTCACCACAATAAGCACAGCATTGCGCTAGCAATGCCAAGCGCGCAGCGCTGGATGAGGGGAGGCCGCGTATGACGCAAAAAACCGCGCTCATCATGGCGGGCGGCACCGGCGGCCATATCTTCCCTGGCTTGGCGGTGGCCGAAGAGCTGCGCGCACGCGGCTGGCGGGTGCACTGGCTGGGCGCACCGGGCAGCATGGAGTCGCGCATCGTGCCGCAGCACGGGTTTGCGCTGGAGTTGATCGATTTCTCTGGGGTGCGGGGCAAGGGGCTGGTCACGCTGGCTTTGCTGCCACTGCGCCTGCTGCGGGCCTTCTGGCAAGCGCTGCAAGTGGTGCGCCGCGTGAAGCCCGATGTGGTGGTGGGCCTGGGCGGCTACATCACCTTCCCCGGCGGGATGATGGGCGCGCTGTGTGGCAAGCCGCTGGTGCTGCACGAGCAGAACTCGGTGGCAGGCATGGCCAACAAGATGCTGGCAGGCGTGGCCGACCGGGTGTTCACCGCGTTCCCCAATGTCTTCAAAAAGGCCCAGTGGGTGGGCAACCCGCTGCGGGCGGCTTTCACCCGCCAGGCAGCGCCGGCTGAGCGTTTTGCGGGCCGCACCGGCCCGCTGCGCCTGCTGGTGGTGGGCGGTAGCCTGGGCGCGCGGGCGCTCAACGAGATCGTGCCCCAGGCCCTGGCGTTGATTCCCTCAGAGCAGCGCCCCGTGGTCACCCACCAAAGCGGCGCCACGCAGATCGACGCCTTGCGCGCCAACTACGAGGCCGCAGGCGTGCAGGCCGAATGCACGCCCTTTATCGATGACACGGCCAGTGCGTTTGCCAACGCCGACATCATCGTTTGCCGCGCCGGTGCCAGCACCGTGACCGAGATCGCTGCCGTGGGTGCAGCGGCCATCTTTGTGCCATTCCCTTCTGCGGTGGACGACCACCAGACCACCAACGCCCAGTTTCTGGTGAGCGCTGGGGCTGGCTGGCTGGTGCCACAAGGCGATTTGACCCCCGAGGGTTTGGCCAAAATGCTATTAAATTCAGAGCGCCTAGCGCTTGTAGAGATTGCCGAGAAGGCCAAAAACATGCAAAAAATCAATGCCACCCGTGAAGTGGTGGCCGCGTGCGAGGAGTTGGCCGCATGAAACACGCCATCCGTCACATCCACTTTGTAGGCCTGGGCGGCGCCGGCATGAGCGGCATCGCCGAGGTGTTGTTCAACCTGGGCTACCGCATCTCCGGCTCCGACCTGGCCGACAGTGCCACGTTGCGCCGCTTGCAGGGCCTGGGTATCCAGACCTGCCTGGGCCACGCTGCTGCGCACATCGAGGGCGCAGATGCGGTAGTCACCTCCACCGCCGTCACGGCCGACAACCCCGAAGTGCTGGCCGCCCGCGAGAAAAAAATCCCCGTGGTGCCCCGTGCCTTGATGCTGGCCGAGCTGATGCGCCTGAAGCAGGGCATTGCGATTGCTGGCACCCACGGCAAGACCACCACCACCAGCCTCGTGACCAGCGTGCTGGCCGAGGCGGGCCTGGATCCCACCTTCGTCATTGGCGGCAAGCTCAACAGTGCGGGCGCCAATGCCAAGCTGGGCAGCGGCGACTACATCGTGGTCGAGGCCGATGAGTCCGATGCATCGTTCTTGAACCTGCTGCCCGTGATGGCCGTGGTGACCAATATCGACGCCGACCACATGGAGACCTACGGCCACGACTTTGGCCGGCTCAAGGGAGCGTTTGTCGACTTTTTGCACCGCATGCCGTTCTATGGCACCGCCGTGCTGTGCGTGGACAGTCCGGCCGTGCGTGACATCCTGCAAAGCGTGACCTGCCCGATCACCAGCTACGGCTTCTCGGAAGACGCCCAGGTGCGCGCCGTCAACGTGCGGGCCGAGGCCGGGCAAATGCACTTCACGGTGCAGCGGCGCAATGGCGTCACGCTGCCCGATCTGGACATCGTGCTCAACCTGGCGGGCGAGCACAACGTGCTCAATGCGCTTTCTGCCATCGCCATTGCGGTGGAACTGAACATCCCCGACGAAGCCGTGCAGCGCGCGCTGGCGGGCTTCAAGGGCGTGGGGCGGCGCTTTCAAAGCTACGGCAACCTGCCCGCCAAAGACGGCGGCCAGTTCACCGTCATCGACGACTACGGCCACCATCCGGTGGAGATGGCCGCCACGCTGGCTGCCGCGCGTGGTGCCTTCCCGGGGCGGCGCTTGGTGCTGGCCTTCCAGCCGCACCGCTACAGCCGCACCCGCGATTGCTTCGAGGATTTTGTGAAGGTCATCGGCAGCGCCGACTCCGTGCTGCTGACCGAGGTGTATGCCGCCGGTGAGGCGCCGGTGGTGGCTGCGGACGGCCGCTCGCTGGCCCGCGCGCTGCGCGTGGCAGGCCGGGTGGAGCCCATTTTTGTGGACAACGTGGCAGATCTGCCACAGGCCATTGCCGACAACGCACGTGCTGGCGATGTAGTCATGTGCATGGGCGCTGGTTCCATAGGGTCTGTGCCCGGAAAGGTGGTCGATTTGCTACAAAATAGTGAGCTAGCACCGCTTGCAGGGAAAGCGCAATGACGCAGTTGAATACCAATGTTGATGTGAAGGCCCTGGGCAAGGTGGCCGTGTTGATGGGCGGCTCCTCGGCAGAGCGCGAGGTCTCGCTCATGTCGGGCACCGGCGTGCTGCAGGCCCTGCGCTCGCGCGGGGTGGATGCCCACGCGTTCGACCCCTCGGAAACCGACCTGAGTGAACTCAAGCGCGGCGGCTATGCCCGTTGCTTCATCGCGCTGCATGGCCGCCATGGCGAAGATGGCACGGTGCAGGGCGCGCTCGAATTGCTGGGCATTCCGTACACCGGGCCGGGGGTCATGGCGTCCGCCATCGCGATGGACAAGGTCATGACCAAGCGGGTGTGGACTGCCGAAGGCTTGCCCACACCCCGCTATGTGTGTCTGGCCCCTGACCGTCAGCAGCGCGAAGTGGTGCGCACCGTGCCCGATGAGTTGGGCCTGCCGCTGATCGTGAAGCCACCGCGCGAAGGCTCGTCCATCGGCGTGACCAAGGTGCGTGGGTATTCCGAGATGCAGGATGCCGTGACCCTGTCTGCCCGCTACGACCCCGACGTGCTGTGCGAGGAATTCATTGAAGGCGAGGAAGTGACCTGCCCCGTGCTGGGTCAGGGTGCTGCGGCCCAGGCGTTGCCGGTCATTCGCATCATGGCCCCCGAGGGGGCTTACGACTACCAGAACAAATACTTCACCGACGATGTGAAGTACCAGTGCCCGAGTGGATTGCCTGAGGCCGAAGAGCGTGAAATCCAGCGCATCGTGCTGGAGGCTTTCCGCACGCTGGGCTGCCGTGGCTGGGGCCGCGCCGATCTGATGATCCGCGCCAGCGATCGCAAGCCCTTCTTGCTGGAGATGAACACCTCGCCAGGCATGACGGGCCATTCGCTGGTGCCCATGTCTGCACGCGCATCGGGTATCAGTTACGAAGACCTGTGCCTGCGCATCTTGGCCATGGCCACCCTGGACACGCCCGCTGCTGCCCCGACACAAGGAGCCGCCCAGCCATGAACCCCTCCATGCCAGCCCCGCTGGACGTCAAGCTCATGAACATGACCGCCTCGGTCCTGTTTGTGGGCTGCGCCCTGCTCGTGCTGGCCGCAGGGGCCTGGTGGGTGATGCGTTACCCCGGCTTTGCGATTGCGCGCATCGTGGTGCACGGTGATCTGTCGCACAACAACGCCGTGACCTTGCGGGCCAATGTGGGGCCGCAACTGGTGGGCAATTTCTTTACCGTGGACTTGCGCGCAGCGCGCCAGGCGTTTGAGGAAGTGCCCTGGGTGCGCAAGGCGTCGGTGCGCCGTGAATACCCCGGCTTGCTGCATGTGGAGCTGGAAGAGCACGACGCCGTGGCGTACTGGGGCCCCGAGACGGGCTCGGGCCTGGTGAACAAGCAGGGCGAAGTGTTTGAGGCGAACGTGGGCGATGTGGAGCAGGAAGACCTGCCGCGTCTGCAGGGGCCTGAGGGCAGCTCGCAAGAGGTGTTGGCCATGTACGGCGCCGTAGCCCCCGTGTTCAAGACCCTGGGGCTGGAGCTGGAAGAGCTGGAATTGAACGGGCGCGGCGGCTGGCGCGCCAAGCTGGCAAATAACGCCGTGGTGCAGCTTGGGGGCGGCAGTGAGCAGGAGCTGCAGCAGCGCACGCGCCGCTTTGCCCGCACGCTGGCACAGGTGGCGGCGCAGTACCAGCGGCGCGTGGAGTCGCTGGAGTCAGCCGACCTGCGCCACGCGGGCGGCTATGCGTTGAAGCTGCGGGGGGTGACCACCACGGCGGGAGCCGAGGGCGCACCGGCGGTGCGCCGGTGACCGCGTGGGGTATGCGCAGCACATAAGAACCATGAAGGGCAGAAACTGATATGGCAAGAGAATACAAAGATGTGGTGGTGGGCCTCGACATTGGCACAGCCAAGGTCATGGCCGTGGTCGCCGAAGTTCTGCCCAACGGAGAGCTCAAGTTGGCCGGCCTGGGTGTGGCGCCCAGCAATGGCCTCAAGCGCGGCGTGGTGGTCAACATCGACGCCACGGTGCAAAGCATCCAGCAGGCGCTGAAAGAGGCCGAGCTGATGGCCGACTGCAAGATCCAGCGCGTGTACACCGGCATCACCGGCAGCCACATTCGCGGCCTCAATTCGAGCGGCATGGTGGCGGTCAAGGACAAGGAAGTCACCTCGGCCGATGTGGCGCGCGTGGTCGAGACGGCCAAGGCCATCAACATCAGCAGCGACCAGCGCCTGCTGCTGGTGGAGCCGCAAGAGTTTGTGATCGACGGGCAGGATGTGAAAGAGCCCATCGGCATGAGCGGCATCCGCCTGGAAGCCAAGATCCACATCGTGACCGGCGCGCAGAGCGCGGCCGAGAACATCATCAAGTGCGTGCGCCGCTGCGGCCTGGAGGTGGAGCAGCTCATGCTGAACCCGCTGGCCAGCAGCCAGGCCGTGCTGACCGATGACGAGCGCGAGCTGGGCGTGGTGGTGGTGGACATTGGCGCGGGCACGACCGACGTGGCCATCTTCACCGGCGGCGCCATTCGCCACACGGCCGTGATTCCGATTGCGGGCGACCTCATCACCAGCGACATCGCCATGGCGCTGCGCACGCCCACCAAGGACGCTGAAGACATCAAGGTCGAAAGCGGCTACGCCAAGCAACTGTTGGCCGACCCCGAGGCCCAGGTGGAAGTGCCGGGCCTGGGTGACCGCAGCCCGCGCATGCTCAGCAAGCAGGCGCTGGCGGGCGTGATCGAGCCGCGGGTGGAAGAGATCTTTTCGCTGGTGCAGCAAGTGGTGCGCGAGTCGGGCTACGAAGAAGTACTTTCTTCGGGCATTGTTCTCACCGGCGGCAGTTCTGTGATGCCCGGCATGATCGAGCTGGGCGAAGATATCTTCCTCAAGCCCGTGCGCCGTGGCGTGCCCAAGTATTCGAGTGCGCTGGCCGACATGGTGGCCCAGCCCCGTGCCGCCACCGTGATGGGCTTGCTGGAAGAGGCCCGACTGGCCCGGCTGCGCGGCTTCAAGGTGGCGCAAAAGAGCGGTTCTGTGAAGACCGCTTTTGGCCGCTTCAAGGACTTCATTGTGGGGAACTTCTGATGATGCACCACCCCACCTGCCAAGCCCGGGAAAGCCCCCACCTGCGCGATCGCGAGCGATGGCGAAGCACCGGACCGCCGCGCTTGCACGACGACCTTGACCCCACCGTATTCATCCATTGGCAAACCAATACCCGTAAAGAAACAGGAGCTCCCAGATGACCATCGAAATGATCGAAGCCGAAGAATTCAACCAGGGCACCCAGATCAAGGTGATCGGCGTGGGTGGTGGCGGCAGCAATGCCGTTGAGCACATGATTGCCCGTAGCGTGCAGGGCGTGGAGTTTGTTTGCGCCAACACCGATGCGCAGGCACTGACGCGCAGCTCGGCCCACCGCGTGATTCAGCTCGGTGGCAGCGGCCTGGGTGCAGGCAGCAAGCCCGACAAGGGCCGTGATGCCGCTGAAGCCGCAGTGGAAGACATCCGCTCGGCCATCGACGGCGCGCACATGCTCTTCATCACCGCAGGCATGGGTGGCGGCACGGGCACGGGCGCTGCGCCTGTGATTGCCCGTGTGGCCAAGGAAATGGGCATCCTGACTGTGGGCGTGGTGACCAAGCCTTTCGACTGGGAAGGTGGCCGTCGCATGCAAAACGCCGACAACGGCCTGGCCGAGCTGGAAGCCAACGTCGACTCGTTGATCGTGGTGCTCAACGAAAAGCTGCTGGAAGTGCTGGGCGATGACATCACCCAGGACGAGGCCTTTGCCCACGCCAACGACGTGCTCAAGAACGCCGTGGGCGGTATCGCTGAAATCATCAACGAATACGGTCATGTGAACGTCGACTTTGAAGACGTGCGCACCGTGATGGGTGAGCCCGGCAAGGCCATGATGGGCACGGCCACGGCCAGCGGCCCGGACCGCGCACGCATCGCTGCAGAACAAGCAGTGGCCTGCCCACTGCTCGAAGGCATCGACCTGTCGGGCGCCAAGGGCGTGCTGGTGCTGGTCACGGCCGCCAAGGGCAGCCTCAAGCTGTCCGAGTCGCGCCTGGCGATGAGCACCATCAACGCCTACGCTTCGCCCGACGCGCATGTCATCTACGGCGCCGCCTACGACGACAGCCTGGGCGATGAGATCCGCGTCACGGTGGTGGCCACGGGTCTGTCGCGCCCCAACGCACGCCGCCAGCCCATCTCGGTGGTGCAAGGTGGCCTGCGCACGGGCACCGACAACATCGCCTACCAAATGCCGGTGGCCGGTGTGGCCGGTGGCATGGGCAGCGCCGTGGGCCTGGCGGGTGGCCATGCCGGTGGCTCGCAAGCCGACTACGGCAGCATGTCGGTGCCCAGCGTGTGGCGCACCAACCGCACGCAAGCCGCAGCCCGCGTGGATGCGTTGTCGTCTGGTGGCATGGACGACCTGGAAATCCCAGCCTTCCTGCGCAAGCAGGCTGACTGATGGGTAGCCCGAGCGCGCGGTGACGCACGCTCGGGCTCTTCGGTGAGATGTAAGTGCTATGAAAATATGAGCTGCTAGCGCTTGTTTTTAAAGGACTTTCAAGGTGTTTGTATTGAAACCTACCATTGAATAGGCGCTGGAAGCTATTAAAAACATAGCACCCCAAGGGCTTAAGGCCCGCAACAAAAAAGCCCCGTTCGCAAGACCGGGGCTTTTTTGTTGGGGCCTGGGCATCCGCCGCTGGAAGCAGCGGGGGCCCAGGTTGAACAAAGCGCTTGGCGCGTCAGAAGCTCTCCCAATCGCCCGAGTCGCCTGCGGGCGGCTTGAGGCTGGACTTGGCGGGCAGGGCGGCTGCGGGCTTGGGGGCCGGTGCCCGTGGGCTGGCGGCAGGGGCTTTGGCCTTGGGCAAGGCCGTAGCGGGGCGTGGTGTCGGACGTGGTGCTGGGGCTCTGGCCGGTGCAGGTACGGGTGCGTGCGGCGTGCTGGCCGTGCTGCCGTTCACGCGGAAGAGGGCCACCACCTCGGTCAGCTTCACAGCCTGTTCGCGCAGGCTGTCGGCGGCGGCAGACGATTCCTCCACCAGGGCTGAGTTTTGCTGCGTCATCTGGTCGAGCTGGTTCACGGCCGTGTTCACCTGTTCAATGCCCTGGCTTTGCTCCGAGGTGGCCGCGCGGATCTCGCCAATGATGTCGGTCACGCGCTGCACGCTGGCCACAATTTCGGTCATGGTCGCCCCGGCGTTGCCCACCAGACTGGTGCCCGATTCGACCTTCTCAACCGACGCGCTGATCAGCGACTTGATCTCTTTGGCGGCCTCGGCGCTGCGCTGGGCCAGGCTGCGCACCTCGCCCGCCACCACGGCAAAGCCCCGGCCTTGCTCACCGGCGCGGGCGGCTTCTACGGCCGCGTTCAGCGCCAGGATGTTGGTCTGGAAGGCAATGCCGTCGATCACGCCAATGATGTCGGCAATCTTGCTGCTGCTGGCATTGATGTCTTGCATGGTGGCCACGACCTGCGCCACCACCTGACCGCCCCGCGCAGCCACTTCGGCGGCCGATGTGGCCATCTGGTTGGCGGTCTGGGCCGAGTCCGAGGTCTGCTTCACGGTGCTGGTCAGCTCTTCCATGCTGCTGGCCGTGGTCTGCAGGTTGCTGGCGGTGTCTTCGGTGCGCCGGGCCAGGTCGTTGTTGCCTTGGGCGATTTCGGTGGATGCCGTCGCGATGCTGTCGGTGGCCGAGCGCACCTCGGTCACCAGGCGGCGCAGCGCATTCACCATATGTGCCAGTTCGTCGAGGATGGAGCCTGGATGGGCTCTGGGGATTTCAGTGTCCAGGTTGCCTTGCGCCACTTGCGACATGATGCCGATGGCCTCGCTGGGCTCACCCCCAATTTGCCGCAGCACGGAGCGCGCCACCGTGAAGCCCACACCGCCCACCAGGGCCATCACCAGCAGCACGACGGCCAGTTCAGACAGCAGCGTTTTGCGCACCTGCTGGTCGATGTCGTCGGTGTACAGGCCCGAGCCCACCATCCAGTTCCAGCCATCAACCCGAATCACATACTGCAGCTTGGGCACCAGCACTTGCTGGCCGGGCCGCGCAAACATGGTCGGCACAAACACCCTGCCGTCCTTGCTGGCACGCAGGGCGTCCGAGATGGTCTTGAGGATGTCGGTGCCCGCACCGTCCTTGACCTTGCCCGCCATGTCCTGGCCTTCCCACTCGGGCTTGATCGGGTGCATCACGCCTTTGGAGTCGAGCGACCAGATGTAGAAGTATTCGGTCTTCCCTTCGGGGCCGCCGTAGCGGGACACCCGCAAGGCCTCTTTGGCGGCTTTTTGGGCTTCTTCCTGGCCCATGGCGCCGCTGGCAGCCTTGGCCTGGTAGGCGGCCACGATGCTGTGCGCTGACTGCACGGCCGTGGCCAATTGTTCGCGCCGCGATTCGATGATCAGCGAGCGCTCTTGCAGCAGCGCTGTGACGGCCATGAACAACAACGCTGCCAACGCCGTGCCCAGCATCAGCAGCACCTTCATTTTGAATCCAAGCTTGTTCATCGTGTGTCTCCAGTTTTCTCTCAAACTCTAGCAATGCCAGGACTCGCGCAGTGAGTGTGTGCACGCCTATCTGCGCCTGCCTTGACTTGCAACAACAAGTAACCTCATGGATTGTGGGGCTGGCATGGGGCACCCTTTGTCAGGGAAAACGAGTCTGCGTGGGCGCATGCCAGCATGTTGCGGAGCGCGCAACTAAAATGTGCGGATGCTCCAGCAACGCACCCTCAAGACCTTGACCCGCGCCGTTGGCGTGGGATTGCACAGTGGCCAGCGCGTGGAGTTGACCTTGCGCCCGGCGCAGCCCGACACGGGCATCGTCTTTCGTCGCGTGGACCTGCCCCAGCCGGTGGACATTCCCATCCATGCGGAGTCGGTGACCGACACGCGCCTGGCCTCCACCATCTCTGCCGGTGGTGCCAAGGTGCACACCGTGGAGCACCTGATGTCGGCCTGTGCGGGCCTGGGCATCGACAACCTGTATGTGGACATCACGGCCGAAGAGGTGCCGATCTTGGACGGATCTTCCGCCTCGTTCGTGTTCTTGCTGCAAAGCGCGGGGGTGGAGCTGCAGCGTGCGCCCAAGCGCTTCATCCGCGTGAACCGCCCGATCGAAGTGCGCGAAGGCACCGGCCCCAGCGCCAAGTGGGCGAAGCTCACGCCCTACCATGGCTACAAGCTGAGCTTTGAAATTGACTTTGACCACCCTGCGGTGGACTCCACCGGCCAGCGCGTGGAGTTTGACCTGGGGCAAGGCAACTACAGCCGCGACATCGCCCGCGCACGCACCTTCGGCTTCACCCGCGATGTGGAGATGATGCGATCCAACGGCCTGGCGCTGGGCGGTGGTCTGGACAACGCCATCGTCATGGATGACTACAAGGTGCTCAACAGCGACGGCCTGCGCTATGACGACGAGTTCGTGAAGCACAAGATCCTGGACGCCATGGGCGACCTGTACCTGATTGGCAAGCCCTTGCTGGCCGCCTACAGCGCCTTCCGCTCAGGCCACGCCATGAACAACCAGTTGCTGCGTGAGCTGCTGGCCCAGCGCGATGCCTGGGATGTGGTCACTTTTGACGACGAACGCGCAGCCCCAGCCGGCTTCGCTCAGCCTGCACGGGCTTGGTGAGCCTGCGCTGCGCAATCTCGGCTGGGCGCCTTCCTTTTGCCTCTGTGGCCTATACTCGCGCCTGCTCCGGGGTGTGCTGATGCGCTGAGATGCGAGAGGCCTGAAGAAATTCAGGCCAGCTTGCGAACCCGACGAACTTGATCCGGTTCATACCGGCGGAAGAAGAGCCGACCTCCTTGTCCCCGTGCCCGCACTCCCTGTGGGCACGCCTTGCCTCAGGGGCTGCCATGCGCAGTCACCCGAGGGGTGCACAGGTCCATTCCGGAGCAGACCCCACCGCCCCGGAACCAGGAGACCTGCCCCATGAACGCCCCCGACCCTCTCGCCAAGCTGGCCACCCCCGAGAAGTTTGCCGAGCTGCTCGCCCGCACCCGCGAACCCTTTCCCGCATCGCGCAAAGCCTATATCCCCGGCCACCTGCACACCGACCTGCGCGTGCCTGTGCGCGACATTGCGCTGACCAATGGCGAGCAGGTCAGCGTGTACGACACCTCTGGCCCCTACACCGACCCGACCGCCGTGATCGACGTGCGCCAGGGCCTGGCCAGCGTGCGTGGCGGCTGGATCTCCGGCCGTGGCGATGTGGAGCACTACGAAGGCCGCGCGCCCGTGGCGCTGGACGACGGCCAAAAGAGCGAAGACGCGACCCGCCTGGCCCAACTGCGCGCCGAGGCCGCCGCGCTGCAGCGCAAGCCGCTGCGTGCCAAGGCCGGGGCCAACGTCACGCAGATGCACTACGCACGCAAAGGCATCATCACCCCCGAGATGGAATACGTGGCCATCCGCGAAAACGGCAAGCGCGAGTGGATGGAGCAGTACATGGCCGACGCAGGCCGTGAGCAGCGCCTGATGGGCAACCCCCTGGGCGCGAGCATCCCGCGCATCATCACGCCCGAGTTTGTGCGCGACGAAGTGGCCCGGGGCCGCGCCATCATCCCCGCCAACATCAACCACCCCGAGGTGGAACCGATGGCGATTGGCCGCAACTTCCTGGTCAAGATCAACGCCAACATCGGCAACTCGGCTGTCACCTCCAGCATCGAAGAAGAAGTGGAAAAGCTGGTGTGGGCCATCCGCTGGGGCGCCGACAACGTGATGGATCTCTCGACCGGCAAGAACATCCACACCACGCGCGACTGGATCGTGCGCAACAGCCCCGTGCCCATCGGCACCGTGCCGATCTACCAGGCGCTCGAAAAAGTGGGCGGCGTGGCCGAGGACCTGACCTGGGAGATCTTCCGCGACACGCTGATCGAGCAGGCCGAGCAGGGCGTGGACTACTTCACCATCCACGCCGGTGTGCGCCTGGCCTACATCCACCTCACGGCCAATCGCCGCACGGGCATCGTCTCGCGCGGGGGCTCCATCATGGCCAAGTGGTGCATGGCGCACCACCGCGAAAGCTTTTTGTACGAGCACTTCGAGGACATCTGCGACATCATGAAGGCGTACGACGTGTCGTTCAGCCTCGGCGATGGCCTGCGCCCCGGCTGCGCATCGGATGCGAATGACGAAGCGCAATTTGCCGAGCTGCACACGCTGGGCGAGCTGACGCAGGTGGCCTGGAAGCACGACGTGCAGACCATGATCGAAGGCCCCGGCCATGTGCCCATGCACATGATCCAGGCCAACATGACCGAGCAGCTCAAGACCTGCCACGAGGCGCCGTTCTACACGCTGGGCCCGCTGACCATCGACATCGCCCCCGGCTACGACCACATCGCCTCGGCCATCGGCGCCGCCATGATCGGCTGGATGGGCACGGCCATGCTGTGCTACGTGACGCCCAAGGAGCATCTGGGCCTGCCCGACCGCGACGACGTGAAGCAAGGGATCATTGCGTACAAGATCGCCGCCCATGCGGCCGATGTGGCCAAGGGCCATCCGGGCGCTCGCTCGCGCGACGATGCGCTGAGCCAGGCGCGTTTCGACTTCCGCTGGCAAGACCAGTTCAACCTGGGCCTGGACCCCGAAACGGCCAAGGAATACCACGACGAAACCCTGCCCAAGGACTCGGCCAAGGTGGCGCATTTCTGCTCGATGTGCGGCCCCAAGTTCTGCTCCATGAAGATCACGCAGGAGGTGCGCGACTTTGCCGCGCAAAAGGGCGTGGACGAGCAAAACGCGCTGGCCCAGGGCATGCAGGTGAAGGCGGTGGAGTTCCAGCGCAATGGCGGGCAGTTGTACGTGCCATTGAAGGCTGAATAAGCCGCCCTAATGGCCCCTGCGTTTCCCTGTTCATGGCGGGGAACCGGGTGCATACCCTGTAAAGGGGCAGGTGTGTGGGCGCATACAGTCGCGCCCAGTATTTGCCTGCCCCAGAGTGGGTGTCTTCTTTGGTGCACATCACAGCGCAATGGCATCAAAGTTGCTATTCTTTGGGTAGGTTGTTAAAAAATGTAAGGAAGCGCCGTGAACGCCCTGAATCGACTGTCTATTCGCACCCGTCTGTACTTTGGCACGGTGTTTTCCTTGGTCTTGCTGGTGGTGATCGGGGCCATGGGGTACATGGCGCTGGAGCGCACGCGCACAACGCTGGAGGTGCTGTTCACCCAGCGGGTGCAGACCCTGACCGACATGAGCGAGCTGCGCACCACGCTGGGGGATTTGCGGCGTGCGGAGAAGGACATCATCATCAACTTCAACAACACGATTGAGGTGTCCACCCAGCGCGACCTGTGGAAGAAGTCACTGCAGTCGCTCAACAAGGGGCTGAGCGATGTGCGCAAGGTGCAGACCTCCGATGCCAACTTTGCGGCGTCCATCGACAAGGCTTTGACAGAGGTCAAGGAATACGAAACCGGCATTTCCCCCGTGTTCGAGCAGATTGAGCGGGCGCAGATTGACGGTGCGGTGGGCGGCGCCTACGCCGACAAGTACAAAAAGCACATGGAGGCCAGCGACAAGCTGTTGTTGGACTTGGCCATGGATGCGCGCAAGCAGATGGACGAGGCCCGCCAAGGCGTGGACTCTCTGACCTCCACCATGTCGGGCCTGATTGGTGGGGCCTTGCTGCTGGCCCTGGCGGTGTTGATTCCGCTCACGTTCTTCAGTGTTCGCTCCATTACGCAGTCCATCTCGCAGGCCAGCGAGTTGGCCGAGCGCATTGCGGGGGGCGATTTGTCGCGGGATGTGCAAGTCACTTCCACCGACGAAGTGGGGCAACTGGTGGGCGCGATGGCGCGCATGCAGGATGCGTTGCGTGGCCTGGTGCACCAGGTGCAAGAGGCCGCGGGCAATATCTCGACCGCCAGCTCTGAAATCGCCACGGGCAACCATGACCTGAGCCACCGCACGGAACAGACGGCGGCCAATCTGGAAGAAGCGGCTTCCTCGATGGAACTGCTCACCGGCACCATCCAGCAAAGTGCCCAGTCCTCGCGCCAGGCCAGTGACTTTGCGGCTTCGGCGGCCGAGGTCGCCGCTCGGGGGGCTCTGTGGTGTCGCAAGTGGTGACCACCATGGACCAGATCACCACCAGTTCGCGCAAGATCGCCGATATCACCGGCGTGATCGACTCCATTGCCTTCCAGACCAACATCCTGGCGCTGAATGCTGCGGTGGAAGCCGCCCGCGCAGGCGAGCAGGGTCGGGGCTTTGCGGTGGTGGCCAGCGAGGTGCGCAGCCTGGCTCAACGCAGCGCCGAGGCCGCTAAGGAGATCAAGGGCCTGATCGGCTCGTCGGTGGAGCGGGTCGAAGACGGTTCGCGCCTGGTGACCCAGGCCGGGCAGACCATGACCGAGATCGTGGGCAGCGTGCACCGCGTGTCCAGCATCATTGGAGAGATCACGGCATCGTCTTCCGAGCAGAGCGACAACGTGGCCCAGATCAGCCAGTCGGTGAGCCAACTCGACAACATGACCCAGCAGAATGCGGCGCTGGTCGAGGAGTCCACGGCCGCGTCCGAATCGTTGCGCGAACAGGCTGTGCAACTGACCCGGGCCGTGGCCCAGTTCAAATTGCCCGCAGGGGGCATGCGATCGGCCTCCGTTGCCGGGGCTGCGATGGGCTATGGGGGCAACGCCCTGCCTGGGCATTCGGTGGTGCCCCAGTTGGCTTGACCGACTGGTGCGGGGGCGGATCAGCGCCGGGCCTTGGTTACGGTTTGCCCGTTGGCTGGTTGACGGTGACCATCCCCATTGGGCCAAAATGGTGCATAGACGATACCTTTGCCCCATGAAACACTTTGCACCCCGCCGGAGAGTCTGGGCCCGCTGGGCCCTGTGGATCGGCTTGGCTGGTGGCATGCCGTGGGCTGCGCAGGCCGAGTCCTTGCAATGCCAGTCGGGCAGCGTGGGGGTGGGCGACACCATGGCCACCGTGGCCCTGCGGTGTGGCCAGCCCACTGCCACGGGGGCCTATTGCGCACCCGTAGAAATCCAATGGATAGACCGCCCGCACAACGCACCCTACGGCCGTTGGTTGGCCCCCTGCCAGCCCGTGGATGAGTGGATTTACGACCGGGGTGTGGGCTACCTGCCGGCCAGGCTGCAGTTTCGCGGGGGGCGGCTGTGGTCGCTGGTGTACGGGCAGTCAGTGCCTTAACAAGGCGCTGAGGGCTGTAGCCAGCCTCTCAATGTCGGGTGAGTGGTGCCGGCTCAGTCGCGCGTCACCCGCAGCACTTCTTCGCGGCTGGTCACTCCTGCCGCAATCAGTCGCTCGCCGTCTTCACGCATCAGCGTCATGCCTGCAGCCAGGGCGGCCGTGCGGATCTCGGCTTCTGAGGCCTGGGCGTGGATTTGTGCGCGGATGGCGTCGTCCGTCACCAGCAGCTCGAACACCCCGGTGCGCCCGGCATAGCCCGTGTGCCCGCAGGCCTCACAACCCTTGCCATGGCAGGTTCCGCAGTATTTGCGCACCAGCCGCTGGGCCAGCACGCCCAGCAGCGAGGAAGACAGCAGGAAGGGCTCCACCCCCATGTCGATCAACCGTGTCACGGCGCTGGCCGCATCGTTGGTGTGCAGCGTGGCCAGCACCAAGTGGCCAGTCAGCGAGGCCTGGATGGCGATCTGTGCGGTTTCGAAGTCGCGGATTTCACCGATCATGATGATGTCCGGGTCCTGGCGCAGGATGGCGCGCAGGGCCTTGGCAAACGTCAGGTCGATCTTGCTGTTCACCTGCGTCTGGCCCACGCCGGGCAACTCGTACTCAATCGGGTCTTCCACCGTCATGATGTTGTTGCGCGTGGCGTCCAGGCGGCCCAGGCCCGCGTACAGCGTGGTGGTTTTGCCCGAGCCCGTGGGCCCGGTCACCAGGATGATGCCGTGCGGCTGGCTGATCAGCCCCTCAAAGCGGCGCAGAGTCTCGCCCTGCATGCCCACGGCTTCCAGGCTGATTTTGTTCTCGCTCTTGTCCAGCAGGCGCAGCACGGCGCGCTCGCCATGGGCGCTGGGCAGGGTGGACACGCGCACGTCAATGGCGCGGGTGCCCAGGCGCAGGCTGATGCGCCCGTCCTGCGGCAGGCGCTTTTCCGAGATGTCCAGGTCGGCCATGATCTTCAGGCGCGAGATCAGTGCGGCGTGCAGCGCGCGGTTGGGCTGCACCACCTCGCGCAGCGTGCCGTCCACCCGAAAGCGCACGCTGGAGTGGCGCTCGTACGGCTCGATGTGGATGTCACTGGCCCCGTCGCGTGCGGCCTGCGTGAGCAGGGCGTTGAGCATGCGGATGATGGGGGCGTCGTCTGCGGTTTCCAGCAAGTCTTCCACGGCGGGAAGCTCTTGCATCATGCGCGAGAGGTCGGCATCGGATTCGACCTCGCTCACCACCGTGGCCGCGCTGGATTCGCCTTGGGCATAGGCCGCGCTGATGCGCTGGGCCAGGCTGGGCGCATCCAGCGACAGCAGGTGCCGCACCTTGTGCTTGCGCAGCACTTCGGACAGCGCCGTGACGTCGGGCGCAGGGCCGTGCCACAGCACGAGCTGCTGGCCATCGTCCTCGAGCAGCAGCTGCGATGAGCGGGCAAAGGCGTAGGGCAGGGGGTGGCGCATGGCGGTTCGGTGGGTAACGGGGCTTGGGGGCTTAGGGGGCTGAGGGTGGCCACGGGGGGGAGAAGGCCAGGGGCTGCTCAGAAATTCAGGCGCAGTGCATGCGGTGTGTGCAGGCAAAGATGCTGCCTGCCAAACACCGACCCCGCCGTGGCGCTTGCGCAGCCGGGCGGGGCCCTCTTGCGTCCAGGGCGCAGCACGCTAGCGCACCGCTCACTGCCGAATCACGTCGGCTTCGAGTGCCAGGGCACGCACCGACACAGCCGCCTTGTCTGCCGCCTGCTGCGTGTTGAACGGGCCCACCTGCACGCGGGTGCGGTTGCCCCGGTTGGTGTTCACGGTCTGCACATTCATCGGCAGTGCCGCTTTGCGCAGCTTGTTCATCGCGTCGGTGGCGGTTTTGTCATTGGCAAAAATGCCCACGTTCACAAAATACGTGGGCGGCAGTGCTGGGTCGGTGTGGGCCGCGGCCTCGGTGGCTGACGGCATGGGTGCTGCTGACACAGGGGCTACAGCGGGTGCGGGCGTGACCATGGGCGGCATCACCTGCTGTGGCATCAGCGGTGCGGGCACCTCCACGGGGGCTGCGGGGGCGGGCGCTGGGGCCTCGGCGCGGGGGCGGGGCTCCAGTGGCGGCAGGATGGGCGCGCCAGACACGGAGCGCATCACCGGGTTGGAGGCGGGCTGCACCACTTGCTGCAGCGCGCGGATTGACTCGTACCGGTCGGCCATGAGGGCGTCGCTGGTGACGGTGTCGCGCACCACGACGGGGCGCAGGAACACCATCAGGTTGGTCTTCTTGCGCGAGCGGTTTTCGCTGCGAAACAGGGCGCCCACCACGGGGATGTCGCCCATCACTGGCACCTTGTCTTCGGCTTGCGAGTAGCTGTCTTCCAGCAGGCCGCCAATCACGATGATGTTGCCGTCGTCCACCACCACGTTCGACTCGATGGAGCGCTTGCTGGTGGTGGGCCCGTTGGTGTCCTTGAGCGTGGAGGCGTCGATCTTCGAGACCTCCTGGTAAATCGCCATCTTCACCGTGCCGTTTTCGCTGATCTGCGGGCGCACGCGCAGCATCAGGCCCACGTCCTTGCGCTCTACCGTGTTGAACGGGTTCACGGTGCTGCTACCGGTGGTGTTGGCATAAGAGCCCGTCACAAACGGCACGTTGTTGCCGATGACGATCTTGGCTTCTTCGTTGTCCAGCGTCATCAGGTTGGGCGTGGACAGCACGTTGGCGTCGCCGCTGTTTTGCAGGAAGTTGGCCAACGCGCCCAGGTAGTACTGGCCGTTGATGCGCGGTGCCAGTGCCATGTTCAAGCCGCCACCCAGTGAGCCGACGGCGGTGGCAATGCTGGACGTGGAGCCCGTGGCCAGCGCCGCTGTGGCGCTCAGAATGTTGGTGCCTGCCGTGCCGGAGTTGGTGCCGATCACCCCCACGGTGCCACTGCCGCTGCTGCCCACGGTGCCCTGCCACTGGATGCCGAACTGTGCGAGCTTGCTGGCAGAGACTTCCACGATCAGGCTTTCGACCAGCACCTGCGCGCGGCGGCCGTCGAGCTTGTCGATCACGGCGCGCAGCTGGCGGTACTGGGGTTCGGGGGCGCTGATGATGAGCGAGTTGGTGGTCGGGTCGGCCTGGATTTGTCCGCCGGTCGAAGGTTGGTTGCTGGTGGCGCCACCGCTGCTGCCGCCTGTGCTGGCCCCCAGGCCACTGCTGGAGCCCAGGCCGCCGCCATTGCTGCTGCTCGTGCTGTTGCCCAGCGACGATGCGCTGGTGCTGCCCGTGCTGGTGCTGCTGGCAGACACGCCGCCGCCACTGGAGCTGCCATTGCCATTGGCGCTGGCCATGGCTGCACGCAGGGTGGTGGCCAGCTTGGTGGCGTCGGCGTTCTTCAGGTACACCACGTGGATGTTGCCGGTGGACGCCGCGCTGCCGGGCACCGGCGGTTGGTCCAGCTTTTCGACCAGCATGCGCACCAGCGCCACGCGTGCCGGGTTGGCGGCACGCAGAATCAGCGAATTGCTGCGGGGCTCGGCCAGCAGCGTGGTCTTGAAGGAGTTGTCGGACTGGCCCTGCGCTGCACCGGCGGCCGCGCCGCTGCTGCTGCCGTCGATCAGCCGCGACACCAGGGGAGCCATGTCGGCCGCCACCGCGTTGCGCAGCGGGATCACCTCCACATCGGTGGCGTTGGAGACGTCCATGGCCGCGATGATGCGGGCCAGGCGCTGCAGGTTGTCGGCGTAGTCGGTGATCACCAGCGAGTTGTTGCCGGGGTTCACGTTGATGGTGTTGTTGGGGCTGATCAGCGGACGCAGCACCGGCACCAGGTTGGCCGCGTTCTCAAAGTTGAGCTTGAAGATCTGCGTGACGATCTGCCCGCCGCTGGGGCCGCTGGAGCTGCCGCCTTGCGACACACTCACGCCACCGCTTTGCAGCTTGGCATCGGCCTCGGGCACCACCTTGTACAGGCCCGCAGACTCCACCACCGTAAAGCCCTGCAGGCGCAGTGCGGCCAGAAACTGCTGGAACGCGGCGGCCGGGGGCACGGCCCGCTCGGTGATCAGGGTGAGCTGTCCCTTCACGCGGGGGTCCACCACCACGTTGCGACCGGTGATGGTGGCCATGGTGCGGGCCACGGCTTCGATCTCGGCGTTGGCAAAGTTGAGGGTGACCGGCTCGCCCGAGCGCACGCTGCTGGTGCCCGTGCCCACCGCAGTTTGCGCATTAATTTGGCCGCTAAGGCACGCCAAGAAAGCGCTGAAAGCTATGCTATTCATAGCAAAACGCAGGCGTGGCGAAAGAATGGAAGTCGTCATAGGGTCAACCCACGGTAATGAGGGAGCGTGCGCCGCTGCGCCGCCCGATGATATTCAGAAGATTGGCCAGTGCCGCTTCGCGGTCCGGGGCCGCTGTGGCTTCGCCGGTAAAGCGCAGGCGTTGTCCCACCCACTGGCCACTGCCGCTGAGCTGCAGGTGCCCTTGCAGGGTGCTGAGGGTGAGGGTGGGCACTTCGCCCCCCGCCAGGTTCAACCGGTAGCTGCCCATGGGGCGCAGGGTGGACAGGCGCGAGGACATGGACATGGCATCAAGTTGCGCCGTGCCTGCCAGCACCATGCGCCCGGCAGACCACACCGCCTCCAGCCCCCGGGTCTGCAACATCAATTGCCCTTGCGGCTGCAGCGTGTTCCACGGCGTGCCCAGGCCGGCCAGCACGGCGGCGGGCCATTGGCTGCTGTTGTCTTGCAGCGCCAGGCGCACGCGCCCCAGCTGCAGCTGGATGCTGGCCTGAATGGGTTGCTGGGTGCAGCAACTGGCATGCACCTGCAGTCGCAGCCCGCTCCAGGAGGGGCGCAGCTGCCACTCCAGCCGGCCGGGCAGGGCGGCACGGTCTTGGCTGGCGCCGCCACCGGTCAACACCAGCTGGGCAGAGCCTGTCCACACGGTGCCACGCGCCTGCGTCAATTGCACCTGGCCTCCGGTGGCGGCGCTCAGCCGCTGGGTCAGCCACTGTGCGGGGGCAAAGACCACGATGGCGGGCAGCAGCCCCGCCAGGGCTCCGGCAATGGCCCAGCCCCAAGGGGCGCGGGGCGGCTTGGAGGCGCTGCGCGAACGTGAGCGGCCCTTGCTGCTGGAGTGGCCTGCGCTGTTGGAGCGACTGGTGCTGGATCGGGGGCGGGTAGACACGGTGTGGGGTGCGGTGCGGGGCACAGTCTGTGTCAACGGGCGGGCAGGGCCAGCACCACGGTGCCATCCCAGCGGGGCACCGGCGCGGCACCGGTGTTACCCAGTGTGGCCGGACCGGCATTGGCTGGGGTGGCTGCGGTGCTGCGGGTCAGGCGCGATTCGACCGGCACGGCGCGCGCATTGGTGCGGGCCAGGGCCAGCCACTGGGCCACGGCATCGGCCGGTGCGCCTTTGAGGGTGACGGTGACGCGGTCGCCCAGCACGTTCATCTGGGCGGCAGTGCCCAGGCGCTGGGTGAGTGCTGCGCGCAGCGCACCCACGGCGTCGGTGGGCGAGGTCTGGGGCTGGGCTTGCAGTTGCTGGGCTTCGGCCTGCAGGCGCTGCATGTGCTGCAGTTGCAAGTCCAGCTTGCCATGCAGCTCGGGCGCCTGGTGCAAGGTGCCTAGGGCCGGGGCCAGGGCCACCCACCACAACAGGGCGAGCAGCACCACGCCAGCGGCCGCCAGCACCAGGCTTTGTTCGCGCGGGGCCAGGGCCTTCCAGCGCGCTTGCAGGGCGGCGGCGCGGCTCATGGCGTCCCCTCGGCACGCACCAGCAAGGTGCCATCTTCGGTGCGCGCGCTGTAGCCAGCGGCCTGCAATCGGGTGTTGAACACAGATTCCTCGTCGGGGGCCAGGGTGACGCCGCGCAGGCGCAGCTCGCCGGGGGCAAATTCAAGGGCGGTGGGCACGCGGTCGTCCGGCAGGCTGGCGCCCACGGCCGCCATCAGGGGTTCCAGGTCACGCGGCGATACGCTGCCTGCCTTTTGGCGCAGCAGGCCCAGTTCGCGCTCCATCTGCACGGGCGCATCCACCACCACTTTGACCTGGGGGAAGGTGGTGGTCAGCGCGTTGCGCACGGCCACCTGCTTGGCGGCCAGTGCCTGCTTTTCTTGCCAGGCCCACAGGTTCAAGCCCACCAGATGCACGCCCACCAGCAAGGCTGCAGCCCAGCGTGCGGCGCGCCACTGGGGGGCATACAGCAGCGCGCTGGCGGCCGTGCCTGCCTTGCGCATGGCGCGGATGCGGCTGGTGCTGGCCAGTTCAAATTGGGCCAGGTCCCAGTCGCCCCGGGCGGCATCCAGCGCGCGCTGGGTAGCGGTGTGCAGTGTGACCTGGCGGCCCAGGGTGCGCTCGGCCACCTCGGCCACGGCCGGGTCGGCGCGCACCACGGGGGCGGGGGCGTCGTCGTCGGTGGTGGATGTGAGCCCTGCCAGTGCCAGCACGGCGGCCGACAGGGGCAGCATGGTCACGCTCTGGTCGGGGCCCTGGCCGCACAGGATCATCTGCGGCTCGCTGGGGCTGCCCAGGGCGCAGATTTCGGTGGTGCCGCTGGCCGTGGGGCCGGGGGCAAACTCGGGCACCACGCGCGATACAGCACGGCCTGCGGCTTCCAGCGCCTGCAGGTTGTCGCGCAGCCAGCTGCGGTCGCACACCGCAACCCACACGGGGCTGCCAGCCTCGGCGCCGGGCTGCAGCGCAAAGTGCAGTTGGGCGGGGTCGTCCAGCAGGCGGTCTTCCAGCAGGCCTTCCAGAATGGAGCGCAGGCGCGGCGTCTGGTGGTTGGGCCCCAGCGGAATGCCGGGGGGCAGTTGCACCCGCTGCCATGACAGAGCCGAGATCGGCACCATGGCCACCACTTCGCCGCCGGGGCGTGAGGGCTCGGGCAGCAAGGCAGCAGCCGCACGCGCATGGTCGGTGGCGGTGTGGCCGTCCGACGTCAGCGTGTAGCTGTATTTGGTGGCGATGCCCGGTGGCGTCAGGGGCAGGGTAAGGATCAGGGAGCTCATGGGCAAGTATTGCAGGCCATTTTAGGGGGCTGACATGTCGGTTGGGGGCATGTTCTGCCCTGTCAGCGGGGTGCCTGTGCGGCTGCAGTGGCGGGGTCGCGGTCAAAAACGCCGCGCTCGCGCCAGAGGGTCACGACGCTGTTGGTGCTGTCTTTGCGCACCAGAGAGCGCTCGTCCACAACGGATTCGCCCAGCCGCAGGCGCCCACGCACTTCAAAGAAGCGCGAGGCGACCGTGATCAGATCGGTGTCTGGCACAGTGTTTGTTCCAAGCAACGTTATGGCATCGTTGAGCACCTTGAAGTGGCGCGATTCGCGGCTGGCGATCAGCTTTTGGGCGCTGGCCAAGTCGATCCCATCGATAGCAGCCCACAGCACGTCCAACTGAGCGGTGTTCAGGTTCACCGGGGTGCGCACGGGCAAGATGGTGACATGCGGGCTCAGGATGGCGATGGTGCTGGCGGGGACGCCCAGCCAGCCCAGTTGCGACACGGTCTGGGGCATGAGGGGCGCGTTGGCGTCGTCGGTGCCTGCAGCCGACTGGGCTTTGCGCAAAGCCTCCACCAGGGATGTGAGCTGCTGCTGCGGCAGGCCCAGCCGCTCAAACAAGCGGGTGAATTGCTTCAGCCCCCCCGCTTGCACCTGCCCGGCATCGACCAGGCTGGTGAGGTTCAAGCGGCTTTGCATGTCGATGATCTGGCCCGACAGGAAGGCCTCGGTAGTGTCTGTTGTGGCATCGTCCACCTGCGAGACGTTGCGCTCGGCCGCCAAGAAAGTGGACAACCGCGCTTCTTGCAGCGGGATAGCCCAAGGTTCTGCCAAGTGGTCGGCGCCGCCAGCGCGGCCGTCTTCTCGCAGGATCAGGCGCGACCAGTCCAGTGCGCCCACCAAGATCCACGCGGCTTGTACCCGGCCGCGCTCGGCGGTTTCCACCTCCACCGCACGCCACTGCTGCCACATCGCGGCAGCGGCCAGGGTGGCCACCAGCGTCACGGTGAGCATGGCTGCCAACAGGGCGGCCCCGGTTTGACGCGGGGCGCTCAGTGGCTGGGGCTTGGCGGGCGGGTGCAGCGTCATGTGCGGCTGCCTCCCAGTGCGGGATTGATCCAGTCGCGCACCAGCAGGCCGCTGAGCGCACCGCCAGGGCTGAGGGTGATTTGCAGGCGTATGCCCTCAGGCAGAGTGCTGCTGCCGTCGGTGCCGGGCACTGTGCCCACGCTGGACAACGCGTTGGACCAGGCACCGCCCCGGTAATAGAACAATTGCCAGCCGTCGATGGGGATGAGCGCGACCTCGCTGCGGCGCTCTGCATCGCCCGGGGTGCGGGCCCATTGTGCGGCCCGTGCCCAGGCCTCTTGCCATTGGGTGCGGGTGCGCACGGTGGGGGACTGCCAGCGCAGCCACTGCGCCCCGGCATTGGTCTCACGGCGCGTCCAAGCCACCACCACGGGGCCTTCGTCGGGCACGGCGGTGCTGCGGCGCGTCAGGCGCAGCACTTGGCCGTCCCAGTCCAGTGGCGTGGTGTGGGCCAGCGGGGACACCAGTGCGTCCAGGTCGGCGCCCCATTGGGCCAGAGAGGCTTGCAGCACCAGCATGTCGTCGGCGCGCTGGCGTGTGGCTTCTTGCGTGCGCACCATGCCGTCGATGCCGCGCCAGCTCAAGATGGCGATGAGCGCCATCACGGTGATGGCGACCAGCAGTTCGATGAGTGTGAAGCCGCGCAGGGCTGGCTTTGCCACGCCGCTCGGTTGGGTCAACGGGCGCATTCAGTTCCTCCCGATGATGGTGGAGATGCGCAGGATGGACATGTCTGCGTCAAACACCTGCGCATCCATGCGCCGGAACTGGGGGTTGGGCGTGGGCCGCACGATCACGTTCACCGTGAACTGCCGACCCGCTTGCTCGCAGGGCTCGGTGCTGTCGCCCACGCTGGGCATCTGGCGCGACAGGCGGGCTTTGATGAGTTCGTTTTCGGCGCACAACTGGGCCAGCACGATGTCGGACTGGCGCTGGGCATTGCGGGTGAGCGTGCTGGCGGCCTGCGTGCCTGCCAGCAGTGCAATAGCCACAATGGCCAGGGCGACCAGCACTTCCACCAGGGTGAAGCCACGGGTGAGGTGATGGGCCGGGCGACACGCTGGGCGAGTGGCTGTGCGCTGCGGTGTCATGGCAGGGACTCCACCGTGAAGGGGCGCAGCCCGTCGGTGACCACGCGCAGGGCGCGGTCGGGGTAGTTCTGGTGGGTGATGACCACTTGCTGTGGGCCGATGAGGGGCTCCGGCCCCAGCAGCAACACGGCGGTGCCGCGCACGGTGACGCCTGGGTCCAGCCATTGGCTGGGCAGGGCGCTGGCGGGCAGGCCCTCAAACTTAAAGCCTTGCTCCGTCGCTCGCCAGCGCACGGGGGCCCCGGTGGAGCGCGACTGTGCCCGGCCTGATTCCAGCAGCGCGGCCAGCCGCGCGGCCTCGCGCTCCAGCACGGTCTGGCCGTTGTCGCGGATGGCCATGGACACCCCGGCCGTGGCCAGCGCCATGATGCTGATGACGACCAGTAGCTCCAGCAGCGTGAAGCCGCGCGCCCTGTGCGTGCGGCGCAGAGCGGTCAAAGCATGAAAAGGTTTCAGCACAGCCGCATCAGGTGGCGGCGGCCACGGGCGTCCATTGCAGGCATGAGAGAGTCGGTTTCACTCGGGCTCGGTTGGCTTTATTGCCAGCTGCCAATGTCCGCATCCTTGCCTTCGCCGCCCGACTGCCCGTCTGCGCCGAACGACATCACGTCGATCTCACCCTTGATGCCGGGGCTCAGGTACTGGTAGGGGCGGCCCCAGGGGTCATTGGGCAGCTTGTCCAGGTAGGGCTTCCAGTTGTTGGGGATGGGGCCGGAGGTCGGCTTGGCAATCAGGGCCTGCAGGCCTTGCTCGGCCGAGGGGTAGCGCTGGTTGTCCAGGCGGTACATCTTGAGCTGCTGCACGATGTTGGCGATGTCGGTCTTGGCGGCCGTCACGCGGGCGTCGTCGGCACGTTCGAGCACGTTGGGCACGATCAGCGCGGCCAGCACGCCAATGATGACCATCACCACCATCAATTCAATGAGGGTGAAGCCCCGGGCCAGACTTTGGCGGGCGGAGCGCACGAAGGAAGAGGGAGATGTGTTCACTGCAGGCGTTCTCGGGTGATCTCGGATCGCGTGAATCATAATCTGCGCATGGTGACAAACACACACTCTCAATGGGGCATGCGATTGGGGACTCTGGTCTTGTGGGCTGCGGCGGGCGCCAGCGTGGTCTATTGGGGTCTGCGCTTGTCCTCCCGGCCTTCGGGTGTGGCCGTGCCGGTCGCGGCAGCGGCCCCTGCCGCGCCTGATGCGGGCGCGCTGGCGCGCTTGCTGGGCGCATCGCCCGCCACTGCGGTGGTCAAGGCCCCGGTGGCCGCGCCCTCAAGCCGGTTTGCGCTGCAGGGCGTGCTGTCGGGCCGCACCAGCGGCGGCGGTGCGGCACTGATCGCCATGGACGGCAAGCCCGCGCGGCCCTACCGCATTGGGGCGCAGGTGGATGCCGGGCTGGTGCTGCAGTCGCTGGGCCCGCGCCAGGCGGCGCTGGGGGCCACGGTGGATGGACCCACCACGGTGCGCCTGGAGATGCCGCCCAAGGGCTGATCTTTTTGGGGGCCCTGCGCGACCGGTTTCAGTGTTGCGGAAAGACCGCTGCAGTTACGGCTGTTACACCTGCTGCGCCTGTTGCAGCGCAGCCAGCACACCGTGCGGGGCCATCGCATAGGTTTGCCATTCTCCAAACCCGGGTGCGTGCAGCGGCCATTGCTCTGCCGTGACTTGCAACGCCGCAGCCAGGCTGCCTTGCCTGACCAGCCAATCCACACACCGGGCGACCCCGGCATGCGTGATCCAGACCACATGGGTGCCGCGCTGCAGGTGTTGTTGCGCCTCGCCCAAGGCCGCGCTTACCCGGGTCAGCATGCTGGCCAGGTCTTCGCCTTGGCCGGGGCGGTAGCGGGTGAAATCCTGCGTCCAGGCATCCAGCTCATGGCGGGCGATGTCGGCCCACAGGCGGCCTTCCCACTGGCCGAAGTCCATTTCGCGCAGGCGCCCATCTGCATTGCTACTTAAATTGGCCTGTAGGGCGCACAGAGAAAGCGCTAGATGCTCACATCTTTGTAGCGGAGAGTGGCATAAGAGCAGGGGATTTGGCAGCGAGCTTGCCAGCCGCTGTGCGGCCATCTGGGTGGCTTCAGGGTCGGCGGGCACGTCCAGCAGGCCGTAGCAGGTGCCGGGCGCGATGCAAGGCGCAGCGTGCCGCACTACCCACAGGGTCGCAGGGCTCACCGTGCGGCGCCCAGGGCCAGCGCAGCGCCCAGGTAAAAGCCGATTTCGCCCACTTGCTGGGTGGCGCCCAGGCAGTCGCCGGTAAAGCCCTGCAGGCGCCGGGCAAACCAGCGCCCCATCCAGGCTGCTGCCGCCATGCTGAGAGCGATGGATGCTATTAAAAATATAGCTTCTTGCGCTTGATAGACCAGCGCTAGCGGCACAAAACACCACAAGGCGGCGGCTGCCAGCGCGCGGCGCGAGATCTGGTCGGCCAGTGGCTTGCTTTTGGAGCGGGCTGTGTCGCCCACATGCGGCAGCCAGCGCACGATGAACAGCGGCCACAGGCGCGAGAGCACATGCCCCCCCGCCAGCGCGGCCAGCACGGCCCCCAGGCTGTGTGCACCCAGCAGCGCCAGCAGGCTCACCTTGGCCAGCAGGGCCAGCACCAGCGCCATGGCCCCAAAGGCGCCGACGCGCGAGTCTTTCATGATGTCCAGCGCGCGCTCTCGGTCGTAGCTGCCACCCAGGCCGTCGGCCACGTCGGCCAGGCCGTCTTCATGGAAGCCGCCGGTCATTACCACCGTGGCCACAGTGCTGAGCACGGCGGCCACCAGCGGGGCCATGGGCTGTGCGCCCAGCCCCCAGTGCAGCAGCGCCACCACGGCGCACGACAAGCCCGCCGCCAGCCAGCCAATGCCCGGAAAGTGCGCCGCACTGGCGCGCAGCATGGCCGGGCTGTACCCCACCCAGTCGGCCAGCCGCCCCGTGACGGGAATGCGGGTGAAGAACTGCACGGCCAGCAGGTAGTGGCGCAGGGCTTGCATGGCAGTGTGTGTCAGTTTTACTATTGATTTAATAGCTGCCAGCGCTTTGTTAATGGGCGCTAGCGGCTATTTTGATCAAGATGCGGAGCGCAGAAACAGCCGGTACGCCGGGTTGTTCGTCTCGTCCACATACGGGTAGCCCAGGGTGGCCAGGAAGGCATCGAATGTGGCGGTGTCTTCGGCAGGCACCTGCATGCCCACCAGGATGCGGCCATAGTCGGCGCCCTGGTTGCGGTAGTGAAAGAGGCTGATGTTCCAGGTCGGCTGCATCAGGCTCAGGAACTTGAGCAGTGCGCCGGGCCGCTCGGGGAAGACAAAGCGCAGCAGCCGCTCGTCTTGTGCCAGGGCCGAGTGGCCGCCCACCAGGTGGCGCAAATGCTCCTTGGCCAGTTCGTCGTGGGTCAGGTCCAGCGCCTCAAAGCCTTGCTGGTTGAAGTGCTGCGCAATCGTGGCCGACTCACCTTTGCCGCGCGTGGTCAGGCCCACAAACACATGGGCGCGGGCGGCATCGCTGATGCGGTAGTTGAACTCTGTGACGTTGCGCGGTCCGCCTGGCAGGGCGCCCACGGCTTCGCAAAAACGACGGAAGCTGCCGCGCTCTTCAGGGATGGTGATGGCGAACAGGGCTTCGCGCTCTTCGCCCACCTCGGCACGCTCGGCCACAAAGCGCAGGCGGTCGAAGTTCATGTTGGCGCCGCACAAAATGGCGGCGTAGGTCTCGCCCTCGGTGTGGTGCGTGTCCACATACTGCTTGATGGCGGCCACGGCCAGTGCCCCAGCGGGCTCCACAATGCTGCGCGTGTCTACAAACACATCCTTGATGGCGGCGCACACGGCGTCGGTGTCTACGGTGATGAATTCGTCCACCAGCCCGGCCGCGACGCGGAAGGTCTCCTCGCCCACCAGCTTGACGGCGGTGCCGTCCGAGAACAGGCCCACATCGGCCAGGGTCACGCGCTCGTGCGCCTTGACGGATTGGATCATCGCGTCCGAGTCATTCATCTGCACGCCGATGATCTTGACCTCAGGCCGCACGGCCTTGATGTAGTTGGCCACGCCGCTGACCAGTCCACCGCCGCCAATCGCCACGAACACCGCATTGAGCTGGTTGCTGCCCAGGCTTTGCAGTTGCCGCAGGATCTCCATCGCAATCGTCCCTTGCCCGGCAATCACATCGGGGTCGTCGAACGGATGCACAAAAGTCAGGCCCTGCTCTTTCTCGAGCTTCAGAGAGTGGCCATAGGCGTCGGAGTAGCTGTCGCCAAACAGCACGACTTCGCCGCCGAGTGTCTTGACGGCGTCCACCTTGAGCTGCGGTGTGGTGGTGGGCATGACGACGACGGCCCGCACGCCCAGGCGCTTGGCGCTCATGGCCACGCCCTGGGCGTGGTTGCCAGCCGATGCGCAGATCACGCCGCGTTCCAGCTGTGCGGGCGTCAGGTGCGCCATCTTGTTGTAGGCGCCGCGCAGCTTGAAGCTGAAGACGGGTTGCTGGTCCTCGCGCTTGAGCAACACCCGGTTTTTCAGGCGGTGGCTCAGGTTCTTGGCGGGCTCCAGGGGGGACTCCACGGCCACGTCATAGACGCGGGCGGTGAGGATCTTTTTCAGGTAATCGGCGGGGGTGAGTGGCTGTGTCATGGGGCGATTGGGTCACCCGCACTGCGGGGCAGGCAGGGGCACACATCATAGTGGTGCAGGCAGCCGGGGGCTGAACCTTGTTGGGGCACGGCGCGGCAGGGGCGCCATTTGGGCAAAAAAAAGCCCCAGGCCGTGAGGCTTGGGGCTGAATCCATCCTTTGAGGAGATGGAGGAGACAATCGGTGCGTGGCACATCAGTGTTTGTACTGGTTGCCATTGGCCATTTTTGTTCAAAGTGACCGCGCTTGGTTGGATTCTAGCCGGATGCTTGTTGCGATGCAGCAAAATTCACAGCGAATTTTCAGGCGCACGCCGAATTCGTGCGAAAAAAACCACGCATTGGACGGGTTCTAATGCGCACCAAAGGAGAGAAATCTATGGAATGCACCGTCAGTTGGACAGGGGCCTCGGGCACGCGCTCAGGCATGGGGTTTGTTGCAGAAACCGGCAGCGGCCATGTTTTGACCATGGATGGCGCCCCGGATGCCGCCAATCCCGCCAATGGCGGCCAGAACCTGGCCCCGCGGCCCATGGAGACCGTGTTGGCTGGGACCGGAGGCTGCACCGCCTATGACGTGGTGCTGATCCTCAAGCGCGGCCGCCACGATGTTCGCGGCTGCAGCGTCAAACTTACCTCCGAGCGCGCAGAGGTGGATCCCAAGGTCTTCACCAAAATCCACATGCAGTTCACGGTGACCGGGCGGGGCATTCCCGCCGTGGCCGTGGAGCGCGCCATTGCCATGAGCCACGATAAATACTGCTCGGCCAGCATCATGCTGGGCAAGACGGCCGAAATCACGACCGGCTTTGATATCGTGGAAGCCTGATTGGTCTGGGCGCAGGCTTAAATGCGGTGCGCGGTGGTCGTCATCACCTTGGCGGCCACTTTCATCATGCCTTTGGCAATAGGGGGGAGGGGGAATGCGCCCCGTAAGCGGGCCTGCTCTGCATGGCGTTCCTCGTCGTCCTTCATGCGGGCCACGACAGCCCGTGATGCCAGATCGGCCACTGGCAGGCGCGAAAGATGGCTTTGCAGGTGGGTTGCCACCTGGTTTTCGGTCTCGACCACAAAACCCAGGCTGACCCTGTCGCTCACCTTGGCGGCCACCCAGCCCAGGGCGAAAGCGCCCGTGAACCACAGGGGGTTGAGCAAGCTGGGGCGATCGCCGAGCGCTTGCAGTCGTTGGTGTGTCCAGGCAAGGTGGTCGGTTTCTTCTCTGGCGGCTTCCAGTAGGTGCGTGCGCAGTGCTTCGTCTTTGGTGGCCAAGGCTTGTGCGCTGTACAGCGCCTGGGCGCATACTTCTCCGACGTGGTTGACCCGCATCAATGCGCCGGCAAGCTTCTTTTCTTCGGCATTCAGGTCTGCTTCTTGCATGTGCGCTGCAGGGGTTGATTCACTGGCACGCGGCTGGGCAAACAGCGTTCGCAGCGCGTTGTCGAGACTGGAAAGTAGGCGGTCCATGGGCAGAATGTGTTTTGACTTGGAAATTTCAATCAGATACAAATAAATCGCTTGCAATAACGCTCGTTGCAAGGGAGAAGTTTGTTAACTTTTTGCTTCAAGGGTTGTTGCACCACTGCAACGATTTTCCGCGTTCCGGGCAATTGTGGGTGAATTCCTTTGCGAAACCGGGCGCGCTCTGGTGCAATAGGTGCAACTTCCCCACCAGGAGGTTGGCCCGGGGAACCGGCGGGACTATGCTGGTGCTAGGCACCCAAGACCCCTCGTACCGGCGCCCTATGTTTAACCTTGGAGTAACTCGCAATGAAAAAATCCCTGATTGCCCTGGCTGTGCTGGCTGCTTCCGGCGCTGCAATGGCTCAGTCTTCCGTGACCCTGTTCGGTATCGTTGACGCTGGCGTTGGCCGCGTTTCCTCCGGTGGCACTTCCGTGACCGGCGTGACCAACAGCGGTTTGGCTTCCAGCCGTCTGGGCTTCCGCGGTGAAGAAGACCTGGGTGGCGGTCTGAAGGCTGGTTTCTGGCTGGAAGGTGCTGTTGCTAACGACACCGGCGCTGGCAACGGTGGCGGCGCAGCAGGTCCTGGTTTTGAATTCAAGCGTCGCTCGACTCTGAGCCTGGCTGGCGGCTTTGGTGAAGTCCGTCTGGGTCGCGAACTGACCGTTGGCTATGTCAACTCCACCGCAGCTGACGTGTTCGGCGATAACGGCGTTGGCGCTTCGATCGGTAAGAACCACTTCGCTGGCGTGATCGAAACCCGTAAGGGCAACGGCATCAGCTACATTCTGCCTTCCAACCTGGGCGGCATCTACGGTCAAGTGCAGTACGTGTTTGGCGAATCCCTGTCGAACGCTGCTTACGACAAGGCTGGTGACTACCTCGGCGCCCGTATCGGCTACCGTAACGGTCCTCTGGACACAGCCATTGCTTTCGCCAAGGGCCGCGGTGCTTCCGCAGCTGCTGACGCTGACCAGTTCAACATTTTCGCCAGCTATGACCTGGGTGTTGTGAAGCCATTCATCGGCTTCAACCAAGAAAAGAACAAGGCTGCTGTTGAAGTCAAGTACCAAAGCTACCTGCTGGGTCTGACTGCTCCCGTGGGCCCAGGCACTATCCGTGTTTCGTACAACGATGTGGACCTGAAGAACAGCTCCAACGACGCACAGAAGTTCGCCATTGGTTACGTGTATGACCTGTCCAAGCGTACAGCTCTGTACGGTACTCTGGCTCACGTGAAGAACAAGGGCGCAGCTAGCTTCGGTGCTACTCCTGGCGGCCTGTCCTTCACTCAAGTCGCTGGCAAGAACGCCAACGGTTACGAGTTCGGCATTCGTCACTCCTTCTAATGGCACGCGGGCGTGAGCCCGCTGACATTGAGATGAGTAAAAGCCCTCCCGCGAAAGCGAGAGGGCTTTTTTCATGTTTGTGTCGATTGGGTTGGTGGCGGCAGTTTCTCTGTTTCTTCGCTTGTGGGGTTGTATTGTGGTGATTTCGCTTATGCCTGGAGGCGCTGACTGAGTGCGGTGGGTGTGCGAGATGGCTCTTTTTTGAAAATAGAACGACCGTTCTATTAGGGAAAGCCTGTGTGTGGAACATGCAACAAAAAGTTCCACGCGGGAGTGCACTTACTAAACTGGCTGGGTACCACATCAACCACAGAAAGAGATGGGATCCATGAAAAAAGTAGACGCCAAGAGACTGTTCGCCTTGGGAGCCGTTGCTCTCGTTTCCGGTTCTGCCTTTGCCCAAGCTGCGGCTGGTGCTGGCACCAGTTCCGTGCAGCTTTACGGGATTGTGGATGTGGCTTACCGTCACACGAACAACGAAGGCCCCGCCACCAATGTGGGTCAGTCGCTGAATCAACTTGTTGGTGGTGGCATGTCGCAAAGCCGTTGGGGTATCAACGTCTCGGAAGATCTGGGTGGCGGCACCAAAGCACTCGTCAACATGGAGAACCGTTTTGGTGCTGACACAGGATCACCAAACTCCGGTGCCACGGGTCCTTACTTCCAGCAATCATGGGTCGGTCTGCAAGGCGGTTACGGCCGTGTAACGTTGGGTCGTCAGTACAACGTGCTGTTTGATCTGGTCACTAGCACCTACGCTTCGTACCCCTATTCGCCTTACATGGATGTCTACAAGCCAGAAATTGGCTTCTCGCTGGGGGCGCGCGCTGACAACATGGTCAAGTACATGGCTGAGATTGGCCCTGTGCGTGGTGCCTTGCAGTACTCTTTCGACGAAAAGAGCCCTACCGGTGGTAAGACCGTGGGGGGCTACCTGCGCTATGCCACAGGCGGTCTGGCTGCTGGTCTGGGCTACGAGAGCTACAAGTTCGCCTCTGGCAAAGAAGTTGAAGCCTGGACTCTGGGCGGCTCTTACCGCACTGGCGACTGGTACTTCAACGCTGGCTATGGTGAGAACAAGGTTGATCCGCTGACCAGCGCGACCGACCTCGCTGTGCTGGGTGCCATGTGGCAGGGCACCATCAATGGCGGCTTTGGTGGCTCTGCCTTCCTGCAGGCCAACAAGCGCACGATTTATAAGCTTGGTGTGGGCTACCAGCTGACCCCACAAATCAACCTGGGTGCCCATTACTTCCATGCCAAGCAATCTGGCACGGTGGCTACTGCGGATGCTACGGCCAACTTCTTCACCATGGCTCTGGACTACGCGTTCTCCAAGCGCACCGATGCCTACGTTGAAGTCGACAACACGCGCCTTAAGGGCAATGTGTCACTGAGCAGCAGCGCTGCAGGTGTGGGTGTGAATGGTGCTAAGAGCCGCACAGGTTTCACAGTAGGGCTGCGCCACCGTTTCTGATGACGACGATGGTTGGTACCTGACTGCTGTTTGAGAGGAGGCAGGTACTGACGCGATAGCCGAGACCAGTCCGCGTGGTGGGGTTTGCGGACTGGGTTGTCGGTTGAAAACACTGGGTGATTTTGTGGGTTGCTCCGGAAGAGTGATTTGCAAAGTGCCCAGTGTCTTTTTTTGGGGGCGATTTATGCAATTTGGCACCAATTTTGCGTAGATGCCCGTGTGTCCGAATAGGTCAATAAATGGCATCGAGGCATGCGGGAATTCAGGGATACCCCATTGGATTTACCTTATCTTTACTGCATAGTAAAAATTTTAAAGAGAATGTTCCATGAAGCTTAAGCACGTTCTTTTGTCCGCCGCCGTGGCGCTGTCTTTTGTGCCAGCAGTACAGGCCAAGCCTTTCAAGTGGACGAGCCAGGGTGAAATTTCCACGTGGGATATCCACTCGCAAAACAATGCGCTGCAAAGCGGCTTACACGCCAATGTGTATGAAAGCCTGGTGTACTACAACAGCCGTACTTTCCAGGTCGAGCCTGTGCTCGCAACCGCGTGGCGCGAGGTCAGCCCCACGCAAATGCGCTTTACCCTGCGCGAGGGCGTCAAGTTCCATGACGGCTCGGTCATGACGGCGGATGACGTGGTGTATTCCCTCAACCGCGCCATGGCCAAGACCTCCAACTTCACTCCATTCACCCAGGGTATCTCCAAAGTGGTGAAGGTGGATGCCAAGAACATCGACATCCTGCTGACGTCACCCAACCCCGTGCTGCTGCGCCAGTTGACCGAGTTGCGCGTCATGAGCAAGGCCTGGGCAGAAAAGAACAAGTCGGTGGAGCCTAAGGACATCAAGGGCACCGAAGAAACATACGCCCACCGCAATGCGATGGGCACGGGCCCCTACACCCTGGAGTCCTGGCAGCCCGATGTGAAGATGGTCTTCAAGCGCAACCCCAACTGGTGGGGCAAGATGGAAGGCAACGCCACCGAGATCGTCTACACCCCGATCAAGTCTGCTGCCACGCGCATCGCTGCGCTGTTGTCCGGTGAAGTGGACTTCGTGATTGATCCAACGCCTCAAGATTTGGCCCGCCTGCGTGCCAACCCCGACCTCAAGGTGGTCGACGGTCTTGAGAACCGCACCATTTTCCTGGGCATGGACCAGTACCGCGATGAACTGCCGGGCTCCAACATCAAGGGCAAGAACCCCTTGAAGGACATGCGTGTGCGCAAGGCCCTGTACCAGGCCATTGATGCAGACACGATCTCGCGCAGCATCATGCGGGGCCTGGGCAAACCCACGGGCACGTTGGTGGCCCCGCAGGTGGCGGGCTGGACGGAAGCCGTGGGCAAGCGCATGCCTTACAGCGTGGACGCCGCCAAGAAACTGCTGGCTGAAGCGGGCTACCCCGATGGTTTCGAGGTGGACTTCGCCTGCCCCAACAACCGCTACATCAACGACGAGGCCATTTGCCAAGCCGTGACAGCCATGTGGTCGCGCGTGGGGGTCAAGGCCAAGCTGCGCACGCTGCCCCTGGTCAACTACTTCCCGATGATCCAGCGCAATGAAGCCAGCATCTACATGCTGGGCTGGGGCGTTCCCACCTTCGACGCGCTGTACAGCCTGCAATCGCTGGTGCGCACCGTGGGCGCGGGCGGCGACGGCAACTACAACGTGGGCCGCTACAGCAACCAGCGCATGGACTACCTGGTAGACCGCATCAAGGTGGAAACCGACGCCCCCGTGCGCGCCCGCATGCTGACGGAAGCACTTCAGTTGTCCAACGACACCGTGTCGCACATCCCGTTGCATGACCAAGTGATTCCTTGGGCGATGAAGAAGAATGTGGAAATGGTGCACCGCGCGGACAACCGTGTGGACATGCGCATGGTCAAGGTGAACTGATGCGGCGAGTGCTCGCAGACTGACAGTGTGTATGCGAAAACCGAGGGCCACGGCCCTCGGTTTTCTTGCTAAGGTGCCATGGGGTGCCGCAGAGTCTGCGGCCATAGGGATTTAGCGGTGGCGCGGCATTGTCCGCGCGACAATGCCGCCAAGCGGGTGCGCTTGATCCCAGGCGGTTCGCTGCACTGGGTGGTACCAATCAGTGTCTTCGTTGCCAAAAGCAGCGCTGGCACGCTTTCGAAAACAAACTCGACTCTCCGATGCTTGCTTTTATTTTGCGCCGCCTGATTCAGGCAGTGATTGTGATGGTCACGGTGGCTTTCATCGCTTTCATGCTGTTCCAGTATGTGGGCGACCCTGTGGTGTTCTTGTTGGGGCAAGATGCCACCCCCGAGCAAATTCGTGAGCTGCGCGCTGCGTTGGGGCTGGACCAGCCCTTTATCGTGCAGTTCTGGCACTTTTTGGTGAATGCCGCCCAGGGCGAGTTTGGCCTGAGCCTGCGCCAGGGCGCCAAGGTGTCGCGCCTGATTGCCGAGCGCTTCCCTGCCACCCTGGAGCTGGCGCTGGTGGCGGCCTTCCTGGCTTTGCTGGTGGGCGTGCCCATGGGGGTGTATGCCGCCCTCAAGCGGGGAAGCTTTAGCAGCCAGTTGTTCATGACGCTCTCACTGTTGGGCGTGTCGCTGCCCACCTTCCTGATCGGTATCCTGCTGATCCTGGTGTTCTCGGTCACGCTGGGCTGGTTCCCCAGCTTTGGGCGTGGTGAAGTGGTGCAGATGGGCTGGTGGAGTACCGGGCTGCTCAAGACCAAGGGCTGGCACCACATCACGCTGCCAGCCATCACGCTGGCGATCTTCCAGCTCACGTTGATCATGCGCTTGGTGCGCGCCGAGATGCTGGAGGTGCTGCGCACCGACTACATCAAGTTTGCGCGCGCGCGCGGCCTGTCCAACCGGGCCATCCACTTTGGCCATGCCCTCAAGAACACGCTGGTGCCGGTGCTCACCATCACCGGTTTGCAGCTGGGCGGCTTGATCGCGTTCGCCATCATCACCGAGACCGTGTTCCAGTGGCCTGGCATGGGCCTGCTGTTCATCCAGGCCGTGACGTTTGCCGACATCCCTGTGATGGCGGCGTACCTGTGCCTGATCGCGCTGATCTTTGTGGTCATCAACTTGGTGGTGGACCTGCTGTACTTCGTGGTCGATCCACGCCTTCGCGTGGGCAAGGCCGGGGGGCACTAGAGATGAAGCACCCCCTGAGTCGCTTCGCGCCTTCCCCCTCTCTCGCATTGCATTGCAATGCGGGATGGGAACGCACCCAGCGCACGCAAGCAACTCGCAGCCTTTGCGGCTTGGCGGCCCTTGCGCGGGGGCACTGGCCTGGGCTGTTCCAGCTTCAAGCATTGCGGGTTGCGTGCAGCTCTCTGGACTACTGAGATGCAATCGCTTCGATACAAGGCCGGAGGCCGGGCGTTTTCGCACATCGCCCAGTTTCACCCCGAGTTGACGGCCCTGCGGCGCGATCTGCATGCGCACCCAGAGCTGGGCTTTGAAGAGGTCTATACCGGCAAGCGTGTGGTCGAAGCCCTCAAGGTGTGCGGTGTGGACGAGATCCATGAAGGCATTGGCCGCACCGGCATCGTGGCCGTGGTGCGTGGGCGCAGCGTGGCCAGTGGCGCCATGGTGGGCCTGCGGGCCGACATGGATGCGCTGCCCCTGGCCGAGCACAACGACTTTGCCTGGAAATCGTGCAAGCCTGGGCTGATGCACGGCTGCGGGCACGATGGGCACACCGCCATGCTGGTGGGCGCCGCCCGCTACCTGGCTGCCACGCGAGAGTTTGACGGCACAGCTGTATTGGTCTTTCAGCCCGGTGAAGAAGGCTTTGCGGGTGCTCGCGTGATGATGGAGGACGGGTTGTTTGACCGCTTCCCCGTGCAGTCCATCTACGCCATGCACAACTGGCCCGCCATGAAGCCGGGCACCGTGGGCATCAACCCCGGCCCGATGATGGCTGCTGCCGACCGCATCACCATCGAGATCACGGGCCGTGGCGGCCATGGGGCACACGCCTACCAAACCGTGGATGTGATGCTGGTGGCCGCCCACATCATCACAGCGGCGCAAAGCATCGTCTCGCGCAACGTGCGCCCGCTGGAAAGCGCCGTGGTCAGCCTGTGCGCCATCAAGGCGGGCGAGTTGGGGGCCTTCAGCGTGCTGCCGGGCTCTGCCACGCTGGTGGGCACTGTGCGCACCTTCAACCCCGTGGTGCAAGAGCAGGTCGAAAAGCGCCTGCAGGAGCTGTGCGGCGCCATTGCCCTGGGCTTTGGTGCCACCGCCACCGTCCACTACGAGCGCATTTACCCCGCCACCATCAACACCGAGAGCGAAGCCGTTTTTGCGGGCGACGTGGCCGAATCGTTGGTGGGTGCCGACCATGTGGTGCGCGACCTGGAGCCCAGCATGGGCGCTGAAGACTTCTCCTTCATGCTGCAGACCAAGCCCGGCGCTTACCTGCGCATTGGCCAGGGCACGGGCTCCAGTGGCAGCGCGCTGCACAACAGCCGCTACGACTTCAACGACGACATTTTGCCGCTGGGCTCTGCGCTGCATGCCAGCCTGATTGAGCAGGCCATGCCCTTGCCCACCCCCTGACGCCGGCTGGGCACAGACCACCGGCTTCCGCCATTCCCCCACCCTCCCAGGAGAACCGCATGAGCATCCAACGGAAAATCACCGCGACAGCATTGTTTGTCGCCTTGTCTGCTGCAGGCCTTGTGGCCAGTGCGCAGACCGTGCGCATTGCCAACCAGGGGGACTCCCTGTCGATGGACCCCCACTCGCTCAACGAAACCCTGCAATTGAGCGTGACGGGCAACGTGTACGAACCCCTGGTGGGCCGCAACAAAGACCTGAGCCTGGCCCCCGCATTGGCCACCAGTTGGAAGCAGACCGCCCCCACCGTGTGGCGGTTTGAACTGCGCAAGGGCGTGCAGTTTCACGACGGCAGCCCCTTCACGGCCGACGACGTGTTGTTCAGCCTGGCCCGCACCCAGGTCGAAGGCTCTGACATGAAGAGCTACACCAACGACTTCAAGGAAGTGCGCAAGATCGACAGCCACACGGTCGAGATCGAGACCAAGACGCCGTTCCCCATCCTGCCCGACGTGCTCTCGCTCGTGTACATCATGAGCAAGAAATGGTGCGAGACCAACCAGGCCACCGTGCCCGTGGACCGCCGCAAGGGCATTGAAAACGCAGCCTCCTTCCGCGCCAACGGCACTGGCCCCTTCCGCGTGCGCGAGCGCCAGCCCAACGTGCGCACCGTGTTCACGCGCAATGGCTCCTACTGGGGCAAGATCGAAGGCAACGTGACCGAGGTGGTGTTCACCCCCATCGGCAACGATGCCACCCGCGTGGCCGCCTTGCTCTCGGGCGAAGTGGACGTGATGGAGCCCGTGCCAGTGCAGGACATCGACCGCGTCAACAGCAGCGCCAACACCCGCGCCATCACAGGCCCAGAGCTGCGCACCATCTTCCTGGGCATGGACCAAAAGCGCGACGAGCTGCTGTACTCCAACGTCAAGGGCAAGAACCCCTTCAAGGACAAGCGCGTGCGCCAGGCCTTCTACCAGGCCATCGACATCGAGGGCATCAAGAAGACCGTGATGCGCGGTGCGTCCAACCCCTCGGCGCAGATGATCGGGCCCGGTGTCAACGGCTTTCAGCCTGACATGAAGCGCCTGCCTTACGACGTCGAAGCCGCCAAGAAGCTCATGGCCGAGGCTGGCTACCCCAACGGTTTTGAGGTGGGCATGAACTGCCCCAACGACCGCTATGTGAACGATGGTCGCATCTGCCAGACCGTGGCCGCCAACCTCTCTCGCATCAACGTCAAGGTCAACCTGCAGGCCGAAACCAAGGGCACGTATTTCCCCAAGGTGCTGCGCCGCGACACCAGCTTCTACATGCTGGGCTGGACCCCCGCCACCTACGACGCGCACAACGCCCTGAACGCCATCATGGCCTGTGTGGACGACAAGGGCGCTGGACAGTTCAACCTGGGCGCCTACTGCAACCCCGCGGTGGACGAGCTGACCAAGAAAGTCCAGGCCGAGACCGACAAGACCAAGCGCAACGCCTACATCAAGGAAGCGTTTGATCTGCACGCCGCCGACATCGGCCACATTCCGCTGCACCAGCAGGCCCTGGCCTGGGGCGTGAGCAAGAAGGTCAAGATCGTGCAGTTGGCTGACAACTTCATGCACTTCAAGTGGATCAGCATCCCTTGATGGTTTCGCGTTTTCTTTGAGGTCTCTTTTGCTGGCTTGCGCTCAGTGGCGCTGGACTTAGCTTGTTTTACTGACCGCCATGCACCCAGGCCACAAGCCCGGTGCGTGTGCGGATGTCTCTGGTTTCTACGATGAAAAAAACACTTGCCCGCTGGCTCGACAGCGACGTTGGCTACAGCTTCCGCACATCGCCCATGGCGATGGTGGCCGCCTTCATTGCCCTGGTGTGCGTGGTCTGCTCCGTCTTTGCGGGCTGGGTGGCGCCGCACAACCCGTTTGACCTGGCCACGCTGGAGCTGGGCGATGCCCGCCTGCCTCCGGCCTGGAGCGAACACGGCACCACCAAGTACCTGCTGGGCACCGATGACCAGGGCCGTGACATCCTCTCTGCGTTGATCTACGGCGCCCGCATCTCGCTGGTGGTGGGCCTGGCCTCGGTGCTGCTGTCGGTGGTGGTGGGCGTGGCTTTGGGCCTGCTGGCGGGCTTTCGGGGCGGCTGGATCGATGCTGTGCTCATGCGCCTGTGCGATGTGATGCTGTCCTTCCCCGCCATCCTGGTGGCCTTGCTGATTGCCGGTGTGGGCCGGGCGCTGTTCCCCAATGCGCACGAGTCCTTGGCCTTTGGTGTGCTGATCTTGTCCATCTCGCTCACCGGCTGGGTGCAATACGCGCGCACCGTGCGTGGCTCCACGCTGGTCGAGCGCAACAAGGAATACGTGCAGGCCGCCCGCGTCACCGGCGTGTCTTCGCTGCGTATCATGCGCAAGCACGTGCTGCCCAACGTGCTGGGCCCGGTCATGGTGCTGGCCACCATTCAGGTCGCCACAGCCATCATCACCGAGGCCACGCTGTCCTTTCTGGGCGTGGGCGCTCCACCCACATCGCCTTCGCTGGGCACGCTCATCCGCATTGGCAACGACTACCTGTTCTCTGGCGAGTGGTGGATCACTGTGTTCCCCGGTGCCATGCTGGTGCTGATTGCTCTTTCCGTGAATTTGTTGGGCGATTGGTTGCGTGACGCCTTGAACCCCCGCCTGCGTTGAACAAGAAGAAGTGACCACCCCATGAGTCTCCTAGAAGTCAAAAACCTCGTTGTCGAATTCCCGAGCCGTCGCGGCACCCTGCGCGCTCTGGACGACATTTCCTTCTCCATCGCACCCGGCGAGATCCTGGGCGTGGTGGGTGAATCGGGCGCGGGCAAGTCGCTCACCGGTGCGGCCATCATCGGCCTGCTCGAGCCTCCAGGCCGCGTGGCCTCGGGCCAGATCCTGCTGGAAGGCCAGCGCATCGACAACCTCAGCAACGATGAAATGCGCCACATCCGTGGCCGGCGCATCGGCGCGATTTTTCAAGACCCGCTCACCTCGCTGAACCCGCTTTACACCGTGGGCCGCCAGTTGACGGAAACCATCCTGGCCCACCTGCCGGTCAACGCCGCCGAGGCCCGCCAGCGCGCCATCCAGTTGCTCAAGGACACCGGCATCCCGGCGGCCGAAGAGCGCATTGACCACTACCCGCACCAGTTCTCGGGCGGCATGCGCCAGCGCGTGGTGATTGCCCTGGCCCTGGCGGCCGAGCCCAAGCTCATCGTCGCCGACGAGCCCACCACGGCGCTGGATGTGTCCATCCAGGCGCAGATCATCACGCTGCTGAAAAACATCTGCAAATCGCGTGGCGCGGCCGTCATGCTCATCACGCACGACATGGGCGTGATCGCCGAGACCTGCGACCGCGTGGCCGTGCTGTACGCCGGGCGCGTGGCCGAGATTGGCCCGGTGCATGACGTGATCAACAAGCCATCGCACCCCTACACCAGCGGCCTCATGGCCTCCATCCCCGATATGGAGCAAGACCGCGAGCGCCTGAACCAGATCGACGGTGCCATGCCGCGCCTGAACGCCATTCCCAAGGGCTGCGCCTACAACCCGCGCTGCCCCCAAACCTTTGACCGCTGCATGACCGAACGCCCCGACCTGATGAGTGCCGGAAACACCCGCGCTGCCTGCTGGCTGCACGCTGCTGACAACACCAAGGTGGCCGCATGAGCAGCGCCGTGAACCCCACGCCCCACGCCAGTCAAAAGCCCCTGGTGCAGGCGCACGACCTGGCCAAGACCTTCGACGTCTCCGCGCCCTGGCTCAACCGCGTGCTGGAGGGCAAGCCCCGCACGCTGCTGCACGCCGTGGATGGCGTGAGCTTCGAGATCGAAAAGGGCAAGACGCTGGCCCTGGTGGGCGAATCCGGCTGCGGCAAGAGCACCGTGGCCCGCCTGCTGGTGGGCCTGTACGACCCCACGCGCGGCGGCCTCACGTTTGACGGGCAAGACGCCCATGCCGCCTTCAAGGGCAGCGATGCCAAGGCCATGCGCCGCCGCATCCAGATGATTTTTCAAGACCCCTACGCCAGCCTGAACCCCCGCTGGCTGGTGGAGGACATCATTGGCGAGCCGCTGAAGGAGCACGGCCTCATCACCGACAAAGCCGAGCTCAAGCAGCGCGTGGGCGAGCTGCTGCAGTCGGTGGGCCTGTCGCCGCTGGACATGGTCAAGTACCCGCACCAGTTCTCGGGCGGGCAGCGCCAGCGCATCTCCATCGCGCGTGCCCTGGCCACCGAGCCTGAGTTTTTGGTGTGCGACGAGCCCACCAGCGCGCTGGATGTGTCGGTGCAGGCTCAGGTGCTCAACATCATGAAGGACCTGCAGCGCCAGCGGCAACTCACGTACCTGTTCATCAGCCACAACCTGGCCGTGGTACGCCATGTGAGCGATCAGGTCGGCGTGATGTACCTGGGCCGCCTGGTGGAGCTGGCCGACAAGCACACGCTGTTCGATACGCCCCGCCACCCCTACACGCGCATGCTGCTCGATGCCATCCCCAAGATGCACGACACCGGCAAGGCCCGCACCCCCGTGCAGGGCGAGGTGCCCAACCCCTTGAATCCGCCCCCCGGCTGCGCCTTCAACCCCCGCTGCCCGCATGTCAACGACCGCTGCCGCAGCGAGCGGCCCCAGCTGCTGAGCATTGGCAGCATCCGCATTGCGTGCCATGCGGTGGAAGAGGGTCGCATTTGAAGTGGTTGCTATCAAATGCGTAGCTGCTAGCGCTTATTTATAAAGCGCTAGAGGCCAATTTTGTTCAAAACAGGCTCCCTCGGGAGCCTGTTGGCTTTAGAACCTGTTCAAAGCCTTTTTGGAGTTGCACAAGTGTCTTGCCGGGATGGGCTGCTAGGCGCAGCGCGCGGCCAATAGCTCGTGCTATTGGCAAGCGATGCAACAACGCAGACCGCCCGGCAAGGCACTTGCCCGAAGGGTTGGAGTGAAATCGGGTGATTGAATGCCCCGGCTGCTTGCATGGGCACGAGCCCATGCGGCGCATCCGAAGCATCCACTCATCCCGATTGCTCTCCAATGCAATCTCCAAAAAGACTTTGAACAGGTTCTTAGGCCCGCACCGGCCCGGGGTTTCATCGCCCTGTCATGCACACCTCCCACCATCGCCGTTTTGTTGAACCGATACAGAGGGATTTGCGATGACAACGATGTGGGCAAAGCAGTGGAGCGCAGGACGTGGGTTGCGCATGGGCGCGCTGGCACTGGCCGTGGCCGGGGCCTTGGTGGCGTGCGGTGGCTCGGGCAGTGACGATGCGGGCCAGCCGCTGGAGCTGACCATCCTGCATATCAACGACCACCACTCCACGCTGGAGAGCAAGTCCAAAACCCTCAAGCTCTCGGCCGGTGGCGCCAGCGCGGTGGACGTGGCGGTGGACGCTGCGGGCTTTCCCCGCGTCACGGCCGCCATCGGCGAACTGGCGGAGCAGAGCACCAACGTGCTCAAGCTGCACGCGGGCGACGCGCTGACGGGCACGCTGTACTTCAACCGCGCAGGCAGCAACGGTGAGGCCGATGCCGCGCTGATGAACACCGTGTGCTTTGACGCCTTCACGCTGGGCAACCACGAGTTTGACAAGGGCGACAGCGGCCTCAAGGGCTTTATCGACCTGCTGCGCAAAGGCACTTGCAAGACGCCCGTGCTCAGCGCCAATGTGCAGTTCGGTGCCAACTCGGCCCTCAACGCCAGCCGCGCGCCGGGCTACGTCAGCCCCTCCACCGTGGTCGAGCGCGGCGGGCAAAAGATCGGCATCGTGGGCCTGACCATTGCGCAAAAGACCAAGGCCTCGTCCAGCCCCGATGCGGACACCACCTTTGAAGACGAAACCACCGCCGCCCAGCGCGAGATCGACCGCCTGCGCAACCAGGGTATCAACAAGATCATCGTGATGAGCCACGTGGGCTACGAGTACGACCTGCAGATTGCCCCCAAGCTCAGCGGCGTGGACGTGGTGGTGGGCGCGGATTCGCACACCCTGCTCGGCCCCGCAGGCCTGACGACCACGGGCGTGGGCACGCCCGGCGGCGCCTACCCCACCCAGCTGACCGACAAAGACGGCAAGCCCGTGTGCGTGGTGCAGGCGTGGGAATACGCCCAGGTGGTGGGCGAGCTGAAGGTGAGCTTTGATGCGCAGGGCAACGTCAGCCAGTGCAAGGGCACGCCGCATGTGCTGATTGGCGACAACTTCACCATCGGCGGCAAGGCCGCGACCGACGCGGAGAAAACCGCCCTCAAGGCCAGCGCGGCTGCCACCGGCTTCCTGCGCATCACCCAGCCATCTGCCAGTGCTGCCGCCGTGCTGCAGCCGTTCAAAGACAAGGTCGCCGTGTTCAACCAAACCCAGGCCGCCGTGGTGCCGCAAGAGCTGTGCTCGCGCCGCGTGCCGGGCGGGGTGGGCTCGGTGGACTACAGCCGCTCCAGCGCCGCCTGCACGGCCGAAGGCAGCGTGAGCCTGCGCGGTGGCGACATCCAGCAACTGGTGGCCCAGGCCTACCTGGAGGTGGCCAACACCCAGTACGGCGGGGCCGACATCAGCCTGCAAAGCGGCGGCGGTGTGCGCATCCCGCTGCAAGGCACGGTGACTGCAGCGCAGATCATCCAGGTGCTGCCGTTTGGCAACATGCTGTTCCGCCTGGATGTGACGGGGCAAGAAGTGAAGGGCATGCTCGAAGATGGCCTGGAAGCCACCTTTGGCACCGGCGGCTCCACCGGCCCGTATCCGTACACCGGCGGCCTGCGCTTTGACGTGAACGCCAAGGCCACCAAGGGCGCGCGTGCCAGCAACATCGAAGTGCGCAACCCCACCACCGGCGTGTGGGCGGCGATCGACCTGGCCAAGACCTACAAGCTGTTTGTGCTGAGCTTCAACGCCACCGGCGGCGACGGCTACAAGACCCTGGCCACCGTGCCCGCCGCGCGCCGCCTGGACATTGGCGTGCTCGATGCCGATGTGTTCTTCAGCTACATCGACAAGCAGGCCAAGGATGCCGCCACCGGCCTGCCCACCCTCAAGCGCCTGCCCGTGGAGCTGTACAGCACCAAGAGCTTTGCCAATTGAGTGGGTTGGCGTTGGGTTTGGGTTTTGAAGTGAAATGGCCTGCTAGCGCTTATTAAATAAGCGCTAGCAGCTATTAAAAACGTAGCGTATTCAGTTCACGCGGCTGGGCTGCATCACGCTGTAGCGGCCAGCGCCGAGTAGGGCCACGGCCAGTGCGCCGAACAGGTACAGGCCCTGCAGCTCCAGCGCCCAGCCGCCTTGTTTGGTGATGACGAACAGGTCGCCCATGTGCACCAGGCCCAGGGCCACCAGCATGTTGGCCACCACAATGGCCGCCCCGGCGCGGGCACCCACGCCCAGCAGCATCATCAGGGGCGCGACCACTTCACCGATGTACACGCCATAGGCCAGGAACCCTGGCAGGCCCGCTTTGTCGAGCATGCCGCCGATGAAGCCCACGCCGTGCGTGATTTTGAAGATGCCGTGCAGCAGCACGAGCAGGCCGATGGCGACACGCAGCACGAGCTTGCCGACGTCGTCGGTGTTCGGGGTGGCGGGTGGCATGGCGATGTGTTGGGTGTTCATGGTGCGTCCCTTGCGCTGAATGTGTTGGAAGACTTGTAGTTTCGCTGGATGTGGTCTTGGGGGGGTGTGCGTTTGCGCACAGGTTTTGGAAGGTGAGGGGCGGGGCTTTGATGGAAATGTTGGCTGGTGCCCGCTGGATAAGCGTTGGCAGCTATGGAATTTGTAGTGATTTTCTGGGGGCCTTCCATCCGTTCGGGCTGGGCTTGTCGAAGCCTTGGCTTGATCGCTGATTTGGTGGCATGCCTGTGATGAGGGCGGGAGCCGGGGAGTGCGCCCGGCGGCGCAGTAACTTTCTTTCGCGTCGCCGAAAGAAAGTCACCAAAGAAAGGGCGACCCCAAGTCCGCGACCCCTGCGCTTTGCTACGGGGCAAACCTGCGTCGGGGCGGTTGCGGGGTGCGCCGTGGAACTCGCTTTGCGCTGCGCGCGCCGCTCGAACAACCACGGCGAGTCAGTTCACGAAGCACGCGCGCTCCGACGCGCGTGCCACCCCGCAACCGCCCCGCCGCAGGCGCAGCCACAGGGGGTGGACAGCCGAACAGCCACACGGGTCGTCGCTGCGCTCGACCTCGTCAGTGTTGCGCCCAGCGCGAGGCGCTTGAGCCCGCGAAGTGGGGCCGAGCGCAGCAATGGCCCGAATGGATGTTGGCTGTTCTGCATCCATCCCCTCTGTATGCGCCGAGGAGCGCAGCGGCCAGCGGATCAGGGCTCGCGACTGTTTGAGCGCAGCGAGTTTGAGCGAGACCCCGCTGGACGCGAGCACCGCAGGTTGCCCCAGTGCGCAGCGCTGGGGACGCAGACAGTGGGGTCGCCTTCTTTTGCCTTCTTTTCTTGGCGACGCAAGAAAAGAAGGTGCCCCGCCGGGGGCACATCCCGGCACCCGCCTTCAGCACAGGCATGCCGTCCGATCAGCGCGCAAGCCCAGGCTTCGACGGGCTCAGCCCGAACGGGCGGAAACGATCAATGCAATCACTATCAATTCAATAGCTGCCAGCGCTTTCTAAATAAGGGTCTTCGACCTAAAAGGCATTACTTCCCTTTGGCTTTGCTTCGGGCGCTGCCGTGGGTAACCACACCACTGCGGCTTTTTCGGGTTTTGGGTGCGGGGGCTTCGGTGGGCGGAGTCAGGTGCTCGCGCAGGGTGGCCAGGATGTTGTCGGAAAGCGCGGGGTTGGCGGCCACGGTGGCGCGGGCCAGTACCAGGCCGCCGACCATGGTGGCCAGCATGTGCATCGCCTGGGTGCGGCTTTCGGGGCTCGGGTTGCCTTGTTCCAGACCTTCCACCAGCCGGGCAAAGCGTTCGATGTTGCGCTCGATGCCTTGGGTAAGCACCTCTGACAGCCCACCGCCAGCGCGCGCGGCGTCCACCGCCAGGGCGGCCACGGCGCAGCCTTCGCCGGGGTGGTCGCGGTGTTGGGGTGACAGATAGTTGTTCACCTTGGCGGCCAGCCCGGTGGGCGCTGGATCGCCGGGGTCACACATTCCGTCCAGTGACGCGATGGACCATTCCAGCGCGCGCGCGCAGGCCTCTCGCACCAGGGCGTCCTTGTTCTCAAAGTGGCGGTACAGGCCGCCGTGGGTCAGCCCGGCATCGCGGGTGATGTCGGCCACCCCAACGCCCGTCAAGCCACGCTCGCGGTACAGCCGGGCTGCGGCGTCCAGGATGCCTTGGCGGTTTTCTGCAGACTGCGATTTCGTGACTTTCATGGAATCTTCTTTTGATGATGGGTTTGCGCAAAAGACGCTGATCCACTTATGATGACGGACGCAATCATAAAAGCATGGCTTCGTGCTGTGTTGAAAACCAAGGACTGGCAATGGCGAATGTGGATGGCAAAGTGCAACGCGTGGTGATCACCGGAATGGGGTTGGTATCGCCGCTTGGCTGTGGCGTGGAATTGGCCTGGCGGCGCCTGCTGCAGGGCGTATCGGGCCTGCGCCGCTTGCCGGAGGCGGTGGTGGACGGCATGGCCGCCAAAGTGGCGGGCACCGTGCCCACGCTGGCCGAGGACCCCGAGGGCGGGTGGGACCCGGACACCGCAGCCACCCCCAAGGACCAGCGCAAGATGGACCGCTTCATTCCCTTTGCCCTGGGTGCTGCGCAGCAGGCCTTGGCCCAGGCGGGCTGGGCACCTGCGGATGCGCGGTCGCAGGCGCGCACCGCCACCGTGATTGCCTCGGGCATCGGCGGCTTTGGCGCCATTGCCGAGGCCGTGCGCACCACCGATACCCGTGGGCCGCAACGCCTGTCGCCGTTCACCGTGCCGTCGTTTTTGGTCAACCTGGCGGCAGGCCATGTGTCCATCCGCCACAGCCTCAAGGGTCCGATGGGCGCGCCGGTGACGGCTTGCGCCGCCAGCGTGCAGGCCATTGGCGATGCGGCGCGGATGATCCGTTGCGGCGAGGCCGATGTGGCCGTGTGCGGCGGCACCGAGGCCGCCATCGACCGTGTGAGCCTGGGCGGCTTTGCCGCAGCCAAGGCCTTGTCCACGGGCTTTGCAGACCACCCCGAGCAGGCCTCGCGCCCCTTTGATGCCGCGCGCGATGGCTTTGTGATGGGGGAGGGCGCCGGCATGCTGGTGCTCGAATCGCTGGAGCATGCCCTGGCACGCGGTGCCACGCCCCTGGCGGAGGTGGTGGGCTATGGCACCTCCGCCGATGCGTACCACATCACCTCCGGCCCGGAAGATGGCGACGGCGCCCGCCGCAGCATGGAAGTTGCCCTGGCCCAGGCGGGCCTGGAGGCCAGCGAAGTGCAGCATTTGAACGCGCACGCCACCTCCACCTACGTGGGCGACCGGGGCGAGCTGGCCGCCATTCGGCGCGTGTTTGGCACGGGCAAGTCGGTGGCCATCGCCTCCACCAAATCGGCCACCGGGCACTTGCTGGGCGCTGCAGGCGCTGTGGCCGCCATCTTCACCACCCTGGCCCTGCGCGACCAGGTGGTGCCGGGCACGCTGAACCTGCAGCAACCCGACGACCTGGCCGAGGGGCTGGACATGGTGGCCCTGAACCCCCGAAAAATGGCGCTGCAGCACGCCATGCTCAATGGCTTTGGGTTTGGCGGGGTGAATGCGACGCTGGTGCTCAAGCGTTGGGCCTGAGGCGGCTTAGGGCAACGCTGAACAAGTCCCTCGCGCGCTGCGCATCTCTCCCTGAGGCGGTCTGCGGCGTTGCAAATCCTCGCAATAGCTGTAGCTATTGCTGTGGTTTGCGCCTTGCTGCCCATCCCCAGGCAGAGCGCGCCGCATCGCGGGGACTTGTTCAGCGTCGCCTTAGGTTGGGTGGCCCCACCGCACAGGTGGGGCGCGCTTTTCTGCGGCGGGCCGTGCCATGCCTTGCAGGCATTTGGGCGAGTTAAAGATGTGTTGACGGTTGCCCGTATCTGCGGGCTGCGCGCTTGCGCATTGAAGGTTTTGCAAAGCCCGCAGCTGTTTGTATGATGCGCCGCCGTCCGCGATGCGTGCGTCGGGGCGGACCTTGGAGTCAGGTGCTTTTTGGGCACCGGCTCAATCTTCCTTTTGCCCCTCCATGCCTCTTTCCATGTTTGCTGCAGCCGCTGCTTTGAGTCGCCCGTTTCGTTCTGTCTGGGTGTTGTTTCTGGTGTTGTGTTTGGGGTTGGGGGCGGCGCATGCACAAACGGTGATGGAGTTGCGCACGCTGATCGACAGCGACAACAACCCGACCACGGGCTGCACGGTGACGACCGCCGCAGGGGTGTTCACGGGGGCCGACATGGCATCGGTGACGCGAGTGGACCTGAGTGCCACCGACCCCGTGGGGGACGTATCGCGCGAAATCTGCCAGGGGGGCGTGCTGGTTGCGGACGCCAGCTTTGTTCCTGCATCACCGCTGCGGTGGTCGTTGGGTGTGGCCGCCGCAGGGGCGCAAGTGGATGTGGTTGAAAGCTACGCCCAGTTGCTGGCGCCAGCGTCGTCACTGCGCATGGGCTTTGCGGCCAGCACCAACGACGGCAGCATGGCGCCAACCGCCTTGCTGTCGGCCAGTGGGGGTGGCACGGGCGGTGTGCTGTTGCTGGCCGCACCAGGGGCCGTGGCCGTGCCTGCGCTGGGGCTTGGTGGGGTGGTGGCTCTGGCGGCTTTGCTGGGCTGGGCTACGCAACGCTCGGCGCGGCTGCGGCGGTGGACAGCGTCTGGGGCCGTGTTGTGCCTGCTGCTCGTGGTGGGGGTGGCATGGTCTGCCATCGTGCGGGACGGCGCCCCGGCCGACTGGGGCAGCACGCCTGCGGTGGCCAGCAGTGCAGCGTCCGGGCCATTGCAGTTTTCAGCGGTGTACGTGCAACTGGATGGTATGACGCTGCACCTGCGCTATGACGTGGACCTGGGCATCCGTGATGGCGTGACGCAAGACGATGGGCCTTTCAATGCGACCGTGGGGACTCCCCTTTCGATAGCCGCCCCCGGGCTGCTGGCCAACGACAGTCTGGGTAGCCCCGCCATGCAGGTGCGGGAGATTCGCGTGGCGGGCTCCACGACCACGGTGGCTGTAGGCGGGTCGGTGCCTTTGGCGGGGACGTCGCTGACCGTGCAGTCCGACGGCAGCTTCGCTTTGGGCGCGCCCACAACACCCGGAAACTTTCAGTGGGAATACCGCGCAAGCAATCGCTACAAGCCGGGCAGCTGGAGCATTGCAAGGCTTGCTGTGGCACCGTTGGTCTCTGCGGCTTGCGGCAATGGCATCGTGGAGGCTGGCGAAGCCTGTGACGACGGGAATACCGTCACGGAAACCACGTGCCCTGGCGGCGCGACGAACTGCACCGTCTGCAGCGCTACCTGCACGCTGGTGCCCATTGGCCCGGTGGTCACGCCGGCAGTGTGCGGCAACGGCATTGTGGAGAGTGGTGAAGCCTGCGACGACGGCAATACCGTTACTGAAACCAGTTGCTCTGGTGGCGCCACCTCGTGCAATGTGTGCAGCGCCTCCTGCACTTGGGTGCCCATCACCCCGGTGGTCGTGCCTGCAGTGTGCGGCAACGGCATTGTGGAGAGTGGCGAAGCCTGCGATGACGGCAACACATTCACCGAAACCAGTTGCCCCGGCGGCGCCACCTCCTGCAATGTGTGCAGCTCGTCCTGCACTTGGGTGCCTATCACCCCGGTGGTCGTGCCTGCCATGTGCGGCAACGGCATTGTGGAAGCCGGCGAGGTTTGCGACGATGGCAACAACGCCAACGAGACCAGCTGCCCTGGCGGTGCTGCGCATTGCAGCATGTGCAACTCCACATGCTCCGCCACCATCACCTTCTGATCGGGCGGAGTTGGCCGCGCCACCGATGCCTGGGCTGTGTGTGCCAGGGCCGCCGGGTCAAGCGTAGCGCTTGGTGCGCAGGTTCTCTTTCATCTGCTGCAAGATGGGCTGCAGCGACCCGCCGATGCGCAGCGCCACGCAGGTGGCCAGCACGTCGATGATGAGCAGGTGCATCAGGCGCGACACCATGGGGCTGTAGCGGTCATAGCCCTCGGGGTGGTCGGCCGCCAGATGGATGTGGCAGGTGCTGGCCAGCGGTGAGCCGCTGGCGGTGATGGCTATGGTGGTGGCGCCGTTCTTGCGCGCGATGTCGGCGGCGTCCATCAGGTCGCGGGTGCGGCCTGAGTTAGAGATGATCACGGCGCAGTCGCCCGGCCCCAGCAGCGTGGCGCTCATCACCTGCATGTGGCCGTCGCTGGTGGCAATGGATGTGACGCCCAGGCGAAAGAACTTGTGCTGCGCGTCTTGCGCCACGATGCCCGAGTTGCCCACGCCGTAGAACTCGATGCGCTTGCCCTTCTTCCAGGTGTTGGAGATGGCCTCGGCGGCGCGCTCCAGCGCCACGGTGCTGGCGGCGTTGCGGTATTGCAAGAAGGCCGCCACGGCGTTGTCCACCACTTTGACCAGCACGTCGCCCGTCTTGTCATCCACGTCCACACTGCGGTGGATGAAGGGCACGCCCTCGCTCACGCTGCCTGCCAGCTTGAGCTTGAAGTCGGCCAGGCCGTCGTAGCCCATGCTGCGGCAAAAGCGCACCACGGTGGGCTTGCTCACATGGGCGCGTTCGGCCAGCTCGCGCACGGGCAGGCGGGCAAAGGCACGGGGGTCGGTCAGCACCAGCTTGGCCACCCGCTGCTCGGCAGGGGCCAGGGAACTCAGGGATGCGGTGATGCGTTCGAGCATGTCAGTTCCACAGAAAAACGAAAACGAGGTAACCGCAATGTAACTCGGTTTCATCATTGAGGCCATCGCAGGAACAAGCCGTCTACACTTGCGGGCTGCGGTGGCCGCGCTTGCCTTCAATCGGGGGGCGTGGCCTGCTTGTCCACTGTTCTCCCCCTGAGACTTACGCCATGAATCAGCTCGACGCCCTCAAACAGTTCACTACCGTGGTTGCCGATACCGGCGACTTCAAGCAGCTGGCGCAGTTTCGCCCGCAAGACGCCACGACCAACCCCTCGCTGATCCTCAAAGCGGTGCAAAAGCCCGAGTACGCACCGCTGCTGCAAGACACCGTAGCGAAGTTCAAGGGCCGCGCGATGGATGAAATCATTGACCGCCTGCTGGTGCGCTTTGGCTGCGAAATCCTGGCCACCGTGCCCGGCCGTGTGTCGACCGAAGTGGATGCGCGCCTGAGCTTTGACACCAGCGCCACGGTCACCCGTGCCGAGCGCATCATCGAGCTGTACCAGGCAGAAGGCATCCACATCGACCGCGTGCTCATCAAGATCGCAGCGACCTGGGAAGGCATTCAGGCCGCCGAGCAACTGGAGCGCAAGGGCATCCACACCAACCTCACGCTGCTGTTCTCTTTTGCCCAGGCCGTGGCCTGCGGCCAGGCCAAGGTGCAACTGATCTCGCCCTTTGTGGGCCGCATTTACGACTGGTACAAAAAGCAAGCGGGCGCCAGCTGGGACGAAGCGGCGCGCGCCGGTGCCAACGACCCCGGCGTGCAGTCGGTCACGCAGATCTACAACCACTACAAGCGCTTTGGCATTGCCACCGAGGTGATGGGTGCGAGCTTTCGCAACGTGGGCCAGATCACTGCGCTGGCAGGCTGCGATCTGCTGACCATTGCGCCCGAACTGCTGGCCCAGCTGGCCGCGAGCGAAGCCCCGCTGCAGCGCGCCCTGAACGCCGACCAAGCCCGGGCGATGGACCTGCCTGCGGTGAACTACGACGAAGCCGGTTTCCGCTACGCGCTGAACGAAGACGCCATGGCCACCGAGAAGCTGGCCGAGGGCATTCGCGCATTTGCGGTGGATGCGGTCAAGCTGGAAAAGCTCATCCTCGCGCTGTGATGGCGACCGCCCCTGCCGCCTGCGCGGTGGCAGGGCGTGCAGGGGTGGCTGAGTATGTTTTATGCCCCTAGCGCAATCAATATAAGCGCTGACAGCTATTAAATAAATAGCGTGTTCGGCATCGCGCGGGGCCTGCGGGCTCCATCGGCTGGGCCCAGCGGACTCTCCCTTTAGCTCAACCGAATGCCTGGATGGGTCCAGCTGTTGAGCCCTTCTGTGGCCCACAGCAGGCTGGTCTTGCCCAGGCCATGCAGTGCACGCTGGTAATTGCGGTACACCAGTTCGTGCCCCAGGCGTGCCACATGGCCGCCCAGAAACTGCCCCGCAAACGGGCTGGCCTTGCCCACAGAACCATAGGCGCCGTAGCGGCCCAGCGACACCAGGCTGCCCAGATCGCGGTAGCGAAAGGCGGGAATGGCCCGGCCCTGTAGCCAGCCGGGCAGGTGCTTGGCCAGGTGCGTAGCCTGCTGCACGGCCACCTGCGCGCTGGCGGGCAGCGGGCGGCTCTGGTCGGGCAACGTCAGCGTGCTGCAGTCACCCAGCGCAAAAACGTGGTCGTCGTCTGTGCTTTGCAAGGCTGCATTCACCACGACTTGGTGGCAGGCATTGGTCGGCAACCCGTCCAGGCGAGAGAGCACCTCAGGCGCCTTGATGCCCGCCGCCCATACCAGCATGTCGGCACTGTGCAGGCGTGTCTGCGCTGTGCTCAGGCCATCCGCATGGGCGGCGAGCACCCGCGTGCCGGTGCGTATCTGAAATCCCAGACGGTCCAGCACACGGTGGCTCGATTCTGAAACGCGCTCGGGAAATGCCGCCAGAATGCGCGGCGCGCTTTCGTACAGTGTCAGCTGCAGGCGTTCGCGCAGCGAGGGGTCGCCAAAGTGCGCGGCCAACTCCAGCAGGTGGCTCAGCTCGGCGGCCAGCTCCACGCCCGTGGCCCCGGCACCCACAATGCCAATGGAGACGGATTCGTCCTGCAAAGCGCCTCGAAACAGTTGCCAGCGCAAGCGCTCATTGAACGATTCGGCCTGGGCAGGGCTGTCAATGAAGTGGCAATGCGTTTGCACGCCAGGCACGCCAAAGTCATTGGCGCCGCTGCCCAGGGCCAGCACCAGCACGTCATAGGGCAGGCTGCGGGGCCCGACCAGCGCGCTGGCGGCATCGGGCAGTGCGGCCAGATGCACCTGGCGGGTTTCGCGGTCAATGCCGCACAACTCTCCCGGTTCGTACCCAAAGCCATGGGTGCGCGCTTGTGCCAGCAGGCTGACCTTGTGCTGATGCACATCGCGGGTGCCGGCGGCAATGGTGTGGAGCATGGGCTTCCACAGGTGGGTCAGGCTGCGGTCTACCAGCGTGATGCGGGCGTTCCCTGCGCGACCCAGCTCCTGCCCCAGCCGGGTCGCCAGGAGCAGCCCGGCCGTACCACCGCCCACGATGACGATGCGGGGGCTGTGCGTGCGCGTGCTCATGGGGCGGCCCTTGCCATGGGGGCGGCTGGCTCACCGGCGGCATTCTGTGCGTCAGGTTGCCAGGCGGCCAGTGCCAGCTGCACCTGGGCATAGGCCTGCAGTGCATCGGCTTGCTGTGCGATGGCGCTGCGACGGGCCTGCAGCCACTGCGCCTGCTGTTGCAGGGCTTCGGTCGGTGGCTCCAGCCCGGCGTGGGCGCGGCTTTGGGCGTATTGCGCGGCGCTTGCCGCAGCAGCCTCGGCCTGCTGGGCCTGTTGCCAAGCGCTGTGCGCGGCACCCCAGTTACGCAATGCCGATTCGCTGTCGGCCAGTGCTTGCAGCACGGTGTGCTCGAACTGGTGCCAGGCGACCTCGTCACCGGCTTTGGCGGCTGCGGCGCGGGCGCGGATGCGCCCGGCGTCCAGCCAATCCCATTGCAGTGCAGGGCCTGCGGCATAGCGCACCGCGCTGGACTTTCCCAGGGCGCCAAAGGGCGCGTTCAGTCCGGCGGTGAGGTTCAGGCTCAGGCGGGGCAGGTGGGCGCGGTCGGCCAGCACCGTCTCGCCCAGGGCCGCGCGCAGTTGGGCGTCGGCGCGGGCCACATCGGGTCTGCGTGCCAGCAGGTCGCTGGGTTGCACGATGCCCGTCGCTGCTGGAACGGCAGGCAGGGCTGGCCCGGTTGCTGTGGTGTCTGGTGCCAGTAAGGCCTCCCATGCGGCATCTTGCACGCTGCCCTGCGTGGTGGGCGCGCGGCCCACCAGCACAGCCAAAGCGGCGCGGGTGCCGTGCAGGGCTGCTTGCGTCTGCGCCAGGGCCGCCTGCGATTGCGCCCACTGCCCTTGCGCTGCCCAGGTCTCGCGGGCATCGGCCAGGCCAGCACGTTCGCGCGCTTGCACCACGGTGTACCGTTGCCGCAGCGTGTCGCGCTCTTCCTGCCAGCGGGCCAGGTCGTGCTGGTACAGGCGCAGCAGCACGTAGTGGCGCACCACCTCGGCCTGCAGCAGGGCCTCGGCGCTGTGGGCGGTGGCCGCTGCGGCGTCTGCCTGCCGCTGGGCTACCGCGCTGGCCGTGCCCACGCGGCCAAACAGATCAATCTCCCACGACACCATCTGCGCAATGGTGGCGAGGCGCTGCGATGGGGGGCGGTCCAGGCCCTGGCGGTAGGGGTCCACCTCGGCCAGCGAGGGGCGCTGGGCCTGGGCCTGGGCGCTGAGGCTGCCTTGGGGTAGCGCATCGCGCTCTGCCAGGCCTGCCAGGGCGCGGGCTTGGCGCACCGCCGCCACGGCGGCCAGCCGGTCTTGGTTGTGCTGCATGGCGGTGCTCACCAGGGTGTTCAGCCGCTCATCTTGCAGCGCGTGCCACCAGTGTCGGCTGGGGGTGCCAGTGCTCAGGCCCAGTTCGGCGGCTGCGGGCAGGGTGCTGCCGTGCCTTTGGCTGGCGGGTGCAATGGCGCTGGTCGGCGCTACGCTGGCGCAGCCCGTCAGGGTGGCCGCCAGCAGCGCGATCAGGGCGGCGTGTCGCATGGGTTGGAGGATGGATGGCATAGGGTTCTCCTTCAGGCTTGGGGCGGAGCCACGCGGTAGGCTGCGGCGTACAGGGCGGGTATCAGCCCCAGGGTGATCAGCGTGCCCAGCGCCAGGCCGCCCATCATCACAACGGCCAGGCTGGTCCACACTGCGCCGCCAAACAGCCACAGCGGCACCAGGCCCAAGATGCAAACCATCTTGGTCATGACGATGGGGCGCAGGCGCTTGGCGGCGGCGTCTTCGATGGCTTCGGCTGCAGGCATGCCACTGCGGCGGGCTTCTTCAATGGCGTCCAGCAGCAGCACCGCGTTGTTGACGATGATCCCGGCCAGGGCCAGCAAGCCCAGCATGCCCACAAAGGTCAGTGTGGTGCCGCTTGCGGTGAGTGCCAGCGCAGCGCCAATCGACACGAACGGAATGCTGGCCAGCACGATGAGGCTTTTGCGCACGCTTTCGAACTGCCACACGAACAGCAGGAACATGGCCACCACGCACACGGGCAGCAGCTGTGCGATGGCGCCGTTGGCGCTGGCGCTTTCCTCGATCTCGCCGCCCAGTTCCACACGGACCGTGCCTTGCGCCTGCAGCGACTGCAGGGTGGCTTGCACGCTGTCAGCCACGCCTTGTGCCGTGTACTGCAGGTGCTTGGCCGTCACGGTAATGGCGCGCTCTTGGTTGTAGCGCTGGATGACCGAGGGCTGGGGCGACAGCTGCACGGTAGCCACCTGCCCCAGCGGCACGCTGCCGCTGCCATTGGCCTTTTGGATGGGCAGTGCGGGCAGCTGCTCAATGCGGGTGCGCAGCGTGGCATCGCCTCGCAGCACCACGGGCAGCACGGTGTCGCCTTCGCGGAACTGGGAGATGGCGACGCCCGTGAGCAGCTGCTCCAGGCTGCGGGCAATGTCGCTGCTGCTCACGCCTGCGGCGTGGGCCTTGACCTGGTCCACGTGCACGTCCAGCTGCTGGATCAGGCGTTCGGCGTCGTTGTGCACTTCGCCCATGCCCGGAACGGCACGCAGTGCGGCTTCCAGTGCCTCTGCAGCCTGGTAGCGGCTGGTGGCATCGCTGGCGGTGATGCGAAAGACGGCGGTACCCGCATCGGATGATCCCATCGAGAAACGCTTGGGCTCAAAGCGGACGTCGGGGAAGCGCTGGCCCAGACCGGTGCGCAGTCGGTCCATGGCTGCGGCGTGGGTGGCGCCTGGGGCCAGCGTGAGCACTGCGTAAGCGCGATGAGCGGCGGGCGTAGGCGGGTTCAGTGCCAAGATGAAGCGTGGGCCGCCATCGCCCATGTACACAGCAGCGCTGGCCAGCTCTGGAAAGGCCTCTTTGTCCGCCAGTGCGCGACTGATGGCGCTGGTGGTGTCCAGTGTCTGGCGGGTGCTGGCGTCGGGCGACAGCTCGATCGCCATTTGCAACTGGCGGCGTTCGGACGCCGGCATCAGCTCGGACGGCACATGGGCGAACAGCCAGCCCGCTCCGACCAGCAAGGCCACCATGGTTCCGACGTACAGTGCCTTGTGGGCCAGCACCCAACGCACCTTGCCTCGGTACCAGGTAGTCAGCGACTCCACCGCGCGGGCCGTGCGGCTGAGTTCAGCGTGGTGGTGCGCAAAGCGCTGGCACAGCAGGGGTGTGACGGTGACGGCCAGCACCAGCGACAGCAGCAGCGCAATCGCCATCACGATGCCCATGCTGCGCAGGTATTCACCTGTTTCTGTGCGCGACAGCACCAGCGGCATGAAAGTCAGGATGATCGCCAGCGAAGACACCAGCAGGGGCACCAGCATGGTTCGGCCGGCTTCTGCGGCGGCTTGTTCGCGCGACTCACCCAGCGCCAGTCGCCGCTCCATGTCTTCGGCCACCACGATGGCGTTGTCCACAAACAGGCCCAGCGCGATGATGATGGCGCCTACCGAGATGATGTGCAGGTCAATGCCCAGCAGCTTCATGATGGCCATGGTGCCCAGCACGGTGGTGGGCACGATGGCGCCCACGATGAGGCCTGTGCGCACGCCCAGGAACAGCACCACCACGCCCATCACGATGAGGGTGGTTTCTAGAAACACCTGGCCCACCTGCTTGAGCTGCTTGGTCACGATCTGGGCCTGGTCGGTGATGGGAACCAGAGCCATGCCAGCTGGCAAGCGCGCCTGCAGTTGCTCGACCTGCGTGCGCAGGCGTTGCGCGAAGCTCACCACGTTCAGGCCGGGGTCCATGGACACGGCGATCACAGCAGCTGGCGTGCCGTCCACAAAGGCACCAGTCAGCGGCGGGTCTTGCGGGGTGCGTTCGATGCGGGCGATCTGCCCGAGCAACACGGTTCCGCCGCCTGGCAGGGCGATGGGCGTAGTGCCCAGCTGCGCGGGGGTTTCCGCATCCCCACTCACGTTCAGCGCGATCTCGGCGCCGCCGATGTCCACAAAGCCAGCGGCTGCAATCACATTGCGTGCCGCGACGGCGCGCTCCACCGCATTGGGGCTCAGGCCCTTGGCGACGAGGGCCGGAATATCGAGAACGATCTGGACCTGCTCATCGCGCACCCCGTGCAGAGACACGCGCTCCACGCCAGGCACCTTGAGCAGGTCGTCGCGCATCTTGCGGGCGTAGGTACGCAGCTCACCGGCTTGGTAGTCGGGGCCTGTCAGGCCCAGGGTGAGTACCGCCACGCGGCCAAACTCATCGTCCACCAGCGGGCCCAGTGTGCCTGCGGGCAGTTGGGGTTGCAGTTGGTTCATGCGCGTGCGCAGGCGCTGCCATATATCGGGCAGTCGCTCGGGGGGGACAGCCGCATCCAGCTCCACATAGGTGAAAGCGAAACCCGGACGCACGGTGGTCTTGACGCGCTTGACCTCTGGCAAACCAAGGACCGCCTCTTCCGTGGGACGGGCAACCAACTGCTCTACGCGGTCTACGCTGGCGCCGGGCACCATGCTGAGCACCGTGGCGGTGCGGATAGTGACCGGAGGCTCTTCGGTGGAGGGGAAGTCCAACGCCAGCCACAAACCTACCAGCACCAGTGCCAGCATGGTCAACAACGTGAAGCGGGGGCGCGCGAGCGCGCGTGCAGAAAGGCCGCTCATGGCTGTCCCCCAGGATAGGCCACTGGCTGGATCGTCGCCCCAGGGGTGATGCTGGAGGCGCCTGCAATCACCACCTGGTCACCCCGCACCAGGCCACGGGTGATGTGAATCCAGTCGCCCTGGGGGGCGCCGATCTGCACCTCTACTTTTTCAGTGGTCTTGCCGTCGGGCCGCAACCGCAGCACGTGGCCTTGGTTCGCCTGCGCACCGGGAACCACGGCGCGCAAAGGCACCTGCAGTTCTGTCGTGCGCAGTCCGTGGGTGCCAGGCATGCGCTCGATGGAGACCGTCCAGGTGGACCCCACGGGAGCGCTGGACGGCACGGCCAGCGTGGCCCGCACCAATCCCCCGGTTTCCTGTCGGCTGCCAACGCGCAGTACGCGGCTGGACGTAGTCTGGGGGCTCGCGCCGTCCTTGTGCAGGGTGATTGCTTGGCCAGGCTGCAAGGGCAGCGAAGCGGGCACAGAAACCATCAGCTCCCGGCCTGCACCGTCCACCGTCAACACTGGCGCGCCCGGGCCTGCTGTTTGGCCGGGCTCAATAAGGCGTGTGCCGATCACGCCGTCCATGGGGGCACGCAGTTCGGCCTGCTCCAGGGACCACTGTGCGGTGGCTTGCTGGGCTTGTGCGGAACGCAGGGAGGCTTCGGTCGTGCTCAGCTCGGCTTGCGCAGTGCTCCACTCGCCAGCGCCGATGGCGCCTGCCTGTTGGGCCTGCCGGATGCGCTCGATGCGCTGGCGAACTTCCGTGGCCTGCGCCTGGGCGCGGGCCACATCGCCCTGTGCGGCTGTCATTTGGGCTTGTAGCGGCTGGGTGTCCAGGCGCGCCAGCAGTTGCCCACGCTTGACGGCATCTCCGGGTTCCACCAGCACGCTTAGGACGCGGCCATTCACGGCGAAGGCCAGTTCGGCGCGCTGCGCAGCACGCACTTCGCCTACAAAAGCCATGGCAGGCGTTGCACCCTCGCGCACAGGGGCGATTAGTGCGGGGCGGACCACTTCGGCCACGACGGGGGCGGGGGGCTGGGTGCAGCCGACGAGTGCGGCGGAGGCGGCAAGCGCAAGCCATAGGGCCTGCCTGGGAGCGGAAGGGGGGGCGAGGGAGAACACGGTGTACCTCATGAAAGCCTTTGGTGGGATTCAGGCAGCTACTGCGGGTGCAGTGGCTGAAAGACGATGGAGGCAATGTAGGTTCGCCCCCCGCAGACCACGGAGGCAGGCCAGGACAAGATTGGGACAAATTCGGTCAAAAATGCCGGGTGTCAGGACATGGCCAGGTTTAGGGCAGCGCGTTGCCTTTTGCTGCGGCACATGCTTGGGAGTGCGAGACTATTTGGGTCAGTTGAGGGGCTGAATCGGCCAGTCTTGAGGGCGGATGTTTGGTGCTGGATACCTTGCATTTTACTTTTTCCCAATGAAATCAATTGGTTGGGTGTCTTTGGTGTCGTGGGGAATGGGTTCGAGTGAGGTGACTGTGGGGACCTTTCAGGTCATGATTGGCATGTCCCTCTCTCTACCCAGCTGCGCACCATGTCACCGACCTCTTCCATCCCCGTACCACCGATTTCTTTGGTCGATGCACATGCGGTGGCCGATATCGTTCCCTACATGGCCCGATCTCTGCTCGGTCTGATGGAGGACCGTGGGCTGTCGCTAGAGCGGCTTTGTCGGGGGCTGGGCTTCACGCACACAGACCTGCTTGACCGCCACCTGCTGCTGTCGCACCAGCAGGTGCGCAGCCTTGTTTTGCGAGCGCAGTTGCTGACGCGTGACCCTGCGCTGGGTATTGCCAGTGGCGCACGGCAAACCCCCGTGTCGTGGGGGCTGATGGGGCTGGCCATGCTGACCTGCGAAACCTTTGGTGAGGCCATCGAATATGGCCTGAGCCAGCAGGGCGCTGGAGGTGCCATGTTGCACAACGCCTTCGAAGTGCGTGGCCGTGAAGCCCATCTGGAGGTGTTGCCACGTTTATTCGATCTGGAGATCGAGGGCTTTTTGGTCGAGGAGAACTTCGCCAGCGCCGTGGCGATTGGCCGCTGTCTGGTGGGCAGCGAGTTTGCGCCGCTGCGCGTGGATCTCGCCTTCGCCCGGCCTGCTTATGAGGAGATGTATCGGCGCTATTTTCGCTGTCCGATCCGTTTTGACGCGGGGGTCAATCGGTTGACGATCGACTCCCACTGGCTGGGCGCGCGTTTGCCGGGCTATGACCGCATCACTTGCGGGCTGGTTCGCGCCCAGCTCAACACCCTGCTGCAAAAGCCGGTAGGCCGCCACGACTTGGTTGAGTCACTGGCCAACAGGTTGCGCTTGGGGGTGGACGAGCGTGCACGCCAGACCGATCTGGCGCAGATGGTCAATGTCAGCGAGCGGACGTTGCGGCGGCGCTTGGATTCACAGTCCGTTAGCTACCGCGCGCTGCGCGACGAGACGCGTTTTGAGCGTGCACGGGACCTGCTGGTCCATACGACCTTGACCATGGCCCAGGTGGCGGACGCTGTGGGCTATTCAGATGCACGCGCATTTCGGCGTGCATTCAAGCGATGGTCTGGGCAGCTGCCTGCACAGTACCGCGCTGCTTCGCACGCGGCGCAGCCCACAGGCTTGTAGCGCCAAAGTTCATCTACGGTCTTTGGGCGGGTGGCAGGCTCTCTGCCAGCGGCAGTAGCATCCCCACGCGCAGCCCGCGCTCACGTGCGGTTTCTGCCAGGGTTTCGCCGCCGTGCCGTAACGCAATTTCTTCCACGATGGACAAGCCCAGGCCGCAGCCCCCAGGCTTGTCTGAGCCGCGCCAGAAGCGGGCGAACAGGTCGCCCATGTGCGCCTCGGGAACACCCGGCCCATCGTCCTCCACCACCAGCGCGGCCATGCCCGGCGCGGTGATGTACACCCGCACCGTGACGGTGGCGCCGCGCCCGGCGTAGTGCAGGGCGTTGTCGATCAGGTTGTTCAGCGCTTCGCGCAGCAGCAAGGGGTGGCCCTGCACGCTCAGGTGCTCCTCGCCTTCGTAGCCCAGGTCAATGCCCGCCGCCAGGGCCTTGGCGGTCCAGTCGCGGGCCACTTCGCAGGCCAGTTGGGGCAGGTTCAGGGGCTCCATGGCCACGCTGCTTTCAGAGCGGGCCAGCTGCAGCAGCTGGTGTACCAGGTGGGCGCTGCGCTCCGCCGCCGACAGCACCTTCTGCAGGCGCTCGCGCACTTCGCTCTCGTGGCTTTCATGCAGGGCCAGCTCGGTCTGGCCGATGAGGCCTGCGAGCGGCGTGCGCAGCTGGTGCGCGGCATCGTTCAAAAAACGCTTTTCCTTTTGCTGGCCGCGCGCCACGGCTTCGAGCAGGCCGTTGATGGTGCTGGCCAGCGAATAGACCTCTTGCGGGGCCGATGTCAGCTCGATCGGCGGCAAGGGATTAGCCGGGTTGTGGTTGCGCTTGCCCGCGCGTTTGATCTGCGCCTCCAGCCGCTTGAGGGGCTGCAGCCCGCGCAGCACCCCGGCATACACCAGCGCGCTCAGCACCAGGCCCATCATGCCCATGGGCAGCAGCAATTGCTCCAGCAGCTCTTGCGCGATGCGCTCGCGCACCGTCAGGCTCTGCGCCACCTGCACGCGCAGGCTTTGGCGCGTGGGGCCTGTGCCGTAGTTCACGTCCAGCAGGGCTACGCGCACCGGGCGATCGTCCACCCGGGCGTGGTAGAGAAACGGCTCGTCCACCACCACGTTCACCGGCGGTGGCGGAGGCAGCTGCGCGTTGCCCAGCAAAAACCGCCCGGGCGGGGACGACACCATGTAGGTGATGCGGTCGGCCGGGTCTTGCTCCAGGATGTCCTGCGCTGCCTTCGGAAAATCCACCAGCAGCCCATCTCCAATGGGTTTGATCTGCCGCGCCAGGGCACGCACCGACTGCGTCAGCGTCTGGTCAATGCCCTTCTCGCCGTTCTGCAGCGCAATCCGCCACGCCAAAAAACCGCCCGACAACCACAGCACCAACTGCGGCAGCAGCAGCCACAGCAGCAGCTTGCGTTGAAGCGAAACACCGGGGACTTGGCGCATGAATTACCAATACAAGTTTGTCTGATGGAAGACTTGCCGCAGATGGAGCATTCGCCCTGCGCGTGTCGCAGGGCTGTTTGCAAAAACGCGCCCCGGCTTCGACAGGCTCAGCCCGAACGGGTGGGGGCAATCTGGGGGATGCAGCCAGTCAAGTGAGTTTGCGGTGCAGCCTGTGAAACTGGCGCGGCTCCTGTGGGGGATGCCGAGCACGGGCCGCCCCGCAGCGAGGGCATCGTCCCCCTGCCCGCGTCGCTAAGCGACGCGAGAGCGGGGGGAAGGCGCGCAGCGCCTCAGGGGGGCCACTCAGCTTCACGGCTTGTTCAGCATGTACCCCAACCCCCGAATGTTGCGGATGTTGAGGCTGGATGGGTCGAGCTTTTTGCGCAGGCGGTGCACGTACACCTCCAGCGCGTTGGAGTTGAGCGGGGCGGCGGTTTGCCCCGGCTCGGGCGGGCTGGCGCGCCACACGGCGAGCACGTCTTCGCGGGTCACCACTTCGCCGCAGCGGTGCACCAGCAGCTCCAGCAGCTCCCATTCGCGCTGGGTCAGCTCCAGCGCCACGCCGTCGAGTGCGGCCATGCGGCTGTTGTGGTCCAGGTGCAGGCTGCCAATGGTGGTGCTGGGGCCGCCCTGGGCGTTGCTCGCCTGGGTGAAGGCGGGCTGGCGCGCGCGGCGCAGCATGGCCTGCAGGCGGGCCTGCAGCTCCTGCATGTTGAAGGGCTTGGTGAGGTAGTCGTCGGCCCCGGCGTTCAGGCCGCGCACGCGGTCGTCCACCCCGTCGCGGGCGGTGAGGATGAGCACGGGCAGCCCCTCGATGTGGGTGCGTGCCCAGGTGAGCAAGTCCAGCCCGTCGGCGTCGGGCAGGCCCAGGTCCAGGATGATTCCATCCACCGCCTGCTCCTGCAAAAACGCTGTGCCTTGCGCCACACTGGTCGCGGTACAGACGCTGTAATTAAGTTGCTTGAGTTGTCCGCTCAACGCGTCCAGCAGCAGGGCGTCGTCTTCGACGATCAGTATCGTGGCCATGGGTTTGAGCATAGCAAAGCCCTCGCGAGTGCCCGTGTGTCAGCTGTGTGTCACACCTCAGGGAAAGCCCTGAGAATTTCTTTAATTATTGTAATTAAAGTACGAACTGCGCTGAACGCACCAGCCCGGTCGATCAGCCCAGATGCAAACAACGAGGAGACAAGGGTTATGTGGAAGTTGACAAAAGTCGCCGCAGTCGCGGTCACCCTGGCTGCAGCCGTGGCTGCCCATGCGGGAGAGGTGGAGGTGTTGCATTACTGGACTTCGGGCGGCGAAGCCAAGTCGGCGGCCGAGCTCAAGAAGATCATGCAGGCCAAGGGCCACACATGGCGTGACTTTGCCGTGGCCGGCGGCGGCGGCGACAGCGCCATGACGGTGCTCAAGAGCCGTGTCATCTCTGGCAACCCTCCCTCTGCGGCGCAGACCAAGGGCCCCGCCATTCAGGAGTGGGCCTCTGAAGGCGTGCTGGCCAACATGGACTCGCTGGCCAAGGCCGAGAAGTGGGATGACCTGCTGCCCAAGGTCGTCGCCGACATCATGAAGTACAAGGGCGCCTATGTGGCGGCCCCGGTCAACGTGCACCGCGTCAACTGGATGTGGGGCAGCTCCGAAGCCCTGAAAAAGGCCGGTGTGGCCGCCATGCCCAAGACCTGGGACGAGTTCTTTGCTGCGGCAGACAAGCTCAAGGCCGCTGGCCTGATCCCTGTGGCACACGGCGGCCAGAACTGGCAAGACTTCACCACATTTGAATCCGTGGTGCTGGGTGTGGGTGGCGCCAAGTTCTACCAGGACGCGCTGATCAAGCTCGACGACAAGGCCCTCAACAGCGACACCATGAAGAAGTCGCTGGAGACCTTCCGCCGCATCAAGAGCTACACCGACCCTGCTGCCCCAGGCCGCGACTGGAACCTGGCCACGGCCATGCTCATCCAGGGCAAGGCGGGCTTTCAGCTGATGGGCGACTGGGCCAAGGGTGAGTTCCTGGCCGCCAACAAGCAGCCGGGCAAGGACTTCATGTGCGCTGCAGCCCCTGGCTCGGCCAATGCCTACACCTTCAATGTGGACTCGTTCATCCTGTTCAAGCTCAAGGACGCCGCCGCGCAAAAGGCGCAGAGCGATCTGGCCAGCTCCATCATGAGCCCAGAGTTCCAGGAAGTGTTCAACCTGAACAAGGGCTCCATCCCGGTGCGTGCAGGCCAGAAGATGGACAAGTTTGACGACTGCGCCAAGGCCTCGGCCAAGGACTTCACCGACACCGCCAAGTCCGGTGGTCTCGTCCCCAGCGTAGCCCACGGCATGGCCATCGCGCCCGCCACCGAAGGCGCCATCAAGGACGCTGTCAGCCAGTTCTGGAACGACGACAAGATCAGCGTCGCCGATGCCATGAAGAAGATCGCGACCGCCGCGAAAAACAAGTAAACAGGAGAACCCCAAATGAAGACAAGAAACCGCCTCACGGCGGTGGCTTTGGCCGCCGCATGCGCGAATGGTGCCTTTGCTATGGACGTAGCAGGCTTTGAGTTCACCGGTTATTCACGGGGTGGCCCCGTGTTCAACCACACCGATGGTGTCAAGGGCAACCTGGCGCTCGGTGGTGAGCTGCAAAAGTACCGTCTGGGTAACGAGGGAGACAACGGTATTGAAATCGACCTGATCAAGCGGTTCGAGGCTGCAGGCATCAAGTGGAAGGTCCACTACATGCCCGTCAAGTGGGGCAGCGGCGATGTCGGTACCGACCAGGCCTATGTGGAAATGAGCGGCTTCGACTTTGCGCCAGAGGCCAAGTTCTGGGCCGGTCAGCGCCGCCTGCGGATCCAGGACGTCCACATCGTGGACAACTTCCTGATGAACTACGGCGACAACCAGGGCGCTGGCGTGACCGACATTTCGCTGGGCGGCGCCAAGCTGGGCCTGGGCGTTTTCACCGGTGACAAGTTTGACAACAACCTGCCCACCGGCGTGAAGGCCCGCCGCCTGAACGCTGACATCTCCGAAATCAACACCAACCCTGGCGGTCAACTGCGGGTGTTGCTGACTTCGGTGAGCGGCACGGGCCAGGTCAACGGCGGTTCGGGCTCCGGTATTTCGGTGTCGCACAACCAGAAGGACTTCCTGGCGAAGGGCATGAGCAACGCCCTGTTCCTGCAAGCCTCGCGTGGCCATGCCCGCATCGATGGCGAGTTTGAATCGATCGACGGCAAATCGGCTGGCAAGCGCGTGACCCGCATCGCCGACTCCATTGGCTGGCAGTTTGGCCGCTTTGGGGGCCAGGCACTGATTGGCTACCAGACCAACAAGGCCGACATCACCGGCGTGGAGACCAAGGACTTCTCCTTGGGTGGCCGTGGTTCGTACGCGTTCACCAAGAACTTCAAGGGCTTGGCTGAGCTGTCCACCACCACACGCAAGGGCACAGGCCCTGACCAGCGCCTGAGCAAGGTCACGCTGGCCGGTGCCCTGGCACTGAATGAAGACTTCTGGTCGCGCCCTGAGCTGCGCCTGTACGTAACCAAGGCCAATTGGAACCAAGCTGCTGCGGTGGCAAACGCCTCGACGTTTGGTGCCGGTGGCAAGACTTCGCGCACTCTGGTGGGGGTGCAGTACGAGGTCTGGTGGTAAGAGAGAGAGTGAGAGCGAGTTAGTCTGAGGTAAACACTTTGTTCATTGGGGGGTGCTCTGTGCGCACCCCCCTTTTTTATGCGGAGCAAAGAGCCTCGTGTGGGGTGAATGGATCGGGTCTTTGGCCTGATCGCGTTGGACGTTGGTGTGTGCAACAGAGACATGGCTCTCGCAAAACAGAGCTCAAGCAAGCCGTTCGCTGCAAGGTGGGGCTGATGTGGCATCCCGATTTGCGTAAGTCTTTAGAGATTCGGTAGGCAATGAAGAATTCCTTTGAAACCTGGCTACCCAAGCTGGTGGTAGCGCCAGCCTTTGTGCTGGGATTCGCGTTTATTTACGGGCTCATGGTGTGGAACGGGGTGCTTAGCTTCTCGGCCTCGCGCATGCTGCCCAATTACGAATGGGTGGGCCTGGCGCAGTACGACAAGCTGTGGGCCATGGACCGTTGGTGGGTCGCGCTCAAGAACCTGGGCATTTTTGGCGTGGGCTATGTGGGGGGCTCGCTGCTCATTGGCGTGCTGCTGGCCGTGCTGCTCGATCAGAAGATCCGCGCCGAAGGCGCACTGCGCACCATCTACCTGTACCCCATGGCCCTGTCGTTTGTGGTGACGGGCACGGCCTGGAAGTGGCTGCTCAACCCCGGCATGGGCTTGGAAAAGCTGATGCGTGACTGGGGCTTCACGAACTTTGAATTTGGCTGGCTGGTCGATACCGACATGGCCATCTACTGCGTGGTCATCGCTGGCATCTGGCAAAGCGCCGGGTTTGCCATGGCGCTGTTCCTGGCCGGGCTGCGCGGCATTGACGACAGCATCATCAAGGCCGCGCAGGTCGATGGCGCCTCGCTGCCGCGCATTTATTGGCGCATCGTGCTGCCCGCGCTCAGGCCCGTGTTTTTCTCCACGCTCATGGTGCTGTCGCACCTGGCGATCAAGAGCTTTGACCTGGTGATGGCGCTGACGGCGGGCGGCCCTGGCTTTGCCACTGATGTGCCTGCCACCTTCATGTACACCATGTCGTTCTCGCGCGGGCAAATTGGCCTGGGCGCGGCCAGCGCCACCATGATGCTGGCCACCGTCGCGGCCTTGGTCATTCCTTACCTGTACAGCGAACTGCGGAGCAAACCCCATGACCGCTAATCCCTCGGTGCCTTCATCTGTTTTTCCGTCCGTGGGGCGCATGCTGGTCTATGGCGTCTTGGCCGTGGCGGTCGCGTTCTTTTTGTTGCCGATGTACGCCATGCTGGTCACATCGTTCAAAGACGCGGAAGAGATTCGATCGACCTCGCTGCTGGCCTTGCCCGGTGGCTTTAACTGGTCCGCATGGTTCACCGCCTGGTCCAGTGCCTGTACGGGGGTGGACTGCAATGGCCTGCGGCCGTTCTTCTGGAACTCGGTGTCCATGGCCGTGCCAGCCGTGATGATCTCCACCGTGTGGGGCGCGCTCAATGGCTATGTGCTGAGCCTGTGGAAGTTTCGCGGCAGCGACACGCTGTTTGGCCTGCTGCTGTTTGGCGTGTTCATGCCCTTCCAGGTGGTGCTGTTGCCCATGAGCCAGGTGCTGGGCTGGCTGGGGCTGTCCAGCTCCATCACCGGGCTGGTGCTGGTGCACTGCCTGGCGGGCCTAGCGGGCACCACGCTGTTCTTTCGCAACTACTACGCGGCCATCCCCAAAGAACTGGTGAACGCGGCGCGCATGGATGGGGCCAGCTTCTTCCAGATCTTCTGGCGCATCGTGCTGCCGCTGTCCACGCCCATCGTCATGGTCACGCTGATCTGGCAGTTCACCAACATCTGGAACGACTTCCTGTTCGGCGTGGTGTTTTCGGGCACCGACTCCAAGCCCATCACGGTGGGCCTGAACAACCTGGCCAACACCAGCAGCAGTGTGAAGGCCTACAACGTGGACATGGCCGCCGCCATCATCGCGGGCCTGCCCACGATGGTGATCTATGTGCTGGCCGGTAAGTTTTTTGTGCGCGGCCTGACGGCTGGCGCCGTCAAAGGTTAAGAGAGTAAGAAATCATGGCGTCATCCCTCGACATTGCAGGCATCAACAAGCGCTTTGGCAAAGGCGACAAAAGCGTGGAGGTGCTGCGCAAGGTGGACATTCACGTCGCGCCCGGCGAGTTCCTCATCCTGGTCGGCCCCTCGGGCTGCGGCAAGTCCACGCTGCTCAACATCATTGCGGGGCTCGATGAGCCCACCGAGGGCGAGATTCGCATCGGTGGCAAGAACGTGGTGGGCATGCCCCCGCGCGACCGCGACATCGCCATGGTGTTCCAGAGCTATGCGCTGTACCCCACGCTGAGCGTGGCCGACAACATCGGCTTTGCGCTGGAGATGCGCAAGATGCCCAAGGCCGAGCGCCAAAAGCGCATCGACGAAGTCGCGGCCATGCTGCAGATCAGCCACTTGCTGGACCGCAGGCCCAGCCAGCTCTCGGGCGGCCAGCGCCAGCGCGTGGCCATGGGGCGCGCGCTGGCGCGCCAGCCGCAGCTGTTCCTGTTCGACGAGCCGCTGTCCAACCTCGACGCCAAGCTGCGTGTGGAGATGCGCGCCGAAATCAAGCGCCTGCACCAGGCCAGCGGTATCACCAGCGTGTACGTGACACACGACCAGGTTGAGGCCATGACCCTGGGCTCGCGCATCGCGGTGATGAAGGGCGGCGTGGTGCAGCAACTGGGCACGCCCGACGAAATCTACAACCGCCCGGCCAACACCTACGTGGCCACCTTCATCGGCTCGCCCACCATGAACCTGCTGCGCGGTGCGACCACGGGCGGGCAGTTTGGCATCCAGGGTGCGGCATTGAACCTGGCGCCGCCAGCATCGAGCGCCAACGAAGTGCTGCTGGGCGTGCGCCCTGAGCACCTGGTGATGCAAGACAGCGCCCCCTGGCGTGGCAAGGTCAGCGTGGTCGAGCCCACAGGCCCCGACACCTACGTGATGGTGGACACCGCCGCAGGCAGCGTCACGCTGCGCACCGACGCCCAAACCCGTGTGCAGCCCGGTGACGCCGTGGGCCTGGCGGTAGAGCCCGCCAACGCCCACTGGTTTGACGCCAGCAGCGAAAATCGCCTGGCGTGACAGCCAGGGCCTGCCCGCAGGCATGCCCTTTGTCGTGGCAATCGTGGCATTCAATTGCTATGAAAATAATAGCTGCTAGCGATTATTGATAAAGCGCTAGAGGCCGTTTTTAATTAAAGTACCGCATGACTCCCCTGCGCCTGCTGGCCGACATCGGCGGCACCAACATCCGCCTGGCCTGGCAAGACCAGCCCGATGGCCCGCTGCACGACACCCGCGTGCTGCCCTGCGCCCAGTTCCCCACGGTGGACGCAGCCATCGCGGCCTATTTGGCCGAGGTGAACATCGCCACGCCACGTGAGGCCGCCTTTGGCATTGCCAACCCGGTCACGGGCGACGAGGTGCGCATGACCAACCACAGCTGGTGCTTCTCGCAAAGCGCGCTGAAAGCGTCGCTGGGCCTGCAGCGCCTGGTGGTCATCAACGACTTCACCGCGCTGGCACTGGCCCTGCCCACGCTGGCCCCCGCGCAACTGCGCCAGGTGGGCGGCGGTGCGGCCGTGGCGGGCAGCGCCATTGCGCTGGTGGGCCCGGGCACGGGGCTCGGGGTCTCGGGCCTGGTGTTCCCGCCGGGGGCCAGTCATGGCGTGCCGCTGTCGGGCGAGGGTGGGCATGTCACGCTGGCCGCGCAAACGCAGCGCGAGTTCGATGTGTTGGCCATCCTGCAAGAGCGCTACGGTCATGTGTCTGCCGAGCGCGCCGTGTGTGGCGCCGGGCTGGTAGACCTGTACCACGCCCTGCGCAGGCTGGCGCAGCGCGGCGGCAAAGAGATCAGCTCGGCCGCCCAGGTGACCGATCTGGCTCTGCAATCCAACGACGCCCTGGCGTTGGAGGCGCTGGACTTGTTCTGCGGCTTTCTGGGCAGCGTGGCGGGCAACCTGGCCCTCACGCTGGGGGCGCGGGGCGGCGTGTACCTGGGTGGCGGCATGGTGCCGCGCCTGGGCACATGGTTCGACCAGTCCTCCTTCCGCGCGCGGTTCGAGTCCAAGGGGCGCTTTCAGTCGTACCTGGCCGGCATTCCGTGCTGGATCATCGACCCCACGGCCACTCCCGCATTGCACGGCGCCGCGCGCGCCCTGGACATCGCGGGCTCTGAGTGAACGCCGTGGCGGGTTCATTGCCCCGCCCGTTGCAGATCGCGGGCATTCACCACGTAGCGATCATTGCGTCGGACTACGCCCGCTCCAAACACTTCTACACGCAGGTGCTGGGCCTGCCTGTGGTGCTCGAAACCTACCGTGCCGAGCGCCAGTCGCACAAGCTCGATTTGCAGCTGCCCGACGGCACGCAGCTGGAGCTTTTCTCCTTCCCCGCCCCGCCGCCGCGCCCCTCCTACCCCGAGGCCTGCGGCCTGCGCCACCTGGCCTTGCGCGTGGCCGACATGCAGGCCAGTGTGGCGCTGCTGGCCCAACACGGGGTGGTGGTAGAGCCCGTGCGGGTAGACCCGTTCACTGGCGCGCTGTTCACGTTTTTGGCAGACCCGGATGGGTTGCCGATTGAGCTGGTCGAGGGATAAAAGTAGACCGTTGTAACCGGCTAACCTTGCCCTCACAGGCCACAACGCCTATTTTGTTTCTCTCATCGCGGCCTTGGCTTCGACCGACGCCAACTGCTGGCTTTCAGAGAGGTGAAACGACACCGAGTAACCTCGTGCTGAGGTGCGTTTGAATTGAAGCCAGTAGTCGCATCGATAGAGGCGGGCATTGACCTCTTCACAGGTGGACTCCATGAATCTGCTGGTTTCCTTGATTTCTTGCAGGCTGGATCCAACAGGAATCTGCCGCAGGAAGCCAGAGACAACCTTCTCAGTGTCCACCTTGTCGAGATCTACAGATGTGGGAAAGGGAGACGGCTGTTCGGTTTCAAGCGACAGGAACCCCACAAAACCCCAGTCTGTCGGGATACATCCGCATGCAGACTTCCACCCTTCAGGGCCCGACGGCCCGAAGAAAGCGATCGCTCCGACGACTGGAATGCCCAAAAGGAAGGATAAAAGTTTGCGCTTTGCGAGCATGTCGTGATTTTGTGTGATCGGGGGATCAGTCGGCACCTTTTAGCGCTACCACCTGTCGATCACATCTCCTCGCTCCAGCAATTGCCATCGCGCGCAATCATGGCGCTGGCGGCGCGGGGGCCCCAACTGCCTGCGGCGTAGGGGCGGGGGCCTGCGGGGTCGTTCTTCCAGTACTGCAAGATGGGCTCCACCCAGCGCCAGGCTTCTTCCTGCTCGTCGCTGCGCACAAACAGGTTCAGGCGCCCGGCGATCACGTCCAGCAGCAGGCGCTCGTAGGCGCCCACGCGCTCTGCGCCAAAGCGCTGGTCAAAGTCCAGGTTCAGGTGTACTTGCGACAGGGCGGGCTCGGTCTGGTGTTGGGCCGCGCCTTGGGCCATCAGGTGCAGCTCCAGACCGTCCTTGGGTTGCAGATTGATCACCAGCCGGTTGGCCGCGCCCACGGGCGTTTTGAAGATGGGGTGCGGCACCGGGCGGAAGTTGATGACGATGTGCGCGTCGCGCCCCGCCAGCCGCTTGCCGGTGCGGATGTAGAACGGCACACCGGCCCAGCGCCAGTTCAGGATTTCGGTGCGCAGCGCCACAAAGGTTTCGGTGTTGCTGCTGGCGGGCACGCCTTTTTCTTGCGCGTAGCCCGGCACGCTCTGGCCCTGGTGCATGCCTGCGGCGTATTGCCCACGGATCACATGCTGCCCAATGGTCTCCAGCGTCCAGGGCTTGAGGGCTTGCAGCACCTTGAGCTTTTCGTCACGGATGGCTGTCGCGCCCGAGTTGATGGGCGGCTCCATGCCAATGGCGCACAGCAGTTGCAGTGCGTGGTTTTGCACCATGTCGCGCAGCGCGCCGGTCTGGTCGTAAAACGCCCCGCGCGATTCCACGCCCAGTTCTTCGGCAATGGTGATCTGGATGTTGGCAATCGTCTCGCGCCGCCACAGGGGCTCGAACAGCGCGTTGCCAAAGCGCAGTGCAAACAGGTTCTGCACCGAGGGCTTGCCCAGGTAGTGGTCGATGCGAAAGACCTGTTCTTCTTTCAGCACGCGGCGCAGCGTGTCGTTGATGGCTTGGTTGGAGGCCAGGTCGTGGCCCAGAGGCTTTTCCAGCACCACGCGGGTGGTAGGGCCGTTCAGGCCTACGGCGGCGATTTGCTCGCACACGTTGGTGAACAGGCTGGGGGCGGTGGCCACATACATCACTACGGATTCCGCACCGCGCGCCTTCAGCACCTCGGCCAGGCGCTCGTAGTCCTGGGTTATGGACAGGTCCATGCGCAGGTAATGCAACAGCGCGGCAAAGCGGGCAAACTCGTCCGGTGTGGGGCGCTTGGCCAGTTCCACCGCGTCAAAGCGCGACTGGATCAGGCTGCGGTATTGTTCGTCGCTCAGATCGTCTCGCGCCACGGCAATAATGCGCCCGCCCTCGGGCAGCGTGCCATGCCGAAATGCCTGAAACAATGCGGGCATGAGCTTGCGCCAGGCGAGGTCGCCAGTGCCGCCAAACAGGACGAGGTCAAAACTCATGGTGTCTCCGTGATGGGTGGATCGTTTTGTTGCTCGGAATTGTAATCACGTTACATCGTTTTGCACCCTCTATCTCTGGATTGCAGTCTTTTGTAACCAGAAAGAATCTCGAAAATCAGCGCTTTTTTGTGTAATCAAGTTACTATCGCGGCGCTTTTCAATCTTCAGCCGACATGACGTTCATGCCCACCCGTTGCGATCAGACTGCACCTTGGCCCCTGCTGGAGGCCCACTTCACCGCCCAGGGCCGTGCCCTGGACATGCGCCAGGCCTTTGCGGCCGATGCAGGCCGCTTTGCCCACTTCAGCCAGTCTGCGCCGCATGTGTTTGCCGATCTGTCCAAAAACCTGTGGGACCAGGGCACCGAGGCGCTGTTGCTGGATTTGGCCCGCGCCACGGGGCTGGAAGCCCACCGCGACGCCATGTTTGCAGGCCAGCCCATCAACACCACCGAACACCGCGCCGTGCTGCACACGCTGCTGCGCCGCCCAGCGGGAGTGGTGGTGCCCGGTGATGTGCCAGAAACCCCCGAGCGCCTGGCAGATGTGCACCGCACGCTGGACGCCATGCTTGCGTTTGCCGAGCAGGTGCGCAGTGATGCATCGATCACCGACGTGGTGAACATCGGCATCGGCGGATCGGACCTGGGCCCGCACATGGCGGTGCGTGCGTTGGACGAATTCCGCGCGCCCGGCAAGCGCTTTCACTTTGTATCGAACGTGGACGGGCACGAGCTGCACCACGTGCTCAAGGGCCTGCGGCCTGAGAGCACGCTGTTTCTGGTGGCTTCCAAAACCTTCACCACGGCCGAGACCATGATGAATGCGCACTCGGCGTTGGCGTGGTTTGCCGCCCAGGGCGGGCGCGATGTGGCGCGGCATTTTGTGGCGCTGTCGACCAACCTGGAAGCCACCCGCGCGCTGGGCATCACCACCACCTTTGGTTTTTGGGACTGGGTGGGCGGCCGCTACTCGCTATGGTCGGCCATTGGCTTGCCGCTGGCCATTGCGGTGGGCGCACAAGGCTTTCGCGATTTCCTGGCGGGCGGGCATGCCATGGACGAGCACTTTCGTACCGCACCGCTGGCGCGCAACCTGCCGGTGCGCTTGGGGCTGCTGGACGTTTGGTACCGCAACTTCCACGGCTTTACCAGCCGCTGCGTGGCGCCGTACCACGCGTCCATGGGGCGGTATGCGGCCTACCTGCAGCAGTTGGAGATGGAGAGCAACGGCAAGCGCGTGGCGCAAGATGGCAGCACACTGGCTTGCGCGACATCGCCCGCGATCTGGGGCGAGCCCGGCACCAACGGCCAGCATGCGTTCTTCCAGATGTTGCACCAGGGCACCGATGTGCTGCCCCTGGAAATCGTGGCCGTGCGCAAAGCCTCGCACCCGTTGCCCGGCCACCAGAAAAAGGTGCTGGCCAATGCCCTGGCCCAAACGCAGGCGCTGATGGTGGGCAAGGCCAGCGACGATGGCCAGCGCCACTTTCCGGGCAACCGGCCTAGCACGCTGATGCTGCTCGAATCGCTCAACCCCGCCTCGTTGGGCGCGCTGATCGCTTTGCAAGAGCACCGCGTGTTTGTGAGCGGTAGCCTGTGGGGCATCAACAGCTTTGACCAGTGGGGCGTAGAGCTGGGCAAGGTGCTGGCCAAAGACCTGGAGACGCGCCTGGACAGCGGCGATGCGACGGGGCTCGACAGCTCCACCGCTGGCTGGCTGGGCCTGCTGCGCAGCAGCGACTGAGCCAGGCGCAGCCAGCATGACAACGACGGGGCAGCGCAGGCGGTAGACCCCGCGCCCCACCGCCAGAGCCCGCCGGGCTTCTGGCCGACGGCAGATGAAGCAGGAGACACACACCATGGCCATGCCACCCCAGCTGGACTTCCGGTCCAGTGCATTTCTGAGCGCCCACCTTCGCGACACCATGGCGTTCTACAACCCCGTGGCCACCGACCCCACGGGTGGCCAGTTTCATTTCTTCCTGGACGACGGCACGGTCTACAACACCCGCACCCGCCACCTCGTCAGCGCCACCCGCTTTGTGGTCACACACGCCATGCTCTACCGCACCACGGGCGAGGCGCGCTACCAGGCGGGCATGCGGCATGCACTGCAGTTTCTGCGCAGTGCGTTTCTCGACCCCGTTGATCGTGCGATGGGCGGCTACGCCTGGCTGATCGATTGGCAGGGCGGCCGCGCCACCGTGCAAGACGCCACGCGCCACTGCTACGGCATGGCCTTTGTGATGCTGGCCTACGCCCGCGCCTTTGAGGCCGGAGTGCCCGAAGCCCGCGAATGGCTCGCCCAGGCCTTTGACACTGCCGAACAACATTTCTGGCAACCCGCCGCAGGCCTGTATGCCGACGAGGCCAGCCCCGATTGGCAACTGACCAGCTACCGGGGCCAGAACGCCAACATGCACGCCTGCGAGGCCATGATCTCCGCTTTCCGCGCCACGGGCGAGCGCCGCTACATCGAGCGTGCCGAGCAGCTCGCACAAGGCATCTGCCAGCGGCAGGCCGCGTTGTCCACCGCCGCACACGCCCCCGCTGCCGAGGGCTGGGTGTGGGAGCACTACCACGCCGACTGGTCTGTGGACTGGGACTACAACCGCCACGACCGCAGCAACATCTTCCGCCCCTGGGGCTACCAGATCGGCCACCAGACCGAATGGGCCAAGCTGCTGCTGCAGCTCGACGCCCTGCTACCCGCCGACTGGCACCTGCCCTGTGCACAGCGCCTGTTCGGTGCCGCCGTAGAACGCGGCTGGGATGCCGAACACGGCGGCCTGTACTACGGCATGGCGCCCGACGGCAGCATCTGCGACGACGGCAAATACCACTGGGTGCAGGCCGAAAGCCTGGCCGCCGCTGCGGTGCTGGCCGTTCGTACGGGCGATGATCGGTATTGGCAGTGGTACGACCGCATCTGGGCCTACTGCTGGGAGCATTTTGTGGACCACGAGCACGGCGCGTGGTTTCGCATCCTGCACCGCGACAACCGCAACACCACCCGCGAGAAGAGCAATGCGGGGAAGGTGGACTATCACAACATGGGGGCGTGTTATGACGTGTTGAAGGCGCTTGAGGACTTCCCTGTTAGCTGCTCGATCTGCTGAGTGGGCGAAGAGGTTCCCCAGTAGCTATTTAGATCGATGGCTTGTTCCATGCGTCCGACACCACAATGGCGAGTCGTTCAAGGCTTCCTGCTTCAAGCTCCAACGCCCCCGAGACTTGCCACTCAAATCCCGTATACGGCTGTGAAAGTGTGAATTTCATAGTTATGTGTCCCGTGCCGTCTGATGTCGCTGTGAGCGTAACTTCTCCTTCCAACGTACCCCAAGATTTTTCGCCTTGCCAGCCGCGCCAGTTAGCGGCCAGGTCACGGAAAAAATCGCCGAGATTTTGGGTCATGTAGGTTGACGCACTGACCTCTGCAAACCAGTGGCCCAACGTTGCCGTAGCGACAAACGTTTCTGTGTCTGGTCCTCCATACTCAGGGCGGAACCCGGAGAGTGTCAGGGACGCACCATCATGCACTGAGTGGATCGTGATTTTTCGTGGTGTATCCATTTGATCTTTGTTCCATTGACTAGGTTGGTATTTCGCGTCCGGTCATTTCCTAAAAAAGTTCGTAGGTAGTCCCGCCACCTCCATCCGAAAGCTGAACAGCGACCCTGCCGGAACCTCTGCCTCCTGCTCCTCTATTGGCCTCCCCGCCCGCGCCGACGTAATGAACAACGTCCGCAAATCCTCCCCCCCAAAACACACCATGGTCGGGCACTGCACTGGCACTGCAATGCGCTGCAGCACCTCACCGACAGGCGATAACTGCAACACACAAGCGCCTTCGTACATCGCCACCCAGTAGTTGCCTTCCACATCCACCGCCGCGCCATCGGGCCTGCCGCCGTAAGGCTGGCCTTCCACCTTGCGGTCGAACTGCACCCAGGGGTGGCGGTGGGTGATTGCGCCCGTGGCCACGTCAAAGTCAAACTGGTCAATCCGGTGCTCTGGCGTGTTGGACCAGTACATCGTGCGGTTGTCGGGGCTGAAGGCCAGGCCATTGGCCGTGAAGTTGTCGCCCGCCATGTGGCGCACGCTGTAGCCCGTGGTGCTGCTGGCATCGGCTTGCAGGCACCACAGCGCGGCATGGGGTGCCGTGCGGGGCGTGATGACCGAGCCCGCCCAGAACCGGCCTGCTGTGTCGCAGCGGCCGTCGTTCAGGCGCAGCACAGCGGTGTCGTGCTGCTCGGGCGGCAGCAGGGCCAGGCAGGTGAGGGCGGTGGGATCTGCGCTGTCCTTCGCGGTATCCAGAAGATAGAAACCGTTTCGTAACCCGATTACCAATCGCCCATCCGCCGCTGGCGCGCAGCAGCCGGGCTCGCTGGGCAAACCCCATTGCCGGTGTTGGCCGGTGCGGGGGCTCCACGCATGGACTGCAAAGCCCTGGATGTCGCACCAGTAGAGCTGCTGTTCCTCAGGGTGCCAGAAGGGGGACTCGCCCAGTTCGGACGGCGGCAGGGGCAGGGTTTGCAGGGACATGGGTTGAAGCGGGGTTGTTATCGAGTTACATTCTAGGGCCTCAGATACTGAGTCCCGGCACCCTGCACGGGGCCGAGCCACCCACCGATGGAGACTTCCATGCACCCAGTTGTAGCGCGCGTGACCGAGCGCATTGTCCAGCGCAGCGCAGACACCCGCAGCGCCTACCTCGCAGGCGTTGACGCCATGATCGCCCGCAAGCCCGCGCAAGACCGCATGGGCTGCGCCAACCTGGCCCATGCCTACGCGGCGCTGCCGGGCTCGGACAAGTTCAAGGTCACCGTCGAGAAGGCCCCCAACATCGGTGTTGTGACGGCCTACAACGACATGCTCTCGGCCCATCAGCCGTACCAGAGTTACCCTGCCGTTTTGCGCGACGAGGCTGCCCAGCATGGCGCCACGGTGCAAGTGGCCGGTGGCGTGCCCGCCATGTGCGACGGCGTCACGCAGGGCACGCCCGGCATGGAGCTGTCGCTGTTCTCCCGCGATGCCATTGCCATGGCCACTGCGGTAGCGCTGTCCCACGATGTGTTCGATGGCGCGCTGCTGCTGGGCGTGTGCGACAAGATCGTGCCCGGATTGCTCATCGGCGCACTGCACTACGGCCACCTGCCCTGCGTGTTTGTGCCTGCAGGCCCCATGGGCACAGGTCTGTCGAACAAGGACAAATCCAAGGTTCGCGAGCAGTACGCGCAAGGCCTGGTGGGGCGTGACGAACTGCTCAAGGCCGAGTCCGCCGCGTACCACAGCCCTGGCACCTGCACGTTTTACGGCACGGCCAACAGCAACCAGATGCTGCTCGAAGCCATGGGCTTGCATGTGCCCGGCGCGGCGTTTGAAGCGCCCGGCACCGAGGCGCGCGAGGCATTCACCCGCCAGGCGGTGCGCACCGTGCTCGACATTGGCAAGCGCGGCAACCGCTTCACGCCCATCGGCAAGCTGGTGGACGAGCGCTGCATCGTCAACGCCATGGTGGCCTTGTTGGCCACGGGTGGCTCTACCAACCACCTGATCCATTGGGTGGCGATTGCGCGCAGTGCGGGCATCCTGATCGACTGGACGGACTTTGACGAACTCTCGTCCGCCGTGCCGCTGCTGGCCCGTGTGTACCCCAACGGCGATGCCGATGTGAACCAGTTCCAGGCGGCAGGCGGCCCGGCGTGGATCCTGCGCGAGCTGCTGGCGGGCGGCTACATGCACGCCTACGTGATGAGTGTGAACGCCGGTGGGATTGCCGCAGGCGGGCAGGGAGCACCAGCGGTGTCGGGCGACGAAACCGTGTTGCGCCCCGCGGCCAAGCCGTTCTCTGCAACTGGCGGCCTGCGTCTGCTGCAAGGCCGCCTGGGTCGCGCGGTGATCAAGGTGTCGGCCGTGCCGGAAGACCGCCACATCATCGAAGCGCCTGCGCGTGTGTTCGATTCGCAAGAGGCCTTGCTGGCCGCCTTCAGCGCGGGCGAGGTGCAGCAGGACATGGTGGCGGTGGTGCGCTTTCAGGGCCCGCAGGCCAATGGCATGCCAGAGCTGCACAAGCTCACGCCCCCGCTGGCCGTGCTGCAAAACCAGGGCTTCAAGGTGGCGCTGGTGACCGATGGCCGCATGAGCGGCGCATCGGGCAAGGTGCCTGCCGCCATCCACGTCACGCCCGAGGCGCTGGCCGGTGGCCCGCTGGCGAAGGTGCGCGATGGCGACATCGTGCGGGTCGATGCGGTGGCGGGTACTCTCGATGTGCTGGTCGATGACGCCACCTGGACGGAACGCACCCCCGCGCCCTACAACGCCCCGTCGCAAACCGGCTTTGGCCGCGAACTCTTCACCAACTTTCGCCGCCATGCTGGCGGCGCCGAACAAGGAGCCTGCACATGGCTGTAGCAGGACGCACCCGGTGGCCTGGCGAAGCCAGTTCCACGGGTGCACTGGCATCGCGTCACGCCAGTTTTGTAGGCCGCTTGCGGCATCCGACACCGAAAACACCAAGGAGCACAAACTCATGAACCCTCTTGAAATCGCCAGCCATGGCCCCGTCATTCCGGTCATCGTGATCGACCGCGTGGAAGACGCACTGCCCCTGGCCGAGGCCCTGCTGGCTGGTGGCGTGAAGGTGCTGGAGGTGACGCTGCGCACCGCTGCCGCGCTGCCTGCCATTGAAGCCATCGCCCGCCAGTTGCCCGAAGCCGTGGTGGGCGTAGGCACGGTGCTCAATGCCGACGACGCCCGCCGCGCTAGCGAGGCGGGTGCGCGTTTTGCGGTGAGCCCTGGCTACACGTCTGAAGTGGGCAGTGCCTGCAAGGGCCTGAACCTGCCGCTGCTGCCCGGCGTGGCCACGTCGAGCGAGATCATGGCGGCGCTGGCCGATGGGTTCTCGTTCCTCAAGCTCTTCCCGGCCGAGGCGGTGGGCGGCATCCCGCTGCTCAAGTCCTGGGCCAGCCCGTTTGGCCAAGTCAGCTTCTGCCCCACGGGCGGCATCAGCCAGGCCACGGCGCCCAACTACCTGGCGCTGCCCAATGTGCGTTGTGTTGGGGGCTCGTGGTTGACGCCCTCCGACGCCGTGCGCGCGGGCGACTGGGCTCGCATCACCCAGCTGGCGCGGGATACCCACGCGCTGCGCTCGGGCCACTGACCTGTGGTTCAGCCAACGCCTTGGCATCGCGATTGCCACGGCGTTGGCGTATCGCCTACCACCCGACCTCCACGCGCAGGCCGCCCAGCGTGGGGCTGGTGCCGGTGTTCACGCTCAGGTGGTGCAGGCGCGCAATGCGCTGCACGATGGACCATCCCAGGCCACTGCCGCTTTGGCCCGTGCCCAGCACGCGGAAGAACCTTTCGCCCAGGCGTGCCTGTTCTTGCGGCGTCAGCCCAGGGCCGCTGTCTTCCACCACCAAGCACCCATGCCCACCCCCATTGCCCGGTGCGGTGATGTGCAGGTGCACCTCGGCTCCTGACGGGCTGTAGCGCAAGGCGTTGTCCAGCAGGTTGCGCAGCAGCACGCGCGCCAGCGCCTCGGGCAGTGGGACAGGCAATCCGGGCGCCAGGGGCTCGTGCAGCACGATGCGTTGCTGTCGGCGGTTGGCGGTGGTTTGCAGATCGGCGGCCACCTGGCGTGCTGCATCGGCCAGTGGGGTGCTGTGGCCGGTGTCTCCATCGCCGCTGCTGGTCGAGGTGGATTCGGCATCCAGCCGGGCCAATTGCAGCAGTTGTTCCACCAGCCGGGTGGCGCGGTCGCAGCCTTGCACGGTGGCTTCCAGGGCCTGCGTGCGCTCTTGGGCGTCGGTGGCACCCTGGGCCACTTGCGCCTGCATGCGAATCCCGGCAATGGGCGTGCGCAGTTCGTGGGCGGCATCGGCGGTGAATTGCTGCTCGGTGGCCAGCAGCCGGGCCGTGCGTTCAAACAGATCGTTCAGTGCCGTCACCAGCGGCAGCACCTCGGGCGGCACGCCTTGTGTGGGCAGCGGCGCCAGCGATTGCGGGCGCCGCGCCGCCACGGCCTGCCCCAGGCGCCCCAGAGGCCGCACCGATCCACGCACCACCCACCAGATGCCCAGGGCCAGCAAGGGCAGGGCCCAGGCCAGGGGCTTGAGGATGCTGGTCAGGCTGGCCAGCACGATCTCGTCGCGCACCGATTGCCTCTCGCCCACCAGGATGCGCACATCGCGCTCGCGCCCCGGGGTGACGAATACGCGCCAGGCTTTGCCTTCGACCTCGCTGTCGGCAAAGCCGCGCTTGCGCCGCTGGGCTAGTGGTTGCTGCGGCGCGCTGGCGGAGCGGGCCAGCAACTGGTCCTCGTGCCACAGCTGGAACACCACATGCGGCTGGTGGCGGTCCAGGTCGGGGGCCTCGTTCAGTTGTTTTTCATCGAGCTCGTCCAGCGGCTGCAGGCGCAGCAGGGCGGCGGTTTGCGCCAGGTGGGCGTCGAGCAGCTCGTTTACTTCGTGGCGGGTTTCGCGCCACGCCAGGGCAGCCGCCAGGCTCCATACCACCAGCACCAAGGCCAGCACGGTCGTCAGCAAGCGCGTTTGCAGCGAGCGCGGGGCCCGGGGCTGGGTGGCGTGGTTCACACGGGCTCTCGCTGGATGCAGTAGCCCACGCCGCGCACGGTCTCGATCAGCGCAGCACCCAGCTTGCGCCGCAGGTGGTAGATGTGCACTTCCACCGCATTGCTGTTGATCTCGCTGCCCCATTGGTACAGGCGCTGCTCCAGTTGGTCGCGGCTGAGCACGCGGCCCGCGTTCAGCAGCAGCGCGTGCAGCAGGTCGTACTCGCGGCCCGACAGTTCCACGGGCTGCCCGTGGGCCAGCACCCGGTGGGCGGCGGGGTCTAGCACCACATGGCCTGCTGTCAGGCAGGCATCGGTTTGGCCATGGGCGCGCCGCACCAGGGCGCGCAGGCGTGCGGCCAGCTCGTGCAGGTCAATAGGTTTAATGAGGTAGTCGTCGGCCCCGGCATCCAGCCCGGCAATGCGGGCGGGCACGGCATCGCGCGCGGTGAGCACCAGCACAGGGGTGGCGTTGCGGCGCGCGCGCACCTGGCGCAGCACCTCCATGCCGTCTTGCCGGGGCAGGCCCAGGTCCAGCACGGCGGCTTGGTAGGCACCAGTGGCCAGCTCGCGCTCGGCCGCTACGCCGTCGCGCACCCAGTCCACCTGAAACCCGTGCTGCGCCAGGCCCGCGCGGATGCCCGAGCCCAGCAGTTCATCGTCTTCCGCCAGCAGGATGCGCATGGGGCGTTCTTTCCTTCAGTCGTCGTGCTTTTGGCTGTGCCTGATGTCGTATCTACTGGGCGCATTTTCGCTCTGATGTGCGGGGGGCGCTGCATTCCATTGCCATGCCCAAAATGCCAGCACGCAGGCCAATACCAGTGCCGCCAGCGCGGCATAGTTGCGAGGGGCCAGATCAGGCCCTGGGCCCGGCACACGGCCTGTCAGCATGGGCAGGGCCTGGTTTTTGCGGCGCAACACGCTCAGCAAGGCCAGCAGGCTGATGTGGGCCAGCACCACGCACAGCAAGGTGTTGCCGAAGAACTCGTGCACATCTTCCAGCCATTCGCCACCCCAGTCGTCCCACACCGCGTAGCCGCTGAGGGTGAGCGGCACCACCAGCGCCAGGATGAGCGCAATGGCCAGCGCCATCAGCAGGTTTTGGCCAGTCCGCCAGGTGGCGTGCAGGGCCGCTGGCGAGCGCACGGCGGCCAAGGTCTTGCCCCAGGCGGGCAGCCCCTGCAGCTTGCGCCACAGCACAGACAAGCGCACCGGGCGCGGCCCGAACACGCCCCACAGCAGGCGCGCCACCACCAAGCCTGCCAGGGTGTAGCCCAGGGTGACGTGCACCAGCCGCCAGCGCTCGCCGTCGGCCGTGAGGTAGGCCCCGGTGAAGCACAGGGCCATCAGCCAGTGCAGCATGCGCGTGGTGGCATCGACCACCCGGCGCGTGGGGGTGGTGGTGCGTGTGTTTGGCGACGCGGAGGGGCTCGAAGCAGGAGGTGCGGTGCGAGAGGTCATGGCAAGGCTCACTGGGGGATGCGAACACGGTCGTCGTCAAAGTCGCCTTGGTCGGCGCGGGTGTGGCAGGCCATGCAGTTGGCGCGGCTGCCCACGGCGGCGCGCTGCCAGGTGGCGGGCGCCACGGTGCGGTGCTTGCGTTCGAACCAGGCGGATTGGGTGATGCGGTCTTGTGGGGGCTCCTCACGCACGCGCTTGTAGGTGCCTGCATGGGCTTCCAGCCACACGCCGATCTGGCGCACCAGAGCGGGGTCAAGCGATGCATCGGTGCCGTAGTGCTGCGGCAGCCCTTTCATCATGCGGGCCCAAGAGGCGGCAGGCAGCATGCCCGGTGGGTAGGCCATGTGGCAGGCGGCGCACTCTTGCTGGTAGGCCGGCAGCATGGCCGTGGCGGGCATCTCGCGGCGGTCGGCCCAGGCGGCGGGAAGGGCGCATGCCAGGGCCAGCAGCGCGGCCCGTTGGCACACACGGCGCACCCAGGCGGACGGCGTTCTTTGGGATGGGTGAAGGTGCTGGATCATGGTTTGCTCTGGACGGGGCGGGTGGGAGTGCGCGCGTCCAGCTGCAGCAGCCAGGCCAGCAGGTCGGCCTTTTCGGTGGCGGTGCATTCGCGGCTGAGCACGTCGTTGCAATTGCGCTTGAACCATTTGTCCACCTTGGCGGTGTTGGTGAAGCGCTCGGGGTTGAACGCGGGGGCCAGTGGTGCAATGGCCTTGCCCGTGCTGGCGTGGCGCGCAGGCGCCGTGGGCGGGTTGCCGTGGCACGACGCGCAAGACCATTCGCCGCCCTGGCGGTTGACGAACAGCAGCCGCCCGCGCTCGGCATTCACCGGCTGGCCAGAGGCATCGCTCCACCGCTGCATTTGCAACGCCGCCGTGGTGTCGCCCGCATGGGCTGGCGCCAGCACCAAGGCCAGCGCCAGCCAAGCTGCTGACCGAAAAGCATGGGGTGTAAGTGGGGTGTTCATGCCCACGATGGTGCTCACCGGGCATGAAGGATGGCTTAACGAGGGCGGTGCTTGCCACTGCTGCCTTCGGTGCTGTGGGTCTAGGGTATTTAATGAAAATGCCCGCTAGCGCTTTCAGAATAAGCGCTAGATGCTATAGAAATAATAGTAAATGGTGCGTATTCCCAGGGCAATCGCATCTAAATAGATGCAGCTATTTGCGGCGAAACTGCAGCGTGTGATCACTCAACCAACGCTCCCGTGACCCTGCTGCAGCACCTGCAAGTCATCCCCGACCCGCGCCTAGAGCGCACGCGTCGCCATGAACTCCAATCCATCCTGGCCATAGCGCTGTGCGCAACCATCGCAGGCGCAGACAACTGGGTGGAAGTAGCCGAGTTCGGCGAGTTGCTCCACGACTGGTTCATTCGTTTCGTTCCGCTGCCCTCAGGCATTGCCTCGCACGACACCTTCGCGCGAGTGTTTCGCCTGCTTGACGCCAAGCAACTGGAGCTGGCCTGCCAACAGTGGCTGGCCCAAGTGGCGGGCCGGGTATACGGCACAGTGGCGATTGACGGTAAAAGCGTGCGCGGCAGCAGCAAAGGGGACGCTCGCAGGCCACTGCACATGGTCAGCGCCTGGGCTGCAGACATGGGATTGCTACTGGGCCAGTGCAAGGTTGACGGCAAGAGCAACGAGATCACCGCCATCCCCGAGTTGCTCAGGCTGCTGCACCTCAAAGGCTGCATCGTCACCATCGATGCCATCGGCTGCCAAAAGAGCATCGCCCAGCAGCTTCACGAGCATGGTGCGGCTTATGTTCTGTCCCTCAAAGGCAACCAGCGGCACATGCACGCAGTGGTTCAAAAGCACTTTGAAGTGCAGGCGAGCCAAGAGCCGCCCGATGAGAACACCTACACCGAGCGCTCAAGCGGCCATGGGCGCCAGGAGCTGCGCAGCTACCGGCTCAGCCCCGTGCCCGAGGCATTGCAGCGAGCGGCAGTGCACTGGCCGGGGCTGGCCAGCGTGGTGCAAGTCACGCGCCAGCGCCAACAAACGGGAGGCGAGGCTAGCGAAGAAGTCAGCTACTACCTGAGCAGCTTGCCAGTGCACACGCCTGCACGGGTGCTGGCGCACAGTATCCGTTCGCACTGGGCGGTGGAGAACCAGTTGCACTGGAGTCTGGATGTGGCGATGCGCGAGGATGCGGCGCAGTCCTATAAAGACCAGGGACCGCACAACCAGACGCTGCTGCGGCGCATGGCGCTGCAGTTGCTCAAGAGTGACACGTCGGTGAAGGTGGGTGTGCAGGCAAAGCGCAAGCGCGCTGGCTGGGATGTGGGCTATCTGGCACATGTCCTGGGCATCAGGGTTTAGATGCGATTGCCCTGTGCGTATTCCCAGTCAGCCATAGACCCGTGTGCGGGACGCGGGGGGCTTCAGAAACGCAAAAGCCCGCAGGCCTTGCGGGCTGCGGGCGTGGGACCGTGCCGATAGGGGCAGTGGGGCTCTAGACCCTGAGCGATCGCTCGATGTCTGTGAGCTTGTAGCGCGCCAGGGCGAGGTTGCCCTTGGCCTTGTCCAGGACCAGGTACAGGAACAGCCCCTCGCTGTTCGGGATCAGGCGGATCAAGTGGTACTGGTCGCCCAGGGTGATGAGGATGTCTTCAATGCCACGGCGCAGCCCCAGCATCTCCATGGTCTTGAGCTTGGCCTTGACCACTTCGGTGTTGCCTGCTGCGGCCAGATCCAGGTTCATGCCACTGCCTGCCTGGGCCAGGCACATGCCGCTGCGGTAGTCCACCACGGCGGCGGCCAAGGCGCCGTCAATGGTCATGGTGGTGTCCATGCACTGCTTCAGGTTGGAACTCATATCGTTGGTTTGTGAAAGGTTGTGGGCGTGTTGAAGGGCCAGTTCGTCCATGACACTGAGCTTGCCCAGTTGCTCCATCAAGATGAACCACAAAGTTTGAGGGCTGCTGTCGGGCAGCTGGTACGCCTGGAGGTTTGCCAGGTGCTGTGCCGGTGCAGACCGAAGGACAGACTCCTCCATGAGCGCGTTGGGCATCAAGAATGCCCAGACAGCGGGCGGACGAAACGCTGCCAGCCATTCCAGGGTGGTGCGCAGCAGATTCACCGAGCCTGGGCCGATCAGCAAGGTGACCGCTGCGCTGGCCGGGGAGGGCAAGCTCAGTTCTTTGGCGCTGGCGGGGCGAAGCCAGTCAATTCTTGGGGCTACGGTGGCGTCTGCCAGGGGAATTTGCAGCCAGGGGCCTGGCCCCGAAACATTGGCCACACCCAGTTGCGCCAGCGAATACAGACCCAGGCGCGCGGTGAGGTCAAGGACAGTGACGGTAGGGGATGTGAAGGCCATGGCGTGAGGAAGAATGCGATGCCAAGGCGGTGTGCTGCACGAGTGATCGCCTGGAATACCACCGGCAGTGGCCGAGTGAGGGCGAGTGTATCCAGGCGTTGCAAAATCATTTTTCCAAGAAAAATGACGGGCCAACCCATGCGGGTTGCCAATTGTGGATAAGCGTTAACTGCCGATATCGCTTAGGCGCGATGGTGCGTGCGATGGGTCGGTGTGGTCGGGGCTTGCTCGCGCACCACAAGCCTTTCATACCGCTATGGGGCATTGATCCACCACATCCCTTTGAACGCCATCAGCCGTGCGCTCCAAGGATCGACGCAAGGCATACCAGGAGGCGGCGCTGCACCATGAAAAAAGCCCGCAGGCCAGAAGGCCTGCGGGCTTTGTGTAGGGCTCTGGGGTCAGAGCGCCTGGGCCATTACATGCCCATGCCGCCCATACCACCCATGCCGCCCATGTCAGGCATGCCGCCGCCAGCACCGGCTTCTTCCTTCGGAGCCTCTGCCACCATGGCTTCGGTCGTCAGCAGCAGCGATGCCACGGAGGCCGCGTTTTGCAGGGCCGTGCGGGTGACCTTTGTGGGGTCCAGAATGCCCAGCTCGAGCATGTCGCCGTACGTGTCGTTGGAGGCGTTGAAGCCGTAGTTGCCCTTGCCGGCCAACACAGCGTTCACCACCACCGAGGCTTCGCCACCAGCGTTGTTCACGATTTCGCGCAGGGGGGCTTCGATGGCCTTGAGCACCAGCTTGATACCGGCTTCTTGGTCGGCGTTGTCGCCCTTGACCGAGTCACCCACAGCTTGCTTGGCACGCAGCAGAGCCACGCCGCCGCCAGCCACAACGCCTTCTTCCACAGCTGCACGGGTAGCGTGCAGTGCGTCTTCCACGCGGGCCTTCTTTTCCTTCATTTCGACTTCGGTGGCAGCGCCAACCTTGATCACGGCCACACCGCCAGCCAGCTTGGCCACGCGCTCTTGCAGCTTTTCGCGGTCGTAGTCGGAAGTGGCTTCTTCGATCTGCACGCGCACTTGCTTGACGCGGGCTTCGATGTCAGCGGCAGCGCCAGCACCGTCGATGATGATGGTGTTTTCCTTGCCCACTTCGATGCGCTTGGCTTGGCCCAGGTCGGCCAGGGTGACCTTTTCCAGGGTCAGGCCCACTTCTTCAGCGATGACCTTGCCGCCCGTCAGGATGGCGATGTCTTCCAGCATGGCCTTGCGGCGGTCGCCGAAGCCAGGAGCCTTCACAGCCACAACCTTCAGGATGCCGCGGATCGTGTTGACCACCAGCGTAGCCAGGGCTTCGCCGTCGACTTCTTCGGCAATGATCAGCAGAGGACGGCCAGCCTTGGCAACTTGCTCCAGCGTAGGCAGCAGGTCGCGGATGTTGCTGATCTTCTTGTCGAACAGCAGCACGAAGGGGTTGTCCAGAATGGCGGATTGCTTTTCTGGGTTGTTGATGAAGTAGGGCGACAGGTAGCCGCGGTCAAACTGCATGCCTTCCACGACGTCCAGTTCGCTTTCCAGCGACTTGCCGTCTTCCACGGTGATCACGCCTTCCTTGCCAACCTTGTCCATGGCGTCAGCGATCAGCTTGCCGATGGTTTCGTCGGAGTTGGCGGAGATCGAACCCACTTGGGCGATTTCCTTGGAAGTGGTAGTGGGCTTGGAAGCCTTCTTCAGCTCGATCACCAGGGCTGCAACAGCCTTGTCGATACCGCGCTTCAGGTCCATTGGGTTGATGCCAGCGGCCACGTACTTGAAGCCTTCGCGAACGATGGCTTGTGCCAGCACGGTGGCGGTGGTGGTGCCGTCACCAGCGTTGTCCGAAGTCTTGGAGGCCACTTCCTTCACGAGCTGGGCGCCCATGTTCTGCAGCTTGTCCTTGAGTTCGATTTCCTTTGCCACGGACACACCGTCCTTGGTCACGGTAGGGGCGCCGAACGAGCGCTCCAGCACCACATTGCGGCCCTTGGGGCCCAGGGTCACCTTGACCGCGTTGGCCAGGATGTTCACGCCTTCAACCATGCGAGCGCGGGCTTCGCCGCCGAAAACTACGTCTTTTGCTGCCATTTGGAGCTCCTAAATTGGGTTCAAACTGGCTGCCAGCGCTTGTCTGGAAAGCGCGGGCAGCTATGAAAAAATGAGTAAATCAGCAGGGAGAGAGAATTACTTCTCGACCACTGCGAACAAATCGTCTTCTTTCATGACCAGCAGCTCGTTGCCATCGACCTTGACGGTCTGGCCCGAGTACTTGCCGAACAGAACGCGGTCGCCGACCTTCACGTTCAGGGCGATCACGTCACCCTTGTCGTTCTTCTTGCCAGGGCCCACGGCCAGCACTTCACCTTGGTCAGGCTTTTCTGCAGCGTTGTCAGGGATCACGATGCCGGAAGCGGTCGTTGTTTCGCTTTCGATGCGCTTGACAATCACGCGGTCGTGCAGAGGGCGAAGGTTCATTGGATCTCTCCTGTGATGAAAGTTACGTGGCGCGCCAGAGGCCATCCCCAGCGCTTTGCAATTAATGGCACGGCATTGTTAGCACTCTGCCTGTGTGAGTGCTAATGATAGGGGCATTTGATGGCATTTCAAGGGCTGAGCCTCTGGCGTACCTCACAACTTTTACCTGGGGCCAACTCGGGACGCTTTACCCGCTATATACAATCTGACAACACACTGAACGCTGTGGAGAGGGGGAGTCAGCCCATCTTCGACTTTCCCAGGCGTTTCCTACTCTGCGCCTCTTGCCCTGTAAACACTCTTGCGATGCAGAGTGGGGCGCTCACTCTCATCAAAACCGAATGGCGTCCTTGCAACTGACCACCACGCTAATGGGCATTGGCCTTGCGGCGCTGATCCTTCATCTCATTCGCAGAGACCATCTCTATGTGATGCATGGTCTTTTCTGGGTGCTGGTGGCGGGAGCCGCTGCATTGTTGGGTGCATGGCCAGGGCTGATTGACAAGCTGGCGGCATTGCTTGGGATCAGCTATCCACCCGCGTTGCTGCTCTTGCTCGCATGTATGGTGCTTTTGGTGAAATCACTGCACTCCGACATGGTGAATACGCGCATAGAGCGCGATGTGCGTCGGCTCAACCAGCGCTTGGCGTTGCTTCAGGCAGACCTTGATGCTCAGCGACAAGCTAACGCACCAGCGTTGGAATCTTCATCGGATTGATTTTTTTCGAAATGACCTCTCACCACCTCCTTCCAGTCATCCTGTGCGGCGGCTCGGGCACGCGCCTGTGGCCACTTTCGCGGGAGACCTATCCCAAACAGTTTTTGGCACTCAGCGGTAACGGTGTCTCCATGCTGCAAGACACGGCATTGCGGCTCAATGGATTGAGTTCTGCCATCACCAAGGCTGCGCCCTTGGTGGTTTGCAACGCGGAACACCGCTTTCTGGCCGCGCAGCAACTGCACGATGCTGGCCTCCAAGGTGCACAACTTGTCCTGGAGCCAGTGGGCCGAAATACGGCGCCTGCGCTGACCCTGGCTGCGCTGGCAGCCCAGCCGCGAGCCATCATGCTGGCGATGCCCGCTGACCACGTCATGACTCAGCCTGAGAAGCTGCATCGGGCTGTGGAGGCCGCCTGGCCCTTGGCGCAAGAGGGTGCCATGGTCACATTCGGTATCGTGGCTAACCGTCCAGAAACCGGTTATGGCTACATTCAAAAAGCCCAGCCAATACAGGATGTGGATGCCTTCGGCATCCAAAGTTTTGAGGAAAAGCCCAGCCAAGAACTGGCGCAGGCCTATGTGGACAGCGGCAACTATTTGTGGAACAGCGGCCTTTTCATGGTGAGGGCGGATCAATGGATCAAAGCCATGGAGGCGCTGCAGCCCACCATGCTGCAAGCCTGCCGGAATGCCATGTCGCAAAGCAGTCGTGACATGGATTTCATCCGCCCCCATGCTGATATCTTTGCCGCCTGTCCGGCCGACTCCATCGACTACGCTGTGATGGAACATCTGCCTGGTAACGATATCTTGGGTATTCCTGCACGCGTAGTGCCTTTGGATGCTGGCTGGTCGGATCTGGGGGCTTGGGATGCTCTGTGGGACGTACTTCCCCACGATGCCAACGGTAACGCACATACCGGCCATACTCTGGCCATCGACACAAGCGACAGCCTGTTGTTTTCAGAAAGCCGCCTAGTTGCGGCCGTAGGTGTGGACCACATTGTTGTGGTCGAAACCCCAGACGCAGTTTTGGTGGCTGACAAGCGTCGCACTCAAGATGTCAAGAAAATCGTAGCTGAGCTTAAAGCCCAGAAGCGTAGCTTAGCGTCGTCGCACCGCAAAGTGCACCGGCCTTGGGGTTGGTACGACAGCATTGACAGTGGCGAGCGCTTTCAAGTTAAGCGCATTGTGGTCAACCCTGGTGCCAGCCTTAGCCTGCAAATGCACCACCATCGCGCGGAGCACTGGATCGTGGTGAAAGGAACTGCAGAGGTCACCAACGGGGATAAAGTGCTCTTGCTTGGGGAAAACGAATCGACTTTCATTCCTTTGGGGCATGTGCATCGTTTGACCAATCCAGGCAGGGTGCCCCTTGAGATCATTGAAGTGCAGTCAGGCAGCTACTTGGGCGAAGATGACATCGTACGCTTCGAAGACACTTATGGCCGAGTAGCTCCGGCTGTGCAGACCAGCCGCGCGGCTTGATCAAATGCCCGGCTTACCTATGCTCAAGGCCCTGTGGGCCTATCGCAGCTTTGTCTGGAGTAGCGTACTGCGCGAATTTCAGGGTAAATACCGTGAATCGCTGCTGGGCGCATTCTGGTCCTTGGCCAACCCCCTTGCCATGATCGTTATCTACACTGTGGTTTTTGGTCAGCTTATGCGACCCCAGCTTGCAGGGCATGAGCAAACGCCGTTTGCCTTCAGTATCTACCTGTGCGCCGGCGTCATCACTTGGGGCTTGTTTGCCGAAATGCTCGGGCGCCTGAATGGCGTGTTTTTGGAACACGGCAACCTGATCAAAAAATCCAATTTTCCGCGCATCTGCCTGCCGGCCATTGTGGCGGCGTCGGCGTTGGTCAACTTTGCCATTGTGTTTGGCCTGTACCTGATCTTCTTGGCGTTTATTGACCACTGGCCGGGCTGGCTACTGCTGGCCGCAGTGCCGCTACTGGTGCTGCAAGTGCTGTTCACCTTGGGTCTGGGTATTTTTTTGGGCACGCTAAACGTGTTTTTTAGGGACGTGGGTCAACTCACGGGCGTTGTGATGCAGTTCTGGTTCTGGCTCACGCCGATCGTTTATGTGTTTGACTCGATGCCAGCCGCCGCGCGCAACGTATTGCAATACAACCCCTTGCAACCTTTGATGGTGGCTTACCAGGGTATTTTTTTGGACCAGCGCCTGCCTGACGTTGCTAGCCTAGCCCCGTTGGTCGCACTCACGGTTTTTTTCTTGATTTTGGGCGCGCGCTTCTTTCTGTCGCGCGTGGGCGAACTGGTGGATGAACTCTGATGGGCAAGCTTGTTGTTTCGAACGTCAGTAAGGCCTACAAGCGCTACCCCGGCAAATGGGCGCGTGTGCGTGAGTGGTTGACTGGCAAGCCCTGTCACGACAAAACCTGGGTGCTGCGCGACATCAACATCACCATCAACCCTGGTGAAGCCGTCGGCATTGTCGGCGTCAATGGCGCGGGCAAAAGTACTCTGCTCAAAATCATTACCGGTACCACGCAGCCCACCTGCGGCAGTGTGCAGATCGAGGGGCGTGTGGCTGCATTATTAGAGTTAGGCATGGGTTTTCATCCCGACTTCACCGGGCGGCAAAATGTCTTTATGGCTGGGCAGCTCCTAGGACTGCAAGGGGATGAAATTGCTGCCTGCATGCCCGCCATTGAGGCGTTTGCCGAAATCGGCGATTACATTGACCGCCCGGTTCGCATGTACTCCAGCGGTATGCAAATGCGCTTGGCCTTCAGTGTGGCCACCGCCGTGCGCCCTGCCGTACTGATCGTGGATGAAGCGCTGTCGGTGGGTGATGCCTACTTTCAGGCCAAGTGTTATCAGCGAATTGCCCAGTTCAAAGAACAAGGCACCACTCTACTTCTTGTGTCGCACAGTCCGGGAGATGTTGTCAAACACTGTGAGCGCGCCATCATGCTCAAAAAAGGCTGCGTTGAGGAGGATGGCTTATCCCGTGTTGTTACCAACAAGTACATGGATGAACTCTTCGGCAAGCGTAAAACAGAGAGCGTTGCGCTGATTGAAACCGAAATGTCCGCCGAAAATGCGCTTTTAATAGGGGTAAGTGACGATTTTCATACTCACCCGGGCTACCATCGCGAAGAACACCGCTGGGGCCACGGCGGCGCAGTCATTATTGATTACCTCTTTGTTGCTGATGGACAGCGGTACCCTTCACGCATCGAGAGTAATGCTGTAACAGATTTTTATTTCAAGGTTCGTTTTGACGTAGATTTTGATAATGTCGTTCCAGGTTTTTTAATCAAGACATTAGAAGGAATTTTTCTTTACGGCACCAATTCTTTTATTTCTACTCAGGGGCGTGAAAACATCTCTGCAAGTGCTGGTGATGTAAAGGTGTTTAAGTTCTCACTGCCATTAACCCTTAATGAAGGACACTATCTGGTGTCTTTTGGCGTTTCCTCCGGCAATCCATTGCAGGAACTAATTCCTCTGGACCGCCGCTATGACTCGGTGCTGATACACGTAGGTCGCGCACTACAGTTTTGGGGAATCGTGGATATGCAAGCATCGTTTCATGCTCTCAATGCCCAAACTGAGAGCGTCGCACCATGATTGAAAAACTTGTATCCGATCTGCCAGAAATTTATCAGCCCATTTATGGTTACCCCGAGCTGTCTGGCCAAGTATCACGCCCTTGTTTTGATCGACTTGAAGAAATCGCACGTATACATGACTCATTGCAACGCCAGCTTGGCAGGCCCCTAAATGTGCTTGACCTTGGCTGTGCCCAAGGCTACTTCAGCCTTAGCCTCGCCGAGCGCGGGGCGAAAGTCCACGGTGTGGACTACCTCGATAAAAACGTTGCAGTGTGCAGTGCGCTTGCGCTAGCCAACCCGCACTTGAACGCCAGTTTTGAGACTGGGAGAGTGGAAGATGCCGTTGAGCGCCTTGAATCGGGTTGCTACGACCTTGTTTTGGGGCTGAGTGTCTTCCATCACATCGTTCATGAAAAAGGTGCTGGCGCGGTTAAGGCATTGCTCGAACGCGTTGCCAATACCAGCGGCGCACTGATTGTCGAAATGGCTTTGCGCGAGGAGCCTTTGTATTGGGCTCCCTCTCAGCCCGAAGACCCGCGCACCTTGCTTGACACCATTGCATTCGTGTATGAGATCGCCCGCCATGCAACTCATCTTGCTTCGATTCCACGGCCTCTATTCGTTGCAAGTAATCGGTATTGGATTTTGGCGGGGCGGGCCGAATTATTTAAAAATTGGTCTGCCGATCCGCATGTGTTCGCACATAACACCCATCAAGGTAGCCGTCGTTATTTCTTTAGTGATGACTGTATTTTAAAAACTTACCGTTTCGATCATCCGAGGGGTAAGCACAATAAATCTGAATTTAAGAGGGAGGTGCAGTTTATGGAAAATCCCCCAGGGGATTTTCCATCTGCTGCCCTGGTTTCATTTGGGGAAACAGATGCGTCTGCTTGGTTGGCAGCACAACGCATTCCCGGCCGGTTGCTTCTTGATTTGCTGCAATGCGGTATTACTATTAATCATCGCGCCGTGCTGCTTGCTGTACTTAGGCAACTGGCTGTGCTCGAAAAATTTGGGCTCTACCACGACGACGTACGCACATGGAATGTGCTGGTTGCGGACGATGGTGCTACCTATGTGATTGATTACGGTTCGATCTCAGATCGGGCACAGGATTGTGTGTGGCCCGGAAACCCCTTTTTATCGTTTTTCATTTTTGTGCGAGAAGTAACCACTGGCGCTGTAGACGACCCAGATCCTTTGCGCACTATTTCCATCAGCCCCTATGGGTTGCCTCAGCCCTATCGCACTTGGGCTTCTGTATTATGGCAAAGACCATTGGCTGAATGGTCTTTTGGGCTTATGCACCAGACCTTGCTGGACTTGGATGTATGTGAGACAGACAAGCCTTTGCAGCAGCCTATAGAAGCCTGGATGAAGGCAACTGAGGAGGCGATTCAGGTGCAAAAGCTCTCTATTCGCCATATTCAGCATCAAGTCAATTCGGATGGGCGTCAGCGTCACCAGATGATGAAGCCTGTCAACGATATTCCTTCGCGGGAGCTTGGCCTGTTCGGAGACTCCTTAAAGCAGTTGGGGGATGTTGTACAGGCGCAAGCCTCGCTTGCGGAAAAATTGGAGAGGCAACTGGCTGTGGTGCAAGAGCGCGCCGACGAAGCCAGCGCATTGGTGCATGGACAGCAAAAGCGTATTGATAAGTTGATCGAGGACTCACTCTGTTGGAGGCAACAAGCTAGTGCGCTGGAGACCGAACGCAATGCCCTGCGGCAGAGCGCATCTTGGCGTATCACCGCCCCTCTCCGGCTTGCATCTGGCTTGGTGCTTCGTCCGCTTCACGCTCTGCGAAGTTGCGTCAATGTGATCATTCACCACGCCATCGTTGTGTTTGAGCGTCCGCTCATGCGCCTTATGACTGCTGTGCTGCGCAGACCACGGCTCAGTCACAGTATCAACCAATGGCTTTTACGCTACCCGGCCCTGTACCAGCAACTGCTCGGGGTAGCCCGCCGTGGAGGCGTTACGACAGCCGCGTCAACAAACATATCGCACCCGAGAACACCACACACGCCACAGGTACTGGTGTCACCCGAGTTGGCAAGCCTCCCGCCTCGCGCTCGTCAGATTTACGCAGATCTCCAGACAGCCATCAAAAACAATACGGGGACAAATTGATGCGGATTGTCATCGATATGCAGGGCGCGCAAACCGAAAGCCGCTTTCGTGGTATTGGGCGCTACGCCCTTGCATTTGCCCAGGCGGTCGTCCGTAACCGCGGGAAGCATGAAGTGCTGCTTGTCCTCAATGGGCTATTCGCGAGCACCATTGTGCCCATTCGTGCCGCATTTGAAGGTCTGCTCCCCCAAGAAAGTATCCGCGTCTGGCTTGCCCCTGGTCCGGTTAAGGAAGAGGAGCCTAACAATCGTAGCCGTCGCGAAGTGGCAGAGTTGGTTCGCGAGGCCTTTATTGCCAGCTTGCGGCCGGACGTCATCCACATCACCAGTCTGTTTGAGGGCTTTGAGGATGACGCTGTGTCCAGCATCGGGCGATTTGAGCGCCAAGCGCTGGTCAGCGTGAGCCTATATGATCTGATTCCACTTCTGAATTCGGATCAATATCTGAAGTCTAACTTACAGTATGCGGATTATTACGGGCGTAAAATTCAATGGCTTATGCATGCTGGGGTATTACTTGCTATATCAGCATATACCCGTCAAGAAGGGTTGGATTGCTTAAATTTCGAAGCTTCTCGTATTGTTGATGTTTCTACAGCAATTGGTTCAGAATTTCGACCTGCCGTAGTAAGCGAGGAGCATGTCCTCGCTCTATATCGCAAAATTGGGATCACGCGCCCCTTTGTTCTCTATACCGGCGGCGCGGACGAGCGAAAAAACCTGCCTCGTTTGATTGAAGCTTGGTCTGCCCTTCCGACCGCGCTGCGCACAACTCACCAACTTTTATTCGCTGGCAAAATGCCCGCTGGCAATATCGCAGAACTTCACCGTATTGCCCGAGCTCACGGTTTACAGCCAGATGAGTTGCAATTCAGTGGTTACGTCAGCGATGAAGAGTTGGTGCAGCTTTACAACCTTTGCAAGCTTTACGTGTTTCCATCGTGGCACGAAGGCTTCGGCCTGCCCGCGCTGGAAGCCATGGCCAGTGGAGCACCAGTGATAGGCGCAAACACCACCAGCCTGCCTGAAGTGATTGGGCTGGAGGACGCGCTATTTGACCCTCTGAATGTCATCGCAATTCGAGACAAAATTGGTCAAGCGCTCACTGATTTGGAGTTTATTGCCAAGTTGCGTGCCCACGGACTGGCACAATGCAAGCGCTTCTCTTGGGATAAAACCGCATTGCGGGCAATAGCCACTTGGGAAGGGCTGTCGCAAAAGCAGCCTGAGCCTTTGCCAGCCATCTGCGATGCCCCTAACCGAAAGCCAAGATTGGCTTTTGTTTCTCCTCTGCCGCCCGAGCGTACAGGTATCGCAGACTACAGCGCAGAACTGCTGCCTGCGCTGGCAGAACACTACGATATTGAGCTGGTTGTTGCGCAGGACAGCGTAAAAATTGACTTTACCAAGTTGGGTGGGCAGGTGCGCGATGCCGCTTGGCTTCGTGCTAATGCTCAGTCGATGGAGCGCGTCATATACCAAATCGGTAATTCCCCGTATCACAGCCAAATGCTTGCTTTGTTGGAGGAAATTCCGGGCACAGTGGTTCTGCACGATTTTTTCTTGAGTGGACTGGTCGCATGGCAGGAGCGACATGGCGAGATGGCTGGCAGATGGACGAATGTTCTGTATGCATCGCATGGTTATGGTGCCGTTTTGGAGCGCCATTTGGATGCCGAATCGGCGCAGCGTAAATACCCGGTCAATTGGCCTGTGTTGCAACATGCTTTGGGCGTCATTGTTCATTCCGATTTCTCGCGTGAGTTGGCGAAAGCTTGGTACGGAGACTTTGATTCAACTGAATGGGAAGTCATACCGCTTGTTCGCACGCCTCCTCAGCGCATCGACAGGCAGTTTGCTCGTAAAAAACTGGGGATCGGCGAGGGTGATTTCGTCGTATGCAGTTTCGGATTTTTGGATAGCACCAAGTTGAATCATCGCCTGCTTGAGTCTTGGTTGGCTAGTGCATTGGCAGATGACAAGCGCTGTCGGCTGATTTTTGTTGGTGAGAACAACGGTGGTGATTACGGTGTCAACCTGCTTAATATTTTGCAAAAATGCGGTGTCGGAGATCGAATTACCATTACTGGTTTCGCAACACCAGAAATATTTCAGCAGTATTTAATTTCCTCTGATTTAGCTGTGCAGTTGCGCACGCATTCCAGGGGAGAGACTTCGGCTGCAGTATTGGACTGCATGAACCATGCTCTGCCGGTGATTGTTAATGCCCATGGTTCCATGGCAGAGCTCGATTCGGAGGCAGTCTGGGTATTGCCGGACGAGTTCTCCGATGCTTCGCTTGTCGACGCAATGGAGCAACTGTGGCGTAGTCCTGAGCAACGGCGAACACGGGGTGCTAGGGCACAAACGATCATTCACACCCGCCATACGCCGCAGGCGTGCGCCAAGCGTTATGCTGACGCAATAGAACGTTTCCATCGGCGCACCGCAACGCATACTTCGGCATTGATCAATGCGATAGCGGCGCATACGGCGGGCGTACCTGACAAGGCAGCGCTCTTGCGCTTATCAACTGCGATTGCGACCAGCCTGCCCGAACAACGACCAGCTAGAAGGCTATTTCTGGACGTAACCGCTACTTGCGGTAATGACCTTAAGACGGGAATAGAGCGGGTTGCCAGGGCCATCGTGGTTGCAATGTTGCAATCTCCACCAGTCGGATATCGGATTGAACCGGTGTATCTCACCAATGCTGGAGGTTCGTGGCACCATCGTTGTGCCAGAAGTTACACCTTCGGGTTATTGGGTTGCCCGCAAACCACATTAACAGATGATCCCATCGATCCACAGGTCGGTGACGTCATGCTTGGTTTGGATATATCTGGCAGCATGTTAATCGAAGCGGAGCGTGCGGGCTTATTTGAAAGTTATCGCGCTTTAGGGGTGAGCGTACATTGGGTAGTATACGATTTGCTGCCTATTCGTATGCCTCAGGTTTTTCCGCCAGGGGCAGACGAAAGCCATACAAGGTGGCTGCAATCCGTTTCAAGCTTTGACGGGGCCATCTGCATTTCAAAAGCCGTTGCAGACGAGTTTTCTGCTTGGCAGTCAGAGACAGGCGCTATTAGTGAAAATCGCCGTCATTACAACACAAATTGGTGGCATCTCGGAGCAGATATTGGCAAATCGGCGCCCAGTGAAGGCATGCCGGAAAATGCAGCTAAGGTATTTGAGCAACTGAGCTTGCGGCCCAGCTTCTTGATGGTTGGAACTATCGAGCCACGCAAAGGCTATTTACAAACTATCGAAGCGTTCACCGCACTTTGGGCTCAAGGGCTAGATGTTAATTTGGTCATTATCGGTAAAGAGGGCTGGAAGGGCATACCTGACGCTATGCGCCGCGACATCCCAAAAACTGTCGAAAGATTGGGTGCTCACCCTGAATTGAATAGTCGCCTTTTCTGGCTCGAAGGCATCAGCGACGAATACCTCGAAAAGATTTACGCCGTCAGCACTTGCCTGATCGCCGCCAGTTATGGTGAAGGCTTCGGCCTGCCGCTCATCGAAGCGGCGCAGCACAAGCTACCCATCATCGCGCGCGACATATCGGTGTTCCGCGAAGTGGCTGGCGAGCACGCCTACTACTTCAACGCCTCGCAACCCGATGAATTGGTCCAAGCCCTGTGCGATTGGCTGGCCTTGTACCGAACAGATAAACATCCTCGCTCGGATGCTATGCCGTGGCTTACTTGGCAACAGAGTGCTACTCAACTGGTGCAAACAACACTGCTTCAATCTACGGATGCGGCAAGCTATTGCCATGTATCGCATCCAGAAAGAGCTTGCACTGACTGATGAAAGCCATTTCGCTATAGAAAAAACTACCAGCGCTTTTCTTGTATAGCTATCAGTTTTATTTTGAATTTAAATAATCCTTGAAAAGTGCTAGAAGATGTTGATTTTATGGAAATGCGAGCGATGTAATTTTCGAAGATGTTTGATAAAGTATTTTGCGTTTTCTAATACTTTCTTTTAAAAATAAAATTATTTGAGTTGATCATGATAAATAGAATAAAAGCACCTCAAATATTTTTCATTGCCTTGATTTTTTACTTTGGTATTTATTCGTTAACCGGATTTATTCCTATTGCTGGCGGAGCGGGATTTGATGGATCTGTATATCTCGATTACATAATCAAGCTTGCATCAGGGTTGGGTATTGAGAAAGATCCTTATCGGCTTATGCGTATATCGGGATTTTTGCCGTCTGTTCTGGCTGCTCGCGCGGGGCTTGATTCGAGTGGAATTATTGTTTTTCAGGCAATATTTAATGCGGTATCCCTGTCTTTTGCCGCATCTTTATTCTTCAAAACTATTGAATCACTGATAAATAAAAACTCAAAGCTAATAGCGGCTATTGCAACAGGAATATTGTTTTTTAGTTGGCCATTTCTTGTTATGCCAATTTATTATCCAATTCTGAGCGATCATGTGGCATTGTTATTTGCCGTTGTGTCGCTGTATGCGTGGTCAAAATCTTATAAGAAGACGTTGCTATTGCTAATACCATTGTCGGTGTGGATCATGCCTGGATTGTTTGTTGTTCCTCTCATGTTGGCTGCGCTCCCGATCTATGGAACCGAAGGAGTTTTGAAAAAGATATCGCCCAATAACCGATGGGTAGGGGTATTTTTTGTGGGATTGTTGCTCATTGTTGCTTGGATTTTTTTAAAGATAAATAATTTATCTGATGCAGAAATTCTCATGCATCCACCGGGAGAAAAAATAGGAATGTCCGATTTAAGGAGTTGGTCATTATTATTCATTTTGATTGGTTTGTTTTTCGTTGCGTTTATTTGGGCGTGGATTTCTGGTTCTGGCCTGCTTCGGCATATTTTTTCAAAGAAAGATTTTTTTCTTGCAATGGTATTTTTGATTGTTGGGGCTCTATCAGTGCATTTTTTCATTGACTGGAGCTCTGGCAATAAGGGGCCGCCTCTTCTTTATTTTATGTTTTTGCAGGCAATGGCTGCGCCACTGAAGCCGATGGTTTCTCATTTTTTACACTTCGGCCCAATAATCATTGTTGCTGTAATGTCTTGTTTCTGCGCACGATCTTTTTTAATAACCGATAGTAGCCTTCCTTTATTCGTTGCCTTTTCAGCATATATCCCAATACTGATCTTGGGTTCAGAAAGTCGTCAGTGGATGCCAGTCTTTCCACTTGCCGTTGCATTTGTTGCAATGAATGAGTTTCGACTGAAAAATTTGTCGCTTATTTTGTTATTTTCGGTGGCATTGTGTCTTCCTGTTTTTATTTTGCGTGAAGAAGTGATGTTTTCTGTGGGTAATCGTTTGGATTACATGAGCCAGGGCTGGCAATTATATTTTGGTCGACAGGGTCCGTGGATTTCTCATCGTAGCTATTTGATTGGTTTGATTTTGATGCTTAGCTTCTTGTGGGCATATGTTTATATTTCAAGGCGAGATTGTATAGATTGATATTTAATGAGGATTATTGATCTATCTCCTGAGTCGCAATTTCTATGAGCAAAGCTCAACTTGCAACCAACTGCATGACTGATAGCAACGGCTTGTATTGGGGCTTGAGTAAAAATTCGTGCGATTTTTTGCTGACTACCCGGAAAATGCGCACTGTATCAATCTGACCAGCGAGCCGTGACTTACGCAGCAAAAGAATTCGGTGCAAACACTGCTTCAACTCAAGGCTGCTGCAAGCCGCGGACACGTCTCAACACTGAATGATTTTTCTAATGATTCAACCTGTTCTGCTCCCAAAAAGAGCTTCTAGCGCTTTGTTCGCGTAATTTTCAGTACTAACTCATTCAGAAAATATTGTGGTTTAAGCACTAGTTGCTATTATTTTAAAATTCACTTTTGAGTTTTTTGTGCGAGATAATTGTCTATTTGGTTTGTTTAACTTTATCAAATTGTTTTTTAATGTGATTTCAAATTGCCAGATCGGGCGCTTCTGTTTTTTGTGGTTGACATATTCTGTTTATTTGATTCGCAACTAACTTTATGTAAAGAATTTGCTGGGCGCTGCAGTTTTGGTGAATTTGTCGTCTGTTTTATGCTCCTGTTTGTTTTTTAGCCTTATTGAAAATCCCTTGTGAAGTCGGGAAATTTTTTTAAAAAACACATCGCAAAGAAGATATTTATGCAAATCAATGATTTATCCGCCCGTATCAGGGCTTACGAGAACCCAATCAAGCTTGCAACCAACCGCGTGATAGATAGCGGCTGGCTGGTGTTAGGGCCTGAAGTAAAAAAATTCGAGCAGTTGTTTGCCAACTACCTGGGCAGTGCGCACTGCATCAGCCTGGCCAACGGCACGGAGGCCATCGAATTGGCACTCAGGGCTTTCGGCGTCGAGCAAGGCGATAGCGTGGCTACGGTGGCCAACGCCGGCATGTACACCACGACGGCCATGCTGGCCATTGGCGCGCAGCCGTTCTTTCTCGATGTGGACTTGACCACGCGCAATGCCACCCTGTCCGAGGTGGAGCGCGCGCTGGCTGCGGGGGTCAAGGCGGTGGTGGTCACCCACCTGTATGGATTGGCTGCCCCGGAGATTGGGCAGATTGCCCAGCGTTGCGCCCAGCAGGGCGTGCCTTTGCTAGAGGATTGCGCGCAGGCGCACGGCGCCAGCGTTGATGGACGGCGCGTTGGCACGTTTGGCGATGCTGCTAGTTTCAGTTTTTATCCGACCAAGAACCTTGGCGCCCTGGGCGACGGCGGCGCTGTGGTCACTGCCAATGGCGCCATTGCTGAGAAAGTGGCGCGTTTGCGTCAATACGGTTGGACGACGAAATACCGGGTCGAGCTTAGCGGTGCCCGTAACAGCCGCCTTGATGAAATGCAGGCGGCGATTCTGGCGGTGTTTCTGCCGGATCTCGATGCTGCGAACGCCCGCAGGCGTGATATTGCTGCGCAGTATTCCACCCACATCGACCACCCGGATGTCTTGCTCCCCGCGCCAGCTGGGCCAGAGTATGTGGCGCATTTGTATGTAGTGCGAAGCGCTTGGCGCGATGCTTTGCGTGCGCACCTGCGCGGGATGGATATTGCCGCTGAAGTTCACTACCCGATTCCGGACTACCGTCAGCCCGTATTTGGTAGTCGCTTTGGCTCGTTCAGCCTAGAAAATACCGAACGCCTGAGCGAAGAAATCCTGACCTTGCCTTGCTATCCGGAGATGACTGAAGCACAGGTCCGGCAAGTCGTGGCCGCTGTCAATGCGTGGCGAGCATGAAATTCTCGGTCGTCATTCCTGTTTACAAAAACGAAGCTTCCATTCAGCGCCTCCTGGAGGCGTTGTCGAGCATGAACCGTCAGCTTGATGGTGAGATGGAGGCCGTGTTCGTCGTGGACGGTAGTCCAGATCAGTCGTTTGCGTTGTTGCGCGCTGCGTTAGACCAATTGGAATTTTCGGCGCAATTGTTGGCGCATTCGCGAAATTTCGGTTCTTTTCCGGCGATTCGAACTGGGTTAGAGGCCGCACGCGGCGATTGTTTCGGGGTAATGGCGGCCGATTTGCAGGAGCCTCCCGAATTGCTGATTGCCTTTTTCAAGGCGCTCTCGTTGGATGAATGCGACGTGGCCATTGGCACGCGAACGGGGCGCAACGATCCCTTTGCTTCGCGGCTTGCGTCAGGGCTTTTCTGGGGGCTTTATCGCCGGCTGGTGGTGAATGACATGCCCGAAGGTGGCGTCGATGTCTTTGGGTGCAACCGGATTTTTCGCGATCAGTTGCTCAAGCTGGAAGAGTCCCGCTCTTCGCTGATTGCGCTGATTTTTTGGCTGGGGTTTCGCCGCAAGCTGGTCAGCTACGAACGGATTGAGCGGAAAGAAGGTAAGTCGAGCTGGACTTTTAGCAAAAAAGTTGACTACATGATGGACAGTATATTTGCGTTCACCGACTATCCGATCCGTTTACTAATCCGGATCGGGGTGGTGGGATGCATGTTGTCCGCGGCGTTGGGAATGCTGGTTCTTGCCACGCACCTATTGGGGCGCATTCCAGTACCGGGCTACGCTGCCACCATGGTCGTCGTGCTCTTCTTTGGGATGCTCAATTTGCTGGGCCTGGGGCTGGTTGGGACTTACGCTTGGCGGGGGTATGAGAATAGCAAGCGGCGGCCACTCGCTGTAACGTCTATAACGGTTAGGAACCAAAAATGAATAATAACGTGATGATCCATCATTCTGCGGATGTCAAATCAACGCAGATAGGAGACGGAACAAAAATTTGGCAATGTGTCGCTGTTTTGCCCGGTGCCAAGATTGGTGTTGATGTAAATATATGTGCGCATTGCCTTATTGAAGACGATGTCGTTATTGGGGACCGTGTAACTGTAAAATCCGGTGTTTATTTGTGGAACGGAACTCGAATCGAAGATGATGTTTTTATCGGCCCAAACGTGACATTCACGAACGACAAATTTCCTCGCTCCAAAGTTTATCCAGACACATTTCTTTCCACAAAAATAGAAAAAGGAGCCTCGGTTGGAGGAGGTGCGGTTCTTCTGCCTGGAATAACCATTGGTCAAGGGGCAATGGTGGGTGCTGGTGCCGTAGTTACGAAGTCTGTTCCTCCTTATGCAATCGTTACAGGTTCTCCAGCCAGGATTACTGGGTATGTAAAAGCAGAAATTTCGAGTGACAAAAAAGGCAGTCATTTTAAAAAACCTGACGACTCGAAAGAGAAAATTATAAAAGTTGGTGTTGGCAATGTAACGTTGCACCAGCTTAAATTGGTTCGGGACATGCGAGGCGACTTGTCGGTTGGCGAATTCCCCCACGACATTCCTTTTGAGCCGAAGCGCTATTTTCTTGTGTTCAATGTGCCAAGTGAAAAAACGCGCGGGGAACATGCTCACCATCAATGCCACCAGTTCCTGATTTGCGTCAAAGGAAGCTGTGCGGTGGTAGTGGATGACGGCAAATCTCGTTGCGAGGTTTTGCTGGAATCGCCGGATATGGGCATTCATTTGCCACCCCTGACATGGGGTATTCAGTACAAATACTCCAGTGACGCGGTTCTTCTTGTTTTTACTTCGGATTATTATGATACCAAAGATTACATTCGTAATTATTCCGAGTTTGTCGATGCCGCTGCGAAGTGTTCATAAAAGTGGGTAAAACGACTGTCGGCCCACGAGCGCAGCGCTGGCTGCGCTTTATTATTGGTGGCGGAATCAACACCGGATTTACTTATCTGGTATATGTCGGTATTAATGCAATTCTCCCCTACCACGCTGCATATCTGATTGCATACGCGGTGGGGGTTGTTTTTTCTTATTGGTTCAATGCGAGAGTGGTTTTTCGTGTGCCACTGTCTTGGAAGGGTCTTGCAGCATACCCGGTAGTCTATGTTATTCAATATTTGGTCTCGGCTCTGTGCCTTGGCGGGCTGGTGGAATTTTTTCAGATCAGCGAATTGATTGCACCTTTGGTCGTGGCAGTGGCGATGATCCCTTTAACATATTTGATGAGCAAGTTGGTACTCGGCGGAAAAAAGCCAAGCCAGGCTTGATAAAAGAGAAAGATGCCTCATGAGCATTAGTAAAATTGAAAATAATAATCCTGCTTGCTCATTTGTGAAAATATTCAAGTTGGAATGGCACTGGTGGTGCATTGGGGCAGTGTTTTCTTTTGTCTTGGCCAGCGTACTCATGACAGGTTGGCCATCTGGTATTTTTCCTGATCTGACATACCCCTATATCTATCAAGGTGATGGTCTGAGCCATTCTTGGCTGACATTGCGTGCAATGGAAGGATGGATTTTTGATAATCCCCGCAGTGGTTATCCATTTGGATCCAGTTTTCTTGACTATCCAGGATCGGATTCTGGAAATTTATTGCTTCTGAAAATTATTGGCAATGTTGTCGGTAATTATTATGGCGCTCTTAATTTGTTTTTTCTATTAAGTTTTTCTGCAATTTTTATTGCATCATATTTCAGCTTTCGTGCATTCCAGTTAAATAAATCTTTTGCCTTTGTAGCCTCTTTGTTGTTTGCTTTTTTGCCGTTTCACTTTCAGAGGCTTGGTCATTTGTTTTACTTGTGGTACTTTGTAGTGCCAATTGTTTTTTTTCTTTGTCTTTCATTTTATGAGTCAGAGGGAAAGTTTTTTTCGCTAAAAAATATTATTTTTTTATTTTTTTCATCCATTGCTCTTGCGTCTTTTGGTGTTTATTATGCGCTTTTTGGGGTAATCGCTTTCTCTGTTTGTGTGTTTGCGATGTTTTGCAGGAGTGGCGGCATTAAATATGCCGAGGCCCCAGTCTTTGTTATTTTTTTTGTGATTTTTGGGGTTTTGTTAAATATTGCTCCAAATATATTCAATAAACATTTAAATGGCGAGAATCCAGAGGTTGCAGTGCGGTCTGCATCTGAGGCGGAGATTTACGGATTTAAGCTGATGCAGCTAATATTGCCAAGGGCCGGGCACCGAGAGCCTCACCTGGCTTCTTTGACGCAACGCTATAACGAAGCAACTCCGTTAGTTAATGAAAATGTCACCTCTTCGCTAGGCGTCGTTGGCGCTGCTGGGTTGGCAGTTTTGTTGATTGTTTTGATTTCCGCTCTTTCCGGAAGAAAAACAGATGCTAGGCTTTCACTGTTGGTGATGCTAATATTTGTTTTTTTTCTCTTTGGAATAATTGGTGGACTGGGTTCTTTGTTTTCGTCTGTCATTTCTTCGTCTATTCGAGGTTGGAACAGAATTAGCATCTTCATTGCTTTTGGAGCGATAGCAGCATTTTTCATTTTGTTGCAAATTTTTGTGGAAAGATACTTTTCCCCAGAAAGATCAAGGATGGCTTTTTTTGTATTCGCATTGATTTTTTGCGGAGTTGGGCTGTATGACCAAACGACATCCGCATGTTTAGCCTGCAATGAGCAAACAAAGGCAGCCTTCGAGAGTGATCGAAATTTCGTAGCTGAAATAGAAAAAAATATATCAAGCGGTGCTGCTATTTATCAGCTGCCTTATATGCCTTTTCCGGAAGTTGCACCACTTCATCGCTTGCATACCTATGATCTGGCAGTCGGTTTCCTGCATTCCAAGGAATTGCGTTGGAGTTATGCCGGTATGAAGGGGCGGGAAGGCGATCTCTTTTACCGCGCGCTCGCTCAAGAGTCGGTGGAGAAACAACTTGAAGTCATCAGTCGCATGGGATTTTCTGGAATTTATATCGATCGGCGTGGATTTGAAGACAATGCAGATTCTCTTATTATCCGTCTCACTGCGTTGTTAGGGGCTGAGCCGCTGCTGAAGCGCGTAGATGGTCAGGTAGTGTTTTTCCGCCTTCCCTCTGCCTTAAATGCTGATCTGTCTGGCCTGAGTGGTCGCGAAATCATGAAGAGATCCGGATATGTCGTTGATAAATTAGGTGCGCGTTATTCAGCTCATTTTTCCGATGGCATTGATTTCACGCGCCGCAATTGGCCAGAATTTGTTCGCGACGTCGCAGGTGTTTCGGTCCCGGAGCCTTGGGGGCGATGGTCGGATGCAAATCTTGCTCCGGGCGTCCGGTTCGATTTTTTCTCGCCCCTTCCCGAACGATTTACACTGGTTTTATCTGCCCGGCCGTTTAGTCGCAATGGTGAGCAAAAGGTTGTTGTCAAGGTCGGCGATCAAAACCACCATCTCGTAATAAAGCAGGGTGATTCTGACGTCCGGCTGCCGATAGTTTTACAATCTGAGGGCGTCGATTCAATCGAATTTATTCCACAAAATCCCATTTCTCCCAAAGAGGCAGGTGTGAATGGCGATTTGCGAATGCTTGGTATCGGGTTTACGCGTTTGCGATTTGAGGAATAATTGAATATTTCGGGGATCACTGGGAGCGATTTTTATCAGCTCAAATTTCATATTGGCTGGTCGTATAAAATGAATGCAAAAATATTACGAAGCGCTGCCATGAAACACAAATGCATCGTCACGGCGAGATACGGATACACCTAGTGCAACGCTGAGAGGCTTGTCAGCCCTGTGGCAAGGACAGATTTTGGCCAGCCCTTGTGGTTTTGTTGCATGGCAGCGGTTTCTGGTGGGTAAGTCAACACATGTGGCAATGTGGTAGTTATATTTAATAGTGAGAGATTTTTTGTGAAAAAAGCAATTATCACGGGAATTACTGGCCAAGACGGCGCATATTTGGCGCAACTTTTGCTCGAAAAAGATTATGTGGTGTACGGCACATTCCGCCGTACCAGCTCTGTAAATTTTTGGCGCATGGAGGAGTTGGGGTTTCAAAACCACCCCAATCTCCATTTGGTTGAATATGATTTGACCGACTTGGGCTCTAGCATTGCGCTGGTGCAAAAGGTGCAGCCCGACGAAATTTACAACCTGGCCGCACAAAGTTTTGTGGGTGTGAGTTTTGATCAGCCCAGCACCACGGCACAGATTACCGGTATTGGCGCACTGCACCTGCTTGAAGCCATTCGCCTGGTCAACCCCAAAATCCGCTTCTACCAGGCCAGCACGTCGGAGATGTTTGGCAAAGTGCAGGCTATACCGCAGATGGAAGACACGCCGTTTTACCCGCGCAGTCCCTATGGCGTGGCCAAGCTGTATGCGCACTGGATGACGGTGAATTACCGCGAGAGCTACGATATTTTTGGGAGCAGTGGTATTTTGTTCAACCATGAGAGCCCGCTGCGTGGCCGCGAATTTGTCACCCGCAAAATCACCGACAGCGTTGCCAAAATCAAGCTGGGAAAGCTTGATGCGATGGAGCTGGGCAACCTCGATGCCAAGCGCGACTGGGGCTTTGCCAAAGAATATGTAGAAGGCATGTGGCGCATGCTGCAGGCCGACGAGCCCGACACCTTTGTGCTGGCTACCAATCGCACCGAAACCGTGCGCGACTTTGTGCGAATGGCCTTCAAGGGCGCTGGCATTGCGGTGGACTTCCATGGCACAGCAGAGCAAGAAACAGCCGTAGACACCGCCACCGGCAAGACGGTGATGCGCATCAATCCCAAGTTTTACCGTCCGGCCGAGGTGGAGCTGCTGATTGGCAACCCGGCCAAAGCCGAGGCCAAGCTGGGCTGGGCTCCCGCCACCACACTTGAGCAGCTTTGCCAGATGATGGTGCAGGCAGATTTGCGCCGCAACGAGAACGGGGCATCGTTTTGAACATTCTGCTGACCGGCGCCAATGGCTTTACCGGGCTGCGTTTTGCTGCGCTGGCGCGGCAGGCCGGCCACGAGGTCACTGCGCTGCAGGTCGACCTAACGGAGCCCCTAGCGGTAACAAACGCGGTGGCCTCCGCGGTGGCGGCGCTGCCCCAGGCGCAGCCTTGGGCGGTGGTGCATTTGGCCGCGCTCAGTTTTGTGGGCCATGCGGACGAGCTGGCGTTTTATGGCGTTAACGTGCTGGGCACGCTGAACTTGTTGGCAGCGCTGGCGGGGCAGGCTGAACGCCCATCGTGTGTGCTGGTGGCCAGTAGCGCTAATGTGTATGGCAACTGCCCGCAATCGCCGATTGCTGAATCCCAGACGCCGGCGCCAGTCAACCATTACGCGGCCAGCAAAGTGGCGATGGAGCATTTGGCCCGCGCTTACGCCGACCGATTGCCGCTGGTGTTGACCCGGCCTTTCAACTACACCGGGCCTGGCCAGGCGCCGCAGTTTTTGATTCCCAAGCTGGTAGAGCACTTTGCGCGCCGTGCCCCGGTGGTTGAGCTGGGCAACCTGCACGTGGAGCGGGAGTACAACGATGTCGATTTTGTCTGCCGCTCGTACCTGCACTTGCTGGCCCATGGCGAGCCGCTGGGGCTGTACAACATTTGCACTGGCATCACTTATACGCTGGATGATTTGATTGCGCGGCTGCGCCGCTTGGCGGGGCACGCCATTGAGGTGTGCGTTAACCCGGCTTTTGTGCGCCCCAATGAGATCCAGCGCCTCTGCGGCGACCCGGCCCGCCTGCAGGCCGTGTGGCGTACAGCGGGCGATGAGTGGCCCACACAGACATCGCTGGATGCCACGCTGGCACGCATGCTGGCTGCCGCAGCGGCCTGAGGGGTAAAGAGCATGGGCTTGCGGCTGATTCTGGCGACCGATGCCATTTTCCCACCGCTGACCGGCATTGGTCGCTATGCCTATGAGCTGGCTACCCGGTTGCCGCTGCGTGATGACGTCGAAGAGCTGCGCTATTTAGGCATGTGGGCCTGGGGGCGTGTGCCTAGCAGTTTGGGTGTGAGCCGGGCTCCTGTGGCTGGGGCCATTCCTGTGTCTCCGGCATGGTTGGTGCCTGTGCGTCGCTATATGGCGACCAAGCATTTGGCCGTGGAAGTTTATGACCGGGTGTCCGAGGTGTTGCGCAGCTGGCTATTGCGCCAGGGACAGGGGGCGGTGTACCACTCACCCAACTATTTTCTTCCCGCCTATGACGGGCCCTTGGTTGCAACGGTTCACGATTTGTCAATAGATCGTTTTCCAGAAACGCATCCGGCTGCAAGCAGGCGTTATTTTGAGCTTGCATTCAAGCGCTCACTTTGCCGGGCAGACGCTCTGATTACCGACTCAGAAACTGTGCGTCAGGAGCTGATTTCCGACTACGCAGTGGCGCCGGAGCGCGTGACAGCCATTCACTTGGGTGTGGACGCATCCTTTCGGCCGCGCCCCGATGCTGAATTGACGCCGGTACTGGCACGGCATGGTTTGGTGAAGGGGCAATATGTGCTTAGTGTAGGAACGCTGGAGCCTCGGAAGCGGCTGGACCAGCTCATCACAGCCTACGCAGGCTTACCTACATCGCTGAGAACGCATTTCCCGTTGGTTTTAACTGGCGCCAGCGGTTGGCTTAACGAGCGTGTGCGGCCGCTGATAGAGCGCGGCCAAGCTGAAGGCTGGTTAAGGTATCTGGGGTTTGTACCTCAGGCAGATTTGCCTGCCGTCTACGCCGGTGCCCACGCGTTTGCCATGATTTCGATTTATGAAGGTTTTGGTCTTCCGTTGCTGGAGGCTATGGCGTCGGGCGTGCCAGTGTTAACGTCTGATCGCTCGTGCATGCCTGAAGTGACTGCTGGTGCAGCGTTGTTGGTTAGTCCCGACGATGTGGATGCCATCCGGGGGCAGCTCGTGCGTTTGATAGAAGACACTCCATGGCGGGCTGATGCAACGGAATACGGTTTGGCACGTGCGAGGGGGCTTACCTGGGAGCGTTGCCTTGAGCAGACTACCAATGTGTATAGATCCATTGCCTGAGTGAGGTGTCGCCTTCAATCGGCTTTGTTGCACAAACTAGCCCTCATCGTACTGTCTGGTTCGGCGCATGAGTGCTCATCTCGGCCGCTCTCATCAGGCTTGAATTCGCGCCGTCTGAAGAGGTCTGTTTGCAACCTATCCGGTTTTTGCGGTATCTCTATTCCGGGGTTCCGGTCGCACATGCGCAATACTGAGGAGTGTTGATACAACCATGTACCGCGCGGCGTTGGCCCACGACCGGAAAATTTTGGACCGGTCGATTCTGGATGTGTGCATTGCGAGCGGCACTTCAGCAATTCGCCTGCCTTCGCGCCTCATCAGCAGCAGAGTTCCGATGTCTTGGTAGTCCAGCAGCGTGGCCTCGGCAGATGCAGCCACTTGCATGGCTGCGCGGTTATACAGCCGAAATCCCGAAACAAAGTCACGCAATCCCAAGCCTGTCAGCCACCGAAACCACTGCCAGGCTGCACGGCGCGGCAGGCTGTTGCTGCTTGCGAAATAGGCTACTGCCATGTCAGCTTGATTGCCCGCAGCAAGTAGCGCCGGTAGTTCTTCTACTTCATAGCGGCCCTCTGCGTCGATGGTGATGGCGCAAGAGTAGCCTTGCACAAGCGCATGACGGATGCCGGTCTGCAAGCTGCCCCAGGTCGTCATTTTTAGAAGAGGACGCAGCACTCGTGCCCCGTGCTGCTCAGCCAAGTGGCAGGTTGCGTCAGTGCTGCGGTTATCAACCACAAGCACTGGAGCGTTGACCAAGGCGCGCACGCGTTGCAGCAGGTGGCCAATGTCGTTGGCATTGTTATGGGTGGCAATCACCACCATCAAGCCGCGTGTGGCGGGCGCTGTACTTCTGCCCGGTGCCATGCTTCTGTAATGGCGGGCAGTGGCGCGCTCGCAAGGGCCAATCCCAAAGTGCTCTTGCAGTGCCTTGTTGCCTGCTTTGCCCAAACGTTGACGCAAGCCGGGATCATGTTGCAGGCGGGCTATGGTGCTGCGCCAGGCTTCCACATCTTCAAAAGGAACATGCAGCCCGCAATGGGCGTGCGAAACAACCCATGGCATTCCGGAGCCTGGCAAATCCGTCACGAGACAGGGGCGTGAGTGCTGCATGGCCTCCAGCAGCACTACTCCAAACGCCTCCGTGCGCTCGCGCGATGCCAGGCAAAAAAGGTCGCACTGCGCCAACAGAGCATGCTTTTGGGCATCATCCACAGCACCTAAGAGTCGAGTGGCGGGCGCAGTACCAGCAGGGGTTGTGCTGCGCACCAGCTCTTCAAGAGAGTCGTGAAGCTCGCCACTTCCGACAATCAGCAGTTCCACGCCGGGCAGTGTGGAGACCGCTTTAATCAGGATTTCAAAGCCCTTGTAGTAGGTGAGCCGGCCGATCGATAGGAGTTTGAATTGGGTCTCTGCCCGCCAAAGTGATGTTGCTTGTGCTCTGGCCTCCGCTCCAGGAGAGCTGTCTTGCAGATTGATACCCAGCGGCACCACGTCACATTTATCGAGCCAAGGTCGCAATGCTGCGCTGGCCTGCAAGTAGGGCGGTGATGTTGCGAAGATCTGTTGTGCACGTTCCAGAAGAGCTTGCTCAAAAGGCCGATACAGCATGTAGGCCAAAGCCACAGACCACTTGATATTCGACACCACCACGTCCGAATGCCAGTGCACCACCCAAGGCACTTTGCGTGCGCTAGGGAGCGTTAATGCCCAGAGCGCCGAGTTGTTGGGCATGTGCAAGTGCAGCACATCCGGCTTGAAGCGGTCGATGGCTTGCCCGAGCGCGCGCCGAAAGCCAACGGCCATGGGCGCGTACACCAAATTGAACTGCACTGGAACTCTGTGCACCCAAGGGGGGTCATCGGGCAAAGGGGTGCCATGCACCATGGCCTGGGCGTCGATGCCTTGGCGTCGCTGCTCTTGAATCAGGTCTGCCAAAAAGACTTCCATCCCGCCCATGTATGGTGGAAAGAACTTGCCGACATGGAGGATTCGCAACGTCATGGGCGAGCTGCTTGTTTGCGTCAGGGCTTGGACTTGTTGGATGGTTTGGTGGATGCGGCCAACTGCTCGCGCACTTGCCGATACTGCGCATTGCGTGGCTCCAGCTTGATCGCCTCATCGATATCTTTCAGGCCATCATTCAGTTTGCCCGCACGGTACAACGCAACGCCTCTTCCGTAGTAAGCAGGGGCACTGGGTGCAGAGGCGATTAAGTCGTCAAACAGTGGCACTGCTTTTTGCGTGTCGCCCTTGCCAACCATTGCCATGCCCATACCCAGCAAGAGCCGGGGATGTTTGGGGCTCATTTGCAGCAGGGTTTCAAAGTCGCTGATGGCTGCGTCATATTGCTGGGCGGCAATGCCTGCATCAGCATGCCGTTGCAGCAGCAATACTTGCATTTTCTTATCGGTGTTGTTTCCTTGGGGCGCGTCTTTCAGGGCTGTGCCAAAGCTCTCGAACGCCAATGGGAATTGGCCCAGAGCGAAGGCTGACTCGCCCCGGTGGTAGTGCAGCAATTGCCCGCTGAAGCCCTTGGCCTGCGCAGCGGAAAACGCCTGTAGCGCTTCTGCATGCTTCTTTTGCTGTTGCAGCGCGACCCCAATATTGAAGCGAGCATTCCCGCCCAAGTCCCCCAGAGCATCGGCCGTCAGAAAGGCACGTTCCGCCAATGCGAGGGATCCTTTTTCAAGGTGATAGGCCCCCAGGTTCAAGAATGGGCGGCTGCGTCCAACGGCATTGGCCGGAGCTTTGGTGTCGATCTTCTCGGCTGCGTCAGCCCAGGCAGTGCCCTCGTCCCTGAGGGAGAGGTTGCGCTCCAATGCCAATCCGCCAAAGATCAATGCAATCAAGACACCCACGGCGTAAATCGTCTTGGGCTTAAAGCCGGTCAGCACAATGGCAACAAGGCCGGGGACGGCCACAGCCCACAAGTAACTGCGGTACAGCACAAACGGGTCTTGCACCCAGACCGTGGCAAATTCGGTTGCAAACCAAAGCAGCGGGAACAGCAGGATCAGACCGGCCAAACCCAGCGCATCTTTGCGGCGTACCACCATCCAAATCGCTATCCCAAGCAAGCAGACGTAGCCCAAAGCACCAGCCAAATGCCCCCACGAAGCAAACCCCAGCGGAAACGCCGGACGCAGATCGACTGACATCCACTGCACGTTGGGGACAAACCACAGCAGGCCATATGCAAAAAACAGCGCCGCTTCGTTCAACAGACTCAAGGGGTAAATCTGGGCTGTGATCCCGGGGCGCATGGTCTCCAGCTGCTGCACCAATGCTGCAGAGCGTGGGTCAAACACCTTGCCCAGCACTGCCCCATAAATGCCAAAAAACGCAGCGGCAGCGAGTGCCAACACCAGCAACGCGCCGCCGGCGACAACACCAATAGCTTTCCAGCCGGGGCGGCGGATGTATATGTACAGCGGCACGGCCATGGCGGCTGTCATGACGGCATACTCTTTTGACAGCACGGCCAGCACATAGCTACCCAAAGCCCCTGCGTACCAGCCAGCGCGCCCCGTTTGCAGGCCGCGAACGAAGAGCCAGCAGGCCAACACAGCAAACAATGTCGCCATCACGATGGAGCGCTGAACCAGGTACCCCACCGCGTAGACGGCGACCGGGTTCAGTGCGAACAGTGCGACTCCCACCTGCAATGCGGCGGTGCGGGATGCCTCAAAGTGCGTTTGATCCTCAAACTCTTGGGGAAATTTGGCTTGGGTCAACAGCGCTTTCAGTAGCGCATAAATGCAAGCGACCGTGCCCAGGTGCAACGCGATATTCAGAAACCGCTGTTTCCACCACCCTTCGCCGAACAAACTTTGCAGCCAAACGAAGCTTCCATAAGACAGCATCCGCTGTTTGAATTGGAGCAGGTTGCCGTATTCGCCAAAGATGGTGCCATCGCTCAATCGCAGGTCATCAAACAGCAAATCATTGCGAATGCCAGGCAGATAAATGCCCAGCACTGCCAAAACAAGGGCAAGGGCAAATAGGTAGGTTGCTTTGCGCGATGTAGCCATAAGAATTTTTGAGGAGGAATGCCAGGGTTTGCCGACTGTGCGATACAGGTAGTCACAGGCAGGCAAACGGGTCGGAGCGAGTCTAAGCCATGCAGGGCATTGGTTAACAGTTTCCAAGTCACCACTGAGCAGGCGTGCGCGCCTGAGCAGGATGCCGCGCTTATGTGCTGGGTCGGGTCTGGAGGCCTAATCCTGACAAGACCAATTGGCAGATCAGCGCCTCCGCCTTCTCATAGTCCTTCTCCGTCAGCGCAGGCTTGCCCAGCAGCAGTGCAAACTGAGCCTCCTGGTCGGCGTAGGCCTGGGTGACCGACCAGATGATGAACATCAGATGGGTGAAGTTGACCTTGGCGATGCGGCCTTCCTTGGCCCAGCGCTCGAAGGTGCGCACTTCGGCCTTGAGGCGGGGGCCAACGCGCTCGGCGATGGCTTTGCCGTAACGTGGTGCACCGGCAATCACCTCTTTGGTGAACACCTTGGCGCCATCGGGGTGCTCACGGGAATACCGCAGTTTGGCCTGGATGTATTGGCGCAGGGCGGCCTCTGGCTCGTTGCTGTGCGACAGGTCGTCCATACCTGCCAGCCATTGGTTCAGCACGTCGTCCAACACTCGTTGGTACAGCGCCTCCTTGCTGGGAAAGTAATACAGCAGGTTGTGTCGGCTCAAGCCCGCTGCAGCGGCAATGTTCTCCAGGGATGCGCCTTCAAACCCAAACTGGGCGAAATGGCTCTGGGCTTCCTGAAGGATGCCGCGCTCTTTCAGTAAGCGTGATGGCTTGGGGGCTCGCGCGGTGCGCTCTGTGGTTGACGGGTTGGCAGTAGTCCGGGTTGCGGCGGTGCGTTGGCGGGCCGGGGACGGGGTTGGAGATGTATGGAGTGGGCGTGCGGCTGTCATCGCACCATTGTGGAACAAGCGCGGCCGCCAGAAGCTGGCACAGGCTTTGCTCTAGGGATTTTACCAATTGGTAAATTTTTACCACTGGGTAAATTGAACCACTGGCCGAGCACTGAGCGATTCAAACGCCGGGCATCGGCCGCCCTACCGAGGACCACGATGAAACCTCCGGAAATTGCAAGCGCTGGCACGCCTGGGCTCCAGGCTGTGGTGCCGCGACGGCGCGGCGCGGCAGCTTTGCCCGCGCCTTACCCCTCACCCACTCTCCACCTTCCGGAGGCTTTCTGATGGACACACCCGCAAGCCGTGCCTGCGGCATTCATGCCGCACGCCTGAACCTGGCCGACTACACCGCCAACTTCAGCGACGCACACCCGCCGCTGACCAAGCCCCAGGCCCTGATTGAGGCCGAGCGTTGCTACTACTGCCACGATGCGCCTTGCGCCACGGCGTGTCCTACGGGCATTGATATCCCGTCGTTCATCCACCGCATCGCACAGGACAACAACCGGGGTGCCGCTCGCGCCATCCTGGAGGCGAACCCGCTGGGCGGCATGTGCGCCCGCGTCTGCCCCACTGAGGTGCTGTGCGAGCAGGCCTGCGTGCGCAACACCAACGAGGACAAGCCGGTAGAGATCGGCTCACTGCAGCGCTACGCCACCGATGCCTTCTTTGCCCGGCCCGGTGCACCGCTGTTCCAGCGCGCAGCCGCCACCGGCAAGCGCGTGGCCGTGGTGGGCGCAGGGCCTGCGGGCCTGGCCTGTGCGCATGGCCTGGCCGTGCGCGGGCATGAGGTGGTGCTGTTTGAGGCGCGTCCCAAGCTCGGCGGTCTCAATGAATATGGTCTGGCCAGCTACAAGACGACGAACAATTTTGCGCAGAAGGAAGTGGAGTGGTTGTTGTCCATTGGCGGCATTGAGGTGCGCACGGGCCAGCAACTGGGCCGCGACATCACGCTCGACAGTCTGCTGGGCGCGTACGACGCTGTGTTCCTGGGACTGGGCCTGCAGGGTGTGAATGCGTTGGGTGTGGCAGAGCCTCTGGTGACCGGCTTGCGCAATGCGGTGGACTTCATCGCCGAGCTGCGCCAGAGCGCCGACCTCTCGACCCTGCCGGTGGGCCGCCGCGTGGTGGTGATTGGCGGCGGCATGACGGCGGTGGACGCCGCCGTGCAGTCGCGCAAGCTGGGCGCCGAAGAAGTGACCATCGTCTACCGCCGTGGCGCTGACGCCATGTCCGCATCGGCGGTAGAGCAGCAGTGGGCGCAGACCAATGGCGTGACCATCCGCCACTGGGCTGCACCGAAAGAAGTGCTGAGCGAAGGCGGTGCGGTGAAGGGCGTTCGCTTTGCTGCCACGGCCCTGAGCGGCGGCAAGCTGGTGGAAACCGGCGAGACCTTCACGCTCGAAGCCGACATGGTTCTCAAGGCCATTGGGCAGACCTATGTGGCCGGGCCTGCGGGCAAGACCATAGCCTTGGAGGCGGGCCGCATTGCCACAGACGCTGAGGGCCAGACCAGCCTGCCACGCGTGTGGGCGGGTGGTGACTGCCGCGCTGGTGGGCGCGACCTCACGGTAGAGGCTGTGGAGCACGGCAAGGTGGCCGCAGTGTCCATCCATGCCGCCCTGACGGCCCCCGTTGCACAAGCCGCCTGACGCGCAGCGGCATCCCCCACACAGCACAACACACGGGAGCATCCCATGGCAGACATTCGCAGCAATTTCCTGGGCATCCAAAGTCCCAACCCCTTCTGGCTGGCCTCCGCACCGCCCACGGACAAAGAGATCAACGTCACCCGCGCCTTCGAAGCAGGCTGGGGCGGCGTGGTGTGGAAGACGCTGGGCGAAGACCCCTCGGTGGTCAACGTCAACGGCCCGCGCTACTCCACTCTCATGTCGCAAGACCGCCGCGTGATTGGCCTGAACAACATCGAGCTGATCACCGACCGGCCGCTGCAGACCAACCTCGAAGAGATCAAACGCGTCAAACGCAACTGGCCGGACCGCGCGATGATCGTCTCGCTGATGGTGCCCTGCGTGGAAGAGAGCTGGAAGAACATCCTGCCGCTCGTGGAAGACACCGGCGCCGACGGTATTGAACTCAACTTCGGCTGCCCCCACGGCATGAGCGAGCGCGGCATGGGCGCGGCCGTGGGCCAGGTGCCTGAATACATCCAGATGGTCACGGCCTGGTGCAAACACTACAGCAAGCTGCCCGTGATCGTGAAGCTCACGCCCAACATCACCGATGTGCGCCAGCCCGCACGCGCTGCCAAGGCGGGCGGGGCGGATGCGGTGTCGCTCATCAACACCATCAACTCCATCATGGGCGTGGACCTGGACCGCATGGTGATGAGCCCGAGCACGGACGGCTGGGGTTCGCACGGCGGTTACTGCGGCCCGGCCGTCAAACCTATTGCGCTCAACATGGTGGCCGAGATTGCACGCGACGCGCAAACTGCGGGCCTGCCCATCAGCGGCATTGGCGGCATCACCACCTGGCGTGACGCGGCCGAATACATTGCGCTCGGCTGCGGCACGGTGCAGGTGTGCACCGCCGCCATGGTCTATGGCTTCAAGATCGTGCAGGACATGTGCGACGGGCTGTCGAACTTCATGGACGAGCACGGCTACGCTACGCTCGACGACTTCAAGGGCCAGGCCGTTCCCACGGTCAAGGACTGGAAGAACCTCAACCTCAACCACATCGAAAAAGCTGTTATCAACCAGGACGCGTGCATTCAGTGCGGCCGCTGCCATGTGGTGTGCGAAGACACCTCGCACCAGGCCATTACCTTCACCAAAGAGGGTGGCGTGCGCAAGTTTGAGATCAACGAGGCCGAATGCGTGGGCTGCAACCTCTGTGTGTCGATCTGCCCCGTGCCCGAGTGCATCACCATGCGCGCGCTGGAGCCGGGCGAAGTTGATGTGCGAACGGGCAAGAAAGTGACAGGCGAATACGCCAACTGGACCACGCACCCGAACAATCCGATGCGCGTGGCGGCGTAAGCGCGGCCTGCGCGCATGTAGCGGCGCAGCCTGGCTGCCGGGTTGCGCACCACGCCCGTCGCGTTGCTGGCGCAGGGTGCTCTGGTGTAGTTCTTGCGTGCGGCACTGCGGTATCGGCTTCGTTTTTCTCCCGTGGGCTGTCCGGTGTGCAGCGCGGGTTTTGTGCAAACCCTCTGAGGTCTTTGACAGGAGTTTCGGCATGACAAACAGTTCAGGCATCGCGGCCCCCGTGGCAGGGCATGCGCCCGGTGCGGCGGGCAATCCGCTGGCCAACGAAGATTTGCTACCCACCACCCCCGCGCAGCGCCACTGGGGCTGGAAGGACTTTGCCGCACTCTGGGTGGGCATGGTCGTGTGCGTACCCACCTACACCATGGCCAGCTCCATGCTGGACCAGGGTTTCACTTGGCAGATGGCCGTGTGGCTGGTGTTCCTGGCCAACTGCATCGTGCTGGTTCCCATGGTGCTCATCGGGCGCGTGGGGCCCAAGTACGGCGTTCCCTTCCCGGTGCTGGCGCGTGCATCGTTTGGCGTCAAAGGCGCCAACCTTCCCGCCGTGTTGCGTGGTCTGGTGGCCTGTGGCTGGTTCTCCATCAACTGCTACTTTGGCGCGCTGGCGTTGCATGGCTTCTTGAACATCCTGGGCATGGGGCTCGCGGGCCCGGCAGATGGCGAGACCATCAGCACCTCGCAGTTCATGTGCTTCCTGGCGTTCTGGGCCGTGCACATCTACTTCATCTGGAAGGGGCCGGAATCCATCCGCCTTCTGGAGGTCATCGCCGCGCCGCTGATGATCGGCGCCTCGATCCTGTTCGTGGTGGTGCTCGTGATGAAGGTGCCGTCGGGCCAGCTCTTCAACCTGCCCGCCAAGGTGGTGGAAGGCGGGCCCAAGACCTGGGCGGCCCTCACGGGGCTGGTGGGCTTCTGGGCCACGCTGGCGCTCAACATCCCGGACTTCACGCGCTTTGCCAAGTCGCAGAAGGACCAGGTCGTGGGCCAGGCCATCGGCCTGCCGATTCCCATGGCGCTGTTCTCCATGGTGGGCGTGATCGGCTTCTCGGCCTCGGCCATCCTGTATGGCAAGGCGCAACTGTTCCCTGATGGCCTGCTCACCCAGATGGGCAGCGTGGCTGCAGGCCTGGGCCTGCTGGTGATCCTGCTGGCCAACCTGACGACCAATGTGGCTGCCAATCTGGTGTCGCCTTCGTATGACTTCAGCCAGTGTGCGCCTTCCAAGATCAGCTTTCGGATGGGCGGCGTGATCGCTGCGCTGATTGGCCTGGTGTTCATGCCCTGGAAGATCCTGGCCACCTCGGGCGGCTACCTCTTCACCTGGCTGGGCGGCTACGGCACGCTGCTGGGCGCGATTGCGGGCATTTTGCTGGTGGACTACTACCTGGTGCGCAAGAGCGAACTGAAGGTGGACGACCTGTACCGCCGTGGCGGCGAATACGAGTACAGCAACGGCTGGAACCTGCAAGCCCTGATCGCCTTTGCGCTGGGCGTGCTGCCCTGCCTGCCGGGCTACCTGGCGGTATCGGGCGTTGTGGACAAGGCAGGCATGCCCGCCATCTGGTTGTCGCTGTTCGATGCGGGCTGGTTCTTCAGCCTGGCGGTGGCCGGCACCTACTACTACGTCACCGCCAAGAAGAAGTGACGCCCTGGACCCTGCCTGGGCCTGGTGCCAGCGCAGGGTCCCTTTTTTGAATTGATCCGTATCCCTGAAGGAGACCCCCATGAGCCAAGCCCTTGTGATCCGCGGTGGCACCGTGGTCAACGCCGACCGTGAACAGCGCGCCGATGTGTTGTGTGTCGATGGCCGCATCGTGGCTGTGGGGGACGACGCTGCGGCCCAGGCCCCTGCGGGGGCGCAGACGCTGGACGCCAGCGGCCAGTACGTGCTGCCCGGCGGCATCGACCCGCACACGCACATGCAGCTCCCGTTCATGGGCACCGTCACCATGGACGACTTCTTCACCGGCACGGCAGCCGCATTGGCTGGCGGCACCACGAGCATCATCGACTTCGTGATCCCCGACCCGCAGGAGCCCATCTTGGACGCCTACCGCAAGTGGCGGGGCTGGGCCGAGAAGTCGGCGGCGGACTATTCCTTCCACGTCGCCATCACCTGGTGGAGCGAGCAGGTGCGCGCCGACATGGGCACGCTGGTGCAGCAGGAGGGGGTGAACAGCTTCAAGCACTTCATGGCCTACAAGAACGCCATCATGTGCGACGACGAAACCCTGGTGAACAGCTTCAAGCGCGCGCTGGAGCTGGGCGCCATGCCCACGGTGCACGCCGAAAATGGGGAACTGGTGTACCTGCTGCAGCAAGAGGTCGCCAAGATGGGCATCACCGGCCCCGAGGGGCACCCACTGTCGCGCCCACCGATGGTGGAGGCCGAGGCCGCCAACCGCGCCATCGCCATTGCCGATGTGCTGGGCGTACCGATCTACGTGGTCCACGTGAGCTGCATGGAATCGGCCGATGCGATTGCCCGCGCCCGGGCGCGCGGCCAGCGTGTGTACGGCGAGGTGCTGGCGGGCCACCTTCTGGTGGACGACAGCGTGTACCGCGACCCCGACTTTGCCAAGGCCGCCGCCTATGTGATGAGCCCGCCCTTCCGCCCCAAGGGCCACCAGGAGGCGCTGTGGCGCGGCCTGCAGTCGGGCCAGCTGCACACCACGGCGACGGACCACTGCACCTTCTGCGCCGCGCAAAAGGCCATGGGCAAGGAGAACTTCGCAAAAATTCCCAACGGCACGGGCGGCGTGGAAGAGCGCATGGCCGCGCTGTGGGATGGTGGCGTGAACACCGGCCGCCTCACGCCCAGCGAGTTCGTGGCCATCACCTCGGCCAACGCGGCCAAGCTGTTCAACATCTACCCGCGCAAAGGCTTCATCGGCGAAGGCGCCGACGCCGATCTGGTGCTGTGGGACCCCGAGGGCACCAAGACCTTCTCGGCGAAGACGCAGTTCAGCAAGGGCGACTTCAACATCTTCGAAGGCCGCACCGTGCGCGGCATCCCCAGCCACACCGTCAGCCAAGGGCGCGTGGTGTTTGCCAACGGCGACCTGCGGGCCGAGCAGGGCAAGGGCCGCTACCTCAAGCGCCCCGCATTTGGCGCCAACTTCCAGGCCGTGCAAAAACGGGCGCAGGACCTGGCACCCACGGCGGTGGTGCGCGGCTGACGGCGCGAACCGCAGGCGAACGGAGATGGGGATTTCCACAGTTTCGCAACTCCCCCAGACCGTGCTGCCTTAGCTTGTCGAAGGCGGCCTTCGTGCCCCGGCTTCGACGGGCTCAGCCCGAACGGTGGTGGAAGCATTCAACATCCCAGACATCCCCCGGAGAACACCATGGACACCCAAGTCAAACCCAACATCGAAAACCTGCGCATCAACGGCGACCGCCTGTGGGCATCGCTGATGGAGCTGGCGCAGATTGGCGGCACCCCCAAGGGCGGTGTGTGCCGCCTCACCCTCACAGACCTGGACAAGCAAGGCCGTGACTTGGTGCTGGGCTGGGCCCGCGAAGCGGGCATGAGCGTCACTATCGACAAGATCGGCAACGCCTTCATGCGCCGCCCCGGGCGCAACAACAGCCTGCCGCCTATCATGACCGGCAGCCACATCGATACCCAGCCCACCGGCGGCAAGTTCGACGGCAACTATGGCGTGCTGGCGGGCATCGAGGTGGTGCGCACCCTGAACGACCATGGCATCGAAACCGAAGCGCCGATCGAGGTGGCGTTCTGGACCAACGAAGAAGGCAGCCGCTTTGTGCCCGTGATGATGGGCTCGGGCGTGTTCGCCAAGGCCTTCACGCTGGAGCATGCCTACGCCGCGACCGACACCGAGGGTAAAACGGTGAAGGGCGAGCTGGAACGCATCGGCTACATCGGCGAGCAGGAGCCGGGCGACCACCCCATCGGCGCCTACTTTGAAACCCACATCGAACAAGGGCCCGTGCTGGAAGACCACGACAAGACCATCGGCGTGGTCGAAGGCGTGCTCGGCATCCGCTGGTTTGACTGCACGGTGACGGGCATGGAGGCCCACGCGGGCCCCACACCCATGGCGCTGCGCAAGGATGCGATGCTGGCCGCCACGCGCATCATGCAAGACGTGGTGGCCGCCGCCCACCGCCACCCGCCGCACGGGCGTGGCACCGTGGGCATGGTGCAGGTGTTTCCCAACAGCCGCAACGTGATTCCGGGCCGGGTCAAGTTCAGCATTGACCTGCGCAACAGCACCGATGCGCTGGTCGATGCCATGGTGGCCGAGGTCAAGGCCTTTGCCGACCAGGTGGCCAAAGAGCATGGCGTGCAGGTGCAGATCGACCTCGTCTCCAGCTACCCGGCCCAGCAGTTCCACGCCGAATGCGTGCAGGCCGTGGGCCGCGCCGCCGCCAAGCTGGGCTACAGCCACATGCCTGCGGTGTCCGGCGCGGGGCACGACGCGGTGTACATGGCCAAGCTGGCTCCGGCGGGGATGATCTTCATCCCCTGCAAAGACGGCATCAGCCACAACGAGATCGAAGATGCCCAGCCCGCACACATCACGGCCGGGTGCAACGTGCTGCTGCACGCCATGCTGGAGCGTGCTTTGGTCTGATTTGCTATTAAAAACATAGCTGCTAGCGCTTTTAAATAAAGCGCTAGAGCCTGCTTTTATTGAAATTTCTGCACAAACCGACAAGGCCTATGGGGTGGGAGAAGAGAGTGCGCGTTTGCGCTGCGCCTCCCGGTGGCGCTGGGCCTGCGTAAGCAGTCCCCCGCTGCCTTAGGTCAAAAAGTGCGTGGAAAAATGCGCGGGTTATGAGAGCATGTAAGAGCCTGTAACGGATTTTGGAACAGGTTCTCTGAGCAGGCCTTTGGCCTCAGGTGTTCTCTTTGCCCTTTTTGCGTACCGACTGCGCTGCCTTCCCATGTTTGTTCCCGCTCCTTTGCCCACTTGGTGGGATGCCCTTGTCTGTGTCCGGCCCTTGGGCTGGCGGGCGTGAGGCTGGGCACCGTGGTTTCCCCCATCTCTTCTGGCGATTCTCCTGCGGCTTTGGCCATCCCCCTGAGCGAGCCAGACCCCTCGGCGCTGGCTGAACGGGCCCAGCGCTACGCCGCGCTGGAGTGGCTGTCGCGCCCCGTGTGGGTGTTCGACATCGACCACAAGCGGGTGCATTGGGCCAACACGGCGGCGCTGTCGGTTTGGCAGGCCGAATCGCTGCAGGCGCTGTGCGCGCGGGACATGGGGCGCGACATGTCGGGCTCTGTCGCCCAGCGGCTGGCCCAGTACCAGAGCGACTTTGCCGCCTCGGATGCGCGCTTTAACGAGCAGTGGACGGTGTACCCGGACGGGGTGCCCGTGTCACTCAATGTGCGCTTCAGCGGCCACCGGCTGCCCGATGGGCGCATGTGCATGCTGTGCGAGGCCGAGCCCGTGGGCAGCGTGGCGCCCGAATCCCTGCGTTCGGTCGAGGCACTGCTGCACACCGCGGTGATGATCACGCTGTACGGGCAAGACGGCCATGCGCTGTACCGCAACCCGGCGGCGCGCGCCGCCGTGTTCCAGCCCGACGAACGCCTGGAAGACCGCGTGGGCGACCCGGCTGCCTATGCCGCGCTGGCCGCCAGCCTGACCAGCCAAGGCGTGGGCACCTTGACCTTGTCGGTGCCCACGCCCACAGGGCAGCGCTGGCACGAGCTATCGGCCCGCCAGTGCCGCGACGCGGTGACGGGGCAACACGCCGTTCTGGTGAGCGAGGCGGACATCAGCGCCATCAAGCGCACCGAAGAGCGGGCCAACTTCCAGGCCCTGCACGACGCCCTCACCGGGCTGCCCAACCGCACGCACTTCATGCAGCGCTTTGCCTGGGCCGTGTCCGAGGCCCAGGCGCAGGGGCAAGAGGTGGCGCTGCTCTTTATCGACCTGGACCACTTCAAGGACGTGAATGACACCCTGGGGCACGCGGCGGGCGACCAGTTGCTGGTGACCATGGCCCAGCGCCTGCGCCACGCCAAGCGCAGCTCCGACATGGTGGCGCGCTGGGGGGGCGATGAGTTTTTGGTGCTGGTGATGTCAGCCGACATCCGCAAAGACCTGGCGGCGCTGCACGATCGCATCTCGGCCGCTGTGGCCACCCCGGTGCGCATTGGCGATGTGGACGCCCGCGTGACCCCCAGCGTGGGCGTGGCGCTGTACCCGCGCGATGGCGACACCATCGAGATCCTGCTGCGCAACGCCGACCTGGCCATGTACGCCGCCAAGGACCAGGGGCGCGACACCATGGCGTTCTATGACGAGCACATGGCGCAAACCGTGCGCAGCCGCACCGAGCTGGAGGCCGAACTGCGCCACGCCCTGGCGCGCCAGGAGTTCGAGGTGTACTACCAGCCGCGCGTGGCGGCGGGCAGCAACGCCATCATGGGGGTGGAGGCGCTGGTCCGCTGGAACCACCCGCGCCTGGGGCTGGTGTCGCCCGATCAGTTCATCCCTCTGTGTGAAACCACCGGGCTCATCCGACAACTGGGGCTGTGGGTGTTTGCCCGCGCTGCGCAGCAGCAGGTGGCGTGGGCGGCGCAGGGGTTTGACATGGTGGTGTCGGTCAACCTGTCGGCCCGCCAGTTCATGCACCCCGAGCTGCTGGCCGACCTGACCCGGGCGCTGCAGCAAGCGGGAGCAGACCCCGCGCGCCTGGAGGTGGAGATCACCGAATCCATGCTGCTGGGGCACGACCCCCGGCAGCTGGCGGTGTTGCAGTCCATTGCCGCGCTGGGGCTGTCGATTGCGCTCGATGACTTTGGCACGGGCTACTCCAACCTTGCCTACCTGCAGCGCTTTCCCATCCACACCCTCAAGATCGACAAGACCTTCATCCAGGGCTCGGACGCCAACCGTTCGCTGGCCGAGCTGATCGTGTCGCTGTGCCAGTTGATGAAGCTCACGGCCGTGGCCGAAGGGGTGGAGACGCAGGAGCAGCTGGACTGGGTGGTGGCGCAGGGCATCGCGCAGTACCAGGGCTACCTGTATGCCCGGCCTTTGCCGGTAGTGCAGTTCACCGCATTGCTGAAAAACCGCGCCCTTGGGGACGCGTAGGCGCTCACCCACTTCGGTTGTTAGGCGCTGTATTTACGCCACAAAGCCAAGGCTCAAATGCATTGGGTTACCACGTTGCTGTGACATCTCGGTGTATCGTCTGGTTACTTTTTCACCTCTTTTGAGATCACGCAAGCATGAAGCTGAAAACCCGAATCCTGTGGCTGTGCGCTGCCACCCTGCTGGGCCTGGTGGTGCTGTCGGCCGTGGCGCTCACCACGCTGTACCAGTCGATGATGAAAGAGCGCACCGCGCAGCTGTCCAACCTGGTAGTGCTGGCCCACGCAGCCGCGCAAAAGGCGCACGACAAGGAAAAGAGCGGTGCCCTCTCGCGCGAGGATGCGATCAAAGAAGCCTCCCGCACCATCGGCAGCTTTGTGGACAAGGACAAATACTTCTTTGTGCGCGGCTTTAGCAACGATGTGAACTACGTGCACCCCAACCCCAAGCGCATCGGCATCGTCGATGAAAAGGGCGGCAAGGAAGCCGGTGTGCGTTACCGCGCGGCACTGCAAGGCGTCACCATCGGCACGGTCACCGCGCCGGGCACCCGCCCCGGTGCGAAGGAACCGGTGGACAAGCTCTACGCCATCATCAAGTTCGAGCCCTGGGACTGGATCATCGGCTTTGGCGACTATGTGGACGACATTGAAAACGCCTTCTGGCGCAACACCGCCATCCTGCTGTCGATTGGCGCGGTGCTGATGCTGGTGATCGCCCTGATGGCCTGGCAAATGCTGCGCACCCTGGTGCACCAACTGGGTGGCGAGCCGCAATATGCCGCCGATGTGGTCACTCAGATCGCCGAAGGCAACCTGGCGGTGGATGTGAAGACCCTGCCGGGCGACACCACCAGCATCCTGCATGCCATTCGCGCCATGCGCGACAACCTGGCCCACCTGGTGCGCCAGGTGCGCGACAGCACCGACTCCATCACCACGGCCTCGTCCGAAATTGCAGCGGGCAACGGCGACCTGTCGGCCCGCACCGAGTCGCAGGCCAGTGCGCTGCAAGAGACGGCCGCCTCCATGGAGCAGCTCACCTCCACCGTGCAGCAAAACGCCGCCAATGCGCGCCGTGCCGACGAGCTGGCGCGTGCCGCCTCTGACATGGCGGTGCGAGGGGGCGAGGTGGTGCACGAAGTGGTCGGCACCATGAGTTCCATCAACCAGTCCTCGCGCAAGATCGTGGACATCATCAGCGTGATCGACGGCATTGCGTTCCAGACCAACATCCTGGCGCTGAATGCGGCGGTGGAAGCGGCCCGAGCCGGAGAACAAGGCCGAGGCTTTGCCGTGGTGGCCAGCGAAGTACGCGGGCTGGCCCAGCGCAGCGCCGCAGCGGCCAAGGAGATCAAGGCGTTGATCGACGACTCCGTCGCCAAGGTGGGCGTGGGCGCCGAGCTGGTCGAACGCGCGGGCAGCACCATGAGCGAGGTGGTGACGGGTGTGCAGAGTGTGACGGCGATGGTGGGCCAGATCAGCGCCGCCAGCAGCGAGCAAAGCGCGGGCATTGCCCAGGTCAACCAGGCCATCACGCAGATGGACCAGGGCACGCAGCAAAACGCAGCCTTGGTCGAAGAAGCCCTGGCCGCCGCGCAGTCGCTCAGCCACCAGGCCGTGGCCCTGTCGCAAACGGTGGGCAAGTTCCGCGTGGGGTGAGTGAGCACCCCCTGAGTCGCTTCGCGCCTTCCCCCTCTCTGGCATTGCTGCGCAATGCGGAGGAGGGCGCCCCCAGTGCGGCGGGGCGGCCCTTGCACGGGGGCACCGGTCTGGGGCCGCGTCCGTTTTAGCTGCTAAGCCCGTTTCGTACTGCTGAGCTGTTCGCTGGGTATCAATGAGCCTGTCAGTCCCAAAAAGTGGTCCAGCATGTGGAAGTGGTCTTCAAAGAATTCTTCTTCCAGGCCCGCCAGTTGGTCGAGGCGTGTCCACTGCACCAGCGCCGCATCGTCATCGGCTTGCACCACCGGAAACGGCGCGTCCCCCAGGTCAAAGTAGTGCGCGTGCGTCAGCGTGCGCCCGCGCTGGCTGCGGTCGGGGTGGTCGAACACGGCCACCGATTGCAAGGCGGCCTGCATGGTGGCCTCAGGCAGGTGGCAGTGGGTTTCTTCCACCAGCTCGCGCAGGCACGACTGCCACACGGTTTCGCGCTGCTCGATGAAGCCGCCGGGCACCGCCAGCTGGCCCTTGCCGGGGGCGTGGGCACGGCGGATCAGCAGCACATGGTTTTGGCAACGCAGCACGGCGTCCACGGTGACGAACACGGGTGGGTAAGGCGCCTTGGCCCAGGCTTCGCGGTAGCCGCGCAGCATGCGCCACTCTTGCTGCAGCGCCATGTAGTGCGGGGTCTGGGCCAGGGCCTGCAACTGCGCCCGTGTGCTGGCCGGGATGTCTGCCGCCAGCGGCGCCAGTGCTTCGCCCACGGTGTCTGCGGTGGCGCCAAAGTAGGCGTCGCGGATGGTGGTGGCGTCCATGTGGCCCTGGCGCGGCAGGTCGATGAGGGACCAGCCCGGGAAGGCGCGCAGGTAGCTGCTGGTCGCGTCTTTGAAGTGGCCCACCAGCGCGATGCGTGCACCGGGCTGCGTGCGCTCGGCCACGCCAGCGCGCACGGCCTGCACCCACACGGCTTCGTTGTAGTAGTCGCGCACCGGCAGCACTTGCACGCGGGCGCGGTCGGCTTCGGGCAAGGCTTGCAGCAGCATGGCCTGGCGTTCTTGCCAGGTGAAGGGGTTCTTGGGCGAGCGGGCCTGCCAGGCCGATCCCACCACCACGATGACCTGGGGCGCCTGCCGCAGGGCCTCTTGCAACAGAGCCAGGTGGCCGCTGTGCACGGGTTCAAAGCGGCCGATGAGGAGGGCGGTGTCGTGCATGGGTCTCCAGTGCTTTTGAGAGAAATAGGGCTCTTGCGCTTGATAGATCAGCGCAAGCAGCTATTGTTTTTGTAGTAATTTTACGCGGCGGGGTATGGCGTGCATGGTGGAGGGCTCCGTCAAACATACCTGGCAGCAATCGGCATCTGCCGCCCGCTGCCAAAGGCCCGGGCGCGCACGCGCACGATGGGCGGGGCCTGGCGGCGCTTGTACTCGTTGCGCGCCACCATCTGGCGCACGCGCTGCACCAGGGCGCGGCCCGCATCGCCCAGCTGCAACTGGGCCACGAAGGCTTCTGCCGCTGCATGCTCTGCGGCAGAGAGCCGGTCGCCTTCGATGAACAGCTTGAGCACTTCGTCCAGCACCGGGTAGGGCGGCAGGCTGTCCACATCGCGCTGGCCAGGGGCCAGCTCGGCAGACGGTTCCTTGTCGATGATGGCCTGCGGTATCAGCGCGCGCCCCGCGTGTTCGTTGACGTGGCGCGAGAGGGCAAACACTTCGGTCTTGTACAGGTCGCCAATCAGGCCCAGGCCGCCGTTGGTGTCGCCGTACAGCGTGCAGTAGCCCACCGAGATTTCGCTCTTGTTACCCGTGGTGAGCAGCAGGTGGCCGAAGGCATTGGAATATTCCATCAGCACCGTGCCGCGAATGCGCGCCTGCAAATTCTCCAGCGGCAGGCCCGCCAGCGGCTGGCCAAAGCTGGCCTCAAACTGCTGGGCGTAGCCCGCCACCAGCTCGGCGATCGGGTGCGTGAAGAGTCGCACGCCTAGGTTCTGGCACAGCGCCACGGAATCATCGACCGAGCCGCTGCTGGAGTAGCGCGAGGGCATGGTGATGCCCACCACGTTATCGGCACCCAGCGCCTCTGCGGCCAGCGCCAGCGTGAGCGCGCTGTCGATGCCGCCAGAGCTGCCCACCACCACTTGCTGGAAGCCGCAGCGCCGGGCGTAGTCCTTGAGGCCCAGCACGATCTGCTGGCGGTAGAAGTCCATGGTGGGCAGGCCCTCGGCGGGCACGCTTGCGGGGGTTGCGCCATCGGCGGTGCGGAAGTGGCCGTTGTCAAACTGCAGGGTGCGCACATCCTCCACAAAGCGCGCGGCCTCAAACACCACGCCCGCATCGGGCTCGGCGGCAAATGAAGCGCCGTCGTACACCAGCTGGTCGTGCCCGCCGATCTGGTTCACGTACAGGATGGGCAGGCCGTGGCGGCGTGCCGCGTCACCAAAAATCTGGTGGCGCTGTTCGCGTTTGCCGATGTGGCTGGGGCTGGCGTTGATGCTCACCACCAGGTCGGGCGCGGCGTCGCGCATGCGCTCGAAGGGGTTGGTGGCGTAGTCGGCGCCGTGGTCGTTCCAGCCGTCTTCGCAGATCAGCAGGCCCACCTGCGCGTTGCCCACGCGCAGCACCTTGGCCACGTCCGGGCCGGGCTCGAAGTGGCGGCGTTCGTCAAAGATGTTGTAGGTGGGCAGCAGCTGCTTGGCGTATTGCAGGCGCACGGCGCCGCCCTGCAGCACCAGCAGGCTGTTGTGCAGCTTTTTTCCGGGGCCTTGCGCGGGCGTGGGCGCACCCACCACCCAGTGCAATTGCGGCAGGGTGGCAGAGGCCTGCTGCAGCGCGGCCAGGCCAGCCGCGATGCGTTGCTGAAAGCCGCTTTCCTCCAGCAGGTCGCCGGGGTAGTAGCCGCACAGCGACAGCTCGCTGAACACGACGAGGTCGGCCTGCTCACGGGCCGCTTGCTGCGCGGCGGCCACCATGCGGGCGACGTTGCCTTCGATGTCACCCACGGTGACGTTGAGTTGGGCGAGGGTGATGCGGAGCATGGTGTCAGTCCTTCACATGGAAGACTTGGCGCAGATAGGCCAGGTAGGTTTCATCGTCGCACAGCGTCTTGCCAGGCGTGTCCGACAGCTTGGCCACCGGTTGCCCGTTGGCGCGCACGAGTTTCATCACGATGTTCAGGGGCTTGTGGTCCGCGCCCATGTCGTTGGTGAGGTTTGTGCCAATGCCAAACCCGAGCTGCGTGCGGTCGCCAAAGTGGCGGTACAGCATCAGGGCGCGTTCCAGGTCGAGCCCGTCGGAGAACACCAGCCGCTTGGTGTGGGCGTCGATGCGCAGGCGGGCGTAGTGCGCGAGGGCCTTCTCGCCCCAGGCCACCGGGTCGCCCGAGTCGTGGCGCAGGCCATCAAACAGCTTGGCGAAGTACAGGTCAAAGTCGGCCAAAAAGGCGTCCATGCCCACGGTGTCGGTCAGCGCAATGCCGAGGTCGCCCCGGTATTCCTGCACCCAGTCTTCGAGCGCGGCCTTTTGAAAGTCGCGCAGCCGCACGCCCAGGGCCTGGTAGGTTTGCAGGTATTCGTGCGCCATGGTGCCGATGGGCACCAGGCCCAGGTCGCGCGCCAGCAGCACGTTGCTGGTGCCCTTGAACCACTGTGGTGTTTGTGTGGCAAAGGTCTGCACCACCTCGCGCTGCCAGGCCCCGCTGTAGCGGCGGCGCAGGCCAAAGTCGAACAGCTCGAACGGGTGGCGCAGCGTGGCCTGCTGCGCCAGGGCCTGCAGCTGCTGCACCTTGGCGGCCAGGCGCTTGCGGCCGCTGGCGAGGGCTGCAGTGGCATCGAAACGGCGGAAGTACAGCTCGTTGACTATGGCCAGCACAAAAATCTCAAACCCCATCACATGCACCTGCGGGCCACGCGCCACGATGTGCAGTTGCTCGCCTTCGGCCCAGGCGCTGATGAAGCTGCGCTGGAACTGGAAGATGCGCAGAAAGTCCACAAAGTCGCTTTGGATGTAGCGCAGCCCGGCCACGTAGGCCAGCTCATCGGGCGTGAAGCGCAGCGTGCACAGGTGGTCCAGCGCGGCGTTCACCTCGGGCAGCAGTTCGGCCAGCGGGTAGGCGGGCGTGTTGCGGCACACAAAGCGGTACTCGCTTTGCGTTTGCGGGTGGCGGTGCAGCAGCGCCTGCCACATGGTGAACTTGTAGAGGTCGGTGTCGAGCAGGCTGGTGATGACGGGTTGCATGGTAGTGCTCACTTATTAATAGCTGCTTGCGCTTTATGGATAGGTGCTAGAGGCTGATTTCATTCATATTTGCAAGCTGTGCCCCCGCAGCGCGCATGCCCTCCAGAAACGCCTGGTGCTGCGCCTCAAACCCGCCCACGGGGCTCATGCCATCGGTCAGCAGCACGATGCGGCTGGCCTGCCAACCCGGCAACAGGCGCGGCAGGTGCTGCACGATGTGTTCGGTGGTCGATCGCACACAGTGGCTGCTGGCCTCGCCCGCAATCAGCAGCACATCGGCCTGGCCCAGCTGGCGTAGCAGGGCGGTGTTGAGGGCGGTGCTTTCGTCGTCCGCATCGGGCACCTCGGCCTCGATGGCGCTGTAGTGCTCGGTCCAGGGGTTGGTGCCCTTGAACACGTTGCGCACGGCGCGCTGGCGCTGCAGTTGCCAGGCCCCGCAGGCGGCCAGCACGTCGGCATGCACGCCGTGGCCCCAGCTGCCCACCTCGCAGTGCACGGGCCACACCATCAGGGTGTAGCGGCCTTGGGCTTCCAGCGCGTCCAGGTACTGCAGGGTGCGGGGCAGGGCGGCGGAGTCGCGCGGTGTGAAGTCGCCCGCCCGCACCTGGGTAGCGGTGATGGGTGTGAAGGGCGTGACATCGGCCCCCGCACCGGTCTGCCAGAAGCCGGGGTGGGCGATGTCAAAGCGCTGGTGCGAGTCGAGTGTGACGGTGATGTCGTCAAAGTGGCCGCCTTGCTGGCGGATGAACTGGGCCAGGCGCTGCATATCTGCATGGGCGCCCGGCACGGGCAGGGCGGGGGCGGTGCGCTGGCCGGTGAGCGCATCCACGGGCTGCCATGCGGCAGGCAGGTCGCAAAAGTCGTTTTGCGGGTCGATTACCAGCAGCTGGATGTTGCGGGCCATGGTCTTCTCCTTGGTGTGTGGGTGCAGTGTAATCTTGTTAGTACAAAAAATAAACTAAGTAAGTTGAAAAGACTTGTTTCATGGAAAGTGTGAGGAATTCGCTCTCGAAGGATCCGTGCCTGAGGCAGGTCTTGGTTTGTTCATGTTTGTGACAAACTCGGCGCATGACCGAACCCACCATGCCCGCTGTGATCTGTACCGTCGATGTGGTGCTGCTGACACTGCAGCAAGGCGCGTTGCAAGTGGCCCTGTTGCGCCGCGAGCGCGCGCCGTTTGCCGGGGCCCTGGCGCTGCCGGGGGGCTACATCCATGCGCAAGAGGATGCCGATGCCCAGGCCAGCGCGGCCCGGGTGCTGCGCGACAAGGCGGGGCTGCAGAGCCCTTACCTGGAGCAACTGGCCACCTTCTCTGGCCCGGTGCGCGACCCTCGGGGCTGGTCGCTGGCCGTGGCGTATTGCGCCCTGGTGCCGCCCGAGGTTCTGGCGGGCACGCCATTCACGCTGGTGCCGGTGGCCGGGTTGCCCGCGCTGCCGTTTGACCACCGTGCCATGGTCGATGCTGCCGTGGCCCGCGTGCGCAGCAAAAGCCAGTATTCGTCCATGCCCGTGCACCTGTGCGCCGAGCCGTTCACGCTGCCGCAGTTGCAGGCCGTGTACGAGGCGGTGCTGGGCGAGCCCGTCAACAAGGTGAGCTTTCGCCGCAAGATGGACGAGCTGGCCATGCTGGAGCCCGTGCCGGGGGCGCTGCAGACCGGGGCGGCGCACCGGCCTGCGCAGCTGTACTGCATCAAGCCGGGGTTTCGGGGCAGCTTGTCAACCAGCAGCCGTGGTTTGTAGGCCATTGCGGCGGTTTGGCAGAAATTTGTTGGACGGGTGGTGCCGAATCTGGCACAACCGCAGCCACGGTGGCCTGTCACACAGGGCGGGTAAGGTCACTGCACCCAACGCGCGGGGCTGCTGCTGAGCGGCGCGCACTATTTTTCTCATGATGCATGTGTCGGCTCCGGTGCCGAGACGCGGGAGTGTGGATGTCGATACGACTCAAATTCAATCTGGTGCTGGCGGTGGTGCTGCTGCTGGCGGCGGCGGGCGCGGGCTTTTATGTGCATGGCTTTTTGCAAAAGGCCGCCATTGATGAGGTGCGCCACAACTCGCAGCTGATGATGCATTCGGCCATGGCGATCCGCGACTACACGACCGAGCTGGTCAAGCCGCACTTGGACGAGAAGCTGGAAGAGAAATTCCTGCCCCAGACGGTGCCCGCCTATGCGGCCACCGAAACCCTCAAACGCCTGCAAAACCGCTTTCCGGGCTACGAGTACAAAGAGGCCGTGCTCAACCCCACCAACGCGCGCGACCGTGCCAATGAGTGGGAGGAGCGCGTGATCCAGGACTTTCGTGATGGCAAGGTGGACCTGAAGCAGGAAGTCAGCGGCGAGGTGGGCGAGGGCATGCACCGCGCGTTGTACGTGGCCCGCCCCATCACCATCAAGCAGCCGCAGTGCATGGCCTGCCACAGCAGCCCGGCCGTGGCTCCGCCCACCATGCTCAAGATCTACGGCGAGAAGAACGGCTTTGGCTGGGCCATGAACGAGACGGTGGGCGTGCAGGTGGTGAAGGTGCCCATGTTCTACCCGCTGGAGAAGGCGCGGCAAACGTTCTACACCGTGATGGGGGCGCTGGTGGGCAGCTTTGTGCTGTTGTTCGTGGGGCTCAACCTGTCGCTGTCGTCGCTGGTGATCGAGCCCATGGCGCGGCTGAACCTCAAGCTCGAAGACCTGGCCACCAAGGATTTCCTGACCGACTTGGTCAACCGCCGCCGCTTCTTTGAGCGGCTGGAGACCGAGATGTCGGCCATCCGCGTCAAGAACAGCAGCCTGTCGGTGGTGATGTTCGACATCGACTTCTTCAAACGCATCAACGACACCTTTGGGCATGACTCGGGCGACGTGGTGCTCAAGAGCACGGCGCTGCGCGTGCGCGAGCTGCTGCGCTCGTCCGACTGCGCGGCCCGCTTTGGGGGGGAGGAGTTCATCATCTTGCTCAAGGAAACCCCGCTGGACGCCGCCATGGCCATCGCCGAGGCGGTGCGCGCGCGCATTGCAGGCACGCCGTTTGACGCGGTGGGCCATGTGAGCGCCAGCTTTGGCGTGGCCACCTGGGACCACAAGGAAGACAGCCATGCCCTCATCAAGCGTGCAGACGAGGCCCTGTACGTGGCCAAGTCGCGGGGCCGCAACTGCGTGGTGCAGGCGAAGGAGCCCGGCGCGGCCGCGTGATGAGCGCAGCGGCTGGGGCGGTCACGCCGCGGCCGAAGAGGCCAGGCTCGCCTTGGCCGCCGCGTACTCGCTGACGTAGCCCCCGGCCAGCGTGGATTTTTGCGCGTCGGTCAGCAGCTTGCCGGCCATCTGAAAGAAGCGCTGCTCCTCTTCGTGCAGGTGGTGTGTCACCTTGTCTGCCAGCTTGCGCGCCAGGGGCAGCCAGCCGGGGCTGGAGGCATCGGTGGCTTGCAGCGCCTCGACCAGTTCGTCGATCGCGTGGTGCTCGGCAATCGCGTGGCGCGAGAGGTCCACGCCCGGGTCGAGTTGCATGAGCGGAATGTAGAAGTGCCGCTCTTCGGCCAGCGCGTGCACGGCCAATTCGTCTTTTAGCGTGGCAAAGAGGCTGTGGCGGTCGGGGGTGTCGCCGCTGGTTTGCAGCATCTTGGCTGCCAACGTGCGTTGCAGTTCATGGCTTTGGCGCAAGGCTTCAAAAATGGTCATCGCGCGCCCTCACTTCAGCGCACTGCGCACAGCACTGGCGCCCTTGATGGCGAGCACCACAAACACCACCGCGAGCACCAGAAACAGCACAAACAGGATTTTGGCAATGCCAGCGGCCCCGGCCGCTACGCCCGTAAAACCCAGCGCCCCGGCCACCAGGGAAATCAGGGCAAAGATGATCGCGTACTTGAGCATGGGAACGTCCTCCGTGGGTGGTGTGGGAGACAACCTGCGGGTTGCCAAGAGCCTTCACGATAGGTGCGGGCTGGCAGCGGCGCTGTAGGCCTGCCGAGCTGCGGTGTGTAGGAGGTGCACGCAAGAGGGGCGCACGCGCAAGGCGCCTGTGGGGCGATGGCCCTGCCCTTGGCGTCGTGCATGAAAAAGGGCCCCGAAGGGCCCTGGAGGAAGAGGCGATGTTTACCGCATTGTCCGTACCTTGGTCTGCGTTCACATCGCCGACGCGATATGAACTTCGCCCGAAGACCGATACCGCGCTGTCAGCGCGGCGGGCTTACAGCCCGGCTGCTGCGCGCAGCGCAGCAGCTTTATCGGTCTTCTCCCAAGTGAACTCGGGTTCTTCGCGGCCGAAGTGGCCGTAGGCGGCGGTCTTGCTGTAGATGGGGCGCAGCAGGTCCAGCATCTGGATGATGCCCTTGGGGCGCAGGTCGAAGTGGGCCTCCACCAGCTTGGCGATCTCGTGGTCAGGGATCACGCCAGTGCCTTCGGTGTACACGGTGATGTTCATCGGGCGTGCCACACCAATGGCGTACGCCACCTGGATCTGGCACTGGCGCGCCAGGCCTGCGGCCACGATGTTCTTGGCCACGTAGCGGGCGGCGTAGGCGGCTGAGCGGTCCACCTTGCTGGGGTCCTTGCCGCTGAACGCACCGCCGCCGTGGGGGCAGGCACCGCCGTAGGTGTCCACGATGATCTTGCGGCCTGTCAGGCCACAGTCGCCTTGCGGGCCGCCGATGACGAAGCGGCCGGTGGGGTTGATCAGGTACTTGGTGTCCTGCAGCCACTCTTTGGGCAGCACGGGTTTGATGATTTCTTCGATGCAGGCCTCGTAGAAGCTGGCCTTCATCTTGGTGGCGGTCTCCGACTGGTCGGGGCTGTGCTGGGTGGAGAGCACCACGGTGTCGATGCTGTGGGGCTTGCCGTCCACGTAGCGCATCGTGATCTGGCTCTTGGCGTCGGGGCGCAGGAAGGGCAGGCGGCCGTCCTTGCGCAACTGGGCCTGGCGTTCGACCACGCGGTGGGCGTAGTAGATGGGGGCGGGCATCAGCTCCGGCGTTTCGTCGCAGGCATAGCCAAACATCAGGCCCTGGTCGCCCGCGCCAATGTTCAGGTGATCGTCAGACGCATGGTCCACGCCCTGGGCAATGTCGTTGGATTGCTTGTCGTAGGCCACCAGCACGGCGCAGCCCTTGTAGTCGATGCCGTATTCGGTGTTGTCGTAGCCAATGCGCTTGATGGTGTCGCGTGCGACCTGGATGTAGTCGACGTGGGCGTTGGTGGTGATCTCACCGGCCAGCACGACGAGGCCGGTGTTGGTCAGCGTCTCAGCGGCCACACGGCTCTTGGGGTCTTGTTCGAAGATTGCGTCCAGGATCGCGTCAGAGATCTGGTCTGCCACCTTGTCGGGATGGCCTTCAGAGACGGATTCCGAGGTAAAAAGAAAGTCGTTCGCCATTTGAATAAACTCCTGTGTTCCGGCATTTTGGGCGTCGCCCGCAGCCTAGGGAGCTTTGGCGAACGCTTTAGCAGATTTTTTTTACGTCGCCCTGCAAGTTGCTCATTTAACTCAGCGACCCACATATTTTAATGCCAGTCGTCTTCCGTTTCTTTTCCGCGTTCCCGCTGTGGTTGCTCCACAGCATCGGGTGCGTGCTGGGCTGGGTGGCTTTTGCTGCCTCTGGGGTGTACCGCAAGCGTTTCTTGGCCAATGCCGCGTTGGCGGGGTATTCGTTTGCACAAGTGCGCGCCGCCGTGGGGCACGCCGGGCGCATGGTGGCCGAGCTGCCCCGGCTGTGGCTGGGCGCGCCCGTGCCTGTGCGCATTGAGGGCGAGCCCTGCGTGGAGCAGGCGTGGGCCGCTGGGCGAGGTGTGATTTTTCTCACCCCCCACCTGGGGTGTTTTGAGATGTCGGCCCAAGCCATTGCAAACCGCTGGAGTGCGCAGCAGGGCCCCATCACCGTGCTGTACCGCCCTGCGCGCCAGGCCTGGCTGGCCAAGGTGCAGGAAACCGCCCGCAACCGCCCAGGCATGCAGGCCGTGCCGACCACGCTGTCGGGGGTGCGGCAGATGATCAAGGCCCTGCGCCGTGGCGAGGCCGTGGGCCTGCTGCCCGACCAGGTGCCGCCCGAGGGGCTGGGCGTGTGGTCGCCCGTGTTTGGCAAAGAGGCCTACACCATGACCCTGGCCGCCCGCCTGGCACTGCAGACCGGGGCCACCGTGCTGCTGGTGCGCTGCGAGCGTGAGAGCGCCGGGCGTGGCTTTGTGATGTATGCCGAGCCATTGCCCCAGCCGCTCGATAGTGACCTCAACACCGCCGTAGGGCAGATCAACAGCGCCATGGAACATGTGATTCGCCAATGCCCCGGCCAGTACCTGTGGGGCTATGGCCGCTACAAGCAACCCCGCGCTGATGCGCCGCAGCCCGAGGTGTCCGCATGATGAGTCGGCTGGGGGTGTGTTTCATGGGCGTGCTGGCCCATCTGCCGCTGCCGCTGCTGCGCGGCATAGGCGCGCTGCTGGGGCGGCTGTTGTTTGTGCTGGCGGCGCCCAGGCGCAAGATCACCCTGCGCAACCTGGAGCTGTGCTTTCCTGAAGCGTCCGAAGCCCAGCGCACACAGTGGGCGCGCGAGAGCTTCATCGTGTTTTGCCAGACCTGGCTGGACCGCAGCTGGCTGTGGTCGGCCCCGCAGTCGGTGGTGGAGCGGCGCGTCAAGCTCAAAGGCGCCGTGCACGAGCTGGAAGGGGACGTGCCCACCATCATCTTCGCCCCCCATTTTTACGGCATGGACGCGGGCGGTTTGGTGCTGCCGCTGCGCACGCAGCGCGCATTCACCTCGATCTTCTCCACCCACCCAGACCCCGCCATTGACAAGTGGTTCATGCAGGGGCGCCAGCGCTTTGGCGATGTGCGCATGCTCAACCGGGCCGATGGCGTCAAGCCCATCATTGGCAACCTGCGCAAGGGTGGCCTGCTGTACTTGCTGCCCGACATGGACTTTGGCGCGGGCGAGTCGATCTTTGTGCCTTTTTACGGTGTGCAGACGGCCACCGTGCCGTCGCTCTCACGCTTTGCGCGCCTGGGCCGCGCCAAGGTGATCGGCATGTACACGCGCCTGACCCCCGAGGGCTATGTGGCCGAGCTGACCCCCGCCTGGGACCACTACCCCACCGACGATGTGGAAGCCGACACCGCCCGCATGAACCGCGAGCTGGAGACCTACATCAACACCATGCCCGGCCAGTACTACTGGGTGCACAAGCGCTTCAAGACGCGGCCTGAGGCGCAGGCGTCGGTGTACGAGTGAGGGGGCGCCACGCAGTGGCTGCAGCGGCGGTCGGTGGCTATTGAGCGTGGAAGTAGATGCAAAAATGGCCGCTAGCGCTTGCGGAATAAGCGCTAGAAGCTATTGATTTAATAGCTTACCAGTTCAGATGCAAGAAGTGCCCCAGCTCCTGGGCGATGCGCTCGGGGTGCTCGTGCACCACCCAGTGCGATGCCTGCTCGATCTGGCGCAGCTGCAGCCGGTGCACCCAGTCGGGCAGGCCATGCAGCAGGCCTGGCAGCAAGGCCGGGTCGTCCATGGCCCACAGCACCAGTGTGGGCACGTCCACGCGCAGCATCGACTCGGGCAGTTCCACGTCCAGCGCGGCGCGGTCGCCCTCGCGCGGCGGGCGCAGGGGGCTGGCGCGGTAGTAGTTGCAGGCGCCCGTCAGGCCCTGGCGCCACAGGGCGCGGTACTGCTCGCGCACGGGGGCGGTCAGCCAAGCGGGCGCCTGGCCCTCGGGCGTGTCGAAAAAGGCGAAGAGGCGCTCAAAGTCGTTTTCTGCCAGCAGCGCTTCAGAGTCGGGCCTGCACAAAAAGTGCATGTACTGGCTGGCGGCTTGTTGCGCCGGGTTGCTTTGCAGCTCGCGCAAAAAGGCCCCGGGGTGGGGCGAGTTGATGATGGCCAGGCGCTTGAGCCACTGGGGCTGCTGGTTGGCCAGGTTCCAGGCCACGGCGCCGCCCCAGTCGTGGGCCACCAGGCATTCCACCGCACCAGTGGGGCAGGTGGTGGAAATCAGGGCGATCAGGTCTTGCACCAGGTGCTTGGCACGGTAGGCCTCGGTGGCCGGGGGGCTGCTGGATTCGCCAAAGCCCCGCAGGTAAGGGGCGATGCAGTGGTAGCCGCCGTTTTCAGGCCGGGCAAAGTGCAGCAGCAACTCGTCCCAGATGAACGCCCCCTCAGGGAAACCATGCAAAAACACCAGCACCGGCCTGCCAGGCATGCCGCTTTCGCGGCACTGCAATGAAACGCCGTGGGGCAGGAGGGCGGTGCGGGTTTGGATCATGGCGAGTTGCTATGGGTTTGATAGCTTCTCGCGCTTTCTCATCAAGCGCTAGAGGCTATTTTTGCTGTGATTCCTCGTCGTCGCTGGCGGGCTCGGTGGATGCGGCGGCACCCGGGGCACCATCGGCGGCGGCTGGTGTGCCTTCTGCGCGCACGGGGTGCGCCCATTGCCACAGCAGCTGTGCCACATCGTCCACGCCTTGCTTCTTGAGGGCCGAGAACATCTTCACCTCTCCGCCGCCCGCGTTCAGTCGCGTAATGGACAGCACCTTGGCTTGCTCAGACCGCGTGAGCTTGTCAGCCTTGGTCAGCACGATGAGGAATTTCAGCCCCTCTTCAACGCGCGGGCGCACCACTTCGAGCAGGGCTTCGTCCAGCTCGGTCATGCCCAGGCGGGGGTCGCACAGCAGCACGATGCCGGTCAGGCCAGGGCGGCTGACCAGGTAATTGACCATCACCTGCTGCCAGCGCACCTTGTCCGAGCGTGACACGGCGGCATAGCCGTAGCCAGGCAGGTCGGCCAGCACGGCGTCGGTCACGCCCTGCTTGCCCAGCGAGAACAGGTTGATGTGCTGGGTGCGGCCGGGCTTCTTGGAGGCAAAAGCCAGCTGCTTTTGCTGGGTGAGGGTGTTGATGCACGTGGATTTGCCCGCGTTGGAGCGGCCCACGAAGGCGATTTCGGGCACATCGATGGGCGGCAGGTGGTGCAATTGGGCCGCGGTGGTCAAAAAACGTGCGGTGTGCATCCAGCCCATGGCCGTTTTAGCGTCTGGCACAAGCACAGGGGCGCCGTCAACTGGCGTGGAAGGTGGGGTAGTCATGGAAAGTTGGGATGCTCTGGAGCCTCATTGTAGAATCGTGACGCTTTTGCGCACACAAACAACACACCCTCGATATGAAGTTGCTCGCCTCCTTGCTGACGGCTGCCGTACTCGCAGCACCTGTTTTCACGGCCTTTGCAGCGGGTGATGCACCCAAAGCGGCCAAGCCGGATCTCGTCAAGGGCGAGGCCAGCTTCACTGCGGTGTGCGCGGCATGCCACGGTGCTGACGGTAACTCGGCCATTGCTGCCAACCCCAAGTTGTCGCAGCAGCACCCCGAGTACCTGGTCAAGCAGCTGCAGGAATTCAAGTCCGGCAAGCGCAACAACGCGGTCATGAAGGGCTTTGCCTCCATGCTGTCGGACGAGGACATGAAGAACGTTGCCTACTGGGTGGCCTCCAAGCCCGCCAAGGCCGGTTTTGCCAAGGACAAAGACCTGGTGGCACTGGGTGAGCGCATCTACCGCGGTGGCATTGCAGACCGCAACATCGCCGCCTGCGCAGGCTGCCACAGCCCCAACGGTGCAGGCATTCCTGCCCAGTACCCCCGCCTGTCGGGCCAGCACGCTGACTACACCGTGGCCCAGCTGAACACCTTCCGCGACGGCACCCGCGCCAACAGCACCCAGATGACCCAGGTGGCCGCCAAGCTCAACGACAAGGAAATCAAGGCGGTGGCGGATTACATCGCTGGCCTGCGCTGATTGATCTTGGTCAACAAACCGTGGCCTGTTTGACCGGGCAGCACGGAACCTACCGCCAATAACAACCCCAAAAAGGGCGGGTCCATCACACTGATGGCCCCGCCCTTTTTCTTTCGCCTCACCCCCTTCGCTTCTCGCTCCTTTATCTCCATGTCTGAAACCACCCAAGGCGTTCGCGTCCAGTCTGGCTCACGGGCCCTGCGCGCAGGGGTTGAGCTGCTGTCTTCCATGCGGTTTGCCATTGCGCTGTTGACGGTGATCTGCATCGCCTCGGTCATTGGCACCGTGCTCAAGCAGCACGAGCCTGCGGTGAACTACGTCAACCAGTTCGGGCCGTTCTGGGCCGAGTTGTTTGGCGCCGTGCAGCTCAATGCGGTGTACAGCGCGTGGTGGTTTTTGCTGATCCTGGCCTTTTTGGTGGTCAGCACCTCGCTGTGCATCGCCCGAAACACCCCCAAGTTTTTGAGCGACATCAAAGCCTATAAAGAAAATATCCGCGAGCAGAGCCTGCGCGCCTTCCACCACAAGGCCGAAAGCCCCCTCGCGCAGACCACCGAAGCCGAAGCGCGGCGCATTGGCGGCATGCTGGCCAGCGGCGGCTGGAAGGTGCGACTGCAGCAGCGCGACACCGCTGCCGGCCCTGGCACGGGCTGGATGGTGGCGGCCAAGGCGGGGGCTGCCAACAAGATCGGCTACATCGCGGCGCACAGCGCCATCGTGCTGGTGTGCGTGGGCGGCTTGCTCGACGGTGACCTGATCGTGCGCGCCCAGATGCTGCTGGGCGGCAAAACGCCTTACGCAGGCGGTGGCTTGATTGCCGAGGTGAAGCCAGAACACCGCTTGTCTGAGCGCAACCCCACCTTCCGGGGCAACCTGCTGGTGGCCGAGGGCACGCAATCGAGCACCGCCATCCTGAACCAGTCGGACGGCGTGCTGCTGCAAGAGCTGCCTTTTGCGGTGGAGCTCAAGAAGTTCATCGTCGAGCACTACTCCACCGGCATGCCCAAGCTGTTTGCCAGCGAAATCATCATCCACGACAAGGCCACGGGCGAGAAGATTCCGGCCCGGGTGGAGGTGAACCACCCTGCCAGCTACAAAGGCATCGAGATCTACCAGTCGAGCTTTGACGACGGCGGCTCGCGCCTGAAGCTGCGCGCCGTGCCCATGGTGGCGGGCGCCAAGGCGTTTGATGTGGAAGGCGTGGTGGGCAGCTCCACCCAGCTCACCAACAACGGCGGCGGCCCGGGCAGCGACACCCTGACGCTGGAGTTCACGGCGCTGCGCATCATCAACGTCGAGAACTTTGCCGGTGGGGCAGAGAACCTCTCGGGCGCCGATGTGCGCAAGGTGGATTTGCGCGAATCGGTCGAATCGCGCCTGGGCGCGGCCAACAAGACCGTGACCAAGAAAGAGCTGCGCAATGTAGGCCCCAGCGTGAGCTACAAACTGCGCGATGCCGCAGGCCAGGCCCGCGAGTTCCACAACTACATGCTGCCCGTGGACACGGGCGATGGCACGCCGGTCTTCTTGCTGGGCGTGCGTGAAACACCGTCCGAGCCCTTCCGCTACCTGCGTGTGCCCGCAGACGACCAGGGCGGCATGGACGGCTTTGTGCGCATGCGGGCGGCGCTGGCCGACCCGGCGGCGCGTGAAAAAGCCGTGCGCCGCTACGTGGCCCAGGCCATCGAGCCCTCGCGCAGCGAGCTGGCCGAGCAACTGTCTCAATCCGCATCGCGTGCCCTGGCCGTGTTTGCTGGGGCGCTGCCAGCGGCACAGGGCAAGCCTGCCGGTGGGTTGCAGGCCATTTCCGACTTCATGGAAGCCAACGTGCCCGAGGCCGAACGCTCGCGTGCGGGGGAGGTGCTGATCCGCATCCTCAACGGCTCATTGTTTGAGCTAGCGCAACTGACCCGTGAAAACGCCGGGCTGAAACCGTTGGAACAAGACGACCGCACGCGGGGCTTCATGACGCAGGCGGTGCTGTCGCTCAGCGATGCGGTGATGTACCCCGCGCCGATCGCGTTTGAACTCAAAGACTTCACCCAGGTGCAGGCCAGCGTGTTCCAGGTGGCGCGTGCCCCCGGCAAGAACATTGTCTATCTGGGCTGCGCCTTGCTGATCCTGGGCGTTTTTGCCATGCTCTACATCCGTGAACGCCGCGTCTGGGTGTGGTTATCCCCCCAAGGCCAGGGCTCGCATGCTTTGATGGCGCTCTCCACCAACCGCAAAACGATGGACGGGGACAAGGAATTTGTCCAGCTCGCTCAAAAACTGATCGGGGCCCAGCCGCAGCCCCAGACCCCAGCAGGCCACGCATGAACACCGCTACGACCACCACCATCACCCTGAACGAGGGCTTTTTCACCCGCCGCAACTGGCTTGACTGGCTGTTTGCCGCCGTGGTCGCCATCGGGGGGCTGTATGCGTTTCAGCGCTACAGCGCCTACATGGACGTGTATGAAAAAGGCATCTTGATTGGCGCCGTGCCGTGCACCGTGTGGCTGGGCTGGTTCTGGCGGCCCCTGCGGGTGCTGATGCTGGCCGTGGCGGCAGTGGCCCTCATGGCGATTGGGCTGTACCAGCAAGACGGCGTGGGCAACCTGGCGCGGGCGGACACGGTGTTTGGGCTCAAATACTTCCTCTCCAGCCAGTCCGCCATCTTGTGGATGAGCATGCTGTTCTTCATGAGCACGGCTTTTTACTGGGTGGGCATGTTCTCGCGTGGCGAGGGGCACACCATGGGCATGATCGGCTCGCGCATCGCGTGGGTGGCGGTGGCCATGGCCCTCATCGGCACGCTGGTGCGCTGGTACGAGAGCTACCTCATCGGCCCCGACATCGGCCACATCCCGGTCAGCAACCTCTACGAAGTGTTCGTGATGTTCTGCTGGATGACGGCGGCGTTTTACCTGTACTACGAAGAGCAGTACGAAACCCGCTCGCTGGGCGCCTTCGTCATGCTGGTGGTGAGCGCGGCGGTGGGCTTTTTGCTCTGGTACACCGTGGTGCGCGAGGCGCATGAAATCCAGCCCCTGGTGCCCGCCCTCAAGAGCTGGTGGATGAAGCTGCATGTGCCCGCCAACTTCATTGGCTACGGCACGTTTGCATTGGCCGCCATGGTGGCCTTTGCCTACCTGATCAAGCTGCAAGCCAGCGAGACCCGCTGGTACAAGCTGGCGCCGCTGTGGCTGCTGGGCGTGGTGCTGTGTTTTGAGCCCATCGTGTTTCGCCAGAACGCCACCGAAGGCGGCAGCAGCTACTGGATGGTGTATTTCGGCGTGTCTGCGCTGATCGTGGCGAGCATCTTGTTTGGCCGCAAACGCATTGCTGAACGCCTGCCCACCTTTGAGGTGCTGGACGATGTCATGTACAAGTCCATCGCGGTGGGCTTTGCCTTCTTCACCATTGCCACCGTGCTGGGCGCCCTGTGGGCGGCCGAGGCCTGGGGCGGCTACTGGAGCTGGGACCCCAAGGAAACCTGGGCGCTGATCGTGTGGCTGAACTACGCGGCCTGGCTGCACATGCGCCTGATGAAGGGCCTGCGCGGCGCCATCTCTGCCTGGTGGGCGCTGGTGGGGCTGGTGGTCACCACCTTCGCCTTCCTGGGGGTGAACATGTTCTTGAGTGGGCTGCACAGCTACGGCACGTTGTGATGCTTTGGGATCGGTCGCTTTCGATCCGTCCCACCCCAGACTTTTCGGGCTGAGCCCGTCGAAGCCTCGCATGGTGCTTCGATGGACTCAGCCCGAATGCATTTTTGCAAGCCTCTCGGTGCGGCTCATGGCGTGAAAAGCGGGGCTTTCCCCTCCGTCTGCAACTATTGCGTCCCCGGTGTAACCTGATCGGTGTGTAGTGCGAACTAACAGTCGCCAGTGTGCTCCTATGCACACCAGCCCTCAGTGCCCAATTACCGGAGACTTCCCATGCGGACACCGCCTCGCAACACGGGTTTTCAGCACCCGATTCCCAGCGAAATCACCCCCAAGGCCATCTATGAAGACCGCCGCCAGATGCTCAAGCTGATGGCGGGGGGCGCTGCCGGTGCCGCCATGGCAGCCTGGGCCAGTCGCGAGGCCATGGCCCAGCAGGTGCCACGCCCTGGCAAGCTGGCAGCGTTGCCCGGCGCCAAGTCGGCGGTGGCTGGGGCTGTGTCGATGGAGAAACTCACCGACTACAAGGACGCGAGCACCTACAACAACTTCTACGAATTTGGCACCGACAAGGCCGACCCTGCGCGCAATGCGCACACCCTCAAAACTGCGCCGTGGACGGTGGAGGTGGAGGGTTTGGTCAAGAAGCCCGGCAAGTACGGCATTGAGGACCTGATCAAGCTCAGCGCGCAGGAAGAGCGCATCTACCGCCTGCGCTGTGTGGAGGGCTGGTCCATGGTGATCCCATGGGTGGGTTACTCGCTGGCCGAGCTGATCAAGCGCGTGGAGCCCATGGGCAATGCCAAGTACGTCGAGTTTGTGACCCTGGCCGACAAGGCCACCATGCCCTACGTAGGCTCGCGCGTGCTCGACTGGCCCTATGTGGAAGGCCTGCGCATGGACGAAGCCATGCACCCGCTGACCCTGCTGGCGTTTGGTATGTATGGCGAGGTGTTGCCCAACCAGAACGGTGCTCCGGTGCGTTTGGTGGTGCCATGGAAGTACGGCTTCAAGAGCGCCAAGAGCATCGTCAAGATCCGCTTTGTCGAGAAAGAACCCGGCACCGCCTGGAACAAGGCGGCGCAGCAGGAATACGGCTTTTATTCCAACGTGAACCCCAATGTGGACCACCCCCGCTGGAGCCAGGCCACCGAGCGCCGCATTGGCGAGGACGGCCTGTTTGCCAAGAAACGCAAGACGCTGATGTTCAACGGCTACGAAGCCCAGGTCGGCCAGCTGTATGCGGGCATGGACCTCAAGAAGTTCTACTGACGTGCGGGCAGATACAAGCCGCCCTGCCAGCGCTACCAGCCCTGTGCGCGCCCAGGGCGATTGGCGCAAGGCGCTGCTGCACCCCGCCGCCAAGCCGCTGTTGTTTTGCGCGGCGCTGCTGCCTGCGGTGTGGCTGGTCGTGGCCGCAGCCACCAACCAGCTGGGTGCCAACCCGGCCGAAGCGCTGATCCGCTCCACCGGCGACTGGGCCCTGCGGGCGCTGTGCCTGGTGCTGGCCTTGACCCCGCTGCGCGTGGCGTTTGCGGTGCCCGCGCTGGCGCGGTGGCGGCGCATGCTGGGCCTGTTTGCGTTCTTCTACGTCTGCTTGCATGTGCTCAGCTACAGCTGGCTCGATATGGGGCTGGATGTGCCAGACATCCTGGCCGATATCGCCAAGCGGCCCTTCATCCTGGTCGGCACGCTGGCATTTTTGGTGCTGTTGGCGCTGGCGGCCACCTCGTTCCAGCGGGCCATTCGGGCGCTGGGGGGCAAGCGTTGGCAGGCGCTGCACCGCTCGGTGTACGCCGCCGCATTGCTGGCGGTGCTGCATTTCTTCTGGATGCGCGCTGGCAAAAACAACTTTGCCGAAGTGGCGGTGTATGCCGCCGTCATTGCGGGGCTGTTGGGCTGGCGGCTGTGGCGCAGGCTGAAGGGCTGACTCTGGTGGTGTCCCGTTTCCCGCTCCATCGGTTTTGCTATATCTTTAGTAGCTACTTGCGCTTATTGATAGTGCGCTAGAGGCCAATTTCTCTTCAATTTTATGGATTGACGGCACTCCTCCATTGCGGCGAGTGCGCTGAGATAGGTGGCTACACGAACTTCGTGGTCCACGAAGTTCGTGTAAACTGGCCTTCATGAAAAACGTCACCATCACGATGGACGACACCGTGGCCGAGTGGGTGCGGGTAGAGGCTGCCAAGCGCGGCAGCAGCGTCTCTCGCCTCATGGGTGAATGGCTGGCCGAGAAGATGCGCCAGGAAGACGCTTACGCCCAGGCCATGCGCGAGGCCCTGGCGTTTGAGACCTGGGGCACCTCATCAGGCCCCTATGTGCCACGCGAAACCTTGTTTCAGCGATGAGCAACCCCCTCATTTTTGTCGACACCGAAGTGCTGCTCGCCAGCGTGGACGAGCGCGATCCCGAGCGCCAGGCGCGTGCGCGCGAATGGCTCACTTTTTGCTGGAAAACGCGCAGCGGGCGCATCAGCTCGCAGGTGCTCAACGAGTTGTACAACCAAGCCATCCAGCGTTTTTCCGGCCCCCACGTGCTGCAGCAAGTGCGCGCCCAGGTGCGCCGCCTGCGGGTTTGGCTGCCGCCGCACCTGGATGCCTACACCGTTGATGGCGCGTGGGATCTGCAAGACCGCTACGGCCTGGGCTACTGGGATGCGCTCATCGTTTCGTCCGCACACCAGCAGGGCTGCCGCTACTTGCTGACCGAAGCCTTGCCGCACGACCAGGTGCTGGACGCCGTGCGCGCCATCAACCCCTTTGTTTTGGCCCCCAACGAACTGGACACTGCCGAATGACCTCTGCTACCTCCACGCCCACTGACAGCACCGACACGCTCGCCAATGCCCTGAGCCGCATCCGCCCCGATGTGCGCGCCATGCACTCGTACGTGGTGCAGCCGTCCACCGGCATGCTCAAGATGGACGCGATGGAGAACCCCTTTGCCTTGCCCGAGGCCCTGCAGACCGCGCTGGGCCAGCGGCTGGGGGCACTGGCGCTCAACCGTTACCCCGGTGCACGGCAGAACGACCTGAAAGCCGCGCTGGCTGCTTACGCAGGGGCTCCCACGGGATCCGACGTGGTGTTGGGCAATGGCTCGGACGAGCTCATCACCCTGCTGGCCCTGGCCTGCGCGCAGCCCGGCACTGGCCACCGCGCCACCCTGCTGGCCCCCATGCCGGGGTTTGTGATGTACCCCATGAGCGCACAACTGCAGGGGCTCGACTTTGTGGGCGTGCCTTTGACGCCCGACTTTGAGCTTGACGAGCCCGCCATGCTGGCCGCCATTGCGCAGCACAAGCCCGCCATCACCTACATCGCCTACCCCAACAACCCCACCGCCACGCTGTGGGATGAGGGGGCCGTGCAGCGCATCATCGACGCCGTGGGCGCACAAGGCGGCATCGTGGCGGTGGACGAGGCCTACCAGCCCTTTGCCAGCCGCACCTGGCTCACCCGCATGCAGGCCGAGCCCGCGCGCAATGCCCATGTGCTGCTGATGCGCACGCTCAGCAAGTTTGGCCTGGCCGGGGTGCGCCTGGGTTACATGCTGGGGCAGCCCGCGCTGGTGGCTGAGATCGACAAGGTGCGCCCGCCCTACAACGTGAGCGTGCTCAACTGCGAAGCCGCCCTGTTTGCGCTGGAGCATGCCGATGTGTTTGCCGCCCAGGCGGCCGAGTTGCGTGCGCAGCGCACCGTGCTCATCGCGGCCTTGCGTGCCATGCCGGGCATCGAAAAGGTGTGGAACAGCGAGGCCAACATGGTGCTGGTGCGCGTGGCCGACGCGGGCAAGACCTATGAGGGCATGAAAACCCGTAAGGTCCTCATCAAGAACGTTTCTACAATGCACCCATTGCTGCACAACTGTTTGCGCCTGACCGTGGGCAACGCCCAGGACAACGCCACCATGCTGGCCGCACTCCAAGCCTCCCTATGACCTCCTCCGCACTCGTCACTTCCACCGCCACCGATTCCGCAGCCGACCGCATTGCCGAAGTCAGCCGCAACACCGCCGAGACGCGCATCACCGTGCGCATCAACCTCGACGGCACGGGCCAGTCCAAGCTGCACACGGGCATCGGGTTCTTTGACCACATGCTCGAGCAGATTGCCCGCCACGGCCTGATCGACCTGGACATCGACTGCGCGGGCGACTTGCACATCGACGGCCACCACACGGTGGAAGACGTGGGCATCACCCTGGGCCAAGCGTTTGCGCGGGCCGTGGGCGACAAGAAGGGCATCTCGCGCTATGGCCATGCCTACGTGCCGCTGGACGAAGCATTGAGCCGTGTGGTGGTCGACTTCTCGGGCCGCCCCGGTTTGCACCTGCACATCCCCTTCACTGCGGGCAGCATTGGCGGCTTTGACACCCAGCTCACCTACGAATTCTTCCAGGGCTTCGTGAACCACGCGGGCGTGACGCTGCACATCGACAACCTCAAGGGCATCAACGCCCACCACCAGTGCGAGACGGTGTTCAAGGCGTTTGCCCGTGCGCTGCGCTCCGCGCTCACGCGCGATCCGCGCGCTGCAGGCACCATCCCGTCCACCAAGGGCAGTCTCTGATTTTTAAGCCAAAAAGGCCTCTAGCGCCCATCCAATAAGCGCTAACAGCTATGAATACAGAAGCAAAAACAGTCGCCGTGGTGGACTACGGCATGGGCAATCTGCGATCGGTCTCGCAGGCCGTGCAGGCTGCGGCGCAAGGCACTGGCTGGACGGTGGTCGTCACCTCCAGCCCCGACGCCGTGCGCGCTGCCCAGCGCGTAGTGTTGCCAGGGCAGGGTGCCATGCCCGACTGCATGCGCGAGCTGCGCGAGTCGGGCCTGCAGGAATCCGTGCTGGAAGCCGCCGCGTCCAAGCCCTTGTTTGGCGTATGCGTGGGTATGCAGATGCTGCTCAACCACAGTGCCGAGGGCGACACACCCGGCCTGGGCTTGATCCCTGGCGAAGTCATCAAGTTTGACCTGGCCGGCCGCACCCAGCCCGATGGCAGCCGCTTTAAGGTGCCGCAAATGGGCTGGAACCAGGTGCGCCAAGTGCCCCATGGTGGTGCTGTGCACCCGGTGTGGGCCGGTATTCCTGACAACAGCTACTTTTACTTCGTGCACAGCTTTTATGCGCGTCCGCACAGCGCGGCGCACTGTGCCGGAGAAGCAGACTACGGCGGAGTATTCGCCGCAGCCATTGCGCGCGATAATATTTTTGCCGCGCAATTTCACCCCGAGAAAAGCGCGGAACACGGCCTGGCCCTGTACCGCAACTTTCTGCACTGGAATCCCTGAATCCCTCAACCCGTTCGGGCCGAGTTTCACCTCGCCCTTTTCCTCCCGAACCCATCATGCTGCTCATCCCCGCCATCGATCTCAAAGACGGCCACTGCGTTCGCCTCAAGCAAGGCGATATGGACCAATCCACCACCTTTGGTGAAGACCCTGCGGCCATGGCCCGCAAGTGGGTGGATGCGGGCGCGCGCCGCCTGCACCTGGTGGACTTGAACGGCGCCTTTGCGGGTGTTCCGAAAAATTACAGCGCCATCAAGTCCATCCTCAAAGAGGTGGGCAGCGACATTCCCGTGCAGCTGGGTGGCGGTATCCGCGATCTGGACACCATTGAAAAGTACATCGATGGCGGCCTGCGCTACGTCATTATCGGCACCGCTGCGGTGAAGAACCCAGGCTTTTTGAAGGACGCTTGCAGCGCCTTTGGCGGCCACATCATCGTGGGCCTGGATGCCAAGGACGGCAAGGTGGCCACCGACGGCTGGAGCAAGCTCACCGGCCACGAAGTGGTGGACCTGGCCAAGAAGTTCGAAGACTGGGGCGTTGAGTCCATCATCTACACCGACATTGGCCGCGACGGCATGCTCTCGGGCATCAACATCGACGCCACCGTCAAGCTGGCCCAATCGCTGAGCATCCCCGTGATCGCTTCAGGTGGCCTCTCCAACATGGCCGATATCGAGCAGCTGTGCGCCGTCGAATCCGAAGGGGTGGAAGGCGTCATTTGCGGCCGTGCCATCTACAGCGGCGACCTGGACTTTGCTGCGGCGCAGGCGCGTGCAGACGAGCTGGGCGAGGGCTAGGCGCAGCGCAGCTTTTGATTGACCTTTGGTGCCTTAAGGCCTGGACAGTATTGGCTGTGCAGGCCTTGTTTGTTTCTGGGGTGGCTTGTGGTCTGTCATCAACCCTGCTGGGGCGCTCGTGTTTGGGGTTGGATGGGGGGCAGTGTGGGCCTTAGCCTCCCCATACCCAGTCAAAGCGCACATCCAGGGGGAGGTAGTGGATGCGGTAGCTGGGAGGGAGTTCTTCCAAAGGCCGCAGGCGCACCACAATCGAAGGCATGCGTGGCGTCAGAGGGGAAACGCGCTCTGCAGGGGTGCGTTCTGCTTCGGAAATGACGTCCTGTACCTCAGCGCGCAGGCTACGGCCGTCCATGAAATGCAGGGTGGCCTGCCTTCCGGGCTGGGCGTAGCGGGCCTGGCTGGGGGGCAAGTACGCATGCACCAGCGGTGGCTTGGCAGTGCCTTGCACTACCGCCACATCGGTCCCTGCCTCCACATGCTCGCCAGAGCGCACCAGCTGGCGTACGACCACGACATCAAAAGGAGCTTTCAGCGTGGCCTGTGGCGGGTCTTGGGGGGGGTCTTTGCTCTGCCCGCCTAACTCGGGTTGAGGTGTTGGGCGTTTGGCTGGTAGAGGGGTTGGCACTCGGGCTTGGGCCAGTGCCAACCGGGCCTCCTGTGCAGCGGCACGGGTCCTGCTGGCTTCGGCCTGTGCCTGGAAGACCTGCATCTGTGCGTTGTCCACCTCGCTGCGTGTGGCTGCACCTTCTGCACGCAAGGACTGTATGGCATTGAGCCGCTCTTGTTGCAGTGCCAGTTGCTGCTGGCTCAAGCGATGTGCTGCTTCTTGGGATGCCAAGCGCTCTGCCAAGGGCTCGCTGGGTGAGGTGGCTGCAATGGCGGATTCGAGCGGTGGTTCAGCCATTGGCTGGTTCATCGTGGCGGCGCTGGCGGGCGCATCTCGTTTCACGTCCATCAGTGCCTGGCCTGACGAAAGCCTGTCACCTACGCCCGCGATGTGCACCACTTGTCCTGGGGTGATGGAGCGCAGCACGGTTTGTTCTGTGACGACCAGTCCTGGCGTGGTTTCCCACCAGTAGGACACGACAAAGCGGCCCAGCAGATAGGCTGGTGGTGTCAGGACCATGGCCAGTAGCAGATACCAACGCCAGCGCGGAACCTGCCGTTTGGATGCTGCGTACTTCACAGACAAGCCGTTGCTCTCTTGAGGAGAACTGGGCGGAATATCAAACTGGATTTTCAAGGGCGCGCCTCTTTAAATTCTTCCCACGACTGCACGATCACTCCACTGAATTGGGGCAGGGCAGACAGTTGCTTTGCCAATACGTTCCAGCGCTGCAGCGCGGCAGCTTTTCCGAGCTGGAAATTGCTCTCCTCTGCCGCTAGCGCACGCTCCATGCTTTGCGCAATGGAGAGCTTCAGGCCCGGTGGCCCTTGCAGCAGAGGCCGCGCAATGTCAAAGACGCGGTCCGTGTTGCTCACATAAAGCATGGCGGTCAGTTCACCGGCACCCGCTTCTTGCAATCGCTGTGCGAAGCCAGGGGATTCAAGCTCGCGGTAGTGCGTTGTCAGTGCCACGGGCCAGGGGGTAATGTCCCGCACGGCCTTCACTGTGTCCAACACCCCCTGGTCCCACTGTGGTTGGTCTGCCTCTGGCAATTGGCTGCGCTCCAGGTCCAGGTGCAGTGCATCAAAAGGCAGGTGGCGCGCAGATTTGATCAGATTCAACAGCTGCTCTCGCCCCGCAGGCAAGACCCAGGTGGGCTCGCCCAGCAGCAACTCCACTCTCACGCCCCTGTGTTTGGCCTTCGCGACCAGCTGCGTCAAACGTTGCTGGCCTGTCGGTTCTACCAACGCTTGTAGTTGGCGATTCGTAAAGGATACGAGCACCCGTTGGGTGCCTGGCGGTAGCGCCTTTAACTGACTGGGAGTTTGCAATAGCGCTGGCCCGTTCCAGACATACCAGCCCAAGGCCGGGTGTACTTCGGCTGCGCGTGCGGATGTGCTCACTGTGCTGGCCTGCCGAGGAGCCAGAGGGGGGGGGGAGGCTTGAGCAAAGGGATTGCCCATCAGCGAGAGCAAAACAGGCCGGAGTGTGGATGTGCTGTGGGGCGTGGTGATGGCTTGGGCGCACCCTGCGGTGGACCAGGAGGCAAGCTCAGCCGTTGCCAAATCCAGCCGCTCTGCAGCTTCCACCCATTGCAACCCCGCTTGCAACAGGGCATAGCGTGCGTTCAGCACTTTGGCATAGGCATCACCGTCGTCGATGCGTTGCTGGCGCAGCATGGCTACACGCAGGTTCTCTTGCGCGACCAGGAGCAGGCGTTCAGCATTGGATTGGTCCGACTGTCTGATTTGCCGCAGCCCCAGCGCCAACTCAGCCGCCGTGAGGAATTCACCGCGACGCAGCTCCAGCTGGCTTTCCGCTCTGTAGCGCTCGCTTTGCAATTGGCCCAGCAGCGCATCACGATGGGCCTTCCATTCCAGAGGGACGGATAGGTCGATGCCCACGGTCGTGCTGTGGCCCGGTTGCCCCCCGAAATCTCTGCTGACGGATTGCGACAGCGACACTCCGGCTTCCACCGTTTCGCGGCGCAGGTGGGTCGCGATCTGGTTGGCGGCATCCACTTCCAGACGCGCCTGCTGTACGCTGGGGTGTTCGTCCACCTGTGCCAGCACGTCTTGGGATCTGGTGCATGCGTCGGGCCAAACCATTGGGGCAGTGTCCAGCGCGGTGATGCTGTGGTCGGTCAGCCGCGACAGCTCGCGCAGGGTGCTTTGCGTGGTGAACTGCAAAGTGCGTTGCAGGGTTTCGGCGGAAGAGAACAAGCCGCTCAGTCCCATGCGCTCGGCTGGCAGCATGTACCCGGCCTGTGTGCGGCGCTCCAGCGATGCTTCGATGGTCTCTTTTTCAGTGAGGAATGCCTGGGTCAGTGCGACACGCTGCATGCCATGCCGATGGCGCAAATACGCCTGGCGCACGGCGTGCACCGCTTCCTGCTGTACGGCCCGTAGGCGCACTTGCCGCGCTGCTGTTCCCTGCTCTGCTTCTGTCACAGCGCGCAGTTGCGCCTCACGGCTGCCCAGCAGGGGCCAGCGCACACCAGCCTGCAGTTGGGCGCGCTGGTAGCTGCGGCTCACGGTATCTGTCACGGCTTCGCGGGCGTTGCCTACTGTGGCACCGCCAAACAATCGTCCGCCCTGTCGGGCGCGCGCCGCATCTGCCCGGTGGGCTGCCACGTCCTTTTCTGCTTGGGCCAGCCGCACGCTGGGGGCAGACGTCTGGGCCCATGTCTCCAGGTCTGCCAGTTGGGCGGTATCTGCCCACGCTAGGCCTGCATGCAGGTTAAAGCCCACGCACAGCAGCACAGCGGTTTGTTGCAGGGTTCGGCCCCAGTGGCGTTTCAACATGTCAGAACTTGGTTTTGCGTAGCACCCACCAGGGCGCCATGGATGAGTCGAGGTGGGAGTTCATCGTCATCTCCGTCAAGATGGAGAACGCGCAGTGCAGGCGATTGGCGAAAGCGAACAGCGGCATCAATGGCAGGAACCGGAGGTAGTCCAGGTCTTCTTTTGGGCGCTCCGAAACTGCGATCACGTAGAGCAAAAAGTAAAAGATGATGGCCAGTAAGTAGGCCAGATAAATGAACGCAAGTACCCCAATGACTGCGCCGATGGGCAGGGTAAACAGCATCACGCCGGTATAGGCCACGATAAGGAACGGCATCAGCACCTGCATCACCAGCCCGTTGACGGCCACGAACATGAAATTGCGCCAGCCCAGCAGTCGTGGCCTGAGATTGAAGCGGAACTTGCGGATGAAGATGAAGAACATGTCGCCATCCCAGCGCAGCCGCTGGCGAAAGAAAATGCGCCAGGTGTCGGGTGCATCGGTGTGCCCTACGGCATGGGGGTCAAACACGATGCGCAGTCCGGGGTGCCTGCCAAAGTACTGTTTGATCCGCGTGGTCATGTCCAGGTCTTCAGCCGACCCAGCATCCCAACCGCCCAGGTTGCGGATGAACCCGGTGCGGAATACGCCAAAGGCGCCCGAGATGTTGTTGACGATGTTGAACTCGGACAGGCCGGTTTTGCCAGCACCGATCGACAGGATGTATTCCAGCGCCTGCAATCGGGTGACCAGGGTTTTCTTGGCGTTGCGCACGCGCAGATTGCCTGACACGCCCACCACGCCAGGGTCGTCAAAGTGGCGCGTTGCGTTGCGCACCATGTCGTTGTCGAAGGATGTATCGCCATCCAACGCCATGACGATTTCCCCCGTGGCGATGGAGAGTCCTGCATTGAGTGACGAAACCCGTCCCCCGCGTTGCCACTTGGGCAGCACCACCAGATCCCGCTTGGCTTGCCCTGCCAAAAGCCCGCGGGCATTGCGCGCGGCCAGTAAGGTGGGGCGGTTCTGTATGGCCCCGTCAATGACGGCAATGATTTCGATATGGCCTGGATACAACTGCTGCGCCAGAGACTGGATGGTCTTGCGCACGTCTTCGCCTTCCGAATAGCAGGTCACCACGCAAGACACACGTGGGTAGCGTTCCCGCTGTCGTTCAGGGCGGTGCCTGCGCAGGCCGTAACGCACCATGCCGGCGGTCACCAGCAAAAAGAAGGGGGCCTCCAGCACTACAACGAAGGGAAAAAATTTCCAGGCCAGCTCCAGCCAGTTTTGTTGGCTGGAGCTGGCGAACAGCGTGACAAAGGCAAAAACGACCTGATCCCACATGCGTCAATCCGCGTTTTGCAGGCGGCCCATGAGTTGCACGGCCGTGTCGTGATTTTGCAGATCGCGAGGGATTTGAAGGTGGCGAATGCGCACGCGCAAAGCTGCTTCGCCATGTTGGCTGGACTGCTCTTGCAGCACCTTCTGCAGCCGCGCTGTCAGGCCTTCGGGGTGAGAGAACGGCAGCATCAACCACAAGCGTTCTTCCTGGGTGCGCGTGGTCAGGTCCGAGGTGCGCAGCAACTCGTGCAGACGGCGTGCAAACTCGTCCAGCATGAGGAAGACGCGCGCAGCCCCTTGCTTTTCGATGACTTCGGCCGCGTTCTGGAATTCCACGAGCATGAGCGCGAAGTGCATTTCCTTGTGGCGGGCGTGGGTGGCCAAAGCCCAGTCCAGCAGACGGCGGAAGTACGCTGGCTCCACATAATTGGCCGTGTCCAGTGCGGCAAACGACTCTCGGATTTGCCCTGCCCTGAGGGCCGCACGCCCGTGGGCGCTGAGCCTGAGCGAGGCGATCTCACGCACATCCAGCGCATTGGGTTCGGTGGTGTTGCGGCAGTCCAGGCACCGTGCCACCACGCTGGTCTCGACAAACACGTGGTGGCAGCTGCCGCAGGCATATTGGGTGAGGGGGCGGTCGTAGTCCACGCCAATGTGACGCAATGCCGTGCTGCATTTGGGGCAGGTCAAGCCACCGTCGTCGTGAAAATCATTTTCTGGCGCCACATGGCCGCAGGTAAAGCAGTGCAGCGAAGGGGCTTTGTTGATTTGGATGCTGGAGCAATGGGGGCACACGTCCAGGTAGTGGATGTGGGCGCTGCCGCAGGCTCTGCAGTGGCGTGTGCGGTCGATTAGTTCGGCAGGCTCCAGCAGGCGCCGCCGCGACAGCGTGGCCAAACAGGCCGCCACGTCGTCTCCCTCGTGGGCCAATGCCTCCACCAAGGGGTAGCGATACAACTGTGCGCTGTTGCGGTCACACAAGGGGGTCAGCTCTGCGCCGTCGCGCAGGTACATGAAGTACAGCACTCGCTCGTCAAAATGCAGGCCAGAGGGGTCCAGTTTGAGGCTTCTGCGCGCCGCGAGAGCCCGCTCGCCTGCTGCGATGGCTTCGCTCAGTGGACCTGCCGCATCCGCCCACGCTGGTGGGGCGGCGGAGCTTTCTGATGCCCAGATGGGACGGTCCCACCATGGGCTGTGTCGTATGGATTCACACAGGGCGGCCAACGTGTGACCATCCCAGCCGTCCAGATAAAAGCCCAACGGGGCAAAGCCAGATGCGGTAAACGCAGGCCACGATGCAAAGGCCATGGCATCGCGTTCGCTCGGGAGTAAGCTGCCAGAAGGGCGCAGCACCACAGTGCTTTCAAGTGCGGAAGGCGGCGGCTGTTGCAAGGGCGCGGCGCCAGTGGATGGATTCATGTTCATGGGTGCGCACCATTGTGTAGTGCTTGACATGGTCAATTGTTAACAATGTTGACCGCTGGCGCCCAATGTCAAGGAACATCGTTCCCTTTTGGGCAGTGGAGCGGCCAGTATAGTGACGGGCCTATAGCGGGGTCGTCCGTTTTATCCACATTCTTAGGAGCGCAACAGCGTGATTCTTGTAACCGGCGGGGCAGGCTTTATTGGCTCTCACACCTGCGTCGCTTTGGCGAATGCAGGCATTCCATTTGTGGTGCTCGACAACCTATGCAACAGCCGCCGCTCGGTGTTGGAGCGTGTCGAGCGCATCACCGGCGTGCCTGTTCCTTTCATTGAGGGCGACATCCGCGATGCCGCTCTGCTGCGGCGCGTGTTTGCTGAGCATGCGGTGGATGCGGTCATCCACTTTGCGGCGCTCAAGTCGGTGGGGGAGTCCGTGCGCGAGCCGCTGCGTTACTACGACAACAATGTGGCGGGCACCGTGGCCTTGCTCGGCGCCATGCGGGCGGCGAATGTGCGCACGCTGGTGTTCTCCTCGTCGGCCACGGTGTATGGCGACCCGGCTTCTGTGCCCATCCGCGAGGACTTTCCGCTGTCTGCCACCAATCCCTATGGCTGGAGCAAGCTGATGATGGAGCAGGTGCTGGCCGATGTGGATGCGGCCGAGCCGGGGCAATGGCGCATTGCGCGCCTGCGGTATTTCAACCCGGTGGGCGCCCATGCCAGCGGGTTGATCGGAGAGGACCCGCAAGACATTCCCAACAACCTGCTGCCCTATGTGGCCCAGGTGGCCGTGGGCCTGCGCGAGGTGCTGAGTGTGTATGGCGGCGACTACCCCACGCCCGATGGCACTGGGGTGCGTGACTACATCCATGTGTGCGATCTGGCCGATGGGCATGTGGCGGCGTTGCGCTACTTGCGCGAACATCCAGGCTTGCTCACGGTGAACCTGGGCACGGGCCGGCCTGTGTCGGTGCTGGACATGGTGCAGGCATTTGAGCGGGCCAGTGGCCGCCCCGTGCCCTACCGCATCGTGGACCGCCGCCCTGGCGACGTGGCGCAGTGCTGGGCCGACCCGGCCCTGGCCCAGCAGCTGCTGGGCTGGTCTGCACAACTGGGCTTGGACCAGATGTGCGAAGACGCGTGGCGCTGGCAAAGTGGCGTGGCCGCGAGTTTGCAACGCTGAAGCGGCTGTGCGGGCTGTGCGCCGTGGTATCTTGCGCGACTGCGCAGGGGCTGGCGCCTTCGCCCAATGGGGCGCCCCCCCAGGTAGCCCATTTCTTTTTTGATTCTCTTTCTAATCTTCCCGCGCCATGCTTGCCAAACGCATCATTCCCTGCCTTGACGTGACCGGAGGCCGTGTGGTCAAAGGTGTCAATTTTGTTGAACTGCGCGATGCAGGCGACCCGGTGGAGATTGCCGCGCGCTACAACGCCCAGGGTGCCGATGAGCTGACCTTCCTGGACATCACCGCCACCAGCGATGGCCGTGACTTGATCCTGCACATCATCGAAGCGGTGGCCAGCCAGGTGTTCATCCCGCTCACGGTGGGTGGCGGTGTGCGCACGGTGGAAGATGTGCGCCGCTTGCTCAATGCGGGCGCGGACAAGACTAGCTTCAACTCTGCCGCCATCGCCAACCCTGAGGTCATCAACGCCGTGTCGGCCAAATACGGTGCGCAGTGCATTGTGGTGGCCATCGATGCCAAGCGCCGCTCTGAGGAAGATGCCTTGCGCCTGGGGGCCAACGGCCAGCCGGTGGGCCCAGGCTGGGATGTGTACAGCCATGGCGGCCGTAAGAACACTGGGCTGGATGCCTTGGCCTGGGCCAAGGAAATGGCCCAGCGGGGCGCTGGAGAAATCTTGCTGACCAGCATGGACCGCGATGGCACCAAGTCGGGCTTTGACCTGGCCCTGACCCGCGCGGTGAGCGACGCAGTGACCGTGCCCGTGATCGCATCGGGCGGCGTGGGCAACCTGGACCACCTGGCCGACGGGGTGCAGCAAGGTGGTGCTGATGCCGTGCTGGCCGCCAGCATCTTCCACTACGGTGAGTACACCGTGGGCCAGGCCAAGCAACGCATGGCCGAGCGGGGCATACCCGTGCGGTTGTGAGTCGATTGTTTGCTATTAAATGGATAGCTGCTTGCGCTTGATTGATAAGCGCTGGCAGCCAAAATGACTTAAATTTTGGGTGTGCAGTCAGGCGTGCAATCCAAATCACCGACAATCCGCCCATGAACTGGCTCAATGAAGTGAAATGGGATGCGCAGGGCCTGGTGCCCGTGATTGCGCAAGAGCAGGGTACGGGCGACGTGCTGATGTTTGCCTGGATGAACCGCGAAGCGCTGGCCAAGACGGCCGAGCTGGGCCGGGCCGTGTACTTCAGCCGCTCGCGCAAAAAGCTGTGGTTCAAGGGCGAAGAGTCTGGCCACGTGCAAACGGTGCACGAAATTCGCCTCGACTGCGACAACGACGTGGTGCTGCTCAAAGTTACCCAGCAGGGGCACGAACCTGGCATTGCCTGCCACACAGGCCGCCACAGCTGCTTCTTCAGCGTGCTCAAGGACGGGGCCTGGAAGCCGGTCGATCCGGTCTTGAAAGATCCCGAATCCATCTACAAATAAGCCCATGAGTTCCAACGATTCCCCAGCCCTGTCTTCGCAAGACGCCCTGGCACGCCTGGCCGCCGTGATCGAAAGCCGCAAGCCTGCCCTCGGTGGCGACCCGGAAAAGAGCTACGTCTCGCGCCTGCTGCACAAGGGGCCTGATGCGTTCCTCAAGAAAATTGGCGAAGAGGCCACCGAAGTGGTGATGGCCGCCAAGGATGTGGACCATGGCGCTGACAAGTCCAAGATCGTTTACGAAGTGGCCGACCTTTGGTTTCACTCCATGATTGCGCTGGCCCACTACGGCCTGACACCGGCCGACGTGATCACCGAACTGGTCCGCCGTGAAGGCACCAGCGGCATCGAAGAAAAAGCCCTGCGCAAAGTAGCGGCCAGGGCGGCAGACGAGAAAGGTTGAATCCCATGGCCGATGACTTCACCGACGTGCAACCCAAGGACCAGCAAGCCGAAGACCTCAAAGCCATTGGCTGGGTCAGTTACCTGCTGCACCTGATTGTGGCGGTGGGTGCGGTCATGCCGGGGGCTCAGCCTGGCGCTGTGCTGCTGGTGGTGGCATTGGTGATCGATCTGGTCAAAAAAAGCGATGCCGAGGGCACCTGGCAGGCCAGCCATTTCTCTTGGCGCATTCGCACGGTGGTGTGGGCCGGGGTGTTGTATGTGCTGACGGCACCGCTGTGGATTTTGGTGATTCCGGGCTGGATTGCCTGGGGGCTCATTTCCCTGTGGTTCCTGTACCGCATCGTGCGTGGCATGGTGGCGATGAACAAGAGCCAGGCCCTGGATGCCTGAGGGCGGCAAACCCCTGGTGCGGCTGAACCTTGCCTTGCAAGGTGGTGGTTCGCACGGCGCATTGACCTGGGGCGTGCTTGACGCTCTGCTGGAGGATGGTCGGTTGGCGTTGGAAGGCATCAGTGGCACCAGCGCCGGGGCCATGAATGCCGTGGCCGTGGCCCATGGGTTTGCGCAGGCGGCCCACCAGCACAAGGACCCTGTGGAGGCCCATGCCGCCGGTTGCACCCTGGCGCGCGAAACATTGACCCGCCTTTGGGAAGGTGTGGGCACCCTGGGCAGCTTGATGTGGGGGGCGCCCCTGGCGGCCGCCAACCCCTTGCTGGGCATGATGACGCAGTGGCTGTCGCCCTACCAGACCAACCCGCTCGACATCAACCCACTGCGCTTGCTGCTGGAGCGCGAGGTGGACTTTGACTTGCTGTGCAAAGCGCGGGGCGCTGCAATCCTCGCCACACCCAAGGTGTTTGTGTGTGCCACCAATGTGCGCACCGGGCGCGGCGAGATCTTCTCTGGCCCGCGGCTCAGTGCCGATGCGGTCATGGCGTCGGCTTGTCTGCCCTTGCTTTTCAAGGCCGTTGAGATCGACGGGGAGCGCTATTGGGACGGGGGTTACTCAGGCAACCCTGCGCTGCACCCCTTGATTTACCAGACCGAGACTTCCGACATCCTGCTGGTGCAGATCAACCCCATCGAGCACCGTGCGCTGCCCGATACGGTGCCCGAGATCATGGAGCGCATGAACGAAGTCACCTTCAATGCCAGCCTGCTGGCCGAGCTGCGGGCCATCGAGTTTGTGCGCCGTCTGCTGGCCGAGGGCAAGCTGGACGCTCGCCGCTACAAGAGCGTGCGCATGCACCGCATTGACGGCGGTGCCGTGCTGGAGCCCTACGGGGCTGACAGCAAAACCCGTGCGGACCTGCCCTTTGTGCGCAAGCTGTTTGCCCTGGGGCGCGAGCAGGGGCAGCAGTGGCTGGCCGACCATCGCCAGTCCGTGGGCCTGCGCCCGACCATCCAGATCGCAGACAATGCCTGACGGCGCTGCACCGCCCGCTGCAAAGCGGCGCCCCGCGCAGGCACTGACTCCTATTTTTCACCGCCCACCATGCACGATCCCAACTGCCTTTTTTGCAAAATCATTGCAGGCCAGATTCCTTCCCGCAAAGTCTATGAAGACGAAGAACTCTTCGCCTTTCACGACATCCACCCCTGGGCTCCGGTGCACTTTTTGATGGTGCCCAAGGCGCATATCCCTTCGATGGCGCAGGTTACCGCCGAGCACGCAGGCCTGCTGGGGCGCATGATGGCTCTGGCACCCCAATTGGCCCAGGAGCAGGGCTGCAACCCTTATCCAGAGGGCGGCTTTCGCATCGTGACCAACACGGGGCTTGAAGGTGGGCAGGAAATCCACCATCTGCACATCCATGTGATGGGTGGTCCGCGCCCTTGGCTCAAAGGCTGAAGTGTTTTGGCGCGACCCCTTCACGCTGGGGCCACATCGCGCGTCTAAAATGATTGCAATTCGTTAGGAGAAATTCCATGGGTTCCTTTTCCATCTGGCACTGGCTGATCGTGCTGCTGATCGTCGTCATGGTCTTCGGCACCAAGAAACTCAAGAACATGGGCTCCGATCTGGGCGGCGCCGTCAAGGGCTTCAAGGACGGCATGAAGGACGGCGCGGGCGATAGCTCCGCTGCGTCTGCAGCGCCTGCCCCGCCGGGCCAGGTGGCCAACAGCCAGGCCGCCGACAAGACCACCATCGACGTAGAAGCCAAGCAAAAGAGCTGATCGCCTGAGCGAACGCTGACTCCATGATCGATATTGGCCTGTCCAAAATGGCGCTGATCGGCGCGGTGGCGTTGATCGTCATCGGCCCCGAAAAGCTGCCTCGTGTCGCCCGCACCGTGGGCACTTTGCTGGGCAAGGCGCAGCGCTATGTGGCCGATGTGAAGTCGGAGGTCAATCGCTCCATGGAGCTTGATGAGCTGCGCAAGATGAAGGACACGGTGGAGGGCGCTGCGCGCGACGTGCAGCAGTCCATCCAGACCAGCGCCAGCGAGTTCGAGAAGGACTGGGTGCAAGCCACCAGCTTGGCGGGCGAGGGGTATGACACCGCTTCTGCTGTGGTGCCGGCCTACAAGCACCCGGGCAAGAACTGGCGCGTCAAAAAAGGCGCCACACCGCAGTGGTACAAAGCCCGCAGTGGTGTGCGCACCAAAGCCTTGTCGGGTGCCGCACGCGTGGCGCGCTACCGTCCCAAAAAGATCCATTGACGCTGCGCTTTCGCGCGCGTTTCGGGCTGCCTTGACGCCCCAGAAAACCCAACATGTCAGACACCCCATCCCAAGAAGACGAGCTTGCTGGCACCGAGCAGCCTTTTGTGCAGCACCTCATGGAGCTGCGCGATCGCCTGGTCAAAGCCATTATTGCGATCGCCGTGGCCGCGGCTTTCCTGTTCTTCTTCCCGGGACCCGGGCCGCTGTATGACTTCCTGGCGGCGCCTTTGGTGGCGCATTTGCCCAAGGGTGCGACGCTGATTGCCACCTCGGTGATCTCCCCCTTCATGGTGCCGCTCAAGATTTTGTTGATGGCGGCTTTCCTGCTCGCCTTGCCTTTTGTGCTGTGGCAGGTGTGGGCGTTTGTGGCGCCGGGCCTGTATTCGCACGAGAAGAAGCTGGTGCTGCCGTTGGTGGTTTCCAGCACGCTGCTGTTTTTCATTGGCGTCGCGTTTTGCTACTTTTTCGTGTTTGGGCAGGTGTTTGCATTCATCCAGAGCTTTGCGCCCAAGAGCATCACGGCCGCACCAGACATTGAGGCCTACCTGAGCTTTGTGCTGTCGATGTTTCTGGCCTTCGGACTCGCGTTTGAGGTGCCCATTGCCGTGGTGGTGCTGGCCCGCATGGGTGTGGTGAGCGTGGAAAAGCTCAAGAGCTTTCGCGGCTATTTCGTCGTGGGGGCGTTCGTTGTCGCTGCGGTGGTCACCCCGCCCGATGTGGTGTCGCAACTGGCACTGGCGGTGCCCATGTGCATTCTTTACGAGATCGGCATCTGGGCTGCGCAGGTGTTCATCAAGCACACCAAGGCGCCTGAGAATGCGGACGATCAGGCGGCATCCTCTTCTTCGTCCTCTTGAGAAGCGTACGAAACCCACGCTCCGCCTTGTAGCGTGGGGTGACCAGGGGGCGGCACTTGCCCCTTTGGCATTTTTCTTGAAATGATTTGGATATAAAAATAGCTGCTAGCGCTTTATTTTTAAGCGCTAGCAGCTATTTATTTGATAGCGATACGGTGATCGCTACTGTGCGTAGTCAGCGCCGCACGTTGCGCTGTGGACGGGGGCGCACCCCGGGGTTGATGCTCAGCTCCAGCTTTCGGTCGGTGCGCTGCACCTGGAAGGTGGAGGCGGTGCCTGGCTTGAGTGCAGCCACTGCCGTCAGCAGTTCAGAGACATTGCTCACGGCCTTGTCGTCCACTTTCACGATCACATCGCCAGGGCGCATGCCAGCTTGCGCGGCGGGGCCGTCTTGCAGCACGCCGGTGATGATCACGCCCTCGGTGGCTTTCACGCCAAAGGTCTCGGCCAGCTCGGGCGAGAGTTCGTTGGGCTCCACGCCAATCCAGCCCCGTGTCACTTGCCCGTCTTTCACGATGCCGTCCAGCACCAGCCGCGCAGTGGACACGGGAATGGCAAACCCGATGCCCATGCTGCCGCCAGAGCGGGAATAGATGGCGGTGTTGATGCCCAGTAGGTTGCCGTTCACATCCACCAGCGCGCCGCCCGAGTTGCCGGGGTTGATGGCGGCATCGGTCTGGATGAAATTCTCAAAGGTGTTGATGCCCAACTGGCTGCGGCCCAAGGCGCTGACGATGCCGCTGGTCACGGTTTGCCCCACGCCAAAGGGGTTGCCAATGGCCAGCACCTGGTCACCCACGGCCAGACCATCGGAGTTGCCCAGGGTGATCACGGGCAGCTTGTCGAGCTCGATCTTCAGGATCGCGAGGTCGGTGTCGGGATCGGTCCCGATCACGCTGGCGCGAGAGCGGCGGCTGTCTGTGAGGGTCACTTCAATTTCATCGGCGCCCTCGACCACATGGTTGTTGGTCAGGATGTAGCCCTCGGGGCTGATGATGACGCCGCTGCCCAGGCCCGTTTGCGCCTGCTGGCCCTGGTCGCCAAAGAAGAACTGGAACCAGGGGTCGTTGCTGCGTGGGTGGCGCACCGCTTTGCTGGTGTTGATGCTTACCACGGCCGGTGAGGCCTTGCGTGCAGCGCCGCTGAAGCTGCCCGGGGCGGGCTGGCCGGTGGGGGCTGAGGGGGCCTCTAGCAGCGCAATGCCCGCGCCAGATCGCTTGGCGCCTTGGCGGATCCAGTCGGGTTGGAGGGTGGCAACAACAAAGTATGCCGCAGCAAAAACTGTCACGGCCTGAGAAAACAGCAGCCAGATGCGTTTCATGGTCTTGGGTGTGAGTGGCAAAAAAGCGCGGGCAGAAAAAGTGCCAGGAGGACGATGCTGTCCCTGCGCAGTCGCCATTGTCCGTCAACCCAGTCCGCCAAGCCTGGGTGCCCCTGCAGCCGGGGCCAGCGCCGCGCGACAATACCGGGCATGAGCATATCCAGGCAACAACTCTTGCAGGCGTTTGACGGCCTGCTGCAACCCGAGCGCTTCAAGGACTACGGCCCCAACGGCCTGCAGGTCGAAGGGCGGGCCGAGATCTCGCGCGTGGTCAGCGGCGTGACGGCCAGCCTGGCGCTGATCGACGCCGCTATTGAAGCCCGAGCCGACGCCATCTTTGTGCACCACGGCCTGTTCTGGCGGGGGCAGGACGGGCGGGTGACTGGCTGGATGAAGCAGCGCCTGCAGCGGCTGCTGGCGCACGACATCAACCTGTTTGCCTACCACCTGCCGCTGGATGCACACCCTCTGTGGGGCAACAACGCCCAGCTGGGGCGGGTGCTGGGGTGGGCGAGCGAATCGCAATTTGGTGAGCAAGCGCTGGGCTGTCTGGCCAGCGCCAGTTACCCCAGTGCCCAGGCGGTGGTCGACCATGTGGCGCAGGCGTTGGGGCGCTCCGCCACGCTGGTGGCGCCCGGTGGTGCCATGGGGGCGCAGCGTCCCGTCGCCAAGGTGGCGTGGTGCACGGGCGGTGCGCAGAGCTACTTCGAGGCAGCCATTGCCGCGGGGGCGGACGTTTTTGTGACGGGTGAAATTTCAGAGCCGCAGGCCCACTTGGCCCGCGAGACCGGGGTGGCGTTTGTGGCCGCAGGCCACCATGCCACCGAGCGCTATGGCGCCCCTGCCCTGGCCGCTGAAGTGGCGCGAAGCCTGGGCCTCGCGCACCAGTTCATCGAGATTGACAACCCCGCCTGAGAGCGGCTAACACAACCCCCCTGGCGTCGCGTCGTTGTCTCGTCTTGTCGTACCTGTCGTACTGCCTGCGACGGGACGCCTGGCCAGGGTCGCTTCGCTGGGTTGTGTGAGCCGCTCCAAATGTTTGCTATATAAATAATAGCTGCTAGCGCTTATTTAATAAGCGCAGGAGCTTGATTTTGATAAGGATCTGCATGAAGCCCATCGCCATCACTCAAGGAGACCCGGCAGGCATAGGCCCTGAGATCGTGGCCAAGGCCTTTCGTGACGCGCCTGACCTGCTGCGGGGCTGTTTTGTGGTGGGTGACGTCGCCACCTTGCGCCGGGCTGCTGCGTGCATTGCACGCCCCGGCATTCCCAGCGTGCCTGTAGCGGTGTTGGACGGCATTCACGATGCCTGGGATGCCCCGACGCGTTGCGTGCCCGTCTTGCCACTGCCAGGGTTGGCCAGTGCGGTGCCTTGGGGGCGCATCAGTGCCGAGGCGGGGCGCGCTGCAGCCGATTGCGTGGAGTGGGCAGCCCGTGCGGCGCTGCGTGGGGATGTGGCCGCGTTGGTCACAGCACCCCTGCACAAAGAGGCCTTGTCGGCTGCGGGCGTGGCGTACCCCGGCCACACCGAGCTGCTGCAGGCCGAAGCTGCCGCCCACCGGGGCGTGGCCCTGGCGGACATGCCGGTGCGCATGATGTTGGCCGGTGACGAACTGCGCACGGTGCTGGTCAGCATCCATGTCTCACTGCGCGACGCAATTGCTGCAGTGACTTATGACAATGTGGTGCAGACCGTGCAGATTGCGCACCACGCGCTGCAGCGCACCTTGGGGCGCAGCCCTCGGATCGCGGTGGCGGGGCTCAATCCGCATGCAGGGGAGGGCGGTTTGTTTGGCCGCGAGGAGTGCGACACCATTGCCCCTGCGGTGGCCTGGCTGCAGGCCCAGGGTTTGGATGTGCAGGGCCCCCTGCCGCCAGACACGGTGTTCATGCGCGCCCGCAACGCGCCAGGCCATCCGGGGGCGTTTGATGTGGTGGTGGCGATGTACCATGACCAAGGCTTGATTCCCGTCAAGTACCTGGGCGTGGACAAGGGCGTGAACGTGACCTTGGGCTTGCCGCTGGTGCGCACCAGCCCGGACCACGGCACAGCCTTCGACATTGCGGGCCAGGGTGTAGCCGATGCGTCCAGCCTCATCGAGGCGGTTCGCATGGCGCGGCAGTTGGCTTGACTGCAGGCGCAGCCCCCGCCCGGGCGGTTGGCGCAACGTAAAACGCCCTGCTGGGCAGGGCGTTGGCGGCAGAGTCTGAAGCGCAAAAAACGCGAGCCTTGGCTGGCTCAGCGCTGCTTGAGGCTGTCGCGAATTTCGCGCAGCAGCACGATGTCTTCTGGCTCAGGGGCTGGGGCCGCAGGTGCGGCGGCGGGGGCTTCGCGCTTGAGTCGGTTGATTTGTTTGATCATCATGAAAATGATGAAGGCCAGAATAATGAAATTCACCGCCACGGTCAGAAAATTGCCATAAGCAAACACAGGAACGCCCGCTTTGCGAAGCGCGTCCAGCGTCATAGCCGTACCTGCGGGCACATTACCCAGCACCAGGAACAAATTGGAAAAATCCAGTTTGCCAAATACCAGCCCCACCATCGGCATGATCAGGTCGGCCACCACCGAATCCACGATTTTCCCGAAGGCCCCCCCAATGATCACGCCCACGGCGAGATCGACCACATTACCCTTGATTGCGAATTCTTTGAACTCTTTGATGATGGTCATGTTTCTTCCATTTTTATAAATTGGTTGACAAACGTACCCAGAGACGGTTTGAACCCCGCATTATCTAGGTGGCAGGGGCGCAGTATTACCCAGCGCATGGGGCTGTCAAGGCTGATTTCAAGAGGTTTGCCTGTTGTTACGAGTTTTCACTCCGCTACAATCCGCCGCTGACCCCAACATAGCGATGTATACCGAGGATCCCCATGAGTGACACACCAGTCGACACCAGTAAGCGGACGTGGCTGATTGCGTCCGGATGCGCTGGTGCTGCGGGAGGAGTGGCTGTAGCCGTGCCCTTCGTCAGCAGTTTTCAGCCTTCGGAAAGAGCCAAAGCAGCCGGCGCAGCTGTAGAGGTGGACATTTCAGCCCTGCAGCCGGGCGAAAAGTTGACCGTAGAGTGGCGCGGCAAGCCCGTGTGGATTCTCAAGCGCACCCCTGAACAGGTCGCCTCGCTGGCCAAGACCGAGCCCCAGGTGGCCGATCCCAAGTCAGATCGCAAGACGTACCCCACCCCCGAGTACGCCAAAAACCAACACCGCTCCATCAAGCCCGAGATCTTCGTCGGGGTCGGCATTTGCACCCACCTGGGCTGCTCGCCAGGTGACAAGTTTCAAACGGGCCCACAGCCTTCGCTGCCAGACGACTGGAATGGCGGCTTTCTGTGTGCTTGCCACGGCTCGACGTTTGACGTGGCCGGCCGCGTGTTCAAGAACAAGCCAGCGCCTGACAACCTGGAAATTCCGCCACACATGTTCCTGTCCGATTCGCGCCTGCTGATCGGTGAAGACAAGAAGGCTTGAGGTAGCACAACATGGCTGAATTCAAGGAAATTTCCCCTAACGCATCGGCAACGGCCAAGGTGACGAACTGGTTTGAGAACCGGTTTCCCACGGCGTTTGATGCGTACCGCGTGCACATGTCGGAGTACTATGCTCCGAAGAACTTCAACTTCTGGTACATCTTTGGTTCGCTGGCATTGCTGGTGCTGGTCATTCAGATCGTCACTGGCATCTTCCTCGTGATGCACTACAAGCCTGATGCCAATCTGGCTTTCGCATCGGTGGAATACATCATGCGCGATGTGCCTTGGGGTTGGTTGATCCGCTACATGCACTCCACTGGCGCTTCGGCCTTCTTTGTCGTGGTGTACCTGCACATGTTCCGTGGGTTGCTCTATGGCTCTTACCGCAAGCCACGCGAATTGGTCTGGATCTTTGGCTGCGCCATCTTCCTGTGCCTGATGGCGGAAGCCTTCATGGGCTACCTGCTGCCTTGGGGTCAGATGTCGTACTGGGGTGCTCAGGTGATCGTGAACCTGTTCGCCGCCATTCCGTTCATTGGTCCCGATCTGGCTTTGCTCATCCGTGGTGATTTTGTGGTGGGCGATGCGACCCTGAACCGCTTCTTCAGCTTCCATGTGATTGCGGTGCCTTTGGTGCTGCTGGGCTTGGTGGTGGCGCACTTGTTGGCGCTGCACGATGTGGGCTCCAACAACCCCGACGGCGTCGAAATCAAGGGCCCCAATGCGCCCCGCGATGCCAAGGGCAAGCCACTGGACGGCGTGCCGTTCCACCCTTACTACACCGTTCACGATATCTTTGGTGTTGCGGTTTTCTTGCTGGTGTTCTCGGCGGTGATCTTCTTCGCCCCTGAGTTCGGTGGCTACTTCTTGGAGTACAACAATTTCATCCCGGCCGACCCGTTGGTGACGCCGTTGCACATTGCGCCAGTCTGGTACTTCACGCCGTTCTACTCGATGCTGCGTGCCATCACCAGCGAGATGATGTACGCCCTGATCGCCTGCGTGGCCCTGGGTGCGCTTTTTGGTGCGGTGAAGGCTCAATTGCCTGGCATCTTCAAGGCCGCGATTGCAGGTGCTGGAGCGGTGGTCATCCTTCTCATGCTGGCCATTGATGCCAAGTTCTGGGGTGTGGTGGTCATGGGCGGTGCTGTGATCATTCTGTTCTTCTTGCCATGGTTGGATTGCAGCCCAGTGAAGTCCATTCGCTACCGTCCTGATTGGCACAAGTATTTCTACGGTGTCTTTGTGATCAACTTCCTGATCCTGGGTTACTTGGGCGTACAGCCTCCGTCTCCTGTGGGTGAGCGGGTTTCTCAAGTGGGCACGCTGTTCTACTTCGGCTTCTTCATGTTGATGCCCTGGTGGAGTCGCATTGGCAAGACCAAGCCCGTGCCCGATCGCGTTACCTACGTTGCGCACTGAGAGCAGGAGCAAATAACAATGAAGAAACTCATTCTCACGATGGTGGCAGCGCTGGGTCTGGTGGCAGGCTCTGCAATGGCTTCCGGCGGCGGGGTTGCGCTGGACAGGGCGCCCGCCAAGACCAACGACCTGGCATCTCTGCAAAATGGTGCCAAGCTGTTCGTCAACTACTGCCTGAATTGCCACTCTGCGGCGTATATGCGCTTCAATCGTCTGAAGGACATTGGCCTTTCAGATCAGCAGGTGAAGGACAATCTGTTGTTCACCACCGACAAGGTGGGTGAGACAATGAAGTCTGCGATTGATCCAAAACAAGCCAAGGCTTGGTTTGGTGCCAATCCTCCTGACCTCACCGTGATTGCGCGTTCGCGTGCCAGCTCGGCGGGGTCTGGTGCAGATTACCTCTACACCTATTTGCGTACCTATTACCGAGACGACGCCAAGCTGACCGGCTGGAACAACCTGGTGTTTCCCAATGTAGGCATGCCCCATGCCTTGTGGGAGTTGCAGGGCGAGCGTCGTCCCGTGTTTGAAGAGCAAGAGAGTCACGGCAAAAAGACCCATGTTTTCAAGGGTTGGGAGCAAGTGACTCCGGGCAAGCTGACCCCGGTTCAGTACGACGAGGCGGTGGGTGATCTGGTGAACTACATGCAGTGGATGGCCGAGCCTGCGCAAAACACGCGCATCCGTGTTGGGGTCTGGGTTCTGATTTTCCTGGGCTTCTTCACCATCATTGCATGGCGGCTGAACGCGTCTTTCTGGAAAGACGTCAAATAATTCGCTGATCTTCCGGCGACACCCGCATGCGGGTTCGTCGGAATTTTTTACAGAGTGGGCGCTTTGGTGCTTCCCACTCTTTTGATTTTTAGGAGCCTCCCACCATGATGGTGCTTTACTCGGGAACCACTTGCCCTTTTTCCCACCGCTGCCGCTTTGTCTTGTTTGAAAAAGGCATGGATTTCGAAATCCGCGATGTAGACCTGTACAACAAGCCAGAAGACATTAGCGTGATGAACCCTTATGGGCAGGTGCCTATTTTGGTGGAGCGCGACCTGATTCTGTATGAGTCGAACATCATCAATGAGTACATTGATGAGCGCTTTCCGCACCCGCAATTGATGCCTGGTGACCCGGTCGATCGCGCCCGTGTCCGCTTGTTCTTGCTGAACTTTGAAAAAGAGTTGTTCGTGCATGTGAACACGCTGGAATCGCGTGCCACCAAGGGCAACGAAAAGGCGTTGGAAAAGGCGCGTGCCCATATCCGTGACCGACTGACCCAACTGGCGCCGGTGTTCCTCAAGAACAAGTACATGCTGGGCGACAACTTCTCGATGCTGGATGTCGCTATTGCGCCTTTGCTCTGGCGCCTGGATTACTACGGCATTGAGCTGAGCAAAAATGCTGCCCCGTTGCTCAAGTATGCAGAGCGCATCTTCTCTCGCCCTGCCTACATCGAAGCGCTGACACCTTCTGAAAAGGTCATGCGCAAGTAAGCGCGGCAGTCCCTTCTTTTCACCGACCGAACCGTTTCATTGCCCATGAATGCTCAGGAATCGACTTCTACGCGCCCGTACCTGATTCGTGCCTTGTACGAATGGTGCACCGACAATGGGTTGACCCCTTACGTGGCGGTGCGCGTGGACGAGTCGGTGCAGGTGCCGCGGGAGTTTGTGCACGAGGGTGAGATCGTGCTGAACATCAGCTACGACGCGACCAGCGCGTTGCAGCTGGGCAATGATTTCATTGAGTTCAAGGCCCGCTTCGGCGGCAAGCCCCGCGACATCCTTGTGCCGGTTGGGCGCGTCATTGCCATTTACGCCCGTGAAAATGGGCAAGGCATGGCATTTCCAGCGCCGGTAGATGGGTTGGTGGTGCCATCTTCGCCTGTGTCGCTCGCGCCAGCGTCGAGCGCGGTGGTGTTGGAGGAGGCGCCCGCGGCGGCGGCAGATGAGCGTGTTGTTCAACTGGTGCCCGCAGCCGATGCTGAATCCGGTGCGGGGGATGCGCCCCGCCCAACGCCTGGTCCTGCGGGCGGTCGCCCCTCGCTCAAACGTGTGAAATAGCGTTTTTTTGTTTTTGGGCCTGTTTTTCGATATAGAATGCGGGCTTCGCCGGTTTAGCTCAGTTGGTAGAGCACCCGCCTTGTAAGCGGTAGGTCGTCAGTTCGATTCCGACAACCGGCACCATTTTTCTTCTGGATGCCTCAGCATCCTTTCATTCGCCAGTTCAACGCACGCCAGTTTGAACTTTCAGGCGAATGGAGTTAACCTCCCATCCCCGGACCCGCAAATGCGCCTGCAATGCAGGCAGGATCTGGCGCAGCTTGGCCGCAGCCGAGTTGCTGCTGACCAGAAGGCACCAGCTTGTTCCGTCAATCGGGCCAGCCTGTAGCGTGCCTCGCAGTCCTGGGGGAATCAATGGTTCTATGGCCTTCAGCCGGTCGCTGGAGTCTCTGGTGAGCGCGGTCAGCATGGCCAGCGTGGGGGACTCGGCGCTGGCTTGCTGCAACGTAACGGCGTGATGGCGGCGGTTCATGGGTGGGCCTCTATGGCATGGAGATAACTTTGTGCATTTGATTATCACGGACGCTCGTTCGGCCCGTACCCGGTCTATTCATCTGTCGGGTGTGCGCCTTGTGTTGGCTGGATTGCTGCTTTCGATGGGGCTGATGCTGGTGGCTGCGCTGTTGTACCACTGGGTTTTTCTAAAAGGCGCTCGCGAGGGGTGGCCCGTGTTTGGCTCATTGGTCAAGCTGGTGGTCAAAGACGAGTTTGAAGAGCGTGACAAGTTCATGCGGGCCAATCTGGATGCGATGGCCCGTCGTGTGGGAGATATGCAGGCGCGCATGGTGCAGCTCGAATCTCTTGGGGACCGTGTCATGGGGCTGTCCGGGATGTCTCCTGCTGACATCCCCAAAAATGACGGCCGTGGCGGTGCCCTGGTGGGGGCCCGCAACCTGTCGATGGAAGAGTTGCAGGCTACGCTGGATGATCTGGAAAAGTTGACCAACCAGCGGGTCGATTGGATGACTGTGATGGAGTCAAGGCTCTTTGACCAGCACATCCGTAAAAAAATGGTACCCACCCACGCCCCGGTCAGTGGGCGTGCGGCGGGCTCTGCGTTCGGCTGGCGGCTGGACCCCTTTACGGGCCAATCGGCATTGCACACGGGGCTGGACTTTCAGGCCGATACCGGCACCCCCATTTTGGCTGCAGCGGGAGGGGTGGTCATTGCCCAAGAATTTCATCCTGCCTACGGCAACATGATTGAGGTGGACCACGGGAACCAGTTGGTGACGCGCTATGCGCACGCCTCTCGCACGTTGGTCAAGCAGGGTGATCTGGTCAAGCGGGGGCAGAAAATTGCGGAGGTCGGAACCACCGGGCGATCGACCGGGCCGCATCTGCATTTTGAAGTGCTGGTGCAAGGCGTCTTTCAGGACCCGCAAAAATTCCTGAATGCCGGAACGGGCAAGGCGGATCTCGCGCTGGCGGCTGCATCCAAGGGGGCTGTGGTAGCGCAGCAAAACCCTACACCTGCGGGCAGGTAAAATCGCCAGTCCTGTGTTCGGCCTCGGGGTGCTTGCATTCTTGAGCGACGGACCCAACTGAACTCAATTCTTATTAGGGATTTCGGTCGTTCAACGGCACCGCATTGGTGTGTTGAACGGTCCTGTTCGCATGGCCACCAACTTCCTCACCAAAATATTCGGCAGCCGCAATGACCGGCTTCTCAAGCAATACCGCAAAGTGGTCGCTCGCATCAACGAGATGGAGCCTGAGTATGAGAAGCTGTCTGACGACGCATTGCGCGCCAAGACCCAGGAGTTCAAGGACCGGGTAGCCAAAGGCGAATCGCTGGATGCCATCTTGCCTGAGGCCTTTGCCGTAGTGCGCGAAGGCTCCAAGCGCGCGATGAAGATGCGCCACTTTGACGTGCAGATGCTGGGTGGGATGGCTCTGCACCACGGCAAGATCTCAGAAATGCGCACGGGCGAGGGCAAGACCCTGACCGCTACGCTGCCGGTGTACCTCAATGCCTTGTCTGGCAAGGGGGTTCATGTGGTCACCGTGAACGACTACCTGGCCAATCGCGATGCCCAGTGGATGGGCCGCCTCTACAACTTCCTGGGCCTGACGGTGGGCATCAACCTGCCCAACATGCCGCGCGAGGAAAAGCAGGCCGCGTACCGTGCAGACATCACCTACGGCACCAACAACGAGTACGGGTTTGACTACCTGCGCGACAACATGGTGTACGAAGCCCATGACCGTGTGCAGCAGGGCTTGAACTATGCCATCGTGGACGAGGTGGACTCCATCTTGATCGATGAAGCGCGCACGCCACTCATCATCAGTGGACAAGCCGAAGACCACACGGCGATGTACATCGCGATGAACAAGGTGGTGCCGCTGCTGGTGCGCCAAGAGGGTGAAGCCGATCCGCGCACAGGCGAGGGTGTGACCAAGCCCGGCGACTTCACGCTGGATGAGAAAACCCACCAGGTGTTCTTGACGGAGCAGGGCCACGAGTCGGCCGAACGCATTTTGGCCAGCCAGGGGCTGATTGCCGAAGGCGCCTCGGTGTACGACCCCGCCAACATCACGCTGATGCACCACCTGTATGCGGCGTTGCGTGCCAATCACCTCTATCACCGTGACCAGCACTACGTGGTGCAAAACGGTGAAATCGTCATCGTGGACGAGTTCACTGGCCGTTTGATGTCGGGCCGCCGCTGGAGCGATGGCCTGCACCAGGCTGTGGAGGCCAAGGAAGGCGTCAACATCCAGGCTGAAAACCAGACCCTGGCGTCGATCACCTTCCAGAACTACTTCCGCCTGTACAACAAGCTCTCGGGCATGACCGGCACTGCCGATACCGAGGCGTACGAGTTCCAGGAAATCTACGGCCTGGAAACCGTGGTGATTCCCCCGAATCGGCAGAGTCTGCGTGATGATCAGCTCGACCGTGTGTACAAGACCACCCGCGAGAAGTACGAAGCGGCCATCAAAGACATTCGCGAGTGCCATGAGCGAGGCCAGCCGGTGCTGGTGGGCACCACATCGATTGAAAATTCAGAAATCATTGACGAGCTCTTGAACAAAGAGGGCTTACCCCACCAGGTGCTCAACGCCAAGCAGCATGCCCGTGAGGCCGACATCGTGGCCCAGGCCGGGCGCGAGGGCATGATCACCATCGCCACCAACATGGCGGGCCGTGGTACCGACATCGTGCTGGGTGGCAACATTGAAAAGCTCATCTCTGCGATTGAGGCGGACGAGTCTTTGGACGAAGCCGCCCGCCATGCGCAGATCGAGAAAGTGCGCGCCGACTGGAAGGTGGACCACGAAAAAATCAAGGCTTTGGGCGGCTTGCGCATCATCGCCACCGAGCGCCACGAATCGCGCCGTATCGACAACCAACTGCGTGGCCGCTCTGGCCGCCAAGGTGACCCGGGCTCGTCGCGCTTTTACCTGAGCCTGGACGATTCGCTGATGCGCATCTTCGCGGGTGACCGCGTCAAGTCCATCATGGATCGCCTGAAGATGCCCGACGGTGAGGCCATCGAGGCCGG